>CAWFTT010000006.1:0-190421 GCA_963818785.1 uncultured Actinomycetota bacterium | reverse complement strand
GTCTCGGTGGAGAACCAGTCGGCGATGTCTTCGCTGTCGTCTTCGGGTTTGGCCGGTGGCTCCTCCGCCGGCGGCGGCTGGTACCGGTAGACGCCGTCTTCGCCTGGCGCGCCGAGCAGTCTGGTGAAACCCTGCAGCGCCGAGCCGAAGTCGCTGGGCACCACCCACACCTTGCTGGCCTCACCGTCAGCGATCTTGGGCAGCGTCAGCAGATACTGGTAGGCCAGCAGCTCCGGGGTGGGCCGGCCGGCCTTGATCGCCGCGAACGTCTTTTCGATCGCCTTGGCCTGGCCCTGTGCCTGCAGATACGCCGCGGCCCGCTCGCCCTGCGCGCGCAGCATCCGGGACTGCCGGTCAGCCTCGGCAGCCAGAATCGCCGCCTGCTTGGCGCCCTCGGCTGCCAGGATTTGCGCCTGCTTCTGCCCTTCGGCCTGCTTGATGGCCGACTGCCGCTGCCCTTCGGCGGTCAGGATCATCGCCCGCTTCTCCCGGTCGGCCTTCATCTGCTTTTCCATCGACGCCTGGATGGACGGCGGCGGGTCGATGCTGCGCAGCTCCACGCGGGCGACCCGCAGCCCCCAATGACCGGTGGCTTCGTCGAGCACACCGCGCAACTGCTGGTTGATCTGATCGCGCGAGGTGAAGGTCTGCTCGAGGTTCATCCCGCCGACCACGTTGCGCAGCGTGGTGATGGTCAACTGCTCGACACCGATGAGGTAGTTGTTGATCTCATAGACCGCGGCCTTGGGGTTGGTGACCTGAAAGTAGACGACGGTGTCGATGTTCAGCGTCAGGTTGTCCTCGGTGATGACCGGCTGAGGCGGGAACGACACCACCCGCTCGCGCAGGTCCACCCGGGCGCGGATGCGGTCGATGAACGGCACCAGCAGCGTCAGTTGTCCGCTGACCGTGCGGCTGTAACGGCCGAGTCGTTCGATGACGGCGGCTTCGGCCTGCGGGATCAACGCGACCGACTTCGCCACCACGATGAGGGTGAAAATCACCAGGACAGCCAGCAATACCAGACCGGCGAGCGCACCGTGCATCAGATCCTCCTTGTTCGCGGTTCAGGCGTTCTTCCAGACCACGGCGGTGGCACCGTCGATGTGCATGACGGTCACCGACTCCCCCGGTTCGTAGCTGTCATCGTCGTTGAACGGCCGTGCTGTCCACACCTGACCGTCCAGCTTCACCTGTCCCGCACCGTGCGCCACCCGATCGAGGACCAGGGCGCTTCTGCCTTCCAGCGCCTCGACACCGGTCCGCAGGTTTTTCGCGGGGATCAGCCGCCGTCGCAGGGCAGGGCGGACCAGCACGACCAGCGCAAAGGAAACCAGCAAAAACACCGCGCCGTCGGCCCAGTTGGGCCAGTCGGACAGCCAACTGGCGACGGCCGCGGCCAGCGCGCCGCCACCGAGCATCAGCAGGAACATGTCACCCGTCAGCGCCTCCGCGCCGGCGAGCCCGAACGCGAAGATCAGCCAAACGACGGCTGCGGGCATGCGGCCAGAATATCGCTTGAGCGACTTGCACCGCGACGAACAACTACACTGCGGAATCATGTGGTGCCCTAGTGCAACGCTCTCGGTTTGGGGGAACGCCTGGCTTGCCGGCAAAGCCGCGCCTGATGACGTGCTGGACGCCCTATCGTGTTGGGCGCCAAAGCAAACAGTGGCCGCCTATGACGCTGTCGCCGCGGGCCACACTGGTTTGCCGTGGCCGGACCTCGACGACGCCGGCCCGATGTTGTTGCTGCAGACGCTGCGCACCGCCGCCGGCCGACCGCCGATGACGGCCCCTGCCATTCAAACGCTGCTGCCGGTGCCCGGCGATGCACGGGGACTGCCCGCGGGCACCCAGTTCGAGCGCGACGCACTGACCGCGGGGGAAGCAATGATCGTCAGCCACCCCGACGATCCAGCGAAGACCGTCGGGCTGGTCCCGGAACTCAGCGACATCGACGTCGAGGACTCCGGTTCGGCTGAGTTCGGTGCGCTGTCGTGGACGGTGTACTCGCTGCCTGGGGTACGGGTTTTCGATCAGCCCGAGTTGGGTGAAGCGGAGTACACGCTGCGGTCTGCGGTGCGCTCGGCCGCCGACGCGCTCGACAACGTCGGGCTCGGCTCTGCCGGCGTCGACGTCGAAGACCCGCGCGGACTCGTCGAACAATTGTTGGAATCGGCGGGCCACCACCGCATCCCCGACCACGCGCCGTCCCGGGCTGTGCGGGTTCTGCAGACTGCCGCGCACATCGACGCGATCATCACCGTCAGCGCTGGGTTTAGTCGCATTGGGACGCAGTCGTTGTTGCAAGCTCAGATCGCCACCGACACCCTGCGCCCGTTGGCTTTGGTGGTGCGCGACGCCCGAATTGCCGCGATCACCGCGATCTTGCACTCGGCCTGGCGGGACTGACCGTCACCGTTGCTCGGTCACGCAATGCGGCGGCCGGCACGGCTCGCCGTTGATTGCGGCTCCGCAGCCCGGCACTACCCCGGGCCCGGACACCCGTGCGGTGGAACGACCATCACGCAGCTCACTGATCAGCCCGTGTGCCAGGCGGGCGAACCGCCGGTCGGCGTTGGGTGTGCGGGCGCGGGCGAATGCCACACCGGCGGCTTCGGCCTGCAATCGCAATTCGTGGTCGAGGTCCCACACCACCTCGATATGGTCAGCCACGAAACCGATCGGACAGACGATGACCGCCGCTGTACCGGCGTCGGTCAGCGCGGTCAGATGATCACCGACATCGGGTTCCAGCCAGGGAATTTGCGGCGGTCCGGACCGCGATTGCCACACCACATCGTAGTCGCGGTAACCGGCGGCAGCGGCGACCAGGCTTGCTGCGTAACGAACTTGGCGACTGTATAGCCGGGGTCCGCAGCGCTCGTCGGCGGCGACGGGTACCGAGTGTGCGGTGAAAACCAGCCTGGCGGCAGCGCGTAAGTCGGCGGGCAGGGTGCCGGCGGCGACGGCGATCGCTTCGGCGAACATGTCGACGAACAGCGGATGGTCGAAATACGGTCGCAACTTCACCAATTCGGGTGCGCCGTCACCGGCGGCACGACGGGCCCGGGCGATGTCCTCGACATACTGTGTGCAACCGGAGTATCCGCTCCAAGCCGAGGTGACGAACACCGCGGCGCGCTCGACCCCGTTGTCGCGCATGTCGGCGACCGCGTCTTCGACGTACGGCTGCCAGTTTCGGTTGCCGAAGTAGACGGGTAGGCCGAGCTCCGCTTCTAGCTCGGTCACCAGCGCCAGGTTGATCCCGTTGATCGGCGAGACTCCGCCGAAATGCAGGTAGTGCTCGGCGACCTCGTCGAGCCGCTCCGGGGGGACGTTACGGCCGCGGGTGACGTTCTCCAGGAATGGCCGCACCTGCTCGGGTCCCTCCGGCCCGCCGAAGGACAGCAGCAGGACCGCATCAAAAAGCACTGTTTTGCATCATCTTCACAGAAGTTGAGTGCTGGCGCCGCCGTCGGCGTAGATGACGGTGCCGGTGGTCGCCGGCAGCCATTCCGACAGCAGCGCGCACACCGTCTTGGCAACGGGGGTGGCGTCTTTCATGTTCCAGCCGATCGGCGCGCGCTGATCCCAGCCCTGCTCGAGCATGGCGATCTGCGCGCCGGCCTCGTCACCGAGCGCCCCGCCAACGATCGCGCTCATGGCCAGCGTCCGAATCGGCCCCGCGGCAACTAGATTCGAACGCACACCAAACTTGCCCGCTTCGCGCGCCACGAACCGGTTCACCGATTCCAAAGCGCTCTTGGCGACGGTCATCCAGTTGTATGCCGGCATCGCGCGGCTCGGGTCGAAATCCATGCCCACGATGGAGCCGCCCGGATTCATGATCGGCAACACCGCCTTGGCCAGTGACGCGTACGAATACGCGGAAATGTGAATGCCTTTGGAGACGTCTTCGTAGGGCGCGTCGAAGAACGGGTTGATGCCCATCCCGGTCTGCGGCATGAAGCCGATCGAATGCACAACGCCGTCGACCTTGTTGTCCGCACCGATCACTTCGGTGATCCGCTCGGCGAGCGTGTCGAGGTGCTTGTCGTTCTGTACGTCGAGTTCGAGCAGCGGCGCCTTCTCCGGCAGCCGGTCAGCGATGCGTTGAATCAGCCGCAACCGATCGAACCCGGTCAGCACGAGTTGAGCACCCTGCTCCTGAGCCACCCGCGCGATGTGAAATGCGATGGACGAGTCGGTGATGATTCCGGTGACCAGGATTCGTTTGCCTTCGAGCAGCCCTGCCATATCCGTCCTTTTTTGTGGTTGAACTCAGTGGCCCATGCCCATGCCGCCGTCGACCGGGATGACCGCACCGGAGATGTAACTGGCATCCTCGGACGCCAGGAAGCTGACCACCCCAGCGACCTCGGCGGCGGTGCCGACCCGCTTGGCCGGAATGAATTCCAGTGCGCCCTTTTGAATCCGCTCGTCGAGCGCGCGAGTCATGTCGGTGTCGATGTAGCCCGGAGCCACCACGTTCGCGGTCACCCCGGCCTTCGACAGCTCCCGGGCGATCGAGCGGGCCATGCCGATCACCCCGGCCTTGGACGCCGCGTAGTTGGCCTGATTGCCGATGCCCCAAGTGCCGGAAACCGACCCTATGAAGATCATGCGGCCGAACCGCTTGCGCTGCATGCTGCGCGATGCCCGCTGAGCCACCCGGAACGCCCCGGTGAGGTTTGCGTCGATGACCTTGACGAACTTCTCTTCGGTCATCCGCATCAGGAACGCGTCCGCGGCCTGGCCGGCATTGGCCACCAACACCTCGACCGGACCCTGGTGCTCCTCAACCTCTTTGAAAGCGCGATCGACGGCGTCGTTGTCGGTGACGTCACACTCGACGCCGAAGAGTCCCTCGGGTGCCCCGGATCCGCGGTGCGTGACGGCCACCTTGTGCCCGTCAGCGGCCAGTCGCTGTGCGATCGCCAGACCGATGCCCCGGTTGCCGCCCGTCACCAGGACCGATCGCGATACGAACGCGGGTTTGCCGCCGTCGGCGGCGAGTTCGGCGGCAGCACCAGTCACCCCGTCAACCTATCGTCTCGGCGGTGCCACACCGAAACCCGGTCGCGAGCGTAACGTCAGCGCGAAGTTTCAAGCCGGAATTCGCCGTGGCGTTACGCTGGCGGGCCTGTCGGGGTCTACAGGCACTGCGCTGACACCGGCGCTACGAGCCAAGGCCTGCTGGCTGCGGTCGCGGCGACGTGGTGTCCTCGCAGAGTTCTCCGCGTCGGCCCTGCACGGCGCGCGCTGGATCGACCCGGCTCAGCCGGCCGCCATCATCGACAACAACCGCCGCACAACCGCCGGGGTGCACGTCCGCGAAGAGCGCATCGACGCCGACGAGATCTGCGTCGTCGACGGAATGCCGGTCACCACGCCGGCGCGCACCGCGATCGACTTGGCCAGGCGCCATCCGCTGGGTCGTGCTGTGGCCGCCATCGATGCACTCGGCCAGGTGGTCGAACTCAAACCGGTCGACATCGAGCTGCTGATCGACCGGTACAAGGGCCGCCGAGGCATCAGCAGGGCTCGTGCCGCTTTGCGTCTCATCGACTTTGGAGCCCAGTCACCGAAGGAGACTTGGCTTCGGCTGCTGTTGATCCGCGCCGGCCTTCCTGCGCCGCAGACCCAGATCGCGGTGCGTGACTACTGGGGATTCGCCGAGGCTTATCTCGACATGGGCTGGGAGGACGTCATGGTCGCCGTGGAGTACGACGGCGATCAGCACCGGACAGACCGCAGGCAATACGTCAAGGACATCCGCCGCCTCGAGATGCTGGAACGGCGAGGCTGGATCGTCGTGCGCGTGGTTGCTGAGGACCACCCGGTCGACATTGTCCGGCGCGTCCGGGCCGCGTTGGCCGCGCGAGCGTAACGCCACCGCGAAATCTCGAGCCGAAATTCACCGTGGCGTTACGGTGGCCGGACAAGGCACGGATCAGGTGGGCAGTCGCCGGTTGAGCAGCAGCGCTGCCAGCGCAGCTGCCGCCAGGACCAGTGCGCCGAGCCGCAGCCAGCCGACGCTGGCGTCGCCGCGGATCGTCTCGTAGCCGATCTGCTGCTGCAAGGTGGCGTACACGTCCTTGAGCTGCTGCAGGTTCGACGCGTTGTAGGCATTGCCGCCGGACAGTTCGGCCACCTTCTTCATGGTGGTGTCGTCGACGGGGACGGGCTGGCGCTGGCCGTTGATCTCGACGAAGCCGTACGGCGTGCCGAACGAGATGGTCGAGATCGGCACCCCTTGGTCTTTGGCGGTGCGGGCCGCCGTGAAAGCACCCTTCGGGTTGTCCGGGTTGGTCGGCACCGTCTCCTTGCCATCGGAGAACAACACCACCCGCGCCGGCGGCGGGGCGTCCCCGCCACCGATCACCGCGCCGACGGTCGCGATCGCCTGCAGCGCGGTGAAGATGCCCTCGCCGGTCGCGGTGCGGTCGGCGAACTGCAGCTTGTCCAGCGCCGCTTTGGTTGCAGCCCGGTTGGTCGTCGGCGACACCAACACGGTCGCCGTCCCGGCGTAGGCGATCAGCCCCAGGTTGATCCCGGCGGTCAGCTCGTCGGCGAACTGCTTGGCCGCCTCCTGCGCCGCGGCCATCCGGTTGGGTTCGACGTCGGTGGCCCGCATCGACTGCGATACGTCGATCACCAGCATCACCACCGCACGGTTGCGCGGGATCCGCACGTCGTGGGTCGGACCGGCCATCGCAATGGTGAACAGCAGCAGCGACAGCACCAGCAGGATCGCCGACAGGTGCCGCCACCGGCTGGGCCGCTTCGGGGCGACGGTCTCCAACAGCTCCATGTTGGCGAACCGCAGCATCCGCCGGTGCCGGGCCAGCTGCATCACCACGTACAGCGCGGCGATCCCGAGAACGACGAGCAGGAAGAGGAAGAACCACGCGTGGGCGAAGCCGGACAGTGTCATCGGCCCGAGCAAGGGCACCGTCATACCAGACCTGTCTTCAGGTGTGTTTGCTTCGGTGTCACTGCCGGCCCGCCAGTGTCCCGCGGCGGCGGTGTTCCACGAAACGGACGATGTCGGCGAGCCAGTCGCGGTCGGTGCGCAACGCCAGCAACGGCGCACCGCAGCTGCGGACGGTGCGGGCCACCTCCGCGCGGTGCGCTGCCGCCGCCCGGGCGAAGTCGCTGCGCAGCTGCGTGTCGATGGTGAATTCGCGGGTCGCCCCGCTCTCGGCGTCTTGCAGGACGACGTCGCCGACATCGGGCAGCTCGACGTCGCGCGGGTCGAGCACCTCGATGGCCAGCACTTCATGGCGAGCCGCGATCGCGCGCAGCGGCCGCACCCAGTTGATCGGGCCGAGGAAGTCGCTGATGATCACGGCCATACCGCGACGGCGCTCAGGCCGGCGCAGCGCGTCGATGGATGCCGCCAGGTCCCCTCGCACGCCGGTCGGAGCCTTGGGCGTGGTCGCGATGGCGCGCAGCAGCGTCTGCTCGTGCTGTCGCCCGGAACGCGCCGGCACCCGGGTCGTCGTCGCACCCGTCGTGATCAGCGCACCCAGCCGGTTGCCGCCGCCGCTGTTCAAGAACGTGATGGCCGCCGCGGCCGCCACCGCCAGGTCGCGCTTCTCGCACACCGTGGTGCCGAAGTCCAGGCTGGCCGACATGTCGACCACCAGCCAGGTCTCCAGTTCGCGGTCGGCGATCATCTGGCGGACGTGCGGGTGGTTGGTTCGGGCGGTGACCGCCCAGTCCATCCGGCGCACATCGTCGCCGGGTTGATACTCCCGCGACTCGCCCGGCTCTGAGCCCGGCCCCGGAATCAGCCCCAGGTGGTCGCCGTGCAGGACACCGTCGAGTTTGCGCTTGACGGTCAACTCGAGGGTGCGCAGCGCCGCCGACAGCTTCGGGTCGTCGATGTTGCCGCGCTGCATCGACGGCGGATGGGCGACCGCCCGCGCTTCGGGTCCGGTCACCGACCGCTGGCCGCAGCCGCTGTCTGCATCACCGGTGGCACCGAATGTCCTTGCTGCGGAACAGCGTTCACCTGCGGCAGCGCGACCGTCTGCAGGATGCGGTTGATGACGATCTCCGACGAAATCTCGTCGGCCAGCGCGTCGTAGGTCAGCACCAGGCGGTGGCGCAGCACGTCGGGGATGACCTCGACGATGTCCTGCGGGATGACGTAGTCACGTCCGCGCGCCAGCGCCAGCGATCGCGAGGCGGCGATGATGCCCAGCGAGGCACGCGGTGACGCACCGAACGAGATCCAGCTCTTGACGTCGTTCAGGCCCAGCGCCTCGGGGTGCCGGGTAGCGGTGACGACGCGAACCACATAGTCGACCAACGCATGATGCACGAAGTTGTTCGCCGCGATCTCCTGCAGCCGCGCCAGATCACCGGTGTTGAGGATCTGTTTGGGCTGCGGCGGCGTCACACCCATCCGGTAGATGATCTCGCGCTCCTCCTCCGGGGAGGGGTAGCCCACGTTGATTTTGAACAGGAAGCGGTCGCGTTGCGCTTCGGGCAGCGGGTAGACGCCTTCATGTTCGATCGGGTTCTGCGTCGCCATCACCAGGAACGGGTTGGGCAGCGGGTAGCTCTTGCCGCCGATGGAGACCTTGCGCTCCTGCATGACTTCCAGCAGCGCCGACTGAACCTTGGCCGGCGCCCGGTTGATCTCATCGGCGAGCAGGAAGTTGACCACCACCGGACCCAGTTCGGTGTCGAACTCCTCTTTGCCTTGCCGGTAGATGCGGGTACCGATGATGTCGGTGGGCACCAGGTCGGGGGTGAACTGGATCCGCGCGAACGACCCGCCGACCACCTTGGCGAACGTCTCCACCGCCAGCGTCTTGGCCACCCCGGGAACACCCTCGAGCAGGACGTGGCCTTTGGACAGCAGGCCGACCAGCATCCGCTCGACCAGCTGGTCCTGGCCTACGATGATCCGCTTGACCTCGAAGATGGCGCGCTCGAGGGTGTGCACTTCGGCAGCCAGACCGTTACCGCCGCCAGCCGAGGCCGCGTGCGCCGGGGCCGTCGGGGGCGCCCCTGCGCCGGAGTAATCGCTGGCGCCCACGGGCGACCCGCCTGGTGATGTCATTGACGACCCTCCACAGCTATATCAGACACGACTGCTGGCACAACAAAATCGCGTGGGCAGCGACGTGCCCGGCTCCAACTATTCCAGGCGTGGAAGATTCCGTCGACGCCACGGGTCGCTGGCGGTCCGGCCCCGCGCCGCGTCCGGGCCTCAGTACTCGATGATCCGAGTCAGGTTCGGCGTCATCCCGGCGGTTCGAACCGCGCTGATCGTGACCTTGCCGGCGCTGCCGGACGCCTCCAGCATCCGGCCGTTGCCCAGGTAGATGGTGACGTGCTGGCTGCCGCCGGGGCCGTAAAAGATGAGGTCGCCGCGCTTGGCCTGCGACGGCGGGATATGCCGACCGGCGTTGTACTGGTCGCCGGAGAACCGGGGCAACAGCACTCCCACCCCGGCGAACGAATAGCGGACCAGCCCGGAACAGTCGAAACCGACGGTGCCGTCACCCGAGCCGACGCCGTTGCTGGGTCCGGTCGTCGTGCCACCGCCCCAGGAGTAGGGCACGCCCATCTGTGACGACCCCCGGCGGATCACGTACTCGACAGCCTGGCGCCCGTAGACCCGTGGCACAGAGCCCGGGGTGGTGTTGTTGCCGCCGCCGATGTTGAAGCCGAGACCACCGAGGAACTGACGGCCCAGGTCCAGCGTGCTCTGAGTGGCTTGCGCGGTCGCATTCAGCGAGGCGTTGGCGACGGCGACCGGGTCCCCCGGGGCGCCGGCGCTGGGCCCGACGGGCAGGGTGGGATCCCAGACGCCGTCGTCGGCCACGGCGGGACTGGCCAGCCCGAGCAGCAGGCCGGCCACCGCAAGTAGCGCCCAGAGCCGCCGCCCCAAGGCGATCGCGAGCGCGGCTGGAAACCGGGCGAAGCGGGTCGACATCAGTACTCCATGGCGATCGCGAGCGCGGCTGGAAACCGGGCGAAGCGGGTCGACATCAGTACTCCATGGCGATCGCGAGCGCGGCTGGAAACCGGGCGAAGCGGGTCGACATCAGTACTCCATGGCGATCGCGAGCGCGGCTGGAAACCGGGCGAAGCGGGTCGACATCAGTACTCCATGGCGATCGCGAGCGCGGCTGGAAGCCGGGCGAAGCGGGTCGACATCAGTACTCGATGTATCGGACGACGTACGGCGTCATGCCGCCGGTGCGGACGGGCGCGACTCGGACTTTGAGCCCGACGTCGGGCGCTTCGAGCATCTGCCCCTGGCCGAGGTAGAGCGTGACGTGCTGGCTGCCGCCCGGGCCATAGAAGATGACGTCGCCGCGACGCGCCTGTGACGCCGGAATCTTGCGGCCCAGGTTGTACTGCGAACCGGAGTAGTGCGGCAGTTTGATGCCCACTCCGGCGAATGAGTAGAGGATCAGACCCGAGCAGTCGAAGCCGATGGTGCCGGCGCCCGAATCGATGCCCCGGCTCGGTCCTGCGGCGTTGCCACCGCCCCACGAGTAGGGCACACCGATCTGCGACATACCGCGGCGGATGACGTACTCGGAGGCCTGCCGGCCGTAGACCCGGGGGATGCGGCCGTTGGTGATGCCGGTGTCGTCGGGTTTGAGAATGCCGACGCTCTGCAAGAACTTCTTCCCCATCTGGGAGGTGACCTGCGACGAGGTCGCCGTGATCCCCAGCACCTGGTTGATGACGGCGACCGGGTCGCCGGGGACGTTGGCGCTGGGAATTTGCGGCAGCGTGGGGTCCCATTCGCCGTCCCACTGGCCGCCGTCGTGCCGGGGCGCCGCGGCCGGCCCCGGCGCGCTTGGATCCCAGCGGTCACCGGAAGCCGGTGCGGCGCGGACCGACCAGTTGCGCGCCGCGTCGAGCTTGGCCTGCGCCGCGTTGCGCTGCGCGACCAGCCGGTCGACGTCGGCCTGCTGTGCGGTGAAGGTGCGTTTGGCCGTGATGAGGGCCGCGACGGCGGCGTCCTGGCTGGACTGGGCATCAGCGGTAGCACGGTCCGCTTTCTGCTTGGCCAGCCGGGCGGCGGACTGCCGGTTCACCTGCTCGGTGCGGGCGCGCTGCAGGTTGACCATCATCTGCTGCGAGCTGGCTGAAAGGGTCCGGTTCGCCGATGCGGTAGAGATGATGTCGTCGGGGTTGGCCGCGGTCAGGTAGCTGTCCGATGGGCCGTTGCTGTAGGTGGCCGCCGCAAAGGTGTTGAACCGGTGCTGGGCCGCGACGATCGCGGTGTTGGCATCGCGCACTCCCTGCCCGCTCAGGTCGACGTCGCGCTGGGCGGCAGCTGCGTTGTCGCGTGCGGTTTGCACGTCTACCAGGGCTTTGTTGACGCCCTCCTGTTGTGTCTCGATGGCGGCACGCAGGTCCTGCAGACGCTGATTGGCCTGTGCCACGTCGGCGATCAAGGCGCCCAGCGTGTCCGGACCCGGGTCAGCCGACGCCGGGCTGGGCGCGGGCGCACAGCACAGCAGGGCCACGCTCAGCAACACAGGCAGCATGGGCTTGCGCAGCCGCCCGGCCAGCCGGAAACGCGAGCCGCGAGAAGTCCGCACCATTCGACTCCGGTCTCCTATGGCTGAACGTGCACCAACGGCGCGAGTCCTCCAAGCGCCACTTAAACACAAGTAACATTGGCACCATAAGTCACTAAGGAAGCGATAGAAACGTTCGTCACAGATACGGCTGTTGTCTGTTTGCCGTTCGTGACAGAACAGTGACCCAACGGCGGCCGCGGCGAATGCCGCGGCGGTTCGAGATCAGATTGCGGCTGGCGAAGGACCTGCGCCGGCTGCGTTGTCGGTAGCCGTCGGCCGCGCCGTCCGCTTGGCCCGTACCTGGGCGACCCGGGTCGCCACGACCGCCGTGAGCACCCCGAGCAGTACCAGGACGGTGAACCCGGTCCACGGGAACTGTGGCGTCACCAATTGATGCAAGAAATTCTGCGCGGACACCACCGCATTCCCGGTCTTGGCGTTGTCTTCACCGATCTCCAGGGTGGACCGTGGGAAGTTCATGCTGTAGGAGCCGACGTTCGACGGGCTGAGCACCAGCACGGTGGCATCCGGGTAGCTTGATCCCACCACGGTCGCGACGTCTCGGAGCGGCGGGTCGTTCGGCGGGTTGTGGTCGATGACCACGAGCTTGAGGTTGATGCCGTGGTGGGCGGCCTCGCTGACCACCGGCCGAAGCCCCGCGACTTCACCCGGCGGCGCGAAGATTCCGTCGGCGGCGACGGCGGCTTTGACGATGGCCATGCACTGGTCCGGCGGCGCGGACAAGTCCAGTCCGACGGCACCACAGACCTCGCGTGGAATGTACTGCGGAGGCTGCGGCGCGGTCACGGACCAAGACGGTACGCGACTCGCTGGCGCAGCGAACGGTCCGGCCCGACAGACGTGACAGCGCATGGCCGGGCGGACCAGACTGGTACAGACACCGTCGTCCCGCAGTAATGCAGGACAAGCGTACTGTTAGGGTGTCAGCGGAACGCCGGACAGCCCCGCCGGCGGCGAGAACTAAATCTGGGAGTTGATATGCCTGGCCACGAGTCGGTGAATTCATTCGGTGCCCGCGACACCCTGAACGTCGGTGACAAGAGCTACCAGATCTATCGCCTCGACGCCGTTCCCAATACCGAGAAGCTGCCCTACAGCCTGAAAGTCCTCGCCGAGAACCTGTTGCGCAACGAAGACGGCAGCAACATCACCAAAGAACACATCGAGGCCATCGCGAACTGGGATCCCAACGCCGAGCCCAGCATCGAAATCCAGTACACGCCGGCCCGGGTGGTGATGCAGGACTTCACCGGTGTGCCGTGCATCGTCGACCTGGCCACCATGCGGGAGGCCGTCGCCGACCTCGGCGGCAACCCCGACAAGGTCAACCCCTTGGCACCGGCCGACCTGGTCATCGACCACTCGGTGATCGCCGACTTATTCGGCACTGCAGACGCTTTCGAGCGCAACGTGGAGATCGAATACCAGCGCAACGGCGAGCGCTACCAGTTCCTGCGCTGGGGCCAGGGCGCATTCGACGACTTCAAGGTGGTGCCGCCGGGCACCGGCATCGTGCACCAGGTCAACATCGAATATCTGGCCAGCGTGGTGGTGGCCCGCGCAGGTGCGGGCGGAACAGAAGTCGCCTACCCCGACACCTGCGTCGGCACCGACTCGCACACCACGATGGTCAACGGCCTCGGCGTGCTGGGCTGGGGCGTCGGCGGCATCGAGGCAGAGGCCGCCATGCTGGGCCAGCCGGTTTCAATGCTGATCCCGCGGGTCGTGGGCTTCAAGCTGACCGGCGAGATCAAGCCGGGCGTGACCGCCACCGACGTAGTGCTGACCGTCACCGAGATGCTGCGCAAGCACGGCGTCGTCGGCAAGTTCGTCGAGTTCTACGGCGACGGGGTGGCCGAGGTTCCGCTGGCCAACCGCGCCACCCTGGGCAACATGAGCCCCGAATTCGGTTCCACCGCAGCCATTTTCCCGATCGACGCGGAGACCATCGACTACCTGAGGTTCACCGGCCGCAAAGCCGAGCAGGTCGCATTGGTCGAGGCTTACGCCAAAGAGCAAGGCCTCTGGCACAACCCCGAGCACGAGCCGGAGTTCTCCGAATATCTGGAGCTCGACCTGTCCGAGGTCGTGCCGTCGATCGCCGGCCCCAAGCGGCCGCAGGACCGAATCCCGTTGTCGGCGGCCAAAGCGACCTTCCGTGAACAGATTCTGGGTTACGTGTCGGACGACCCCAGCACCACGCAGTACTCGAAGCTGGACGAGGCGGTCGATGAGACGTTCCCGGCCAGCGACCCGGCGACAACATCGAACGGTCATGCCGACGACGTCCCGGTGGTACGGTCCGCCGCCGCGCACGCCAACGGGCGGGTCAGCAATCCCGTGCGGGTCACGTCCGACGAACTCGGTGAGTTCGAACTCGACCACGGCGCGGTGGTGATCGCCGCGGTCACCTCGTGCACGAACACCTCCAACCCCGAGGTGATGCTTGGTGCGGCGCTATTGGCGCGCAACGCCGTTGAGAAGGGCCTGACGTCGAAGCCATGGGTGAAAACTTCGATGGCACCGGGCTCGCAGGTGGTCAGCGACTACTACGAAAAGGCAGGGCTGTGGCCGTATCTGGAGAAGCTGGGCTTTTTTCTGGTCGGCTACGGCTGCACGACTTGTATCGGCAACTCCGGCCCGTTGCCCGAGGACGTTTCCAAGGCGGTCAACGATAACGACCTCGCGGTGACGGCGGTGCTGTCCGGCAACCGCAACTTCGAGGGCCGCATCAACCCGGACGTCAAGATGAACTATCTGGCGTCGCCCCCGCTGGTGGTCGCTTACGCGCTGGCCGGGTCGATGGACTTCGATTTCGACTCCGACGCCCTGGGCAAAGACACGGACGGCAATGACGTCTTCCTGAAAGACATCTGGCCGACGCAGAAGGACGTCTCGGACACCATCGCCTCGGCTATCAACCAGGAGATGTTCGTCAAGAACTACGCCGACGTCTTCAAAGGCGACGAGCGGTGGCGCAACCTGCCCACCCCGAGCGGCAACACCTTCGAGTGGAGCGCGGATTCAACGTATGTGCGTAAGCCGCCGTACTTCGAGGGCATGCCCGCCGAACCCGAACCGGTCGGCGACATCACCGGTGCACGGGTGCTGGCCTTGCTGGGTGACTCGGTGACCACCGACCACATCTCCCCCGCCAGCAGCATCAAGCCGGGCACGCCGGCGGCCCAGTACCTCGATGAGCACGGCGTGGAGCGCAAGGACTACAACTCCTTCGGCTCGCGGCGCGGCAATCACGAAGTGATGATCCGCGGTACGTTCGCCAACATCCGGCTTCGTAACCAACTGCTGGATGACGTCGCGGGCGGCTACACCCGCGACTTCACTCAGCAGGGCGCCCCGCAGGCGTTCATCTACGACGCGGCGCAGAATTACGCGGCGCAGAACATCCCGCTGGTGGTGTTGGGCGGCAAGGAATACGGGTCGGGTTCCTCGCGGGACTGGGCGGCCAAGGGCACCAGCCTGCTTGGTGTGCGCGCGGTGATCGCCGAGTCGTTCGAACGCATCCACCGCTCCAACCTTCTTGGCATGGGCGTGATCCCGTTGCAGTTCCCCGAAGGCAAGTCCGCGCAGTCGCTGGGACTCGACGGCACCGAGGTGTTCGACATCACCGGCATCGAGGCGCTCAACGAGGGCAAGACACCGAAGACGGTGCACGTCAAAGCCGCGAAGGCCGACAGCGGTGACGCCGTCGAGTTCGACGCCGTCGTGCGCATCGACACTCCGGGTGAGGCCGACTACTACCGCAACGGCGGCATCCTGCAGTTCGTGCTGCGCAACATGCTGAAGGCCTAGCCCCGCCAGTGCCCAGAGTCAGCGAGGACCATTTGGCGGCCCGACGCCGTCAGATCCTCGAGGGCGCGCGCCGCTGCTTTGCCGAGTACGGCTACGAGAAGGCGACGGTGCGCCGGCTGGAACAGGCGGTCGGATTGTCGCGCGGTGCGATCTTTCACCATTTCCGGGACAAGGACACGTTGTTCTTCGAGCTGGCCCGCCAGGACGCCGAACGGATGGCGGCGGTGGCGTCTCGGGAAGGCCTTATCCAGGTGATGCGCGAAATGCTCGCTGCGCCTGAGCAATTCGATTGGCTCGCAACGCGCTTGGAGATCGCCCGCAAGTTGCGCAACGATCCGGCATTCCTGCGGGGCTGGACGGAACGCTCCGCGGAGTTGGCCGCGGCGACGACCGATCGACTGCGACGGCAGAAGCAGGCCGGACGGGTTCGCGATGACGTGCCCGGCGACGTGCTGCAGTGCTACCTGGATCTGGTGCTCGACGGTCTGGTGGCTCGGTTGGCTTCCGGAGAAGACCCGCAGCGGCTCACGGCGGTGCTCGATCTGGTCGAGCGCTCAGTGCGGCTCGATTGAGTCGTCGCGCCGCCCTCGCGCGAGGGTACACAAACTGCCCGCTCAGGCGCGGCGTGTCGTGTGCAAACACGCACGCTCGCGACAAGCGGTTACCGAGAACGGGTGCGGTGGTTGGGGCCACCGCGGCTGCGCATGGTCGTGCCCGATTCGCGCAGCATGCTGTGGATTGACCCGTACGATCTGCCGGTGCTGGCCACCAGGTTTCGAATGCTCGCCCCGCCCTCGTAGGCGTTACGCAGCTCATGGACCATTCGGTCGCGGGCCTGCTTCGTGTTCTCCATGGCGCCTCCGTGGTCGACCAGACACCGTCAGCCTAAGAAGTCGCCGCCGTCGCGGGACCGAATCGGCGAAATCGGTTGTGGCAGAGCTCAGGCCAACTCGATGAGATCGCGGTATTCCTCGGACCAGTGGTCCTCGGTGCCGTCGGGCAACAGGACGACGCGCTGCGGGTCGAGCGCCTCGGCGGCTCCGGGATCGTGCGTCACCAGCACCACCGCGCCGACGTAGCTGCGCAAGGCGTCCAGCACCTGTTCTCGGGACGCGGGATCGAGGTTGTTGGTGGGCTCGTCGAGCAGCAACACATTAGCGGTGGACGCCACCAGTCCGGCCAGCGCCAGCCGCGTCTTCTCACCACCGGACAGCGTGCCGGCCAACTGGTCGAGCTGCGGACCGCTGAACATGAACGCACCCAGCAAGCCGCGCAGATCCTGTTCACCGGAATCCGGTGCGGCGTGGCGGATGTTCTCCCACACCGTGGCGGCGTCGTCCAGGGTGTCGTGCTCCTGGGCGAAGTAGCCCAGTTTCATGCCGTGTCCGGGTTCCAGGCCCCCGCGGTCGGGTTTTTCCGCGCCGGCCAGCAACCGCAGCAGCGTCGTCTTACCCGCACCGTTGAGTCCCAACACCACCACCCGGGAACCACGGTCGATGGCCAGGTCGACTCCGGTGAAAACTTCCAGCGATCCATACGTCTTGGTCAAGCCTTTGGCGACCAGCGGTGTGCGACCGCACGGCGCCGGAGTCGGGAACTTGATCCGGGCCACCTTGTCGGCAGCCCGCTCCTCGTCGAGGGCGGCCATCATCCGGTCTGCGCGGCGCAACATGTTCTGCGCTGCAACGGCTTTGGTGGCCTTGGCGCCGAGTTTGGCGGCCTGTGCGCGCAGGGCGGACGCCTTGCGCTCGGCGTTGGCACGTTCCCGGCGGCGACGCTGCTCGTCGGTCGCACGGGCGTCGAGGTACTTCTGCCAGCCCATGTTGTACACGTCGACCTCGCCGCGGACGGCATCAAGAAACCACACCCGGTTGACGACGTCGGCGAGCAGGTCGACGTTGTGGCTGATCACGACGAGTCCCCCGGTGTGCGACCGCAAGAAGTCGCGCAGCCAGGTCAGCGAGTCGGCGTCGAGGTGGTTGGTCGGCTCGTCGAGCAGCAGGATGGGGCCGCCGCCGCTGCCCCCGCTCCCTCTGCCTTCCAAGGCCGCGAACAGTATGCGCGCCAGCTCGACGCGGCGGCGTTGCCCCCCGGACAAGGTGCGTAGCGGCTGGGTCAGCACCCGTTCGGGCAGTCCCAGGCTCACGCAGATGCGACTGGCCTCGCTTTCCGCGCTGTAACCGCCCAGCGCGGCGAACCGCTCCTCGAGCTGGCCGTAGCGGCGGATTGCCCGGTCGCGCGCGGCGTCGTCGGCGACCTCGGCCAGCAGCACCTGCTGCTTCTCCAGGTCGGTGAGCAACGTATCCAGTCCGCGCGCCGACAGCACGCGGTCGCGGGCGAGCACCTCGAGATCACCCTCTTTAGGGTCCTGGGGCAGGTAGCCGATCTCGCTGGTCCGGCTCACCGTGCCGGCGTAGGGCTCGCTTTCCCCGGCCAGGATGCGCAGCGTGGTGGTTTTCCCGGCGCCGTTGCGGCCCACCAGCCCGATACGGTCACCGGGCTGCACACGCAGCGCAGGACCATCTGCGAAGAGCAGCGTGCGCGCGCCAGCGCGGACCTCGAGGTCCGTTGCCGTGATCACGAGCTCTCCTTCATGGCCGTGCGGGCCAGCTATGTGTCGTCGGTGAACGCCGGCGGCCGTTTCTCGGCGCGCGCGGCGACCGCCTCCTCGAAATTGGCGGTGAGCAGACGGACGAAGAGTTGCCCCAGCCCCTCGGCCTGCATGTGCCCTTCCAGGTTAGCGGCGTCCAGCCCGCTCCACAGTGTGCGCTTGGTCAACTCGGTGCCCGGACGCGAGAACGAGGCGATCCGCTCGGCCAGCACGTAACAGGTGTCGAGGAGCTGCTCGCCGGGCACCGTGTAGGAGACCAAGCCGATCCGCTCGGCCTCCTCGGCGTCGACGTCGCGGCCGGTGAGCATCAACTCGAAGGCCCGTGACGAGCCGATCGCCCGCGGCAGTAGATAGCTGAGCCCGAGCTCGCTGGCGGTCAGCCCGTTGTTGATGCCGGCCGCCCGGAAGTAGGCACCCGTCGCGGCGACCCGGATGTCGGCAGCCAGCGCCAAACACAACCCGCCGCCGATAGCCGCGCCGTTGACAGCCGCGATCACCGGCTGATGCAGCCGTCGCAACGCCAGGATGACGTCGTCGAGCACCTCCATCGACCGCAGCGCGTAGGTCGGCCGGGTCAACCCGTCGATGTGGGGAACCTGTCCCGCCGACTTGTGGTCGGCGCCCGACGAGAAGCCCCGGCCGGCGCCGGTCAGAACCACCACCCGCACCGAGTTGTCATAGGTGATCTCGTGCAGCACCTCTTTGAGCGGCACCATGACGTCGAACGCCATGGAGTTCATCCGTTCGGGCCGGTTGAGGGTGATCAGCGCGATCTCAGGGCGCGGGCGATCGACGAGGACGAATGCGGTTTCTGAGCTCACGCCCCGCACGCTATCGCGTGCGGCGACCGATCAGGCTCGCCCGGTTTCCGAGTCGGGCTCGGATTGCGCCGCGACGGCGGCGTCGACGTCAAAGTCCTTGACCTGTTGCACCAGCTGCTCCAACGCCGCCGGCGGCAGCGCGCCGGCCTGGTTGAAGACCAGCTTGCCTTTCTTGAAGGCCATCAAGGTGGGGATGGAGCGGATCTGCGCGGCGGCAGCCAACTGCTGCTCTGCCTCAGTGTCCACTTTGGCGTAGAGGACCTCCGGGTGTTTCTCGGAGGACGCCGCGAAGGTCGGCGCGAACGCCCGGCACGGTCCGCACCACGACGCCCAGAAATCGACCAGCACGATGTCGTTGCTGTTGATGGTGTCGTTGAACTGTTCGGCTGTGAGGTCTCGGGTAGTCACCTCCGGCCCAACGTTACGAGCTGCCGCAATGTTCCCGGGGGGCGAGGCCGGAGAACCGCTCAGCGACCCGGCATTCTACGGTTCCGTCACCGTAGCTTACGGTTTCGTCGGCGTAGCCTACGGTTGCGTACCCATTCCCGCGTCCTCCACACTGCGAACAAGGTGGTCGGAGAAAGGGAAAACGTTGGGGCACTACATCGCGAACGTGCGCGACATCGAGTTCAACCTGCTCGAGGTGTTGAACATCGGTGCCGTACTCGGTCCTGGGCGTTATCACGATCTCGACGTCGACACAGTCCGCACCATGCTGGATGAAGTCGCGCGACTGGCGCAGGGCCCGGTCGCCGAGTCGTTCGCCAACGCCGACCGCAACCCTCCGACTTTCGATCGGGATCGTCACACCGTCGCAGTGCCGGCCGAATTGGCCAAATCGGTGCAGGCGGTCAAAGAAGCTGAATGGTGGCGGGTAGGCCTCGCCGAGGAGATCGGTGGTGTCCCGGCCCCGTCGCCACTCACTTGGGCGATCAACGAAATGGTGCACTGCGCCAATCCGGCCGCCGGTTTCTTCTACAGCCTCGGCCCGGCGATGGCCAACGCGTTGTACCTGGAAGGCAACGAAGAGCAAAAGCGTTGGGCCGCAGTGGGCGTCGAGCGCGGCTGGGCGGCTACCATGGTGCTCACCGAGGCTGACGCGGGGTCGGACGTCGGGGCGGCACGCACCAAGGCCATCGCGCAGCCGGACGGCACTTGGCACATCGAGGGAGTCAAGCGGTTCATCTCCGCCGGCGACGTCGGTGACACCGCGGAGAACCTCTTCCACCTCGTCCTTGCCCGCCCCGAAGGAGCCCGCCCGGGCACCAAGGGGCTGAGCCTGTTCTACGTACCGAAATATCTCTTCGACCCGGACACTTTCGAAATCCGTTGTCGCAATGGCGTCTTCGCAACCAACATGGAACACAAGATGGGTCTGAAGGCATCGCCGACCTGTGAGCTGACGTTCGGCGGCCACGACCTGCCGGCCGTCGGCTATCTGGTCGGTGACGTGCACAACGGAATCGCGCAGATGTTCACCGTGATCGAGCACGCCCGAATGACCATCGGCGTCAAGGCAGCCGGCACGCTGTCGACCGGGTACCTCAACGCGTTGGCGTTCGCCAAGACACGGGTTCAGGGCGCGGACATGACGGAGATGTCCGACAAGACCGCTCCGCGAGTCACGATCATTCATCATCCGGACGTGCGGCGCAGCCTGATGACCCAGAAGGCCTATGCCGAAGGGCTGCGAGCGCTGTACCTGTATGCCGCCGCGCACCAGGACGACCGTGTGGCGCAACTGGTCTCCGGCGCCGACCCCGGCATGGCACACCGCATCGACGACCTGCTGCTCCCGGTCGTCAAAGGCGTGGGCTCGGAGCGGGCGTACGAGATGCTCACCGAATCGCTGCAGACGCTCGGCGGGTCAGGATTCTTGACCGACTATCCGATCGAGCAGTACATCCGAGACTCCAAGATCGACTCGCTCTACGAGGGCACCACCGCGATCCAGGCAATGGACTTCTTCTTCCGCAAAATCGTCCGCGACCGCGGCGAAGCCCTGGGGCACGTGGCCAGCCAGATCAGCCACACCGTCGACACCTGCGACGAGGCGTTGCGGCAGTACGCCGATCTGCTGCGTACCGCTCTCGGTGATGTGCAGGCGATGACCGCCGCGCTGACCGGGTACTTGATGGCGGCCGCCGAACAGCCGACGGAGATCTACAAAGTGGGGCTTGCCTCGGTGCGGTTTCTGCTGGCCGTCGGGGACTTGTTGATCGGCTGGCGACTGCTGGTGCAGGCCGAGGTCGCCTTGGCGGCGCGGACGGCGGCAACCGCTCGGGACGAGGCGTTCTATCAAGGAAAGATCGCCACCGCGGCCTTCTTCGCCAAGAACATGCTGCCCAAGCTGACCGCGTTGCGCGGAATCGTCGAGTCCCTCGACATCGACGTCATGCACCTGGCTGAGGCTGCGCTGTAGTTCGAGGTGTAGACATGTTCCAGTGTTCCCGGAACGGTCAAAGCGTCCAGTTGGTCGGCTCATCGCGGTCGCTGCTATCGCGCTGACCGCCGTCGGGTGCGGTTCGTCGAACGACCACAACACCGCCAAACCCAGCACGTCGGTGAGCTCCGCACGCCCGGCACCCCCGCCGCCACCACCGCCACCGCCGGCCCCGACCGACTACGTCGAAGGCATGATCTCCACCTTCGAAGGCAACACGATCGTTCTGCGGACGCGGGAGGGTACCGCCACCGTGGACTTCTTCCCGACCACGGAGATCATCGAAACCACGCCCGGTCAGTCCAGCGATGTCACTGCCGGCAGCTGCGTCGACGTTCGCCCGACCCCGCAAAGCGCCCCTGATGCGGTCACCGCGCAGTCCGTCACGGTAAGCCCCGCCGTCGACGGCAAGTGCCCGCCGCCCGCACCTGAGCCGGGCCCGCCGGGCGTCAACGGCAAGGTCGACTCCGTCGCCGACAACATCATTACCGTGGCGGGCGCCCCGCAGACCAAAGTGACCGTCAACGACGCGACCACCTACTCCAAGGCGGCGCCGGTGGACACCGAAGCGCTGACCCCGGGCAAGTGTCTGTCAGCCGATGGGACCAAGAACAGCAGCGGCGCGCTGCAGGCAGTGATGATTGACTTGCAACCCTGCCCGCCGATGGGCCGCCCGCACCCCCGGCTACACCTGCCGTTTCACCTGCCGCACCGCCATCACCACGGCTGAACCGGATTGCCGCTGTCAGACAGTGAAGCCAAGCGCCCGCAGCTGGTCGCGACCGTCCTCGGTGATCTTGTCCGGCCCCCACGGCGGATTCCACACCCAGTTGATTCGCAGCTCGTCGACCAGTCCGGCGCCGATCAGGGCGCTGCGGGACTGGTCTTCGATGACGTCGGTCAGCGGGCAGGCCGGCGAAGTCAGCGTCATGTCAAGCAGGGCGACCTTGCCCTCATCGGTCTTGATCACGTTCAAGTCGTAGACCAGGCCTAAATCGACGACGTTGATGCCGAGTTCGGGGTCGACGACGTCGCGCATCGCCTCTTCCATGTCACCGAGAAGTTCGTTATCCGGTACGGCGGTCTCGCTCATATTTGTCTCCAACGTCCGTCTCCATTCCCATCACCACTTAACGTGTCGGTACTGGCCTGCGCCAGTGCGTCTTTGAAGGCCAGCCAGCCCAGCAGCGCGCACTTCACCCGCGCCGGGTACTTCGCGACACCGGCGAAGGCGACCCCGTCACCCAGGACCTCCTCGTCGCCGGTGACGGTTCCCCGCGAGGACACCATCTCGGTGAACGCGGTGACCGTCTTGAGCGCCTGCCCGACGCTGCAGCCGATCACCTGCTCGGTCAGCACCGACGTCGCGGCCTGACTGATCGAACACCCCTGCCCGTCATAGGACACGTCGGCGACCTGCTCACCGTCGTCGGACAACGCAACCCGCAGGGTGACTTCGTCACCGCAAACCGGGTTGACGTGAAACACTTGGGCGCCGTAGGGCTCCCGCAGCCCGCGGTGCTGCGGGTGCTTGTAGTGATCCAAGATCACATCTTGATAGATCTGCTCCAGACGCACGGCCGGTTCACGCTCTTCCGAAGAAGTCCACGGCCCGCCGTACGCCGGCCACCAGCCGGTCGACTTCGTCGGCGGTGTTGTACACCGCGAACGACGCCCGCGCGGTGGCGGCAATGCCGAACCGGCGGTGCAGCGGCAACGCACAGTGGTGGCCCACTCGCACGGCAACCCCGTCGTCGTCGAGCACCTGCCCGACGTCGTGGGCGTGCACACTGTCCACGACGAACGACACCGGCGATCCGCGGTGCTCCATCGACGTCGGCCCGACGATCCGCACCCCGTCGATGCCGGACAGACCGTCGATCGCAGCCGCGACGAGTTGGCGTTCGTGGGCCTGCACGGCGTCCATGCCGATGGCCTGAAGGTAGCGCGCCGCTGCGGACAGCCCCACCACCTGGGAGGTCATCGGTGTGCCGGCTTCGAAACGCTGCGGCGGCGCAGCGTAGGTGGCGGACTCCATCGTCACGGTCTCGATCATCGAACCGCCGGTAAGAAAAGGTGGTGCGGCGGCCAACAGCTCACGTCGGCCGTAGAGCACGCCGATCCCGTTCGGCCCCAGCATCTTGTGCCCGGAGAAGGCGGCGAAGTCGACGTCGAGCCCGTGAAAGTCGACCGGCTGGTGCGGCACCGACTGGCAGGCGTCCAGCACCGTGACCGCACCGACGGCGCGGGCCGCAGACACCAGCTCGGCGACCGGGGCGACCGCGCCGGTTACATTCGAATGGTGGCTGAAGGCAACCACTTTCACCCGGTCGTCGAGCTGCAGCGAGTCGAGATCGATGCGGCCCTCGTCAGTGACGCCGTACCAGCGCAACGTGGCACCGGTGCGCCGGGCAAGCTCCTGCCACGGAATCAGGTTGGCATGATGTTCCAGCTCGGTGGTGACGATGACGTCACCCGGTCCGACGGCCCGCTCGAACCGGTTGTCTCCCAGCACATACGACACCAGGTTGAGCGCCTCGGTGGCGTTCTTGGTGAACACCAGCTCGTCGGCGTGGGCGCCGACGAACTCCGCGATGTCCAAGCGGCCCTGCTCGTAGGCGTCGGTGGCCTCTTCCATCAGTTGGTGCGCACCGCGGTGCACCGAACCGTAGGACGTGGTCAGGAAGTCGCGTTCGGCGTCCAGCACCTGCACCGGCCGCTGCGACGTCGCGCCGGAATCCAGGTAGGCCAACTGGCTTCCGCCGCGCATCACCCGGTTGAGGATGGGGAAATCGGCGCGGATCACCGCCGAATCCACCGTGCGCGACGGACTAAAAGAGATGGTCATGGTCAGCCCCCGGTGACGGCCGTCCGCGGCGATCGCACGCCCGGTGCAGCCGGGCGCAGCGGATCGCCGCCATCGACCGGCGATCGCAAGCTCGGTGCAGCCGGGCGCAGCGGATCGCCGCCATCGATCTGAGTGAAGCGCACGTAACCGTTCTCTTCCAGTTCGTCGGCCAGTTCCGGTCCGCCGGATTCGATGATGCGTCCACCGACGAACACATGCACGAATTCCGGCTGGATGTAGCGCAAGATCCGGGTGTAGTGCGTGATGAGCACAATGCCGCCGTGCACCGGCTGGCCGGTGCCGTCATCCCAGCCGGCTTCTTTGTAGCGGTTGACGCCTTCGCTGACCACCCGGAGCGCATCGACGTCCAACCCGGAGTCGGTTTCGTCGAGGATGGCGATCTTCGGCTTCAACAGGCTCAGTTGCAAGATCTCGTGCCGCTTTTTCTCGCCGCCGGAAAACCCTTCGTTGACGCTGCGTTCGCCGAAAGCCTGGTCGATTTCCAGCTCCTGCATGGCCGAGCGGACCTCTTTGACCCAGTGCCGCAGTTTCGGCGCTTCGCCGCGCACCGCGGTGGCCGCCGAACGCAGGAAGTTGGACATCGACACGCCCGGCACCTCAACGGGGTACTGCATCGCCAGAAACAGGCCGGCCCTGGCGCGTTCGTCGACGCTCATGGCCAGCACATCCTCGCCGTCCAGCGTGACCGAGCCGGACGTGACCTGATATTTTGGGTGACCCGCGATGGCGTAGGACAGGGTGGATTTGCCGGACCCGTTGGGACCCATCACCGCATGCGTCTCGCCGGAGCGCACCGTCAGGTCGACACCGTTAAGGATGGGGATGTGGGGATCTCGTTCACCGGCGTTGGGGTCCGCGACGCTGACGTGCAGGTCTTTGATCTCCAAAGTCGTCATGAGGCTGTGTCCGTCTTCTCGCTGATGGCTAGTTCGTGTTCGATGGCCGCGGTCAGCCGCTCCCGAATCTGCGGCACCGCAATCTTGGAGATGATTTCGCCGAAGAAGCCGCGCACCACCAGGCGGCGGGCTTGCTTTTCCGGAATGCCGCGGGAGCGCAGATAGAACAACTGCTCGTCGTCGAAACGTCCGGTGGCGCTGGCGTGCCCGGCCCCGACGATCTCGCCGGTCTCGATCTCCAGGTTGGGAATCGAGTCGGCGCGGGCGCCGTCGGTGAGCACCAGGTTGCGGTTGCTCTCAAAGGTGTCGGTGCCGGTGGCCTGCGCGCGGATGAGTACGTCGCCCACCCAGACGGTGCGGGCGTCGGGCTTGCCCGATTCCGGATCTCCTTGCAGCGCACCCTTGTACACCACGTTGGATCGGCAGTCCGGCTGGGCATGATCGATGAGCAGCCGCGACTCGAGGTGCTGACCGTCGTCGGCGAAATACAGGCCGAGCAGTTCGGCATCTGCGCCGGGCGCTGCGAAGCGCACAGTGGCTGACATGCGTACCACCTCACCGCCGAGCGTCACCGCCACATGGCGCAACACCGCGTCCTTGCCCAATCGGGCGTGCTGGGCGCTGAGGTGCACGACGTCGTCGGCCCAGTCGGCGATCCACACGACGGTGAGCCGGGCGGCGTCACCGACCACGAATTCGACGTTGTCGGCGTAGGTTCCGCTGCCCCGCTGGTCGATGACGACGACAGCCTCGGCCAGTTCCTCGGCCCGCACCTGCAGGTGCCCGTATGCCACCGCGCCCTCACCGGGGCCGGTGATCGCGATCTCGATCGGGTCGCTGAGCTGGGTGTCGCGCACCACGGTCAGCAGCGTCGCGGAGTTGAACGACGAAAACGCCTGCGCGGCAACGCGGTCGGTGGGGATACCGCCTTGACCCAGCCGCTCGTCGCCTCGGCGCACAACCTCCACCCGCAGGCCGGGCTGTTCACTGACGGTGATGTCGGCGCTTCCATTCGCACGCGCGGACCCGTCGTGCAGACCGCGCAGCCGGCGCAGCGGGGTGAACCGCCAGATCTCGTCGCGACCGCCGGGCACCTCGAAGGCGTCTACGTCGAACGACGCGAACACCTCGCCCTTGTTGACGGCAAGCAGCTGCGACCCTCTCGGAGACCCCTCGACCGCAGCTGTGAGGTTTTCGGCCGTCACCCTACTGCGCCCTCCATCTGCAGCTCGATCAGCCGGTTGAGCTCCAACGCGTACTCCATCGGCAGCTCTTTGGCGATCGGCTCGACGAAGCCGCGCACCACCATCGCCATCGCCTCGTCCTCGGTCAGCCCGCGGCTCATCAGGTAGAACAGCTGGTTGTCGCTCACCTTGGACACCGTGGCCTCATGGCCCATCGTCACATCGTCCTCGCGGATGTCGACGTAGGGATAGGTGTCGCTACGGCTGACTGTATCCACCAGCAGCGCATCGCATTTCACGCTGGACCGTGAACCGTGCGCACCTTTGTTCACCTGAACCAGGCCCCGGTAGGAGGCGCGCCCACCGCCGCGGGCAACCGACTTGGACACGATGTTGCTCGACGTGTTGGGCGCCAGATGCAGCATCTTGGCGCCGGTGTCCTGGTGCTGCCCCTCCCCCGCGAACGCCACCGACAACACCTCGCCTTTGGCGTGCTCGCCGGTCATCCATACCGCCGGGTACTTCATCGTCACCTTCGACCCGATGTTGCCGTCGACCCACTCCATGGTCGCGCCGGCCTCGGCACGCGCCCGCTTGGTGACCAGGTTGTAGACGTTGCCCGACCAGTTCTGAATTGTGGTGTACCGACACCGGCCGCCGGGCTTGACGATGATCTCGACCACCGCCGAGTGCAGCGAGTCCGACTTGTAGATGGGGGCAGTGCAGCCCTCGACGTAGTGCACGTACGCGTTTTCGTCGACGATGATCAGGGTCCGCTCGAACTGGCCCATGTTCTCGGTGTTGATCCGGAAGTAGGCCTGCAGCGGGATGTCGACGTGCACGCCCGGCGGGACGTAGATGAACGATCCCCCACTCCACACCGCGGAGTTCAGCGCCGAGAACTTGTTGTCACCGGCCGGGATCACCGTACCGAAGTACTGCCGGAAGATCTCCGGGTGCTCCCGCAGCGCGGTGTCGGTGTCTAGGAAGATAACTCCTTGCGCCTCAAGGTCTTCGCGGATCTGGTGGTAGACCACCTCCGACTCGTACTGAGCGGCGACGCCCGAGACCAGCCGCTGCTTCTCGGCTTCCGGGATGCCCAGCCTGTCGTAGGTGTTCCGGATGTCCTCTGGCAGGTCATCCCAGGTGGCGGCCTGCTTCTCGGTCGAGCGCACGAAGTATTTGATGTTGTCGAAGTCGATGCCGTCGAGGTTGGATCCCCAGTTCGGCATCGGCTTGCGCTCGAAGATACGTAGCGCCTTGAGCCGGTGCTCCAGCATCCATTTGGGTTCGCTCTTCTTGCCGGAGATGTCACGGACCACAGCTTCGGACAGACCGCGTTGCGCAGCGGCACCGGCCACGTCGGTGTCCGCCCAGCCGTAGCCGTAGCGGCCCAGCGAGGCGATGGCCTCGTCCTGCGACAGCGGCTCGCCGATCTTGTGGATCTCAGGGGTGGTCGTCACTGCGACGCTCCTTGCTTGCTCGTGGTGGCTTCGACGCGGGCTGTGCGCCGAAGATGTTGTGGCTCTGCGGAAGTGGCGAGCGGAACATGGGTGGTGCAGGCGCAGTCACCGTTGACAATGGTCGCCAGCCGCTGCACGTGGGTGCCGAGCACCTCGGCCATCGCCTGCTGCTCGGTTTCGCACAACTCCGGGAACTCCTCGGCGACGTGCGATACCGGGCAGTGGTGCTGGCAGATCTGCACACCGTGGATCGGGCCGCCGACCCGGGTGGTGGTCGCGACGTAACCCGCCTTCGAAAACGCGCCCGCGATGCGTTCGGCCGCTGCCTCCACGTCGGCGTCAGCGCCAGAGTCAGCCGCCGCGACACCGGACAGGATGGCGTCGATGCGCCGGCGGGCGAAGGTGCGTACTGCGTCCTCCCCGCCGATCTCACGGAGCTGACGTATGGCCGCCGACGCCAGGTCGTCGTAGCTGTGGTCCAGGTTGGCGCGGCCGGCCGCCGTCAGCCGATACCGTTTCGCCGGGCGTCCGCGCCCCGCCTGTTGCCAAGCCGCGGCGGGCGCCGACTCGGCCTTGCCAGAGTCGATCAACGCGTCGAGATGGCGCCGCACCCCGGCCGCCGACAAGCCCAGCCGGTCACCGATCTGGCCGGCGGTGATCGAACCAGATTCCAGCAACAGCCGCACGATGGCGCTTCGGCTGCTGTTGGCGACCCGCTGCGCCCGGCTTTGCCGCGCTTGCGATCGCCAGGCGGTCTGGCCGTCGTGGGCCGTCGCGGCAGCCGCTGCCGCTTGCGCGCTCTGCGCGCGCGCGACATCCGGCGAGAATTTCACAACATCAATGTTACGCAATTCCGGCGACCGGTCCAGTTCGGGGCGCGGCGCGGTTGTCGCGCTGCTGCGGGTAGTGGCCCGCACGGCGGTTACGCTGCTGTGATGGCTGCCCGCCACCTTACGTTGAGCTCGTCGATCGCCCAGTTGCACGGCGACGAGCTGACGGTGGGTTCACCGCTCAACGACGCCGAACACGACGCGCTGCGCCGCACCCGGCTGTTCGGCGCCGCCGGCACCGTGCTGATGGCTATCGGCGCGCTGGGCGCCGGGGCCCGGCCGGTGGTGCAGGACCCGACCTTCGGGGTCCGGCTGCTCAACCTGCCGTCGCGGATTTCGACGGTGTCGCTGACGATGACCACGACCGGCGCGGTGATGATGGCGCTGGCCTGGCTGATGCTGGGCCGGTTCGCTTTGGGCCCGCGACGAATGTCGCGCGGCGAGCTGGACCGCACCCTGCTGCTGTGGACGCTTCCCCTGCTGCCCGCCCCGCCGATGTACAGCAAGGACGTCTACTCCTACCTGGCGCAGAGCCAGATCTGCAGGCTGGGCATGGACCCGTACCGGGTCGGGCCGGCCCGCGCGCTGGGTCTGGGCCACGTGTTCACCACGTCGGTGCCCAGCCTGTGGCGCGATACGCCGGCGCCCTACGGTCCGCTGTTCTTGTGGATCGGGCGGGGAATCTCCGCGCTGACCGGGGAGAACATCGTCGCCGCTGTGCTCTGCCATCGGCTGGTGGTGCTTGCCGGTGTCGGCTTGATCGTGTGGGCGACCCCGCGGCTGGCGCGCCGGTGCGGGGTTGCCGAAGTCAGCGCACTGTGGCTCGGGGCGGCCAATCCGCTGCTGATCATGCATCTGGTCGCCGGCATCCACAACGAAGCGCTGATGCTCGGCTTGATGCTGACCGGCACCGAGTTCGCGCTGCGCGGCATCAGTTCCGACCACCGGCTGAGGCCGCGCGGGAGGCCCCGCGCGGCGATGTGGGCCCGAGGCCCGCGGAGGAGCCGCGCAGACACACCGGAGCTTGACTGGAAACCGCTGAGCCTGCTGCTGTTCGGCGCGGTCTTGATCGTGTTGTCGTCGCAGGTGAAGCTGCCCTCGCTGCTGGCCCTGGGATTCGTCGGGATGGCGCTGGCGTGCCGGCTGGGCGGTAACCTACGGGCGTTTTTGCTGGTCAGCGCGGCGATGGCCGGACTGTCGCTGGCGGTGATGGCCGTCGTCGGCTGGGCCAGCCGGCTGGGCTTCGGCTGGATGTTCACGCTTGGCACCGCCAACGTCGTGCGCAGCTGGATGTCCCCACCGACGCTGATCGCGCTGGGCACCGGTCAAGTCGGCATCCTGCTCGGGCTGGGCGATCACACCACCGCCATCTTGTCGCTGACTCGAGGCATCGGCGTGCTGATCATTGCGGTGATGGTGGGCTGGCTGCTGCTGTCGGTGCTGCGCGGCCGGCTGCACCCCGTCGGCGGCCTCGGCGTCGCGTTGTGCATCACCGTGCTGCTGTTCCCCGTGGTGCAGCCGTGGTATCTGCTGTGGGCCATCATCCCGCTGGCCGCCTGGGCGACCCGCCCCGGCTTCCGGGCTGCAGCCATTGTGGTGACGATCGTGGTCGGGGTCTTCGGCCCGACCGCCAACGGCGACCGGTTCGCGCTCTTTCAGATCCTCGACGCCACGCTGGCCAGCACGTTGATCGTCATCGCGCTGATCGCGCTGACCTCTACGCGCCTACCCTGGCGCCGACTGCTTGGCGAGGAACGCGAACTGCTCGGGGCGACGACACCAGTTGTGGTGCGGCCCACGGCCACGGCGGCGCCGGCGGCCGTAGCGGACGCCTACGCTGATTCTTCGTGAGCTCGACTGCGGTTTCCGGCCTCCCGGTGCGAATGCGGGGGGTGTCCAAACACTACGGCTCGACCACCGCGGTCGACGGGCTCGATCTGGACGTCCACGCCGCCGAGGTGCTGGCGCTGCTCGGCCCCAACGGTGCCGGCAAGACCACGACGGTGGAGATGTGTGAGGGCTTCGTACGCCGGGACGCCGGCACGATCGAGGTGCTGGGGCTCGACCCGGTTACCGAGAACGCGCGGCTGCGGGAACGCATCGGCGTGATGTTGCAGGGCGGCGGCGGCTACCCCGCAGCGCGCGCGGCCGAGATGCTCAACCTGGTGGCCTCCTACGCCGCCAATCCGCTGGACCCGCAGTGGCTGCTGGACACGCTGGGCCTCACCGACGCGGCGCGCACCACTTACCGACGGCTCTCCGGCGGCCAGCAGCAGCGGCTTGCGCTGGCCTGCGCGCTGGTCGGCCGACCGGAGCTGGTGTTCCTCGACGAACCGACTGCGGGCATGGACGCCCATGCCCGGGTGCTGGTGTGGGAACTGATCGACGCGCTGCGGCGGGACGGCGTCACCGTGCTGCTGACCACCCACCAGCTCAAGGAGGCCGAAGAACTGGCCGACCGGGTGGTCATCATCGATCGGGGCGCAGTCGTGGCGTCCGGCACGCCCGCCGAGCTGATGCGCAGCGGAGCAAAAGACCAGCTGCGTTTCAGCGCACCGCCACAACTGGATGTGTCGTCGCTGACGGCCAGGCTGCCGCAGGATTACAAGGCCAGCGAGGTGGTCGCCGGTGAATACTTGGTCGAAGGCTTGATCGACCCGCAGGTGGTAGCCACCGTCACCGCTTGGTGCGCGGAACTCGACGTGCTGGCCACCGACATGCGGGTGGAGCAGCGCAGCCTCGAAGACGTGTTCCTCGACTTGACGGGCAGGGGGTTGCGGCAATGAGCACGCAGCTGTTTCCGTCCGGCACGTTCGCGCCGGACCCGCGACCCAACATCGTGGCCCGCATGCTGGTGGCACAGACCGGCCTGGAGTTGAAGCTGCTGCTGCGCAACGGCGAGCAGCTGCTGCTCACGATGTTCATCCCGATCACGCTGCTGGTCGGGCTCACGCTGCTGCCGCTGGGCCGGTTCGGGCCAAACCGCGCGGCTACCTTTGTCCCGGTGATCATGGCGCTGGCCGTGGTGTCGACCGCCTTCACCGGCCAAGCCATCGCGGTCGCGTTCGACCGCCGCTATGGCGCACTGAAGCGGCTGGGCGCCACCGCTCTTCCGGTGTGGGGAATCATCACCGGCAAGTCGCTGGCCGTCGTCGCGGTGGTGTTCCTGCAGGCGCTCATCCTCGGTGTCATCGGTTTCGCGCTGGGTTGGCGTCCGGAACCGGCCGGTCTTGCACTGGGCGCGGTCGTCATTGCGCTGGGCACCGCGGCGTTCGCCGCCTTGGGCCTGTTGCTGGGCGGGACACTGCGCGCCGAGATCGTCCTGGCCGTCGCCAACCTGCTGTGGTTCGTCTTCGCCGCATTCGGTGCGCTGACGGTCGACACCGACAGCGTGCCGTCGACGCTGAAATGGGTGGCCCGGTTGACCCCGTCCGGCGCCCTGACCGAAGCACTGACCCGGTCGATCGGCCTCTCGGTGGACGTGGTCGGCATTGCGGTGTTGGTCGGCTACGGTGCTGTGGCGGCACTGGCGGCGCTGCGCTGGTTCCGCTTCACCTGACCCCCGGCTACTACAGCGCGTAGTGAGTCGTCGCCTACCATCGGTATGTGACCACGACGGTGATGCCGCTGCGGCGTTTGGTGGACCTGCTGCCGGCGCCGGGCTTGCGGGTGCAGCGCATCATCGCGGCGCTGGTCATCGTCAGTCAGGGCGGCATTGCGGTGACCGGCGCAATCGTCCGCGTCACCGCTTCGGGACTGGGTTGCCCCACCTGGCCGCAGTGTTTCCCCGGCAGTTTCACTCCGGTCGCGGTTTCCGAGGTGCCGCGCATCCATCAGGCCGTCGAGTTCGGTAACCGGATGATCACCCTGGCCGTCGTCGTGACCGCCGTCCTGGCGGTACTGGTCGTGACGGGGGCTCGCCGCCGCGGTGAAGTGCTGTTCTACGCCTGGCTGATGCCGGCGTCGACCGTGGTCCAAGCGGTGATCGGCGGCATCACGGTGCTGACCGGCCTGCTGTGGTGGACGGTGTCCGTCCACTTGCTGGCATCGATGACGATGGTGTGGTTGGCGGTGCTGCTGTTCGTGAAGATCGGCGAACCCGACGATGGGGTGGTCCGCGCCCGGGTGGTCCGACCGCTGCGTGGCCTCACCGCCCTGAGCGCGCTGACCCTGGCCGCGGTGCTGGTTGCCGGGACATTGGTGACGGCGGCAGGTCCGCATGCCGGTGACCGCAGCACCACGCGGACCGTGCCACGCCTTGAGGTTGAGATCACCACTCTGGTGCACCTGCATTCGTCTCTGCTGGTCGCCTACCTGGCGCTGTTGGTGGGGCTGGGATTCGGCTTGCTGGCGGTGCATGCGCCGAGACCGGTGCTGCTGCGGCTCGGTGTGCTGATTGTGCTGGTGTTCGGGCAGGGCCTGCTGGGAACCGTGCAGTTCTTCACCGGTGTGCCGGCTCCGCTGGTCGCCACCCATGTCGCCGGTGCCGCCCTGTGTACCGCCGCGACGGCGGCGCTATGGGCGTCGATGCGAGAACGGGCCGAGCCCCAGCCGCTGCAGAGCTGACTCCACGCCCAGCGCAAACTGCCGTTGCGCAGTTGTCCGGGCGGTGTTGTCGAGCAGCTGCCAGCCGAGCGCGGGCGCGATGAGGTCGAGGTTCACCGGGTGGACGTCGCCGGGGCCGCCGACAACGTCGACGCGGGCGCAGAGCAGCTGGGTAGGACTGATGCCCACCCGGTCGGCGGCAGCGTCGAGCGCCGAGTAGCCCATGTCCCAGAGCGCGAAATCGGCGTCGACCGGCGACTTATCGGTGAAAGCGTGTGACTGCGTCCCGGACAGGAAGACCAGCGCCGTCGGAGATTCGTTGCTGCTCACTGAGCGGATGGGCACGTGAGCGCTGCGCAGATCGTCCAGGTGGTGCTCATCGGCGTTCCAGGCAAGGACGTCAGGGCGGTTGAGCAAGTTGGGCACCCGTCGGGTCCATGCCAGGAATTCGGCTCGGCGCTCAGCCACAATCGAACGGTCACCGGTGCAACGCAGAATCACCAAGTCAGCGCGCTCGGTGTCGGGATCGTCCCAGGCGGCCCAGTGCGCGGGCAATCCGCGCCCCCGCAGCGCGCCAACCAGGCCCTCGTCGTCACCACCCAGTCCCAGATCGTCGGCGTCCGCACCGGACTTCTCGGCCAGCACGATGCGGGGATGACGGATGTCCGGACGGGCCAGCTTCATAGCAACACCACGACTGCGGATGATAGTCAGCATGCATGTGATCGAAGTGTCCCGAACCGGCGGGCCGGAAGTGTTGCAATATGTCGACAAGCCGCAGCCCACGGTGGGCGACGGTCGGGTACTGATCAAGGCCGAGGCAATCGGCGTCAACTACATCGACACGTACTTCCGGGAAGGGCACTACCCGGCTGAGCTGCCGTTGATCCTGGGCAGCGAAGTGGCCGGCACTATCGCCGAAGCGGGTGCTGATGTGTCGAACCTTCAAGCCGGCGACCGGGTGGTGACCGCGTCGGCTGCCGGTGCCTATGCGGAGTTCTGCACTGCCCCTGCGCACTTGACCGCGAAGCTGCCCGACGCCGTTGAATTCGACGTCGCGGCCTCAGCGCTGTTGAAGGGCACGACTGCCCATTACCTGATCAAGTCGGTGTACCCGGTGAAGTCCGGTGACGTCGTCCTGGTGCACGCCGGCGCCGGCGGGGTCGGACTGATTCTGACGCAGTGGGCATCGACCCTGGGTGCCAAGGTGATCACCACGGTGTCGACACCGGCCAAGGCGGAGTTGTCCCGACAGGCCGGCGCGACTGAAGTTCTCGACTACCCAGACGACGCGGCGGCTTTCGGCGCGAGAATCCGCGAGTTAACCGACGGCGAAGGCGTGGCCGCGGTGTACGACGGCGTGGGAGCCAGTACGTTCGACGCCAGCCTGGTGAGCTTGGCGGTGCGCGGGACGCTGGCGTTGTTCGGGGCGGCCAGCGGACCGGTGCCGCCGTTCGATCCGCAGCGGCTCAACGCCGCCGGATCGGTGTACCTGACCCGGCCGAAGTTGGGTGATTTCACCCGGACCGCCGACGAATTCCGTTTGCGTGCAGGCGAACTCTTCGAAGCGATTGCCAGCGGCACCCTGAAAGTGACGGTCAGCGACCAGTATTCGCTCGCTGACGCTGCCCAGGCGCACCGTGACCTACAGGGCCGCCAGACGGTCGGCTCGATCGTTTTGAAGCCATGACATTGCGCGTCTCGAACTGATCCGATCTCGCGCTAGTGCCGGCCCCATTCGGTGCCCATGTTGTCGTCGGTGATCGGAGGCACACCCTCGGTGCGAGCGAGGATGCCCTCGCGCGTCTCCAGGTTCATGCCGGTTGGTTTGGCCGGGCCGTAGCCTTCCGAAAGCGAGTCCGCCAAGGCCAGAACTTCCTCGAGGCGCGTTTGCTGCTTTGAGTCGGCAAGCTCGAAGACGGGCCTGCCTTCGATGCGATACTCGCGTAATACGCGCTCCCAGCGCCGGCGGTCGAACGCAATAGGAGAATCGCTGACGGCCATGAAATTGATGAAGCGCAGTGCGTACGGATATTCGAGCGCGCCCGTGCGCTGCGCTCGGTCTGACCCAGTCGTGTTGTAGAAAAATACGCCATCCGGCTTGAGGTGGCCGCGAACAAGTTTCAGAAACTCCGTCGAAAGCAGATTGGTGGCGTTTGCACGCCAATTGAAGGTGGTGTTCATCACGATGAAGTCGAACTTGCGCTCCGGGTTGCGGGTAAGCCAGCGCCGGCCGTCATCAATCACGGTCGTGACCTTGGGGTTCTTCAGCACGCCGGCCTCGTCGGGGTAATGCGGAATCACCTTCAGGTAGGCCGGATTGATTTCGACCGCGGTCAACTTGTCAAGCTGGGGATGGTTGGCGATCACCTGCGCCCAGGAACCGGACGAAAGCCCGACCATCAGCACTTCGCGGGGCGACTTGTGCAGCAGGCTGAGGGCGTAGGGACGGACAATCATGTTGCGGTCGTTCACGAGGTCGGTGGAGAAAGCGCCGTCGTAGACGCCGCCGCCCTGAATCTGCCCGTCCCGCGTGACGCTGACGACGCCGCTCTTGCTCTCCTCCAGGTGCGCAAAGCGCTGCCCCGCATAATTCTTCTTGAAGTAAAGCCGCTCATAGACATCGTCGAAAAGCCACGGCTGCAGGATCACAATTGCCACGCCCGTCAGGGCGATGGCCACGGCGCGGGAGGTCAACAGGTTCTTCTCGCGCGTCCGGTGATTGGCGGCTAGCAGCAGCACCAGCGAAAGCGCGATGCCGAGCAGCACGAGGAAAACCGAAAGGCCGCCCAGGCTCCAATGGTCCATCAGCACAAAGCCCGTAATCAGGCTGCCCAGCGCCGAGCCCACGATGTTCGCGAGGTACAGGTAGCTCAATCCCTCGCCCGCACGGGTGTCCGGCGCAATAGCAATATGGCAGATCAGTGGAAACGTCGCGCCCAGCAAGCCCGCGGCGACGGCCACCAGTGGAAAGGAAAAGCCCCAGTGCAGCGCGCAGCCAATCAGCGCCGCTGCTGGCACCAGCAGGTAACTGGCAAGGTTGGCAAACAACACGAAGCCGGAGAGCGCAGCCACCTGCTCTGCCGCCGCCGATTCTCGGCAGAAGCGCCGACTGCCCAGCGAGCCGAGCGCAATGCCCAGTAGATAACAGCCCAGCAATAGCGCGAAGGCCTGCGCTATGCCTCCCGATGCAAACGAGTAAACGCGATACCACAGGATTTCATAGCTCAGCGCGATGTAGCCGCAGAGCGCGGAGAGCAGCAGCGCAAACCAGAAGCCGCGCGTTTTGAACTGTGTCAGCGGCGCGGGCCGCGCAATGTCGGTCATGGCCGAATTCATCTGCGCGAGCAGAGCGCCGGCACCGACGACCAGGTTGATGCCACAAGCAAACGTGATAGCGCCCTGCTGTCCCAATAGGCGCATCAGGAAGGCCGCAACGATGAAACAGGCGAAGGCGCTGCCTAGCGTGTTGGCGAAGTACAGAAGCCCGACGCTGCGCCCCACATTCCCCGAGTGCTTGACGAGATGCGCCGTCAGAAGGGGCATCGTGGCACCCATCAACAGCGTGGGAATAAGCACGAGCAGGAAGGTGAACAGCGCCGTCAGCGGCGCGCTCAATCGAAGGGTCAACTCGCCCACGGCGTGAAACAACCCCAGCGAGAAGTAGCCGAAGACGCCGATACCAAGCTCGACGGCGGCGAACACGCCCAGCAGCGGTAGGCGCAGCCGCGACAACCGGCCGCCTGCGAAGCTCCCGATGCCCAACCCGAGCATGAAGGCCGTGACGACCACCGTGACGCTTTCGACGTTGATGCCGTAAATCGTGAACAGCGAGCGCTGCCAGACAAGCTGGTAAATCAGCGCGGGGATACCCGAACAGAAGAAGATTGCGCAGATCAGCGCCAGGTTCGGTCCCGTGGTCTCTGCCGACGGTTCAGCCAGCGAGGCGCGGCGTGGTATCAACGCGGCGCGGCTTGGGCGCATGAAAGACCAATCGACGACGCGACTATTCCACCGCCGCGAGAAGAATGCGGCCCTTAGCCAACCCCTCGCCCAACTTTGGCGTGGCCGCAGTCTAGCGGGGCTGAGCCGCTGTCAGTGCGGCTTTGCCGGCAATGTGAGCAGATCAGTGCACTGCCTCGAGATCCTTGCCGGTCGAACGGATTCCCTCGCGAATCGGCGCCGGAAGTTTGAGCGAGCCGTCGTTACGGTCGATGGCCGGCTAGCCGCCCCATTTGACGCCTTCGGCCTGGTCCCGGGCGAACATCGACATCGTGTTGTTCTCATGCGTGCCGGCCATCGACTGATAAGCCCGCACCAACTCCGTCATCGCCTGATTCCACTGCGCCTGCCACACCTGATAACTCATCCCGGTGTCACCCTGCCAAGCGTTCTGCAACGCCGCCTGCTCAGTGGCGATATCAGCCCCCAGACTCTGCAGCGTGCCCGCATACCCCGACATGTCGGCCGCATGCGCCAACATCGCCGGGTAGTTGTACATGATCTGACCCATCACAAATCCCTTCCCTCAAGTACTGACCGGCTCAACCGGACCGAATCAAAAACTGGTGTACGTCGACGCCGCAGCCGAATCAGCCGCCACATAAGTACCGGCGGCATCACCCAGATTGGCCTGGGCGATATCCAGCAACGCATTGACCTTGGCCGCCACCTCCACAAACCGCGCATGCGCAGCCTGAAACGCCGCCGAAGCATCACCCACGTGAAAAGCCTGCGCCGACACCGCCTCCTGCTCAGCCTGACCGATCGTCGACCGCATCAACGCCGTCTTGGCCCCAAAGGCCGACTGCGACGCCACCAACTGCGGGATATGCGCATCCAACATGCTCATTTGCAGTCCTTCCCAATTGTCGTGAACCGCCCGCTCGACTAGCGGCCCTGCCCGCCTTCTGCGTCCTCGGATTCCCAAGTGCCGGGCATCATCGGCATGTCGGGACCCGCCCCGCACTCGTCACCGGCCAACGTCGCCAACCCTGCGGCCTGCGTACCGCCGTCTCTGCTCACCGTGCCCGAAATCCGAGCGTTCCAGCGCCCTCGATCCGAGGCGACCGTCGACGACTGGACCCGGCGGCCCGTCCCAATCCGGTTCGACCTCGACATTCATGTCCATGTACTCGTCGCCGTGCCCGCGCTGGACCATGCGCCGCCGGCGCCGCACCCGCGCATGCTCCCCCGCGGCCGCCGCGGCCGCCGGCGCTTCGGCATCGTCCGAGGACGAGTCGGGAGCCTTGCGACGTGTGCGTCCACTGGCGCTGCTCCGCGACTCCAAGCCCGATAAACCCACGGCGTAAGAGGAGTCGGCCATTCCCGTGCCGGCGGCCAGTGGATTCGTGGCGGTCGGGCCGAAGCCGACTCCCGGACCGCCTCCGGCGGCTCCGCCGCCACCACCCACGGCCGGGCTGGGCGTGGCATGGGCGGGCGCAGTCGGAGCGTTGGTCACGCTGGTGGGGGTGCCGGGCGCCGTAACAGGAGTCGGTGCCATGCCCATCGGCACCGGCGTCGGCGTGGCCACGGGGATGGCCGCAGCAGGCGTAACCGCGGTGGCCGCTGCTGCCCCCGCCGCACCACCGACGGCACCCGCGGCACCCGCCAATGCCGCGGCGCTGGCCACGCCCACGAACCCGACGTTCATCAGCGGCAGGGTCAGCGCGGCCGTGGTTAATGCCGGTTGAAACGTGGTAATGAATTCGCCTAAGTGGCCGACTTCATCAGCGATAAGCGCCGGAATGTCGCTCTCCAGTTGTGAGATCGCCGCGGAAGGATTCGACGGAAACTCCGCCAGGTCCCTGCCGAAGGTATCGGTGATCTCCGTAATCCGATTGAAGTACCAGCTCAATTGGGTGGGATCACCGCTGTCATTGTCGACGATGCCGCCGCTGCCGCCGCTGCCGCCGCTGTCGCTGCTGCTGCCGCTGCTGTCGGCCTGCTGGATCTGCGGCGCCGCCGTGGTCTCCGGTGTTGCAGCCACCGCGGCGCTGGAGGCGGCTTGATAGGTGGACATCGTCGTCGCCGCCTGCACCCACATCCGGACGTAATCGGCCTCGTTGACAGCGATCGGGATGGTATTGATGCCGAAGAAGTTCGTTCCGACCAGCACTGCGTGTGTGGCGTGGTTGGCGGCAAGTTCGCCCAGCGTCGGCATCGCCGCCAGCGCCGAGGCGTAGGCCGCCGCTACCGTCTGCTGCTGAGCGGCGGCACCCGCACTGTTCGCGCTGGCCTGCGCCAGCCAGGCGAGATAGGGCCCATTGGCCGCCACGTACCGCTCTGCGCTGGGACCCTCCCAAGCGCCGGCTTGCACCGCGGACAGCAGCGAGCTGAGTTGCTCGGCAACGGCGGCGTAAGCCGCACTCAGCGAATTCCAGGCACCCGCCGCGGCCACCAACGCTCCCGGCCCGGGACCGCTGCCTAGCAGCGACGAATGCACCTCCGGCGGTGCCCCCATCCATATCGGCGCGGTCACTGTCAGCCTTGGGCAACCCAATACGACGCGGCGGCCGCGGCATCCCTGGCCGCATAGCTGGTTCCCGAATCGGCGACACCGATCCCCGACCGGCCCAGCACCTGGGCAGCCTCGGTGGCTACCGCCGCGTGCCGGCTTCCATGGGCGCTGAACGCGGTCGCGGACTCGAGCGACACCGGGTCAGCGGCCGGCGGTACCACCGCGGTGATCGCCGGGATTGCGGCGCCGTGCGCCGCGGCCAGTTGCGCCGTCAGCGCCTCCAACTGCGCAGCAGCGGCCGCCAAGCCTTCCGGAACAACCCGCAGCGTCACGCCGCCCCGCCCGGAAGCCGCGCGTCAGTAAACGTCAACATGCGGCTCATCTTGGACTAATCCGCCGAGCAGCGAAATACAGAGCGGGGGTATAGGGTATGGAAACCGGGTTCTACTAGGCGAAGTAGTACTACCTGATGTCGGCTTTATTTCAAAAAACCGTTGGCAGCGCCATCGCCGAGTCGACGGCCAGCGCACAGAACACCACCGCCAGGTAGTTGTTGGACTGCAGGAAAAGCCTCAGCGGTTTGACCGGTTCACCGCGGCGCACTCCAGCGTAGAGCTGATGCGCCATCGCCAGGAACCAGCTTCCGGCCAGCAGTGCGACCGACGCGTACAGCCAACCCGTTGCCAGGCCCAGCGCCAGCGTCGCCAGCACCGTCAGCCAGGTGTAGATCAGGATTTGTTTGGTCACCTGGCGTTCGGTCGCCACGGCGGGCAGCATCGGCACGCCGGCCGCCATGTAATCGTCTTTGTAACGCATGGCAAGCGCCCAGGTGTGCGGCGGCGTCCAGAAGAAGATGACCGCAAACATCAGCAGCGCCGGCCAGCCGATGCCACCGGTGACCGCCGACCAACCGATCATCACCGGCATACAACCGGCCGCCCCGCCCCAGACGACGTTTTGCGACGTGCGGCGCTTGAGCACCAGCGTGTAGACGAAGACATAGAAGGCGATCGTCGCGACGGCCAGCAGTCCCGACAACAGGTTCGTGGTCCACCACAGCCAGCAGAATGAACCGACGCTCAGCGCCACACCGAAGACCAGGGCGTGGCAATTCGGTACCGCCGCTCGCGCCAGCGGCCGGCGGGCCGTCCGCTGCATCAACTTGTCGATGTCAGCATCGGCCACACAGTTGAGGGTGTTCGCGCCGGCCGCGGCCAGCATGCCGCCAATCAGCGTGTTCAGAATCAACAACGGGTGAACTGTGCCGCGATGGGCCAACAGCATCGCCGGGATGGCCGTGACCAGAAGCAACTCGATGACCCGCGGCTTGGTCAACGCCAGGTAGGCGAGCAATTTGTGCGGAATGGCCCGACTTCGGCTCGGCGCGATGCGCCCGCGAACGCTCACGCAAAATCTCCTCGGGGATCGCAGCAGCGCGCAGCTTCTACTACAGACGATGGTAGACCGGACGCCCTCTGCGGCCGAATCGTGGGTCGATTCGCCGCGAATTCCCACCAAAATTCTCCGAGAACTTGGCAGTCGCCGTTTTGGCAACGCCGGAAAGTGGTAAGCCGAAACTTGTTCCCCAACCACCTGCAAGATCCCGCACTAGGGTGGAGATGGACCGGCCTGTCGACGTAAGGACTGAGCTCGTGACCGCACTTGAAGATAAAGAAATTTCTGCACTGACCAAAGCGCACCGCCCCGACGACTGGTCGGATATCGACTCCAAGGCGGTCGACACTATTCGAGTTCTCGCCGCCGACGCGGTCCAAAAGGTCGGGAACGGCCATCCCGGAACGGCGATGAGCCTCGCGCCTTTGGCCTACACCCTGTTTCAGCGCAAGATGCGCCACGACCCCAACGACACCTCCTGGCTGGGTCGCGACCGGTTCGTGCTGTCGGCCGGCCATAGCAGCCTGACCCTTTACATCCAGCTCTATCTGGGCGGCTTCGGGCTGGAATTGTCCGACATCGAAGCGCTGCGCACCTACAAGTCCAAGACGCCCGGGCACCCGGAGTTCCGGCACACCAGAGGCGTAGAGATCACTACCGGCCCGCTCGGACAGGGCCTGGCGTCCTCGGTCGGCATGGCGATGGCATCGCGCTACGAGCGCGGCCTGTTCGACCCGGACGCCGCACCGAATACCAGCCCGTTCGACCACTACATCTACGTCATCGCCTCCGACGGCGACATCGAAGAAGGCGTGACGTCGGAGGCCTCGTCGTTGGCCGCCGTTCAGCAGCTGGGCAACCTCATTGTGTTTTACGACCACAACCGGATCTCGATCGAGGACGACACGGACATCGCGCTTTGCGAGGACACCGCCGCGCGATACCGCGCCTACGGCTGGCACGTGCAGGAAATTGAGGGCGGCGAGAACGTGAGCGCCATCGAGGAGGCCATCGAGAACGCAAAGGCGGTGACCGACCGCCCGTCGTTCATCGAGCTGCGGACGATCATCGGCTGGCCCGCTCCGAACAAGATGAACACCGGCGACGCGCACGGCTCGGCCCTCGGCGACGATGAGGTCGCCGAAATCAAGAAGATCCTCGGCTTCGACCCTGACAAGACGTTCCAGGTCAGTGACGAGGTGCTGGCTCACACCCGCAAGCTGGTGGACCGCGGCAGAGAGGCGCACGAAAAGTGGCAGCCCGACTTCGACGCCTGGGCGCAGCGCGAACCCGAGCGCAAGGCGCTGCTGGACCGGTTGACCGCCGAAGAGCTGCCCGACGGCTGGGATGACGACCTTCCGCAGTGGGAACCTGGCGACGACGACCTGGCCACCCGAAAGGCATCGGGCAAAGTGCTCGGCGCGCTCGGGGCGAAGCTTCCGGAGCTTTGGGGCGGGTCGGCCGACCTGGGCGGGAGCAACAGCACCGACATCGAGGGAGCTGCTTCCTTCGGGCCGCCGTCTATTTCGACGAAGAAGTACACCTCCGTCGACTGGTACGGCCGGATACTGCACTTCGGTGTCCGCGAGCACGCGATGGGCGCAATCCTCTCCGGCATCGTGCTGCACGGCCCGACCCGCGCATTCGGCGGGACGTTCCTGCAGTTCTCTGACTACATGCGTCCGTCTGTCCGGTTGGCGTCGCTGATGGACATCGACACCATCTACGTGTGGACGCACGACTCGATCGGTCTGGGCGAGGACGGCCCGACCCACCAACCGATCGAGCATCTGGCAGCGCTGCGCGCCATTCCCAACCTTTCGGTAGTGCGGCCGGGCGATGCCAACGAGACCGCGTATGCCTGGCGCACCATCCTGGCCCGCGGCAACGGCAGCGGACCGGTCGGGCTCTGCCTGACCCGACAGGGTGTCCCCATACTCGAGGGCACCAGCCTCGACGGGGTTGCCCGTGGCGGCTACATCCTGGGCGACGATGGCGGTGATCAACCGGATGTGGTGCTGATTGGCACTGGTTCCGAGTTGCAGATCGCCGTGGCCGCGCAGAAGGCTTTGGCGGACAAGGACATCACCGCTCGGGTGGTGTCGATGCCCTGCGTCGAGTGGTTCGAATCGCAGCCCGAGGACTACCGAAACAGCGTCCTGCCACCGGCAGTCTCGGCGCGGGTGGCTGTCGAAGCGGGTGTGGCGCAGAGCTGGCACAAGCTCGTAGGCGACTGCGGCGAGGTCGTGTCGATCGAGCACTACGGCGAATCCGCGGACTACGAGACGCTGTTCAAGGAATTCGGCTTCACCCACGAAGCCGTGGTAGCCGCCGCCGAACGCGCGCTGGACAACTGACGCTGTATCACCCACGACCACTGCTGCAGCACAAGATAGGAATTTGAATTATGGCTCAGAATCCCAACCTCGCGGCGCTGAGCGCCGAAGGCGTATCCGTATGGCTGGATGACTTGTCGCGGGACCGGATCAAATCCGGCAACCTGCAGGAACTCATCGACACCAAGTCGGTCGTCGGGGTCACCAGCAACCCGAGCATCTTCCAGAAAGCGTTGTCGGACAGCGACAGTTACCAAGATCAGATTGCCGAGCTGGCTGAACGCGACGCCGACGTCGACGCGACTGTGCGCACCGTGACCACCGACGACGTGCGCATGGCTTGCGACGTGTTCAAGTCGGTGTGGGAAGCCTCCGACGGCGTCGACGGCCGGGTTTCGATCGAGGTGGACCCGCGCGTTGCGCACGACGAGGAGAACACCAACCAACAGGCCATCGATCTGTGGAAGACCGTCGACCGGCCCAACCTGTTCATCAAGATCCCGGCAACCGAAGAAGGCATCCCGGCGATTGCAGCGACGCTGGCTGAAGGCATCTCGGTCAACGTCACGCTGATCTTCTCGGTGGAGCGCTACCACGCGGTGATGGACGCCTACCTGAATGGTCTTTCCAAGGCCAAAGAACACGGGCACGACCTGTCCAAGATCCATTCGGTCGCATCGTTCTTCGTCTCCCGCGTGGACACCGAGGTCGACAAGCGACTGGAGAAGATCGGCTCGGAGGAAGCGCTGGCGTTGCGCGGCAAGGCCGCGGTGGCCAACGCCAAGCTCGCCTACGCCGCCTATCAGGAGGTCTTTGAAGGCGGCGAGCGCTTCGAGGAACTCAAGAAGCACGGCGCCCGGGTGCAACGGCCGTTGTGGGCCTCGACCGGTGTGAAGAACGAGGACTACTCCGACACCCTCTACGTCACTGAGCTGGTGGCCCCCAACACGGTGAACACCATGCCGGAGAAGACCATTGACGCCGTCGCCGACCACGGAGAAGTCAAAGGTGACCAGGTCAGCGGTAAAGCCGGCGAGGCTAAGGAGTTGTTCGACAAGCTCGACTCGGTCGGCGTCGACCTGACCGACGTGTTCCTCGTGCTGGAGAACGAAGGCGTTGAGAAGTTCGAGGATTCCTGGAAGGAACTGCTCGAGGAGACCCAGTCTCAGCTCGACTCCAACAGCAAATGAGTCCAGCCGGCCTGCAAGCCGGTGCCGGACAGTGGCAGAATCCGCTACGCGACAAGCGGGACAAGCGGCTGCCCCGCATCGCCGGACCCTGCGCGATGGTGATTTTCGGCGTCACCGGTGATCTGGCGCGCAAGAAGGTGATGCCGGCGATTTACGACTTGGCAAACCGCGGCCTGTTGCCGCCGACCTTCGGTCTGGTCGGCTTCGCCCGCCGGGACTGGGATCACGAGAATTTTGCGAAGGTGGTCCACGACGCCGTCAAAGAACACTCCCGCACGCCGTTCCGGCAAGTCGTCTGGGATCGGCTGGCCGAGGGATTCCGCTTCGTGCCGGGCAGTTTCGACGACGACGCTGCGTTCGGCCGGTTGGCCGAAACCCTGGAGAAGCTGGACGCTGAACGCGGCACCGGCGGAAACCACGCTTTCTACCTGGCCATTCCGCCCAAGTCGTTCCCGGACGTCTGCGAACAGCTGAACAAATCGGGGTTGGCTCGTCCGGAAGACGACCGGTGGAGCCGGGTGGTCATCGAGAAGCCGTTCGGCCACGACCTGGACAGCGCACACGACCTCAACGAGGTCGTCAACAGTGTGTTCCCCGAGCAGTCGGTGTTCCGCATCGACCACTATCTGGGCAAGGAGACGGTGCAGAACATTCTGGCGTTGCGCTTCGCCAACCAGTTGTTCGACCCGATCTGGAATGCGCACTACGTCGACCACGTGCAGATCACGATGGCCGAAGACCTCGGATTGGGCGGGCGGGCCGGCTATTACGACGGCATCGGCGCGGCCCGCGATGTGATCCAGAACCACCTCATGCAGTTGCTGGCGCTCACCGCCATGGAGGAGCCGGTCAGTTTTCAGCCCAAGCAACTGCAGGCCGAGAAGATCAAGGTGCTGTCCGCGACGCAGCTTGCGCAGCCGCTGGAAGAGACGACCAGTCGCGGCCAATATGCCGCGGGCTGGCAGGGCGGCGAGCACGTGGTGGGGCTACTCGACGAAGAAGGCTTCGACAAGGAGTCGACCACCGAGACTTACGCCGCGATCACGCTGGAGGTGCACACCCGCCGCTGGGCCGGAGTGCCGTTCTATCTGCGGACTGGAAAACGGCTGGGCCGCCGGGTAACCGAGATCGCTCTGGTTTTCAAGCGAGCCCCGCATTTGCCGTTCGACGCCACCATGACCGACGAGTTGGGCGCCAACGCGCTGGTGATCCGGGTGCAGCCCGACGAGGGTGTGACGCTGCGGTTCGGGTCGAAAGTGCCCGGCAGTGCGATGGAAGTACGCGACGTCAACATGGACTTCTCCTACGGGTCGGCGTTCGCCGAGGACTCCCCGGAGGCTTACGAGCGGCTGATCCTCGATGTGCTGCTCGGCGAGCCGTCGTTGTTCCCAGTCAACGACGAAGTCGAATTAGCCTGGAGCATCTTGGATCCGGCGCTCGACTACTGGGCGTCACACGGCAAGCCGGACCCTTACGAGGCGGGAACGTGGGGTCCCGCGTCGGCTTTCGAGATGCTGCGCCGCACCGGCCGAGAATGGCGGCGACCGTGACTAGTGAAGGAGCGGCGCATCGTGCGCGCCAGCGACGATGCAGAGCGAAGCGATGAGGAGGAGCGGCGCTTTATGATCGTTGATCTGCCGGACACGAGCACCAACGCCGTCGCCAAGAAACTCAACGAGTTGCAGGAGAAAGCCGGCGCAGTAACCCTCGGCCGGGTGCTGACGCTGATCATCGCCACCGACGCCGACACGGTAGCCGAGGAGGCCATAGAAGCGGCCAACGAAGCCAGCCACGAGCATCCCAGCCGAATTATCGTGGTCACCCGCGGCGATGTGAACGCCGCCGAAGCGCGGCTGGACGCGCAGGTCCGATCGGGCGGCGACACCGCCACCGGTGAGGTGGTGATCTTGCGGCTGACGGGCCCGCTGGCCGAACATGCCGGCAGCGTCGTCGTACCCTTCCTGTTGCCCGACATCCCGGTGGTCACCTGGTGGCCCGACGCCGCACCGGCAGTTCCGGCCGAAGACCCGTTGGGGCAGTTCGCTATTCGGCGGATCACAGACGCAACCAACGATGCCGACCCGTTGTCGGCGATCAAGGGCAGGCGGTCCGGCTACACTCCCGGCGACACCGACCTGGCGTGGAGCCGCATCACTTACTGGCGAGCGCTGCTCACCTCGGCACTGGACCAGGCTCCGCATGAGCCGATCAATTCGGCGGTCATCTCCGGCTTGAAGGCCGAGCCCGCGCTGGACGTCCTGGCGGGCTGGCTGGCGAGCCGGATCGACGGGCCGGTGCGCCGCGCGGTCGGCGATCTGAAAGTCGAACTGGTGCGGGACAGCGAAACGGTCACGCTGAGCCGTCCGCAGCAGGGCGTCACCGCGACGCTCAGCCGAACTGCGCGGCCTGACGCTCATGTTCCGTTGCCGCGCAGGGGAACTCGCGAGTGCCTCGCTGAAGACCTGCGGAGGGTGGACCCGGACGTCATCTATTTGGAGGCGCTGGAAGGTATCAACCGGGTGGAGTACGTGTGAGCCGCGCCGACGACGATGCAGAGCGCAGCGATGCTGAGGAGCGGCGCAGATGAGCCGCGCCGACGACGATGCAGAGCGCAGCGATGCTGAGGAGCGGCGCAGATGAGCCGCGCCGGCGACGATGCAGAGCGAAGCGATGAGGAGGAGCGGCGCTGATGACACCGACCATCGAAAAATTCCCCGACAGTGATGCGCTGGTCGCCGCCGCGACCGAGCGGCTGGTCTCCACCATCGATGCGGCGGTGATGGCCAGGGGCCGGGCGCTGATCGCGCTGACCGGCGGCGGCAACGGCAACGGCGTACTTCGTCAACTCGCCGCACGCGCCCAGCAGGTCGACTGGTCGAAGGTCCAATTGTTCTGGGGCGACGAGCGTTACGTTCCAGAAGACGACGACGAGCGCAACGAGAAACAGGCGCGCGAAGCCTTGATCGACCACGTCGACATACCGGCGAGCAACGTCCATCCGATCTCCGCCAGCGACGGCGAGTTCGACGACGACCTCGCTGCCGCGGCATTGGCGTACGAGCAGGTTCTTGCGGCCTATGCCGAAGGAGGCGAAAGCGCGCCCGCTTTCGACGTCCACCTTCTGGGCGTGGGGCCCGAAGGCCACATCAACTCGTTGTTTCCCGACACCCCGGCGGTACGGGAGACCACCAGGCTGGTGGTCGGTGTCGAGGACTCCCCCAAGCCGCCACCGCGACGGATCACCCTCACACTGCCTGCTGTTCAGCAATCCCGCGAGGTCTGGTTGCTGGTGTCCGGGTCAGGCAAAGCCGAGGCCGTGGCAGCCGCCATCAACGGTGCTGACCCGGTCGACGTGCCGGCGGGCGGAGCAATCGGACGTGAGAAGACCGTGTGGCTGCTCGACGCCGAGGCCGCGGCCAAGCTGTAGCCGACCCCCGCGAACTAGTCAGTTTCGCAGTCGCTGATGCCGGCTGCAGGGCAGTATTGACCGTCATGGCAGACAGAAGCGGTGAGCCGGGACCGGAGCGTAGCCGGATCAAAACCCTCGCCAAGGCGGCGATGAACGCCGACGTGACGGTGAGCCAGCTCGAAGAGGTGCTGACCGGACTGGGCGACACCATGAACGAGCTGAACAATTCCCTGTCGCGCCTCAACAGCACCGTCGAACGCTTGGAAGGCGGTCTGGACCATCTCGAAGGAACACTGGCCAATCTGGACGAGCTCGCCAAGCGGCTGATCGGGGTAGTCGAACCGGTCGAGGCGATCGTGCAGCGCATTGAAGACATGGTCGGCGTCGGCGAGACCATCATGTCCCCGTTGTCGGTGACCGAGCATGCGGTGCGCCAGATCGTCAACGTTGTGCGCAACAGGAGCGCCAAATAGAGCACCAACTCGTTCAAACGCTTAACCATTATGTGGCTGGTCAGCCTGCGGTAATGTCCGAAGTGGCATGACCTGACAGCGCTTTGGTATCGGCCACCGAATCCGGTGGCGGTCTCGATAGCCCGGGGCGGGATAGCGGCGTCTGGCGCAGGATAGGCCTCGACGAGAGGGAACTCGGTGGGCGCTCCGGAGTCTGAGGGCCGGCCGCTGACTGCTGCCGAGGCCACGGTGTTCGGCGGGGACCCGGAGATCGCGCGAGCGCTCGCGAAGGTTGATTGGGCCGCCACTCCGCTCGGCCCGCCGGCCGGTTGGCCGCAGAGTCTGCAAACCGCGGTGGACATTCTGTTGTCATCCCGGTTCTCGATGTGGATGGCCTGGGGCCCCGAGTTGACGTTCTTCTGCAACGCCGCCTACCGCCGCGACACCTTGGGTCGCAAATACCCCTGGGCACTGGGCCGTCCGGCTCGCGAGGTATGGGCGGAGATCTGGAACGACGTGGGGTCGCGGGTTGACCAGGTGCTGTCGACGGGCGAAGCGACCTGGGATACCGCGCTGCGGCTGTTCTTGGAGCGGTCCGGTTATCTGGAGGAGTCCTACCACACCTTCTCCTATAGTCCGCTGCGCGACGACCACGGCGAGGTGGTCGGAATGCTGTGTGTGGTCAGCGAAGACACCGAGAAGGTGATCGGTGAGCGGCGGATGGCGACGCTGCGCGACCTGGGTTCCGATCCGACCGTCAGCCGCACCGAGGACCAAGCGCTGGCTTTCTCCGCCCGCCAGCTCAGTCACAATCTATGCGACCTCCCGTTCAGCCTCACCTACCTCGTCGACAGCGAGGGCACCGCTCGACTAGCGGCCGCCAGCGGTATCGCCGCCGGCCATCCCGCCGCCCCGGCGATGCTGACCATCGAGGAACCCGGCGTCTGGCCACTGGCTGATCCGGTGCAGGCGCACCCGGTCCTGATCGAGCTGCAGGGCGATGCCTACCCGGACCTGCCGACCGGTGATTGGGCCGAGCCGCCCACGCAGGCGCTGGTCATGCCGTTGCTGCCGCAAGGCGGCCCGCCCTACGGCTTCCTGGTCGCCGCGCTGAACCGCTACCGGACACTCGATGAGGACTACCGGGTGTTCGTGCAGCTGGTCGCCGGCTACGTGGCGGCGGCGATCGGCAGCGCCCGTAGTTTTCAGGTCCAACAGCGCCGAGCCGAGGAGCTCGCCGAACTGGACCGGGCCAAGACGACGTTTTTCTCCAACATCAGTCACGAGTTCCGGACGCCGCTGACGCTGATGCAGGGTCCGGTCGCCGAGCTGCTCGCCCGGCCGTCGGGCATCGACGAGCGCACCCGACTTGAGCTGGAAACCGTCCACCGCAATGGATTACGCCTCGCCAAGCTGGTCAACACGCTGCTCGACTTCTCCCGTATCGAAGCCGGCCGCATGACGGCCCGCTACGAGCCGGTCGACCTCGCAGCGGTGACCGGCGAGCTGGCCAGCGTCTTTCGTTCGGCCGTGGAACGGGCCGGTCTGGTTTTCATCGTCGATTGTCCGTCGCTGGACCAACCGGTGTACCTGGACCGCGACATGTGGGAGAAGGTGGTGCTCAACCTGCTGTCCAACGCGTTGAAATTCACCTTCGACGGGTCGATCACCGTTCGAGTGGGACGCTCGGACGGTGCCGCGGTGGTCACGATCGCCGACACCGGAATCGGCGTGCCTGCCGCAGAAATGCCCCGGCTGTTCGAACGATTCCACCGCATTGAAGTGATCCGCGCACGCTCCCACGAAGGCAGCGGAATCGGCCTGGCTCTAGTCAAAGAACTGGTAAGCCTGCACGGCGGCAGCATTACCGCCGACAGCACCGAAGGCGCGGGCACCACATTCACCATCTGCCTGCCGTTCGGCGCCTTGCACCTGCCCGCCGATGCGGTCGCCCCCGGCGGCAGCTCGTGGGTGACGCCCACGGTCGCCGACCCATTCGTACAGGAGGCCCTGCAGTGGCTGCCCGGCGATGCTGGGCCGGAGCTGGCCCCGGTCGTCGAACCGGCTCAGTTGAATGTATCGGCTCATGTGCTCGTCGCGGACGACAACGCCGACATGCGGGAATACCTCACCCGCATCCTCGGCGGTGCCGGATATCGAGTCGACGCTGTCACCGACGGCCGAGAGGCGCTCGAGGCGATCCGCGCCGACCGCCATGACCTGGTGATCAGCGATGTGATGATGCCGCGACTGGACGGCCTGGCCTTGATCGCAGCGCTGCGCAGGGACCCACGTACCGCAGCCGTGCCGGTGCTGCTGCTGTCGGCCCGGGCCGGTCAGGAAGCTTCTATCGAAGGCCTGGAGGCCGGCGCCGACGACTACCTGGTCAAGCCGTTCGCCGCTGCCGAACTGCTGGCGAGAGTGCGCGCCAACATCGAACTGGCCCGGCTGCGCAGCCACCACGCCCGGTGGCGCACAGCTCTCGTCGACTCGCTGCAGGAGGCGTTTTTCGTCTGCGACGAGCACGGTGCGGTCATCGAGATCAACGCCGCGTTCGCCGACATTCTCGGCTACGGCCCCGAAGGTCTGCCGTACCGACCTGAGCATCCGTGGTGGCCCGACGCCGATGCCGAGCCGGAGGCCCACCGGGAAGTGGTGGCGGCGTTCGCCGGACTGATCGAGGCAACGCACGGCACGTACACCGTTCCGGTCACCCACCGCGACGGGCACCGCCTCTGGGTGACCTTCAGCTTCAACCATGCCGCCGACCCGGACAGCGGCCGCCGCGTCATGGTGGGCACCCTGCGCGACGTCACTGCCGAGCACTACAACGTGCAGCGGCAGACCGCGCTCGCCGAGCCTGCATCAGCAACTCGCGCAGGCCGATACCGTCGACGACGCGCTGCACGCCGCAGCCGAGGAGCTGCGCCGAGTATGGCGGGCCCGGCGGGTCCTGGCCGTCACCTTCCCTACCGACACCGTCAACACCGGTGCGGCACCCGACGCCCCGGTCCTGCTGTCAGCCGGCCGGCCCGCAGAATGGGACGACCTGCCGTCGCACACTCAGGAGCTGATCGGCTTGCTGCGCGACGGTGATCTGCTCACGGTGCACGTCGAAGAACTCGGCACGGCGGGCGTCGCACTTCAGCACCCGCTGGGCGTGCTGGTCCTGGTGATCGAACTGGCCGAGCAACGGCTGTTCACCCCGGAGGACCAGACCCTGTTGACGGTGCTGGCCGGTCGACTTGGACAGGGCCTGCAGCGGGTGCACCGCTACGACCAACAACGCGAGACCGCCCTTGCGCTGCAACACGCCATCCTCGGCCCGGCGCAGCTGCCGATCGGCTTCGCCGTCCGCTACCAACCCGCCACCCGACCGCTGCAGGTCGGCGGCGACTGGTACGACGTGGTCGCTCTGGACGAGGGCCGCATCGCGCTGATCGTCGGCGACTGCGTCGGTCATGGCCTGACGGCGGCGACGGTGATGGGGCAACTGCGCAGCGCCTGCCGGGCGCTGCTGTTCGAGAATCACAGCCCGGGCGCCGCACTCGCCGGCCTGGACCGCTTCGCCGCACGCCTGCCCGGCGCCAAGTGCACCACCGCGTTTTGCGCCGTACTAGATCCGAACACCGGCGAGCTGGTCTACTCCAGGGCCGGTCACCCGCCACCGATCCTGGTGCGCGCAGATCGCACCACCGAAATGCTCGAGGCAGGACGCACCCTGCCGCTGGGTGTCCGACCGGAATGGGCACGCACCGAGGCGCGGGTCACCATGCCCCCGCGAGCGACTCTGCTGCTCTACACCGACGGCCTGGTGGAACGGCGTCGCCACCCGCTCGACCAGGGCATCGCCCGCGCCGCCGACCTCGTGCAGGACGGACGCGAATCGGCGCTCGACGATCTGGCGAGCCAGATCATGTTCCGGCTGGCGCCAACCGGCGGCTACCAGGACGACGTCGCGCTGTTGCTCTACCGTCAGCCGGCTCCGTTGGAGGTCGACATTCCCGCCGATGCCAGCCATTTGGCCGGCGCACGTGAGGCGTTGCGCAGCTGGCTGGCTCGCGCCGGCGTGAATCCGGACCAGAATCTGAACGTGCTGATCGCCGCCGGCGAGGCGGTCACCAACGCCATCGAACACGGTCACCGCGACGACTCAGGGGGTGTCGTCAACCTGCGCGCGACGACGCTGGTCGACCGGCTCCAACTCACCGTCACCGACCACGGCTCCTGGAAGACGCCGGAACCGGACAACAGAAGATATCGCGGTCGGGGTATCACCCTCATGCGGGCGCTCATGCACGAGGTCACCATCGACCCGGCCGACGCCGGCACCACAGTTCACTTGCACGCGAGGATCAACTGATGGCCACACCTCTCACCATCGACACCGACCGCAGCAACGACGGCAGGCTCGTGGTGGTCGCGAGCGGCGAGATCGACTTGAGCAACATCAGGATCTTCACCCGGGCCCTCAACGACGCCGCCAGCAGTGGCGGGGAGATCACGGTCGACTTGTCTGAGGTGCAGTACCTCTACAGCGGTGCGATCAACGCCCTGTTCACCCACGCCGACCGTATCGACCTCATCATCGCCAACCGGTTCCTGATCCCTGCGCTGACCGTCAGTGGTCTGACCGAACTGGCCACCGTCAAACGCAATCCGCCCCCCACCGATCACTAAGGCTAGAACAGATCGCCCGACTCCTCCTCATCGCGCTTCGCGCTCTGCATCGTCGTCAGGCTAGCCACTATTGCGGAGCGCACTGGCCAACCCGTTCATGGTGAGCAATATCCCGCGCTGCACCAGCTCGTCGTCATCGCCCGAGCGATAGCGCCGCAGCAACTCCACCTGTAGGTGATTCAACGGCTCCAGGTACGGGAAACGGTTGAACACCGAACGCGCCAGCGCTGGATTGTCGGCGAGCAGATCGTCCTGCCCGGTGATGCGCTTGTGCATCGCGATGGTCCGCTCGTGCTCCGCGGCGATCTTGTCGAATACCCTGCGGCGCAACGACTCGTCGGGTACCAGCTCGGCGTAGCGGGCTGCCAGCCCCAGATCCGACTTCGCCAGCACCTGCGCCATGTTCGACAGCACCGTCCGGAAAAACGGCCACCGTTGATAGAGGTCATGCAGGGTCTGCAGCCGAACAGCCTCTGACTCCGGACCTGCGCCCATCCACTCCTCGAACGCCGCACCGGTGCCATACCAGCCGGGCAGCATGACCCGCGACTGGCTCCAGGCCAGCACCCAGGGGATGGCCCGAAGGTCAGCAATCGACGAGGTGGGTTTTCGAGAGCTGGGCCGGCTGCCGATGTTCATCGCGCCGATCTCGCTGACCGGGGTCGACGCCAGGAAGTAGTCCACGAAACCCGGTGTCTCGTGCACTAATTCGGCGTATGCGCGGCGTGCCCGCGCCGCCAGATCGTCGAGCACCTGGTAGGCCGGCGCCGCCGCATCGCCGAGTCCCTCGACATCGAGCAAGGTGGCCTCCAAGGTGGCGGCCACCAATGTCTCCAGATTGCGGCGCGCGGTTCGTGGCTCGGCATATTTGGCAGCGATCACCTCGCCCTGCTCGGTCAGCCGCAGTGAGCCGTTGACCGCTCCCGGCGGCTGCGCCAGGATCGCGTCGTAGCTGGGCCCACCCCCGCGACCGACGGTGCCGCCGCGACCGTGGAAGAGCCGCAACTGGATTCCGGTTTTTCGGGCGGACTCCACCAGGTCCAGTTCGGCGCGGTACAACGCCCAGTTGGCCGCCAGGTACCCGCCATCCTTGTTCGAGTCGGAGTAGCCGAGCATCACCTCTTGGTTGTCGCCGCGGGCGCGGACAATCGCCCGATAGAGCGGAAGTTCCAGCGCGGCTTCCAGTGTCGCGGCACCGTTGCGCAGATCGTCGATCGTCTCGAACAGCGGCACGATGCCCACCGGGCAGTACGGCTCGGCTCCGGATGCATCGAGCAGCCCGACTTCTTTGAGCAGGATGGCGGCCTCAAGGACATCCGACACCGACCGGCACATCGAAATCACGTAGTTGGGCACGGCCCGGGCGCCGTAGGTCTTGACCGCCCTGGCCGCGGCCGCGAGCACGCCGACCTCGGCTTGCGCCAGTTCCGAAACGTCGGCGCGGTTACCGATCAAAGGACGGCGGGTGCCCAGTTCACCGACCAGCAGGGTGACCCGTTCGCCCTCGGCCAGCGAGAGGTAGTCCGGGTGCACACCGGCCCAGGCGAGCAGGTCACGGACCACCTCCTCGTGCACATCGGAGTTCTGCCGCATGTCCAGACCGGTGAGGTGGAAGCCGAACGTGTGCACGGCTTCGCGCAGCAGTGCCAGCCGGTCATCGGCCAGCAATGTGCTGCCGTGCGCGCGCAGCGAGGTGTCGACCGTGTCCAGGTCGGCGCGCAGCTCCGCCGGTGTGGCGTAGCGCGGGAACCCGAGGTCGAGTTGCTGCGGCGGCTGCTGATCCAAGATCTCCGCCGCGGTAGCGGTCAGCCGGGCACGGATTACCCGCAGCGCCCTGCGGTAGGGCTCGTCGGCACGCTTGGGTTCGTCACAGGGCTCCGCCAGTGCGGCGAGCTCGCAGGTCACGGTGACCAGCCGCGACGACATCGACAGCTCCTGTTCCAGCGCCGTCAATTCGGTGAAGTAGTGCGCCAGCGCGGTGTAGGCCGCGCTGGCGGTGGCCAGCCCGACCACGTCAGCGGTGACGTTCGGGTTGCCGTCGCGATCGCCGCCGATCCAGGAGCCGGGTCGCAGGATCGGCTCGGTCAGCAGACCGGCATCCGGCCAGCGCACCCGCAACGCCCGCCGCACTTCGGCGTTGACCTTTGGGATGACGTCGAAGAAGGCCGCCGGATAGTAGCGCAGCCCGACTCCCACCTCGTCGGAGATCTGCAAGCGGGACAGCCGGATCAGCGCGGTCTGCCACAGCATCAGCACCTGGCGGCGCAGCTCGAGTTCGATGTTGCGGCCGTCCTCGGTTGCGGCGACCCCGTCGGAGCGCAACCGCATCAACTCGGTGATCCGGTGCTGGGTGACGAACACCGATCGGCGGCGGGTTTCCGTCGGGTGGGCGGTGATCACCGGCGACACCAGCGCGTCGGCGAGCGCCTCGGCCACCGCGGCCCCGTCCAGGTCGGCGGCGTCGAGTTTGCGGTAGGTGGCGGCCAGGCTGCTGTCCTGCGGCGGCTCCCCCGCGGCGACGTGGATGGCCCGACGGCGCTCGCGGTGAATGTCTTCGGCGACGTTCGCCAGCAACGCGAAGTGGCTGAACGCCCGGATGACGGGGATGGCCTGCGCGACGTCGATACCGGAGAACATGTCGACTAGTTCGGCCCGGTCTATTTCCGAGCGGCGCACCCGGAACGACTCCACGCGGGCACGTTCGACCAGTTCGAAGGTGGCGTCACCGTTCTGCTCGCGCACGGTGTCGCCGAGGATGGTGCCGAGCAGGCGGATGTCTTCTCGCATCGGCTCGGTCGCCTCGCGGCCCAGCCGGGTGCGGTGCACCGCGCCGATCGGCTCGAGCCCGATCTCGGAAACCTCAACCATGCGTCCCAGTATTGCGGCGCGACCGCCGGGGCGCTCGGCGTGCGGGCTCAGATCACCGGCGGCAAAGCTGCGTCAGATCAGCGGTATTTGATGAGCAACGCCATCCCGACGATGGACACCAACCAGATCCCGGTCACGAACAGCGTCAACCGGTCGAGGTTCTTCTCCACCACCGTCGACCCGGACAGGCTGGACTGCACGCCACCACCGAACAGGGTCGACAGACCACCGCCCTTCGCGCGGTGCAGCAGCACCAGCAGCACCACCAGCACACTGGTGATCACCAGGATGATCTGCAGGGTCAACTCCATGGCGGAAACCTTACCGTTGGCGGCACGGCGTTGAGAAACTGCACGCCTACACGGCGATGCGCAGGATCACCCGTGGCTGGCGGCGTCCGCGTGCGAGGAGACGTTCGATGAACGTCACCACCTGGAATTCCAGCCCGTATTTTCGCCGGATGACCGCTGCCAGCCGTTCTACGGTGGCCGTGTCGGTGATCACCTCGGCGGTGCCGTCGACCGGCTGGTCGCTGTCATCGGTCTTGCCGAGGCGGCTGCACGGCACCAAAGTCACGTGCGGATTGTTGCCGACCCGTTTGACCTTCCAGCTGTCGGCCGGAGTCCAGACGATCAGGCCGTCGCCGTCGCCGTCGCCGTCGCCGGCGATCCAGATCGGTGTCGGCACCGCGTCGCCGTTCTTCTTGAACGTGGTCAGCGACACGAACTTTGCCGCCGCCAGCGTCTTCGTTGCATCAGCTGTCATGGCTACGGGAGGGGCCCGCCGGCAGCAATGGCCGACAACGTCGCGAATTGTTCGCCGTCCAAAGATGCCCCGCCGACCAGGGCGCCGTCGATGTCGGGTTGCGCGATCATTTCACCGATGTTCTTGGCGTTGACCGAGCCGCCGTAGAGCACCCGGACGTCGTCCGCGACCTGCTCCGACGCCAGCGCTTTCAGTTCCTCGCGGATGGCCCCGCAGACCTCTTGAGCGTCAGTGGCCCCAGCCACCCGTCCGGTGCCGATCGCCCAGACCGGTTCGTAGGCGATGACGACGCTGTTGATCTGATCGGCGGAAAGTCCGTCGAGCGACCCACGCAGTTGTTCGACATTGTGCGCGACGTGGTCGCCGGCCTCGCGGACCTCGAGGTCCTCGCCGATGCAGATGATCGGGGTCAGCCCGTGCTTGAGCGCGGCGGCCGCCTTCGCGGCCACCAGCGCGTCGTCTTCGTGGTGGTGGGTGCGCCGCTCGGAGTGGCCGACGACGACGTAGCTGCACCCCAGCTTGGCCAGGAAGGCGCCGCTGATGTCACCGGTGTAGGCGCCGGATTCGTGCGGGGAGAGGTCTTGTCCGCCGTAGGTCAACCGCAGTTTGTCGCCGTCGACGAGGGTCTGCACGCTGCGCAGGTCGGTGAACGGCGGGATGACGGTGACGTCCACTTTGTCGAAGTATTTGTCCGGCAGCGAGAACGCGATCTTCTGGACCAGGGCGATCGCTTCGAAGTGGTTGAGATTCATCTTCCAGTTGCCGGCGATCAGTGGCTTGCGGCTCACGAGTCTCCTTCGCTCCGTTGCTGGCCACTGCCACTCAACACCTCCAGGCCGGGCAGCGTCTTGCCTTCCAAGAATTCCAGTGATGCACCGCCGCCGGTGGAGATGTGTGAGAACCCGTCCTCAGGCAGGTGCAGCGCGCGCACCGCGGCTGCCGAATCGCCACCACCGACCACGCTGAACGCCCCTTTGCCGGTCGCCGCGACAATCGCTTCGGCAACACCTCGGGTGCCGGCTGCGAAGGCCGGGAACTCGAACACCCCCATCGGGCCGTTCCAGAAGATTGTCCTGGCGTTGGCGAGCAGCTTGGTGAACCGCGAGACTGAACCCGGCCCGATGTCCAGGCCGATCTTGTCGTTCGGAATCGCGTTGGCGTCGACGGTCTGCGCCGGTGAGTCAGCGGCGAACTCATCGGCCACCACAATGTCGACGGGCAGCCGCAGCACGTCGCCGTAGGTCTCCAACAGCTCCCGGCAGGTGCCGATCATCTCCTCTTGAAGCAGCGACTTCCCGACCGAATAGCCTTGCGCGGCAAGGAAGGTGAAGCACATACCGCCACCGATGATGATGCTGTCGGCGTGCAAGGCCAGTTGTTCGATGACCCCCAGCTTGTCCGACACCTTCGACCCGCCAAGCACCACGGCATACGGCCGGTCGGTCGAGCTGGTCAGCTGCTCGAGCACCCGCACTTCGTTGGCGACCAACGTGCCCGCGTAATGCGGCAACAGGGTGGCGATCTCCGACACCGAGGCCTGCTTGCGGTGCACGACACCGAACCCGTCGGAGACGAAAGCACCGGCTGATCCGTTCGGGCCGCGCACCAATTCGGCGAGTTCCCTGGCCAGCGCCAGCCGTTCGGCGTCGTCCTTGCTGGTTTCTCTGGCGTCGAAGCGGACGTTCTCCAACAACAGGACATCTCCGTCGGTCAGCCCCTCGGCGCGGGCTTGCGCATCGGTGCCGACCACGTCTCGAGCCAGTTGCACATGCCGACCCAGCTGCTCGCCGAGCGCCGCGGCGACCGGTGCCAGCGACAGCTTCGGGTCCGGGCCGCCTTTCGGCCGGCCCAGATGAGCGGCGACCACCACCTTCGCCCCCGCGTCGGCCAATGCCCGCAGCGTGGGCACCGACGCAATGACCCGGCCGGTGTCGGTGATCGTCCCGTCACTCAGCGGCACGTTCAAATCAGAGCGCACCAGCACACCGCGACCTGAAACGCCCTCAGCCAGCAGGTCGTCAAGGCTGGGGAGAGAGGACTGCGCCACGGCTTACAGCGACTTGCCGACCAGCGCGACGAGGTCGACCAGTCGGTTGGAATAGCCCCACTCGTTGTCGTACCAGGACACCACTTTGGTCTGGTTGTCGATCACCTTGGTCAGTCCGGCGTCGAAGATCGAGCTGTGCGGGTCGGTGACGATGTCGCTGGAGACGATCGGAGCGTCGTAGTACTTCAGAATGCCCTTGAGCTTGCCCTCCGCGGCGGCCTTGAATGCGGCGTTGATCTCGTCGACGCCAGCGGACCTCGATAGTTCCGCGGTCAGGTCGGTGACCGAACCGGTGGGGATCGGCACCCGCAGGGCATAGCCGTCGAGCTTGCCCTTCAATTCCGGCAGCACCAGCCCGATCGCCTTGGCCGCACCGGTGGAGGTTGGCACGATGTTCAGCCCGGCAGCTCGGGCGCGTCGTAAATCTTTGTGCGGCCCGTCCTGCAGGTTCTGGTCCTGGGTGTAGGCGTGGATGGTCGTCATCAGACCTTTGACGATGCCGAACTCGTCGTTGATCACTTTAGCCAGTGGCGCAAGGCAGTTCGTGGTGCACGACGCGTTGGAGATGATGTTCTGGCTGCCGTCGTACTGGTCGTCGTTGACGCCGAGGACGATGGTGATGTCCGGGTCGGTAGCCGGTGCGGAGATGATCACCTTCTTGGCGCCGGCGTCCAAGTGTCCCTTGGCCTTGGCGGCGTCGGTGAAGATGCCGGTCGACTCCACCACGACATCGACGCCCAGTTCACCCCAGGGCAGTGCAGCGGGTCCCTCTTTGATGGCGAGCGACTTGAGCTTGGTGGTGCCGATCACGATGGTGTCGTCGCCTTCGAGGCTGACGTCTTCGGGCAGCCGGCCCAGAATTGAATCGAATTTCAGCAGGTGCGCCAGCGTCGCGTTGTCGGTCAGGTCGTTGACGGCAACGACTTCGATGTCGGTGCTGGTGCCCTGAGCTTTCTGGGCGGCCAGCGCCCGGAAGAAGTTGCGGCCGATTCGACCGAAGCCGTTAACGCCTACTCGGACCGTCACAAGTGTCTCCTCTGCTGCCTATCTTTCGGCGATCACACACGCGGCGCCGCAGGTCACCTTTGCTCAGCCTAGTAGTGCCCGGTTGACCCCGCGACGTACGGTCCCTCACACCGCTGACCTGGGCCGTTTCCCGAGTCGGCGCAGCGCCGATCGGGCGGCGTGGTAGCCGCACAGCCCGTGCACACCGGCACCGGGCGGCGTGGATTGAGAGCACAGATAGACCCCCGCCACACCGGTGAAGTAGGGATCTATCGCCACACGTGGCCGCAGCAGTACCTGCAGCCGGTCGTTGGCGCCGCCGATGATGTCACCGCCGATGTAGTTGGAGTTGTAAGCGTGCAGTTCGGCGGTTGACTTGCTGACAGTGGCGATAATCCGGTCGCGGAAGCCGGGCGCGAACCGCTCGATCTGATCGACGACGACGCCTGTGGCGTCGCCGGTGTAACCAAATGGCACGTGGGCGTAAGTCCAGATCGGGTTGATGTTGCCGCTGGATCGCGACGGGTCGGCCAGGTACTGCTGCCCGACAAGAATGAAGGGCCGCTCCGGCATCCGGCCCAGCGCGCGCTCCCGTTCAGCGAGCGCGATGTCCTCGAATGTCCCGCCGAGGTGGACGGTGCCGGCACGCCCGCAATCCGGGTTGGTCCAGGGAATGGGGCCTTCGATCGCGAAATCGACCTTGAACGCCGCGGAGCCTTCCCGGTAGCGCTGGTAGGACCGCTTGATGCGGGCCGGCATCACGTCGCCGTACAGCGTCAGCGCGCCGGCGGGGCTCAGGTCGAGCAACACGATGTCGGCGTCGGGGATGTCGGCGCGACTGGTCACGCGGACCCCGGTGCTGATTGACCCGCCCAACTCACCCAGTGCAGCGGCTGCCGCCGCGGTAATGGCTCCGGAGCCGCCTTCGGCGACAGGCCATCCGAAGCGGTGCCCACTGGCCAGGATCATCAATCCGAGCGACGCCGTCAGTGGACGGTCCAGTCGGGTGTAAACGTGCGCGGCGGTGCCGCCGAACAGCGCGCGGGCCTGGTCGGTGCGAAACCAGCGTGCCAGCACGGTGGCCGGCAGCACCGCTCGCGGCCCGAAGGTCGCCAGTCGGACGGGATGCCGCGGAACGTTCAACACCGGCCGCAGCAGATCGGCCGCCAGGTCGTCGAAACCGCTTGCCAAGTCACCCAGAGCCCAGCGCCAGCGCGGCCCGTCGGACCCGAGCCCGGCCGCGGTCTGGCCGACCGACCGGTACAGCAGGCCGGCGGTGCCGTCGTCGAGTGGGTGCGCACAGTCGATTTCGTGCCAGCGCCACCTCAGCCCATGTCGCTGGAGGTCGACCTCCTGCCACAGCGGCGAGCCGACAGCCATCGGGTGAAAGGCAGAGCAGTGGTCGTGGATGACCCCGGGCACGGTCAGCTCACCGGACCGCGCGCCTCCTCCGACCGTGTCGCAGGCCTCCAAGACCTCGACGTCGAGGCCGTTTCGGGCCAGCTCGATGGCGCCGGCCAGACCGTTCGGACCGGCGCCGACGACAACCGCGTTGGTCACTGGTGGGCGATGTCGCTTTTGCGTCGGGTCGGGTGCACGGGGAACTGGTCACCGGGCTCGGGCCACGGCTGGCGGCGCAGCATGTCGTCGACTTCGACGTAGCCTTCCTCGATCACCCCGCTTCTGGCGTCGATGATGCGATACCACTGCTTCTTGGTTTGGATGGGCTGACCCTCCAGCACGACAACGCGCACCTCGCCCTCGTCGAAGTGGCAGCGTCGCTGCAGTGCTTCCAGTAGCTGCTCGTTGTGCAGGTGGCCTTCACCGAAGTTCCACCCGACCAGTGGCCCGGCGACGAATTCGCCTTCCCGGGTGCGGTAGTCGCCCTCGTTGGCTCCCAACGCGCGCGGCAGCAAGCCGTTCAGCGCCCGACCGTGTAGGTGCATAGCACGAAACGCCGCGCCCTTGTCGGACATGAACTCGGCGGTCTTCTGGTCGTAGAGCTTGGTCAGTTGCTTGATCGTTATCGCCGCGCTTTTGACCACGTTGGCGTCGATCTTGTCCTCGGCTCCAGCGCGGAAGCACCAGATGCTGGAGGCCCAGTTTCCGGCGTAGTAGCGCATCGCGGGCAGGAACGAGATTTGCTGCGGGAACATGTTTCCCACGACCGGGACCACAGCGATCGCCACGATCAGCAGTGTCAGCAGCAACGGCGATCGGAGATCGGTGACACTGATCGTCGTGTAGTGACCGAACAGGTAGAACACCGAAAAGATGAAGAAGACGTTCCACTCCAACGGGACTCCCATCGGGAGGTTGGAAATGATGTTGAGGTGGAAGATCACCATGAAGGCGATGAGGAACCACCGCCACGGGTGACCGTCGGCGACGAACACCAGAACCCCCGGCACGATGAATTCCGCTGTCGTACCGCCGACGTGCGCCATCAGCGTCGGCAGCACCGACGGACGCAAGTCGTTGACCGGATCGAGGTAGAGCCTGCGCTTGAGCCAGTTGAACGCCTTGGGCCGCAGCAGCGCATTGTTACTCGTCATCACCGCGACGACGTAGGGGAAGTGATGGTTGAGCTTGGAGGTCGCCGCGCCCCACCACAGTGCGAGCATGACGATCTTGTAGGCAGCGATCTGGTCGGTGAACGGGAAGAAGAACACGAACAACTTCAGCCAGTAGTGCTCGGAGCGGGCGGCCAAAAACACCGCCTTGTCGCGCAAGCCCAGCACTACCAGACCGACAATGACCGGTATCACCAGGACCGGGTCGACCAGGCCGACGTCCCCGGCACCGGTGACCGGGCCGCCCTGTCCCGGCGCGAACAGCGCCCATACCGCGGAGATCAGCACGACGGCGTAAAGGGCGACGTCGACGACGGTGCGGGTGTCGCCGCCGGTGAGAGGCACCTTGCCGGGCCAGGGTGGCAGGCGAAGTGTGCCGGGCCGCAACCAATACAGGAACCCGCCCACCGGCGGCATGAACCGCCCGGTCAGGGGTCCGGAACCGCAACCCAGGCCCAAAACCTCGAACAGCAGCGAGAAGACGACCGCTTTCTGGTAGACGATCGGCTGCGTCCACCACTGCCCGATGTGCCCGAGCCCGCCCAGGCCCGGGGTCAGCGAGATCACGAACGCCGGTATGGCGACGTACAACGCCATTTTGAGCAGGTAGAGCAGATACACCCCGTACGGGGTGCCGAATCCGTGCTCGACCCAGTGGCGGGTGACGACTTGCATCCGGGCGGCGCGGGGCAGGCTGGGCCAGGTGTCCAGGTCGACGTCCGGCAGCTCCGGTGTGGTGAATCCCATGTGGCTTTGTCATCCCCTCCGCCGACGGGTTCGGGCGTATGGTGGCGACCTTAGCGCGAATGTGACGTGGATTACACAGCCTGACCGCGCCGGCGCCGGCACAGCCGCTGCCCTGTGCGAGTGGGACCCTCGTCGTTATCGCACGAATCAATCGGTGCGCACAGCGGACTGGGGTGTCGCCGCGACTTCGTCGTCGTCATCCCACAACAGCAGCTGGCGAACCGCCGGGCGAGGTCCGTAGGGCCGCAGCATCGCGCTGGCCGGGCGCGGGCGCACCCGCAGCGGCCACCAGAACCACCGACCGAGCAGCGCGGCGATGGACGGTGTCATGAACGACCGCACGATGAGAGTGTCGAACAGCAGACCCAGAGCGATGGTGGTGCCGATCTGACCGAGAACCCGCAATTCGCCGAACACGAACGACGCCATGGTGAAAGCGAACACCAGGCCGGCGGAGGTCACCACAGAACCTGAACCGGCCATCGCCCGAATGATGCCCGTATGTAGTCCCGCGCCAATCTCCTCCTTGAACCGTGAGATCAACAGCAGGTTGTAGTCGGATCCCACCGCCAGCAACAGGATGACGGCCAACGCAAGGACCGCCCAGTACAGTTCGACGCCCAGAATGTCCTGCCAGAGCAGCACCGACAGCCCGAAGGAGGCGCCCAGTGAGAGCGCCACTGTTCCGACGATCACGATTGCAGCGACGATACTTCGCGTGATGATCATCATGATCAGCAAGATCAAGCTGAGCGAAGCCAGTCCGGCGATCATCAGGTCGTATTTGGCCATGTCCTGAATGTCCTTGTACGCCGACGCGGTGCCGCCGAGATAGAAGCTCGCGCTGGCGAAGGGGGTGTTCTTCACCGCCTCGCGCGCGGCCTGCTCGATCGGATCGATGTGTGAAATGCCCTGCGGCGTCGCGGGATCGCCCTCATGGGTGATGATCATCCGGGCAGCCTTGCCGTCCGGCGAGAGAAACAATTTGAGGCCGCGCTTGAAATCGGCGTTGCTGAAAACCTCCGGAGGCAAGTAAAAGGAGTCGTCGTTTTTTGCCGCGTCGAAAGCCTGGCCCAAGATTGTCGCATTCTCGAGCGCATCCGCGTTCTGCCGGTTGATCCCGAACGTGGTCGCGTAGTTCGACAGCGTCAACTCCATGTTCTTCTCGTTGCTGGCGATCTGCGGCGGGATCAGCGCCGCCAATCGCGGCTGAAGCGCGCTTAATTCGTCAAAGCTTTTCGTGAGGTCGGCAAATTTTTCGCTGAGCTCGTCGATGCTGTCGAGCGCCTCGAAGGTGGACCTGAACGCAAAACAGATTGGAATGTCAAAGCAGTGCTTCTCAAAATAGAAGTAGCTATGAAGCGGTCGGAAGAAGTCGTCAAAATTTGCGAGGTTATCTCTTACTTTGTTGATGGTGTCCAGCGTTTCGTGAAACTTCTGGGTTTCGTCGTTGGTGGCGGCGACGAGCTGCTGCTGGGTAGCGAATTGTTGCTGAAGAATGTGAATCGTTTTATCGAGCTCGCCGGCCTGCGCCAGCAAGTCGCGCGCACGGTCTTCCTGGTATTTCAGGTTCTCCTGAGTGCTGGCACTTGTCTGGCTGATCTGAAACGGTATCGAGCTGTGGTTTATCGGCGTACCCAATGGCCGAGTGATGGCCTGCACCAGTGCGATCCCGGGCAAGTGGGCCACCGCTTTGGCCACCCTGTCCAGAAGGAGCATGTCGGTGGGGTTACGCATATCATGATCCGTCTCGACCATCAGCAGTTCAGGCTCCAACCGGGCCCTGGAGAAGTGCCGCTCTGCGGCCGTGTAACCCATATTGGCCGGAGAACTCGCCGGCAGATAAGGGCGAACGTCGTAACTCGTCTTGTATCCGGGCAGGGCGAGCAAACCGATGAGCGCGATTGCGCACGCCACCACCAGAATAGGTGCCGGCCAACGGACTATGGCCGTGCCGATCCGCCGCCATCCCCGGGTTTTCGCTACATGCTTCGGGTCGAAAAAACCGAAAGTACTGCTCAACGAGAGCACCGCCGGGGCAAGCGTGAGCGCGGCCAGCAACGCCACGAGAACGCCCAGTGCCGCAGGGATACCGAGGCTTTGGAAGTAAGGCGTCCGGGTGAAGGCGAGGCAGGCCACGGCGCTGGCGACGGTCAGGCCAGAGCCCAGGATCACATGCGCGGTTCCGCTGAACGTGCTGTAAAAGGCGGTTTCCCGGTCCTCGGCGGCCTGCCGTGCCTCGTGATAACGGCCCACCAGAAAGATTGCGTAGTCTGTGCCGGCGGCGATCACCAGCAGCGTGAGGATGTTCGTAGAGTACGTCGACAGCCCTATTACTCCGTGGTAGCCGAGAAAAGCGACGAACCCGCGGGCGGCAGCCAACTCGATGAGAACCGTGACAAGCACCAGGAACGTCGTGACCAGGGAACGATAGACAACGAGCAACATGATTGCGATGACCAAGACGGTTATCGCCGTCACCTTGTTGGTACTTTTACTGCCCACTTCAAATTGATCGGCAATGAGCGGCGCCGCCCCGGCGACATAGGCCTTGACACCCGGCGGCGGTTGGGTCCGGTCCACAATGTGCCGGATAGCGTCGACGGACTGATTCGCCAACGCCCCGCCTTGATCACCGGCAAGAAAGACCTGGACGAATGCGGACTCGGCATCGGCACTCTGCGAGCCGGCCGCCGTCAACGAATCACCCCAGAAGTCCTGAACGTACTCGACGTGCTTCTTGTCCTGCTCAACTTTGTGAATCAGAGAGTCATAGAACCGATGCGCGTCGGTGCCCAGCGGCTTATCGCTTTCCAGGACGATCATGGCCGAGCTGTCCGAATCGAACTGATTGAACTTTTGGCCGATGTGTTTGATCGCTTTGAGCGACGGCGCGTCAGGGGAACTCAGCGGCACGTTCTGTACTTCTGCCACCTTCTCCAACTGCGGGACGGCGATGTTCGTGATGGCCGCCAGCCCCAGCCACATCAGCAGGATCGGTACCGACAGCCGCCGAATGGTTTGCGGTACCCGGGACCGACGGACGTGACGGTCGCTCATCCGGACTTGTCCAGGCAGAAGGTATAGGCGTTCACAGCGTTGAAGGACCTTTCGTCTTTGACCACACCGTCGACGAGGATGCGACAACCGATGGAATTGCCGTCGCCCTGCGCCACCACGTTGCCCACGACCGCGGTATCCGTTGAGGTGATCGTGTAGGACCACGGCAAGCTCACGTTGTCAACTCGCCGCGGCTGCGCATTGACGTCGAGATAGTTGATAGTCGCCACCGTGCCGGGAGCGCCGTACACCTCCAGCACTACGCGTTTTTCACTGATGGGAATGATTGCCGTCTTGTTGTCACCGGCGGCCGGGGCGGTGTTGTGCGCCAAAAAGGCGCTGTGGAGCCGCAAGACGCAAAACCCCGCAACCGCGATCACTACCACGCCGACCAGCACCATCCAATACCGAAGGACCAAGCGCGTCGGCGAGATCCGCTTCACGCGTACACCTTTCGCTTATCGGCACACGTTCGGAGGCTTTTCTAGCCCAGTAGAGAAAAGCTTGTTTCACAGTACGGTACGGGACCGGACACTACAACGCAGGGCGTATCCAGGTTCGAGCGCTTGAAAGTGGCACGGCTTACCGCTCGGTGGTCAGTGAACCGAGCGGATCAGGCTGGGCATGATCACATCGTCGATCAGCGTCTGCACGGTGCGACGAGTCGGTGGCCGGCCGGAATTGATGGATCGGTATATCAGGTAACCCGGCAGCAGGTCCCAGAGTTCGTCGCTGATCGCGGCTCTGCGGATCTCGCCGCGGTTCACGGCCTGTCCCAGGACATGCCGGATCAACGCCTTGCGCTGGTTCAGGAAATTCCGTTGCATCACGTCGTTGAGGGCAGGGTTGCGGGATACCTCGACCAGCACCGCCCGAAGGGCGCCGGCGTTTTGGCGCGACTGTTCGCAGACCGCCAGACCCAGTTGCAGCAAATCACCGCGCAGGGTTCCGGTATCCGGCGGGACCGCGGCCTGGCAAACTCCCTCAGTGAAAGCGGCCAGCACCAATTCGGCTTTCGATGGCCAGCGTCGGTACACCGTGGCCTTGCTCGCTCGGGCGGTGGCCGCCACCGCATCGACCGTCAGCCGGTCATAGCCGTGCTCCTGTAGCAGCTGCAGCGTCACCGCGAGTATTTCGGCCTCCCGCGGCGACCACTCCGAAGCTTCGGCAGCACGGTCGGCAGTCTGGGTCACAGCGCCAACGATAGAGGCCGTGCGGCAATCACACCCGATGTCCTCATTTTCCGACTGCTGAGAACTCTGAACGGCTCGGCAAGCGCGTCGTGGACGGGGTGGCCCCGCAGCGAGGAAACGAAGAACTCAGCCGGCGCATCGCCGAAGTGCGTTGGACGCCTGAGTACCCTGACCAATGATGAATTCGCCCACTGAGAGGTGACGGGCGATGCTGCGCGGAGGTTTGCCTGTCGGGAGGATCAATGGTCGGTAATCGCCGGCTGATACTTCGGCGTTTTGCACTGCCGGCGCTGACGCTAGTGGCCTGGTTAGCAGTCGGCGGAATAGCCGGCCCATACGCGGCAAAGCTGGCAACCGTCGCGAAGAATGACGCGGCGGCGTTTCTCCCCGCGAACGCGGAATCAACGCGAGCGGCGCAGCTGGCGAAAGCGTTTGACGGTTCGGCGGCGTTGCCGGCGGTCATCGTTGCCGACCGCGCCGGCACAGTGACCTCTTCCGATTTGACATTCCTCGTGTCGGCCATGCAAAAAGTGCGCGCCAACAACCGAATCGCGGCGTCACCGCCAGTCGTCTCACACGACGGCGCCGCCGCCGAATTGGTTGTCTCGGTCAGCGCCGTTACCGATCCGGCAGCTACCGTCGCGGCGCTGCGCGCCGCGCTGAGCCGTGACCGGCCACCGGGACTGCGGGTGCTGGTCACCGGCCCCGCTGGTCAAATCGCCGACCTGATCGACGCGTTCGCCGGAATTGACGGGACGCTGCTGCTGATAGCCGGGCTGGTGGTGATCGTCATCCTGGTAGCGGTCTATCGAAGTCCGCTTCTCCCGCTCATAGTGATCATCTCCGCTGTGCTGGCGCTGTCCGTTGCCAGCGCGACCGTTTATGTGCTGGCCCGCAACGGCAGCATCCTTCTCAACGGGCAAAGCCAGGGAATCCTGTTCATCCTGGTCTTCGGGGCCGCTACCGACTACGCGTTGCTGCTCGTCGCCCGCTTCCGTGAAGAGCTGCAGCGCAGCGACGACCGGTTCAGCGCGATCCGCCGGGCCTGGCTCGCGGTCGTTGCCCCGATCACCGCCTCGGCGGCCACCGTAATCCTCGGTGTGCTGTGCTTGTTGTTCTCCGACCTGAATTCCAACCGCAGCCTCGGGCCAGTCGCGGCGATCGGCATCGCGGCCTCGTTGATAGCGTCGCTAACGTTCCTGCCTGCGGTGCTCGCCTTGATCGGACGGCCGGTGTTCTGGCCGCTTCGGCCGCAGCCCGAGGCGGTCGGCCAGAGCGGCAGATGGTGGCGGCTGGCCGAGTTCGTCACCGTGCACCGCACCGTGGTGTGGCTGGGTACCGGCTTGATTCTGCTCGTATGTGCCGGTTACCTTCCGCAGCTGAAGTCCAGCGGCACCGCGCAAAGTGACGTCTTCTTGAGCCCGGTCGACTCCGTCGTGGGGCAGCAGGTACTGGGCGCCCACTTCCCCGGCGGAGCAGGTTCCCCAACCGTCATCATCACCGACGTCGGCCGCGCACAGGAGGTCGCCGTGGCCACCGCGGGCGTGCCCGGGGTGAGCACGGTCGCCACCACCGTAGTCCGCGGAGCCGCACCGACTGTCGTCGGCGGCCGCGTGCAGATTCTGGCCACCCTGGCCGACCCGGCGGACTCCTCGGCCGCGACCATCACCGTCGGCCGTATCCGCACCGCGGTGCACGCCATCCCCGACGCCGATGTCTTGGTCGGCGGGCCCACTGCGACCCAGCTCGACACCCAGAACACCGCCGTCCGCGATCGTGGAGTCATCATTCCGGTGGTGCTGCTCGTCGTATTCGTCGTGCTCGCGGTGTTGCTGCGCGCGCTCATCGCACCGCTGCTGCTGATCGCCACCGTTGTGCTGTCGTTCGCGGCCACGCTGGGGGTGTCGGCGCTGGTGTTCAATCACCTCTTCAACTTTCCGGGCTCCGATCCGACCGTCCCGCTGTTCGGGTTCGTCTTCCTGGTGGCTCTGGGCGTGGACTACAACATCTTCTTGATGACCCGGGTGCGGGAGGAATCAGCGCAGCACGCACCGACCGTGGGTGTGCAACGAGGGCTGGCCGTCACCGGCGGCGTCATCACATCTGCCGGCATCGTGCTCGCCGCAACCTTCGGGGCCCTGGCCGTGCTGCCGCTTTTGTTCATGGCGCAGTTGGCTTTCATCGTCGCCTTCGGCGTTCTGCTGGACACCTTGGTCGTCCGCTCGCTGCTTGTACCGGCCTTGAGCCTGCAAACTGGACCCGTGATCTGGTGGCCGTCGAAGCTCGCGCGCATGGCCAACCGTCAAGACCAACGGCCGTCTCTTGCGAAAGTAGCAATGTGAAGGGTGGTTCGAGATGATCGCCAAGGTTGTGAAGACCGGAGTAGGCCTGCTGGAGCAAGCGGCGTCGGTGTTCGGTGTGCGCAGCGCGACCGAGGAACCGAAATACGTTGTCGACAACCAGCTGGGGAATGTGCAGATCCGCCGCTATGGCCCGCGAATCGCGGCCGAGACAGAAGTTTCTGCTGAGGATGAGTCCGACGCGCGGAACAGAGGATTTCGGCGTTTGGCCGGTTATATCTTCGGCGGCAACCACGCTCGCACAACAATCGCGATGACGGCACCGGTCACTCAGCAGTCCGCCAAGGCGCGCGACCGTCAGAAGATCGCCATGACCGCGCCCGTATCGCAGAGCCAAAGCTCTGACGGCACATGGGTGATCCGGTTCTTCATGCCGGCACGCTGGACGATCGACAGTCTTCCGGTACCGGATGACGCAGCGGTCACACTGGTCCCGGTACGGCCGCAAACATTTGCCGTGCTCCGATTTCGGGGCAGCTGGAAACCATCTGCGATCGCCTCCCGCACCGATGAACTGATGCAGGCCGTGCAAACCAGCGCCTATCACCCTGCCGGAGCTCCGCTTACGTGGTTCTACGATCCGCCGTGGACAATTCCGCTGCTGCGCAGAAATGAAGTCGCTGTGGCCGTCACGCCGCCGAGCTGACGTTAGGCCGGCCTCAGGCGTCCTCGAGCAGATCCGGGGTGACCGCCGACTCGGTGTCTGGGATGCCGTCGACTTTCGCCTTCCGGTCGGCCATCGACAACAGCCGTCGAATACGGCCGGCCACAGCGTCTTTCGTCATCGGCGGATCAGCGAGCCGACCCAACTCCTCGAGTGAGGCCTGGCGGTGCTCGACGCGCAGTTTGCCCGCGGCGGACAGATGGTCGGGCACGGTGTCGCCAAGGATGTCCAGCGCGCGTTCCACTCGCGCGGCTGCGGCCACCGCGGCGCGCGCCGACCGCCGCAGGTTGGCGTCGTCGAAATTGGCCAACCGGTTCGCCGTTGCCCGCACCTCTCGGCGCATCCGGCGCTCCTCCCACACCAGCCGGGTGTCGTGAGCGCCCATCCGGGTCAGCAACGCACCGATCGCTTCGCCGTCACGCACCACCACCCGGTCGGCACCACGCACTTCGCGGGCCTTTGCGCTCACCCCGAGTCGCCGTGCGGCACCGACCAGCGCCAGCGCCGCCTCCGGACCAGGGCAGCTGACCTCCAAAGCCGACGAGCGCCCCGGCTCGGTCAGCGAGCCATGCGCGAGAAACGCACCCCGCCACGCGGCTTCGGCGTCGGTGACACTTCCGCCAACCACTTGTGCAGGCAGCCCCCGCACCGGGCGGCCGCGCAAGTCCAGCAGACCGGTCTGGCGGGCCAGCGCCTCGCCGTCGTTGGCCACCCGCAGCACATACCGCGTTTGTTTGCGGATACCGCTGGCGGACAACACATGCACGAGAGCGTTGTAACCGTAGAGCTCGAAAATGTCCTTGCGCAACCGACGGGCGATGCTGCCCAGATCCACCTCGGCTTCGACGACCACACGGCCGGCCACGATCTGTAGGCCGCCGGCAAAGCGCAGCAGGGAGGTGACCTCGGCACGCCGAGCACTGACCGCCGTCACCACCAGGCGGCTCAACTCGTCTTTGACCTCGGCTGTCATCGCCACGCGTCGTCACCTCTCGGTCCGCCATGACCCGCCCCGCCTGCGCCGGCTTGCTGCGGTTCGCTTTCGATCACCATCGGTGCCGTCACCGGAGACGCCGCTGGTCCGCTGTCCCCCGTCACGACACTTTCCAGCGCCGCTGCGAGCTTCCCCGGGTCATGTAAAGGTGTACCAGGTCTGGAGACGTCGGCAAATTGAACTTGCGAATTCAGCAGTGTCGCAGTGCGCCGCAGCTGGTCGCGTTCCTGGTTACTCGGAACACGCTCGCCGTCGATGATCACGTCATGGACGGTGAAGCCCGGGGCGTGCTGCGCCAGCACATGCAGGTGACGTTCGACCGAAAACCCGGCCGTCTCCCCCGGCTCGGCGACCAAGTTGAGCACCAAGGCACGCCGGGCGGTGGTGGCCTGCAGTGCGGCGGCCAGGCCAGGCACCAGCACGTGCGGGATGACGCTGGTGAACCACGACCCGGGGCCGAGCACCACGAGGTCGGCGGCCATGATCGCGTCGATTGCCTGCCGGGTCGCCGGAGGATTGGCCGGGAGCAGCCGCACCCGCCGCACCTTGCCGGGCGTCGTCGCGATCGCCACCTGGCCGCGGATGAGCCGGAACATCCGCGGATCGGTCTCGAGGCCGGAGACGTCGGCTTCGATCTGCAGCGCGATCGGGCACATCGGCAGTACCCTGCCTTTGACTCCCAGCACGCGGGCCAGCTCGTCGAGCGCGGCGACGGGATCGGCCAGCACCTCGTTGAGGCCGGCCAGCAAGAGGTTGCCGATCGGGTGCCCGGCCAACGCCCCGCTGCCGTTGAATCGATGTTGCAGGATGGTCGCCCACAACCGCCCGTGCGGGCTGTCAGAAGCCAGCGCCGCCAATGCCATTCGCAGATCACCGGGCGGAACGATGTCCAGTTCGCTGCGTAGCCGGCCCGATGAACCACCGTCGTCGGCGACGGTGACCACCGCGGTGACGTGCGGGGTCAATCGCCGGGCTGCCGACAGCGTCGCGTAAAGACCGTGTCCGCCGCCGAGGGCCACTACGCTGGGATTGTTTCCCGCACTCATTCGCGGCCCAGGTCTCGGTGCAGCACCCGCGCGGACAGTTGCGCCTCCGCACCGTCGGACTCCATCAGCTGGGCCAGCGCCTCGGCGATCGCAACACTGCGATGCTTACCGCCGGTGCAGCCGATGGCGACAGTCATGTAGCGCTTACCCTCCCGGCGGTAGCCTTCGACGACCAGGGACAGCAATCGATGGTAGGTCTGAAGAAACTCCGCCGCGCCGGTCTGGCCAAGCACGTAGTCGCGAACCGCAGGATGCTGGCCGGTATGCGGCCGCAGTTCGTCGACCCAGTGCGGATTGGGCAGGAATCGCACGTCCATCACCATGTCGGCGTCCATCGGCAGGCCGTACTTGAAGCCGAACGATTCGACAGTGACGCTGATCTGCGCTGCGGTCTCAGCGCCGAACGCACGCTCGATGGTCTCCCGCAACGCGCGCACCGACAGCGTCGACGTGTCGATGATCAGGTCCGCACTCGCGCGGACCGACGCCAACATCTCACGTTCACTGGCGATGCCTTCGGCCAGCGTGTGGCCGCCCTGCAGGGGGTGACTGCGGCGGTTCTGCTCGTATCGGCGCACCAGCATGTCATCGGAGGCTTCCATGAAAACCACCCGCGGCCTGATGTTGCGGGTGGCCAGGTCGGTGCGCACCCAATCGAGGTCTCCGGTGAAACCTTTCGACCTGACGTCCATGACCACTGCCAGTTGGGTGATGCGTGAGCCGGCCGCCAACCCTAATTCGACCATCCGGGTTATCAGCTGAGGCGGCAGGTTGTCGGCCACGTACCACCCGAGGTCCTCGAGCACCTTGGCGGCGGTGCCGCGGCCGGCACCGGAAAGCCCGGTCACCAGCACGACGTCGATATCCGACTCGGCGGGCCCGCTTGCGTTCTCCGGTTGATGCTCCGTCGTTTCGGCTTGCACGGCTTGCCCTCCCGACTCAGTCAGGTTCTCCGCGTCCATATTCTGGCCCATCACCCCAGTGCCCGGTCAGCCAACTGATCTTCATTGTCGACGAGGCCGGAGCCGTTCGTGCCTTTATGAAGAGCGTCCAATACCGCCCGCGCAGTGGCGACCCCGATACCGGGCACCGCGGTGATTTCGTCCACCGTCGCCTCTTTCAGTCGGGCCACCGAGCCGAAATGGGTGACCAGCGCCTTACGCCGGTGCTCGCCGAGTCCGGGCACCGCGTCGAGTGCAGAAGCCGTCATGCGCTTGGATCGTTTGCTCCGGTGATAGCTGATCGCGAATCGGTGCGCCTCGTCGCGAATTCGTTGCAGCAGGTACAGGCCTTCGCTGTTACGCGGCATGATCACCGGATCCGGTTCAGACGGCACCCACACCTCTTCAAGCCGTTTGGCCAGGCCGATCACCGCGACGTCGGTGACGCCGAGCTCTTCGAGTACCGCGCTGGCCACATTGACCTGTGGCGCACCGCCGTCTACGACATACAGATTCGGTGGATAAGCGAATTTGCGGGATCGTCCCTCTGGCGCAAGCATATTCGGATCCTGCCGGTCCTGCAGATGCCGCGCGAACCGGCGTTTCGTCAGCTCGGCGATCGACGCGACATCGTCCGATCGGCCACCCCCGGCGGCTTCCCGGATTGCGAAGTGACGGTAATCCGACTTGCGCGGCAGCCCGTCCTCGAACACCACCAGCGAACCGACCACATCTGTGCCTTGAACATGGCTGATGTCGACGCATTCAATCCTCAGTGGCGCGTCCGCCAACCCCAATGCGTCCTGAATGCTCTGCAGCGCAGCAGTTCTCGCGGTGAAATCACCGGCGCGCTTTAGCTTGTGTTGCTGCAGAGCGTCTTTCGCGTTTCGCTGCACGGTATCGGCCAGTGCGCGCTTGTCACCGCGACGCGGCACTCGCAGCCGGACCCGGGCGCCGCGCAGACTGGACAGCCAGCTGGCGATCTCATCGGAGTTGGACGGGAGGCACGGAACCAGCACCTCTCGGGGCACCGGGTTGGCCGATTCGTCGGCGGCTTGGGCGGATTGTGAGCCGAGCTCTGCCTGCTCTCCATAGAACTGCGTCAAAAACTGCTCGACCAACTGCTCTTCGCCGGAATCCCCGGCTTCAGCCGACTTTTCGACGATCCAGCCGCGCTGACCGCGGACCCGGCCGCCGCGCACGTGGAAAACTTGCACCGCGGCTTCCAGCTCGTCATCGGCGAAGGCCACGACGTCGGCGTCGGTACCGTCACCGAACACCACTGCCTGCTTCTCCATCGCCCGTTTCAGTGCGCCGAGGTCGTCGCGGAGCCGGGCAGCGCGCTCGAAGTCGAGCTTTTCGGCCGCAGCGTTCATTCGGAGTTCGAGTTCGCGGCCGAACCGGTCGGTCTTGCCGGACAGGAAGTCGCAGAAATCCAACACGATCCGGCGGTGCTGCTCCGCAGTGACCCGCCCGACGCAGGGCGCCGAACACTTGTCGATGTAGCCGAGCAGACAAGGACGGTCGATCTGGTTGTGACGCTTGAACACACCGGCCGAGCAGGTACGCGCCGGGAAGACACGGGTCAACAGATCCAGCGTTTCACGGATCGCCCAGGCGTGCGAGTAAGGCCCGAAGTACCGCACTCCCTTGCGCCGGGGGCCCCGGTAGACCATCAGCCGCGGGAACTCCTCGTTGAGGGTGACCGCCAGCACCGGATACGACTTGTCGTCGCGGTAGCGGACGTTGAACCGCGGATCGAACTCCTTGATCCAGTTGTATTCCAGTTGCAGCGCTTCGACCTCGGTGGTTACCACCGTCCACTCGACCTTGGCGGCGGTCGTCACCATCTGGCGGGTGCGCGGGTGCAGGCTGGCGATGTCGGCGAAGTAAGACGTCAGCCTGCTGCGCAGGCTTTTCGCCTTTCCGACGTAAATGACTCGTCCGTGCTGATCGCTGAAGCGGTAGACACCCGGCTCGACCGGGATGGACCCGGGCGCGGGGCGATAAGTAGCAGGATCCGGCACAGATTCCAGGCTAGTCCGGCGACGATGCGCGCCGAGCAGCGGCGCGAGGAGGAGCCGCACCGTTGAACACAGCCGGCGACGATGCGCGCCGAGCAGCGGCGCGAGGAGGAGCCGGCTTTGAGTTGTAACGGTCGCTATACCGCACGGCGACAGGGCTCAAACCGCTATGCGGGTCAACGCATCTCTGCTGATTTGCGGTCGGTGGCGGGCGCAAGCCGGGCCATCCCGCGCAAGATCCACGGTGTCCGCCTCGCGATCACCTCTACGGCCCGGTCGGATCGGCGCATCGCCGTCCGACGGTCGGGGGTCGGCAACGATGCCAGCTCGGCCTCGACCGATCCCGCCCGCGCGCCGTGGCGATCGACCGCCAGCAGTTGCCAGGTGCCCGGCACGCCACGCAGTGCGACGCTGCCGCGGTCCTCGAACCCCGTGCCCGAGCCGACCACCAGATCACCCACGGTGCGGGAGACCAGGATTTCCCCGGCGCCGGCCTGACCGCAGATCCGCGCCGCGATGTGTACAGCAATCCCGCCGATGTCGGCGTCGAGCAGCTCGCACTCGCCGGTATGGATACCGGCGCGAATATGAACGCCTAACGTCTCGGCCTCAGCACGCAACGCCTCCGCGCAGCGGATCGCCTGCGTCGGGCCGTCAAAGGTGGCCAGATGCCCGTCACCGGTGCTCTTGACCACCACGCCACCGAAGCGTTGCGTGAGGTCGGCTGTGATCTCACCGAACCGGTGCAGCACCGCACGCCACCGCTCATCGCCGGTTGTCGCCGCGTGGTGTGTCGAGGCGACGATGTCGGTGAACAGCACCGTGCGCAGGGCTCGGTGCGATTGCGCCGGTGCCGCACGGCTGCCGGTAAGGAACTCCTCGATGCCGGTCAGAACCCGGTCAGGCTCGGTGAACCACGGCGCGTGATCCGCACCGTCGACCTCTAAGTACCGGGCGCCGGGAATATGGTCGGCGAGGTAACGGCCGAACTGCACCGGGAGGGGGTCGTCGCGGGCATGGATCACCAGGGTGGGCGCGGTGAGCGTCGGCAAGATTGGCCGCACATTGATCCGGAGGTTCGATTCGACTGACGCTCGGAACATACCCGGGCTGGCACACATGCGCTCGAACATGGCGAGCTGGCGTATCGACCGGATCGACGGGAACATCAACTTGACTGCTTCACCGCTGCCCCACGCCGTGCGTGCGGCGCGGCCGATGGCCTGAAGGCGGGCGATCTGCTGGATCGACGGCGTGTAGTTCTCACCTAGTTCCGCCAGCAGGGGCGCCCGCAAGTCGGCCGGGTCGCGATCCGAATCGTCAGGGCCACCGCCGGCCGCGAACGCCAACGAGCCGTAGAGGATCAGCGCCCGCGTTCGCTCCGGTCGTCGTGCCGCAAACACGATGGCTTGCGGGCCGCCCTCGCTCATCCCGAAGAGGACGGGCTTTTCGAAGCCGACGGCGTCGATGACGGCCTCGATCTCATCCGCTCGCTCCTCGATCAAACGAACTTTCGGGATGGGATCGGACAGGCCAACTCCTGCTTTGTCGAACAGCAGGACCCGGCAGAAGGTGGCGAGCTGATCGAAGAAGGCTTTGAATTCGGGTATGGTCCAGAACAGCTCGACGTGGAAGACCATCGGCCCCACGAAGACGAGCTCGACCGGCCCGTCGCCAAACACCTGATACGCCAGGCTCAGATCACCGCACTTCGCGTATGACGTTTCCGCCACCGCATGAGCGTACTGCGATCAGCTGCTGACCGTACCGTATCCATCGACGTCGGGTCTGCAGTTCATCCGCCGCATGAACCCGCTTTCAGGTCAGAACGGCGGTGACTCTTCGCATTCCCGCTGCTTCAAGCCGGGAGCGAAACGGTTACGCCGCCGCCCGGCCAATCGATCGTCGCGATTGCGGTTGCGTTCAGCGTTTCTTCTTTGCGTTCGTTCCTGCGTGCGAGTCCGCCGCCTCTTCGGCATCATGGTGATCCGGTCACGGCAGCTGTCGGCCGGCGGCTCTACAGGTTTCGGCAGGTCGCCGGTGGGCGCGCACAAGCCCGGAAAAAGCAGTGCGCTTCCGGGCGTGGTGACATACGTGTGGCCGTCGGGAAGATCCCAGATCACTGTCCCGTCGGGCAACTGTTTGTCCCGCCAGCCCCAGAAAGTCTTGAGCAGGTGATGTTTTCGGCATAAGCACTTCAAGTTCGACGGGTGGGTCCGGCCGCCTTCGCTGTAGGCCACGGTGTGGTCCACATCGCACCGAACGGCCGGCTGATCACAACCCGGTGCGCGGCAGGTCAAGTCTCGGCAGCGAATGAAATCGGCCAGCTTCGCCGATGGCGTATAGCGAGGCTCGGGCTCGTCATCCGGCAAACTCAACGATTGGAGCCGGGCCGATTTCGCAAGTTGGGCGACCAACTCGGCGGGGATGAGTCCCTCGGCACCCACCAAGACTCCCGGCGACCTGCCCGTGCCCGTAACACTCGCCGGTTCGGCGACCACATGAATCAGGACATTGCTTTTCGGCACCGCCGCCGTCGAGCCACAGTCGGCGGCTCCACAGCCGCAGGCAAGCCGGTCGGCGCCGGCGGTCAGCGCGCCCAACGCATCGGCGCGGCGCTGCTCGCGGGTGCGTGGGTCGGCGGCACACACAGTGGCGGCCAGCTCGTCGAGCCTGGCGTCAAGAGCTTTACCTGTAGTAGCGAGCACACTTCCGGCTACGTCGGCCATGCCCGACTCGTCATAGTGGATGTCAACGAAGCGACTCCTGGCGGCGTCAGCGGCTCGCCGCACCGCATCAAGGTCGAGGCCGGCCACCACCTTGTCGACTGCGGCAGCGAGCCGCCCACGGGTGATGGACGGGTGACGCGACAGCAGCATTGCCAGTCGGGCGTCAACCCGCCGAAGCGCGTCTGCGTCGATGATGAGGTCGGTGCGAAAGACGATGGTCTGGAAGGCTCGGTAGTCAATGTCGCCGGCCTGGAACGCCTCCCCTACTTGCGGCAACCGGTTCCGCATCGCCATCGCATAACGCAGATAGCTCGAACCCATCGCCACGCTGCACCGCAGGGCGGCCGCGACCTGGGCGGCGACGGCCTCCCAGGTGTCCATAGCCCAGTCCTGCCGCTCCCCCGAGTCGCGACAGCGCAGAACGAACAATTCGCCGATGTCTACCAGCCGCTGGGCGGCGGCCTGGGCCTCCGCCCGCCCGGCGTCACCAATCCTCTCCAACAGCGCAGCTGACTCTCGAGTCGGCCGAGAGGCGTACCAACGTTCGAACATGTGTGCGAGTCTACCGCGGCCCACCGACGGTGACTTTAGTTATCCACAGCGGCCTCAGCACGGCTGACGCTAGGGGACAGACTCAACGTGCCCGCAGGTCCGGCCGGTATCGCGCCGTCAACTTCCGCAGCGCCTCCATGGCGTCGACGGCGCGTTCTTTGTCGACGGCCTGAATTGCCATCAGCGGAACGTACTCATCGCCGGGCAGGTCGATGCGCGCCCATCGTGCGCCGACCGGGAACGAGACGCCCACCACATCGGACCACGGAATCAACCGGTAGCTCAAGAAATTCCGCACCGAAAGGCCAGCAGCACCAACGCGCAGGCGCGGCCGCGCCAGCAGCAGCACGCATCCCGCGATGACAAACCCCAGTCCAGCCATCGCCACCTGATCGGCGGTTTGGAAGACGACTCCGCTGGTTTCGTCTTTGAGCAGGAAGCCGACCACGACCAGGGCTGTCGCGATGACGAACGCGGCGCCGTAGGCGAAGTAAGGCGTCACACGCGGACGCACTTGCAGTTCCCAGTCGGGTGCCGGGGTCACGGCTTCCCGCGCAGTTCGCGCAGGGTCAGCGCGGCGCTCAAGGCGGCTGCCGTGGCTTGCGCACCTTTGTCCTCGGCCGACGCCGGCAACCCGGCCCGTTCCAGCGCTTGCTCCTCGTTGTTGGTGGTCAACACCCCGTTGGCGACCGGCGTCGACTCATCCAACGACACCCGAGTAAGGCCTTGCGTCACCGTGTCACAGACATAGTCGAAATGCGGTGTGGCGCCGCGAATCACCACTCCCAACGTGACGACGGCGTCGTGGTTGCGCGCAAGTTCTTGGGCCAGCACCGGTATCTCGATGGCACCGAGCACGCGCACAACGGTCGGGTCGTCAATGCCCCACTCGGCTGCGGTCTTCACCGCCGAATGCAGCAGAGCGTCACAGATTTCGGCGTGCCAGGTGCTGGCGACGATTGCCAAGCGCACCTCGGATGCGTCGAGCGCCGGCACATCCGGCACACCGGCGGCAGGGCTCACAGAGCCCCGCCGAATTCGCCTGGCAGATGCGCGGATTCGTGGTAGTCGTCCAACCCCATCAGGTCGTGGCCCATGCGATCACGTTTGGTCATCAGATAGCGGATATTTTCGGCGTTGACGCGGACCGGCAGCGGCACCCGCTCGATGATATGCAGCCCATAGCCGTCCAGCCCCACTCTTTTGGCAGGGTTGTTGGTCAGCAGGCGCATCGAACGCACGCCGAGGTCGACCAAGATCTGGGCCCCGATTCCGTAGTCCCGGGCATCAGCGGGCAAACCCAACCGCAGATTGGCATCGACAGTGTCGGCACCGGCGTCCTGCAGCTGATAAGCCTGCAATTTGTGCATCAGACCGATGCCGCGGCCCTCGTGCCCGCGCATGTAAAGCACCACACCGCGGCCTTCCCGTGCGACCATCGCCATCGCTGCGTCGAGCTGAGGCCCGCAGTCGCAGCGGTGCGAGCCGAATACGTCTCCGGTCAGGCACTCTGAGTGCACGCGTACCAACACGTCGTCGCCGTGGCCGTCAGGTCCGGCGATCTCGCCGCGCACCAGCGCCACGTGCTCGACGTCTTCATAGATGCTGCTGTAGCCGACGGCGCGAAAGGGGCCGTGCCGGGTCGGAATACGAGCTTCGGCAATGCGCTTGACGTGCTTTTCGTGCTTACGCCGGTAGTCGATCATGTCGGCGATGGAGATCAACGCCAGGTTGTGATCGTCGGCGAAGACCCGCAATTCGTCAGTCTGGGCCATCGCGCCCTCATCCTTTTGACTGACTATTTCGCAGATAGCACCGGCGGGTTGCAAACCCGCCAACCGGGCCAGGTCGACCGCGGCTTCGGTGTGGCCGGGTCGGCGCAGCACGCCGCCATCCTTGGCGCGCAGAGGCACCACGTGTCCGGGCCGAGTGAAGTCGTCTGCAACTGTGGTGGGGTCAGACAGCAGGCGCATGGTCGTCGCGCGGTCTGACGCCGAGATGCCGGTGCCGATACCGAATTTGGCGTCGACGGTCACCGTGTAGGCAGTGCCGTGCTTGTCCTGATTGACCGCGTACATCGGCAGCAGACCGAGCCGATCGCAGAAGCCGCCGTCCAGTGGCACGCACAGGTATCCCGACGTGTAGCGCACCATGAAGGCCACCAGCTCGGGCGTAGCCTTTTCCGCGGCGAAAATCAGGTCGCCTTCGTTCTCCCGATCCTCGTCGTCGATGACGACGACGGCCTTGCCGGCGGCGATGTCGGCAATCGCGCGTTCGACCGAGTCCAACCTCGTCATCAACGCCACCCTGTCAGAAGATCCCACCTGAAGCGCTCAGGTATTGCATCCAGTATGAACCACGAGTCCGGCGTCGTTATTGCCACTGCTGAACCCGCAGTCCGATTGCCGATGCGCTCTGCGCTGGGGAGTTGGGTGTGAAGTGCGTCACACGGCGGTACTACGATGCGTGGCGCCGAATGTGCTAGATACGCACAGAAAGGTGGTTCTACCTCTCCACCACGCCCACGGACGGCGCGGATAACAGCGGCACCGCTCCGGGCGGCGGCGGCGCTGGGGGCGGCGAGCGTGGAGGCGGTGGCTGACACTCCCCGGGTTCGGACGGGATAATGACCAGCATGCGTAATTTCGCACGCTGCGCGGCAGCGACTGCCATCCTGACCGTTGGCTTAGGGCTCACCGGCGCCGGCCTGCACGCCGGCCCTATCCCGCAATTCCCGTGCCCGCCGAACACGCCTCGGGACATGTACTGCCAGAATCCGCAGCCATTGCCGCCCCCGTTTGCACCGGCCGCACCGGCACCCAAGGGACCCCCGCAGGGACCCGACGGCAATCGCGCAGCAGGCTGAGGCCTTTAACTGCTACGCCTCCGCGGCCAGTAGCCGCTCCACGTACTTGGCGAGTACAGCGACCAAACGCTGTGCGTGACCTGCCGAATAGAGGTCACGCCGATGCACTGTGGTGCGAGATATGTTTGACTCGGTTTACTCGCTCGACCCCGGCGGTAGCCGGGATGGTCGGCGTTCTAATGCCGTCGCGCGGACCTCGGACGGCGCGCTGCGGCGCAACGCTCTCGGCCGAAGAATGTCCGACTCTTACACCCTTGGGTCAAACGCTCTAAGCGGAGCGGCGACTGCCCAGTGGTGAGTCAAGCGGATGTTCGGATCGACGAGGATCCGCCAGAGTCCAGGCCACTGCAAGAACATCAATAGCGGCACTGGGCTAACTAAGCTAACTCTGCCTACCGCGAAAGGGATTGTGCCAAACTCCGCAAATGGCGCCCTACAAGTCGCCCGTGGTGTTGCTCCACGGTCTCAACTCGTCTAGCGAAAGCGCGTGGCGAGAAGTAGTTCCGCTTCTCGCCGACCATCACCAGGTGTATGCACCTGGTGCTCTAGGGCATCGCGGTGGCCCGTCAGTGCAGCGACGTCCCGTGACGATGACCGATGTCATTGATGCAGCGGAGCATTACCTGGACGAGCGCGGCCTTGATCGACCGCATCTCGCTGGCAGCTCCATGGGTGCCGTTATGGCGATTGAGTTGGCCCGGCGCGGACGGGCGGCAACGGTGTGTGCCCTGTCCCCTTCCGGTCTGTGGTCCTCAGGGGATGGGTTGCAAGCTCGTGCCTTCAAACGCATTCGAAGGAACCTAGCGTTGGGCCGCCTAATGCGACCTGCCTGCCCGCTTCTATTCAGATCGGCCTTATTGCGCAGAACCGCACTGCGCGACATTGCCCTTCATGGCGATCGACTGACCCCCGCCCAAGCAGTCGAGAGAGTTAACGGCGGGCTTGACGGCGCAGCCCGCAACGTCGCCATTGACCTGTCGGGGGACGCTTGGCAAATCGCGCCGCTGAACCCGTTGCCGTGCCCAATCACTATCGCATGGTCGGAGAAAGACGCATTGCTTCCAATGGCCGAGTACGCCAGGGCACTCCCGGAGCGCCTACCCGAGGCCGCCTTTAGCGTGCTCCCCGGTGTCGGCCACGAACCGATGCTTGACGACCCCGAGTTGGTGGCGCGCACCATCCTCACCGTCACAGGCGCAGCGCGGGACTAGTACCCAGCGGGGACCGAATCGTTCCGCGCCGAAGGTGGCCCGATGCCGTCCACCGCACCGATGGACGAGTTGCTTGATGAGCGCCTAGCGCACCGCGGCGGCCGGCCAGAGTCCAGGTAACCACAAAGGCAACAAAGTCGCGGTTTCAGCTTTTTCGCTCCGGCGCGAACGGCCTCAATGAACGGTGAATAGTTGGATTGACTGGCCGTCGGACCTGCTCACCACTCTCGGCGGCGCCGTTTGACCTGCTCACCGCTCGAAAAACTAAATTCTGGACCATGTTCGAGGGTGAAGACCCACATAGTTGTGTTCATTTCCTCGGTGTGTTTTACATCGGTGTGGGTCTTCGACTGCAAGTATGAGTAGTTGTTCTTTACGCGGCCTTCATAGACGTCGTGTTTGCTCCATATGAAGTCGCCTTTTTGAATGCACTCCGGTGCCACCATCTCTGTGTTCATAGCGAAAGTATTTCATGCAAGTCGGTTTAGCAGTGGCCGTGTGCGCTCAAATCTAACCGCGCCGACCGTCTCGCATTGGGCGCCGAGTCCGGCTGACTCGCGCTGTACTGAGCAGGGCGGCCACGCTTGGTCGACTCGCGCGATCTCGACACCATCGACTCCGAGTTGCAACTCCTCGCCGCGATCCGCTGGTCGATCAGCGAGCGCCGCGACGCCGACAGGGCATGTGAGTAGAACCACTCGCGGTGACGCATTTGCCTATTCCGCGTGCGCTCGGATTGTGTTGAAGACACGACGAGAGATCGGCATGTCGCGACCGGGCTGTGACTGCCGTAGCTCAGCGAGGAGCCCGTGAGGCGTCGTCCATATGCGGTCAACTTCGTCTCGGCATCGGCCCTTTGCGATCTCAGCGCCGCAGCGGATCACTACGAGCGGGGCGTCATTGTGGTGCTCGTACCAAAGCCGTGTCATCCACGGGACTATCCCATGGGGTTCAACGTCGGTCATTTCACAATTTCCCCAATCTCAGCCCGCGTGCTTCGGCCGCAGCACGCTCGGCCGCACTGGCAGATGTGTAGCGGTCCAGCATGGACCGGCTACTCCACCCGGCGACAGCCATCAGCCCTTGCTCGGAGCCGCCAGCGCGGAGCCAGCGAGTCGCGGCTGTGCGTCTGAGTAGGTGGAGATGGAATTGCTTGATGCCGGCCGAATCGGCGCGGCGCTTTAACGTCACATTCAGTCTGTGATACTTGAAGCTCTGCCCACCTCCGCCGAGCCACAGCGTCGTCGTGCTGGCTAGGCGATGGCTGCGGCGGGCGCGCAGGTAGCGGTCAATCGCGGTAGCAGTCTGCGGTCCGAAGGGCACCACCCTGCCGCGGCCACCCTTGCCGCGGTGGATGATTGCGAGTCCCCTGTGGGTTGACATCAGAGACGGTCATGCCGAGCACTTCCCCGGCCCGCAGGCCCGTCTCGGCCATCAGCCGCACGATCGCCATATCGCGAACGTCCATGAACTCTCTGCCTTGGCACGCCTTGATGAGTCGCTTGAGTTCGTCGTCACTGAGGGCAGCCGTCACTTTCGTGTCCAACTTCGGCGGCTTGACGTTGATCAGAGGGTTCGCGACTATCTCGCCCTCGTCGGCCAGCCAGGCGGCGAAGCGCCGCAACGCCATGTATCGGGACCGGGCGGTGGCAGGTTCGGCGCCGGCGTCGAGCAGCGCGGCCGTGAAGGCGGCGACTGTGGTTCTGGTCAACTCGGGAGTTGTGCCGCTCTCGGTGCACCACCGCAGGAACGCCAGCACGCCTCCGCCGTAGGACGCAACCGTGGCTGGAGATTTCGCTCTGCGAGCAGCGCGAGCTTCTACGACAGCAGGAGGTCGGCTAGATCCGGCACGGGTTCCGCCATGCCAGTTATTTGACATAGAACGCTGTGCTTATATGTCATCTTCGACCTTGCCAGCGTTTCCGCTGGTGAAGGGGCTATCCGCCGAAAGCAGCCGCTCCACGTACTTGGCGATGACGTCGACCTCCAGATTGACCGGTGTGCCCACCGGCGCCCGACCCAAAGTCGTCGAGCCTGAGGTAGTCGGAATAAGCGACACCTCGAACCAGTCGTCACCGAGCCCGGAGACGGTGAGCGAGATGCCGTCGATGGTGATCGAGCCCTTCTCAACGACGTAACGGGCCAGCCCGGCCGGCAACGACACCCGCACCACCTCCCAGTGCTGCGACGGCGTGCGGGCCAGTACCTCGCCGGTGCCGTCTACATGTCCCTGCACGATGTGCCCCCCGAGCCGGCTGTTGATCGCGGCGGCACGCTCGAGGTTGACCCGGCTGCCTGTTTCCAGCGCCCGCAGGCTCGACCGGTTCAACGTCTCACCCATCACATCGGCGGTGAACTGGCCGTCGGGCAACACATCGACGACGGTCAGGCAGACGCCGTTGACCGCGATCGAGTCACCGTGCCCGGCGTCAGAGGTGACGACCTCTCCGCGAATGGTGAAGCGGGCCGAGTCGCCCCGGTCGTCTTTGCCGACTACCTGGCCCAACTCCTCGACGATTCCGGTGAACATCACCCCAGGTTAAGCCAGTCGCGGCGAAGAACCCGCCACCGCAGCGTCCCGACTCGGGGGTCTGCGCTTCACGGTGCACATAGAGCCACCCTCTACGATGCGGGGTATGCAGACGCTCCAGAGAGTGTGCCGACTAGTCGCCGTACTCGCCGCCTTCGCCGTTGCCACCGCGCTGGTCGGTGCCTGCTCCTCGTCTTCAAAGCAGAGCGGGGGGCCTCTGCCTGATGCCGCAACCCTGCTCAAGCAGTCCAGCCAGAGCACCAAGGCCGTCAAGAGCGTGCACCTGGTGTTGTCGACGACGGGCAAGGTTCAGGGGCTGCCGATCAAGACTCTGACCGGCGACCTGACCACCGCCCCCAGCACGGCGGCCAAGGGCAGCGCCAAAATCTCGTTCGCAGGCTCGGACGTCGACGCTGACTTCGTGGTGTTCGACACAATTCTGTACGCGGCGCTGACCCCGAACAAATGGAGCGACTTCGGTCCGGCGGCCGACATCTACGACCCCTCGTCGATCCTCAACCCGGACACCGGACTGGCTAATATCCTGGCGAACTTCACCGATGCCAAGGCCGAGGGCCGCGAAACAGTTAACGGCCAGAAAACCGTTCGGATCTCCGGGAAAGTGTCTGAACTCGCGATCAACAAGCTCGCCGAGCAGCTGAAGGCGACGCAGCCGCTGCCGGCCACCGCCTGGATTCAGGAAACCGGCGATCACCAGTTGGTGCAGGCCAAATTGGATCAGAGCGCCGGCAACTCCATTCAGATGACGCTGTCGAACTGGAACGCGCCGGTCCAGGTGAGCAAACCCCCGGTGAGCGAATGACAACGGTGCGCGCCGGCCGCGGAGTCGCGATCAGTGCGGGCAGCCTCGCGGTGCTGCTCGGTGCCCTCGACACCTATGTCGTGGTCACGATCATGCGCGACATCATCACCACCGTCGGCATCCCGCTCAACCAGTTGCAGCGCATCACCCCCATCGTCACTTGGTACCTGCTGGGCTACATCGCGGCGATGCCGCTGCTCGGCCGGGCTTCCGACCGGTTCGGCCGCAAATTGCTGCTCCAAGTGAGCCTGGCCACCTTCCTGGTCGGTTCGGTGATCACCGCGATGTCCACCGACCTGAACGTGTTGGTCGTCGGCCGGACCGTCCAAGGTATTGCGAGCGGTGCGCTGCTGCCGGTTACCCTCGCGCTCGGCGCCGACCTGTGGGCGCAGCGCAACCGCGCCGGCGTGCTCGGCGGCATCGGTGCCGCGCAGGAGTTGGGCAGTGTGCTGGGCCCGCTGTACGGGATCTTTATCGTGTGGCTGACCAGCCGCTGGCAGGACGTGTTCTGGATCAACGTGCCGCTGGCGCTGGCCGCGATGGCGATGATCCACTTCAGCATGCCCGGGCGTGACCGTAGCGCCGATCCGGAGAGGATCGACCTCGTCGGCGGACTGTTGCTGGCGGTGACGCTGGGCTTGGCGGTGATCGGGCTGTACAACCCCACCCCGGACGGCCAGCACGCGTTGCCCAGTTATGGCCCGCCACTGCTGATCGCTGCCGGGGTGGCGGCCGTCGTGTTCGCGTTGTGGGAACGATTCGCGCGCACCAAGTTGATCGAGCCCGCCGGTGTGCACTTCCGGCCGTTCTTGGCGGCGCTCGGTGCGTCGCTGTGTGCCGGTGCGGCGCTGATGGTGACGCTGGTCGACGTAGAGCTGTTCGCCCAGGGCGTGCTCGGCAAGGAGCAGGACGCCGCGGCGATTCTGTTGTTGCGCTTTCTGATCGCGTTGCCGATCGGTGCCGTGGCGGGCGGTTGGATCGCCACCAAGGTCGGCGACCGGGCGGTCGCCTTCGTCGGCCTGCTGATCGCAGGGTTCGCCTACCGGCTGATCTCCAAGTGGTCGCTGGACCTGCTGAGCGCGAAACACAATATCTTCGGCCTGTTTTCGCTGCCGGTGCTCGACACGGACCTGGCGATCGCCGGTTTGGGGCTGGGTCTGGTCATCGGGCCGTTGACGTCGGCGAGCCTGCGGGTGGTCCCGTCAGCGCAGCACGGCATCGCCTCGGCGGCGGTAGTGGTGGCCCGCAATACCGGCATGCTGATCGGGGTGGCATCGCTGAGCGCCTGGGGCTTCTATCAGCTGCCGCGGATTGCCGCGAGGTTGTCAGCGCGGGTTCCGGCGAACGCCAGCCCGCTCGAAAAGGCACTCGCGATCGGTGATTTGTACCGGCGCGCCTTCGCCGAAATGTACGGCGGAATCTTCACCGCGACCGCGGTCGTCTGCGTGGTGGGCGCGGTGCTCGGGTTGCTGCTGTCCAGGCGCGACGTGCACGCCGAGGAGCCTGTCGTCGTCGAGCGGGAGCCGCTCGAGCCCAAGGTGTGACGCTCAGCGCGGCACCAGGCTCAGCACCAGATCGGGACCAACGCGCTCCGTACCGTCGAACCGCCAGCGCAGCGCCCGCGCGATGCTCGGCACCCCGACGTCGTCGACCGCGGTGATCGGGCCGCCCAGCAGAATGGGCGCGACGTAGGCCAGGATGCGGTCGATCGCCCCGGCCCGCAGAAACGCGCCGGCCAGGGTGGGACCGCCTTCCAGCAGTATGTCGGTGCGGTCTGCCAGCGCTTTGAGCACCTCTTCGGGATCGTGGGTGCGGATGACCATGGTGCGCGAGTCGTCGTTGAGGACGTTGGCTTCGCCCGGGATCTCCCGTTTGCCGACCACCACGCGCAGCGGTTGCCGATCCGCCAGGCTGCCGTCGGGCAGCCTCGCGGTCAGCGCCGGGTCATCGGCGAGCACCGTGCCGGTGCCGACGACGATGGCGTCGGCGGCGGTGCGACGACGATGCAGGTCGGCCCGCGCGGCTTCGCTGGTGATCCACTGGCTGGAGCCGTCGGCCGCCGCGCTGCGCCCGTCGATGCTGGTGGCGTACTTCCACGTCACGTGCGGCAGCCCGGTCTGCTGCTTGTGCAGCCACTCCCGCAGCGTTCCGGTCATCACCAGATCTGCTTCCACACCCTCGACGACCTGCACACCGGCTTCAGCCAGCCGGGCCGCACCGCCGGCGGCGGTCGGGTTGGGGTCAGCGACGGCGTACACGACGGTCGCGACACCCGCGTCGAGTAGGGCGTCCACGCACGGCGGGGTTTTGCCGTGGTGGTTGCACGGTTCCAAGGTGATTACCGCTGTACCGCCCGCCGCCAGCCCACCGGCGCGGCGCAACGCCACCACCTCGGCGTGGGCGCTGCCGGCCGGTTCGGTGCCGCCAGCACCGACCACCTGACCGTCGCGGTCCAAGATGACCGCACCGACCGGCGGATTCGGGTAGGTGCTGCCCTTCACCAACTCGGCGTGCTCGACAGCGAGTCGCATGGCGGCGTCGCGAGAAGTCGCCGCAGCGCTCATTGGTGCCACTCCTCGATCCCGGCTACACCGGCATCTTCGTCGTCGGCAGCGCTCATTGGGTGCCGCTCCTCGATCCCGGCTACACCGGCATCTTCGTCGTCGGCACGGCTCATTTACTCAGGTGCGGCGACGCGGCGCCGGCCTGTCGCCGCAGCGCCTCGACCGCTTTGGCCGGGTCGTCGGCGCTGTAGACGGCCGATCCGGCGACAAAGCAGTCCACGCCGGCCTCGGCGGCCTGCTCGATGGTGTCGTCGTTGATGCCCCCGTCGATCTCGACCACAATGCTCAGCCCGGTCGAGTCCACCTTCTTGCGCAGCGCGCGAACCTTGTCCAGCACGTCCGGAATGAACTCCTGGCCGCCGAATCCTGGTTCCACCGACATGATCAGCAGCGTGTCGAAGTCTCGGACGATCTCTAGGTAGGGCTCGATCGGCGTCTTGGGTTTGACGCTCAGCCCGGCCTTGGCGCCGGCGGCCCGGATGTCCCGTCCGACGCCGACGGGGTTGTCGGTGGCTTCGGCGTGGAAGGTGACGTTGTAGGCGCCGGCCTCGGCGTACGGCGGTGCCCAACGGTCGGGGTCCTCGATCATCAGATGGCAGTCCATCGGGATGTCGGTGGTCTTCAGCAGCGCTTCCACCACCGGCAGGCCGATCGTCAGATTGGGCACGAAGTGGCCGTCCATCACATCGACGTGCAACCAGTCGGCGCCTTGCACAGCGGCGGCCTCGTCGGCCAGCCGGGCGAAGTCGGCGGCCAGGAGCGACGGGGCTATCAACGGCCGATTGGTGTTGCCAGACATGGCTCTCACACTAGTCAGGCTGTCGAAGGAGGGCCGCGGCGAACATGGCGTCGGTGCCGTGCCGGTGCGGCCACAGCTGGACGTATGGCCCATCACCGAGCTCGGCGACGGGTTCGAACAGCGGCCGGGCGTCCAGTGCGCGCACCGGCCGGCGGCGCAGCGCGTCAGCGACCACTCCGACCGTCTCGGCCAGATGCGGCGAACAGGTTGCATAGAGCACCACACCGCCGGGCCGCGTCAGTGCGATGGCTGCAGCCAGCAGTTCGCGCTGCAACGCGGTCAGCGCCGGCAAATCGGACGGCGTACGGCGCCAACGGGACTCGGGCCGGCGGCGCAACGCGCCGAGTCCGCTGCAGGGCACGTCGACCAGCACCCGATCGAAGCGCGGCTCCAGGGCGGTTTCCCGACCGTCGGCGCGGAGCACCTCGACGGGCAGCCCGCCGGTGTTCTGCGCCACCAGGTCCGCCCGGCGCGGAGAGGGCTCCACAGCGGTGACCCGGGCTCCGGCCTCAACGCCGAGCGCGGCCAGCAGCGCGGTTTTGCCGCCCGGGCCCGCGCACAGATCCAACCACCGGCCGGCGTCGTCGGCGACCGGCGCCAGCGTCAAGGCCCGGGCCACCAACTGGCTGCCCTCGTCCTGCACCAGCGCCTCGCCTTCGCGCAGCGCCGCGAGCTCCGCGGGGTCACCGGCCGGCAGATACACCGCGTACGGCGAGTACCGGCCGACGGTGCCGTGCACGGCCTCGGCCAGATCTGCGGCGCTCAGCACACCGGGGCGCGCTGCCAGGTGCACCACAGGCCGCTCGTCGTCGCTGGCCAGCATGGCGTCCAGCTCACCGGCGGCAGACCCCAGCGCATCAGCGAACGCCTGGGCGATCCAGCGTGGATGGGCGTGCACGAAGGCGGTGTGACCGACCGGATCGACCGCCGGGTCCGGCGCTAACTCCTGCACCCAGGAGCGCTCGTCGCGCGCGCTGATCGTGCGCAGCACCCCATTGACGAAACCGGCTCGCCCGGAGTCGAATTCGATGCCGGCCTGCTCGACGGTGGTCGACACCGCAGCGTGCGCGTCGACGCGGGTGCGCAGCAGTTGATAGCTGCCGAGCCGCAGCAGATCCAGCAGCACCGGGTCGATGGCCTCCGGGGCGCGGCCGGCGGCTGCACTGATCACCGCGTCGAGCAAGCCGCGGGTGCGGCAGGTCCCGTAGGTCAGCTCGGTCGCGAACGCCGCGTCGCGTCCGGTGATCCCGCGCTCGCGCAGCAGTGCGGGCAACGCCAAATTCGGGTAGGCGTCGCGTTCGGTGACGGCCCGCAGCACGTCGAACGCGGTGCGGCGGGCCGGATCAAGCGGTTTGCGGCCGGGTTGCCGTGGCCCTCTCTGTCTCGGCGCACCGGCGCCAGATGGCCTTCTGCGGTGCGGCTTGCCGCGGTCAGCGGTCATGTCGCGCGCACCGCGGGATCGAGTCGGGCGCCGCGAGCCCAGTCGACGGCGTTCATCAGCTTCTTGCCCGGCGCCTGGATTTGGTCCAGGCGCACCGGCTCGGTGCCGGTGCCGACCCACACATCACGGCGGTCGACTCGGATAGCGCCCGGTGCCAAGTCATTTGGCGCGTTCGCGGTGTCGTCGCCGGTGCGGACCGGGCCGATTCTGAGTCGCTGGTCACCGATCACCGTCCAGGCGCCGGGATTAGGAGTCACCGCCCGGATGCGCCGGTCGACGATGGGCGCGGGCAGATCCCAGCGCACCCGTGCGTCGTCGATGGTGACTTTGGGAGCGAGGCTGACACCGTCCGGCGGTTGAGGTACCGGTGTCAGCGCAGCATCGGCAATGCCGTCGAGGGTGGCTTCCAGCAGTGCAGCTCCCGAGACCGCCAGCCGGCTCAGCAGCGACCCCGCGGTGTCGGTGCGCCGGATCGGCTCGGTGACAACGCCGTAGACCGGCCCGGAGTCCAGGCTGGGTTCGATCTGAAAGGTGGTGGCGCCGGTTACCGTGTCGCCCGCAGCGATGGCAGCTTGAACCGGAGCCGCACCCCGCCAGGCGGGCAGCAATGAGAAGTGCAGGTTGACCCAGCCGTGTGCGGGCACCGCCAGCAGCCCGTCGCCGAGCAGCGCACCGTAGGCCACCACCGCACAGCAGTCCGGGCCCAGTTCCGAGAGTTCCGCGACGACCTCGGCCGAATTGGGTCGCGACGGCCGGAGCACCGGTATGCCGCAGTCGAGAGCCAGTCGGGCCACCGGCGAGGGTTGTGGCTTGGCGCGTCGCCCGGCGGCCGCATCCGGCCGAGTGAGCACCGCGACCACATCATGGCGGGGCGAGTCGATGAGCCGGCGCAGCGCGGGCAGCGCGGGTTCGGGGGTGCCGGCGAAGACGAGACGCACCGGCACAGTCTAGGAAGCTGACTCAGGGAGGCAGAGCCGGCGCGGGGCGACCGGCCCTAGACCTCGCCGTCCAGCCCGGCGGCGGGCTCACCACCGGCGGCCGTGAACGCTGTCAGGGCGCGCACCAGGCCGTGACGTTCCGACGGCGGCATCTGCTCGACGATGCGGGCGATCTCGCGGCGACGCTGCGCGGTCACCTGTCGCACCACTTTGCGACCGCGCGGTGTCAAGGTCGCCAGCAGCTCACGCCGCGAGGTCGGATGCGGCAGCCGGTCGATCAACCCTGCGCCCACGAGCCGGTCGACCATCCGGCCGGCCGCCGACGGCTTCACATCGAGCAGACCGGCCAGGGTCGCGAGGTTCACCGAGCCACGGTTGGACAAGATCACCAGAGTCCGGAATTGCGGAATCGTGATGGTGTCGTCCACCATGGCGATCGAGCGGGCCGAGACGGCGACCAGCAGCCGCGACACGGTCAGCAACGCGTCGGTGATCGCATCCACCGACTCCTCGGAACTTGTCGCGCTGTCGGTTGACAACGTTCGCTCCTCTTGTCGAGCAGGAAGACCTCGATTGTTCACAGCCGCTGCCCAGAAGCCTAACAGGCGCCTATTGTCATATCGTGCAACTATTATCAATAGCTACTGTTGCTGAAGGCACCAGTCGAGGGACAGTAGAACGCACGTTCTCTATTGGAGGTCTAGATGAAAACCGCCACGGCCAACTCCACCCCGGTCGACGTCCAGCAGGAAGTATGGGCGCTCGGTGACTATGCCCGGATGGCCGAAGAAGTCATGGCCCCGTTGGGCCCGGTGCTCATCGATGCCGTCGGGATTGGGCCCGGTGACCGGGTGCTGGATGTGGCTGCCGGCTCGGGCAACATTTCCATTCCGGCCGCCAAGACCGGCGCGGCCGTCGTCTCCAGTGACCTGACGCCCGAGTTGCTGCAGCGGTCTCGGCAGCGTGCCGCGAAGCAAGGTATATCGCTCGACTGGCGGGAAGCCAACGCCGAACAACTGCCGTTCGCCGACAACGAATTCGACGCTGTCATCTCCGCGATCGGGGTGATGTTCGCACCGCACCACCATCGCGCCGCCGACGAACTCGTCCGGGTGTGTCGGCCGGGCGGGAGAATCGGTGTGATCAGTTGGACGCCCGACGGATTCTTCGGCCGGATGCTCGCCACTATCCGGCCGTACCGACCGACTGTGGCACCGGGGACTCCGCCGGCAGCGCTGTGGGGTCGCGGCAGCTACGCGCACGGGCTGCTGGGCAGCGGGGTGAGCATGACGCAGACCCAGCGGCGCACGCTACAAGTGGATCGTTTCGACAGCCCCGAAGCCTGCCACGAATACTTCAAGAAGCATTACGGCCCGACGATCGACGCCTACCGCAACATCGGCGACGACGCTGTGCTGGCCCGGGCGCTCGACCATGAACTGGTATCGCTGGCCGGTCAGTACTGGGTGGACGGGATGATGGACTGGGGTTACCTGCTGGTCACTGCGCGCAAGCGCTGAACCGACTCACCCGACGTGCAGGGGATCGACCTGAACCCGCACCGGTTGATGGGTCTGGCGGGCGCTGAGCACTCCGACGGCGCGGCGCAGCCCGGCGGCCAACGCCCCGCCCTGGCCGCGCGGCACGCGTACCAGCATCCGGCTGACCGGCACGTCGGCGGCCAGCCCGGGCGGCCGGCGCACCCCCACCGGCAGCTGCACCGGACCCAGCAGGTCCGCACCGTCAGGCAATGCCAGCTCGTCGAGCAGTTGCACAACCGCGTCCGCGACCCCATCGACCGCAGCGATGTGGACACTGGGCGGCAGACCCACCTCGGAGCGGGCCGCCAGCTCGGCCTCTGCGTGCCCAACCGGATCCCACCGAATCAGCGATTGCACCGTGGGAATGGCCGCTTCGGCGACGACCGCCACCACTCCGCCGTCACCTCGACGACGTACCAGCGCCGCGGCGGCCAGCCAGCGCCGCAGGGTGTCCTCTGCGGCACGCAGATCCTGCCGGCCCAGCAACGCCCAGCTGTCCAGCAGTAGCGCCGCTCCGTAACCACCTACCGCCGCGGGTTCGGCCCCCGGAGTGGCCACCACCACCGCGGGCTGCTCACCGACTTCCGGCACCACCGAGTCACCGGCCGACGTCACCACCATCGTCCCGGGAAAGGCCCGGCCCAGTTCTTCTGCGGTCCGGCGGGCACCCACCACGACGGCGCGCACGGCCTCGGATCCGCAACGCGCGCAACGCAACAACGGCTCGCCGCGTCCACACCACCGGCAGACGGCACCCTCGTCCACTCGGTCCGGTAACGACATGGGACCCATGCAGTGCCGGCACCGGGCGGTCAGTCGGCACCGCCCACAGGCCAGCGACGGCACATAGCCACGGCGCGGCACCTGCACCAGCACCGGCGCACCGGCCGCCAGGGCGGTGCGGGCGGCGCGCAGCGCAACCGAGGGCAGCCGCGCGGTTCGTGCCGCCGGATCGCGTTCCTCGGCGTATCCCCCGTCGTCTGATGCAATCACCCGCGGTGTGCGGGCCCGCACCACCGCTCGCGCCGCGACCACGTCGTGCGCCCACCCGCTGCGCACCAGCGCGTGGGCTTCTGCGGTGCGGGCGTAGCCCCCGATCAGCGCGGCACAGCGCAGTTGATGGGCCCGCAGCATCGCCACTTCACGGGCGTGCGGATAGGGGGCGCGCGGCTCGGCCAGGCTGTCGTCCCCGTCGTCCCACACCATCACCAGACCCAGGCCGGTGACCGGCGCAAAGACCGCACTGCGGGTTCCGATGACCAGTCGGGCGCGGCCGCGCAGTGCCGTCAACCAGCGGCGGTATCGCGCGGCCGGCCCAAGGTTGGCCGACAGCGCCACCACACTTCCGTCGTCGATGAGGGTGGTCGCCGCCCGTGACAGGAGGTCCACGTCCCGCTGATCGGGCACTACCGCCAACACCGCGCGGCCGGCCCGGATCGTCTGCGCCGCGGCTTCAGCGAAGCGGTCCGCCCAGGACTCCCCCGGCAGCGCCTGCCACACGGCCCGGGCGGCGCGCGATTCGGTGAGGGCTGCCAGGAACTGGCGGCCGCGACCGTAGACCTGCCACCCGGCCGGGTCGACGGTACCGACATCGGGTCCTGGTGATGGGCCGGCCGTCTCACGTTCGACCCGGGCGTGCCGGGGCGGCACCGCCAGCCGGAGGACGTCGGCGCGGGTGCCGGCGTAGCGTGCTGCGACCGCCTCGACCAGACGGCGAATGTCGGGGGTCAGCACCGGTTCGGCGGAAACCACCCGGTCCAGCCAGCCCAGCTTGCCGACGTGATCGGTGTCCGCACGGCGCTCCAGCACGAACCCGTCGACCAGTCGCCCGTGGAAACGCACTCGTACCCGAACCCCGGGTTGGGCGTCGTCGGATTGCTCAGCGGCCACTAGATAGTCGAACTCGCGGTCGAGGTGGGGCACCGAGAGCATCGGCAGCACCCGCGCGATGGGCTCCAGGTCGGCGGGTTTACGGGTGCTTGTGCTCACTGTGGGGGTTTAGCAGACGCCACCGACGCGTCGGGGCTGTCACGACCGAAGAACAACCCGGCGGTGATGAGGATCTGCGCCGCGGCGTAGGTCCACCACACCGGCAGCTCCAGCGCCTGATCACCGAGCACGAATCGCTCGATACCGATCATCGCGTCCGATACCGCGAAGCAGGCCGCCCCGGCGGCTGTCCACCAGGTGGGCAGCCACGCCAGCAACGCTGTGCTGACCATCGCACCCAGCACCGCCATGTACACGGTGACCGGAATGCTCAGCCCGGCGCGGCCGAGTTGCGGCCAGAACCAGCTGAGCAGTCCCACGCAGGCGGCGACGGTCGCGGCGACGGCAACCCAACGAGTAGGCGACCGCGCAGAATTGCGGGCCAGCGGAAGCAGCACACCGATGAAACACACGTGCGCCAACAGAAAGGCCGCCAGCCCGGCCACGAAGGACGGCGCCCACCACGGCAGTGCCAGCAGCCAGTCGCCGACGGCCGACAGCATCAATGCCGGCACCAGCCAGCGCCGTTCACCGGCGACCGAATGCGCCGCCGCACCGACGGCCAGCAGCACCGCCATCGACGCCTTGAACACTGGCTGGGCCACCCACTGCCCGGTCAGCACCGTGCCCGGCGGTGAGGACAACGCGGTCACCGTCAGAAACACCCCGTAGGCGGCGCCCGCCCAACCGGCCAGCACCCAGGCACCGGTCACCACCCGTGCTGCGTACGGTGTGCCCATGCCCAGCTTGGACAACACCGGTCGTGCCGTCGACGCCATCCTGATGAAGGTACTGCAGGCGGTTCCGTTCCAAATGTCCCTTTCCGACGGCGTCGCCGCTGCGCGGCAACGGTTGCGCGATCTGCCGCGCCGGCCAGTGCACCCCGAACTGCGCGTCGAGGACCGCACCATCGACGGGCCGGCCGGCCCGATTGCGGTCCGGATCTACTGGCCGCCGCAGGAATCCGGCCCGGCTACCCCACCGCCGGTGCTGCTGTTCTTCCACGGCGGCGGCTTCGTCGTCGGCGATCTGGACACCCACGACGGAACCGCCCGCCAGCACGCCGTCGGCGCCGGTGCGGTGGTGGTCTCCGTCGACTACCGGCTGGCACCCGAACACCCTTATCCCGCCGCCATCGACGACGCGTGGGCGGCAACGAAATGGGTCGCCGAGCACGCCGGTGAACTCGGCGCCGACGGCACCCGGCTGGCAGTGGCCGGCGACTCCGCGGGCGGCACCATCGCCGCGGTCATCGCGCAGCGGGCCCGCGACAAAGCGGGGCCGCCGATTGCATTCCAGTTGCTGTGGTATCCGTCCGCCATGTGGGATCCCACGCTGCCGTCGTTCACCGAGAACGCCTCGGCGCTGGTGCTCGACCGCGATGCGATCGCCGCGTTCTCCCGTTGGTATGCAGGCGAGGTCGACCTGTCCGACCCGCCGGCGGGCATGGCTCCGGGCCGCGCGGAGAACCTAACCGAGCTGCCGCCGGCTTACATCGCGGTCGCCGGCCACGACCCATTGCGCGACGACGGCGTGCGCTACGGAGAGCTGCTCGCGGCCGCCGGTGTTCCGGTCGAGGTGCACAACGCCGAGACGCTGGTGCACGGCTACGTCGGCTACGCCGAAGTGGTGCCCGCAGCCACCGACGCTTTTTACCGGGGGCTGGCCGCCTTGCGCGCCGGACTGCGTTAACCGATGGCGGCGACCCGCTTCGCCCGGCTTCCAGCCGCGCTCACGATCGCCGCGAGCCGATGGCGGCGACCCGCTTCGCCCGGCTTCCAGCCGCGCTCACGATCGCCGCGAGCCCGTGCGTACGGTGAGGGAATGACGGAAGCGACCACCGCCCGACCGGAAATCGACCCCACGCTGAAAGCGATTCTCGACGCTTTTCCGATGACCTTCAGCGCATCCGACGGCGTGGAGCTGGCGCGGGCCCGGCTGCGCCAGCTCAAGGTGCCGGCAGAGATGCTGCCGGATCTGCGGATCGAGGAACGGACGATCAGCCACGCGGACGGACCTGACATCCCGGTCCGCATCTACTGGCCGCACGCCTCCAGCGAGCCCCTGCCGGTGGTCGTCTTCTACCACGGCGGCGGCTTCGCCCTCGGCGATCTGGACACCCACGACCCGGTCGCCCGCGCGCACGCCGTCGGCGCGGAAGCCATCGTGGTATCGGTCGACTACCGGTTGGCCCCCGAGCACCCGTTTCCCGCCGGAGTCGACGACTGCTGGGCCGCGCTGCAGTGGGTCGGTGAGCATGCCGCCGAGCTGGGCGGTGACCCGAACCGGGTCGCTGTTGCCGGTGACTCGGCGGGCGCCAACCTGGCCGCGGTCGTCGCGCAGCTGGCCCAGCAGAACGGCGGTCCCGCACTGCGATTTCAGCTGCTGTGGTACCCGACGATCACCGGCGACCTGTCGCTGCCCTCATTCACCGAGAACGCCGACGCCCCGGTGCTGAACCGCGAAGTCATCGACGCGTTTCTGCAGTGGTATCTGCCGGGCGCCGACCCCAGCGACCCCGGTGCGTTCCCGGCGGCTTTCGCCCCGGCCAACGCCGCGGATCTCACCGGTCTGCCGCCGGCGTTCATCGGCACCGCCGAACATGACCCGCTGCGCGACGACGGCGCCCGCTACGCCCAGTTGCTGCACGCCGCAGGGGTGCCCGTGGAACTGACCAACGCGCCGACCCTGGTGCACGGCTACGTCAGTTTCGCCCTGATCATCCCGGCCGCAGCCGAGGCGCGCGACCGCGGCCTGGCGGCGCTCAAGGCTGCGCTGTACGCCTAGCCGCTGCTGATCTCAGACGGCGCGCCGCAGGTCATCGACCTTGTCGAGCTGCTCCCACGGAAGCTCGATGTCGGTGCGGCCGAAGTGTCCGTAGGCCGCGGTCTGCGCGTAGATCGGGCGCAGCAGGTCGAGATCGCGGATGATCGCGCCGGGCCGCAGGTCGAACACCTCAGGCACGATCTTTTCGATCTTGACCGGGTCTACCGTCGCGGTGCCGAACGTCTCGACGAACAACCCGACCGGAGCAGCTTTGCCGATGGCGTAAGCGACCTGCACCTCGACCCGCTCGGCCAGGCCCGCGGCGACGATGTTTTTTGCCACCCAGCGCATCGCGTAGGCCGCCGAACGGTCCACCTTCGACGGGTCCTTGCCGGAGAACGCCCCGCCGCCGTGTCGGGCCCAGCCGCCGTAGGTGTCCACGATGATCTTGCGGCCGGTCAGGCCGGCGTCACCCATCGGTCCGCCGACGACGAAGTTGCCGGTCGGGTTGATCAGCAGCCGCACATCCGAGGTGTCCAGCGTCTGGTGGGACAGATCGTCGAGAACGGTGTTGACCACTTTCTCCCGGATGTCCGGGATGAGCAGATTCTCCAGGTCGACGTCGGCGGCGTGCTGTGTGGAGATGACGATGGTGTCCAGCCGCCTGGCAACGTTGTCCTCGTAGGCGATCGTCACCTGGGTTTTGCCGTCGGGGCGCAGGTAGGGCAGCACGCCGCCCTTGCGCACCTCGGTCAACCGTCGGGCCAGCCGATGGGCCAGCGCGATGGGTAGCGGCATGAGTTCGGGGGTGTCGTTGATCGCGTAGCCGAACATCAGGCCCTGGTCGCCGGCGCCCTGAGCGTCCAGTGGGTCGGCAGCGCCTTCGACGCGGGCCTCGTGTGCGGTGTCGACGCCTTGGGCGATGTCCGGTGACTGGGCACCGATGCCGATGTTGACGCCGGCCGACGCGCCGTCGAAGCCCTTCTCCGAGGAGTCGTAGCCGATCTCCAGGATCCGCTTGCGCACGGTTTGCGTGATGTCGGCGAACGCCTCCTTGGCGGTGGTGGTCACTTCCCCGACGACATGCACCTGCCCGGTGGTGACCAATGTCTCAACGGCGACCCGGGATCGCGGATCGTCGGCCAGCAGCGCGTCGAGCACCGAGTCGCTGATCGCGTCGCAAATCTTGTCGGGGTGACCTTCAGTCACCGACTCGCTGGTGAACAGCCGACCCTTCTCGCTCACGCCGTCATCCCTTCTCCGCCATCTTGAGAATGTTAGTTAGCCAAATTATATCGTTGCGCTGTCTGATCCAACCGGCTGCCCCGGCTCGATCGCAACCTTTGACCGCACGCTGACTATCTTCGGGCACCCGATTTTCAAGCTCGCGGAACCGCGAGCTGTCAACTGCCGCCGCCGTGCAGGAAGGTGACGATCGCGTCCACGATCCGACTGGCCATCAACGTCTTGGAGCCGTGCTGCAGCGCGGCCTCGGTGCCATCGGCGGCCAGCAGCCAGCCGTCGTTGCTGTCGACTTCGAAGGCCTTGCCCTCGCCGACAGCGTTGACCACTAGCAGGTCGCAGCCTTTGCGGCGCAGCTTGGCCCGGGCGTGAAACAGCACGTCGCCTTGTGCGTCGCCGGTCTCGGCGGCAAAACCGACGATGGCCCGCATCTTGGGCAGCTGCCCGTCGGCGCGGGCACGCACCGCGCCGGCCAGCACGTCGTCGTTGCGCACGAGGTCGATCGTCGGCGGCACAGTGTCTTCGGTGGGACCCTTTTTGATTTTGGCGACGGCGACATGCGCCGGACGGAAGTCCGCCACCGCGGCAGCCATCACCAGTACGTGCGCGCCCGGCGCGTGCTTGGACACCGCGTCGGCGAGGTGTTGCGCGGAGCTGATGTGCACAACATCGACTCCGGCCGGATCGACCAGCCCGGCGGTATGCCCGGCGATCAGCGTGACATCGGCACCCCGCTGCGCCGCCACCCTCGCCACCGCATACCCCTGCTTGCCGGAGCTGCGGTTGCCGATGAAACGCACCGGGTCGATGGGTTCACGGGTACCGCCTGCGGTGACCAGCAGCCGGCAACCGGCCAGGTCGTAGGGCAGGGCGTCGTGGCGCTCCAGCAGCAGCTGGGCCAGCGTGGTGATCTCCTCGGCTTCGGGCAGCCGGCCGGCTCCACTGTCCGCGCCGGTCAGCCGACCGGATGCCGGTTCCAGCACCACCGCACCCCGACGACGCAGCGTGGCGACATTGTCGACGGTCGCCGGGTGCAACCACATCTCGGTGTGCATCGCCGGCGCGAACAGCACCGGACATCGCGCGGTGAGCAGCGTCGCGGTGAGCAGATCGTCAGCTCGCCCCGCCACGGCGCGGGCCAGCAGATCTGCGGTGGCCGGTGCGACCACCACCAGATCGGCCTCTTGGCCGAGGCGGACGTGCGGGACATCGGGGACATCGGCGAAGACACCGGTGCGCACCGGTTGTCCGGAGAGCGCCTCGAAGGTCGCGGCCCCGACGAACCGCAGCGCGGACTCGGTCGGGACGACGCGGACCTGATGGCCGGCCTCGGTGAGCTGGCGGACGACGGTGCAGGCTTTGTAGGCGGCGATGCCGCCAGCAACGCCGACGATGATCCGTTTGCGGTCCATCACGTCTGCATTTCGCTCGAACAGCCCCCGAAAACACTCATGACCGGCCCCTGCCGCCGTCTACTCGCCTTCGGTGTGTTCGAGAAGGTCGGAGTGGATCTCGCGCAGCGCGATCGACAGCGGCTTCTCCTGCAGGCCGGGCTCGACCAGCGGGCCGACGTATTCGAGGATGCCCTCGCCGAGTTGGTTGTAGTAGTCGTTGATCTGCCGCGCCCGCTTGGCTGCGTAGATCACCAGGGCGTATTTGCTCGACACCCGGTCCAGCAGCTCGTCGATCGGCGGATTGGTGATGCCCAGCGGCGTGTCGTAGGCGCCGATGCCGCCAGAGGCCGGGTCGAACTGATCGACGGCAGGCACGGCGGTCAACGCGGCGTCGGATGCTGAAGTACTCACGTAATACGATCTCCTGGCGATGTAGGGCTAAGAACGGTTGAAACACGCGGCGGGCAACTGTTCACCGCCCGATCACGCCGTGTCCGGCGCGGTTCCCACCAGCAACGATACCAATTCGGCGCACGCTGTCTCCAATCGGCGATTCACCACGACTCGATCGAAGTCACTTTGCGCGGCCAACTCGGCGCGGGCCGTCGTCAAACGACGCTCGATGACTTCCCGGGTTTCGGTCGCGCGACCGATCAGGCGGGCCTCTAAAGCCGCCCAACTCGGCGGTGCCAGAAACACGGTGATCGCCTCGGGCAGCGCGGCTTTGACCGCCCGCGCGCCGGCCAGGTCGACTTCGATGAGGACTGGGTGACCCTGGGCGGCGGCTTCCCGGACCGGCGCAGCCGGTGTGCCAGAACGGTGCAGTCCGCCGTGAATCTCCGCCCACTCCAGCAGCTCGCCCTGCTCGATCAGCTGCTCGAAACGCTCAGCAGTCACGAAGTGGTAGTCGACGCCGTCGACCTCACCCGGCCGTGGCGCCCGAGTCGTGGCCGACACGCTGAACTGCAGCGCAGGAACCCGTTCCCGCAAGCAGCGCACCACCGTCGACTTACCCACCGCCGACGGACCGGACAGCACCACTACGCGCCCCGTTCGCGGTGAGGCCCCACGGGGCCGTTCAGGGCCGCCCGGCTCGTCTTCAGCGTCAGGCAGACTGCTCGGCTCCTCCTCAGGCCGGTCGGCCTGCATCGTCGCCGGGCTAGGCAGATTGCCCGGCTCCTCCTCAGGCCGGTCGGCCTGCATCGTCGCCGGGCTAGGCGGAACCGAACTTCTCCAGCAGTGCCTTGCGCTGCCGATCGCCAAGACCACGCAGGCGGCGGGTGGGGGCGATCTCGAGTTCGGTCATGATTTCCTGGGCCTTGACCTTGCCGACCTTCGGCAACGCTTCGAGCAGTGCGGACACCTTCATCTTGCCTAAGACCTCATCGGTCTCGGCGTCCTTGAGCACCTGTTTGAGGTTGGTGCCGCCACGCTTCAGCCGATCCTTGAGCTCAGCTCGCGCTCGACGTGCGGCAGCAGCCTTCTCCAACGCGGCGGCGCGCTGCTCGTCGGTCAACTGGGGAAGGGCCACGATTCCTCCGTCTCATCGTCATCATCATCGATAGCCATCGAACTTTACTTTTCTCAGCCGGGTAGTCCAGCCAGCGCAAATGACCGTACCGACGCTGTCTGACGAAATCTAACCCGACCCCCCGGCTTCGGGCTACAAACGCCCAGCGTACGGCCCGACGGACGGCCTGCGCCGCCTTTTCCCTCAGCGAGCTCGCCCGACTCGCGAACCCGGGCGAGAGCGCTGAAACCTCCCTCGATTCGCGTCCTAGCAGGCCTTTTATCCCAGCCGGCGAACCGGTCAGGGCATCGCGTCGTGCCGACCACGAGTCGGACAGCTCCAACGGGCAAGAATGCGGTTGATCACACCGGCGTCGCGCGTGTCGCGCGTGTCAGACGGCGCGCCGACTCTGGGTCAGCAGCCCCATGCCATCATTTATTCTTTTCGCGCCAGGCCCGGTCGAACGGCAGCCGCCAGGCCCTGGGCGCGATCAGCTGGTGCACGGCGTTGGGCCCCCAGGAGCCGATATCATAGGCACGCACCGGCGGGGGATCGGCGAGCAGCGGCTCCGATACCTCCCAGAGCCGCTCGATGCCGTCCGACGTGGTGTACAGCGTGTGGTCACCGCGCATCGCGTCCAGAATCAGCCGCTCGTAGCCTTCCAGCACCTCGGTCACGGAATCTGTTTCGGCCAGCCCGAATTGCAAGCTGTGCTTGTCGAGTTTCAAGCCGGGGCCGGGGCGTTTGCCGTAAAAGGACAATGACACCTTGAACTCGTCGGCGAGGTCGAAGGTGAGGTGGTCCGGGCCCTGCCCCCCGACGCCGGACCCGCTGGGGAACATGCTCTTAGGCGGCTCCCGGAACGCGATCGAGATGATCCGCTGGCCCTCGGCCAGGCATTTGCCGGTGCGCAGGTAGAACGGCACCCCCGCCCAGCGCCAGTTGTCGATCTCGCACTTGAGCGCCACGAAAGTGTCAGCGTCGGACTCAGCGGAGACCCCGGGCTCTTCACGGTAACCGCGGTACTGACCGCGCACCACGTTGCTCGGATCCAGCGGCACCATCGAGCTGAACACCTTGTTCTTTTCGGCGCTGATTCCACGGGACGCGAGTTCGGTGGGCGGCTCCATGGCAACGAAGCCGAGAATCTGGAACAGGTGAGTCACCACCATGTCCTTGAAGGCTCCGACCGGCTCGTAAAACTTCGCGCGGCCTTCCAGCGTCAGCTTCTCGGGCACGTCGATCTGGACGTGGTCGATGAACGTCCGGTTCCAGATCGGCTCGAACAGGCCGTTGGCGAAGCGGAAAGCCAGGATGTTCTGCGCCGCCTCCTTGCCTAAAAAGTGGTCGATGCGGAAAATCTGCGACTCGTCGAACGTCTCGTGAATGGAGGCGTTCAACTCGACGGCGCTGTCGAGGTCAGTGCCGAATGGCTTTTCCATCACCACCGCGGCGTCCTTGGCCAACCCCGCTTCCTGCAACGTCTCAACGACCGGGATCACTGCGTTCGGCGGAACGCTCAGATAGTGCAGCAGCCGCACGTCACCTTCCAGGTTCGCGGCCTGGTCGTTGACCGTCGCAGATAGTTCGCCCGCGCCGTTGCCCTGCGGCACATACCGCAGGTTCTTCACCCAGTTCTTGAGTTCCTCTTCGGGCACCTCATGACGGGAGAACTCCTCGCAGGCTTCGGCGGCCACCTTCTGAAAGTCCTCGTCGTCCATTTCCTCCAGGGAGGTGCCGACAATGCGCAGGTCAGGCGCCAGCTTCGACAACGACAGATGAAAGAGCCCGGGAAGCAACTTGCGCCGTGCGAGGTCGCCGGTAGCGCCGAACAGGACGACGACGTGTGGACGGGTGGCGACGTCGGACTTCTTCTTCGATCCTCGAGTCTGTTTGGTCACACTTACGATCGTCCCACTCTGAGTCGGGTGCGTCGACGGTTATGGCCAGTTCGCCGCGATCGCGACGTAGATAACCGGTCTCAGACACCGCGCTGCAGCTGTGTGCGGCTCGGCTGAGCATGCTCGGCGGTGGCTTCGGAAGTCATCTCGGGTCTGCTCGTCAGGAGCCGGCGTGCCGCGCCCAGAACGCGCATACCTGGCACTTGTAACGGCGCGGCCGCTTCCGGCGATAATCAATCTTGTCTGAATTCCATTACCGATGAAAATGTTGCCAGCTAACTCATAAGCTGCACTTAGTAGTTTTCTGGTTTTAACGGTTAGATTTCGATTCGTCAAGGCGAACGCCGAGACTTCCTGAACTGAATGGAGTTGACGCAATGAACATCAAACGCATGCTGTGCGTGTCCTCGCTCGCCACCGGTGTCGGGTTGACCGCCCTCTTCGGCAGCGGAATTGCGAACGCCGCCGCTTCTTCCGCGCCGGCGACCAATTCGCCGCACGGCACTGTGCAGCTCGCCAGCCAGAAGATCAAGCCCACCCATCACCAGAAAAAAGAAATCGGCAAACAAGCCCAAAAGCAAGCAAAGCACGACGGGCTGGCCGTTAACTAGCAACAACTCGCAAAGTGGTGCGGCGGGCCATTCGAGGGGAGGGCCCGCCGCACCGTTCGTAACAGCGCCTGCGCGACCCGGAACACGGCTATTCGACCAGATAGGCAAACGCGTCGAGTATCCGCTGTCCTGCCGTCCGCAAAGCCGTCACCTGCGGCCCGGCCCGCAGCACCTCGCGCGCCACGGCCGGCAGCAACGCTCCCCGAGGCACACCGAGCTGCCCCAGCGAGTCCGGACGTCCGCCCTGAACGCCGATGCCCGGCACCAGTACCGGCCCGCCGAGCCGGCTGAGGTCGGGCGGTTTGAACACCGTGGCCCCGACCACCACCCCGACGGATCCGGGCTCTCCCGGATTCACCGACTGTCCTTCGGTCCGGTTGATCACCGCCGCCTGGTCGACGATCAGCTGAGCCACCGTGCGGCCGCGGTCGGCGCTGGCGCGCTGCACGTTCGCGCCTTCGGGGTTGGAGGTGGCCGCGAGCACGAACACACCTCGGTTGTTGGCCGCGGCGGCCTCGATCAGCGGGCGCAGTGAGCCGAAACCCAGATACGGCGAGGCGGTGACGGCGTCGGCGGCCAGCGGCGAGTCACCCGCCCAGGCCGTGGCGTAGGCCGCCATGGTCGACCCGATGTCACCGCGCTTGGCGTCGGCCAGCACCAGCACGCCCGCGGCGCGCAACGCGGCGATGGTACGTTCGAGCACCGCGTAACCCGCGGCGCCGTACATCTCGAAGAACGCGACCTGTGGTTTGACGACGGCAAAGCCGGCGTACGCCTCGACGCAGTTGTCACAGAACGCCGCCAGACCGTCAGCTGTGGCGGGCAGTTCCCAGGCGCTCAGCAGCTCGGGATGCGGGTCGATGCCCAGGCACAGCGGTCCTCGGCGGGTCATGGCGTCCCGCAACCGGGCGCCGAACCCGGGCACGCTAATGACCTCCGCTGCTCAGCGCGGTGTGCAGCTCCTGCAACGACCGCACTCCGATGTCTCCGCGGATGCCGGCCTCGATGCCCTGGACGGCGGCCGACGCGCCCTGGACCGTGGTCACGCAGGGGATGTTCATCGACACCGCCGCCGAACGGATCTCGTAGCCGTCGATGCGTGGGCCGTAGTTGCCGTACGGGGTGTTGATGACCATGTCGACCTCCCCGGCGCGGATCGCCTCGACCGCCGACAGCGCCGGGCGGTCCGGACTCGGCTCTTCGAAATGCTTGCGGACCACTTCGCACGGAATTCCGTTGCGGCGCAACATTTCGGCGGTGCCCTCGGTGGCGAGCACCCGGAAGCCGAGGTCGGCCAGACGCTTCACCGGAAACACCAGTGACCGCTTGTCCCGGTTGGCGACCGACACGAAGACGGTGCCGTCGACGGGCAGTGAACCGTACGCGGCGGTCTGACTTTTGGCGAAGGCGCTGCCGAAGTCACGATCGATGCCCATGACCTCGCCGGTGGATTTCATCTCCGGACCCAGCAGCGAGTCGACGCCCGAGCCGTCGGCCCGTCGGAACCGGTTGAACGGCAACACCGCTTCTTTGACCGCGATCGGGGCGTACGTCGCGGCGGTGCCGCCGTCGCCGACGGGCGCCAGGATGCCCTCGTCGCGAAGCGCGGAGATACTGGCGCCCAGCATGACTCGAGCACAAGCCTTGGCCAGCGGTATTGCCGTGGCCTTGGACACGAACGGCACCGTGCGACTGGCCCGCGGGTTGGCTTCGAGCACATACAGCACGTCGTCTTTGAGCGCGAACTGCACATTGAGCAGCCCCACGACGCCGATGCCGTGCGCGATGGCCTCGGTGGCCTGCCGCACTTTGTCGATGTCCGTGCGGCCCAACGTGACTGGCGGCAGCGCGCACGCCGAGTCGCCGGAGTGGATGCCGGCTTCCTCGATGTGCTCCATGATTCCGCCGATGTATACCTCGCTGCCGTCGCACAACGCGTCGACGTCGATTTCGATCGCGTCCTCCAGAAAGCGGTCCACCAGCACCGGGTGTTCCGGCGACAGTTCGGTGGCGCGGGTGATGTAGCCGCGCAGCGTCTCCTCGTCGTAAACGATCTCCATGCCCCGGCCGCCGAGCACGTATGAGGGCCGCACCAGCACCGGATAGCCGATGTCGGCGGCGATGCGGCGGGCCTGATCGAAGGTCGTGGCGGTGCCGTAGCGCGGCGCGGGCAGACCCGCCGTAGTGAGCACATCGCCGAAGGCGCCGCGGTCTTCGGCCAAGTCGATGGCCTCCGGCGGAGTCCCCACGATCGGCACTCCGGCGTCGGCCAGTCGTTGTGCCAGCCCGAGCGGGGTCTGTCCGCCCAATTGGACGATTACTCCCACGACACCGGTACCCTCCGCCCCGCCTGCTGCGGAGTGAGATTCCGAGTGGAAAACCTCCAGGACATCTTCGAACGTCAACGGCTCGAAATAGAGCCGGTCGGCGGTGTCGTAGTCGGTGGACACCGTCTCGGGGTTGCAGTTGACCATCACGGTCTCGAACCCGGCCTGCGACAGCGTCGTCGCCGCATGCACACAGCTGTAGTCGAATTCGATGCCCTGGCCGATCCGGTTCGGGCCCGAACCCAGGATCAGTACTTTGGGCTTCTCGGTCTGCGGGGCGACCTCGGTCTCGGCGGCCGGGTCGAGTTCGTAGCTGCTGTAGTGGTAGGGCGTCCTGGCCTCGAATTCGGCGGCGCAGGTGTCCACCGTCTTGTAGACCGGGTGAATGCCGAGCCGTCGGCGCAGCGACCGCACACCGTCCTCGCCGGCCAATTCCGGGCGCAGCGCGGCGATTTGGCCGTCGGACAGCCCGCTGTGCTTGGCCCGCCGCAGCAGGTCGCCGTCGAGCACCGCGGCGCCCACCAGCTCGGCGCGCAGCTCGGTGAGTTGGCCGATCTGCGCTACGAACCACGGGTCGACGCCGGAGGCCTGCGACACCTCTTCGACCGACGCACCCAACCGAAGCGCCAGTTCGAGGTCGTAGAGCCGGCCTTCCGACGGGTGGCGCAACCGGTCCAGTGTGGCGTCTACATCACCGTGGGGATCCGGTTTGGTCCAGAACCCGGCGCGGCTGGTCTCCAGCGACCGCATCACTTTGCCCAGCGCCTCAACGAAGTTGCGGCCCAACGACATTGCTTCACCGACGGATTTCATCGTGGTGGTCAGGGTTGGGTCGGCGCCGGGGAACTTCTCGAAGGCGAACCGCGGGGCTTTGACCACGACGTAGTCCAGGGTGGGTTCGAAGCAGGCCGGCGTTTCCTTGGTGATGTCGTTGAGGATCTCGTCGAGGGTGTAGCCGATGGCGAGCTTGGCGGCGATCTTGGCGATCGGGAAGCCGGTGGCTTTCGACGCCAGGGCGCTGGACCGCGACACCCTCGGGTTCATTTCGACGACGATCAGCCGCCCGTCGCGCGGATCGACCGCGAACTGAATGTTGCAGCCGCCGGTGTCCACCCCGACTTCCCGCAGGATCGCTATCGCCAGATCGCGCATCCGCTGGTACTCGCGGTCGGTCAGCGTCATGGCCGGCGCGACGGTGACCGAATCACCGGTGTGCACGCCCATCGGGTCGACGTTCTCGATGGAGCACACCACCACCACGTTGTCGTGGCCGTCGCGCATCAGCTCGAGCTCAAATTCTTTCCAGCCGAAGATCGACTCCTCGATGAGCACATTGGCGCTCGGCGAGGCGGCCAGCCCGGCGCCGGCCATCCGGTCGACCTCCTCGGCGCTGGCCGCCATGCCCGAGCCCAGCCCGCCCATGGTGAACGAGGGCCGCACGACGACCGGCAGGCCCAGCTCGGCGACGGTTTCGCGCACCTCCTCCATGGTGAAACAGACTCGGCTGCGGGCGGATTCGCCACCGACCTTGGCAACGATGTCTTTGAACCGCTGCCGGTCCTCGCCGCGCTGGATGGCGTCGAAGTCCGCGCCGATCAACTCGACGCCGTAGCGCTCCAAAGCTCCGTTCTCGTACAGCGCGACCGCGGTGTTCAGCGCGGTCTGCCCGCCCAGCGTGGCCAGCAGCGCGTCGATCTTGTTGCCCAGCTGCGCCTGCTGTGCGATCACCCGCTCGACGAAGGCCGCCGTGATCGGCTCGACATAGGTGTGATCGGCGTACTCCGGGTCGGTCATGATGGTGGCCGGGTTGGAGTTGATCAGGCTGACCTGCAGGCCCTCGGCGCGCAGCACCCGGCAGGCCTGCGTGCCCGAATAGTCGAACTCGGCCGCCTGCCCGATGACGATCGGCCCTGAGCCGATCACCAGGATGTGGCGCAAGTCGGTGCGGCGCGGCACTAGCGGCCCTCCCCTTTGTTGCGTCGAGCGTGCACAGTTGCACGCCCGTTACGGCGTGTGGTCATACCAACACGCACGCTCGCCATCATTGACCGCCCATCAAGTCGATGAACTGGTCGAACAGATACTCGGCGTCATGCGGGCCGCCGGCGGCCTCCGGGTGGTACTGCACCGAGAATGCTTTGCCGTCAACAACTTTCACGCCTTCGACGACGCCGTCGTTGGCGCAGGTGTGGCTGACGACGGCCGGCCCGAACGGCGTGTCGAAGCGCTGGCCCGCCTCACCTTCCAGGGCGAATCCGTGGTTCTGCGCGGTGATCGCGACCCGTCCGGTCGCGTGGTCTATGACCGGGACGTTGATGCCGCGATGCCCGAACACCATCTTGTAGGTCGACAGGCCCAGCGCACGGCCCAGGATCTGATTGCCGAAGCAGATCCCGAACAACGGGATGCCGGCGCCCAGCACGTCCCGGGTGACCGCCACGATGTGCTCGGCGGTGGCCGGGTCGCCCGGGCCGTTAGACAGGAACACCCCGTCCGGATTGAGCTCAGTGATCTGCTCGAACGTCACCGACGACGGCAGCACGTGGCTGAGGACCCCGCGACGGGCGAAGTTGCGCGGCGTGTTGGTCTTGATGCCTAGGTCGATGGCGGCCACCGTGAAGCGTTGCGGTCCTTCGGGTTCGACGAGGTAGCCGCCGGGCGTGGTCACCTCACCGGCCAGATCGGCACCCAGCATCGGCTTTTGGTCCCGGACGCGGGCCACCAGATCGTCCTGCGCGGCGAGCGCGGCACCGGAGAACACCCCGGCTTTCATCGAGCCGCGGCTGCGCAGATGCCGCACCACAGCGCGGGTGTCGATGCCGGCAATCCCGACGATGTGCTGGCGCACCAGTTCGTCTTCCAACGTGCCGGTGGCCCGCCAATTAGACGCCCGCGGCGAGGGATCGCGCACCGCATACCCGGCGACCCAGATCTTGTCGCCGCGGCTTTCGGCATCTTCGCTGTTCCAGCCGGTGTTGCCGATCTGCGGCGCGGTGGCCACCACGATCTGGCGGTGATAGCTCGGATCGGTCAGTGTCTCCTGATACCCCGACATGCCGGTGGAGAACACCGCTTCACCTAGCGCCTCGCCGATCGCCCCGAACGGCCGGCCGGTGAAGACCCGGGCGTCTTCCAGGACCAGCATCGCTGTGTCACCGGGGGTCATATGCGCCGCTCCTCCTCATCGCTTCGCTCTGCATCGTCGCCGGCGGTGCGCCGCTCCTCCTCATCGCTTCGCTCCGCCAACCAGCGGTCGTATGTCGCGCGGTCTTCCCCGCGAAACCCGGTGTCGATCTCGGCGCCTGACGGCAGCCGCCACCGGATCACCAGGATCCCGTTGTGGTTGGTGGCCCTGCCGAGCATCCTGCGTTCGGCGCGAATCGCGACGATCGACTCCTGGGGTATCCAAATCGAGTTCGCCGTCGAGCGTTGCACCAGAATCCCCTCGGGATAGCGGGTCAGCAGCGCCTTGCTGCGGTAGCCGAGGTCCCCGACCGCGACCCGGTCATGCCAGCTGGGCACCAATGTGCAGCCGACGTAGGTGCCCCGGGTCGGCGCGACGATCGCGGCGCCCACCCGCTCGGGCACCCCGGGCAGGTCCCCGATCAGCACCGCCTGGCGCTGACCCCGGCGCCGCCAGCCACGCATCATCAGCTGAATCACGAACGCGATCAACAGCGCGAGCACCGCGGCGACGACAAACGAGGCGACCCAGGTGGCGGAGTTCATGCGCGCCGCTCCTTCCTGCTTTCCCCGATCGCACTGCCCTGGTCATCGTCGCCGGCGGTGCCGATGCGCCGCTCCTCCTCATCCCTTCGCTCTGCGTCGTCGCCGGCGCGGTTCATGCCGGGCTCTTCCCGTCCCGCGCGGTGACCTTGCCGCGCAGCAGCGTCGCGGTCACCGTGACGGGCAGCGTCATGGACTCGTAAGGAGTGTTGGCTGACCGGCTGACCAGCTCGGGCCCGGTCACCGTCCAGGTGCCGTCCGGGTCGATCACGGTCAGATTGGCCGGCTCCCCCACTTCCAGCGGGCGGCCCTGGTCGGACAGCCCGGCGATGCGCGCGGGCTTCTCACTCATCACCGCGGCAACGTCGCGCCAGGTCATCAGGCCGGGCTTGACCATGGTTTCCGCCACCACCGACAGGGCGGTCTGCAGTCCCAGCATGCCGGGCCGTGCGGCGGCGAATTCCACGCACTTCTCGTGCTCAGCATGCGGGGCGTGATCGGTTGCGACACAGTCGATGACGCCGTCGGCGAGGGCTTGGCGCAGGGCGGCGGCGTCGGCGGCCTCCCGCAGCGGCGGGTTGACCCGGTTGACCCCGTCATAACCGGCCAACCTGCTGTCGTCGAGCAAGAGGTGATGCGGGGTCACCTCGGCGGTGATCGAAATCCCCTGGCTTTTCGCCCATCTCAGGATCTCGACGGTGCCGGCGGTGGAGGCGTGGCAGATGTGGACGCGGGCACCGGCGTCGCGGGCAAGCAGTGCGTCGCGCGCGACGATCGACTCCTCGGCGGCCCGCGGCCAACCGGCCAGTCCCAGCCTGGCGGCGTTGGGTCCCTCATGGGCCACGGCACCCACGGTCAGCCGGGGTTCTTCGGCGTGCTGGGCGATCAGCACGCCGAGCCCGGTGGCGTATTCCAGGGCACGGCGCATCACCAGCGGGTCGTGCACGCAGTTGCCGTCGTCGGAGAACATCCGCACCTGGGCGGCGCCGGCTGCCATCATGCCCATTTCGGTGAGCTCGGTGCCGGCCAGCCCGACCGTGACGGCACCCACCGGGTGCACATCGACCAGTCCCACCCGCTGACCGCGGTGCCAGACGTGATCGGTGATCACCGGGCTGTCGGCCACCGGGGTGGTGTTGGGCATGGCGAACACCGCGGTGTAGCCGCCGAGCGCCGCTGCGGCTGAGCCGGTTTCGATGTCCTCGGCGTATTCACGGCCAGGCTCACGCAGATGGGTGTGCAGATCCACCAGGCCGGGCAGCAATACATGTCCGGTGGCGTCGATGACGTCGATGTCTTTCTCAAGTCCGCCGGACTCTGCGAGCCGGGTGCCGATCTGCACGATCTGGCCTTGGTAACCCGGTCCGTCGACCAGCACGTCGACACGGTCGCCTTCACCGTAGAGCCGCACACCGCGAATCAGCACGCTCACGCGACAACCTCGTTTTCGCCGGCCGCCGTCCCGATAAGCACGTGGAACAGCACCGCCATTCGGACGTGCACGCCGTTGGAAACCTGCTGTAACACCGCGGACTGTGACGAGTCGGCGACCGCTGAGGATATCTCCATGCCGCGCAGCATCGGGCCGGGGTGCAGCACCGCGGCGTGACCGGGCAGCATGGCCTGCCGCCGGGCGGAAAGGCCGTAGAGCACCGAGTATTCGCGTGCCGACGGGAAGAAGCCGCCGGTCATCCGCTCGGCCTGCACCCGGAGCATCAGCACGGCGTCGGCGGCGGGCAGTTCGGCGTCAAAGTCGTGCGAAACCGTGACCGGCCAGCCGGCGACCCCGACCGGCAACAGCGTGGGAGGCGCCACTAGCACCACCTCGGCGCCCAATGTGTGCAGCAGCATCACGTTGGAGCGGGCGACCCGGCTGTGCAGAATGTCGCCGACGATCACAATGCGCCGGCCGTCGATGCCGCCGAGGCGTTGCCGGATGGTCAAGGCATCCAGCAGCGCCTGCGTCGGGTGCTCGTGGGTGCCGTCGCCGGCGTTGATCACCGCCGGACCGGTCGAGTTCGGGCTCCCGGCTGACGAAGTCCAGTCGGCCAGGCGGTGCGCGGCTCCGGATGCCGGGTGCCGGATGATCAGCGCGTCGGCGCCGGCCGCCCGCAGCGTCAGGGCGGTGTCGCGCAGCGACTCACCTTTGGCCACCGACGAACCGCTCGCGCTGACGTTGATCACGTCGGCGCTCATCCACTTGCCCGCCACCTCGAAGGACACCCGGGTGCGGGTGGAGTTCTCGTAGAACATCGTGACGACGGTGCGGCCCCGGAGTGTCGGCAACTTGCGGACCTCGCGGCCCACCAGCGCCTGGGCGAACCGGTCGGCGTCGTCGAGGATGGCGGTGGCGTCGTCGCGGCTGAGGTCACCGGCGGCCAGCAGGTGCCGCGTCACCGGGAGATCACCACCGCGTCGCGGCCGTCCTGTTCGGTGAGCAGCACGTGCACGCTTTCGCTTCGGGAGGTGGGGACGTTTTTGCCGACGTAGTCGGCACGCAGCGGCAGCTCCCGGTGGCCGCGGTCGACCAGCACCGCCAGCTGCACGATCCGCGGCCGGCCCACGTCACGCAACGCGTCCAGCGCCGAACGCACCGACCGCCCGGAGTAGAGCACGTCGTCGACGAGGATGACCAGCGCGTCATCGACACCACCGGCCGGGATTTTGGTGTCCGCCAATGGTCGCGGCGGTTGCAGCATCAGATCATCGCGGTACAGGGTGATGTCCAGGGCACCGTAAGGGACCGCGACGCCGGAGAATTCGGCGATGTTGGCCGCCAGCCGGTGGGCCAGCGTCACCCCGCGGGTGGGTATGCCCAACAGCACGACCCGCTGAGCGTCGTCGCCGTCGAGGGCGGTCTTTTCGATGATCTGGTGCGCGATGCGGGAGATGGTGCGGCTTACGTCGGCCGCCGACATCAATTCCCTGGTTTCACTGCCCAGTCTGGTGTCACCTGCAGCGCCCATGCGAGACCCTGACCTCCTTCTCCGCCTCACCGGACGGATCGTTAAAGGATGTCGACTGCCCGGCAGCTTAGCACCCGTGCGCTGATCGGCGCGGTGCGGCGCGGAGCAGAAGCCGGAGATGCGACGGTCACAGGTTAACCTCGACCGGGTGAATCTCGACGGTAACCAGGCGTCGATCCGCGAGGCCTGCGACGCCGGTTTGCTGGCCGGCGCTGTGACGCTGGTGTGGCGGCGCGGAGAAGTGCTGCAGGTCAATGAAATCGGCTATCGCGACGTCGACGCCGGTGTTCCGATGAGCCGCGACACGGTGTTCCGCATCGCCTCGATGACCAAGCCGATGACCGTGGCCGCCGCGATGGCCCTGGTCGACGAGGGCAAGCTGGCCTTGACCGACCCGGTCGAGCGCTGGCTGCCGGAACTGGCCGACGTGCGGGTGCTGGTTGATCCGCGGGCTCCGCTGGACCGTACCCAGCCGCTGGCCCGGGCCATTTTGGTCGAGGACCTGATGATGCACACGAGCGGGCTGGCTTACGCGTTCAGCGTCGACGGCCCGATTGCCCGGGCGTATTACCGGCTGCCGTTCAGGCAGGGCCCCGACGCCTGGATGGCGGCGCTGGCCGAAATCCCGCTGGTACACCAGCCCGGTCTGCGGGTGACCTATAGCCATGCCATCGACGTGCTCGGCGTCCTGATCAGCCGGATCGAAGGAAAGCCGTTTCATCAAGTGCTCGACGAGCGGATCCTGCTGCCGTTGGGCATGTCCGACACCGGCTTTCACGTTTCGCCGCAAACTGGCCGCCGCGCAGCGACCATGTACCGGCTCGACGACGACGACCGGTTGCGACACGATGTGCTCGGGCCGCCCCGGGACAGACCGCCGTCCTTCTGCAACGCCGGCGGCGGGCTGTGGTCGACCGCCGACGACTACCTGCGTTTCATCGAAATGCTGCTGCACGGCGGGACGCGGGACGGCGTGCAGGTGCTGTCCGCCGAGTCGGTGCGACTGATGCGCACCGACCGGCTAACCGACGAGCACAAGCGTCACCGTTTCCTCGGCGCGCCGTTCTGGGTCGGCCGCGGGTTCGGCCTGAACCTTTCGGTGGTCACCGACCCGGCAAAGTCAGCACCGCTGTTCGGCCGGGGTGGGCTGGGCACGTTCAGTTGGCCCGGCGCCTATGGGACCTGGTGGCAGGCCGATCCGAGCGCGGATTTGATCCTGATCTACCTGGTGCAGAATTTCCCGACCTTCACCGCCGACGCCGCCGCAGCGGTCGCCGGGAACACGTCGCGCGTGCGACTACAAGCCGCGCAACCGAAGTTCGTGCACCGCACCTATCGCGCACTGGGGCTGTAGCGATTCGAACCAACGCTGCTCTAGGCTGACCTGCTTTCAGCGTCCGCTTGGTCAAGGTGGGCGGAACGGCTCTGGTTCCCGCCGGCACGTTTGGCCGCGTACATCACCGTATCGGCAAGATCGACCAGGTCGTCGATGAGCCCTCGCTCGACCGGGTTGAAGCTGGCACTCAGCGGGGCGCTGGCCATACCGATGCTGGCGGTGACGGGGAAGCGGATCGCGGCGATGGCTTTGCGCAACTCCTCGGCGGTGTCGTGCAGATCGTCGGTGCAGTAGGTATCGGCGACCACGAATTCCTCGCCGCCCAGACGCGCGATCATCGACGTGGGCGGGCAGGCCAGACGAAGGGCGCCGCCCACAGCGACCAGGGCTTTGTCCCCGACGGCATGACCGTGGGTGTCGTTGATGCGTTTGAAGTTGTCCAGATCGATCAATGCCACGCCGAGATAGATCGGCCCTTCGCGGCGGCGCAGTAGCAGCGCGTGCACCGATTGGTGGAAGGTCCGACGTGTCAGCAGGCCGGTCAGCGTGTCCCGGCTGGAACTTCTCAAGTCGCTGCCCAGGGCATGAACCAGCCACTGCACCGCGAAGGAGAATGCCAAATTGAGCACCAGCACCAGGACAAATGAGCAGCCCGCCAGCACTGCGTCGTAGCGGTGAGCCAGGCGTGCCGCCAGTACGGCAGCGGTCGCCATCGCGGCCGCGAAGTTGAACACCATGTCTCGAGGAGTGTGGAAAAACGCGATGTAGCCCGCGAGCACAGCAAACGCGCTGCACCCCAACAGCCCGGCGAACGGTTCGGCTTGGACCAGGCATGCCGCGCTGATGACGACGGTTCCCGCAAGGCAGAAGAACTCGGACAGCCCGCGGCTGGGCCAGCGGATCAGCCACGACAACGCCACAATGCTGCCGAAACCGCTTGCGATCGGCGCCACAATGACCGCCGCCGGGTAGTGCGGCAGGCTGGATCTGAGCAACGCAACGGCCGGAACCACGGCAACCGAGGCAATCACACCGGCGATCATCGCCCGCCAAACCAGCCGGATACCTCGGGTATTCAAGTAGAGAGTCAGCCAGTCAAAGTGGTCGCTTTGCTGCCACCACCGCCCGACCGCATTCACCCGCGCTTCGGCCGAGGCCAGCGGTCGTCGGGGCCGGCTAGTGGCCGGCGGGCGCGTCGGCACCCGGCACGGTCACCGTGACGAAGCCGGGAGCTGCGCTGAAGCCCGCGCCGCTCAGGTCAGGCGGCGTGATAGCGGGATCCGGCAGTTTGGCCGGGTCAGGCAGTTCGCTAGGCGGATTGAAAGTATCGGGCCCCTGATCCGGCACCACCTCGGGAGCGGGAAGCAGGCCGTCCGGCGTGCCCAGCAGGCCGATCAGGTCATGCATGTCGAGGTCGCTGTGCGCCGAACCGGCAGGTTCCACGGAGGGCACCTGAACGTCCGGCAGCTGCGCCGAGGTCGGCATCAGAGCAACGACAGCGGCGGCGCCCGCCATCGCCACACCGGCGATAACGTAAGGGCGAAGAGCGAACCGCATGTCCATTTCCGTTCCTGATACCAACACCGACGGTTTCGGGGCCTGGTTCGTTAAGGCTAGCTGAGAGGTCGCTTAGAAACAACTGCTTGATGCTAAATAGTTAAACTACGCCAACGGCCTCGCGGTCGCTGTGAAATTACTGCCTCAGTCCAAGGAAGCCAATGCGCACCGGGCGAGCGGACCTATCACGAGGCCATCGCCGAACCGCGGGACCGAGCCACTTCGGCCGGTCTTGTAATCGGCTAACCGGAAGCGGACTGTACCGCTGCGACTTCCAGCGTGGACGCGTCGCCATGGCCGTTGGCCTCGACCACCGCGCACCTGGCTGCGTTGATCCGCTTGAGCGCCGCCTCGGTGAAGACCGACAGGCCGAGCTCGGGGTTGTAGCCGTGGATCTCCTTCACGTCGAGCTCGGCTAGGAAGTAGAGGATCTCTTTGGAGATCACCTGCCCGGGCACCAGCACCGGGAAGCCCGGCGGGTACGGGACGACGAAGGTGGTGGACACCAACGTTTTCCCCTCCGCGAGTCGCCGCCCGGCGGCCCCGAGCAGGACATGTTCGCGATCTGATTCGTCGTATCCGGCGTAGAACGCCGATCGCATGTCACCGAACGAGCAGACCCCCTGGGGCCGGAACGCGTCGTCGAAGTTGCTGAAGTCGGGCAGCGGCGGCAGATCCTCGGTGATTTCCTCGATCCGGCGCGCCTGCAGGGCGCGGTCGGCGAAGCTGGCGGCGTCCTGGCTGCGGTCGAAGTCGGCGGCCACCCGGCGCAGCACGTCAAGTAGGTAGTGCACGCTCGACCAGGTGACGCCGATGGTGAAGATCAGCAACACGCTGTTGATCGACGTCTTGTTGATCTGGATGCCGAAGCGATCCATCAGGATCTTCTCCCGGAAGTCGTACCCGTTCATGCCGGTTTTGCCGACGAACAAGGTGACCCGCGTCGGGTCGAGCACGAACTGATCCGACCGCCAGGCCTCGTTCCACTCCGCCAGGGCGCCCTGCCTGACCTGACGGTAGGAGCTGACCGCGGAGGCCCGGAAGTCGTCGGGTACCAGGTCGGATTCGTCGAGGATGCGCAACCATTTGCTGATCTGCCGGTCTTTGCGGACGCGGTGCCGAAACACCAGCGCCATGTCGTAGACACCGCGCACCAGCTGGAATCCTTCGATGTCGACTTGACGGCGCGCCAGGTCCAGCGACGCCAGCAGCTGCTGGTTCGGCGAGGTTGAAGTGTGGGTCAGAAACGCCTCCCCGAACGCATCCCGGGTGAGCGCCTTGAAGTCCTGATCGCGAACGTGAATCATCGACGCCTGCCGCAGCGCTGACAGCGACTTGTGCGTGGAGTGGGTGGCGTAGACCCGAACCCGCGCCCGCTGCGGGTCGGGCAGCAACCGGTGATTCACCCAGTCGGCGCGGTCGACGTTTTCCATCGACGTCCGCCACTGCCGGTACTCCTCGGCGTAGCGGGGCGAGGTCAGCATCTGTTCGAGATGATCGGCCGACACCATCGCCGTGCGCTGCCGCGCCCACGGCACGGCGGTGGCGAACGCGTACCACGCCTCGTCCCACAGGAAGCAGATGTCCGGCTTGATCGCCAGCACCTCCTCCATGACGCGGCGCGGGTTGTAGACGACACCGTCGAAGGTGCAGTTGGTCAACGACAACATGCGCACCCGGTGCAGCTGCCCGGCCGCTTCCAGGTCGAGCAGCGCCTTCTTGATCGTGTGCAACGACACCGCCCCGTAGATGGCGTACGGGCGCAGCGGGTAGGAGTCCAGATACAGCGGATACGCCCCGGCCAGCACCAATCCGTAGTGGTGCGACTTGTGGCAGTTGCGGTCGATCAAGACGATGTCACCGGGTCGGGTCAGGGCCTGCGCGACGATTTTGTTGGCGGTCGACGTTCCGTTGGTGACGAAAAAGCTCTGGTTGGCGCACCAGGTGACGGCGGCCTTATCCATGGCCTTCTTGATGTTGCCGTGCGGATCGAGCAGCGAGTCCAGGCCGCCGGAGGTGGTCGACGTCTCGGCCATGAAGATGTTGCGCCCGTAGAACTCGCCCATGTCGTGCAGCGACTTGGAGTTGAAGATGCTGGCCCCGCGCGCCACCGGCAGCGCGTGAAACTGGCCGACCGGAGAAGCGGCGTAGGCCCGCAGCGCATCGAAAAACGGTGTGGCGTAGCGGTTTCGAATGCCCGCGAGCACGGTGCTATGCAGGTCGGTGACGTCGTTGAGCCGGTAGAAGGTGCGGTCGTAGAGGTCCGGCTTGTCCTCGGTCTCCGCGGCGATCGACTCGTCGGTGAGCAGGTACAGATCAATCGTTGGGCGCAGCTCCCGGATCCATTCGCCGCATTCGACCCAATTGTCGACGCAATCGGTCACGAGCACGTCGTCATTGCAGCCCAGCAGCGTCGTCATCAGCGGCACCCGGTCGTGAGACCGCAGCGGCAAGTCGTGGCGGATGATCGCCGCCTGAATCTCGCCGTTCAGCGCGACGGCGGTGATCGCGTCCTCGACGCTGCTGACCACCAGCAACTCGACCTGCACTGCGTCCGACTGATCACGCAGCGCCCTCAGCTGTTCGGCCAGGCTGTCGGGAGCCGTGGTCGGCGAGTCGTCGGCGAGCAGCACGGTGTAGAACTGCTGGTGCTTGGCGCGCGCCACCAGCTCCTGGTCGGCCAGCGATGCCGTGGTGTCGAAAAGCGCCGCACGGTCACCGTACTCAGACAACAGTCGCGCGGCCAGGCCCACCGCGTGGGTCAGCCCGACCGTGGCGCCGGCGTGGAGGTATTCGCTGAACTTCGCCAGGTTGGCCGCGCCGGGATACAGCCAGTAACGCTCGTAGGCGCCCAGCCGGCTGAGCAGCCGCCGCACCCGGGCGGTCGCGTGGCCGGTGTCCCGGCCGGTGCGATCCACTTCGGCGAGTTCGCGGCAGGCGTCGTCGAGCAGGTTCCAGGTGTCGATCCGCGAGTACGACGGGTTGGCCGCCGCTGCCAACGCAGAGACGTGAAGCCGTCTGGGGTGCTCGCCATATCGGTGCATGTGGTCAGTTTGTTCTCTTGTTCGCTACCGCGAGGTTGTTTCGGGCTGGTGTCCACAGTAGACACGCGCCTCACCGGCCTCAGCGGAGAAGCATGAGGTGGTGTGCCCAGCTCCGAGCGACTCGTCGGCCGGTGTGAGTGGACTCAGCCGTCGACGTCGCGGTCGCCCTCGCCGATACGCCGACCGCGGGTGACCTCCAACCAGCGTCGTACCGGAAGGTCCCAGCGCCGCTGCGGCAAGTCGGTGACGTCGCTGAGCGAGCGCACCATGGCCTGGGTCAGCCCCATCAGTGCGGCCATCACCGGCAGCAGAGGCCGAAACGGTGTCGCGGCCGAACGAACACTGCTGATCCGTTGCGCCATGACATAGCGCTGGATCGAGTGATACAGCCAGGCACCGACCGCCAGCGCGTAGATCGTCAAGGCCGCGGCGAGCCAGGCCAGCCCGTAGGCGGCGCAGGCGGCAGCGCCCAGCACCACCGTCGCGGCCAGGACGCCCGCGACCACCACCCGCAGCTCGAGTCGGGTCACGGGCCCGCCTTGCGAACGGCTTGCGCGGCCGCTCCGGATCTGCGGCGTCACCAGCATCACCTGGCCCAGCACGCCGTTGACGAACCCGGGCGAGTCGTCGGTGGACAGCTCCTTGGCCAGCTGCACCGCCTCGTCCACGGCAACCGGCTCCGGAACGTCGTCGGCGTGCAGCAACTCCCACACCGCGACCCGCAGCACGGCCCGGTCCACTGCAGGGAGCCGTTCCAGCGTCCAACCCTGCAGGTGCGCGGCGATCAGGTCGTCGATGTGCGCACTGTGCTCGCTGACCCCGCGCGCCACCGTCGCGGTGTAGGGATGCAGTGGTGCCACGTCGGGGTTCGCGTCGGCGAGCGCGGCGCGGGCTTCGGCCACCTCGGCCGGGGTCAGGCCGCGGGCCTCGGCTTCGAACAACAAGTCGACGGCACGTTTACGGGCCTGGTGCCGTCCTTTGACCGGTCGCATGGTCAGGCGTTCACGCGCCCCAGATAGTTGCCGTCGCGGGTGTCCACCTTGAGCTTGTCTCCGGTGTTGATGAACAGCGGCACGTTGATCTGAGCACCGGTCTGCAGGGTGGCCGGCTTGGTGCCGGCACTGGACCGGTCGCCTTGCAGACCCGGCTCGGTATGTGTCACCTCCAGCTCGACGCTGGTCGGCAGTTCGATGTAGAGCGGCGCGCCGTCGTGGAAAGCCACCTGCACCGGCATGCCCTCGAGCAGGAACCGCGCCGCGTCGCCGACCAGCGACTCCGGCAGCGGGTGTTGTTCGTAGTCCTGGCTGTCCATGAACACGAAGTCCGAGCCGTCGCGGTACAGGTAGGTCGTGTCACGCCGGTCCACGGTGGCGGTGTCCACCTTCACCCCGGCGTTGTAGGTCTTGTCAACGACCTTGCCGGACAACACATTTTTCAGCTTCGTGCGCACGAACGCCGGGCCCTTGCCCGGTTTTACGTGCTGGAATTCCACGATCGTCCACAGCTGGCCGTCGATCGACAGCACCAGCCCGTTCTTGAAGTCGGCAGTCGTCGCCACGGTTTACTGAATCTCCTAGACGATGGCCAGTTCCTTGGGGAACCGGGTCAGCAATTCCGGGGTCTGCCCGGGTTTCTCCGACGTCTGGATCGGCACGACCAACGTGTCCTCGATGCGGACGCCGCCGCGCTCAGGCAAATAGACCCCGGGCTCCACGGTCACCACGGAGCCCGCCAAGAGTGTACCGGCGGCGGATGCGTTGATCCCCGGCGCTTCATGGATCTGCAGACCCACGCCGTGGCCTAGGCCGTGACCGAAGTTCTCGCCGTAGCCCGCGTCGGCGATCACCTGCCGCGCTGCGGCGTCCACGTCGCGCAGGCTCGCGCCGGCGCGCAGCGCACCCCGTCCGGTGTGCTGGGCATCGGCCACCAACTGGTAGAGCTCGAGCTGCCAGTCGGCCGCGGCGCCCAGAATGAATGTGCGCGTCATGTCGGAGTGGTATCCGCCGACCAGCGCGCCGAAGTCGATCTTGACGAAGTCGCCCGCCGCCAGTGCTGCCTCGGTCGGGCGGTGATGTGGAATGGCGGAGTTCGCCCCGGCCGCCACGATCGTCTCGAACGACACCCCATCGGCGCCGTGGTCGAGCATCAACGCCTCCAGTTCGCGGCCCACTTCCCGCTCCGTGCGCCCGGGCCGCAGCCCGCCGCGCTCCACGAGATCCGTCAGCGCGGCGTCGGCTGCCTCGCACGCCAGCCGCAGCAACGCCACCTCACCGGCGTCCTTCGTCTCGCGCAACGCCTCGACGGTGCCCGACGCGCGAACCAGTTCGGTGTGACCCGACCGAGCCACCTCTGCGGCGAGCGCGTCGTAAGCGTCCACGGTGACGACGTGACTTTCGAACCCGAGTCGCCCGACTCCGGCGCCGGCGGCTAGTCCGGCCAGATAGCGCCCGCAGGCCCGCTCGATGGCCACCTCCAGGTCCGGTGCCTGCTGGGCGGCCTGGGTGCGGTAGCGACCGTCGGTGGCCAGCACCGGCGCCCGGTCGTCGGCGTAGATCAGTAGCGCGGCGTTCGACCCCGTGAATCCCGACAGGTAGCGCACGTTGACGAGGTCGGTGACCAGCATCGCGTCCAGGCCCTCGGCGCCGATTCGCGCCACGAGATGGTCTCGACGTTGTGAATGTGTCACGACTGCCGACGCTACTCGCTACGCTGTGGCCCCATGGCTACCTGGATCGTGCGCGGACTGCTGTTCGCCGCTGGAATGGTCGTGCTCCGATTGTTTCAGGGCGCGCTGATCAACGCGTTCCAGGAGATGGCCGGCGTGATCAGCGTCGTGCTGGTTCTGCTGTTCATGATCGTGGTGATCGTGTGGGGTCTGCTTGACGGCCGCGCGGACGCGCGGGAGAACCCCGACCCGGACCGACGCGCCGACCTGGCTATGACGTGGCTGCTCACCGGGCTCGTCGCCGGTGTCGTCGGCGGCGCGGTGGCCTGGCTGGTCTCGCTGCTGTACCGCGGCCTGTACGTCGGCGCACTGATCAACGAGATCACCACGTTCGCCGCGTTCACCGCGTTGCTGGTGTTCCTGCCGGGCATGGGCGCGGTGGCTCTCGGCCGCTATCTGATCGACCGCAAGGAGGCTTATGCCCCGCGGGATTCCGACGGGGACGAAGACCGGGCCGACACCGACGTGTTCGACGCCGTGCGGGGTGATTCGGACGCCGAGCATCCAGGTAGTGGCCGAGAGCGGGACCAGGGCCGGACTGAGACGGCTGATGGGCGGCGCGAGGAGGAGCGGACCTCGTCGGTGGCGACAGCCGAGGGGGAGCGACGGGGTCAGGAAGAGACCCGAGAGCGGCCCGACCGCGCGGTCTGAGGAGGAGACTCACCCGGTCCGCACCGATGACCGCACCCAGTCGTCGTCGGCCGAGTCCGATGCCGAACGAACCCGGCCCACCCGAACGTCGACGGACGATCAGCGCTAGTCAGGCGCCGGCCAGGTAACGCAGCGCGAGCACATACCCCTGGGCGCCCAGACCGACGATCACCCCGGTCGCCACCGAGCTCAGATACGAGTGTCTGCGGAACTCCTCGCGGGCGTGGATGTTGGAGATGTGCACTTCGATCAGCGGTGCGCGCAGTTCGCTGCACGCGTCACGCAGCGCCACCGAGGTATGCGTCAGGCCGCCCGCGTTGAGGATCACCGGTTCCTGCGCGTCAGCGGCTTGGTGAATCCATTCCAGCAGTTGGGCTTCGCTGTCCGTCTGGCGCACAACGGCGTTGAGCCCGAGTTCAGCGGCGGTACCCTCGATCAGCTCGACCAGGTCGTCGTGGCTGGTGGAACCGTAGATTTCGGGTTCGCGACGGCCGAGCCGGCCCAAATTCGGGCCGTTGAGCACATTGACCCGGGGCATAGGCGTCATAGGCGTCACGCCGCGACTTCCGCGTAAGCGGCCGCCAGCATCGCCGGATCGGGTCCTTCCAGCCGGCCCGGCTTGGCCAGCCCGTCGAGAACCACGAACCGCAGCACCCCCGAGCGGGACTTCTTGTCACCGGCCATGTACTCCAGCAGCTGCGGCAGCGCGTCGGGGTCATAACTGACCGGCAGCCCCAGCGACGTCAAGATCTTGCGGTGCCGGTCGGCGGTCGCGTCGTCCAAACGCCCGGCCAGCCGGCCCAGCTCAGCGGCGAACACCAGACCCACCGACACCGCGGCGCCGTGCCGCCACCGGTAGTGTTCGCGACGCTCGATGGCGTGGCCCAAGGTGTGGCCGTAGTTGAGGATCTCGCGCAGTTGCGCCTCTTTTTCGTCGGCGGCGACGACCTCGGCCTTGACCGTGACTGCGCGACGGACCAGCTCCGGCAGCGCCGCACCTGTGGGATCAAGCGCGGCCTGCGGATCAGCCTCGATCAGGTCGAGGATGACCGGGTCACCGATGAAGCCTGCTTTGACCACCTCGGCCATGCCGGCGGCTATCTCGTTGCGCGGCAACGTCTCCAGCGTCGCCAGATCAGCGAGCACGGCCAGCGGCTGGTGGAACGCGCCGACCAGGTTCTTGCCCGCCTCGGTGTTGATGCCGGTCTTGCCGCCGACAGCGGCGTCGACCATGCCCAGCAAGGTGGTGGGTACGTGCACGACCGACACACCGCGCAGCCAGGTCGCCGCGGCGAACCCGGCGACGTCGGTGACCGCCCCGCCGCCCAGGCTGACCAGTAAGTCTTTGCGCCCGATCCCGATGCGGCTCAGCACATCCCAGATGTAGCCGACGACCGGCAAGTCTTTGCCGGCCTCGGCGTCGGGGATCTCGATGCGATGCGCGTCGACACCGTCGTCGACTAAGTGGCTGCGGATCGACTCGGCGGTCTGCGCCAGCGTCGGCTGGTGCACGATCGCGATCCGGTGCCGGCCGGCGACGAGCGCGTCGAGCTCTCCGAGCAGTCCACGCCCGATCAGCACCGGATAGGGCGGTTGCACGGCGACCTGCACCGTGACGTGGCCGGTGTCAGTCATCGGTCGGTCTCGTCTGCAGCGGGACGGGCGGCGGGACCGGCCGCGGCGGCGCTGGGCCGGCTCCGGGCTCAGTCGCGACACGATGTAGCGGACCACCGCTCCCGGATTGCGGCGGTTGGTGTTGACCCGGATGGTGGCCACCCGCCGGTAGAGCGGCACCCGCTGAGCCATCAGCGCGCGAAACTTCTCGGCCCGGTCCGGCCCGGCCAGCAGCGGCCGCACCGTGTGCCCGCCGGTGCGGCGCACGCCCTCGGCGGCGCTGATCTCGAGGAAGACGACGGTGTGCCCGGCCAACGCCGAGCGCACCCCGGGGGTGGTGACGGCTCCGCCGCCCAGCGACACGATGCCGTCGTGTCCGGCCAGCGCGGCACGCACCACCTGCTCTTCGATGCGGCGGAACTCCCGTTCGCCGTCATCGGCGAAGATGTCGGGAATGCTGCGGCCGGTCTGCTGCTCGATCGCGGCGTCGGTGTCGAGCATCTCGACACCCAGCGCTTTGGCCAGCCGGCGCCCGATTGTGGACTTGCCCGAACCCGGCAAGCCGACCAGTACCGCCTTGGGGGCCATCACGCTCACCTGGACGCTGGGATCGGGTTGGTCACCGGTTCGCGCTGGGCGACCGAAGCCAGGTACGCCTCGATGTTGCGGCGGGTCTCGGTCAGCGAGTCGCCGCCGAACTTCTCCAGCACTGCGCGCGCCAACACCAGCGCCACCATGGTTTCGACGACGACGCCGGCGGCCGGTACCGCGCAGACGTCGGAGCGCTGGTTGATCGCGACCGCTTGGTCGCCGGTCACCATGTCGACAGTGGCCAGCGCCCGCGGCACGGTGGAGATCGGCTTCATTGCGGCACGCACCCGCAGCGGCTGGCCGTTGGTCATGCCGCCTTCCAGACCGCCGGCGCGATTGGTCGAACGGACCACCCCGTCGGGGCCGGGATACATCTCGTCGTGGGCGCGGCTGCCGCGACGGCGGGCGGTGGCGAAACCATCGCCGATCTCGACGCCCTTGATCGCCTGGATACCCATCACCGCGGCGGCGAGCTGGCTGTCGAGCCGGTTGTCGCCGCTGGTGAACGAGCCCAGACCGACCGGCAACCCCAGCGCCACCGCCTCGACCACGCCGCCGAGGGTGTCGCCGTCCTTTTTGGCCGCTTCGATCTCGGCGATCATCGACTTTTCGGCCTGCTCGTCGTACGCGCGAACCGGACTGGCGTCGATGGCGGCCAAGTCACCCGCCTGCGGCGGTGGACCGTCGTAGGGCTGCGACGCGCCGATGGACACCACATGCGAGACGACCTCCACACCGAGCGCCTGGCGCAGGAACAGCCGTGCGACGGTGCCGGCGGCGACCCGCGCAGCGGTTTCCCGCGCGCTGGCGCGCTCCAGCACGGGGCGGGCATCATCGAAGCCGTACTTGAGCATGCCGGCGTAGTCGGCGTGGCCTGGTCGCGGCCGGGTCAGCGGCGCATTCCTCGCCACATCCAGCGCGCTTTCATCCACCGGATCTGCGGCCATCACGGATTCCCACTTCGGCCATTCGGTGTTGCCGACCTCGATCGCGATCGGTCCGCCCAGCGTGCTGCCGTGGCGCACCCCGGCCAGCACCGTCACGGCGTCAGCCTCGAACTTCATCCGGGCGCCGCGGCCGTAGCCGAGTCGCCTACGGGCGAGTTGCTCAGCGATATCCTGCGAAGTCACCGCGACCCCGGCCACCATGCCTTCGACGACGGCGACCAGCGCCTTGCCGTGGGATTCACCTGCCGTGGTCCAGCGCAACACGGGTTTCATCTTCCCACGTCGCGCGCAGCGCGCCGAAATCGACGCGACCGCGCGGCGTACTCGTACTTCTTCGCGCTGCCGTCGATTTCGGCGAGTCACACCAACGCCAGGCTGACCGCCCCGGCGGTGGCCAGACACATCGACGGACCGTGCGGCACCGCGCGCCGGCCCCGCACGACCGCGACCAGCACCGTTAGCAGGGGTGCGCCGACGGCCGCCAGAAACCACACCGCGGGGCCGAAACAACCCGCCAGACCACCCAGGCCGATGCCGAGCTTGACATCGCCGGCTCCCATCGCCGCTTTCGACACTACGTGCACCACCAGGTACATCCCGGCCAGGGCCGCCGCCCCGGCCAAGGCTGACGGTCCGCGACCCGAAACGGCGGCGGCCAGCAAGATCGCCATGGCCCCGGGCAGCGTCAACGCGTTGGGCAACCGCCCGAGCCGGATGTCGCAGAAGCTCAACGCGCCCATCCACAGCAGCACAACCCAGGCCATGACCGGGCACGTTAACCCAGCGCGGCGGCCATCGCTTTTCTCGGAGCGGGCAACCCTGTGAATAACTCGACCTGCGCGAACGCCTGGTGCAGCAGCATCTGCAGGCCGCTGACCACCCGACCGCCGGCGGCGGTGACACCCGCGGCCAGCGGTGTGGGCCACGGGTCGTAGATGGCGTCGAGCAGCACCGGTACGCCGGCCAGCGTCCCGGCGTACCGGGCGGCCACCTCCGCCGGGATGGTGCTGATCATGACCCCGGCGGCGGCAGCCGTCGAGGCCAACGCCGGGCCGTCCAGGTCGCAGAACTGGGTGTCGGTGCCCACTTGCGCCCCCAAGTCGATGAGCCGGGCCGCTTTCTGCGGATTGCGGGCAACGACGGTGATGTCGTGTACGCCAAGACCGGCCAGCGCGACGACGGCCGCCGGCGCGGTACCGCCGGAGCCCAGCACCATCGCCGGTCCGGTGACGGCGCCTAGCGCACCGCTCACACCGTCGACGTCGGTGTTGTCGGCGCGCCAGCCGCCCATCGTGCGGACCAGGGTGTTGGCCGAGCCGACCAACTCGGCGCGCCCGGTGCGCTCGTCGGCGAACTGCAACGCGGCGAACTTGCCGGGCATGGTCACCGAGACGCCGACCCACTGCGGCCCTAACCCGCCGACCACGGCCGGCAGCTGTGCTGCACCGCACTCGATGCGGTCATAGGTCCAGTCGTGCAGGCCGAGCGCGCGGTAGGCGGCCAGATGCAATTGCGGAGACCGGGAGTGCGCGATGGGCGAACCCAGTACTCCCGCTCGTCTGGCTTCGCTAGCGGGCGCTGTCTGATGGCGCTCTTCGCCGCCGCGCCCCGCGCGGCTACGCTCATCGCGCGCTGTCGAGGACACCGTTGTGTTTGGCCAGCTCGATGTTGGCCAGGTGCTGCTGGTAGTCGCGGGTGAACAAGGTAGTGCCCTGCGAGTCGATCGTCACGAAGTACAGCCAGTCGCCGGGCGCGGGATGTTCGGCCGCCTGTAACGCGTCCACCCCCGGCGAACAGATCGGGGTCGCCGGTACCCCCTCGGCGATGTAGGTGTTCCACGGCGTCGGCTGAGCGCGGTCGGCGTCGCTGGTGGCCACTTCGCGGCGATCCAGCGGGTAGTTGACGGTGGAATCGAATTCGAGCGTGCGGTGCTCGTTGAGACGGTTGTAGATGACCTGAGCCACCTTCGGGAAGTCCAGCGGTTTGGATTCGCGCTGCACCAGCGACGCCACCACCAGCACGTTGTAGGGCGACAGGCGCATCGCCGTAGCGGTGTCCAGTAGCCCGGACCGCACGTAGCTGTCGGTGCTCGCACTGATCAGCGTTGCCAGGATCTTCTCCGGCGGCGCCGTCGGGTCGACGTTGAACGTGCCCGGGGCGATCAGGCCCTCGATCCGGCGGTGGTCGTTGCCCATCGCCGTCGCCGGCCCCACCGCCCAGGTCGGCACCGTCAGCGCGGCCGGTGTGCTGTTGTCCGCCGCGTTGCGCAGATCGGTGACGGCAACGCAACGTTGGTGTCCGTCCAGGTCGACGCAGGACGCGCGGGAGATCAAACTCAAGATGCCCGGCGTCGTGGCGTTGGTTTTCATGTCGGTGGTGTCGTCGAGCTGGCGTCCCTCCGGGATCACCAGCCGGCCCACCCGGTTGTTCGGGTCGGCCAGCCGCCGCACCGCCGACGAGGCCGGTATCTCGGTGCGCAGCCGGTAAAAGCCGGGCTGGATCGCTGAGATCGCCGAATTGCCGTGCGCCGCGTCGACGAAGGACCGTACGGTCTTTACCACGCCGTGGTTGTGCAGTGTCTCGCCGATCGCGGTGGTCGAGTCCCCGGCGTTGACCTGGATGAGCAGGTCGTGTCCACCGTTGCCGGTGTAGTCGTTGCCACCGCCGGTGAGGTTGTGCCACAGCTTGGAGCCGAGGAAGACCGCGGCCAACGCCACCACGATCAGCACGCAACCGGCGAACCCGCCGGTGATGCGGCGCCGGCGCCGCAGCCGGCGTTGCCGGGCACGGGCAGTGCGGGTCATCCGGTGGCGGTGTGGTCCGACCGCGACGGGCTGCGACCTGCTGCGCGGCTCCTCGTCAGCCATCTGCCCGGTCCCTGAGCAGCGCGGAACGACGCTGGTCGAGCCAGCCCTGCAAGATCACCACCGCTGCGGCCTGATCGATGACACCGCGCTGACCTCTGGCGCGCACACCCGCCGCCTGCAGCGACCGCTGCGCGCTGACGGTGGTGAGCCGCTCGTCGGCCAGACGCACCGGAACCGGTGCTATCCGGCGCGCCAGCGCGTCAGCCAGTCCGATCGCGTCCGCGGCAGACTGGCCGGTGCGGTCGGCCAGGGTCAGCGGCAATCCAACGATGATCTCGACCGGGTCGAGCTCGGCGACCAGCTCGGCCAGCCTGCGCAGGTGGCTGCCGGAATGGTCGCGGCGAACCGTCTCCACCGGGGTCGCCAGTATGCCGTCGGGGTCGCTGCAGGCCACACCGATGCGCCGCTTGCCGGCGTCGATACCGAGCCGCCGCCCCCGGCCGGGATCGTCCGCGCCGGGCCGGTCGGGCTGACGGTGCTCTGCAGCGGTCACTCAGGTAACCCGCGCTATCTCTGCCCGGACGGCGTCCAGCGCAGCGTCGATACCTGAGGCGTTTCTCCCCGACCCCTGGGCCAGGTCGGCTTTACCTCCGCCCCGGCCCTCGACGGCCACCGCGAGCTGCTGAACCAGATCGTTGGCGCGCAGCCCCAGATCCTGCGCGGCGGGATTCGCAGCGACTGCGTACGGCACCGTGTCGCCGTCACCGCCGGCGATGAGGGCCACCACCGCCGGGTCGGTGCCCAGTCTGCCGCGGATGTCGCCGACCAGGGCACGTAAGTCCGCCGCCGTCATTCCGCCGGCCATCCGCTGCGCCACGAACCGGACGTCACCAATGCGCTCCGCCCCGGCGGCGGCATTGACCGCGGCCGCCCGCGCACCGGCCAGCCGGCTGCGTTCGAGTTCCTTTTCGGCGGCCTTCAACCGTTCGACCAGGGTGGCCACCCGCGCGGGGACTTCCTCGGAGGGCACCTTCAGCGACGACGCCAGCCCGGCCATCAGCGCGCGTTCCTTGGCCAGGTGGCGAAACGAATCCAAGCCGACGTACGCCTCCACCCGACGCACCCCGGACCCCACCGAGGATTCGCCCAGAATCGTGACCGGCCCGATCTGCGCCGAGTTGTGCACGTGGGTGCCGCCGCACAGCTCCAGCGAGAACGGACCGCCGATTTCCACCACCCGCACCTGCTCGGGGTAGCTTTCGCCGAACAGGGCCAACGCCCCCATCGCCTTGGCCCTGTCGAGCTGCTCGGTGAACGTGTGCACTTCGAAGTCGGCTTGCACCGCCTGGTTGGTCACTTCTTCGACCTGGCTGCGCTCCTCTTCGCTCAGTGGGCCCTGCCAGTTGAAGTCGAACCGCAAATACCCCGGCCGGTTCAACGAGCCGGCCTGAACTGCGTTCGGCCCCAGCACTTGCCGCAACGCCGCATGCACCATGTGGGTGCCGGAATGTCCCTGGGTGGCGCCGCGGCGCCACCCAGGTTCGACGGCGGCGACGACGGTGTCGCCTTCGACGAACTCCCCGGATTCGACATTGACCCGGTGCACCCACAGTGTCTTGGCGATTTTCTGCACGTCGGTGACCGCCGCCTTGGCGCTTGCACCGGCGCCGGTGCCGGTGATCGTGCCGGTGTCGGCGACCTGTCCCCCGGATTCGGCGTAGAGCGGGGTGCGATCGAGCACCAGTTCCACCCGGTCAGCACCTTGACTGCCGTGCGCGACCACCGGAACTCGTTTGCCGTCCACGAAGACGCCTAAAATCTTTGCCTCGGAGGTCAGTTCGTCGAAGCCGGTGAACTCGGTAGGACCGGCGTCGACCAGTTCGCGGTAGGCGCTCAGGTCGGCGTGAGCATGCTTGCGTGCGGCGGCGTCCGCCTTGGCCCGGCGACGCTGTTCGGCCATCAATTCCCGGAAGCCGATCTCGTCGACCTGCAAGCCGGTCTCGGCCGCCATTTCCAGGGTGAGCTCGATCGGGAACCCGTAGGTGTCGTGCAGCGTGAAGGCATCCGGTCCTGACACGACGGTGGCACCGGAAGCTTTGGTGGCGCCGGCCACCTCCTCGAACAGCTTCGAGCCGGACGCCAGAGTGCGGTTGAACGCGGTCTCTTCGGCGACGGCGATCCGCCTGATCCGGTCGAAGTCGGCGACCAGTTCGGGATAGGACGGGCCCATCGCGTCGCGCACCGTGGCGATCAGGTCTCCCATGATCGGGTCATCGATGTCGAGCAGTTTTGCCGAGCGGATCACCCGGCGCAGCAGGCGGCGCAGCACATAGCCGCGTCCGTCGTTGCCCGGAGTGACGCCGTCGCCGATCAGGATGGTCGCGGTGCGGCTGTGGTCGGCGATGATCCGATAGCGCACGTCGTCTTGGGGTGCGCCGACGTCGTAAGGGCGGGGCGCGCGGGCAGCGACCATGTCGATGACCGGACGCAACAAGTCAGTCTCGTAGACGTTGTGCACGCCCTGCAGCACGAACGCGACCCGTTCGACACCCATGCCGGTGTCGATGTTCTTGCGGGGCAACGGGCCCAGGATCTCGAAGTCGGCCTTACCGGTGCCTTCGCCGCGTTCGCTTTGCATGAACACCAAGTTCCACAACTCGATGTAGCGATCTTCGTTGGCGATCGGACCGCCGGCGACGCCGAATTCCGGACCGCGGTCGTAGTAGATCTCTGAGGACGGGCCGCAGGGTCCGGGGATTCCCATCGACCAGTAGTTGTCTTCCATACCGCGGCGCTGAATGCGGTCGACCGGCAGCCCGGCGATCTCTCGCCACAGTTCGATCGCCTCGTCGTCGTCGAAAAAAACTGTCGTCCATATTCTTTCAGGATCGAGCGCATATCCACCGTCGGCGATGTCGTTGGTCAGCAGCGTCCACGCGAGCTTGATTGCGTCGCGCTTGAAATAGTCGCCGAACGAGAAGTTGCCGGCCATCTGAAAGAACGTGTTGTGCCGGGTGGTGATCCCGACTTCGTCGATGTCGGGGGTGCGGATGCATTTCTGGATGCTGGTGGCCGTCGGGTAGGGCGGGGTGCGCTGGCCGAGGAAGTAGGGCACGAACTGCACCATTCCGGCGTTGACGAACAGCAGGTTGGGGTCGTCGAGGATCACCGAGGCGCTCGGCACCTCGGTGTGGCCCGCCTTCACGAAATGATCGAGGAACCGCTTCCTGATCTCGTGTGTCTGCACTTTCCGTTTCCCTTTGTTGCCGCCGGCACCGCAGCATCTATTTCAACCGCATCAGGGTACCGGGCCGGCTACCCAGCATGAAAAGTCAATGACTCGGCCGCCCGGTGTCTGACCCTGTTCAGCTTCCGACGAAACTCAGCCGCACCGAACGCTGCGGATTGTCGCGGTTGAGGTCGACCAGGACAACGCTCTGCCAGGTGCCCAGCAACGGCTCACCGCCCTGCACGGGCACTGTCACCGACGGCGACACTAGGGCCGGCAGGACGTGATCGGCGCCGTGACCGTACGACCCGTGCGAGTGCCGGTACCGGTCGTCGCGGGGCAGTAAGCGTTCCAATGTGTCAAGCAGGTCGTCGTCGGAGCCGGCGCCTGTCTCGATGATGGCTACGCCCGCCGTCGCATGCGGAACGAAGACATTGCACAGCCCATCTCGAGGAGAGCCATCTTGCCGTTTGGCGCAAAAGGAACGCACCGCGTCGGTGAGGTCGACGATACGGCGACGCGCGGTGTCGACATCCAGCACATCGGTATCCATGAGCACCAGCGTACGGCGGAGCCGCCGAAGCCAGCCAACCGAATGTGACCGCAGCCACATTTGAGCATTGCGGCGCGCAGCGGCGAGGAGAAAAGTAGTCGGCACACCGGTGGCGCCACCGGGGCGCCGCCCCGACGGAGAAGGGGTCGATCGTGTATGCACGCTCAACCACCATCGCGGCGCAACCGTTGTCGGTGGACATGGGGATTGCCCACATCCGCGATGTCGTCATGCCAGCCCTGCAGGAGATCGACGGGTTCGTCGGACTGTCGCTGATGGTGGACCGGCGATCCGGCACCTCCATCGCCACCTCGTCGTGGCAGAGCGTCGAGGCGATGCGCGCCAGCGCCGAGCGGGTGGCGCCGATTCGGGACCGGGCCGCGCTGATGTTCGACGGCAGCGCACGGGTCGAGGAGTGGGAGATCACCTCGCTGCACCGCGACCACCGCTCGCTGAAGGGGGCGTGCGTGCGCGCCACCTGGCTGAAGGTGGTGCCCGATCAGCTCAGGCGGTCCCTGGACTTCTACCGCACCTCGGTGCTGCCGGAGATGGAGCGCCTCGACGGCTTCTGCAGTGCCAGCCTGCTGGTGGACTACCCCGCCGGACGGCGCGCCGTGTCGTGCTCCACCTTCGACAGCGTGGACGCGTTGGCCCGCAACCGCGACCAGGCGACCGAGTTGCGCAGCAGGCGCGTGCGCGAGCTGGGCGCCGAGGTGATCGACGTTGCCGAGTTCGAGCTGGCCATCGCCCGCCTGCGGGTTCCGGAGCTGGTCTAGAACCGGCTACGGTAGCGCGTCGCCGGGGAATCCCCGGCACGGATGCACCCGGTAGGTGAACACCCCGGTCGCCACCCCGGGGTCGTCCGCCATCAGGGCGGCGGTCTCGTCGGTCGTGGCCGCGAACACGCCGATGCCGCACACCTCGGAATCGTCGGTCACCGGGAGAACCACCGCCAGTACGCCATCGTCGCGCAGGGCGAAGTTGCGACGGCCGTGCTCCCAGACGATCGCCGGTGTCGCTTCATCGTCGAAGTTCGGTCCCCTGCTGAGGATGACGACGCTGTAGGCCTTGGCCGTGGGCAGCAGCCGGCCCATTTCTTCATCGGTGAAAGTTCTCATCGCGGTCCCCGTCCGCCACGGATGATCGCCCGCAGCCGCTCCAGCCGGCCGGCGATTTCGCGTTCGCCGCCGCGCCCGGTTGGCCGGTAATAGTCCACCCCGGCCAGCTCGTCGGGCGGATATTGCTGTGCGACAACCCCGTCGGGGGCGTCATGGGAGTACCGGTAGCCCTGGGCGTTACCCAACCCCGCCGCACCCGAGTAGTGGCCGTCGCGCAGATGCGGCGGCACCAGACCGGCCTTGCCGGCTTTGATGTCGTCCATGGCGGCGGCCAGCGCGGTGGTGACGGCGTTGGACTTGGGTGCCGTGGCCAGATGCACGGTGGCGTGCGCCAGCGTCAGCTGAGCTTCGGGCAGCCCGATCAGCTGCACCGTCTGCGCAGCGGCCACCGCGGTCGGCAGCGCGGTCGGATCGGCCATACCGATGTCCTCACTGGCCAGAATCATCAGCCGGCGTGCGATGAAACGGGGATCCTCGCCGGCGACGAGCATGCGGGCCAGATAGTGCAGTGCGGCGTCGACGTCGGAGCCGCGCACCGATTTGATGAACGCGCTGATGACGTCGTAGTGCTGGTCGCCGTCGCGGTCGTAGCGCACGGCGGCCTTGTCCAGGGACTGTTCAACAGTGCCGACGCTCACCCGCTCCCCGGCGGCCTGCGCAGTCTCGGAGGCCACTTCTAGAGCGGTCAGCGCCCGGCGCGCGTCGCCGGCGGACAACTCGACCAGCAGCTGCACCGCTTCAGGGTCCACTTCGACCCGACCACCCAACCCGCGCGGATCGTCGATCGCGCGCTGCACGACGGTCCGCACGTCTTCGGCGCCCAACGGTCGCAGCTGCAGGATCAGCGATCGGGACAGCAGCGGTGCGACCACGGAGAACGACGGGTTTTCGGTGGTTGCGGCAACCAGCAGAACCACCCGGTTCTCCACCGCCGACAGCAACGCGTCTTGCTGAGTTTTGGAAAATCGGTGCACCTCGTCGATGAAGAGCACAGTCTGCTCGCCGTACGCGGCGGCCCGCCGCGCTTGATCGATGACCGCCCGCACCTCCTTCACGCCGGCCGACAACGCCGACAGCGCTTCGAACCGCCGGCCGGTTGCCTGCGAGATCAACGACGCCAGCGTCGTCTTGCCGCTGCCCGGCGGCCCGTAGAGGATGGCCGACGCGACACCGGAGCCCTCCACCAGGCGGCGCAGCGGGGAGCCGGGTCGCAGCAGATGGCCCTGCCCCACCACCTCGTCGAGGTTTGCCGGGCGCATCCGCACCGCCAGCGGGGCAGCGGTCGACGAACCGCGGTCGCGGCCGGATGCGCTGACGGCGCCGGAGGCGTCACTAGACAGGTCGAACAGACCGTCGGACACGGAATCAGGCATACCACGTCGGGACCGGGGGGCGCGGGTGCGCGGACTTCGAGCGCGCCGAGGCTGCGCCGGTGAGCCCACGCAGCAAACTTCCGGCGAACCCGCGGTGACCGGCTGGCGGTCCGCCGCCCCTGCTGCGACGCGCCTGGCCGAGTGCACAGCATCGGGGCGCAACGCTTGCTAGGTTGTGCCCACGCGTTACTCCGAATCGCGACTAGGAGCGGCAGCATGAGCCAACCCCCGAACTACCCTGGCAGCCCGAACGAGCCTTGGGGTGGTAACCAGAACCCGGGCGGCTATCCGCCGCCACCCAACTACGGCTCCCCGCCTCCGCCGGGTTACGGCGCGCCTCCCCCGCCGCCGGGCTACGGCACGCCTCCCCCGCCGCCCGGCTATGGCGCCTACCCGCCGCCTCCGCCCAGTTACGGTGCGCCTCCGCCGCCGCCGGGATACGGGCAGCCGCCCGGTTACGGCGCACCCGCCCAGTACGGGCAGGACTACGGTCAGTCCTTCAGCATCGGGGAAGCCTTCAACTGGGCGCTGAACAAGTTCAGCAAGAACGCCGCGGCGCTGATCGTGCCGATACTCATCTATGCGCTGGTGCTGGCGGTTGTCGGCGGAATCGGCGCGTCGGCGGTCTTCGGCCTGGCCGGTTCCGATGGCGGTGACTCGTACGGTTCCGACGCCTCGTCAGGTCCCGGCATCGGCTTCTTCGCGGCCCTTGGGCTGCTTTCCTTCGTTTTCCTCGGCATTGCGATGATCTTCCAAGGCGCATACATCACCGGATGCCTCGACATTGCCGACGGCAGGCCGGTGACCATCGGTTCGTTCCTCAAGCCGCGCAACGTCGGCAAGGTGGTCGTGGCCGGCCTGCTGGTGGCGGTGCTCACCTCGATCGGCCAGTTGCTGTGCGTAATCCCCGGCCTCATCTTCGGTTATCTGGCCTGGTTCACCCTGCCGTTCGTCGTCGACCGGTCGCTGCAACCGGTGGAGGCAATAAAGGCCAGCATCGCCACGGTCAGACGCGACATCGGCAACTCGTTGGTGGCCTACATCGTGCAGTTCCTGCTGATCTTCGTCGGAGTGTTGCTGTTCTACGTCGGCATCCTGGTCACCGGTCCGCTGGCTCTGCTGATCCAGACCTACGCCTACCGCAAACTGTCCGGCGGTCAGGTCGCCCCGTTGACGCCCTGAGCAGGTAGCGGCGACCCGCTTCGCCCGGCTTACCAGCCGCGCTCGCGATCGCCGCGGGCAGGTAGCGGCTGGTCAGTCGGTCGTCACCTCAGCGATGACGGTGTGGATGAAGCGCATCTTGTCCAGCACGGCCGTAGGCAGCACAAAGGGATAGAGGTCGTCGTGGCCCATCGAGCGGTTGACCATGTTCAGCGACCACGACAACGGCAGCCACATGTCGATCAGCAGCGGAAACGCGCTGGGGCCCAGCACCCGACGTTGTAACGTCGCGCCCGCCGGCGCTAACCCGAAGGCGGCCGACGTGTCCAATGTGTCGCGGATGTGCAAGTAGTGTGCGAACGTCTCCGCCCAGTCCTCAGCCGGATGCATCGTGGCGTACGACGACACGAAGCTTTTCTTCCAACCCGACGGCGCACCGTCGCGGTAGTGCCGGTCCAAAGCCTCCTGATAGTCGGTGTCGGGGTCACCGAACAACTCGCGGAACTCCGCCACGTAGTCTCGGTTCGGGTCGATCAGCCGGTAGTAGTAGTAGTGACCGATCTCGTGCCGGAAATGCCCGAGTAGCGTGCGGTAGGGCTCGTCCATCTCGATCCGGAGCTGCTCGCGGTGCACGTCGTCGCCTTCGGCCAGGTCGAGCGTGACCACGCCGTTATCGTGGCCGGTGAGGACCTCCTCGTACTCGCTGGACAGCAGGTCGAACGCCAACCCAGTCTCGGGATCGCGGTCGCGCCCGACGATCGGCAGCTTCAGCTCGTGCAGTTCGGCGATCAGACGCCGCTTAGCCTGTTCGGCGCGCGCGAAGGCGGCCATCGCCTTGGTGTCGGAATCGTTGGGCCGGGTGCGGGTCAGGCGGCACGACGAGCACAGCGCGCCGTAGGCTCCGTTGCGGACGAGCCAATTGCATTCGGCCAGGTGCAAATTCGCGCACAGCTGAAAGTCGTTGCGGCTGACGAAGCCGGGATGCGCTTTGTCCGGACCGCTGGCGATCACCAGCAAAGCCATGTCGTCGAGCGAGAAGCCCAGCGCGCTGCCGCAGGACAGGCACACCGAGTTCTCGAACGCCAGGCGCTGTCCGCAGTTGGGACAGACAAAATCACGCATGCAGCACTCCCGTGTCGGATCGATCTTCGAAGGGCTCGTCGCAGGGCACGACATCGACAGCGACGTCGATGGTGCTGTCTTGAGAATTCGTGTAGATGATGCCACGCAGCGGCGGCACATCCGCATAGTCGCGACCGCGGCCCACGACGATGTAACGCTCGTCGACCATTTGGTCATTCGTCGGGTCCATCCCCAGCCACTCGTTGTTCGGCATGCGAACTGCCGCCCAGGCGTGGGTGGCGTCGGTGCCGACCAGGCGTTCTCTGCCCGGCGGCGGCTCGGTGGCCAAATACCCGGACACATAGCCGGCGGCCAGTCCGTTGGCCCGCAGGCAGGCGATGGCCAGCCGGGCGAAGTCCTGGCAGACGCCGGCGCGTGCCGCGAGCACTTCTGCCACCCTGGTGGACACCGTCGTCGAGCCTGAGCGGTAGGCGAAGTCGGTGTGGATACGCGAGGTGAGGTCGCGCAGCACCTCGACCAGCGGGCGTCCGGGAACGAAACTGGCGGCGGCGTACTTGCGCACGTCCTCACTGATCTCCGGTGGATCGAGGTCGAGGGTGAATTCGGTCGCCAGCGCGCCGTCCGTCCCCGCCGGGCGACCGGCTTCCCATGGCGCGCGGGCCGATTCGCTGTCAAAGAACCCGGCCGGTGGTGAATCGACCTCGACGACCGACACACTGACGACGGTGAGCCTCCGGTGCGCCTCGGTGATGTGGAAATAGGTGCTGAGGTTCCCGTAGGCGTCGCGGCTGGTGGAGCTGTCGGCCGGCGGCGGGTCGATGCGCAGTTCGTGGGACAGGCAGCGCTGGCGGGGGGTGCGCCGCGGGGTCAGGAACCCGCGTCCGTATGAGCTGGTCACCGTATCCGAATAGCGGTATTCGGTGCGGTGCGTGATTTGGTAGCGACAAGTGCGCCGCTCCTCCTCATCACTTCGTTCTGCATCGTCGCCGGCGGGCGTGCGCCGCTCCTCCTCATCACTTCGTTCTGCATCGTCGCCGGCGGGCGTCACGGCACCCGCCGACGCCGGCCCGGCCCACCCAACGGCTGCATCGCACCGGGCAAAGAAAGCTGGGTCGTTGTGATGACGGCCGAGAGGTCACGCAAACCGCCGTGAATGCCGTCGAGCAACTCGGCCAGCTCGGTGCGTTCACCGGTGGCGGAGACCTCCTCCAGATCGCCTGGGTCCAGCCGGCGCAGCCGGGTGGTGATCTCTTCGACCAACCGCACGGGCCGTGACGACCCGGAGGCGCCGGGTAGCGTCTTGAGGTTGGCCCGCAGCCGCTCGAGTTGGTAGACCAGCGAGCGCGGGTTCTCCGTCTCGAACAGCACCAGATCGGCCACCGCGGCAACGCTGAAGCTGCCGACGTTGCGCCGGAGGTAGATGACCGACGACTCGCAGGCCACCAGCACCGACTCGATGATCGCGCGGTCCGCGGACCGGTTGTGGGCGGTGGCCAGCGTTGCCCGCAGCAGCGTGGTCAGCCACAGCCCGCGCTCGATGCGTTTGCCGATGTCGGTCATGGTCCAGTCGACGTCGCGCACCACCGACTCGGCCATCACCCCGGACAGCGCCAGCATCCCGCTGAGGGTCCGGGCATGCGCGGACGCCAGGGCGGTGTCGTCGAACGGGGAGATGGCGGCGTCGGGGCGCTGACGCGCCAACTGTGCCAATACACGCTCCACACCGCCCAGCACCATCCAGGTGTCGTTGGACATCTGGTCGCGTACCGAACGCGCGGCCCGGCCGAGGCGTTCCACCGATTGCGCCAGCGAACCGGCACGCCCCCGGTCGATGGTCAGCGCCCGTAGCGCGCGGGGCGCGGCGGTCACCGGGTCGGGTCCGCCGGTGTCCGTGCCGCTCAGCGCGCCCAACGCGGCCAGCAGCACAGGCACACATTCGCTGCCCTCAGCGGCGGGGCGGCTCCGGAATTCGTGGTAGCGCTCGCGGGTGACGGTCAGCAGCCGCGCCATACTTTCGGCGCGTTCGGCGTAGCGACCGAGCCAGAACAGGTCGGACAACACGCGCGGGGAGCTGACTCCACGAGTGCCACTGGGTCGAGCTGCGGATAACGGCGTGGGCGGCGCCGCCTTGATCGTCGGCTCCGCCTGAGCCCGCGTCGGCGGCCGGACCCACACATCTTTGGCGGCGACGGCTCGTAAGGCGTAGGCGCCGGGTCCAGAGGAAAGGACGTAGCCGAGTCCGCCTACCATCGGCGCGTACCCGCCGTGTTGAGACACCGAGAACAGCCGCATTCCGACATTCACCGGCACCAGCGCACCGGGCCGCCGGCCGGCCGGTGCCGTCGAGAACTGCGGCAGTTCCTGCCCCACCCACTGCCACGGAGCAGCGTTGATCCGGGCGGCCAGTTGCTCGCGCTGACCCGCTGACAGCACCGACCCGATGATCGGGCGGCCGCCGACGGTCGGCTTGATCAGCAGCGACGACAGGTGAGTCAGCAGGTGGGAGCGTTCCGCGTCGATTCCGCCCCAGTACATCGGGGCACTGCGCAGCAGCGGTGTCTCCCCCAGCAGTTGGTGGGCCAACTCGGGCAGGAATCGCAGCACGCCCGGGCTTTCCAGGATGCCGCTGCCGATCGTGTTGACGACGGTCACTGTGCCGCGCCGCTGCGCCTCCACCAGCCCCACCACACCCGAGCGGGAATCCGACCGCAGATCCAGCGGATCGGTGTAGTCGGCGTCCACCCAGCGCAACACCACGTCGACGCGTTCCAAAGTGCCCAGCGACCGCATCCACAGCTTGCCGTCACGCACCACCAGATCGGCGCTTTCCACCAGGGGGAAGCCCAGCACCGAGGCCAGATACGCCTGGTCAAACGCCGTCTCCGAATTGATGCCCGGACTGAGCAGCACCACCACCGGATCCTCGGCCGCCTCCGGCGCCGCCTCGATCAGCGCCAGCCGCAAGGTTTGCGCGAACGGCGCATTCGGGCGAGGGCCGAACCGTTCGAAGAGGTCGGGCGCCGCATGTGCGACGACGCGGCGATCGGCCAGCGCATATCCAGCTCCGGACGGCGCCTGCGTCCAGTCGGCGTTGACCAGGAACTCGCCCGAAGGGTCACGGCTGACATCACAGGCGTGCAGAAACAGCTGATGCCCACCCGCGATCTCGATGCCCCGGGCGGCCCGCAGGTAGCCGGGATGGGCGAACAGCAGCTGCGGGGGCAGCACCCCTTCCCGAACTGCGCGCACTGGTCCGTACAGATCGGCCAGCACCGCGTCCAACAGCCGGCTCCGTTGCGCCACACCGGATTCCAGCGTCAACCAGTCTTCCGGCGCGATCAGCAGCGGTACGCCGTCCAGCTGCCAGGGCCGCGGTGTGGCATGCCCTGCGTCGCCGTTCTCGTCGGGGTCGATCCCGATGTAGGAGATGCCGTCCTGATCGATCAGGGCGGTGACCGTATCGGCCAGCCGATCCAGGCCGGCGGCGCCCCGCGTTCCGAAGACGTCGGCCAACTCCGACCATCCCGGCCGGACTGTGCCGGTGTCGTCGACGAATTCGTCGTAACCGGTCGACATCCGCCGGGACCGGCCCTCGCTCGCCTCGAAGAGGACGGCTTGGTCCCGCGCAGCGCGATAGCCGGCCAGCAGCCGATCGGCATCGTCCTGCGCCGCCGGCCGCGTTCCGGCTGGCCCGGTTAAGGACAATGCCTCCGACACCGACACGGCCCCTGTCCTCCCGATGCTTCGCCGGCGATCGCCGCCCTGGCGCGCGCACTACAGCCATTATGGATACTCAAAGGTTCAAACACCGGTTATGAAAGGCTGCCACGCGGAGCCTTTCGGAGAATGGAACATCATCGTGGCAGGACAGGAAGGAGTCTCACTCGTGCAGCCACAGGAAGTCCGGTCACTGGCCGACGCAGCCGGCGAAGGTACCCGTGTTCTCACTGCCCTGGTGCGCGATCTACACAGCGGCATTGCCGCCCGCATATTCAAGTGGATAGGGCCGGCGGCCAAGCCCGTCGAGCTGATCCACAACACCACTGCGGCGGCCACCTACTATGCAGTCGACCACGCGTTGCGGGCGTCGCTGCACGGCGCCGGAAGGCTGGCCGCCGAAGTCTACGGCGGCGACGAGGACGGCACCATCGACGGCGGCGACACCTGCGCCGCCACTTTGGTGCCATATCGGGCGGCGCGCCACCGGTTTTAGCGCACAATCATGACGTGGCCACGTGGGACGACGTTGCCCGCCTCGCCGAGCAGCTGCCGATGACGGCAGAGCCGTCACCGCACGACTGGCGTGTCGGCAAGAAACTGATGGCCTGGGAGCGGCCACTACGGGAAGCCGACCGGGCGGCGTTGCTGGCAGCCGGTGCGCCGATCCCGACCGGTGACATCCTCGGGGTTCGAGTGGCTGATGAGGGCGTCAAGTTTGCGCTCGTCGCAGACGAGCCCGACGTGTACTTCACCACCCCGCACTTCGACGGCTACTCGGCGGTGCTGGTCCGGTTGGCGGAAATCCCGGTTGCCGAGCTGCGCGAATTGCTCACAGAAGCGTGGTTGGTGCAGGCGCCGCGACAGCTGGTGAAGGAGTTCCTTCAAGACCGGAAGTGACTCCGCAGCACCTGGGGTCACCAAGCGTGCGCTCTTAGTCACATCAGTAACATCCGCCACATATAACTCAGCAATAACATCTATAACAGAATTACAAACGTGCAATTTCTCTTTTGTCTCACTAGCCCCTTAAGTTAAATAATTTCTCATCAAACTCAGTAAATATTAAATACCTCAGGCGTTGACACCTTTCACACCAATTGTTATTCGTGGGAAATGGACCACGTTGGGATACCGCTCAGTGGGAGAACTTGTGCGAAGGCATTCACAAAAACGGTGCTCGCCATCGGCAGCATCGCGCTGCTGGGCGGTCCGTCCACTGGCATCGCGCACGCCGATGACGTCGACTGGGACGCGGTCGCCCAGTGCGAGTCCGGCGGTAACTGGTCGGCGAATACCGGCAACGGTTTTTACGGCGGCCTGCAGTTCAAGCCGGCGACCTGGGCTGCCAACGGCGGCGTCGGATCACCGGCCACCGCGTCCCGAGAACAGCAGATTGCCGTGGCCGATCGGGTTCTGGCCACCCAGGGGCCCGGCGCCTGGCCCAAGTGCGGGCCCGATCAGTCGCTGTGGTCGACGCCGACGGTCAGCCATCCGCTGCGCACCCTGGTGCAGCAGCTGTGGTCACTGATCCCGCACGGCTGAATCCAGCGAGTCCGCCTCGTGATTCCCTCGTAATCGGCGACGGGCCCGCCGTTATCGGTTGGGCCGCTGCAGCTCGAAGAGCGGGATGACTCGCGCCGTCTTCGCCTGATAGTCAGCGAACACCGACGCCGCCTCGGTGATCTTTGAAAACACGGCGTCCCGTTCGGTCGGCGGCAATTCCCGGGCCAGCACGTCGAATGACTCGGTGCCGATTTCGACGTGCGCCGCAGGATTGGCCCGCAGGTTGTGCACCCATGCCGGGTGGACGTCTGCGCCGGCGAACGAGCCGACGATGATGAGCTTGCCGTCGACGCGGAGATACGCCAGCGGCGACAGCCGCGGTTGTCCGGACTTGGCGCCCGTTGTGGTCAACAACAGCAGGTTTGCGCCCGCGAACTGGCCTCCAACTTTGCCGTCGTTGGTGCGGAATTCCTCGATGATGGCTTGGTTGAAGGCGTTGATCGTGTCGGTGTCGGAAAATTCGGTCATGCCGCGTCAACCGGCGTGCCGATAGGCCTATTCCGCCCGCGCCACTGGAATCACTGCGCCCGTAAGCGAACCTCGGGTTTCGCATCGATACCGGACTCTTTGCGTTGCGCAGCGGTGATGGGTGCCGGCGCATCGGTCAGCGGATCGACTCCGCCACCGGTCTTGGGAAAGGCGATCACTTCTCTGATCGAGTCGACACCGGCCAGCAGCGCGTTGATCCGGTCCCAACCCAACGCGATTCCGCCGTGTGGCGGCGCCCCGAAAGTGAACGCTTGCAACAAGAATCCGAACTTCTCGTCGGCTTCGTCCTTGTCCAGACCCATCACCGCGAACACCCGCTCCTGGACGTCTCGGCGGTGGATACGGATCGAACCGCCACCGATCTCATTTCCGTTGCAGACGATGTCGTAAGCGTCGGCCAGGACCGCACCCGTGTCGGACTCGATCCTGTCCAAAGACTCCGGCTTGGGCGCGGTGAAGGCGTGATGCACCGCTGCCCACGCTCCACCCAGCGCCACGTCCCCGTGAGCGGCGGCTTCGTCGGCGGGTTCGAACAACGGCGGGTCGACGATCCACACGAACGCCCAGGCGTCAGGGTCGATCAGGTCGAGCCGCCTGGCGATCTCACCACGCGCAGCGCCCAGCAGCGCCCGCGACGACTTCGGTGGGCCGGCGGCGAAGAAGACGCAGTCACCGGGTGCCGCGCTGACATGGCCGGGCAATCCGTCGCGTTCGGCGTCGGACAGATTCTTGGCGACCGGGCCGCTCAGCGTGCCGTCCTCGTTGACCAACACGTAGGCCAGACCTTTGTGACCGCGCTGCTTGGCCCATTCCTGCCAGCCGTCTAGCGTCCGTCGCGGCTGCGACGCCCCGCCGGGCATCACCACAGCACCGACGTACGGCGCCTGGAAAACCCGGAATGGCGTGGCAGCGAAGAAGTCGGTGCACTCGACGAGCTCGAGACCGAACCGCAGGTCGGGCTTGTCGGAGCCGTACCGGCTCATCGCCTCGGCATAGGCCATCCGCGGAATGGGTGTCGGCACCTGATAGCCGATCAGCCCCCACAACGCCGTGAGGATCTCTTCGGTGATTGCGATGACGTCGTCGGAATCGACGAAGCTCAGCTCCATGTCCAGCTGGGTGAACTCCGGCTGCCGATCGGCGCGGAAGTCTTCGTCGCGGTAACACCGGGCGATCTGGTAGTAGCGTTCCAGGCCGGCCACCATCAGCAGTTGTTTGAACAGCTGCGGGCTTTGCGGCAGGGCGTAAAAGGTCCCCGGCTGCAGACGCGCCGGCACCAGGAAGTCGCGGGCGCCCTCAGGCGTCGACCGGGTCAGCGTCGGCGTCTCGATCTCGACGAAATCGTGCCGTGCGAGCACCGTTCGCGCCGCCGCGTTGACTTTCGAGCGCAACCTGATCGCCGAACCCGGACCGTCACGGCGCAGGTCGAGGTAGCGGTATCTCAACCGCAACTCTTCACCGGCGGGCTCGTCGAGCTGGAACGGCAGCGGCGCGCTCTCCCCCAGGACCGTCAATTTTGTTGCGTTGACTTCGATCTCACCGGTGGCGATTTCCGGGTTGGCATTACCTTCGGGCCGGACCTCGACGACGCCCTGAACCGCGACGCAGAACTCCGCACGCAGCCGATGCGCCTGGCCGAGAACGTCCTCGGCACGGAACACCACCTGGGACACTCCGGACGCGTCACGCAGGTCGATGAAGATGACGCCGCCGTGGTCGCGCCGGCGCGCCACCCAGCCGGCCAGCGTCACCTGCTGCCCGGCGTCAGTGGCGCGTAGGGACCCGGCGCCGTGAGTGCGCAGCACAAACGCTCCTTTTCATGAGTGTTGGGAACGACTGCTCAGTTTAGAGGGGCGCGCTCGGCGCTAACTTGGGTGACGGTGACTGACACGGCGACGCGGGCTGACCGCACCGTTCGGCAACCACAGACACAACCCGTCGCCGTGTGCCAAGCTGAACTCGACCATCGGGATGACGGAGCAGGCAATGACTTTCAACGAAGGTATGCAAATCGACACCAGCACGACGTCGAGTTCCGGCGGCGGTGGCGGTCGCGGCATGGCTATCGGCGGTGGGCTGGGCGGTCTGGTGTTCGTCGTGGTGGCCATGTTGCTCGGTGTCGACCCGGGCAAAGTGATCAGTCAGCAGCCGCAGATGAACAGCCAAAATGACGTCGCGCCTGGCTTCGACCTGAGCCAGTGCCGCACCGGAGCGGATGCCAACAACTTCGTGCAGTGTCGGGTGGTGGCCACCGGCAACTCGGTCGACGCGGTGTGGCATCAGCTGCTGCCGGACTACACCCGTCCGCGCATGCGGCTGTTCAAAGGCGAAGTCGACACCGGCTGCGGTGCGGCGACCAGCGATGTTGGGCCGTTCTACTGCCCGGTGGACAAAACGGCGTACTTCGACACCGATTTCTTCCAGGTGCTCAAGGACCAGTTCGGTTCCAGCGGCGGGCCGTTCGCGCAGGAGTACGTGGTAGCCCACGAATACGGTCACCACGTGCAAGACATCAAGGGCGTGCTTGGCCGCGCTCAGCAGGGCGCCAAAGGTGCCGGCGGGAACGGTGTGCGCACCGAATTGCAGGCCGACTGCTACGCCGGAGTTTGGGCTCACTACGCGTCGACCACCAAACAGGAAAACTCGGGCGTGCCGTTCCTGGACCCGTTAAGTGACAAAGACATTCAAGACGCGTTGTCTGCCGCGGCGTCAGTGGGCGACGACCGGATCCAGAAGCAGGCGACCGGACGCACCCACCCCGAGTCGTGGACGCATGGCTCCTCCGAGCAACGCCAGCACTGGTTCACCGTGGGCTACCAGACCGGGGACCCCGATCAGTGTGACACCTTCCACGCCTCGGACCTCGGTTAGGCTCGGACCTCGGTCAGAACAATGTGGGCTGCAGCGCTCCCGCTGTCTGCGGCGCGACGGGTCCCACGCCGGGCGCTCGCCGGTCGCCGGTCAGCGAATGTTTGTCGAGCAGCGGCTGTGCGCGGGTCCGAAGCTCCTGCCGGTAGTCCGGCGGCAGATACGCTCCCCGCCGGTACAGCTGTGCATACCGCCCGACCAGTTCCGGGTGGGCCCTGGCCAGCCACGACAGGAACCAACCGCGGGTAGACCCGCGCAGGTGCAGGCCGAACACCGTCACCCCGGTTGCCCCGGCGGCCGCTATCTGACCCAGCAGGCCATCGAGGTGCTCCACCGAGTCGGTCAGGTAGGGCAGGACAGGGGCCACCATCACATGGCAGTCCAGCCCGACGTCGCGGATGGCGCTGATCAGCGCGAGCCGCGCCTGCGGACCGGGCGTGCCGGGCTCGACCGCTCGGTGCAACTCCGGGTCCCCGACGGCGAGTGAGACCGATACCGACACCGGCACACGGGTCGCGGCGTCGGCTATCAGCGGCAGATCACGGCGCAACAATGTGCCCTTGGTCAGGATCGACAGCCCAGTGCCCGAGTCGGCCAGAGCGGAGATGATGCCGGGCATCAAGGCGTAGCGACCCTCAGCACGCTGGTAGGGGTCGGTGTTGGTGCCCAGCGCGACTGTTTCGCGCCGCCAGGATCGGCGGCGCAGTTCGCGACGAAGCACGTCGGCGACGTTCGTCTTGACGACGATCTGGGTGTCGAAGTCGGTGCCGCAGTCCAGGTCGAGGTATTCGTGGGTGGGTCGGGCGAAACAGTAACGACAGGCATGCGAGCAACCTCGGTAGCCGTTGACGGTGTACTGGAACGGCAGCATCGTCGCGTTCGGAACCTTGTTCAGCGCCGACTTGCACAGCACCTCGTGAAAGGTGATCCCCTCGAATTGCGGGGTGCGCACACTGCGGACGAAGCCGATGCGGTCCAGCCCCGGCAGTGCGCCGTCATCCGCTGCGACGGCTTGGTGATCCCAACGCATGCTTCATTCGAACGCATGTTCGGCCTGCTGTCAATGCGCCCGCCGGCGGGCGTTTCATCACAGGTCCTTCGCCGTTCCGCCCGCAGGTGCCGGTGCCGTGGTTAAGCTGACCCCCGTGCCGCCTGCTATCGACGATGAGTTCGACGAAGACGACGACTTCGACGACGACGACGAGTACGACGATGACGACGAATCGCTGAGGCGCAGCCGGAATCTGAAGCTGGCGCTGGTCGCGGTCACCGTCCTCGCCGTCGTGGCGACCGTAGCTGCTGTCGTGCTGCTGTTCGGGGGCGACAATGCCAAGGACCCGGGTGCCGGCAGCAAGACGACCGCCGGACTGGCGGGGGACGCCAGCGCCAACGACAACGGGCCGGTAGCCGTGATCACCGAAGACTCGAGCTGTACCGCGTGGACGTCGATCAACAACGCCCTGGCCAACAACGGTGAAGGAATTTGGAACGACCGGGACCGGACGATTCCCGCCTCGCAGTGGACTCCGAAGCAGAAGGCGCAGTTCATGGCGGCGGGGCAATCGATGCGCGGCGCCGCCGCGCAGGCGGTGGGGCTGGTCAAGCTCACTCCGCACCGGGTGATGCGTGAACTCTACGAACAGTTCATTGCCTATGCCCGCGCATACGCCGAGCACATTCCGCGGTACACGCCGCCCGACGAGACGTGGGCCGGCACCGCCAACAGCGCCTCGTCGGCGCTCGGAGCGATCTGCAGCGCCATCACCGACGGTGCAGCTGCCGCTCGTGGGCCGTTGGTGCAGCCGCAGGCCGCACCGACGCAGATCGCTCCGCCAGGCAATCCCGCCAACCCGCAGCGCTTTCTGACCAATCCCAACATCGTCTGCGCCGACTGGAAGTCTTCATTGGAGCAGTTCGGCGCGCAAACCGCTGCCTGGCAGGAAATCAACCCCAGCATTCCGGCGCTTTTGTGGAATCAGGAGCAAAAAGCCACCAACTACGCCGTCGGGCCGGTGATGAACGCCTTCGCCAACAAGCTCGACCAGCTCGGCCGGCGCAGCAGCAATCCAGTGCTGCAGGACTTCGCCGAATTGTCCGCGCAATATCGACGGGCCTTCGCGTTGGCGATACCGACCTACGCCCCGACTGACAACCACCTGGCCAACGCCGCGAACTACCTCTCGACGACGGTGCTCGGCGCCTGCGCGGCGACGTCGAATTCCTAGGACGACCTGCACTACGCCCGGGTCTGCGGATGATCGGTGCGGTCACCATGCACGGGTGGAACAGGTGACGCCGCTGCCACCGTTCTGCGACACCACCACCTGTCCGTCGACCGCGATCTCACAGTGGAATTCGGGATTGGTCCGCAACCCGCCGCTGGCGGTGACCAACGCCCACTGCCCGGGGTCCGCCAGCGTCGTCGTGTACACCAGCGGCTGCCCACCGGTGATCGCGGTGTGAACGGAGCTCAGGTATCTCGCCGAGTCGGCGTTGTAAGCGGACTGGCTGGGCGGATCGCTCTGGATGTATTGAATGTTGGCCGTCAAGTCGCTCGTGGTGGTCACGGTGTAGGTGACCTGGTGAACCGGCGGGTCAGCGCTTGCTATCGGCGAGCCGACCAGCAGACCGGTCACTGCCGCCAACAGCACAGCACCGACTTTGCTCATGCCCGTCATGTCGAAAAACGGTAGCCCGGCGTTACGTCAGGCTGTGCGGGGCGCGGTTCGCCGGCACTGCGTATGCTCGCGGTCGCCCTACATCGACAGGAGCTGACGATGGGCGAACAATCTGCCGCACCCGGCGGCGCTGATTCGCGGCCAGGCACCACCCGTCGGACCCTGTTGAGGACGAGCGCCGCCGCGCTCGCCGGGATCGGTATCGGCGGCGGCGCGACGGTGCTGATCGGCACACCCGGCAAGGGGCCGACGCTGTGGCGACAGCCCGGCCGCGGCGGCGCGCCGCCGGTGGCAGGTGTGCACCTGCAGTACGGCCGCAACGCCGGCCACCAGGTGGTGGTCTCGTGGCACACCACTGACGCTGTGCACAATCCCCGGGTGCTGCTGGGCACCGCAGGTTCGGATTTCGGCCGCACCGTCGCGGCCCAGACCCGGACCTATCGGGACGCGAAGTCCGGCCAGCGAAATTCAGGTGCATCACGCCGTCATCGATGGCCTGGCACCGGACACCGACTATGTGTACGCCGCGGTGCACGACGGCGCCGGCTGGGAGCTTGGCACCGCGCGCACCGCGCCGACGGGACGAAAACCGTTCACCTTCACCAGCTTCGGTGATCAAGCCACGCCAACACTGGGCCGGCGCGTCGGCAACACTTATGTCAACGACAACCTCGGCTCTCCTGCGGCCGGGGACATCACGGCGGCGATAGAACGCATCGGGCCGCTGTTCAACCTGGTCAACGGTGACCTCTGCTATGCCAATCTTGCCCACGACCGCGTCCGCAGCTGGTCGGACTGGTTTGACAACAACACCCGCTCGGCCCGCTACCGACCGTGGATGCCGGCGGTCGGCAACCACGAAAACGAGTCAGGCAACGGGCCAGTCGGCTTCGCCGCCTACCAGACCTACTTCTCGTTGCCCGACTCAGGATCTGACCCCGAACTACGCGGGCTGTGGTACTCGTTCACCGTCGGCTCGGTCCGGCTGATCAGCCTGTCCAACGACGACGTCTGCTATCAGGACGGCGGCAATTTCTACGTACACGGTTATTCCGGCGGTGCCCAAAAGCGCTGGCTGACAAGGGAATTAAGCGATGCGCGGCGCGACTCGGGTATCGACTGGATAGTCGTGTTCATGCACCAGACGGCGATCTCGACCGCCGACCGGACCAACGGCGCCGACCTCGGTATCCGCCAGGAGTGGCTGCCGCTGTTCGACCAGTTCCACGTCGACTTGGTGCTGTGCGGGCACGAACACCACTACGAACGCTCACATCCCGTCCGCGGGACGCTGCCCACGGAAACGCAGACGCCGATACCCGTCGACACCGGCGACGGCGTCATTGACAGCCGGCGCGGAACGGTGCACGTGGTCATCGGCGGCGGCGGGACGTCGGCGCCGTCCAACGGGATGTTTTTCGCGCAGCCGCGGTGCCGCGTGGTCACCGGTGTCGGCGGCTTCGATTCGACGCTCAACCGCAGACCTCCGAGATACGTGACCGAGGACGCGCCGTGGTCGGCGTTTCGCGACCGCGAGAACCCCTATGGTTTCGTGGCTTTCGACGTGGACCCTGGCCGGCCCGGTGGTGACACTTCGATCAAGGCGACGCACTACGCGGTGCACGGCCCCTTCGGCGCGGTGACCGAGGTCGACAGATTTACGCTGGCCAAGCCCCGGCTCGGGTGACCGCGCGCCCCGTACGCCCCGGGAGTCACAGAGAGTTGGGATGACTCGTCGTGCCCGCCTTGTAGCGACAACCTTTTCGCATCTTCGCGCAAGGCCAAAACCCGGCGATGAATCCGGTGCTCGGTGGATCGAGGCATCCAGCCGGGGCCGTAACGTCCGCGACCGAGGCGGCGCACCCTGTCATGGCCCATCTCCCAGCGCAGGGCATCCGACACCGACTTGGATGCTCGACCGCGGAAATTAAAGCCCCGAGCGGTCACTGCGTCGATGAGGTCGTTGACGGTCGCCGGACCTTGATCGAACAGGTGCATCGTCAACACGTAGCGCAATTCGGTTCCGCGAAGGCGGCGCGATTCGTCCATGCGGCAGACCCTGCCACGACGGGCCGACATGAACGGATTTGTCGCTCGAAGACGGGCACAATGCCACACCCCGGCAGTCAGTGACAGATGTGACTGTTGTGACGGAAGTTAGCGGCCGAGCCGCGAAAGCACTTCCGCGACAACAGCTTCCAACGCCACCGAGACTTGTTGGCCGGTCAACAGATCCTTGACCCCGACCGTTCCGGCGTCGATGTCACGGTCGCCGGCCACCAACGCGACCCGCGCTCCGGAGCGGTCCGCCGCGCGCATCGCACCCTTCACGCCGCGCTCGCCGTAGACCATGTCGACGCGGACGCCCGCGGCCCGCAACTGGCCGCCCAGCACCGCCAGCCGCAGCTTGGCCTGCTCACTGAGTGGGACCCCGAACACCTCGCAGCGCGGGATGTCGCCGACGCTTTTCCCCTCGGCCCGCAGCGCCAGCAGTGTGCGGTCGACACCGAGCCCGAAACCGATGCCGGACAGGTCTTGTCCGCCCAGCTGACGCATGAGGCCGTCGTACCGCCCGCCGCCGCCGATGCCCGACTGCGCCCCCAGCCCGTCGTGGACGAACTCGAAGGTGGTCTTCGTGTAGTAGTCCAGCCCGCGCACCATGCGGGGATTGACCACGTAACCCACCCCCAACGCGTCGAGGTGGGCCAGCACAGTGTCGAAGTGTTGTTTGGCGACGTCGGAAAGGTGGTCCAGCATCACCGGAGCATCGGCGGTCATCACCCGGATCTCCGGGCGCTTGTCGTCGAGCACCCGCAACGGGTTGAGCGCAGCGCGTTCGCGGGTCGGTTCGTCCAAGTCGAGCTTGAACAAGAACTCCTGCAACAACTCCCGATACTGTGGACGGCAGGTGTCGTCGCCCAGCGAGGTGACTTCCAGCCGGAAACCAGCCAGGCCCAGCGACCGGAATCCGGCGTCGGCGACGGCGATCACCTCGGCGTCGAGCGCGGGGTCGTCGACACCGATCGCCTCCACGCCGACCTGCTGCAGCTGGCGGTAGCGGCCGGCCTGGGGCCGCTCGTAGCGGAAAAAGGGACCCGCGTAGCACAGCTTGACCGGCAGCGCGCCCCGGTCGAGTCCATGCTCGATCACCGCGCGGATCACGCCGGCGGTGCCCTCGGGGCGCAATGTCACCGACCGGTCACCGCGGTCGGCGAAGGTGTACATCTCCTTGGACACCACATCGGTGGACTCCCCCACGCCGCGGGCGAACAGCGCGGTGTCCTCGAAGACCGGCAACTCGATGTCGCGGTAGCCCGCGCGGCGGGCGGTGTTCAGTAAGCCGTCGCGCACCGCGACGAACGCCGCGGAGTCTGGCGGAACGTAATCCGGCACCCCCTTGGGCGCGGCGAACGCCGACGCGTCGGTCACGGGCTCAAACCCTGAAGGAAAGGATTGGCCCGCCGTTCGGCGCCGATCGTGGTCGAGTTTCCGTGCCCCGGCAGCACCACGGTTTTGTCGCTGAGCACCAGCAACTTGTCGACGATCGAGTTGAGCAGGTCCCGACCGCTGCCGCCCCACAGGTCGGTGCGGCCGATCGACCGCTCGAACAGGGTGTCGCCGGTCAGCACCACCTCCGACGCGTCACCGGCGACCCGGAACACGACAGATCCGCGGGTGTGGCCGGGGGTGTGGTCGACGGTCACGGTGATATCGGCCAAGTCGACCTTGTCGCCGTCGCGATCCAGCTCGATCACCTGTTTGGGTTCCCGAAATACAGCGCTGAACAGCAGCTGCCCCAGGCGGGGACCGATGCCCTTGATCGGGTCGGTCAGCATGAACCGATCTTCGGGGTGGATATAGGTGGGGCAGCCGAAAGTGTCGGACACCTTCTGAGCCGACCAGATGTGATCGATGTGCCCGTGGGTCAACAGCACCGCCGCCGGGGTGAGCCGGTTCTGGTCCAGAATCCGACGCAGCGGGCCCATCGCCCGCTGACCCGGGTCGACGATGATGGCGTCTGAGGCGGGTTGTTGCGCCAGCACGTAGCAGTTGCACTGCAACAATCCGGCGGGGAACGCGGAGATCAACACGGTTTCCAGTTTCGCACTAGGCCGGCACTCGGTGAGCCGCAAGGGTCGCGCCACCTACATGCCCGGTCAGCTGGCACACTCTGTGCTGACCGACCGGACACTGATGGAGGGATATCGGCGGTGCCGACCAACGAACAGCGACGTGCGTCAGCCAAGCGCAAACTGCAACGGCAACTGGAACGTCGCGCCCAGCAGGCTCGACGGCGGCGCATCCTCGCTCTCGCCGGCGCGGCGGTCGCCGCGATCGTGGTCCTTGCCGCAGTGGGCACGGTGTTGTTCCTCAACCACAAGCACGAGAAGAAGCCGGCAACCGCCAGCCCGTCGACCAGTTCGACGGCGGCATCGGCGCCCGGGGTGCCGGCGTTGCCGTCGTTCACGCCGTCGGCCGGCACCGGCTCGAAGTGCGACTATCCGCCGTCAGCCGAACCGGCCAGCAAGCCGGCCACCCCGCCCAAGACCCAGGGCGGCAAAGTGCCGACCGATCCCGCGCAGGTCAGCGTCAGCATGGTCACCGATCAGGGCAACGTCGGTCTGCTGTTGGCGAACAACAAATCGCCGTGCACCGTGAACAGCTTCGTCAGCCTGGCCACGCAGAAGTTCTTTGACGGCACCAAATGCCATCGGCTGACCACATCGGCTTCGTTGGGCGTCCTGCAGTGCGGCGACCCGACCGGCGACGGCACCGGCGGCCCCGGCTACTCGTTCGCCAACGAGTACCCCACCGATCAGTACAAGCCCGATGACCCCGCCGCCCATCAGCCGGTGCTCTATCCGCGCGGAACGCTGGCCATGGCCAACAGCGGACCCAACACCAACGGCAGCCAATTCTTTCTGGTCTACAAAGACTCCCAGCTGCCGCCGGAATACACCGTGTTCGGCACCATCCAGCAAGACGGACTGGCCACGCTGGACAAGATCGCCAAAGGCGGGGTAACCGGCGGGGGCACCGACGGCGCGCCGTCCACCCCGGTCACCATCACATCTGTGAAGCTGGACTGATGCGGCTCAACCAACCTTTTCGCAGCCCGGACGCCGCCGGCGGGCGCCGGAACGTCGTCCTTGCCTCCGTCGCCGCCGGAGCGGCGGTCCTCGCGCTGGTCGGAGTCGTGGTCACCGTGATCGTGCTGTCCAGCCGCAGCGGCTCGGTCGAGCGGTCAGCCGCAGCACCGCAAACGACCGACACGCCCACCGCCGAGGCGCAAGCGATCACCCCGACGACGACGGTTGCCCCACCTCCGCCACCAAAAGTGCCGGCGATGCCGCCGTTCGCGCCGACGGCCGGGCTGGGCAGCAACTGTCAGTACACGCCGACCGCCGATGCCGCCAGTCACTCGGTTAAACCGCCCCGATCGAGCAAGGCGCCGACGGACCCTCCGCAAGTGGCGGTGACGATCAACACCACCGCCGGGGCCATCGGTCTGCAATTGGCCAGGAACGAATCACCCTGCACCGTCAACAGTTTCGTCAACCTGGCGCAGCAGAAGTTCTTCGACGACACCGCCTGCCACCGGCTGACCACCTCCCCCGGGCTCAGCGTCTTGCAGTGCGGCGACCCGAAGGGCGACGGCACCGGCGGACCGGGCTACAAGTTCGCCGACGAATACCCCACCGACCAGTACAAGTCCGGCGATCCCGCCGCACATCAGCCGGTCATCTATCCGCGCGGCACCGTGGCGATGGCCAATAGCGGGCCGAACACCAACGGCAGCCAGTTCTTCCTGGTGTACAAGAACTCCGAATTGCCGCCGAACTACACGGTGTTCGGCACCATCGGCGAAGACGGGCTGGCCAAACTGGACAAGATCGCCGCGGGCGGAGTCACGCGCGGCGGTGACGACGGCCCACCTGCCACCGCGGTCACCATCAATTCGGTCACCGTAAGCTGATTCCCTTCGCGCAGGGCAGCAGATTCCTCGCGATTGTGCGGTTTCGTCCGCGACTCGCCGCCCCGGCCGAATGATTTCGCACAGTCACCGGATCGTTACCACGTCTTCGGGCAGCCGCGGCGGACGAGGGCGGCGCCTACGCGATCAAGGAAGACCCGCGGGTTGTTGTGCAGCGTCCCAGCGGTCAATCTGACGTCCAACCACTCCAGTTCGAGTAGCTTGGCGTATCGCTCCACGTCCCACGTTCGCTGTCTGGCGTCGGTCCAATGGTGGGCGCCGTCGAAATCGATGCCGACGCGCCATTGCGGCCAGCCCATGTCGATGCGCGCAATCAGGTATCCGTACTCGTCACAAACCGGGATTTGCGTTTCTGGACGAGGAAATCCGGCTTGCCTTAACAGCAAACGAGTCAGCGATTCGTAGGGCGACTCGGCGCCGCCGTCGACCAGCTTCAGAGTCTTGCGCAGCTGCCGGAGACCTCGAACGCCCGGATGCCGGCTGATCAACGCCTCGACGTCATTCACCTTGACATCGGTTGCGTTCATCAGCGCATCGATTCGCTGCACACCCTCCTTGAGCCCGAGCCGTCTACCGAGGTCGAAGGCGGTGCGCGCGGCGGTCGTTGCAGGCATTCCGGATACCGTTTGCGTTTCGTCGGCCAGCAAGGCGTCGGTGTGGACGACGATCAGCGGCGGAGGTCGCCGATTGGTGTGGACGAGTTCCGCCGGTGTGCCGGGCTCGATCCATTTGGTGCCTAACATCGACGACGCGGAAAGCCCGGCGAGCACGCCGTCCCTACCCGACCATAGCCAAGCGGCCCGGGCACGCTGATCAGCCGACAGCTCGACGTCGCGCGGCGCCCACACGCCTGGGTAAACGCCGGCGTGGAAACGGCGCAGCTCGCGGAAAGTCAACGCTCCGGCAGCCAACGCCTCCGCCGCCCGAAAAGGCCACTCGATGCTCTGCATAGCCGGACAATGTCATCGCAATCCGACATCGCGCACCACGCGGCGGTCGGTTGTCCACAAGCCACCGCGCAGTGAGGCGCCGAATGTGCGGTCGAATACAGCGGCACCGGCGAGTCGCGTACGAAATCGCACACTCGAAAGCGAGAGGGCCGCCATCAGGCCGCCGAGGGCCGCGTCGGGCCGCCTCAGGCCGCCGAAGTCACCCGGTAGACGTCGAAGACTCCCTCGACGTTGCGGACGACGTCGAGCAGATGCCCGAGATGCTTCGGATCGCCCATCTCGAAGGCGAACCGGCTGATAGCCACCCGGTCACCGGAGGTGGTCACCGACGCGGACAGGATGTTGACCTTCTCGTCGGCGAGCACCCGTGTTATGTCGGAGAGTAGCCGGTGGCGGTCGAGTGCCTCGACCTGAATTGCCACCAGGAAAACCGACGACGGCGACGGCGCCCACAGCACCTCGATGATCCGCTCGGATTGCTCCTGCAGCGACGAGGCGTTGGTGCAGTCGGTGCGGTGCACGCTGACTCCGCCGCCACGCGTGACGAAGCCCATGATCTGATCTCCCGGCACCGGGGTGCAGCATTTGGCCAGCTTGGTCAGCACGCCAGGTGCGCCGGGAACGGCCACGCCCACGTCGTCGTTGCTGCGCGGGCGCCGCAGCATCGTCGTCGGAGTCGAGCGCTCGGCCAGATCCTCCTCGGCCTGGTCGATACCGCCGAGTTCGGCGAGCAGCCGTTGCACCACGTGCTTGGCGGAGACATGGCCTTCACCGATGGCGGTGTAGAGCGCGGACACGTCACTGTAGTGCAGCTCGGTGGCCACCGCAGACATCGAGACGCCGTTCATCAAGCGCTGCAACGGAAGTCCGCCGCGGCGCACTTCCCGGGTCAGCGCGTCCTTGCCGCTTTCCAGCGCTTCTTCGCGACGCTCCTTGGCGAACCACTGCCGGATCTTGGTCTTGGCGCGCGGTGACCCGACGAACTGCTGCCAGTCCCGCGACGGGCCGGCGTTGGCCGCCTTGGAGGTGAAGACCTCGACGACCTCGCCGTTTTCCAGCTTGCGTTCCAAAGCGACGAGCCGGCCGTTGACGCGGGCGCCGATACAGCGGTGCCCGACCTCGGTGTGCACCGCGTAGGCGAAGTCCACCGGCGTCGACCCGGTCGGCAGCGTGATCACATCACCCTTCGGGGTGAAGACGAAAATCTCTTGGACGGCAAGGTCGTAGCGCAACGACTCCAGAAATTCACCGGGGTCGGCGGCTTCCCGCTGCCAGTCGAGCAGCTGTCGCATCCAGGCCATGTCGTCGATTTCGGCGGCGGCATTAGACGCCGGAATCCCGTTGCGGCCCTTGGCTTCTTTGTATCGCCAGTGCGCGGCGATCCCGTATTCGGCGGTGCGGTGCATTTCCCGGGTGCGGATCTGCACCTCCAACGGCTTGCCTTCCGGACCGACCACGGTGGTGTGTAACGACTGGTACACCCCGTACCGCGGCTGGGCGATGTAATCCTTGAACCGGCCGGCCATTGGCTGCCAGAGCGAATGCACCACGCCCACAGCGGCATAGCAGTCCCGGATCTCGTCACACAGGATGCGGATGCCGACCAGGTCGTGGATGTCGTCGAAGTCGCGGCCTTTGACGATCATCTTCTGGTAGATCGACCAGTAGTGCTTGGGCCGGCCTTCGACGGTCGCCTTGATCTTCGACGCGCCCAGGGTGTTGACGATCTCGGCGCGGACCTTGGCCAGGTAGGTGTCGCGCGACGGGGCCCGGCCGGCCACCAGCCGCACGATCTCGTCGTACTTCTTGGGGTGCAGGATCGCGAACGACAGGTCCTCGAGCTCCCACTTGACCGTGGCCATACCCAGCCGGTGGGCAAGCGGGGCAATGACTTCGAGTGTCTCGCGAGCTTTCCGGGCTTGCTTTTCCGGCGGCAGGAAACGCATCGTCCGCATGTTGTGCAGCCGGTCGGCCACCTTGATCACCAGCACCCGCGGGTCGCGGGCCATCGCGATGATCATCTTGCGGATCGTCTCGCCCTCGGCGGCGGTGCCCAGCACCACCCGGTCCAGCTTGGTCACCCCGTCGACGAGGTGGCCGACCTCGTCACCGAATTCTTCGGATAACGCCTCCAGCGTGTACCCGGTGTCTTCGACGGTGTCGTGCAGCAAGGCGGCGACCAGCGTGATGGTGTCCATGCCCAGCTCGGCCAGGATGTTCGCGACGGCCAGCGGGTGGGTGATGTAGGGGTCCCCAGAGTGCCGCAGCTGGCTGGCGTGCCGCTGATCGGCGACGTCGTAGGCGCGTTGCAGCAGCGACAGGTCTGCTTTCGGGTAGATCTCCCGGTGCACCGCCACCAGCGGTTCGAGCACGGGATTGAGCGCGCTGCGCTGAGCGGTCATCCGCCGGGCCAACCGGGCCCGGACCCGCCGCGATGCGCTGCTGGACGTCTTGAGGGTTTCACCGCGCGGCTCAGCCGCAGCTACGACTTCGGGCTCTTCGAGGTCCTGCACCGGTTCGGCGGCCTCTTGTACGGCTTGGGCCGTGCCCTGCTCGTCCGCCACGTTCGTCACCTCCGGCCTTTCAGGATATCTGGTTCGCGCGGCGGTCAAACCCGTCTCAAGCTGTGCACTTCCAGCGGCGCCAGCGCGTCGCGGCCGCCCAGCGCGGTCAGCTCGAGCACCACCGCCGCCGAAACGACCGTCGCGCCGCTGTGCTCGAGCAGCCGCTGCGCTGCGCCGATCGTGCCGCCGGTGGCCAGCACGTCGTCGATGATCACGACCCGCCGGCCGGTCAAGTCCAGCCCGTCGGCCGGTATCTCCAAGGCGGCGCTGCCGTACTCCAAGTTGTACCGCTCGGTGTGCACCGGCGGCGGCAGCTTGCCGCCTTTGCGGATGGCCAGCACACCGGTGCCGAGGCGCACGGCCACCGCGCCGGCCACCAGAAAGCCGCGCGCGTCCAGGCCCGCCACCAGATCGGCGCCCGAAGCGGTGTCGCCCAGCGCGTCGGCCACCCGCGCCAACGCTGCAGCGTCGGCGAACAGCGGGGTCAGGTCTTTGAACTGAACGCCCGGCTCGGGAAAATCGGCGACCTCCCGGGTCAGCGCCGCGATCAGCCCGTTCAGCGATAACGCACCGGCTGCGCCGCCGGGGCTCACCGCACCAGCACCCAACGGTCCATGTTCCAGCCGGCGCCCCAGCGGGTCGGGGTGTTGGTCACCGAGTGCATCCGCTTCGACGTCACCAATGTGCGCTGCTGGCGGTACAGCGGCAACGTCGGCATGTCACCCCACAACACCGCGGCGCTGTCCCCCAGCAGCCGCACCTGTTCGGCGGGGTCAGCCGCCACCGCCAGCGCGTCGATGGCGCCGTCGATCTGGCCGTTGCGATAGTTCGGCAGATTGTTGCCGTTGCCGGCGTGCAACGAGTACGCGTCCATCGCCGACGACCCGGACGATCCGCTGCCGGTGGCGCCACCGGTACTGGCCAGCAGCACGTCGACTTTTCCGTCGCGGAGCGTTTGTGGGCCGACGCTGTCCGAGGTGACGTCGGAGACGCTGATACCGGCGGGCGCGCACGCCTTGGCGATGGCTCCCACACCGGCGGCCAGCCGCGCATTAGGCGCCCGGTAGCCGATCCGCACGGTCAGCGGTTTGCCACCCAGGGCGTCGCGGGCCGCGTCGGGGTTGGCCCGAAGGAATTGCCCGGCTGCCGGCGCTGCACTCTCGGCCTGCCCGACGGCGTCGTTACCGACGGTATGCAGCCGCACGTTGGCGATCGGAACCCCGGCGTCCCGGGCGAGTACGTCGCGGGGCGTGCAGAGTGCGACCGCGCGGCGCGCCGGGACCTGCGACAACGGGCCCTGCGGGGCGAAGATCAGCTGCTCGATGCCGGCTGACGCCGCATCGCTGCGCTGGTAGTCGTCCGGGGTGAGCAGCGACCCGGAACTGCCGGCCGCGACGTCGACGACGTCGACCGATTTGCTGTTGACCCGGTCCTGGATGTCGGCGGACTGGGGCCACACCTTGATCCGCTTGGTCGTCGGGCCCCCGCCCCACCAGCGTTCGTTGGCGGCCAGCACCACCGCGCCGCCCTTGAGCACTGATTCGATCTTGTACGGTCCCGACGACGGGAAGTGCCTGGTGTCGAGGTCGGGTTTGAGGTCCCAGGTCGTGTTCCACACCCGAACGATCCGGTCCACCACCGCCATGTTGCTGTCCAGCAGCGCGGCGGTGACGTCAGAAATCTTCAAGCCGAGTTCATCGGCGATGACGTGCGCGGGCATCATCGACGTCGCGCTGAAGAGCTGGTTGTAGTCGATCACGTTGCGGTCGGGCGAGAACGACACCCTCGCCTTCTTCTGGCCGGACTGGCATTGGATCTCGGCGATGTCGGCGTAGCCGGCCCGGGTGGCGGCGTCGAAACCGGGGAACCGCCCGGAGTACGCCGCCCAGGCCAGCACCATGTCGTCGCAGGTCACCGGTTTGCCGTCGGAGTAGACGGCATTGTCGGCGATTTGGTAGTCGAGCACCAGCGGTGCACCGCCGACCACCGAGATCGTGCCGAAGTCATGGTCGGCGACCACCTGCCCGTCGGGGCCGTGGTAGCCGAACCCGGTCAGCGTGCGCGCGAACGCTTGCGCCGCCGCGGACGCCGCGCCGGCGACGGTGTTGGCGTTGTAGGTGGAAAGCGCGCCGTCGACGACGTAGTCGATCTGGTCGGCGGCGCTGCCCGAACAGGCCGACAACGCCGACGCTGCCCCGGTGAGGCTGGCCACCAGCCAGCTGGCGGCCAGCCGCCGACGCCAGACACCCATCGGAGTTATTGCCGGCCGGTGTGGCGCTTGCCCGTCGTCGCACGGCGGCGTCGGCTGCCGGTAGGCCGGGACGGGCGGGCGCCCGGGGCGGGCTTGCTCGCCACCCCCGCGCCTCGTGCCGTTGGGGTCGTCGCTTCGGCGTCCGCAGCATCACCGACGTCGGCAGCGCTGTCGGCCGGTGTAACGGCGGCGGCTTTTGCGGAGCGTTTTCCGCCGTCCTGCGCCGAGCCGGAGGTCCGCCGCCGCAGCACCCGGCGGGTGTGGTTGTGCACCAGTTGGGTCCGCTCACGCAGGGTGACCAGCAACGGCGTTGCGAAGAAGATCGACGAGTACGTGCCGATGATGATGCCGATCAGCTGCACCAGCGCCAGGTCTTTCAGGGTGCCGACACCGAGCAGCCATACCGCCACCACCAGCAGCGCCAACACCGGCAGCACGGAGATCAGGCTGGTGTTGATCGAGCGCATGAAGGTCTGATTGATCGCCAGGTTCGCCCATTCGGCGAAGGTGCGCCGGGCGGTGTGCTGGAAGCCGTGGGTGTTTTCTTCGACCTTGTCGAACACGATCACCGTGTCGTACAGCGAGAACCCAAGGATGGTCAGCAGCCCGATCACCGTGGCCGGTGTGACCTCGAAGCCGACCAGTGAGTACACCCCCGCGGTGACGGTGACGTCGAAGAACATTGCGGCCAGCGCGGAGACCGCCATGTAGCGCTCGTAGCGCACGGTGATGTAGAGCACCACCAGCACGATGAACACCACCAGTGCGATCAGCGCCTTCTTGGTGATCTGACCGCCCCAGGTTTCCGACACCGCGGAGTCGCTGATCGCCTGCTTACTGGGTTTGCCGTCGGCTCCCTTGGGCTGGAACCGGTCGAACAACGCCGTGCGCAGGTTGTCGGTCTGGCCGTTGGTCAGCGTCTTGGAGCGGATCTGCACGGTCGCCGAAATGCCGTTGCCGACGATGACCACCGACTCCGGGTCGCTACCGACCGCCTGCCGGAACACCTGCTCGACCTGGGCGACCTGGGCGGTGCCGTTGGCACTCGCGGCGGGCATCGACACCACGGTGCCGCCCTTGAAGTCGATCCCGAAGGTGAACCCGCGCAACAGGATGCTGAGGAGCGCGACCGCCACGATCGCGCCGCTGATGGCGAACCACAGCCGCCGACGGCCCACCACCTCGAACGCACCGGTGCCGGTGTAGAGGCGGGACAGGAAACTGTGCCGCGGCAGTTGCGCGTCACCGACCGCGTCAGCGTCGTCGGCGCCTTCGGTCCGTTGCGCCGCCTCGGTGGTTACCTCGTCGTCGGCACTGTTCGTGGTTTTCGCTGACGCCATCTCGCTATCCTCGTCCCGTCGAGCGGGCAGCCCCGGTCAAGGCCCGCGGATCCGCCTTGGCATGATCGAGGGCCCGCCGTTCGCGCGCGACCTGCTGGACTGCGCCCAGGCCGTTGAAGGCCGGCTTGGCCATTCGCGCCGACTTCGAGGCCAGGTAGATCAGTGGCCAGGTCACCAGGAACACCACCACCAGGTCCAGGACCGTCGTCAAGCCAAGGGTGAAGGCGAAGCCCTTGACCTGCCCGATCGCCAGCACGTAGAGCACCGCCGCAGCCAGGAAGGTGACGGCGTTACCCGACATGATCGTCTTGCGCGCCCGCACCCATCCGCGCGGAACCGCTGACCGGAAGGAACGGCCTTCGCGGATCTCGTCTTTGATGCGCTCGAAGAACACCACGAACGAGTCGGCCGTGGTGCCGATACCGATGATCAAACCGGCGATGCCGGCCAGGTCGAGGCTGTAGTTGATGTAGCGGCCCAGCAGCACCAGGAGCCCGAACACCATCGCGCCCGACGCCAGCAACGACAACGCCGTGAGCAGTCCCAGCAGCCGGTAGTACAGCAGTGAGTACACCAGCACCAGCGCCAGTCCGATGGCACCGGCGACCAGCCCGGCGCGCAGCGACGTCAGACCCAGCGTGGCGGACACCGTCTGGGCTTCCGATGATTCGAAGGACAGCGGCAACGACCCGTACTTGAGCACATTGGCCAATTGGCGCGCCGAGTCGGCGGTGAACGGCGGGTCACCACCGGTGATCTGGGTTCGGCCGCCGCGGATCGCCTCGCGGATCTGCGGTGCACTGACTACCTGCGAGTCCAGGGTGAACGCGGTCTGGGTTCCGACGTGCGCGGCGGTGAAGTCACCCCAGGTGTCGCCCGCCGCGCTCTTGAACTGCACGTCGACGACGTAACCACCGCTGCGCTGATCCAGCCCCGATGTGGCGTTCTGGATCTGATCACCGCTGATGATCGACGGGGCGAGCAGATACGCGGCCCGGTGGTCGGTGGAGCACGTCACCAGCGGCAGGGTCGGGTCGTCGTTGCCCGCCAGGATGTCGTCCTCGCCGCAGCGGGTCGTCTCGTACTCCAGCGCCAGAAACTGCAGGCGGCGGTTGGTGCTCTGCCGCCACTTCTTCTCGATGGCGATGCGCTCGGCGAGTTCCTTGCGCGGGTCGGGCGGTCCCGGCTGGGCCGGCCCCGCTGCCGGACCGGCCGGCGGCGGCTGCTGGCCGGGGGCCGGCGAAGGTGGCGGTGTCGGCTCCTCGGGAAACGGCCTCGGCTGGGCCCGAGGCACGGCACCACCGGGCGCCGGCTGTCCGGGTTGTTGGCCGGGCAGCGGCGCCTGGCCGGGTTGGCCGCCCGGCGCGAGCGGACCCCCGGGCACCTGACCGCCCGCCGGCGGGACTCCGCCGGGCAGCGGCGCCGGCTCCGGTCCAGGCAGGTCAGCAGGCGCTTCCTGGGTCTGCACCGGCACCGCCTGAATCACCGGCCGGATGTAGAGCCGTGCGGTCTGCCCCAAGTTGCGGGCCTCGTTGCTGTCGTTGCCCGGCACAGTGATGACCAGATTGTCGCCGTCGACGACAACTTCCGACCCGGACACCCCCAGGCCGTTGACGCGGGCACTGATGATCTGCTGGGCCTGCGACAGCGCCTCGCGCGTCGGGCGGGAGCCGTCAGGTGTGCGGGCGGTCAGGGTGACGCGCGTACCGCCCTGTAAGTCGATACCCAGTTTGGGCGCGGCCCGCTTGTCCCCCGTCAGGAACACCAGCAGGTAGACGCCGATGAGCAGCACCAGAAACACCGACAGATAGCGGGCAGGGTGCACCGGCGCCGAAGGCGATGCCACGTCTTGAATCTCCTCGCTTGCCGACTACTTCGACTGCACCCGCAAAGAGTACGTGGCAGTCAGCCGACGTCAGTCTTTGGGCAGCCGCTGCCGGTCGACGACAAGGTCGGCTTGCAGGTCGGCTTGCAGGTCGGCACCGTGGCCGTCGGCCGGCTCCACCTGAGCGGTCTGCACCGGTTCGTCGACTTCAGTCTCGAGATCATCGGGCACCTCCGGCTCGATACGGTCCCGAATCGCCAGCTTCATCCAAGTGGTGACGACTCCGTCAGCGATCTCCAACTGCACGTCGTCCTCGCTGATGTTGGTGATCGTTCCCTGCAAACCGGAGGTGGTGTGCACGCGGTCGCCGATTTGCAGCGACTCGTGCAGGTCGATGGTGCTCTGCATGGCACGTTTCTGGCGGCGCGAGCCGAAGAACATGATCAGCGCCAGCATGACGAGCAGCGGCAGGAACAGGGCCAGTTGGTTCATGAAGACGATCTTTCGTGGGGTGTGTACCGGTTGCGGTCCAATCAGATCCCCAGTGTGCCATCCCTGCGCACCGGAGCCTCACCAGAGGAACGGGATCAGCCTGCTGGAGCGTCGAACGTAGCCGTCGTCGCGTGAGACATAAGAGGTTGCGACGCTCATCGGCGTGTCGTCGCAGTCGCTTAAGTGTCGCGCGGTCAGAGGCCGAAGGGCGCTCACTCAAGATCATCACGGCGCACCGATAGGCTCGGGAGCACCACCGCGAACCCGTGAGGAGACCACGTGCCCGCTCTCGAACAGAGTCGCCACCTCGTCACCGAAATACCGGGCCCGAAGTCGTTGGAGCTGACCAAGCGCCGCACCGCCGCGGTCCCGCGCGGTGTCCGGAGCACGATGCCGGTTTATGCCGTGCGCGCCGGCGGCGGCATCGTCGAGGACGTCGACGGGAACCGGCTGATCGACCTCGGCGCGGGCATCGCGGTCACCACGGTCGGCAACGCCGCTCCCCGAGTCGTCGAGGCCGTCGCCGGCCAGGTCGCCGACTTCACCCACACCTGCTTCATGGTCACGCCCTACGAGGGATACATTGCCGTCGCCGAGCAGCTCAACCGTCTCACCCCGGGTAGCGGGGAGAAACGCTCGGTGCTGTTCAACTCCGGGGCCGAGGCGGTGGAGAACGCCATCAAGATCGCCCGGGTGCACACCCGAAAGCACGCCGTCGTAGCGTTCGACCACGCCTACCACGGCCGCACCAACCTCACGATGGCGCTGACTGCGCAGTCGATGCCCTACAAGAGCGGCTTCGGCCCGTTCGCGCCGGAGGTCTACCGCGCACCGCTGTCCTACCCGTACCGCGACGCCCTGATCGACAAGGAGCTGGCCACCGACGGCGAGCGCGCCGCCGAGCGTGCCATCCGCGAGATCCGCAGATCGGTGGGCGCCGACAATCTGGCCGCGCTGGTCGTCGAACCGATTCAGGGTGAAGGCGGCTTCATCGTGCCGGCCGAGGGTTTCCTGCCGACGCTGCTGGATTGGTGCCGGCAGAACGACATCGTCTTCATCGCCGACGAGGTGCAGACCGGTTTCGCCCGCACCGGCGCGATGTTCGCCTGCCAGCACGAGGGCATCGAACCGGATCTCATCACCACCGCCAAAGGCATCGCCGACGGGCTGCCGCTGTCGGCGGTGACTGGTCGCGCCGAGATCATGGACGCCGCCCACCCCGGCGGCCTGGGCGGCACCTTCGGCGGCAATCCGCTGGCCTGCGCTGCGGCGCTGGCCACCATCGACACCATCGAGCGCGACGGGCTCGTCGAGCGGGCGAAGCAGATCGGAGCGCTGCTGACCCAGCGGCTTTCGGCTTTGCAAGCCGACGACGACCGCATCGGTGACGTCCGCGGACGCGGCGCCATGATCGCCGTCGAGCTGGTGCACCCAGGCACCGCCGAGCCCGACGCCGATCTGACCCGCCAGCTGGCCACCGCCACCCATGCGGCCGGAGTGATCCTGCTGACCGCCGGCACCTTCGGCAATGTGCTGCGCTTCCTGCCGCCGCTGAGCATCAGCGACGAGTTGCTCAGCGAGGGCCTCGACGTCCTGAGCGAAAAGCTGGCCCAGCTGTAGCCTGCCGCCGGCGTGTTTCCGTGGCGCCGCGACGGGTATGCGGGACTCGCTCGAGGCCAGTTCTCAGCTGTCTATGTGCTCACAACGGCCGGCGCAACGTATCGGAATAACTTTAGCTTTGCTAACGTAGTTTCATTAGGTGCAGCGTCGCACCGGAATCAGACTTCCTATTTGCTTTGTTGCGAGGTTCGTTATGTCGATTGATATCCAGGAACGCCTAGAGCGCCGCGTCGCCGAACTGTCCGCCAACGACCCGCAGTTCGCCGCCGCCGGGCCCAGTGAGACAGTCAGCGCGGCCGTCGAGCAGGCCGGATTGCGCCTGCCGCGAGTCGTGCAGACGATCCTGGAGGGTTACGCTGACCGGCCTGCGCTGGCCCAACGGGCTTTCGAGCTGGTCAAAGACCCGCAGACCGGCCGCACCAGCGCGCAGCTGCGGCCCTGGTTCGACACCGTTACTTACGCTGAGCTGGCCGAACGCGTCGACCAGCTGGCCCGCGCACTGGCCGACGGGCTGGTGGCAGCCGGTGACCGCGTGTGTGTGCTGGGCTTCACCAGCGTGGATTACACCACCATCGACATCGCGCTGGGTCGCGTCGGCGCGGTGTCGGTTCCGCTGCAGACCAGTGCGGCGATCGCCCAGCTCCAGCCGATCCTGCTCGAAACCCAGCCCAGCCTGTTCGCGGCGAGCATCGACTACCTGTCCGACGCCGTCGACTTGATCCTCAGCGCGGCCGACGCCGGGCACGCGCCCGCACGGCTGCTGATCTTCGACTACCGTAGCGACCTCGACGACGACCGCGAAGCGCTGCAAAGCGCCACCGAGCGGCTGTCTGCCCTCGACCTCACCATCGAGACACTCAAGGAAGCCAGCGAGCACGGTGCCGCGCTGCCCGCCCTGAACGCCGAGTCCGACGACGACGACGCGCTGGCCCTGCTGATCTACACCTCCGGCAGCACCGGGGCGCCCAAGGGCGCGATGTACCCGCAGAGCAACGTCGCCAAGATGTGGAACCGGTCAGCCAAGAACTGGTTCGGGCCGAGCGCCGCGTCGATCACGGTCAACTTCATGCCGATGAGCCACGTCATGGGCCGCGGCATCCTCTACGGCACGCTGGGCAACGGCGGCACCGCCTACTTCGCCGCCAAGAGCGACCTGTCGACGCTGCTGGAGGACCTGCGTCTGGTGCGGCCCACTGAGCTCAACTTCGTGCCGCGCATCTGGGAGATGCTCTACCACGAGTACAGCAGCGAAGTGGATCGCCGCACCGCTGACGGACTCAGCCGCGACACCGCCGAAGCGCAGGTGCTCGCAGAAGTCCGCAACGAACTGCTCGGCGGGCGGTATATCTTCGCGATGACCGGCTCGGCACCCACCTCCAAGGAGCTGCGGACCTGGGTCGAGTCGCTGATCGAGATGCCGCTGCTGGACGGTTACGGCTCGACCGAGGCCGGCATGGTGCTTTTCGACGGCTGGATTCAGCGTCCGCCGGTGCTGGACTACAAGCTGGCCGACGTTCCGGATCTGGGCTACTTCAGCACCGACCGGCCGCATCCGCGCGGTGAGCTGCTGCTCAAGACGGTGAACATGTTCCCCGGCTACTACAAGCGCGCCGAGACCACGGCCGGCGTCTTCGATCCGGACGGGTACTACCGGACCGGCGACGTCTTCGCCGAGGTCGAACCCGACCACCTGGTTTACGTCGACCGCCGCAACAACGTGCTCAAGCTGGCGCAGGGTGAGTTCGTCACGCTGGCCAAGCTGGAGGCGGTGTTCGGCAACAGCCCGCTGGTTCGGCAGATCTACGTCTACGGCAACAGCGCGCAACCGTACCTGCTGGGGGTTGTGGTGCCGACCGATGACGCCCTAGAGCGCTACGGGCAAGACGCGACGCTCAAGGCGCGCATCGCCGAGTCGCTGCAGAACGTCGCCCGCGAGGCGAACCTGCAGTCCTACGAGGTGCCGCGCGACTTCATCATCGAGACCACGCCGTTCACCTTGGAGAACGGTCTGCTGACCGGCATCCGCAAGCTGGCGTGGCCGAAGCTCAAGCAGCACTACGGCGAGCGGCTGGAGCAGCTTTACGCTGATCTGGCCGAAGGGCAGGCCAACGAGCTGACCGAACTGCGTCGCAATGGCGCGCAGGCGCCGGCGCTGCAGACGGTCAGCCGGGCCGCCGCCGCCATGCTGGGTGCGGCGAGTGCCGACCTGACGCCCGACGCGCACTTCACCGACCTCGGCGGTGACTCGCTGTCGGCGCTGAGCTTCGGCAACTTGTTGCGGGAGATCTTCGACGTGGACGTGCCGGTGGGTGTGATCGTCAGCCCGGCCAACGACCTGCAGGCCATCGCCGACTACATCGAAGCTGAGCGCCAGGGCACCAAGCGGCCCACCTTCGCCGCGGTGCACGGCCGGGACGCCACCGAGGTGCGCGCCGCCGATCTTGACCCTGGAGAAGTTCCTCGACGCGGCGACACTGGAGGCGGCGCCGAGTCTGCCTCAGCCGACCGGCGAGGTGCGCACTGTTTTGTTGACCGGCTCCACGGGTTTTCTCGGCCGCTACCTGGCTTTGGAGTGGCTGGAGCGGATGTCGCTGGTCGACGGCAAGGTGATTGCGCTGGTGCGGGCCCGCTCCGATGAGGATGCGCGGCACCGTCTCGACAACACCTTCGACAGCGGAGATGCCGAGCTGCTGGCGCACTACCAGAAGCTGGCCGCCGACCACCTGGAGGTCATCGCCGGCGACAAGGGCGAGGCCAATCTCGGACTGGACCCGCAGACCTGGCAGCACCTCGCCGAGACCGTCGACCTGATCGTCGACCCCGCGGCCCTGGTCAACCACGTCCTTCCGTACAGCGAGCTGTTCGGGCCGAACGCGCTGGGCACCGCGGAGCTGATCCGGATCGCGCTGACGACGAAGCTGAAGCCGTACACCTACGTGTCGACAATCGGCGTCGGCGACCAGATCAAGCCGGGCCAGTTCGTCGAGGACGCCGACATCCGCGAGATCAGCGCGACGCGTCAGATCAACGACAACTATGCCAACGGTTACGGCAACAGCAAGTGGGCCGGTGAGGTGCTGCTGCGCGAGGCCCACGACCTGTGCGGTTTGCCGGTCGCGGTGTTCCGCTGCGACATGATTCTGGCCGACACCACCTACGCCGGCCAGCTCAACCTGCCGGACATGTTCACCCGGTTGATGCTGAGCCTGGTCGCCACCGGTGTAGCCCCCGGGTCGTTCTACGAGCTGGACAGCGAGGGTCAGCGGCAGCGCTCGCACTACGACGGCCTGCCCGTCGAGTTCATCGCCGAGGCGATCTCGACGCTGGGCGCTCAGGCGCTGGACAAGGGCGTCGGGTTCCAGACGTACCACGTGATGAACCCGTACGACGACGGCATCGGCCTCGACGAGTACGTCGACTGGTTGATCGACGCCGGCTACTCGATCCAGCGGGTCGGTGACTACGCCAGCTGGCTGCAGCGGTTCGAGACCACGCTGCGGAGTCTGCCGGAGCGGCAACGCCAGTACTCGTTACTGCCGCTGCTGCACAACTACCAGAAGCCGGACACGCCGATGAACGGCTCGCTGGCGCCGACGGATCGGTTCCGCGCAGCGGTGCAGGACGCCAAGATCGGTGCGGACAAGGACATCCCGCACGTCACGGCACCGGTGATCGTCAAGTACATCACCGACCTGCAACTGCTGGGTCTGCTGTAGTCGCTCGAAACAGACGCCAGGGTCGTGAACCTCGAAGGATTCACGACCCTGGCTTCTTTCTGGTTTCTGGCAGAACCGTTACACGCCGGCGCGGCGTCGGCGGATCAGACCCCGGCGCCGATGCGGTTCCGTCTCGGGCGCACGAAGCGGGTTGTGTCCCGCCTGCGTCGTCGCGTCCGGTGACACCTCGGACGACGCGACCGGTTGCGGCGCCGAATACGGCTCGGAGTAGGCACCGGCTGCCGGCTCCGCCGGAGCTGCTGCCGGCTCCACGGGAGCTGCTGCCGGCTCCGCAGCAGTCGGCGAAACCGCGTATGGCGCGACATCGCGGGCCAGACGCAACGACAACTTCGCCAGCACTCCGCCGCCGAGGAAGACGATCAGCGCACCCAGACCGGAAAAGTAGGCGATCTCCATCAGGGCCCGCCGGCCGTCCGTCGACGCGACCGGCTGACCGATGTCGCCCAGGTGTAGCGGTGCCGCCAACGCGGTGCCGATGACGAACCAGGCACCGCCCAGCACCGCCAGCCAGCCGCCGAACATTGCGGTGGCCCGGTTGGTAGAGCTGATCAGCAGTAGACCGCCCAGCACAGTGACGACGCCGGGGAACACCTCCAGCCAACCCCGCGCTGCGGTCCAGGCCCACGCCGTGTTCGGCGTGTACGCGAAGTCGAAATACGGCCCGACGAACGGTATCAGTGCTCCCCAGGCACCCAGCAGAACCAAAAGCAGTCCGGTGACGGCACCACGGCTACGTGGCATGCGCAGCCCGCCAGTGTGGACTTCCCTATCGATCCCCCTGTTTCGCGACCCTCTCATGATGTCTCCTTAGCGATGCCACCGGCCGGACCGGCGGTTATCGCCGCTGAGTACCCACGTCGGGCGGCCGGCTAACTTCTCCGGCTGAACATCAGTCGAATAGGCCGGGCTGGCCACCCTCCGCGAGCTCGACTTTCACAACCTCGCGAGCCCGATGACGGCGAGGATGACTGCGATCAGGGGAAATAGGCCCTGGGTCACGGCGGCCCGGGCTTTGTCCGGCGCCGACGCCAGCAGCACGGCCGCGGCGCACGCCATGGATCCGGTGGCTGTGAGTACGAGTGTGACTCCGACCGCGTTATGACCCAGAGCGACGGCGACGATTCCGGCGCCGGCGACGATCGCCAGGAACAGGTTGTAAAAGCCTTGGTTGAACGCGAGCAGCTTGGTGGTTTCGGCTTCGTCGCGAGTGGTGCCGAAGACCGCACGGGTGCGCGGCGTGGTCCAGGTCAGCGACTCCATCGTGAAGATGTAGACGTGCAAAAGCGCGGCCAGAGCGGCGAACACCAGAGCGGCAGTGATCATCTCGTCGTCCTTTAGTCGAATAGGCCGGGCTGGCCGAGGCCACTTGCACCGGCCGGCGGGGTCATGCCCAGATGGGTCCAGGCCTGCGGCGTTGCCACCCGGCCGCGCGGTGTGCGCGCAACCATCCCGGCGCGCACCAGAAACGGCTCGCAGACCTCTTCCACGGTGGCGGCTTCCTCTCCTACCGCTACCGCGAGCGTCGACACTCCGACCGGGCCGCCGCCGAAGCTGCGGGTCAGCGCGGAGAGCACCGCACGGTCCAGCCGATCCAAGCCCAGCTCGTCGACGTCATACACCTCAAGTGCGGCTTTGGCGATGTCGCGGGTGATGATGCCGTCGGCGCGCACCTCGGCGTAGTCGCGGACCCGCCGCAGCAGCCGGTTGGCGATCCGCGGCGTGCCGCGGGAGCGGCGGGCGATTTCAGCGCCGGCGTCGCCACCCAACTCGATTCCCAGGATTCCGGCGGAGCGGGCCAGCACCCGCTCCAGCTCGGCCGGCTCGTAGAAGTCCATGTGCGCGGTGAAGCCGAACCGGTCGCGCAGTGGGCCGGTCAACGCTCCGGACCGGGTGGTGGCACCGACCAGCGTGAACGGCGCCACTTCCAGCGGAATCGATGTTGCGCCAGGGCCTTTGCCGACGACCACGTCGACGCGGAAGTCTTCCATCGCCAGATAGAGCATCTCTTCGGCGGGCCGGGCGATGCGGTGGATCTCGTCGATGAACAGCACGTCGTGTTCGACGAGATTGGACAGCATCGCCGCCAGATCACCGGCGCGTTCCAGTGCCGGGCCGGACGTGAGCCGCAGCGACGACCCCAGTTCGGCGGCGATGATCATCGCCAGCGACGTCTTGCCCAGCCCGGGCGGCCCGGACAGCAGAATGTGATCCGGTGTGCCACCGCGGTTTTTGGCGCCTTCGATGACCAGCTGCAGCTGTTCGCGCACCCGGGGCTGGCCGATGAATTCCCGCAACGAGCGCGGTCGCAGACCGGCATCGATGTCGCCCTCACCGACGGTCAAGGCGGCTGAAACTTCGCGCTCCTCGGTGTCCTCGTCATCGAAGCGGCTCATTTGGTCTTACCCAGCAGTGACAGCGCTGCCCGCAGCGCGCTCGACGTGCTGGCACCGTCATCGGAGGCCAGCACCTTGTCGGTGGCCTCCTCGGCCTGCTTGACCGCAAAGCCAAGTCCGACAAGGGCTTCCACCACCGGCCCGCGCACCGCGTGGCCGTTGACCGCCGTCGGCGCGGCGCCCGCCAGGCCCACCTTGTCGCGCAGTTCGAGCACCATCCGCTCGGCACCGCGCTTGCCGATTCCCGGCACCCGAGTCAGCGCGGTGACGTCGCCGTCACCCAGGGCTTGCCGAAGCGCGGAAGCGTCGTACACCGCCAAGGTGGCCAGCGCGATCTTCGGACCCACTCCCGAAACACCCAACAACGTGAAGAACAAGTCGCGAGTCTCCCCATCGGGAAAGCCGTACAACGTCATCGAGTCCTCGCGCACGATCATCGCGGTGATCAGTCGTGCCTCGGCGCCGCGCCGCAGCGTGGCCAGCGTCGACGGCGTCGCCATCAGCTTGTAGCCCACCCCGGCCGCCTCGATGACGACGTGGTCGAGTGCCACGTCAAGCACTTCACCGCGCACCGACGAGATCATTTGGCCGCCTTGATTCGCGCCGCGTATTTCTTGCGCTGTTCGGCGGCTTTCGCTTCAGCGGCGGCCATCCGAGCGATCATCGGGGCGCGCCAGCAGTGACAGATCGCCAGCGCCAACGCGTCGGCCGCGTCCGCCGGGGTCGGTTTAGCCTGCAGCGCAAGGATTCTGGTGACCATTGCGGTGACCTGCGCTTTGTCGGCACCACCGTTTCCGGTGACTGCGGCTTTGACCTCGCTCGGGGTGTGGAAGTGCACGTTGATGTCGCGTTTGGCGGCGGCCAGCGCGATGACGCCACCGGCCTGCGCGGTGCCCATCACCGTCGACACATTCTGTTGGGAGAACACCCGCTCGATCGCGATGACGTCGGGTAGGTGGGTGTCCAGCCAGTGTTCGACGTTGTCGCTGATCGTGAGCAGCCGCTGCGGCAGCGGCTGACCGGCCGGCGTGCGCACCACGTCGACATCGAGCGCGATGATCTGCCGGCCCCGGCCGCTTTCGACCACCGACAGCCCGCACCGGGTCAGGCCCGGGTCGACGCCCATCACACGCACTGCAGCTCCCTCAACGCCGAACTGTTGTTCGATACCCTACTGGGCGGCACCGACGTCGCCGAGTAGGCACGCGGTGACCAATCGTCATCACCCTCCCCCAGCTCTGGCCCTGTTGCCCAGCGTCAAGCTCGACGGACTCGAGCTAGCGGTGGCGGCGGAGCTGGTTCATGCCACACCCGGCCCGTCGGCACCTCCACCGCGAGCGGTGTACCACTCGGTGCTCGGTGGTACACTGCTTTCATGCCGACCACGCGTCCGCGCTACCAAATGACCGAGACACCGCGGCTGGCTCGCGCGCTGGATTTGGCCGCTAAGCAATGGCCCGGCGAGTCGCGCTCCAAGCTGCTGCGGCGACTGGTGGACATCGGCGGTAAAACCCTTGAGCACGAGCAACAAACCAAGGATGACACTCACCGGGCGGCTGTGGAAGCAAGCAGCGGCCGCTACGCCGCGGCATTCGATCCCGATTATCTCAATAACCTGCGGGCGGACTGGCCCGCGTGATCGCGCTGGACGCTAGCGTCCTGATCGCGCATTTGAATCCCACCGACCCGCACCACCGCGCCGCGACTGCCATCCTGCTCACCGGCACACCCGGGCAAATGGTCGTCCACACCATCACCATGGCCGAGGTCCTCGTCGGAGGGGTCCGCATCGGGCAGGGCGCGGCCATGCTCGATGATCTGCACGCCGCCGGCATCACCGTCGCTTCACATGACGACGGCGAACCGCTGCGTCTCGCCGAACTGCGCGCCACAACCGGACTCAAACTTCCTGACTGCTGCGTCCTCGATATAGCCATTCACCACCGAGCGAGTTTGGCAACCTTCGACGACGCTCTCGCCGCTGCTGCCCGACAACGTGGCGTACTCATCGATACTTAGCTGCGAGATTTGCGGCCCGCGCGCGGGCCGAGGCCTGCGGGTGCGCTAGACATCAACTAGTCTCGCAGGTGCATCCGATTGGTTCAGGATCCATTGCGCAACAACCGATAAAAGAAGTCAAGGACATCGGGCGGCTATTGCTGCGCTGCGCGACCGGCCGGACCTGGGTCAGGCTCGGATCGACGCCTTATCGAGCGATCGAAACTACGCTGGTCAACTGGTGCCGTACTCGGCCAGCCTCAGACAGCGATGATCCGCAGGGCCTCATGAATTTCCCGGAAATCTGCCACATTGCGGGTAATCAGCGGAATTCCCAGAGCGACAGCGACCGCAGCGATAAGGATGTCGAATCGACGCGGCTTCGGGTCTCGGCCAGCGGCACGGACATTCGCGCAGAGGGCTCCGTATGCTCGCGCTGCATCGGTGTCGAACGGAATCGGATCGAAGGTGTTGACAATCCAGTGGTATCGCCGTTCGCGTCCAGCGTTGAGCAGCGGGTCAACGGTATGTAGTCCATAAGACAGTTCGGCCAGCGTGATCGTGCTAACTGCAGCGGTCTTCGCGTGCGCAGCCACCGCCTCGCCGGGATAGTCGATCACCACGGACGTATCGAGCAGCGCCCTCGAATGCAGTTCGGTCATGTAGCGGTTTTCCACGGCTCGGCGTCGCGATCGTCGACTGCGGCGGCGAGCTCATCCTGCTCAACGGCGAAGTGCCCAATGTCCCAGTCTGGAAGTTGCTTAATACCGGCGGATATCTGGCTTGTGGGCACGAACCGTCTACGGTGATCCGAGTTGGCGCGGTTGTGCGGTACGAGGTCGGCCACGGGAACTCCGTTCCTGGTCACCGTAAAACATTCCCCTTGCTCGACCCGACGCATGATCGCCCCGCTGTCGTTGCGAAGTTCTCGTTGAGTGATCACAGCTTCCACAGCGGCGAATGTAGCACAGTGATGCTACACGTTGTAGCGCCGGCGTGCCGGGGTCCCGGCCGAGCGGGACTAGCTGGACCCGTCCGGTCAGAAGAGGCTGCCGAGGTCGGACATCAGGGCGGGGAGAATAGCGCCGAAGTCGCCCGCGATGCTGGTGGGGAGTATCGCTGAATCGACGCCGCTGCTGAGGACGCCGTTGCCGACGAGGCTGTCAAGGAGTTCGACGGGCGTGACTTGGGCGGAGTGAGCGCCGCTGGCATCGGCCCAGTCCAGGTAGATCGGGAAGAACTGTGCTCCGTCGCCGCCGGCGCCGCCGGGGCCGTCGATGCTTACGCTCGTGCCTCCCGCCGCCACATTGTCGAGGGCGGAACTCAAGAGGCTGGCGTATGCCGAGTCGGCGCCGCTTTCGGCGGCGGAGCTGCCGCCGCTGCCGAGAAGGCTGTCGAGGGATGCGACGAGGGCGGAGTTGGCGCCGCCGAGGTCGGCCGTGTTGATGTCGATGTTGAGCGGGAAGATCTCGGCCCCGTCGCCGCCAACGCCGCCGGGACCGCCGATGCCGATGCCCGTGCCGGTCGCTTCACCGATGAATGAGCTGCCGTTGCTACCGAGAATGCCGCTGAGGAAGCTGCCAAGAGAATCGGTGGAGGTGACTGAGCTTCCATCGCCCGGATTGGTGAAGGGATCGGTGAAGCTCACTGGGCTTGCAGTGCTGGAATCGATGAAGTTGACGTGGATGGGGAAGAACTCGGCCCCGTTACCGCCTGCACCGCCGGCGCCGCCGATGCCGATGCCCGTACCGGTGGTGTCGCCGCCGGTGCCTCCGATGCCTATGCCGGTGCCGGCGCCGCCGTTGCCGCCGTTGCCCCCGCCGAAGAAGTTGTTCTCACCCACCCCGCCGAAGGGGAAGTTGATGGTGTTGTCGGACGGGAAGGCGATGGTTTGGCCCGCGCCCGCGGAGACGGCGTTGGTACCCGTCGCCGCCGTGGTCAAGGAGTCCGCCGCGCTGTTGCCCCCGACGCCTATGCCCGTGCCCACGCCGCCGTCACCGCCGTTGCCGCCGCCGAAGAAGTTGTTCTCACCCACCCCACCCAACGGGAAATTGATGGTGTTGAAAGACGGGAATTCGATGGTGTCAGCTGACCCCGGCAAGACGGTGGCATCGGTGGGCAGCGACTCGGTCGGGATGCTTAATAGGTTGTCGGCGTTCCCCACTGCGAGTCCAAAATTCGAGAGGGCGCTGCCGATTTGAGGGAAGACGGCGCCGAAGAAGTCGTTTTCGCCGCCCCCGAAGAAGGGAAGGTTGACGGCGTTGCCCGAGAAGAGACCCGGGAGGAAGGCGAAGGTGTCGTTCGACCCCGGGAGGACGATGGTGTCGTTGAGAAATGGAATCGTGAACTGCTCAACCGGGGTGGTGAACTCGCTCCACGTGGTTCCGGCGGCGGTGTCGGCTGTGCTGGCTCCTCCGGCCACTCCGCCGAGGCCTGGTCCGAAGAAGTTGTTGAAACCGTCGCCGCCGAACGGGAGATTGATGACGTTGCCGGAGGGCAGGACGATGGTGTCATCGGCCCCCGGAAGGACGATCGTGGAGTCCATGAACGGATCCGCCGCGGTGGTCAGGGCGATGTCCCCGACGACTCGCGTAGCGACTCCGGTGCTTACTAGTCCGCTGCCGGGAAGCCAAGACAGCCCCACCCCTGCTAAGCCTGCGACGATCGATGCGCATGCCACGCACTTGTTGCTGACAGCGCCAGGTGCCGAGCGGCGGCCTCGGTGGCCGGTAGGCCCCTTGTGATCGTCACGCATTAAAGGTCTCCCCTTGGTCGAAGAATTGGCCGTGAAGTCTGAGCCGGTAGCCGGCTCGGTGACGTGACGGTTGGGTGGGGCGAACCGCCCGCAAAGGCGGCCCGCCCCACCGTCACCGTGGGATACAGCTGCGACCGATCTCTATCAGAAGAGACCGGCCAGGTCGGACCAAATCGCGCTCAGGTCCGCACCGAAGGTGCCAAGACCGCTACTCATTTCGCTCCCCAGACCGGTGCCGCCGAAGCCGAAGTCGCTCAGGAGAGTGGAGAAGGGGTCGTTGGCCAGGCCCAGGCCCTGGTGCTGGCGTCACTTCCCGTGCTGCTGAAGGGATCCAAGAGACTCGTCAGACCTGAAGAACCGCTCGCTTCATTTCCCAGAGTTGCGACGCTGCTGGCATCGCTGCCGGCAGTGGCGCTGGAGCCGACGGTCTCGTAGGGGCTGGTGGCCAGCTCGTGTCCGGGTAACGTCGAAGCGTCAGAGCCTCCGACGCCACACGGCACACCCAATCCGGGATCGACGCAACTCAAGGCGTTGCCGCTGAGCAGGTTCCACTCCGGCCCGGATCCGCCGCTGCCGCCCGCTGCGCCGGTGCCAATGGCCGTGGCGCTGGCGTCGCCGCCATAGCCATTCCCGGCAGCGGCGATGGTTTCACCCGGAGCGCTGGCAGCGCCGCCGGTCGACGTGACGTCTCCAGCGTTGGCAGCGCCGCCAGTATCGGTGCTCGAGGTGAAGCCAGCGTCACCAGTGCTGGCAGCGCCGCTGCTGCCGGTGGCGCCGGTGGCGTTTTCACCGGAGACCGCCGCACCACCTGTACCCGTGCCGCCGTCGGCGCCGGTGGATGAAGCTGCGCCGCCGGTGGAGGCGCCGCTTGTCGCTGTACCGCTGGTGGCCGTGTTGCCGCCGTTGCCGCCAGCGCTAGCATCACCGCCCGGGGCATTGCCGGTGGCGCCGCTGGAGACAGTGCTGCCGTCGCCGTTCGCCGGACCACCTGTGCCGCTGCCCGCGTTGCCGCTGGTGGCGGTGCTGTTGACGCTGGAGGTACCACCTCCGCCGCCGGTGGCGTTGGGGTCAGCGGTGTTGGTGCCGCCGTGGCCGACGCCACCGGTGCTGGTGGCAGTGCCGGTGGAAGTGCCGGTGACGGTCCCAGTGCTGGTGCCGGTGCCGGTGCCGGTGCCGGTGCCGGCGCCACCGCCGCCTCCGCCACCGCTGGCGGCCGAGCCGGGATCGGTGGTGACCCTGGCGGCGTCTGCGACGGCCGGGGTGCTGCCGCCGCCGCCGCCGGTGGCGGCGCCGCCGTCGGTGCCACCGGTGCCGCCGGTGCCGCCAGTGGTGGCGCCGCCATTACCGGCGCCGGAGGCGCTGCCGCTGCCGCCACCCCCGCCGCCGTCGCCGGTGCCGTTGCCGGTGGCGTTGGCGGTCGTGGTGGCGGTGCCGTTGGCCGACGGGTTGGAGGTGGGGCTCCCAGCATTGCCGCCGCTGCCGTTCGTGGAGACGGAGGTGCCGCCGTTGGAGCCGCCAGTGCCGCCAGTGGCGCTGGAGCTGGGATCGGAGGTGTTGCCGCCGTTGGTGCCGCCGGTACCGTTTCCGCCCGTGGCGGTGGTGTTGGAGGTGGCGCCGCCACTGCTGGTGGTACCACCGTGACCACCCGTGGCGTTGCCGCCGCTGACGTTCTGTGTCGGGCTGCCGCTACTGTTGCCGCCGGTGCTCCCGCCGTTGCCAGCCGTGGCGCTGTTGGTGCCGCCGCCGGCGTTGCCAGCGCCGCCGTTCGAGGCGCCGGTGCTGGTGGTGGCGGTGTTAGTGGGGTTGCCGCTGGTGGCGTTGCCGGTGGAGCCGCCGTGGGTGGTGCTGGTGTTGCTGCCGCCGGTGCCGCCGTTGGCGGTGTTGCCGTTAGAACTGCCGCCGTTGGCGCTGGTGCTAGTGCTGTTGCCGTTGGAGTTGCCGCCGATACCGGTAGAGGTGCCGCCTACGGCCGTAGCGTTGCCGGCGCCGCCGTCACCGCCGGAACCGCCGCCGAGCAGGTTGTTGGTACCGGACCCACCGAAGGGCCAGTTGAGGGTATTGCCGGAGGGAAGCACGATGGTGTCACCGTTGGGCAGGGTGAGGTCGTCGGCGTGAGCCGTTCCGATTCCGGTGAACAGACCGGCCAGGCCGATACCTGCGGCGATCGAGGACGCGCAGACGACGCATTTGCTAGCCACCGCATCAGCCTTTGAGCGTTGGCGGTGCCGTGGAGAGGAACCGCCCCGAACGTTTTTCTTATGCACTGCTGACTCCAATCTTGTGCTGAGTTAATGCTTACTTCAGGGGGCTCTCAGGATCTCTCAGGGAAACTTCAGTTTGGGATAACGAAGCAGGTAATGTGACCACTCTGGTACCTGTTCGTTATGCTTTCGTGATCTTAGGTGGTCCCTATACCGCAGATCTCTCGATTTGGTAGCGACTTTCTCAAAAATTCTCAGAAAACTGCTGGGCCGCCCGCTGAGCGGTCGTAGGCGCATATGACGACGAGGCGGTGAACCCCACGTTCAGCGCTTTGCGGGACCGGGACGAATGGAAGCTGTCGATGCCACAGCAACGTGCGATGGCCTGTTGGCGCCGAGGTGGCGGCGAGCGCCCGCTTTCTCCTACCGCCGCTGGCCGAGAGCGCTGCCCCAGCGGCACAGCGCTACACGAGCATTCGCGCGACCGCACTCGACCGGCCTACGCGAGGACACGTTCCCCTTTAAAGAGCACTGCAGCGGTGCAGGATTCGTCATCACCGCACCATGCACGAAGCGCATGTTTACCTGCGGCGGTAGTCCTGTCGTACCTAGTGCCCACGTGCCGGCGTGCCTCGATCAACGCTCACCTCGCGTGCTCGGCGCGCCACACCGCTGCTCGTCAGCAGGTCGGCGACGTCGTCGCAGGGAGGTGCAGGCAAACATTGACGACCGACCGGTCAGGAGCTATATCATCGGCCGATGCCTGCCTCACGACCCACTGATCCTGCCGCCCAGAGTGGTCGCAGGGCATCTCGCACCACCACGAGCGAGTACCCCCGGTCTCACCGAGCTCTCGACGAGACGGACGAGATTGAGGCTCCAAACGAGACGGATCCCGCCGTCGAGGGTTTGCCCGAGCAGGCGCCTCGGGCCACTAGACGACCGAGGAAGGTCAAGATCAAACGGAGCGGCAACTTACGGTGGCGCGCATATGCGCCCCTGGCGATTGCCGCCCTCGCCGTCGTCATTGCCGTCGTGGCGTGGTTTCGTCCGGTCCACACCGCGTCGCAACACTTCACCGCCCAACAATCCGCCGACGCCAAGACGAGCCTTTGCTCCGCATACACCGCCGCGCATCAAGCCGTGGTCATCAACACCCACCTGGCGAATCCACGCGCCGGCGACCCAATCGGCTCACTCGCGGTGGCGGCCAACGCTCGCCTGGCGCTTTTGGGCGGCGGCACCTATTTAGGAGACCGCATCGCAGCGCAACCTGCGGCACCGGCCGATCTAGCCAAGACCCTCACGTACATGGCCGACACGATCGAACAGTTGGGCATCAATTATCTGGCAGGTGCACCCAATTCGGTTCAGGATCAATTGCGTATCAATCTCGATAAGGAAATCAGAGCGCTGGATCAGCTGTGCTCGTGACCGGTCTCCGACGAGTGGGACCCACAGAAGAATGGTCGTTTTGGCACTTGGTCTGACCGGCGATGTTCCGGGTCGGGCGACCATCAGTGACCCAGCCCGACCCGATGACCACCCGAGTCGATAGCGAAGCCCACGAATCCGCGTCCGATACAACGTTCGTCGATGCGCGCCCCGGTCGCTTGTCGGTCAAGGAAATCGGGCGGCTATTACTGCGTTGCGCCGACCGGCCGGGCCTGGTGGCAGCGGTCAGCACATTTCTGTCGTCCGCCGGCGCCAACATCATCTAGCTGGATCAGCATTCGACCGAGCAAACCGGCGGAATCTTCATGCAGCGCACCGTTTTTCACCTGCCGGGTTTGACGGCTGCTCGGGATTCGCTGGCCCGCGAATTCGCCGAGCAGGTGGCCGGGAAGTTCGACATGGATTTTCGCCTCACTGAGGCGGCTAAGCCCAAGCGGGTCGCCGTCATGGCCTCCAAGGAGGACCACTGTCTGCTGGACCTGTTGTGGCGCAACCGCCGTGGCGATCTCGACATGTCAGTGGTGATGGTATTGTCCAACCATCCCGACCTGGCCGAGCAGGTCCGCCCATTCGGGGCGCCATTCATCTATATTCCAGCGCACGCGCAGATTCATGCTGAGGCTGAACAACGCCAGCTTGACTTGTTGCGCGGCAACGTGGATCTAGTGGTTTTAGCGCGCTACATGCAAATTCTCACCCCGCAATTCCTCAGCGAGGTCGCTTGCCCGGTGATCAACATCCACCACTCCTTTCTTCCGGCGTTCATCGGTGCCGCCCCATACCGGTCGGCCAAGGAACGCGGGGTCAAATTGGTCGGCGCCACCGCGCATTACGTGACCGAAGAACTCGACGAAGGGCCGATCATCGAACAGGACGTGGTCCGCGTCGATCATCGTCACACCGTGCAGGACCTGGTGCGCCTCGGCGCCGACGTCGAGCGCGTCACGTTGTCCCGGGCCGTGCGCTGGCACTGCGAAGATCGCATCATTCGCTACGGCAACCAAACCGTCATCTTCTAAGGGGTCCGCCAAAGGTGCGTTCACGGTGATAGCACCGAGCGGTGGGCTTGGGCGGTATCGCGACTAATGACACGGCAGCGCGCACCTGGGCGTAGTCACGGACTCGCCGCAGCAGCCGGTTGACGATCTACGGCCGACCGCAGGAACGACGCGCGATCTTGACGCCGGCGTCTCAACCATCTCAACGCCGAGGTTCCGGCCGAGCAGGCGGCCACGGCGACACGTACGACCGCGCAGCGGCTTGGTCACGTTGACCTGAGCGAAGCCTTAAGTGCGGCCCCGCACCCTTACATTTGAGTCTCATTTCGCAATGCCGAGGTGACCGCTCAGTCGGTCGCCACCGGTCGGGATCCGGCACGGGCGTACAGAAAAAGAGCCCTGACCTGCGTGGACTCGGACCTCACAAAAGAATCTTCCGGAATTTTTTCATTTCGGCTTCCCTGAGCGTGATTTGGCGGTTACCTTAACGCGACCTGAGATAACACTGTCTTTACTTGGAAGGGGAGGCTGGGTATGGCCGGTCGGCACACCAGCAAGAATAATCAGCGGTCGAGCAAGGCGAAGACTCGCCGTCGTCAGATCGCTGGATGGGGGACGGGTGCCGGGGCGGTGCTGGCATTCGGCTTGGGCCCGCTGGCCAGTGCGCCACCCGCCCAGGCCGACGTTTTCGACGTCATCATCGACCCGCTGATCAACGCCGTCGGCGGTTCCATGGGCAGTTTGGTCGACCCGTTAGCCAGTCTGGGCGCCCTCGGCGGTGTCGATCCTTTCAGCACTCTGGATATGAGCGGTATCACCTCTGCTCTCCCTGCCCTCGAAATACCTGGCCTTGATGCGGCGGGCACCGGCGCCTCTGCCGCGAGTTCGTTTGATCCGTTGTCGATGTTCGGTTCACTCGACCCGCTGACGGCGTTCGGTTCGGCCGACCCGCTGACTTCGGTGGGTGCACTCGACCCGCTGACGGCGCTGAATTCGGCCGACCCGCTGACTGCGCTGGGATCGTCGTCAGAGTTCGGCACGTTGTTCAACCAGTTCGTCTACGAGCCCTTTCATGCCGTCGGTGAAGCGTGGGTGACCAACCCAATCGGTGAGCAGTTCGACAATCTGATCAATCAGACCTTTAGCCCGTTCGATGGCGGCCAAATGCTAATCGGCAATGGGGTTGCCGGAACGTCGCTGGCCGATCCCAACGGCGGGGCCGGCGGCTTGCTCTTCGGTGACGGCGGCGCAGGCTACAGCCCCACGGTTGCCGGTGAAGTCGGTGGTAACGGTGGGGCTGCCGGGTTGATCGGCAACGGCGGCATGGGCGGCGAAGGCGGGATCGGCGCTGACGGCGGGGCCGGCGGCACCGGCGGGTCATTCTTAGGCTTCGGCGGCGAAGGCGGTCAAGGCGGGGCCGGCGACCCAACCTTCGCCTTCCACGCTGGCAACGCTGGAGACGGCGGCACGGGCGGCAACGCGGGCGGCGGGCTGTTCGCAGTTGGCGGTCAAGGCGGCCAAGGTGGTGCCGGCGCAGCCGGCATCGCAACCCACCCCGACGGCGGCAACGGCGGCAATGGCGGGATCGGCGGCACCGGTGGCCCGCGCTTCGGCGACGGTGGCACCGGCGGCAACGGTGGCCTTGCCGGCAACGGCTACAACGCCGCACCTGCAACTTCCACCTCCCTGACCGGCGGAGACGGCGGCAACGGCGGCAACGGCGGCTCCGGCGGTGCCGGTGGTGCCAGCGGCGTCTTCGGCGGCAACGGCGGTCAAGGTGGCAACGCCGCCAACGGTGGGACCGGCGGTAACGCCTCGGCCGGCTTCCAGGCTGCCGACACGACCGGCACGGGCAGCCCCGGCAACGACGGCGGCACCGGCGGCACCGGCGGCACGGGCGGCAACGCCGGCGCCGGCGGCAACGCCGTGGGAACGCAGCAGGCGGGCAACGGCGGTAACGCCGGGACTGCGGGCAACGGCGGCAACGGCGGCAACAACGGGGCCGGCTCCAACGCCGTTGGCACCGGCGCCAACAACGGCGGCAACAGCGGCGGCAGCTTCGCCGGGAACGCAGCTCCGAATGGCAACGGCGGCGCAGGCGGCCATGGCGGCAACGGCGGCAACGGCTCGCTCACCGGCAACGGTGGCAACGCCAGCGCCGGCGGTGCCGGTGGCAACGGCGGCAACGGCGCCAACGGCGGCAACGCCACCGGCACCGGCACCGGCGGAAACGCCAGCCAAATCGGGATCGGCGCCAGCAACACCGGCGACGGTGGCGCCGGTGGGGCCGGCGGCGTCGGCGGTAACAGTGGCGCGACGGGCGGCAACGGTGGCCTCGGTGGAGGCGGCGGTGCCGGCGGCAACAGCGGAACGGCGGGTAACGGCGGATCTAGCCCCAGCGGCACCGGCGGCATCGGCGGTTACGGCGGGCTGGCCGGTAACGGTGGTCTCGGCGGTAACGGCGGCGACGCGCTCGGCGCCACCGGTAACGGTGGCGCCGCTGGCGCCGGTGGTGTCGGCGGCAACGCCCACGCCGGTGGCCTCGGCGGTAACGGTTTGGCGGCCACGAACACCACATCCGCCGGCAACGGTGGCGCCGGCGGATACGGCGGCGGCGGTGGCACCGGCGGCAGCGGCGGCGTCGGCGGCACTGCTGCCGGGTCGGGCAACGGCGGTGCCGGTGGCGCCGGCGGGAACACCGGCACATCCGGCGCCGGCGGTCAGGGTGGTAGCGGCGGTGCGGCGAGCGCCAACTTCGCCGGCGGTGACGGCGGTGCCGGCGGCCCGGGCAACAGTGCCGGTATCGGCAGCGCTCCCTTCGCCGGCAACGGCGGTAACGGTGGCGCCGCGCTCGGGACCGGTAACGGCGGTGCCGGCGGCCTCGGCGGGAACGGCTCCGCGTCAAGTGCCGGCGGTAACGGTGGCAACGGTGGTGCGGCGGACGGCGCGAGCGCCGCTGGTACTGGCGGCAATGGCGGTGCCTCGCCCTATGCCACCTCTCCCGGCGGCAACGGCGGTACCGGTGGGTCCGCGGTCACCGGCACGGCCGGCAACGGTGGAAACGCCGGGACGGCGGGTGCCGGCGGCAACGGCGGTAACGGCGGCACCGGCACCGGTAACGGCGGGGCCGGCGGCATGGGCAGTCCCGGAAACAACGGTGGGCACGGCGGTACTGGCGGATCGGCTACCGCTGCCACGGGCACCGGCGGCAATGGCGGCAACGGCAGCGCCGGCACGGCCGGCGGTAACGGCGGCGCCAATGGTGCAGGCACGGCCGGCACGGCTGGCACGGCTGGCACATCCGGCACGGCTGGCTCGGCGCACGTCGGCAATGTCGGCGGCGCTGGCGGCCCGGGTGGAGGCCCCGGCGCCGGTGGCGCCGGCGCACCCTAACCGGAACCGAACACGAGCAGGAACGGAGAGGCCCGCTTCGGCGGGCCTCTCCCTTTTCTATCGAGAGCGCCTTGCCATACCCACGTGACGATTGCCAGCGGCCAGCAGCGCGGCCAGTTAATATGTGCCGACATCACCGGGTTCGATTCCCGCAACGCCACGGAGCTAGAACGGGAGCGCCTATGACAGCCATCCACTTCATCTCGGGCCTGCCGCGTTCCGGGTCGACGCTGCTGGCCGGGTTGCTGCGGCAGAACCCGCGTTTCGAGGCCGGTATGTCCGGCCCGCTGGCGGGCCTGTTCGGTGCTCTGCTGAGCGAAATGAGTGCACGCAACGAATATTCGATATTCATCGACGACGCCAAGCGCCAGCGCATCCTGCACGGGTTGTTCGACAACTACTACACCGACTGTCCCGCCGAGGTGATCTTCGATACCAACCGCGCCTGGTGCGCGTGGATGCCGGCGATTGCCAAGTTGTTTCCGGATGCGAAAGTGATCGCCTGTGTGCGCGACCTGCCATGGGTGATCGACAGCATCGAGCGGTTGGTCCAGCACAACGTCTTCAGCCCGTCGTCGATCTTCAACTACAGCGCCGGCGGCACCGTCTATACCCGCGCCAACGGTGTGGCGGGGGCCGACGGCATGGTCGGTGCTCCCTACGATGCACTCAAGCAGGCGTGCTACGGCGCACAAAAGGACCGCCTACTTTTGGTCCAGTACGAAACCCTGACCACCGACCCGGCCAAGACCATGCACGCCATCTACGCGTTTATCGGCGAGCCGGCTTTCGAGCATGAATTCGACCAGGTCGATTACGACGTCACAGATTTCGACGAACGGGCCGGTACTCCCGGCCTGCACACCGTGCGCCGCACAGTCAAGGCCGAGCCGCGCGCGAGCTTGCTGCCGCCGGACCTGTTCAGCCGTTTTGTCAACGACGCCTTCTGGCGCGATCCGCAGAATATTCCGGAGGGTCTGCAGATCGTGTGAGGCCTCGTCGACCTTGCCCAAGGGTTGCGATGTCGGGCCATCGCATAATTCCTTGTGAAGCGGTTGTAGGCTAGCGGATCTCACACAGGCCGGTGCCCCTAGCAGGCAACTGCGCACGCTCGCAATGTGTCTCGGTTAAGCTCACCGTGAACTGCGATTGCATAGACGGTTGACTGTAAGGAGCCAGTGCCGAAGTGGCCGACGATCCGCGTGCCGATGTGGTGTCTCGCCAATACGAGCGGTACAGGTATCCCCACCCGATCCAAGATCTCGAGGTGTGGCTCGCTAACAACTGGGAGTGGTTCGACCCCAGCCATGCGCACCGAGTGTTGTGGCCGGACCGAGAATACAAGCCCGATATTGATATTCTGATTGCGGGCTGTGGCACTAACCAAGCGGCGGTTTTCGCGTTCATGAACCCCGATGCCAAAGTCGTGGCGGTCGATATCAGCCAAGCGTCGCTAGATCATCAGCAGTACCTCAAAGACAAGCACGGGCTGTACAACTTGGAGTTGCATCGGCATCCGATCGAGGAGCTGCCGTCGCTGGGACTTGATTTCGACCTAATCGTGTCGACCGGGGTGTTGCATCACCTGGCCGATCCTCAGGCGGGAATGAACGCCGTGGCGAGTTGTCTGCGACCCGACGGTGCCATGGGTGTGATGCTCTATGCGAAGTACGGCCGGATCGGAATCAATCTGCTCCAGTCCGTATTTCGCAATTTGGGGCTGGATCAAAACGAGTCGTCGATCGGGATTGTGCGGCAGACGCTTTCGCTGCTGCCAACCGGTCACCCGGCACGAAGCTACCTGAACACTGCGAACGATCTACAGTCCGATGCCGGGCTAGTGGATACGTTCTTGCACGGCCGCGAGCGCGATTTCACCGTCGAGGACTGCATCGACCTCGTCACGTCGGCCGGTCTTGTGTTTCAAGGGTGGTTCTTCAAGGCGCCTTATTATCCGCACGACCTGTTTACCGCGCCCAACCAGCTTTATCCGGCGATAAACGCATTGCCGGAACCGACGCTGTGGTCGGTGATGGAAAGTCTTCACACGATGAACGCCTGCCACTTCTTCATGGCACGCCGGCCGGAGCAGCCGAAAGAGACTTATGCGGTTGACTTCTCAACCCAAGACTGCCTGGATTATGTCCCGCTGATGCGCATGCGGTGCGGCCTGACCGGCGAAGAGATATTCCGGCCGGACTGGCGGACACGTCTCAACTCAGCCCAGTTGCCCTTCGTGCAGCATGTCGATGGCCATCGCACGATTCGAGACATTGCCACATTGGTGGCGCAAAGCGGAGCCCCGTCGCGGGGCAGCTTGGCTGATGTTGAAAAGTTTGCCCGCAAGCTGTTTCAGGCGCTGTGGCGCCTCGACTTCCTTGCGATGGCTCTAGAGAAGGGTTCACAACATTGAACCGTCGGACGGGCAAGGCAAAGGCACATCGTCAACATGGGGTCGGTCTGGCTGTGGCTACCGGTGCGTTGCTGGCTACGGCAATAACCCAGCTGGCCCGCGTGCCCGTCGAGAACGCCCGCCTCATCCATCCGGTCATTAGCAGGGCCAGCGGCTGGGTCCTCGTCGATCCCGTGCCTGGCGGTACCGCCTTCAGCACCAATGCGAAGAGGGTGGCCGGCAAGGTCCCTAGCAGCGGGGGCGGCAACGGCGGGTCCGGCGGCGCTGGCGGTTCTGGCGGGGCTGGCGGCAAGGGTGGGGTCGGCGGTAACGGCGGGGCAGGTGGCGCTGGCGGCAGGGGCGGCGACGGCGGGACAGGCGGAGCCCCGGGCCTTAGCGGTCAGCCCGGCCAAGGCGGTGCCGGCGGCGCACCCGGACCCGGCGGAACCCCAGGCCAGCCGGGCCAGCCTGGGCAGCCCGGCCACTCCGGTTAAGGCACGCTATCTGAAGATCTCACCCGCACTTGCTCGACGAAATCAGTTGCCCGCTAACAGCCATCCAAATTTTTCCGTCGTGTTCTGAGGCGTAGCGCTCTGCGCGCGGTCCTGTCGTCAATCACCTCGACGGCCCTCCCCTGTTACCTGCGCAGGACAGTAAAAGCCGAGCCGTGCGCGAGCTTGCTGCCGCCAGACTTGTTCAACCATTTCCTCAACGACGCCTTCGGGCGAGATCCGCACAATGTCCCGAAGCCCGGCAAGTCGTGTGAGGTCTCGTGAACCTTGGGCAAACGGCGGTGTTGCGCCTGGGGGACACCAATCACCAGGAAGTCAACCGAGAGCGTGTATCACCATGGAGATAGGTGGTACACTTTCTCGGTGCCCACCACTCGCCCGCGTTACCAAGTGACCGAGACCCCGCAGGTAGCACGCGCGCTCGACATCGCCGCTCAGCGATGGCCCGGAGAGTCGCGCTCCAAGCTGCTGCTGCGCCTGGTTGATATCGGCGGCGGCGCCCTTGAGCACGAGCAACACACCATGGACGACTCTCACCGCGCGGCTGTAGAAGCCAGCAGCGGCCGCTACGCCGGGGCTTTCGGACCCGACTATCTCGCTGAACTGCGGGCGGACTGGCCCACGTGATCGCGCTGGACGCGAACGTCCTGATAGCGCACCTGAATCCCACCGACCCGCACCACCGGACCGCGATCGCGATCCTGCTCGGCGGCAAACACGGCCAGATGCTCGTCCACACCGTCACCATGGCCGAGGTCCTCGTCGGAGGCGTCCGTATCGGGCAGGGCGCGGCCATGCTCGACGATCTACAAGCCGCCGGGATCGTCGTCGCCCCACATGACGACGGCGAACCGCTGCGTCTCGCCGAACTGCGCGCCACCACCAGGCTCAAACTCCCTGACTGCTGCGTCCTCGACATCGCTATTCACCACAAAGCGAGCTTGGCAACCTTCGACGACGCCCTCGCCACTGCAGCCCGGCAACGCGGCGTACCCATCGATGCGTAGCCGTGGCACTCCTCCTGCATCCCTCCCCCCCGGTCTCACAAAAGCCCTAACCGGTAACCAATAACGCCCCTCCAAATCCGACGACCTATATCATCGCCGCGTGTCTCATAGTTCCCCGATTGATGAGTCGGCCGCCGAAGAAACCCCTACGGACACCGTGACGGAGCGCCCGAAGGTAAGCCAGCGGGCGAGCCGCAGGCCCACTGCTCCTTCTTCTTCTGGCGGGTGGAAGTCGCGCTGGCCAACGTGGGTGCCCCTGGCGCTTGCCGCAATCGCGGTCGCGATTGCCATCGCGGCGTTTTTCCGCCCAATGCACGCCAGTTCGCCTTCCTTCAGCAGCCAGCAGACCGCCGACGCCAAAACCCACCTGTGCGCCGCGTACGTCACCGTGCGCCAAGGTGTGGTCACCAATACCCATCTCGCCAACCCGAATCCCAACGACCCCGCCGGTCAACTGGCGGTGGCGGCCAACGCTCGCCTGGCACTGGTAGGGGGCGGCGCGTTCCTGCAGAACCGCCTCACCGCGGAACCTGCCGCGTCTGGCGATCTCGCCAAAACCGTCGGTGCGATGGCCAACACGATCCAAGAGTTGGGCGTCGGCTACCTCGCCGGACTCAACTCCACACTTGATCCGTTGCGCCACAATCTCGACACCGAGATCACCGACATGAACAAGCTCTGCGAATAGTCGATCTCTTCTCGTAACGCTCAACAGACCACTGGAGTCTGTTACCTCCAGAACGTCGAAATGGGAGCGGCATGGCGCGTACTGACAGCGATAGCTGGGATCTGACGAAAAGCGTTGGGGCGATGGCCACCATGTCTGCCGCCCAGCGGGCGCTGACCGCCAACGACCCCGATCCACTGATCGACGACCCATTCGCAGAACCGCTGGTGCGTGCGGTCGGCATAGATTTTTTCACCCGGCTGCTGGACGGACAGATACCGAATTTCAAGTCCCCGCGGATGATGCAGCAGGTAGCGGTACGAACCCGGTTCTACGACCGATTCTTCCTCGATGCGACAGCCAACGGCGTTCGCCAAGCGGTCATCCTCGCCGCCGGACTGGATGCCCGGGCCTACCGCTTGCCATGGCCGGCCGGCACCGTCGTCTACGAACTCGACTTACCTCCGGTCGTCGAATTCAAGACCTCGACGCTCAGCGATCTCGGCGCCGAGCCGACGGTAGAGCGACGGCCCATCGGTGTCGACTTGCGCGACGATTGGCCGGCCGCGCTTTGGGCAGCCGGATTCGACCCCGACGCGGCCGCGGCCTGGAGTGCCGAGGGCTTACTGATCTATCTGCCGGCCGACGCCCAGGAAGCGCTGTTCGACCGCATCACCTCGTTCAGTGCCACCGGGAGTCGGCTCGCCGCCGAGTTCATGCCTGACAGCAGCGTGTTCGCCCACGACTACTGGCGGACGTTTCACCAGCAGATGAGCCGGCTCGGATTCGATTTCGACTTCGCCCAGCTCGTCGCGCAGGGCGGACGCACCCACGTCATCGAGTATCTGACCGGCCATGGCTGGCAGATTTCTCACCGCACCGTCGGGCAGCTGCACGCGGCCAACGGCTTCGACTATCCCGACGACCAGGTTGCCGGTGTCTTCGCCAATGTGACCTATCTGGATGGCCTGCTCGCCCGGTGACGCCTTGAGTAAAGCGCGTCCCATAGCGCACAATCGACCAACCTCGGCTTCTCCTGAAAAGTACGGAAGGCCTGCATGG
>CAWFTT010000005.1:0-5924 GCA_963818785.1 uncultured Actinomycetota bacterium | reverse complement strand
CCGCACGCGAAAGTCGTTGCAGTCGACGTCAGTCAGCACTCGTTGAACAATCAGCAGCATTTGAAGGACAAGCACGGGCTGACGAATTTGGAGCTGCATCTGCTGCCGATCGAAGATGTAGCGACCCTCGGTGTCGACTTCGACCTGGTGGTGTGCACCGGCGTACTGCACCACATGGCCGATCCGCCGGTAGGCCTGGCAGCACTTGCCGGCTGTCTGCGCCGGGACGGTGTCATGGCGCTGATGTTGTATGCAAAATACGGCCGCATCGGAGTCGAACTGCTGGAATCGGCTTTTCGCGACATGGGGCTCGGTCAGGATCAAGCATCGGTCCAGTTGGTCAAAGACACCATACCGTTGCTGCCGCCCGATCACCCCGTCCTCACCTATCTGAAAACTGCTCGCGATTTGATATCCGACGGCGCCGTGGTCGATACGTTTCTGCACGGCCGGCAGCGTAGTTACACCGTCGATGAGTGCGTCGAGCTCGTTCAATCTGCGGGACTGACGTTTCAGGGTTGGTTCCACAAAACGCCGTACTATCCGCACGACTTCAATATGCCGGACACTGGGTTCTATCCGACCGTTACCGCTTTGCCGGAACAGAAAATCTGGTCAGTGATGGAGCGAGTCCAGCCAATGAATGCGGCCCATCTGTTCATGGCATGTCGTTCGGATCGACCTGAGGAGCAGTACACCATCGACTTCGCGGCGGTCCAGGCCCTTGATTACGTTCCGGTGCTGCGGACCCGCTGCGGCGTCGATGGTGGCGACATCTTCTGGCCCGGCAGGCGTTGGACGCTGAACCCGGCCCAGTTGCGCTTTGTGCAACTTTTGGACGGCCGGCGCACTCTCGGCGAGATCGTTCAGCAGGTGGCGCGGGCAAGCGGGTCCGCCGGCGACGCCGGAGAGCTTGAAGGGTTCGGTCGCCGACTGTTTCAGTCGTTGTGGCGTCTCGATTTCGTCGCGATGGCGCTTTGACCCTTCCTGCACCCTAAGACGGATAGCGCCGCGGCGTGAACACCCGGTCGCCGAAATCGTCTGTGTGCCATTGGGTTTGCGACGATCCAACGATGAGCAGGCAGCGCATGTCGACCTCGGCCGGGTCGAGGTCGGCCAACCGCACGACGGTGACGCGTTCACCCGGCCCGGACACGTCGCGGCCGATCACGACCGGGGTACCTGGATCGCGGTGTGCGAGAAGCAGATCGCGCATTTCGGCGACCTGCCAGGTGCGGGTGGTGGAGGCGGGGTTGTAGATAGCCAGCACCAGGTCGGCGGCCGCGGCGGCGTTGAGCCGGGCGCTGATCACCTCCCACGGCTTGAGCCGGTCGGACAACGAGATCACCGCGTAGTCATGGCCGAGTGGGGCGCCGACGCGGCTGGCGACGGCCTGTGCGGCCGTCATCGCCGGGATGATCCGCACTTCGACGCCCGGCCACTGCTTGGCCTCCTCGAGCACCGCGGTGGCCATCGCGAACACCCCGGGGTCACCGGAGGACACCACCGCCACGGCGCGGCCCTGCTCGGCCAGCCAGCAGGCCAACCGGGCCCGGGCCGGCTCATCGGTGTTGTCGCTGGGGTGGCGTTGCTGGCCGTCACGCCCCAGCACGCGGTCCAGGTACGGGCCGTAGCCGATGAGATCGGTGGCGGCGGCCAACTCCCGTCGGCTCTCCGGCGTCATCCAGTCGATGTGCCCCGGACCCAGCCCCACCACCGCGACGGTGCCGGGCCGCGATGAGCTGCGCCGGCCACCGGGAAGCACCGTCAGCGAGAAGTACGGCACGCTGTTCTCGTCGACGTCACCTGCGGGCAGGACCCGTTGACCCGGGGTGCTGGCCCGCTCCACGTAGAAGGCGTCGTGCAGCCGGCCGGCCAGCGAAAGCGCTTCCCGCACCGCCGGATAGGACCGGCCGAGCTTCATCACGACCGCGGCGTCGGTGTCGGCCAGCCGGCGGGCCAGCTCGGTGACCGGCAACGTTCCGGGCAGCACCGTGAGGACCTCGTCGCCGGCCACCAACGGGGTAGCGGTCGCGGCCGACGCGGCGCTCACCGACGTCACTCCCGGCACGATCACAGCGTCGAACCGCTCCGTCAACCGGGTGTGCAGATGCATGTAACTGCTGTAGAACAGCGGATCGCCTTCAGCCAACAGCGCCACATCGCGGCCGGCAGCCAGGTGGGCCGCGATCCGTTCGGTGGCATCGGCGTAGAAGTCCTCCAGCGCCCCGGTGTAGCCGCCGGGATGCTCGGTCTGCTCAGTGGTGACCGGATAGACCAGGTGCTCCTCGACCTGTCCTGGCCGCAGGTACGGCTCGGCGATGCCGCGGGCGATGCTGCGGCCGTGCCGGGCGCTGTGATAGGCGACGACGTCGGCGGCGCCGATCACCCGGGCGGCTTTGACGGTGACCAACTCCGGGTCCCCTGGCCCCAGGCCGACGCCGAATAGAGTGCCGCGGTGCGTCATTCGCGGCTCGACGCGACGGCCGCAATGGCATTGACGGCCGCGGCTGCCATCGCGCTGCCGCCGCGGCGGCCCCGCACCACCAGATACGACATGCCGCGCGGCCGGTCGATCAGCTCCTGTTTGGACTGCGCGGACCCGACGAAGCCGACCGGTCCGCCCAGCACCGCGGCCGGCGACACCGCGCCGTCGTCGACGAGTTCGAGCAGCCGGAACAGCGCGGTGGGCGCGTTGCCGATCGCCACGACCGACCCGGCCAGCCGGTCGGCCCACAACTCCACCCCGGCCGCCGAACGGGTGGTGTGCGTGCGCGAGGCCAGTGCGGCGGCGCGCGGGTCGGTGACCAGCGACACCACCTGGTTGGCGGCCGGTAACCGTGCGGTGGTGATGCCGGCCGCCACCATCGAGGAATCGCAGAGCACCGGAGCACCGTCGGCCAGTGCCGCCGCCGCACGGGTGACGGCGTCGTCGGTGTAGGCGACGTGGTCAGCGACATCGACCTGCCCGCAGGTGTGGATAAGCCGGACCACGACGCGTTCGACGTCGGTCGGAAAACGGCTCAAGTCAGCTTCGGCGCGGATCGCTGCGAACGACTGCCGGTAGATCTCGGCGGCGTCGCGAACGTAGTCCAGCACCTGCTCACCTTAGGCGTTTCCCGGCACCGCCTCGAAGCGCGGCAGGTACCCGTCGGCGGTGGCCACCAGCACCGCACCGCCCGGCGGAGCCCCGCAGGCCCGCTCGCAACCGACGAAGTGGCGGTGCTGGAAGGCGGTTTCGGCGCTTTCGGCGGCGGCCGCCGCGTCGGCGCGCACGTCGGCGGCCGAGTGCTCGCAACCCGGACTGCCCACGCAGGCGCTCACCGACAGCCACGGCGAGGCGTCGTCGAACACCAATCCCATCGGCGCAAGCACGCGCAGCGCGACGTCGGCGACACCTTCGTCTAGATCGCAGACCAGCACCGAACGCCACGGCGTGATCACCAGCGGCGCCTCGATCGCGGCGAGGAATTCGGCCACCCGGGCGGGCAGCGAACCCAACGGCACACCCGCGCCCAAAGCGATCCGGCCGTCGTCCTGCACGATCCAGCCCACCGGCGGACGCAGGACCGGCTCGAACTCGGATCCGGCGAGCGCGCCGGGCAACACCACGTCGAGGTCGGGCAATTCGGCGACCCGCCACGCCCCATCGCGCACCGCGACGAATCGCTTGCCGATCGTCACCAGGGCCGACACCACGTCAGCGCCCGCGAGCCGTATACCGGTGTCCCGCCCAGCCAACAGCAGCGCCGCCCCGCCGTCGACCGCATGCGCGCCGACGTCGGCAGCCAGCCCGGACACGTCGCCACGGCCGTCGTCGATGCTGAACCAGAATCGGCCCGGAAGCTGCGCCAGCAGCGGCTCGGCTTGGATCGCGGCGTCCAGCCCGGTCACTAAACCGCGCACGTCGGGCCGCCCGCCGACGCGTCCGGTCAACGGCGACGCCACGATGTTGCGGACTCGCTCGTGGCTGGCCGACGGCAACAGGCCGGCCGCGGTGATCACATCGGCGACCGACGCTGCGTCGGTGATGCCGCGGATCTGCACGTTGCCGCGGGCGGTCAACTCGAGCGTTCCCGAACCGAACTCCACCGAGGTGCGCGCCAGCGCCGCCAACTGGGCGGCGCTGAGCATTCCGCCGGGCAGCCGCACCCGCACCAGCGCACCATCGGCAGCCCGGTGCACCTGCAAGGCGCCGGGGCAGGTGTCGTCAGTGCGGGTCCTGCTCACCTGACCACGGTACGACGAGCACGGACGACGCCTGTCACGCTGCGATCTGGGCTGTTCGGTGAGCAGGTGACGACGGCCCCCCGCCGGCGCAGATTTGGCAGCCGGAACTTGTCGGACCCGGCTGTGATGATGAGGTTATGTCGTTGACCGCGTCGCCTGCTGCGGTGGTGAGCCCTGCCGAGCGGGTTGAGGTGTTGTTCGAGGAGTTGGCGGAGTTGGCCGGTCAGCGCAATGCGATTGATGGGCGCATTGTGCAGATCGTTGCCGAGTTGGATCGCGACGAGTTGTGGGGTGCTACCGGTGCGCGGTCGGTGGCGGCGTTGGTGGCGTGGAAGCTGGGCGCCTCATCGGGAAATGCGCACACGATCGCCACCGTGGCGCGCCGGCTGGAGGAGTTTCCGCGCTGCGCGGCGAGCCTGCGGCAGGGTCGAGTGTCGCTGGATCAGGTCGGGGTGATCGCCGCGCGGGCGGGTGCGGGTTCTGATGAGCATTACGCGCAGCTGGCGCAGTTCGCCACGGTCCACCAGTTGCGCACCGCGGTGAAGTTGGAACCGCGACCCGACCCCGATGCACCGCGGCCGCAGCCGCGGGCCTCGATCACCAAGACCTCCGACGAGGAGTCCAGTTGTTGGCGGATCACCCTGCCCCACGACGACGCGGCGAAGTTCGACGCCGCACTGGCCTGTCATCGTGATGCGCTATTCGCCGAGTGGAAGCGCGATCACGGCACTGGTGACCGCAGGTCAGCGAGTTGTCCGCCGGTGCCGGGCACCGTTGAGGCGTTTCTGCGCTTGGTAGCGGCGGGCTGGGACGCCGAGGCGGCCCGCCGGCCCCACGGGCAGCACACCACGGTGGTGGTGCACGTCGACGTGGCCCAGCGCGCCGCGGCGCTGCATCTGGGTCCGCTGCTGGACGACGCGGCACGCCGCTACCTGACCTGTGATGCCAGATGCGAAGTCTGGTTTGAACGTGACGGCCAAGTCATCGGCGCCGGGCGAACCACCCGGGTGATCAACCGGCGGCTTCGCCGCGCACTCGAGCACCGCCACCCCACGTGCGCGGTGCCCGGCTGCGGAGCCACCCGCGGTCTGCACGCCCACCACATCCGGCACTGGGAAGACGGCGGTGTGACCGAGTTGTCCAACCTGGTGCTGATCTGCCCGTACCACCACCGGTTGCACCACCGCGGCGTCATCACCATCGCCGGACACCCCGACGATCTCATCGTCACCGACAGCAGCGGTCGACGGCTCAACGCCGCATCGCTGGCGCGTCCGCCCACCCTTCGCCCGCCCGCTGTCTCACCATGGGCCGGGCCCACCGCCGAGCGCGCCGACTGGTGGTGGTACGAACCCTTCCAGCCCCAACCACCACCAACCAACTAGGTTCGCCACCCTTGCCGTCATCACCGGCACGGTACCCAAGCCCAAACTGGCCGCAGCACAGCATAATTGGTTCGCGATACCCGCTGCCGTCGGACCTTGACAATCAAGGCGACAACCAAACCCGCAACTTCGCCGTCTCGCTACCCGGGCTGTCATCTTCCACGCAGAGCCAATTCGGCGCCCACCGCGACAAGACAGGTAGTGCGCTACGCGTGCCGGCCGAAACGGCCGGCCTTAGGTTCACCCATAGCACCCGCCCGAGTACAGGAAGACCCGAACCGATGACCGCTCTGCTGGACACCTTCACCG
>CAWFTT010000004.1:0-19898 GCA_963818785.1 uncultured Actinomycetota bacterium | reverse complement strand
GGGCTGACAGGATTTGAACCTGCGACCACTTGACCCCCAGTCAAGTGCGCTACCAAACTGCGCCACAGCCCGGTCGCCAGCTGACTTCTCCGGCGGCAGGTCGAAAGCCTACCGGAGGCCGTCGGTCTCGCCCCACCCCGCCGCGTCAATCACCCTGTGAATAACCGAATTCCCGTGTCGGCGCGGCTGGATACAATTCGAACATGTGTTCGGTTAACGCGTCGGAGTCGTCAGAGGTCATTGCGGCCCTCGACGCTCTCGATGCTGCCACCGCGACACTGGAAAGAAGCAACCTCGGCGCATGTGCACCGGTGACGCGGCTGCGGGTGCTGGAACGGCTGGAGACAGCGCGCCGCAAGCAGGTAGCGATCAGCTACGACCTGATTGCCGGACTGGCCGAGGAAGTGCCCGCTGACATCGGCGGCCCGGCCCATAAGGTGGTCGCCGACTGGTTGCGCATCAGCTGCGCCGACGCCCGCACTCGGTTGCGGACAGCGCAGCAATTGGCGCCGCGCACCACTCTCACGGGCCAGCCACTACCACCGCAGCTACCCGCCACCGCGGAGGTCTGGCGATCCGGACAGCTCGATGAGCGGCACGTCAAAGTCATCGACACCTTCGTGCGCGACCTGCCTGACCACATCGCATCGGACACCGTTGACCAAGCCGAGAAATTTCTCGCCGAGCAGGCAACCTCCCTGCGCCCCGACCAGCTCGAAAAGGTGGCAGCGCGCTGTGCGGTGCTGATCAATCCCGACGGCAGTTTCTCCGATGAGGATCGTGCTCGCCAGCGGGGCTTCACGTGGTCACCGCAGCGGCCCGACGGCATGAGCATCGGCAAGCTCACCGCGACACCGGAGTTGCGGGCACATCTGGATGCCTGGCTGGCGCGATTCGCCGCTCCCGGATGCGATCCCGACGACCCGAAGCCCGGTTATCAGCCCAGCGACGAGAAAGATCTGCGCAGCCCCGCCCAACGCCGACACGACGCGGTCCACGCCTTGGTGCGCCGTCAGCTCGGTGACGATGCACTCGGCACGCACAACGGTCTGCCCGTCACAGTGATCGTGTCCACCACGCTCAAGGAACTGCGCAACGCGGCGGGCCAGGCGGTCACTGCCGGCGGCACCCTGCTTCCCATCCGCGACCTGATCCGGCTGGCCGCCGATGCCAATAATTATCTGGCTGTCTTCGATGACCATCACGCGCGACCGCTCTATCTCGCCCGCGCGCGGCGCCTGGCCACACGAGACCAACGTCTCGTACTGCACGCGAAGGACCGCGGCTGCACTTTCCCGGGCTGTGACGCTCCCGGCTACCTCGCCGAAGTCCACCACACCGAGGATTGGGCGCACGGCGGCCACACCAACGCCGATCTGCTGACCTTCGTCTGCCGTGTCCACCACAGACTGCTGGACAGCGGCTGGAGAACTCGGAAACTGGCCGACGGCACCACCGAGTGGCTCCCGCCGCCGCACCTGCCGCAACTGCGCGGCGGCGTCAATACCTATCACCACCCTGAGCGATTCTTCCCTGATGACGAGGTGCCTTCGTCGTGTGACCAGACACCTAAACAGCCAAGAGACGGTACAACCCGATGAGGCCGACGACAACGATGATGCCGCGCAACGCGTTCGGTGAAAGCCGGCGGCCGTAGTGGGCACCGAGCCAGCCTCCGAAAAGCGACCCCAGAGCGATGAGGCCGGCTACCGGCCAATTGATCCGGTGGAACGCAACCAGCGTGTAGGCAGCGGCCGCAACCAGATTCACCACCAACGCCAGTAGGTTCTTGGCTGCATTCATCCGCTGCACCGATTCCGGCAGCAACGCCCCCATCGCGCCAACCAGCAGGATGCCCTGCGCCGCAGTGAAATAGCCGCCGTAGATGCCGATCGCGAACGTACTGAGCACCAATGCGACCATCCGGCCAATCGACACGTCGTCCGGCGAGCGGCCTGCCGCTTCGGCTCGTCGTCGTGCCCAGTTCTGAATCCACGGCCCGACGACCACTAGAATCAGCGCGGCGACCAGCAACACGGGAACCACCCGGATGAACACCTTCTCCGGCAGATGCAACAGCAGCCAGGAGCCTAAACCGGCGCCCACCAACGACGCTGGAATCTGCCAGCGCAACCGATTCCCCTGGCCGCGCAACTCCCGCCGGTAAACCCAAGAGCCCGACAACCCGCCCGCCACAAGGCCGACCGCGTTGGACATGGTCGAGGTCACCGGCGGGAAGCCCAACGTCACCAGAGTCGGAAAGGTGATGAGGGTGCCTGACCCGACGATCGAATTGATGGCGCCCGCCGCAAAGGCGGCAAGCACTATCAGGGCCGCGTGCGAGAGGGGCACCGCAGAACTCTAGCGGTAAGCCGAAAACGCCTCTCTGCAGCCGGGCAGAAGTCAGCGCTTCAACCGGCGCTTCTCGCGCATCCGCACATTGATGCGAACCGGGCTGCCCTCGAAGCCGAACGTTTCGCGCAGCCGTCGCTCCAGGAAACGTCGATAGCCGGCCTCCAAAAAGCCGGTGGTGAACAACACGAACGTCGGCGGGCGCGCAGTTGCCTGGGTGGCGAACAGGATCCGCGGTTGTTTACCGCCGCGCACCGGCGGTGGCGTCGCGGCCACCACTTCTTTGATCCAGCTGTTCAACTGCCCGGTGCCGATCCGGGTGTCCCACGACGCCAGCGCGTCTTCCAGGGCCGGCACCAGCTTCTGCACCGCACGCCCGGTTTTGGCGGAGATGTTGACCCGCTGCGCCCACCGCACCTGCGCCAGCTCGCGGTCGATCTCCCGCTCCAGCAGGTGGCGCCGGTCTTCGTCGACGGCATCCCACTTGTTGAACGCCAGCACCAGCGCCCGCCCGGCGTCGATCACCATCGACAACACTCGTTGGTCTTGCTCAGTCAGCGGCGTCGACGCGTCGATCAAAACGATCACCACTTCGGCGGCGTCGATCGCACCGTGCGTGCGCACCGAGGCATAGAACTCGTGCCCGCTGGCCTGCCCGACCTTGCGACGCAACCCCGCCGTGTCGACGAAACGCCAGACTTTGCTGTCCAGTTCGATCAGCGAGTCCACTGGGTCGACGGTGGTGCCGGCGACGTCGTGCACCACCGACCGCTCATCACCCGCCAGCCGGTTCAGCAACGAACTCTTGCCAACGTTCGGCTTGCCAACCAACGCCACCCGCCGAGGCCCGCCGCTTGTTGCAGCCGACTCGGCCACCGCCGGCAGCACGGCCACCACTTCGTCGAGCAGGTCGGCCACGCCACGTCCGTGCATCGCGCTGACCGCGTGCGGCTGCCCGAGTCCCAACGACCACAGCGCCGCAGCGTCGGCCTCGCCACGCTCGCCGTCGACTTTGTTAGCGGCGAGAAACACCGGCTTGCCGGAGCGGCGCAGAATGCGAGCTGCGGCCTCATCACCGGAGGTGGCGCCGACGACGGCGTCGACGACCAATATCACCGCGTCGGCGGTGCGCATCGCCACCGCCGCCTGCTCGGCAACCAACTGCTGCAAGCCCTTCGCGTCGGGTTCCCATCCCCCGGTGTCCTGCACCACGAATCGGTGCCCGGTCCACAACGCGTCATACGACACCCGGTCGCGGGTCACGCCGGGGACGTCCTGCACCACGGCTTCTCGCCGACCCAGAATCCGGTTGACCAAGGTGGACTTACCGACGTTCGGGCGACCCACCACTGCCACCACCGGCGGAGGCCCGGCGAAGTCCTCGTCGTCTTTGGCGACGAAACCACCTTCATCCCAGTCGGTTTCGTCGCTCCAGGTACCGTCTTGGCTCACCGGATCGCCTTACTCCGCTGTTCGACCAATTCCAGCAGGTGGGTGACCACTTCGGGCTCGGTCATCTCGCTGGTGTCGACGACGGCGGCGTCTTCAGCCGCCCGCAGCGGCGACACCGTGCGCGTGGAATCCAGGTGGTCGCGCCGACGTACGTCGGCCAGCACAGCGGCATAATCGTCGCTCAGCCCCGCCGCGACGTTCTGATCATTGCGGCGCCGTGCCCGCGTCTCGGCCGAGGCGGTCAGAAAAATCTTGACGTCGGCGTCAGGCAACACAACTGTGCCGATATCGCGGCCCTCCACCACGATGCCGCCGCGACCGTGCGCCATCTCCCGCTGAAACCCAACCAACCGCTCACGCACCGCGGCCACCGACGATACGGCCGAAACTGCCCGGGTGACTTTGTCACCGCGTATTTCCGCCGACACGTCTTCGCCGTTGAGGAAACAGCGATCGATGTCCGGGTTGTAATCGACCGACAGATGCGTCGCTGCAACGATTTTCGTCACTGCTGCGTCATCATCGGGATCCACACCGGCGCGCAGTACCGCCAAGGTCGCCATCCGGTACATGGCGCCGGTGTCGAGGTAGCGTGCGCCCAAGGTCCGCGCCAGTCCCCGCGACACCGATGACTTGCCGGTGCCGGCCGGACCGTCGATCGCGACGACGACGCCATCCCCGGCAGTCACAGTCCCACCGCTTTGTACAGTGCGCCGATCTCATTGCCGGCCAACGCACGTAGGCTGCCGGGCCGTTGTTTGCCCAGCGCCACGGCACCGATTTCGGTGCGCACCAACTCCTGCACGGGGAAGCCGACAGCCGCCAACAGCCGGCGAACGATGCGCTTACGGCCCTCGTGCAACGTCACCCGGACCATCGTCTTACCCGGTATCGAATCCACGACAGCGAAATCATCGACAGCGGCGGGCCCGTCGTCCAACTCGATCCCTGCCCGCAGTTTCTTGCCCAAGCCGCGCGGGACTGAGCCCGGCACCGTCGCCAGGTAAGTCTTCGGCACCTGATACGACGGATGCATCAGCCGGTGCGCCAATTCGCCGTCATTGGTCAGCAGTATCAATCCCTCGGTGTCGGCGTCGAGCCGTCCAACGTGAAACAGATTGTGTTTGCCCCGCACCCGGTGTTCGACGATGTCGCCGATGCAGGGTCGACCGCGGTCGTCGGACATCGTCGAGTGCATGCCGCGCGGCTTGTTCAGCGCCAGGTAGACCATCGACTCGTCGAGGACGACTCTGGCGCCGTCAACGTGAATCACCGACACAGTCGGGTCGACTCGGGTGCCCAGCTCCGTCACCAGCTGCCCATCGACTTCGACGCGTCCTTCGGTGATCAGCTTCTCGGCGACTCGCCGCGAAGCAATTCCCGCCTGCGACAACACTTTTTGAAGCCGCACACCGTCAGCTTCGGCCATCAGTCTTCATCCACATCGACTGCCGCGGCACGCTTCTCTACTGTCGCAGCGCCACTGAGTTTGGCGAAACGCGGCTCGGTTTCCAGTGTTTCGCTCAGATCGTCGATCATGTCGACGTCGGGCAGCAGCGGCGCGATGTCCGGCAGATCGGTCAGCGAGGACAGCCCTAACCGCTCCAAGAACAATTCGGTGGTCGCAAAAGTCGTTGCACCGGTATCCGGGTCGGCACCGGCTTCGGTGATCAGGCCGCGCGCCAACAGGGTGCGCATGACGGCGTCGACGTTGACCCCGCGTACGGCGCTGACCCGCGCGCGGGTCACCGGCTGGCGGTAGGCCACCACCGCGAGCGTCTCCAATGCCGCGCGGGTTAGTTTCGACCTCGAGCCGTCCAGCAGCAGCCGCTCGATATAAGGCGCGAACCGGGCCCGGGTGTACAGCCGCCAGCCGCCGCCGGCTTCCCGAAGATCGGTGCCGCTGTCGCGTTCGGTGAGTTCGCCCGCAAGCCCGCGCAGCTTTGCGGCGACTCGATACACCGGTTGTCCGGTGGCCGCCGCCAATGCCGCTTCGGAGACCGGCGTGTCGACTACCAGCAACAGCGCTTCGAGTACCCGGCCCAATTCGGCGTCGTCGAGTTCGGCCGGGTCGTGGGGAATGTCCAGACCGAGGTCCAGATCGGAGATGTCGTCTGTCATGGTTCGTCTTGAACTTGCGCCGGCGCGCCGCGATCTTCACCGGCCGGCCGTTGCCCCGTCCAGGAGATTTGCAGCACACCAAGCGGTTCTGCCTGCTCGAATGCTACCGCGCGACCTCGATACAGTTCGAGCAGCGCCAAGAAGCGTCCGACGATCTCGATCGGCGCCCCGCAGTCGGCGACCAGCTCGGAAAACGACGCCCACTCGCCGGGGCCGCGCGCTTCCAGCAACGACAACAGTGCAGCGGCCTGTTCGGGTACCGATACGACCAGTTCGCGCAGGTGCTCGAGCCGCACCGTCGGGGTCGGCCGCGGTGTCAAAGCAGTGGCGGCGATCTCCGCAAACCGGTCGACGTCGACGCCGAGCATCACCTCGGGCAGCAGCCCGGCAAAGCAATCTTCCAGCGCCACGGCCCGCGGATAGCTGCGCAGCGCAGCGGCCTCCAACTCGGCGAACATCTCCGCCACGTGTTTGAACGCCCGGTACTGCAGCAGCCGGGCGAACAACAGGTCGCGCACTTCCAGCAAGGCCAGATCGGTGTCGTCCTCCACCTGCCCGGCCGGCAGCAGCCGCGCGGCTTTGAGGTCCAGCAACGTCGCGGCAACCACCAAAAACGTCGTGGTCTCCTCGAGTCCGAGCTCGGATCCGATCGTGCGGGTGTAAGCGATGAACTCGTCGGTGACCTTGTGCAGCGCAACCTCGGTGACATCGAGCCGGTGGGCAAAGATCAGCTGCAGCAGCAGGTCGAATGGGCCCTCGAAATTGGTCAGCCGGACCTGAAAGCCGTTCTGCGCGGGTGCTTCCGAGATCACGTGCTTGAGTTCACGCACCGAAGCGGTCGATGACCTCGCGGGCCAGCGAACGGTAGGCGTTCGCCCCCGCAGACTTCGGTGCCCACGTCGTGATCGGTTCACCGACCACGCTGGTCTCGGGGAATCGCACCGTGCGGCTGATCACGGTGTCAAAGACCAGGTCACCGAACCGGTCCACGACCCGGGCCATCACCTCGCGCGAGTTGATGGTGCGCGGATCGTAGCGGGTGATCAAAATGCCGCTGATGTCCAGTTTCGGGTTGAGCCGGTCCCGCACCTTGTCGACGGTGTCGGTGAGCAGGGCCAGGCCGCGCAGCGCGAAGTACTCGCACTCGGTGGGAATGATGACGCCGTCCGCGCACGCCAAGCCGTTGACGGTGAGCAACCCCAGCGACGGCTGGCAATCGACCAGCACATAGTCGTAGCGGTCGAGCACCGGGCGCAGCGCTCGGGCCAGGGTCTGCTCACGGCCCACTTCGTTGACCAACTGGATCTCGGCGGCGGACAGGTCGATATTGCTGGGGACCAGATCCATGTCCTTGACGCGGGTCGGCAGCAGCACGTCGTCGACCGACACCCGCGACTCCATCAGCAGGTTGTGCACCGTGCGGTTCAGGTCGTAGTGCGGCACGCCCAGACCCGCCGACAGCGCGCCCTGCGGGTCCATGTCGACCAACAGCACCCGCCTGCCGTGCTCGGCCAGGGCGGCACCGAGGTTGATCGTCGAGGTGGTCTTGCCGACGCCACCCTTCTGATTGCACATAGCGACGACCTTGGCCGGGCCGTGCGACGTCCGGGGCTCAGGGTCCGGGATCACCCGCCACGGCCGTCCGGTCAGGCCGACCTCGACAACCGAGTCCGCCTCGCCGCTCGTCACGGGCGGCTCGTTGTCGAATGTGCAAGCATCCGGTTACTGGCGGACATCGCAGGAAAGTCTAACCGTTGAGGTCACTCGCGTCGGGCAACGCGCAGCAAGCCGACCGGCCAACATCTGTCACCCCGCTATCGTTTGCCCCATGAGTCTCAAGCAACGCATTCCGTTCCTGCGGTGGTCGTTCTGGCGGTTGGTAACCGGCTCCCGCAACATCACGACGACGGGTCAGATCGGCGACGGACGGGAAGCCGCGGCGGTCGACTATGTGCTGAACAACGCCACCGCCGGCGACGCCGACGACGTGCTGGCCGCCATCGACCGGTTCGCCTACCAGAAGTCTCTGCTGATCAACGTGGGCGACGAGAAAGGAGCGCTGCTCGACGCCGCCGTTCGCCGGGCCGACCCCGAGCTTGCCCTGGAGCTGGGCACCTACTGTGGTTACAGCGCGCTGCGCATCGCTCGGGCCGCGCCCGCCGCGAAAGTGCTGTCCGTCGAACTCGCTGAAGCCAACGCCACTAACGCCCGCCGGATCTGGGCGCACGCCGGGGTCGGTGACCGCATCACCTGCGTGGTAGGCACCATCGGCGACGGCGGACGCACCCTCGATGCCCTGGCCGGCCGGCACGGTGTCGGCCCCGGTTCGGTGGACTTCGTGTTCATCGACCACGACAAAAATGCCTATCTGACCGATCTACAGAGCATCGTGGACCGTGGCTGGCTGCACCGCGGTTCGATCGTCGTCGCCGACAACGTCAAAGTGCCTGGCGCGCCGAAGTACCGCGAATACATGCGGCAGCAACAGGACAGGTTGTGGCGCACCACCGAACACCCCACGCACGCGGAATACCAGCGATTGCTCACCGATCTGGTGCTGGAATCGGAGTACCTGGGCTGAGCGCTTAGCGTGCGCGCGGGTGCGCGCCGGCCCACACTTCACGCAGCGCGTGCACCGTCACCAGGGTGTAGATCTGCGTCGTCGTCACCGACGCGTGGCCCAGTAACTCCTGCACCACCCGCACGTCAGCGCCGCCGTCGAGCAGATGCGTGGCGAACGAGTGCCGCAGTACGTGCGGCGACACACCCGCGGTGACGCCGGAGCGCTCGGCCGCATCCTGAAGGACCTGCCACGCGCTTTGCCGGGACAGCCGACCGCCACGCGCGTTGAGGAAGATGGCCGGCGTCCCCCGACCGCGCCGCGCCAGATCCGGGCGGGCGCGCACCAGGTAGGCGTTGAGCGCCTCGACGGCGGGCCGGCCGATCGGCACCAGCCGCTGCTTGCCACCCTTGCCGCGCAGCAGCACCGAACGGGCTTCGGTGTCGACGTCGTCGATGTCGAGACCGACGGCTTCGGAGATCCGGGACCCGGTGGAATACAGCAATTCCAGCAGCGCCCGGTTGCGCAGTGTCAGCGGGCCGTCGGAAGGGCTGTCGCCGCCGGCGCCGGTCAGCAACGCCAGCACCTGCTCGACGGTCAGGCTCTTGGGCAGTCGCCGGCCCGGAGTGGGCGGCTTGACGCCACGCGCCACGTCCACGACGGCCAGCCCTTCGGCCGCGGCGAACCGGTGCAGCCCGCGCACCGCAATCAACGCGCGTGCGGCCGACACCGCGGACAGCGGCGTCACGCCGGTGTCCGCGTCACCACGCCGCAACGCCACCAGGAAATCGCTGACGTCGTCCTCGCGGACTTCGGCCAGGTCGTCGATACCGCGCAACGTCAGGTGCTCGGCGTAACGCCGCAGGTCGCGACGATACGACGTCAAAGTATTGGCGGCGACGCCCCGCTCGATCGCCAGGTGGTCGAGGTAGCCCTGAACCTGTGTCTGCAGCATTGATTGCAGGGCCGCCGAGGTCATCGCTGACGGCCGGCGAACGCGCCGGGCTTGTCGGTCCACGGGGCGTCCACCGGGCGGGGACGGGCGGCGCCCTGCGTCACCGCGTAGGCGGCCAGGATGCCGGCGACGGCGAGCGAGTCGACGATCTCCCCGCTGAACACCTGCCGGAGCGCCTCGTCGATCGGTATCCAGTCCAGCGTCATGTCCGCTTCTTCGTCGTGCGCGTCCGGCCGGTCGACCTGGGTGAGCCCGGTGGCCAAGTACAGCCGAACCGATTCGTCACTGAAACCCGGCGTGGTGTCCAAATCGACGAGCACCTGCCACGTCTGCGCCTCCAGGCCCGCCTCTTCTTTCAGCTCCCGCGCGGCCGTGAGGTGCGGCGCCTCGCCGTCGATGTCGAGCAATCCCGCGGGCAGCTCCCACAGTCGCCGACCAAGCGGGTGACGGTACTGGTAGACCATCGGGATGCGACCCGACTCGTCCATCGCGAGTACCGCTACCGCGCCGAAGTGCTCGACCACCTCGCGGTTCGCGGTCTTTCCGCCGGGCATGCGGACCTGATCCTTGCGAAGCGCGAAAATCTTCCCGGTGTAGAGGATCTCCGACGAAACCGTCTCGAAGTCGTGCTCAGCCACGGGCCGCCGGTTCAGGTACCGGCCGGGCCGCATATGAGTCGGAGCCGCTGTGGTTTTCGCTGCCGTTCGTGCGGCTCTCCGGAATCTCCACCGGCAAGCGCTCGGCGGCTTTGAAGTCCATGGCAGCTCCGACGAACGCCACGAACAGTGGATGCGGCCGGGTGGGCCGGCTTTTCAATTCCGGATGCGCCTGGGTGCCGACGACGAACGGGTGGACCTCCGGCGGGTATTCGACGAACTCGACCAGATGGCCGTCCGGTGAGGTCCCGGAGAACCGCAGGCCGCTGTCGGCGATCTTCTCTCGGTAGGCGTTGTTGACCTCGTAGCGGTGCCGGTGCCGCTCGGAGACCTCGGTGGCTTGGTAGGCCTGGGCGACGATCGAATCTGGCTGCAGCACGGCCGGATACGCGCCGAGCCGCATGGTGCCGCCGAGGTCGGCCTCGCCCGCGACGATGTCCTGCTGGTCGGCCATGGTGGAGATGACCGGATCAGGCGTGTCCGGTTCGAACTCGGCAGAGTTGGCTTCGGTCAGCCCCACCGACCGCGCCGCCTCGATCACGATGCACTGCAGGCCGAGACACAGGCCGAGCACCGGCAGGCCCCGAGCCCGCGCGTAGCGGATCGCGCCGATCTTGCCTTCGATGCCGCGGATGCCGAACCCGCCCGGGATGAGCACGCCGTGCACGTCGTCGAGCACCGCGGCGGCGCCACTGGTGGTTCTGCAGTCATCGGAGGGCACCCAACGCATCTCCACTTTCGCGCGATGCTTGAACCCCCCGGCCCGCAACGCCTCAGTAACCGAGAGGTACGCGTCGGACAGCTCGATGTACTTGCCCACCAGAGCGATTCGGACCGTCTCCTGCGGCTCGTGCACTCGGCGCAGCAGATCGTTCCACTCGGTCCAGTCGACGTCGCGGAACGGCAGGTTGAGCCGGCGCACCACGAACGCGTCGAGCTCCTCGCGGTGCAGCACTTTGGGAATGTCGTAGATGGACCGCGCGTCGGGCGTGGAGATCACACCGTCGATGTCGACGTCACACATCAACGCGATCTTGCTCTTCAGCGGTTCAGGCACGTCCTGGGCGCAGCGCAGAATCAAGGCGTCGGGCGTGATACCGATGCTGCGCAGCGCGGCCACCGAGTGCTGGGTGGGTTTGGTCTTCAGTTCACCCGACGGCGCCAGGTAGGGCACCAACGACACGTGCAGGAAGAAGACGTTCTCCCGGCCGAGGTCGTGGCGGACCTGCCGCGCCGCCTCCAGGAACGGCTGGGATTCGATATCGCCGACGGTGCCGCCGATTTCGGTGATGACGACGTCCGGGCGGTGGCCGTTGGCGTCGGGCGCGGCCATCGCCATGATGCGTCGTTTGATCTCGTCGGTGATGTGCGGAATGACCTGCACGGTGTCACCGAGATACTCGCCGCGGCGTTCCTTGGCGATGACCGTCGAGTACACCTGGCCGGTGGTCACGTTGGCCGATCCGGGCAGGTCGCGGTCGAGGAAGCGCTCGTAGTGGCCGACGTCGAGGTCCGTTTCGGCGCCGTCTTCGGTCACGAAGACCTCGCCGTGCTGGAACGGATTCATCGTGCCGGGGTCGACGTTCAAATACGGGTCGAGCTTTTGCATCGTCACTTGCAGACCGCGCGCGGTCAGCAACTGGCCCAGGCTGCTGGCGGTCAGGCCTTTGCCGAGGGAAGACACGACGCCACCGCTGACGAAGAGGTGCTTGGTGACGGTCTGCGGATGCCTGCGCAAATCGAGCAACCTCCGTGAAGAAGGGCAGGGCTGGCTTGTTGCTAGCGGCGACTGCTAACGGTGACGCACTGGGCCTGCCGACCCACGGAAACCCACCCTAACACCGTCGGCGCCGAGCCGTCGCTGGCGCGCCGATAGCCGACTTGAGCTGACGGCCCGGCTCCTCCTCATCGCGCTCCGCGCTCCGCATCGTCGCCGCGCTGAGCCGGATTGCCCGGCTCCTCCTCATCGCGCTCTGCGCTCTGCATCGTCGCCGCGCTAGGACGCGACGGTCAGCGCCGTGGCGCTGCGGCCAACACCGTACTGACCGGTGTGACCTCCGTTGATCTGGTCCTGCAGTGCCAGCACCGCGGTGATCCTGCCCCGCTCGGCGTCGATGTCGTCGACCGTGCTGATCGCGGGTGTCATGCCGGCATCGGCACGGGTCACCGCGATCGCACCCGTTCCGCCGGCCGACCCGTCCCGCCCGGCCAGCACCACCCCCGAGCCGTGCGGTGACAGCGCGACGGCGAAGCGTGCCACGGTGACGCCCTGGTTGCCCGCGCCGTCGCCGAGTCCCCCGCCGGTGACGACGACCGCGGCGTTGGCCGCGCCGATATGCCCATCAGGCGGATAGGTGATGAAGCCGGTGTCGCGCAGGGCGGCCAGCACCGTGTCCCGCTGCGAGTCGTCAGCAGTCGGGACCGCGGGATCGCGACTGATCAACAGCGCGATGCCCAGCAGGTCTCCGGCTTGCGAACCCTGGTCCACCAGCTTGGTACTCAGCTGCGCGCCGGCTGGCACGATCGACGAGTTCACCACCGTGCGCAGTTTCTCCGCGGAATTCGCGTCGACGAATTCACTCGTCAGCGTCACCACTCCGGTCACCGTGCCGCCGGCCTGACCTATCGCCTTGGACTCCGCCGCGACGTCGTCGTCACGTGCATCCGGGGAGCGGAAGACGATTACGGACTTGTCGGTCAGCGCCCCATGGACGATGCGTTCGACTAGTTGGGTGTCGAAGTCATCTGCGGCAGCCAGCTTTTCGGTCAGCACGTTCTTCTGATCGGTGAGCGTGTTGATCTGGCTGTGCAGGTCGCGCTTTTCTTCGCGGAGCCCTGACAGCAGAGTGTCCGACAGCAATCCAGAACCCAGAACCACCCCGATGGCGAGGGCCAGGAACACCGCGGCCAGCGAGATCGCGTGGTGACGAGGCGAAATCACGGATACGTCGTTCTAGGTGATCCAGCCCTGCACGTGCACCAGCAGCCGGTTCCAGTAGCTGACGATCCAGTGCAGGACCAGGGCGTCGGTCCGCGAAACCCACAGCGCCACGATGGTGGCGATCAGCATGGTCAGCACCAGCAGCGCGATGGCCCCGCCGGAGATGCGGTTGCGGTAAAGCGTGGCCACCGCCTTGGCGTCGACGAGTTTTTCGCCCACTCGCAGCCGCGTGAGGAACGTGGACGGATTGCTGTGCTGGCGGGTCCGGTCGAAGAAGGTCTCGATGTTGGCGCTGTGCCCGGCCGTCACCAGCAACGCTGCGCCGTGATGATCGGCCAGCAGCAGCGCCAGGTCGGCCGCCGAGCCCGCAGCCGGGAACGTCATCGCCCCCACGCCGAGGTCTTGAATGCGTTCCAGGCCGGGCGCATGACCGTCAGCGTCGGCGGGCAGCACCACCTGAGCACCGCACTTGAGGGCATCAGTGCTGATCTGTTCGGGGTCACCGACGATGATCTGCGGGCGGTACCCCGCTTTGCGCAGCACGTCGGCTCCGCTGCCGACTCCGATCATCACCGGCTGGTACTCCTTGATGAACGGCTTGAGCGCCCGCAGGTCCTCGGTGGCGGTCGGCTCGTCGGCAACCACTACCACGTGCCGACGGCGCAGATCGACGTCGATGTCGGGGATGCCGATACCGTCGATCAACAGCGGGCTTTCGCTGCGGATGAACTCAATCGTGTTACCTGCGAACGCTTCCAGGTGAGCGACCAGTCCGCTCTTGGCCTCCTGCATCAGGTCGGCGATGTCGTGGTCACTGCGCTCGGTGCCTTTGATCAGGCGGCGGTCGCCGGCGTAGACGCCGCCGTCGTGCAAGCGGACCTTGGCGCCGTCTTTGATCTTTTTGAAGACCTCAGGACCGGTCTCGTCGATGAGGGCTACGCCGTTGGCCAGCAACACTTCCGGACCCAGATTCGGATAGCGGCCCGACACCGACGGCGACGCGTTCACGACGGCTGCGATGTCGGCCTCGACCAGCGCGTCGGCGGTGATCCGGTCCAAGTCGAGCACGTCGAGCACCGCGATGTCGCCGGGGCAGACCCGTCGCAGGAGCCGGTCGATGTCGCGGTCGACCCGGGCCGTGCCGACGACCCCCGGCCGGGCACCGTTACGGGACAGAAGCGTCGTCATCCTCATGGCGCCGATTCTGTCCGCGAAGGACAAGTCCAGCGAGTAGGCGCGCCGTAACATCAGCCTCAGAAGTTGGGTTCTGCCACTTCAGTCACACTGTCATGACGCGGTCATCGCGTCGCTGTGCGCGGTCTCCAGCAGTTCTCGCGCGTGCGCACGCGCACTGTCGGATTCGCCGAGACCGGCCAGCATCCGCGCCAGCTCCGCCACCCGCTCATCACCGTCGAGGCGCCGGACCACGCTGGCCCCGTTCCGCCCGGCGCTGTCCACCACCAGATGCACGTCGCCGTACGCCGCCACCTGCGGCAGATGTGTCACCACGATGACTTGATGAGTGTGCGCCAACCGGGCCAGGCGCCGGCCGATCTGCACCGCGGCGCGGCCGCCGACACCGGCGTCGACCTCGTCGAACACCATGGTGATGCCGGCCGTAGAGGTCGCCAGCACCACCTCCAAGGCCAGCATCACCCGCGACAGCTCACCACCTGACGCGCTTTTCGCCAACGGCAGCACCGCCGTCCCGCGGTGTGCGGAAAACCCGAACTCGACCACGTCGATGCCGTCGGCGCCGGCATGGGCCCACTCTCCGCCGGGCAGCTTCAGCGTGGCCGTGTCACTGTCGCCAACGCCGCCGGCCGGCGCCGGACTGGTCGTCACGGCGATGGTGAATTCGGCGTCGGCCATCGCCAAGCCGGCCAGTTCCGCACTGACGGCCTTGGCCAGGCGCTTGGCTGCCGCACTGCGGGCCTTGCTCAAATCGACTGCAGCGACGCCTAATTGGTCGGCGTGTTCGTCGACACGACGCGCCAGCTCAGTCAGCGCCTCTTCGGATACGTCTAACTGCACCAGCCGGTCACGGGACTCCCGGGCCCAGCGCAACACCCCGTCGATGTCGGCGGCGTATTTGCGGGTCAGCGTGCGCAATTCGGCTTGACGCGCCAGTTTGGCGTCCAAAGTGCTGGTGTCGGTGGGCAATTCGCTCAGATAGTCACCCAACTCGCGCGCAGTGTCTGTGACCAGCGCAAGCGCCTCGGCCAGTTGACCGGCCAACGCCCGCAGGCTGCTGTCGTCGGTCGACTCCAACGCCGTCTTCGCCTTGGCCAACGAATCAGCGGCGGAATTCGGATCCGTTTCGACCGTCTCCTCCGTGGGACCGGCCAGCGCCGCACGTGCGGTAGCCGCGGCGTCGCGTAACGCGTCGAGCTCGGATAGCCGCCGGATCTCTGCGACCAGATGGTCGTCTTCGGCGGGCTCCGGGTCAACGCTGTCGATTTCGTGCAAGCTGAATTTCAGCCGGTCCGCCTCTTGGGCCAGTTCGCGGGCCCGGTTGCGGCGGTCGAGCAGGTCGCGCCGCGCCGACTGCCAGGCATCGCGCAGCTCGCCGTAGCGCCGCAACTGCGCGCCTACCGACGCGAAGCGGTCCAGCGCCGCCCGTTGCTCGTCGGGCCGCATCAGCCGGAGCTGATCGTTCTGTCCGTGCAGGGTGAGCAGTTTGGTGGTGAAGCCACTGAGCGACTTGGCGGGCACACCGCGTCCGCCCAGGTATGCCCGCGAGCGTCCGTCGTGGCTGACCGACCGCGACGCGATCACACTGCCGTCGTCGTCGCGCTCGGCGCCGGAGCTGTCCAGTATCTCATTGATCTGCTTGACCGCGGTCTCACTGAGATCTGTTGTGGCGAAACGGCCTTCGACGACGGCTCGCTCTGATCCCGACCGTACCCGGGTAGCGTCGGCGCGCGCGCCGCCGAGCAGGTGCAACCCGGTCACCACCATGGTCTTTCCGGTGCCGGTTTCGCCGGTCAGCACAGTCAGTCCGCGGTCGAATTCGGCTGTCGCGCTGCTGATCGCGCCGAGCGACTCGATCCGTATTTCCGCCAGCACCGCTTACTGCCCGCGCCAGCCCGCAACGGGTAGCCGGAATTTTCGGACCAGCCGGTCGGTGAACGGCGCGCTGTCCAGTCGCGCCCACTTCACCGGCGTGCCGCAGCGCGTGACCTCCAGCCGCCCACCGGCAGGCACGAGCATCTCGCGGCGGCCGTCACAGAAGACCAGAGCGTCCTGCCCGGTGGCCTCGATCTCGATGGCGATTGTGGCGGCCGGACTGGTCACCATCGGACGGGCGAACAGGGCGTGTGCGTTGTTGGGCACGACGAGCAGCGCCTCCAGGTCCGGCCACAGCACCGGACCTCCGGCGGAGAACGCATATGCGGTCGACCCGGTCGGCGTCGCCACCAGCACACCGTCGCAGCCGAATGTCGACACCGGCCGGCCGTCGACCTCGACGACAACGCCGAGCACCCCGAGCCGGGGACCCTTTTCCAGGCTTGCTTCGTTCAGCGCCCAACCCTGGTTGATGATGTGGCCGTCGGCCCGCACCGCGACATCGAGCGTCAGACGGTTCTCCACGCGGTAATCCCGGGCGACGACGTGCTCGAGCACCGTGTCGATGCCTTCCGCCTCGGCTTCGGCGAGGAATCCGATGCGGCCCAGGTTGACGCCCAGCACCGGCACGTGGGCGGTCCGGGCCAGTTCGGCCGCCCGCAAAAACGTGCCGTCGCCGCCGAGCACCAGGACCAGTTCACACCCTTCGGCCGCATGCGGGTCGGTGTCGACCACTTCGATGTCGACGCCCAGTGCCCGCAAATCATCGGGGTCCAGGTGCGGGCCGCCGATGTCGACCACCTCCTCGGACAGGATCCGCAACCCGATCCCGCGGTCGCTCAGCGACTTTCCGACTCGACGGGCGACTTCGGTCACCTCGTCGCGACCGACGTGGACGACCATGAGAACGTTGCGCTCCGCGGTCACTGCGACTCAGCTCCGACATGTCCGGCCACCGCCGCCTGCACCGCGGTGGCCAGCTGGTCGTCAGTCAAACCGGGGTCAGTCTGGCGGCGCAACCATAGGAAGTACTCGACGTTGCCGGCCGGGCCAGGCAGCGGGCTTGCGGTCACGCCGACAGCGGGCCAGTCGAGTTCTTTGGCGCGATGGGCCACGGCCAGCACCGATTCGCCCCGCAACACCGGGTCGCGCACGACGCCGCCGGCTCCGACCTGACCTTTGCCCACTTCGAACTGCGGTTTCACCATGGGAACGATATCGGCGTTCGGCGACGCGCACTTGGTCAAGGCCGGTAGGACGGTGGTCAGCGAGATGAACGACAGGTCGGCAACGACGAGGTCGACGGGGCCACCGATCGCGACCGGCGAAAGGTCGCGGACGTTGGTGCGCTCGACGACGATCACCCGGGGATCCGACCGCAGCGACCAGGCCAGCTGCCCGTAGCCGACATCGGCGGCCACCACTTGCCGGGCGCCTCGGTCCAACAGGACTTCGGTGAATCCCCCGGTCGATGCGCCCGCATCCAGACAGCGCCGCCCGTCCACCGCGATGCCGAAGGCGTCGAGTGCGCCGATGAGTTTGTGCGCTCCGCGTGAGACCCAGGTGCGGCCGCCGTCACCGGCGACCGACAACGTCGCAGTCGGCGCGACGGCGGTCGCTGCCTTGACGGCGGGCATGCCGTTGATCCTCACCTTTCCGGCCTCGATCAATTCCGCGGCCTGCTGACGCGATCGCGCCAGACCCCGCCGGACCAGCTCGGCGTCGATGCGGGCGCGACGGGCCACCGCACACTCAACCCTTCTCCGCCGACTCCAAAGCGCGCACCAGCACATCATGGGCCTCGGAGAGACGGCGTGCGATCTCCTCGATGTCGCCGTCCCCGAGCCGGCTGTCCTGGTCGGCGGCGATGTCGGGCAGCCCGGCGAGCACATCGTCAATCTGGGCCCGGATCTGGGCGGGATCGGTTGTAATACGCCGCTCCTCTTATCGCTGCGCTGGCGACTCTCACGCTAGCCGATGTCGAGCAGCGAGCAGCGCTGCAGGGCGTCGCGGGCGGCGTCGTCGCCGGCTTCGATGGTCAGGGTCTTGCCCTCGGAATCAGCTTTCCAGACGGCATTCGCGACGGCGCGGACTACCGACAGCCCGTCGTCGTCTCGGCGATCTCCGTCGGCGCGTACGGTGACCGCACCGTCACCGGCGTCGACATGCCAGCCGGGTTGCGCGTCCACCACCAGCTGGTCAGGTTCCTGGTGCAGCGACCGCAGGTCGGCCCCGATGTAGGTGGGCCGCTGGTCCGGCACGGCGAAGATGGCGTCCCGCGCCGAGTTGACTCCGGTGAGAACCATCAAGCTGGGCAGGTCGGCGGCGTTGGCGCCGGCGATGTCGGTGTCCAATCGGTCCCCGACCACGAGCGGACTCTGAAATTCTCCGCGGGCCACCGCGTCGTTGAGCAGTGTTGGTGCCGGCTTGCCCGCGATCTGCGGTTCGGCGTCGGTTGCTGCCCGCAGTGCTGCCACCATGGCACCGTTACCCGGAAGCAGACCGCGCTCCGATGGCAAGGTTCGGTCGACGTTGGCGGCGACCCACAGCGCCCCGGCCCGGATCGCCAGCGCCGCCTCAGCCAGCTCCGGCCAGCCGGTGTCGGGCGAATGGCCTTGCACCACGGCGGCAGGGTCGTCGTCCCATCGCCGCACCGGAGACAGTCCGACCGCCGAGATCTCGTCGGCCAGCGAATCGGTGCCGACGATCAACACCCGCGAGTCGGCGGGCAGCTGGTCAGCCAGCACGTGGGCCGCGGTCTGGGCGCTGGTCACCACGTCCTCGCTGCTGGCCCTGAAGCCGAGATCGTTGAGATGGTCGGCGACCTGCGCCGCGCTGCGCGACGCGTTGTTGGTGATGAACAATGTGCGGCTCTCGACTTGGTCGAGCGCCTGAACCGCGCCGTCTATTGCACTGTTGCCGCGAAATACCGTCCCGTCCAAATCGACCAGCAGGCAATCGTATTGCTGTGCAAGCGTTGTCACGTCAGGCCAGCTCGCTGATCCGGTCTTCGGCGTCGGTCACGCCATCGACGTCCGCCGCGGCCGAACGCAGAAACCATTGCAGCGCCTCGTCTGTGCGGTCGACCGCCAGTAAAGTCTCCGCGTAGGCGTAGAACAACCGCGCGGCCGTGGCGCCGGTACGGGCCGGGTCGAGCGCAGGTGTGGACAACACCGTCAGCGCCTGCTCGAACTGGCCGAGATCTGCGCGCGCACCGGCCGCGACGATGCGCAGTTCGTCGGCGTCATCACCGGTGAGTTGCGCCGCGTCCGGACCCCGGGAGACTTCGATCGCTCGCTCGGGTCGCCCGAGACCGCGCTCACAGTCGGCGATGAGCGCGAGCAGCGACGACTTGCTGCCCATCCGGCGAGCAGCGCGCAACTCCGCGAGCGCTTGCGACCAGTCGCCGCAGTGGTAGGCAGCGATCCCGACGGCTTCGCGGACCGCTGCGATTCGCCCGGACCGGGCCCGCGCCGCCCGGGCATGGCTCAGCGCGGCTTCGGGATCGTCGTCGATGAGCGCGCCCGCCGCGACCAGATGGCGGGCCACCGCGTCGGCGGTCATCCGGTCCAATGTGCTGAGTTCACGCCGGATTTCGGGTGCCAATTGTTTGGCTTCCACGTCCGGCGGTATCGGCGGGACATCACGCCGGCGGTCTCCGGTGTCGGTGTCGGCCGGCCCGGCTTGCTGCGGCTGTGCCCCGCGGGCCCGGCCCGGGCCCGACCGGGGAGCCTCACGTGACGGCCTGGGCGTGCGCCTTGACGGGTCGCCTCCCGCAGCCGGCCGACGCCG
>CAWFTT010000003.1:0-679677 GCA_963818785.1 uncultured Actinomycetota bacterium | reverse complement strand
AATGAGATCGGCGCACTGTACAAAGCGGTGGGACTGTGACTGCCGGGGATGGCGTCGTCGTCGCGATCGACGGTCCGGCCGGCACCGGCAAGTCGTCGGTGTCGCGGGGACTGGCGCGGACCTTGGGCGCACGCTACCTCGACACCGGCGCCATGTACCGGATGGCGACCTTGGCGGTACTGCGTGCCGGTGTGGATCCCGATGATGACGCAGCAGTGACGACAATCGTTGCAGCGACGCATCTGTCGGTCGATTACAACCCGGACATCGATCGCTGTTTCCTCAACGGCGAAGACGTGTCGGCGGAAATACGCGGTGACAAAGTCACCCGGGCAGTGTCGGCAGTGTCGTCCGTGGCCGCGGTGCGTGAGCGGCTGGTTGGGTTTCAGCGGGAGATGGCGCACGGTCGCGGCGGCATCGTGGTGGAGGGCCGCGATATCGGCACAGTTGTGTTGCCTGACGCCGACGTCAAGATTTTTCTGACCGCCTCGGCCGAGACGCGGGCACGGCGCCGCAATGATCAGAACGTCGCGGCGGGGCTGAGCGACGATTACGCCGCTGTGCTGGCCGACGTACGTCGGCGCGACCATCTGGATTCCACGCGCACCGTGTCACCGCTGCGGGCGGCTGAAGACGCCGTCGTCGTCGACACCAGCGAGATGACCGAGCCCGAAGTGGTCACCCACCTGCTGGAATTGGTCGAACAGCGGAGTAAGGCGAGCCGGTGAGCCAAGACGGTACCTGGAGCGACGAAATCGACTGGGACGAGGGTGGTTTCGTCGCCAACGATGACGAGGACTTCGCCGGGCCTCCGCCGGTGGTGGCAGTGGTGGGTCGCCCGAACGTCGGTAAGTCCACCTTGGTCAACCGGATTCTGGGTCGGCGAGAAGCCGTGGTTCAGGACGTCCCCGGCGTGACCCGCGACCGGGTGTCATATGACGCGTTGTGGACCGGGCACCGATTCGTGGTGCAGGACACCGGGGGATGGGAACCCGACGCGAAGGGCTTGCAGCAGTTGGTTGCCGAGCAGGCGGCGGTGGCGATGCGCACCGCCGACGCGGTGATATTGGTCGTCGACGCCGTCGTCGGCGCCACCTCCGGTGATGAGGCCGCAGCTCGCATTCTGCGCCGCTCCGGCAAGCCGGTGTTTCTCGCCGCTAACAAAGTCGACGGCGAGCGTGGCGAGGCCGACGCTGCGGCGCTGTGGTCGTTGGGACTCGGACAGCCGCACGCGGTCAGCGCGATGCACGGACGTGGCGTGGCCGACCTGCTCGACGAAGTGGTGGCCGTGCTGCCGGCGGTGGCCGAGTCGGCTGCGAGAGGCGGCGGCCCTCGGCGGGTGGCGTTGGTTGGCAAGCCGAACGTTGGCAAGAGTTCGTTGCTGAACCGGCTGGCGGGTGATGAGCGGTCGGTGGTGCACGACGTCGCCGGCACCACCGTCGACCCAGTGGACTCGCTGATCGAACTGGACGGCAAAGTCTGGCGTTTCGTCGACACGGCGGGGTTGCGTCGCAAGGTCGGTCAGGCCAGCGGGCACGAGTTCTATGCCTCGGTGCGCACGCACGGTGCGATCGACGCCGCCGAAGTGGTGATCGTTTTGATCGACGCGTCGACGCCGCTGACTGAGCAAGACCAACGGGTGTTGTCGATGGTGATCGACGCCGGGCGGGCGCTGGTGCTGGCGTTCAACAAGTGGGATGCCGTCGACGAAGACCGGCGCTACCTGCTAGAGCGGGAGATCGACCGCGAGCTGGCGCAGGTGCGGTGGGCGCAGCGGGTCAACATCTCCGCCAAAACCGGGCGTGCGGTGCAGAAGCTGGTGCCGGCCCTGGAAGGCGCGCTGGCGTCGTGGGACACCCGGATCGGCACCGGACAGTTGAACAGCTGGATCAAAGAAGTGGTGGCCGCGACGCCACCGCCGGTGCGCGGGGGTAAACAACCGCGCATCCTGTTCGCCACCCAGGCAACTGCGCGCCCGCCGACGTTCGTGTTGTTCACCACCGGCTTTTTGGAGGCCGGCTATCGACGTTTCCTGGAGCGACGGCTGCGCGAAACGTTCGGCTTCGAGGGCAGCCCGGTTCGCATCAATGTGCGGATGCGCGAGAAGCGCCGGTTGAAGCGCTGACTTCTGCCTGGCTGCAGAGAGGCGTTTTCGGCTTACCGCTAGAGTTCTGCGGTGCCCCTCTCGCACGCGGCCCTGATAGTGCTTGCCGCCTTTGCGGCGGGCGCCATCAATTCGATCGTCGGGTCAGGCACCCTCATCACCTTTCCGACTCTGGTGACGTTGGGCTTCCCGCCGGTGACCTCGACCATGTCCAACGCGGTCGGCCTTGTGGCGGGCGGGTTGTCGGGCTCTTGGGTTTACCGGCGGGAGTTGCGCGGCCAGGGGAATCGGTTGCGCTGGCAGATTCCAGCGTCGTTGGTGGGCGCCGGTTTAGGCTCCTGGCTGCTGTTGCATCTGCCGGAGAAGGTGTTCATCCGGGTGGTTCCCGTGTTGCTGGTCGCCGCGCTGATTCTAGTGGTCGTCGGGCCGTGGATTCAGAACTGGGCACGACGACGAGCCGAAGCGGCAGGCCGCTCGCCGGACGACGTGTCGATTGGCCGGATGGTCGCATTGGTGCTCAGTACGTTCGCGATCGGCATCTACGGCGGCTATTTCACTGCGGCGCAGGGCATCCTGCTGGTTGGCGCGATGGGGGCGTTGCTGCCGGAATCGGTGCAGCGGATGAATGCAGCCAAGAACCTACTGGCGTTGGTGGTGAATCTGGTTGCGGCCGCTGCCTACACGCTGGTTGCGTTCCACCGGATCAATTGGCCGGTAGCCGGCCTCATCGCTCTGGGGTCGCTTTTCGGAGGCTGGCTCGGTGCCCACTACGGCCGCCGGCTTTCACCGAACGCGTTGCGCGGCATCATCGTTGTCGTCGGCCTCATCGGGTTGTACCGTCTCTTGGCTGTTTAGGTGTCTGGTCACACGACGAAGGCACCTCGTCATCAGGGAAGAATCGCTCAGGGTGGTGATAGGTATTGACGCCGCCGCGCAGTTGCGGCAGGTGCGGCGGCGGGAGCCACTCGGTGGTGCCGTCGGCCAGTTTCCGAGTTCTCCAGCCGCTGTCCAGCAGTCTGTGGTGGACACGGCAGACGAAGGTCAGCAGATCGGCGTTGGTGTGGCCGCCGTGCGCCCAATCCTCGGTGTGGTGGACTTCGGCGAGGTAGCCGGGAGCGTCACAGCCCGGGAAAGTGCAGCCGCGGTCCTTCGCGTGCAGTACGAGACGTTGGTCTCGTGTGGCCAGGCGCCGCGCGCGGGCGAGATAGAGCGGTCGCGCGTGATGGTCATCGAAGACAGCCAGATAATTATTGGCATCGGCGGCCAGCCGGATCAGGTCGCGGATGGGAAGCAGGGTGCCGCCGGCAGTGACCGCCTGGCCCGCCGCGTTGCGCAGTTCCTTGAGCGTGGTGGACACGATCACTGTGACGGGCAGACCGTTGTGCGTGCCGAGTGCATCGTCACCGAGCTGACGGCGCACCAAGGCGTGGACCGCGTCGTGTCGGCGTTGGGCGGGGCTGCGCAGATCTTTCTCGTCGCTGGGCTGATAACCGGGCTTCGGGTCGTCGGGATCGCATCCGGGAGCGGCGAATCGCGCCAGCCAGGCATCCAGATGTGCCCGCAACTCCGGTGTCGCGGTGAGCTTGCCGATGCTCATGCCGTCGGGCCGCTGCGGTGACCACGTGAAGCCCCGCTGGCGAGCACGATCCTCATCGGAGAAACTGCCGTCGGGATTGATCAGCACCGCACAGCGCGCTGCCACCTTTTCGAGCTGGTCGGGGCGCAGGGAGGTTGCCTGCTCGGCGAGAAATTTCTCGGCTTGGTCAACGGTGTCCGATGCGATGTGGTCAGGCAGGTCGCGCACGAAGGTGTCGATGACTTTGACGTGCCGCTCATCGAGCTGTCCGGATCGCCAGACCTCCGCGGTGGCGGGTAGCTGCGGTGGTAGTGGCTGGCCCGTGAGAGTGGTGCGCGGCGCCAATTGCTGCGCTGTCCGCAACCGAGTGCGGGCGTCGGCGCAGCTGATGCGCAACCAGTCGGCGACCACCTTATGGGCCGGGCCGCCGATGTCAGCGGGCACTTCCTCGGCCAGTCCGGCAATCAGGTCGTAGCTGATCGCTACCTGCTTGCGGCGCGCTGTCTCCAGCCGTTCCAGCACCCGCAGCCGCGTCACCGGTGCACATGCGCCGAGGTTGCTTCTTTCCAGTGTCGCGGTGGCAGCATCGAGAGCGTCGAGGGCCGCAATGACCTCTGACGACTCCGACGCGTTAACCGAACACATGTTCGAATTGTATCCAGCCGCGCCGACACGGGAATTCGGTTATTCACAGGGTGATTGACGCGGCGGGGTGGGGCGAGACCGACGGCCTCCGGTAGGCTTTCGACCTGCCGCCGGAGAAGTCAGCTGGCGACCGGGCTGTGGCGCAGTTTGGTAGCGCACTTGACTGGGGGTCAAGTGGTCGCAGGTTCAAATCCTGTCAGCCCGACTTTGTGATGTCTCAAGACATCGGAATAGGTCTGAACCTGCGTTAGGTTCGGACCTTTTTCGGTTTGGGGCCTTTGGGTGCGCCGGTGGGTTGGTAGTCGGTTGTGGTGTCGAGGGTTAGCTGGCGTAGCAGTTCACCGGTGGCGGCGTTGATGATCCGTACGTCGAGGTCTTGGACGAGGAGCAGTACGCGGGTGTCGCTGTAGGTTCGCCCGACGCCGATGTGGTGTAGCCGGCCGGCGACGCGCAAGGTGAGGACGCCGGCTTGGTCGATGCGGTCGCGGCGGACTCGGGTGTGGGTGTCGGTTCTGGTTGCTGGGTTGGCTTTGGGGCGAGCGGTGTAGGCGGTGGCGGGGGTGGCCTGGTGCGGCAGGGAGCGGTGTGGGCGGCGGTGGTTGTAGGCCTCGACAAAGGCGTCGAGTTGGGTCTGTAGGTGGTCGATGGTGACGGCGCGGGGGTGGCGGGTGAGCCATTTTTTGAGGGTCTGGTGGAAGCGCTCCACCTTCCCGCAGGTGGTGGGGTGGTTGGGAGTGGAGTTGATCTGGGTGATCCCCAGGCGGTGTAGTTCGTTTTCAAAGCCGTTGCGGCCTCCTTTGCCCCCGGACAGCCGGGTGGTGAAGACCATCCCGTTGTCAGTCAACGTCGAGGCCGGAATACCATGAACAGCAACAGCTTTGCGGAATTCAGCCAGGACGATAGGTCCGCTCACGCGGCGATGGGCGGTGACTGAAAGCGCGTAGCGGGCGTGGTCGTCGAGCCAGTCGAGGATCTCGACGTGGGTGCCGTCGGCGAGCCACCAGTGGGTGAAGTCGGCCTGCCAGCGCTCGTTGGGCTGTTCGGCGGCAAAGCGGATGTAGGACGACTTGGGGCGCCGTTGCGGTGTGGGTGTCACCAAGCCTGCGGCGCGCAGGTGACGGTGGATTGAGTTGACCGACACGTCTAGGCCGTGGTGATGCCGTAGGTGCCAGGCGATGGTGTGGGGACCGTGGTCGAGGCCTTTGCCGGCGAGCTCCTCGCGCAAAGCGATGATCAGATCGATCGTGGGCTGCGCCAGCCGCGCCGGGCTGGTATGCGGGCGGGACTTGTCAAGCTAACTGTGTAAGGTGTTGTGGCCGATTGTCTTTCGGTCATAGTGGCAGTCGTTCGGGGAACTGTATGGCGAAGCTGTTCAGTGCTTCGGTCCAGCGGTAGGTGCCTGTTCCTCGGGATCCTCGTTTCTGGTTGATGTTGCGGATGGCCAGGTAAAGCAGTTTCATTGCCGCGGCGTCAGAGGGAAACGATCCGCGGGTTTTGGTGACCTTGCGCAGCCGGTAGTTCAGCGATTCGACGGCGTTAGTGGTGTAGATGATCTTGCGGATTTCGACAGGGAACGCCAGAAATGGCACGAACTCCGGCCAGGCGCGGTCCCAGACGGCCACTGCGCCGGGTGACTTGGTTTTCCACTGGGCCCGGAACTCCTCGAGCGCCAGTTTGGCCGCGTCCTCGGTGGGTGCGGTGTAGATCGGGCGCAGCGCGATGGCCATCTGGCGGCGGTCGGTGTAGGAGGCGTAGCGCATGGCCGAGCGCAGCAGGTGCACCACGCAAGTCTGGATCACCGCGGCCGGCCACACCGCTGCGATCGACTCGGGCAGCCCCGTCAGCCCGTCACAGCACACGAACAGCGCGTCGCGGCAGCCGCGATTGCGCAGCTCGGTGAGCACCCCGTGCCAAAACTTCGCGCCCTCGGTCTGCTGGATCCAGATGCCCAAGACCTGCTTGATGCCCTCGATGTCGACGCCGATCACCACGTGGGCGGCCTTATTGGCTACCACGCCGCCGTCGCGGATTTTGATCCGGATGGCGTCGATGTACAGGATTGGATATACCGGGTCGACCGGCCGGGATTGCCAGGCGGCGATCTCGTCGACCACCACGTCGGTCACCCGCGAGATCGTGGCCGCCGAGACGCTGGCGCCATAGACCTCGGCCAGGTGCTCGGTGATGTCGCGGGTGGACATCCCGCGCGCGTACAGCGATAAAATCATGTCCTCGACAGACCCCAGGCGGCGCTTGCGTTTGGGCACGATCGTCGGGGTGAACGTGCCGTTGCGATCCCGAGGTACTTCGAGCTCAACCGATCCGGCCGTAGTCAGCACGGTTTTACGGCCGTGCCCATTACGTGAATTGCCCGATCCGTGCCCGGCCGGGTCACCGTGTTCATAGCCCAAATGGTCGGCGATCTCGACATCAAGAGCGCGTTCGAGCACGGCCTTAGTCATCTGTGCCAGTAGACCGTCGGGGCCGTCGATGGGCGTCCCAGATGCTTCGGCGTCGGCTAACAGGGCATCGACCGCCGCCGGCGGCAACACCTCTTCCAACCTGGCAGCGGCAGCGTCGTTAGTCGGCGAGTCAGATTGTGGCAATTGAAACTCCTGTCCGGTGATCAGCCAAACCCCTGGCATAACCCTTCAGGCCCAACCCCTTACACAGTCAATAAGACACGCCCTGCGGGCGGCGTGAGCGGGGCTGAAAGGCGCCCTCGCCTTCACGCTTGTAGCGGGCCACCAGCCGGCTGATCCAGCCCTGCGAAACCCCATACTCACGAGCCACCGCCGATTGGCTGCGACCCTCGACGACAACGGCGGTGATGACTAAGCGAGACTTCGACACAGGCCGACAGTCAGGCGCTCACCCTATTCCGATGTCTTGCGACACGCTATTCGTATGTCCTGGTACCACACACTGTCAGCCCGACTTTTGTCGTGTCTCGGGACATCGTTGACAGGTGTCCCGAGACATGGTTTACACCTGTAGCCGGGACTGTCAGAACAACGGTGGATCTGATCTTGGTCTGACACGCCGGGCGTGAGCTTGGCGGAAAGGACTGACGATGTCAGAAACACTCGATCCCGTGGCGATTGAACTGGATCAACGGCAGCTCGCTGAGCAGCTGCTGGCGCAGGCAAAGGAACAAGGCGTCGAACTGTTGGGTCCCGACGGGCTGCTCAACCGGTTGACCAAGAACGTGCTCGAGACCGCGCTGAATGCGGAGATGGCTGAGCACCTAGGCTATGACAAGCACGACCCGGTTGGGCGGGGCAGCGGCAACTCTCGTAACGGCGCTCGGGCCAAGACGGTGCTCACCGAGATCGGTCCCGTGGAGATCGAGGTGCCTCGGGATACGAACAGCTCGTTTGAGCCGCAGATCGTCAAGAAACGTCAGCGCCGGCTGACGGGCATCGATGAGATTGTATTGTCTCTGACGGCAAAGGGATTGACGACCGGTGAGGTCGCCGCGCACTTCGCCGACGTCTACGGCGCCACAGTCAGCAAGGACACCATCTCCCGGATTACCGACAAGGTGATCGGCGAGATGGCCGAGTGGTGCAACCGCCCGCTGGAGTCGGTGTATCCGGTGGTGTTCATTGACGCGATTTTCGTCAAGGTCCGCGACGGTCAGGTCACCAACCGACCTATCTACGTCGCGGTCGGGGTCACCTGCGCCGGGGAGCGCGACATCTTGGGGTTGTGGGCCGGCGACGGCGGGGAGGGCGCTAAGTTTTGGCTGTCGGTGCTTACCGAGATCAAAAACCGCGGCACCGCAGACGTGTGCATCCTGGTCTGTGACGGACTGAAGGGGCTGCCGGAGGCGGTCAACACAGTCTGGGACCGTGCGATCATCCAGACGTGTGTGATTCATCTGTTGCGCAACACTTTCCGCTACGCCTCGCGTAAGTACTGGGATCAGATCGCCAAGGACATCCGGCCGGTTTACACTGCTGCGACCGAAGCTGCGGCCAAGGAACGCTTCGTCGAGTTCACCGCGAAGTGGGGTGCTCAGTACCCGGCGATCATCCGGCTTTGGGAGAACGCGTGGAGCGAGTTCGTGCCTTTCCTGGACTATGACGTCGAGATCCGAAGGGTCATCTGCTCGACGAACGCCGTCGAGTCGATCAACGCCCGCTACCGGCGCGCGATCCGTGCCCGCGGGCACTTCCCGACCGACCAGGCCGCGATGAAGTGCCTCTATCTCGTCACCCGATCACTAGATCCGACAGGGCGAGGTAGGGCACGATGGGCAATGAGGTGGAAGCCCGCACTCAACGCATTCGCAATCACCTTCAACGGCCGGATCACCCCGACCGGCAATTAACAAATGCCAAGGTCGGATCCACCGTTAATCGGACAGCCCCCTGTAGCCGGTTTTCTGGTGAGTTTCCTGGTTTGACGCCGCGGGGTTGGTAGTCACGGGCGGGGTCGAGGGTGAGTTGGCGGATGAGTTGGCCGGTGTCGCGGTGCAGGACGCGGATGTCGAGGTCGTCGATGAGGACCAGGACGTGGGTGCCGCGCAGGTGCTTAGACAGGCCGATGTGGTGTAGGCGGCTGTGGTAGCGGATGGTGATGACGCCGGCGGCGTCGATGCGGTCGTGGCGGACCCGGTAGTGCGGCGGGATTTTGTATGCGGTGGGGAAGGCTTTGGGCCGATTGGTGAAGGCCTGCATTGGTGTTCGTCGGGCGACGGCGCGGTGGGGGCGCACGGTGTTGTAGTAGGTGGTGAAGTCGTCGAGTTGGTGTTGGAGTTCGGCGATGGTGGCGGCGGGCGGTTGGGCGCGGAGGTGTTTTTTCAGGGTCTGGTGGAAGCGCTCGATTTTGCCGCAGGTCTGCGGGTGATAGGGCCGTGAGGAGAAGTATTTGACGCCGAGCTCGCCGAGGATGATCTGTAGGGCGGTGCGACCGCCGCGGCGCGGTGTGGCGGTGAAGATGGCCCCGTTGTCAGTGAGCACAGAGGCCGGTGTGCCCCATTGGGCGAAGGCGGCGGTGAAAGTGTCGGTGACGTCGGGGCCGGTCATGGTGGGTCGAGCCAGGCTGGCCAGGACGAGCCGGGAGTGGTCATCGAGCAGGTTGAGGATCTCAGCCGTGATGCCGTCGGCGAGATGCCAGTGGGTGACATCAGCCTGCCAGAGCTCGTTGGGTTGGTCGGCGCAGAAGCGTTTCCAGGCTGACCGGTGGCGTTTATGGGGTTGCGGGGTGATGAAGCCGCGCCGGGACAGCACACGCCAGATGGTGGCCACGGCAGGAACTTTGGTGACTGCTGGGTCGCGGGTGAGATGTTCGGCGATGGTGGCCGCACCGGCGTCGTAGCCCTGTTTGGTCAGGGTTTTGCGCAGTCGAATGATGGCGTCTTCGACTGCTGCGTCGATGGCGCGGGAGTTGTGATGGGGGCGACGCGATCGGGCTTGAGAGGCCGCAGCGCCCTCGGTTTCATAGCGTTTGACCAGTTGCTGCACCCAGTACCGCGACATGGCGTAGTCGCGGGCCACGTCGCTTTTGCTGCGCCCTTCCAGCACCACGGCGGTGATGACAAGCTGCGCCTTCGACATCGCTGACCTCCCACACTGGTGAAGGTGTCAACTATGTCGCGAGACAGCCGTCAACTATGTTCTGAAACCACACACTGTCAGCCCGACTTTGTGATGTCTCAGGACATCGGAATAGTTCCGAACCTGCGTTGGGTTCGGAACTCTTCTCGTTTGGGGCCTTTGGGGGCGCCGGTGGGTTTGAACCGCCCCGGCATGTCCGGAGACTCCACTTCTTGGGGGTTGGAGTCATGTCAGCGAATTCGTCGAGGAGGTATCCGCCGGGGCTGCGTGAGCGCATGTTGATCGCGGACCTCGGCGACCATCCGCACTGCCCAATTCGGCCGCGAAGAAAGCCGACGCGGTCTTCAGAATGGCGTTGGCGCGCTGAAGTTCTGCGTTCTCCCGCTTGAGCCGTTTGAGCTCCGCGGACTCTTCGGTCGATACCCCAGGACGTGAGCCATCATCGATCTCGGCCTGGCGGACCCACTTACGCACCGTCTCCGTCGTGCCGACCCCGAGCAACTCCGACACCGCCCGCATGGCTGCCCACTCAGTCCCATGCGGTGGGGTGTCCAGTCGATCTGCGCCGGGCTGGTGAAGCTCGGCGTGCAGATTGCCCCATCGACGTATTACGAGCATGTCGACCGGAAGCCCTCCCGGCGTGGGGTACGTGATGAGGCTCTCAAATCAGAGATCGAACGGATTCATGCCGCGAACTACGGGGTGTACGGGGTGCGCAAAGTGCGGCTGACGCTCAATCGCGAGGGCATCGAGGTGGCTCGCTGCACCGTCGAGCGGCTGATGGCAGAACTCCGGCTCTCAGATGCGGTGCGCGGTCGGGTCAAACGCACCACCTTCGCCGACCCGGCCGCAGCCCGGCCCGCCGACTTGGTGAGCCGCCAATTCGGCCCGCCGGCACCCAACCGGCAGTGGGTGGCCGATCTGACCTATGTGTCAACCTGGTCGGGGTTCGCCTACGTGGCGTTTGTCACCGATGCTTACGCCCGGCGGATCCTGGGCTGGCGGGTGGCATCAACGATGGCGACATCAATGGTGCTCGATTCCCTCGAACACGCCATCTGGACCCGCCAATGCGAAGGGATCTTCGATCTCAAAGATGTTGTGCACCATACCGACCGTGGACGCGGTACACCTCGATCCGGTTCACCGAGCGCTTCGCCGACGCCGGGATTCAACCCTCGGTCGGGCCGGTCGGATCCTCATACGACAACGCATTGGCCGAGACAATCAACGGCCTGTACAAGACTGAGCTGATCAAACCCCGCTACCGGCCCCCGGGAGTTCGGCATACACGAGTCGGACGGCGCTCCTGACGAAAAGGAACGCCGTCCGCAGCAGCAACCACCTGGTTACCAAGCGTGCATGATGGCGCCGTGAAATGTGGCCTCGGCGTTCAGGAGAAAGTTTCCCGCCTGACGCAGGCCCACCGCGCTTTGCCCAGTTGATGGGCTTTGCTTCGCGTGGGTGCCTAGTGGTCGTGCTGGGCGCCACAGCCGAGAGGAGGAATCTTTTCTTCCGGTCCGACCTTGGTCTGCCGTGGATCCGTTCTTTGAGTGTACGCCTGTCCGGGTAAACCACAGGAGTTGGGTCGCGCGTTCGACGGGCATCTCGCCGACCATCGCCAATTCCTGTGCGCGCAAACGACGTCGACGAGCAGATCGAGGCCCGTCTGGCCCCTTTCATGTGGAAGGCGATAGTGAACACCAGAATCCTCATCGCCGAAGACCTGGGCGCAGCGCCGACACCCCTGGTGCTCGAGCAGGTGGAGTGCTAAACCGGAAGGAGCGCAGCCAGCCGACACCCGTCGCGATGGCGCGGTGCGGCAACCGACATGTAGGAGGTGATTGCTGTGCTTCATCCCGATCCATTCCGCGAGATTGACAGACTCGCCGCGCAGCTGCTCGGTAGATCGCCCGGATCCGCCCGAGTCCCACTAGCCATGCCGATGGACCTCTACCGCTCCGGCGATCACTACGTGCTTCACGCCGACCTCCCGGGCGCGGACCCCGATTCGGTGGACGTCAGCGTTGACGGCGGCATCCTCACCGTGACGGCACAACGCAGCGAACGCACCGAACACGACGTGCAATGGCTGAGCTCCGAGCGCTTCACCGGTAGTTACATGCGTCGCCTGTCCCTCGGTGAGGACATCGACGCCAACCACATCGCCGCCACCTATCAGAACGGGGTGCTGACCGTAACCCTCCCCGTGGCGGCAAGGGCCAAGCCGCGCCGCATCGAGATCAGCCCAGGGGCACGTGAGGAAACAAAGCTCATCGAGCCCAGCGACTCAACCGACCAGCACACTACGACCTAAACTCTCCTCACCGGACGCGGTCATGGTGGGTCGGGGGCTGTCCGATTAACGGTGGATCCGACCTTGGCATTTGTTAATTGCCGGTCGGGGTGATCCGGCCGTTGAAGGTGATTGCGAACGCGTTGAGTGCGGGCTTCCACCTCATTGCCCATCGTGCCCTACCTCGCCCTGTCGGATCTAGTGATCGGGTGACGAGATAGAGGCACTTCATCGCGGCCTGGTCGGTCGGGAAGTGCCCGCGGGCACGGATCGCGCGCCGGTAGCGGGCGTTGATCGACTCGACGGCGTTCGTCGAGCAGATGACCCTTCGGATCTCGACGTCATAGTCCAGGAAAGGCACGAACTCGCTCCACGCGTTCTCCCAAAGCCGGATGATCGCCGGGTACTGAGCACCCCACTTCACGGTGAACTCGACGAAGCGTTCCTTGGCCGCAGCTTCGGTCGCAGCAGTGTAAACCGGCCGGATGTCCTTGGCGATCTGATCCCAGTACTTACGCGAGGCGTAGCGGAAAGTGTTGCGCAACAGATGAATCACACACGTCTGGATGATCGCACGGTCCCAGACTGTGTTGACCGCCTCCGGCAGCCCCTTCAGTCCGTCACAGACCAGGATGCACACGTCTGCGGTGCCGCGGTTTTTGATCTCGGTAAGCACCGACAGCCAAAACTTAGCGCCCTCCCCGCCGTCGCCGGCCCACAACCCCAAGATGTCGCGCTCCCCGGCGCAGGTGACCCCGACCGCGACGTAGATAGGTCGGTTGGTGACCTGACCGTCGCGGACCTTGACGAAAATCGCGTCAATGAACACCACCGGATACACCGACTCCAGCGGGCGGTTGCACCACTCGGCCATCTCGCCGATCACCTTGTCGGTAATCCGGGAGATGGTGTCCTTGCTGACTGTGGCGCCGTAGACGTCGGCGAAGTGCGCGGCGACCTCACCGGTCGTCAATCCCTTTGCCGTCAGAGACAATACAATCTCATCGATGCCCGTCAGCCGGCGCTGAGGTTTCTTGACGATCTGCGGCTCAAACGAGCTGTTCGTATCCCGAGGCACCTCGATCTCCACGGGACCGATCTCGGTGAGCACCGTCTTGGCCCGAGCGCCGTTACGAGAGTTGCCGCTGCCCCGCCCAACCGGGTCGTGCTTGTCATAGCCTAGGTGCTCAGCTATCTCCGCATTCAGCGCGGTCTCGAGCACGTTCTTGGTCAACCGGTTGAGCAGCCCGTCGGGACCCAACAGTTCGACGCCTTGTTCCTTTGCCTGCGCCAGCAGCTGCTCAGCGAGCTGCCGTTGATCCAGTTCAATCGCCACGGGATCGAGTGTTTCTGACATCGTCAGTCCTTCCCGCCAAGCTCACGCCCGGCGTGTCAGACCAAGATCAGATCCACCGTTGTTCTGACAGTCCCGTGGGTCGAGCCAGGCTGGCCAGGACGAGCCGGGAGTGGTCATCGAGCAGGTTGAGGATCTCAGCCGTGGTGCCGTCGGCGAGATGCCAGTGGGTGACATCAGCCTGCCAGAGCTCGTTGGGTTGGTCGGCGCAGAAGCGTTTCCAGGCTGACCGGTGGCGTTTATGGGGTTGCGGGGTGATGAAGCCGCGCCGGGACAGCACACGCCAGATGGTGGCCACGGCAGGAACTTTGGTGACTGCTGGGTCGCGGGTGAGATGCTCGGCGATGGTGGCCGCACCGGCGTCGTAGCCCGGTTGCGTCCACCAGAGTGGTGTACGAGTCGGGCCGTGAGCTGAGGGCCGGCGTGTCGTAGCCGGGCGGATGAAGGTCATCGCGTGATTCTTCGAGAGACCGACCAAAGTCACTCGAGCAAAGGAATCGACGCGATGACCACTGCCCACGATATCGACCTGCCGACTGCGTTGGCCCAACGACTCACGACCACCCACCCCGATGTGTTACGCGAGCTGATTGCCACGTTCATCCACACCCTGATGGGTGCTGAGGCCGACGCGCTGTGTGGGGCGGGATATGGGGAGCGCAGTGAGGCGCGCACCAATCAGCGCAACGGGTACCGGCATCGCCAGTTCGACACCAGGGCAGGCACGTTGGACCTGGCGATCCCTAAGCTGCGGCAGGGCACGTATTTTCCGGACTGGCTGCTAGAGCGCCGCAAGCGCGCCGAGCGGGCGCTGACCACGGTGGTCGCCACCTGCTACTTGCTCGGAGTGTCGACGCGGCGGATGGACCGCCTGGTCGAAACGCTCGGGATCACCGGCTTGTCCAAGTCACAAGTCTCGGTGATGGCCAAGGAGCTCGACACCGCGGTGGAGGCGTTTCGCACCCGACCACTTGATGCCGGCCCATATACATTCGTCGCAGCCGACGCCCTGGTGCTCAAGGTCCGCGAAGCCGGCCGGGTGGTCAACATTCACGCGCTGATCGCAGTCGGGGTCAACGCCGAGGGCTACCGGGAGATCTTGGGTATCGACGTGACGACCGCTGAGGACGGCGCGGGCTGGCTGACCTTTCTACGATCGCTGACCGCCCGCGGCCTATCCGGGGTCAAATTAGTCACCTCTGATGCACATGCGGGGCTGTTGGCCGCGATCGGTGCCACCTTGCCAGGGGCATCCTGGCAGCGGTGTCGCACGCACTACGCCACCAATTTGATGGCCGTCACCCCCAAAAGCTCATGGCCGTGGGTGCGCACGCTGCTGCACTCGGTATACGACCAACCCGACGCTGATTCCGTTGCAGCGCAATACGACCGCATCGTCGATGCATTAACCGACAAGCTGCCAAAGGTCGCTGAGCACCTCGACGCCGCCCGCCCTGACCTGCTGGCGTTTAGTGCATTCCCCAAACAGATCTGGCGCCAAATCTGGTCAAACAACCCCCAGGAACGACTCAACAAAGAAATCCGCCGCCGCACTGACGTCGTCGGCATCTTCCCCGACCGCGCGGCACTCATCCGCCTCGTCGGCGCCGTGCTCGCCGAACAACACGACGAATGGGCCGAATCCCGGCGCTATCTGGGCCTCGACGTCCTCAGCAAATCCCGAGCCGACCACGACCCTGCCACAGAACAGGAGGCCACACCGGCGGCACTTACCGCCTAACCCACGACCTCGAAGAATCACACGACGACGTCGTACACCACGTCCCGGGACTTGACCCGTAGCCCTGTTTGGTCAGGGTTTTGCGCAGTCGAATGATGGCGTCTTCGACTGCTGCGTCGATGGCGCGGGAGTTGTGATGGGGGCGACGCGATCGGGCTTGAGAGGCCGCAGCGCCCTCGGTTTCATAGCGTTTGACCAGTTGCTGCACCCAGTACCGCGACATGGCGTAGTCGCGGGCCACGTCGCTTTCGCTGCGCCCTTCCAGCACCACGGCGGTGATGACAAGCTGCGCCTTCGACATCGCTGACCTCCCACACTGGTGAAGGTGTCAACTATGTCGCGAGACAGCCGTCAACTATGTTCTGAAACCACACACTGTCAGCCCGACAGCGAGAACAGGCTTACTGGAAGTATTTCGGTAAGCCCGATACCTTGCGGGAGCTGGGCCAGGTGCCGATCGCGGCGGTGACACCGGCGCAGCTTGAGCAGTTTGATCGGTGCGCTCGCTGCAGATGGCAGGCGCAGGGGTGGGGAGACCTGCATCCGAAGACCGTCATATCAACGATTCTCGAAAATTGACCCTCTGCGGTTCCCGGAAAGTTGACCCACCCCGGACGCCGGTATGGGTGTAGACCAGGTTGCCATACGACGAATAGGGTTCGCATCTGGCCGGGTCTGCACGCGGACCGGATCAGCGTAGGGTTGCGGGCATCGGCGGTACTTCGTGCATGTGGCTACTTGAGCCGTGTCATCGCTGATCTGAAGAATAGGGGCCGGTTCGCGGCCAAGATTGGAGCGTCGTCATGACGCCACATCAGACGCGCAAGAATGCTCAGAACTCCACTGTGCCGGCGCGCAAGCCGCGGTTGCGGTTAAAACCCAAGGCACCGCGAAGCGGATATGTCGATGGGGCATGGTGGCCGCACACCGATGATCTCTCCGCAGAGCTGCCGGACCTGTTGGCGGTGCTCTCGGTACGGCTGGGCCGCATCGACCGGGTGTTGTACCGCCTGAACGCGTGGGCCAAAGCGTCACGGAAGCTCGTGACCAGCGGGCGGGTGGTACGACTCGACGGGTACCGGCTTCAGCCGATCAACACCATTGAAGTTCTCGGGCTCGACGGTGACCGGCTCACCCTACTGGTGATCCCTTCACACACCGATGCGAACGACGCCCACACCACCATGATGACCGCAGCCCAGCCCAACAACGCCGCCACCGTCGACGGATTGCTTATGATCAGCCCACGGGACCGGGACATGCGCACGCAGGCATCCACTGCTCGAGAGTGCTGGGAATCAGAAGGGGGAACTTTGGCTTCGTCCCCAGAGTTGGCACAGGTTCAAGGCTGACACCGGATCTTTCACTCCGCTGTTGGCATCGGACTGGCAGCTAATTGGTTCCGGCGATGGTTTGTGGCGCAGCGGGTTTGGCGATCCCACTTGGGTGTTTGTCGCGCGCCGCTGGATCGGTGAGGCGGCCAACCCAGATCCAGGCCGTGTGCGATCGCCTAGCGGATCTTCTCAGGTATCGAGTTCAGCGCGTGCAGTACGTGTACGGCGAGTTTGCCCGCAGCGTCGTCATCTAGCACCGAGTATCTCGTCATAGTGTCCTGAACGAGTTTCAGGCGATTTTCGTAGGGCGTGGGCAGTGTTGTTCCGGGAATCATGATGTTCTTTCCTAGTCTGTCGAGTGTGTTCGCGTTGACGAAGGGCTCGACACCCCTACGCTACGCCGTTTCCAGATTGCCGGCGCCTGCCGTGCAGGTGCCGGTATCCCGGCGGCCGGTAGTGAAACGATGCGGTTTTCCCCGTGGACGCGCCGCCGGTTGGCCCCGAGTCACTGTTACGCCGGCCATTTCGCGACGGAGCCGCGGCTTTTTGTGTGAGCCCGCTTCTTGATGGGAGCCGATTGCGTTGTGGCTGTGGACTTCATGGTGTGCGCCGGTTGTCGGGTGCTGGCCAAACCAAGGGTCTGGCCGGTCTTTACTTGGGCAACCTTCTTCAGCTCACCCACTACAGCTTCGACGCTGGGCGCGATTGATGAGACGTCGTCGACGTTGTCGGGGCAGGCGACGATGCCCACGGTGAAGGTACCGCGGTAGGACACGGCGGTGATGTTGAGGTTGGCGCCCTCAATTAGCGGTGCCATGGCGTGGATTCCGAAGACATGGGCTCCGGCGCAGTAGATTCCGCCGGGTGGGCCCGGAACGTTGGAGGTGATCATGTGCGCCACGGGAGGATGGAATCGCGAAAGTTTGAGGCCGGTGTACAGTCCGGCCACGAGCCCGATGACCACTGGTGGGCTCAGATCGATGACGTCGGCGAGGTTGACGGCGGCTCTGCTCGCCGTTGCTTCTTGATCCGCGTTGTCTCGGCGTGAACGCAGGCCAGCTGTTGCACCGGGTCGGCGAGATAGACGGGCGGGTTGACCGCGGTCGGCGACCAACTATTAGACGCGTTGTCATCGACGGCGCGGGTCGAGATCGGCATCAGGGTGCGCAGCGGCTGATCGGGTACCGCGTCGTACGCTTCTAGCCATCGCCGCACCGCCGATGTTGCTGCGGTGAGGAATACATCGTTGACGGTGACGTCGAACGCGTCCGTGATGGCACGCAGATCATCCATCGCCACCGCGGCGAACGCGACGCTGACACCCTGCTGCTGCCGTACAGCATCGGCGCCGCCACCGCATCGCTACACGAGCTTCTTGCCGCACTCGGCGGCTGAGACCGTGGGCATCGGGTGGTCAACGCTGTACGCCCACAACGTTGACATCCCCGCGAACAGGGTGTTTACTGGAGGTCTAGTCCGGAAACGCCTCTAGCCCGGCGCTGTGAATTCCTCTGGGGATCAATGGGTTTCCTGTTCTATCCGCGGAATCGGGTTCGGACCATTGCACGGCGCCGATGCGTGTCGGAACACCTGAGGGCACATGCGTGTGCCCAACCCTCAACCGAAGAAGACCGCGACCATGATGAGGACATTCGCCCGCAGACAACGAAATGTTTTCCCCGAGAACCTGATTCGCGTAGGTGCGGGTTTCGTGGCGAAGGAGCGCCCACATGTGGTGGCGACGTTGTCGACGCTGAGGCCGCACCTGGCCAAGTGGGATTCGCGTAATGTGAACGTGGTCGTCTCCCTGCAAGACCGCGGGGGCGAGGAGCAGCGCGTCCTAATGCGCACGAGCCTGCCCGGCCTTCCGCCGCTCGTAGCGGTTGCCAAAAACCCGGACATCACCCGCGCGCTGTGTGATGCGAAGCGTGAGCTGATCAGGCAGATCGAACACCACAAGTCGGCGCGCAAACCCATGAACAACCGTCGGCTGAGTGCGACGATCCGACATATCTCCGCGCGACCCGGACCGCCGAACTACGCAACGTAGACGCGGCTTTCGAGACCCGACCAGCAGCTCGCTTCTGCGGGCAGATTGAGACAGTCATGACGCACATCACTGAAGCGCGTGTGATCGGCAACCATGCCGACATGGGCGGGTCGACCACGGTGGCCACTCGCACTTCGTTGACCGTCACCGACATTCTTCGTGCCGGTCGGCGGCGCAGGGTCGGACGTTGAGAGATGATCGCGGCACGATCAATGTGGGATTCGGAGGGTGGAGCGATCGGGAACGGCGTGTCGCGGCCCAACGGTCGCGGGGGCCGGGCACCCCGTGGTCTTGGGGGGATAAACACCGACTGAAGAGTTTGGTGCTTAACCGATGACATTAGGTGCTTAACCGATGACCCATCCGCCGACGGGACCGTCAGCTTCCAGGCAGGCCACCCAGACGGCCGACTCCACCGAGGAGGACGGCGAGAGCAGGCCGATCACCCGCGCAGCGGTCCTGGCGTGTGCACTTGAGATCATCGATCGTGATGGCGTCGACGCGCTGTCGATGCGCCGCTTGGGCGAGGCGGTCGGCCGTGATCCGATGGTGCTATACCGGCATGTGCCCAGCAAGGCCGCGGTGCTCGACGGAGTGGTCGAGTTGATCTTCGAGAGGTTGTCGCTATACACCACCACGGCGGACTGGGCCGCGGCGTTGCGGGACCTCGCCCACGACTTCCGCGATCTAGCGCATGCGCACCCAAATGTGGTGCCGCTGCTGGTCACCCGGCCACTAGCGACGCCGCTGGGGATGCGGCCGCGAGGGACCTTGCGGCACCTCGAAGACGTCCTTGCGCTGCTGACCGGGGCCGGGTTCACCGGAGCCGACGCGCTGCACGTGTATCGGGCGTTGCTCGGGTTCCTGTTCGGCCATGTGCTGACCGAACTGCAGGAACTGGTCGAACGCCCCGAGGAAACCGACCACGTGTTGCGGCTCGGGCTGCACCGGCTGCCCATCGGCGAATTTCCTAACTTACGGAACCTCGCCCCGTCCTGGGCCTCCTACGACGGGTTGGCCGAGCAGGACCGCGGACTCGACATTCTCCTCAGCGGGCTGGCCGCCCAGCTCCCCTTGCCGGACAGCGCGCCGGCGCGGGCGCCCCGCCCCGGGTCCACGTAACCAAACCACCAAGAAGGGACGTGATCACGATATTGCCGCAGTCGAATCCCAAAACCATGTCCGTCGACCCGCGAATAGTGCGACACGCCACCTCGCGTGAGTCGGTGAGGCGTCGATGGCGATAGCAGACGTAGCCGAATACGCCCATCTGAGCGACGCGGACCTCGAGCGCCTGGAGGTTGCGCTGGAGGCGATCCGCCGCGACATCGAGGACTCGCGCGGTGAAAAAGACAGGGCACACATCCGGCGCGGTATCGCGTTTCAGCGATGCCTCGACCTCGCCGCACGGCTGGTCATCGCCGCCAGCCGCAGCAAGCCCGGCTGGGCACTCGGCACCACCGCGCTCGCGGCGGCCAAGAGCATCGAGAACATGGAACTCGGCCATAACATCTGCCACGGTCAATGGGACTGGATGAACGACCCTGAAATCCATTCCAGCACCTGCGAGCGGGATATGGCGGGTGTTTTTCGCGCTATCGCTCAAGGTGCATCGGTCTCGGATAACCGATGTCGCTGGACGGACCGCCCGGTGATCACCTTTGCCGTGATGACGCCCAGCTTGAGCATGCCGAACCAGGTCGAGGGGTTGAACAGCGTCGGCCACTCGGTGCGGGCGCGACCCTTATTGGCGTCGTTTCCGGCGAACCGGTCACGTAACCATCGCAGCGTCATGGGAGCAGACAGCGGATGCAACAGCAAGTGACCGCAGAATCGGTCCCGGTGATATGTGACCGCGGCTCCCGCTTGCTGGTAGGACGCGACGAGCTTGTCGATGGCCTCGACGCCGATGATGCTGTCGTGCACCGCCTGCACGACCAATACCGGCGAACGAGGGGTGGACTGGCCCAGCTTGGTGGCATCGAAGACGTCCCGCACCTCGGGCACGTCCCATAGCTCATCGGCAGACATGTCGACGTACTTCCCGATATCCATGCCACGCAGACGCCAGACGGCTTGCGCCGTCGTCATTGAGTGCAGGTCGTCGAGCAATTTTTTGCCCTCGTCACTGGCGTGCTCGTCGACGACGCGTTGCGCGCCGGGAAAGACGTGCGTCAACGCCGCGATCATCAGGGCGGCCAGGCCGGCGAAGAAGGTGCCGTTGAGGCGGCGTGCGACGCTGCCGCAGTCACCGACCGGTGAGCCGAGCACCGCACCGACGACGTTGAGATCCGGGGCGTAATCGGAGCTGTGTTCAGCGGCCCACGCCGAGGCGAGTCCGCCGCCGGAATAACCCCACAGCGCGACCGGAGCTGAGGGCGACAGGCCCAGTCGGTCGCTGTGCAACGCCGCGCGTACACCGTCGAGAATCCGGAAGCCAGGCTCGTGTGGTGCGCCCCACATACCGTGGCTTCCTTCGTGATCGGGTACCGACACCGCCCACCCCTCCGCCAGCGCAGCCGCGACCAGCAGGTACTCCGACTGCACGAAAGCGCCGATCGGCTTCGCGCCGCGCCGCAGGGCGTATGAGGGAAAGCATTGCGAGGCCACCGCATCTATCGCGCATTGATACGACAACACCGGGCAGACGCGTCCGGGATCGCGTTGTTCGGGCAGCAGAACGGTAGTCACCGCGACCTCGGGCTCCCCGTGCAAGTTGGTGCTGCGATAGAGCAGCTGCGTGGCCCGCACCCGCTGCGGGACGACGCCGAGAAAACCCAGTTCAACGCTGCGCGAGCGCAACAAATCCCCAGGGCTTGCGTTCTGATAGCCCAGTGGCGGTTGATAAAAGGGGTCGTATTCGGGCGCCCGCAGCGGCTCGTCACGGCTGAGCTCCTGATGCGGCACAACATGAGGCGCACCTGGCGCCGCTTGAGCCGCAGCTGAGTCTTCGCTCATCGTCAACCGTCTTCCCCGTCGGTGGTCGGCGCGACGGTTACCGTGCCAAGTCGGTACCACCGACAACTCAGCCGCACGGTTACCCGTGAACACTTGTTCGCTAAACGTCCTGCAGTGCTGATCTGCACCTTGTCGTTCGTTCCGCGGCACGCTCAGGCCGATACTGTCGAAGTGATGGGGACCGACACCGCTGAATTGGCGACGCTGAACGTTGCAAAGCGGGAGTCCACCCCGTACGGCCCCTCCCACTGGGCGGTACTTGCGGTGTTCGCGATCGGATCCGCTGCGCTGGTCTGGGTCGGACGGTGCCAGAGCGAATCACAGGCCCGGATCCTTCGTCGCGTCTTAGCGGCTCTGACTGCGGCGATCTACGGTGCGGAGCTGGTGTATTTACTGCTCCCGCCCACCATCGCCACTTCGGTGCCGCTGCGCCTGACCGATCTCGCCACTGTCACAGCGGCCTACGCACTGTGGTCACAACGACATTGGGCCTCCGCACTGACCTACTACTGGGGCCTAGTACTGAGCACACAGGCGTTGGCCTCACCAGTTCTTTACGCCCCAGACTTCCCCCACTACCAATTCCTGGCATTCTGGGCGATCCACCTGCTCGTCGTATGGGCAGCCATCTATCTGACGTGGGGCCGAGGAGTGCGGCCGCAGTGGCGCAGCTACCGCATCGCAGTCATCGCGACGCTGGTATGGGCGGCGGTGACCTTTGCGTTCAACAAAATCGCTGGAACGAACTACGGCTTCTCCAATAGAAAACCCGCCACTGCGACGCTGCTGGATGTGCTGGGTCCATGGCCGCTCTACATACCGATCGCGGGCGTGGTCATAGTCATCGTTTGGGCTTTCATGACCTGGCCGTGGGAGCGAAAACCGCGACACGAAGCCAAGCAGCTTCCTTAAGTCACGTGCGCCAGCAGCGTCCGATGAGGGAATCGTTCTGCTCATCCACGAAGCGCTGGTAGTTGGTGTCCGGTAGTAGTTAGACCGGCTAGCTAGGTCGTCCCCTCGCGGTGTCGTCGCGATATGCCTGGTTCATCGCCGCTAGGTCGGTGCGTAACTCGGTAGGCGGGTGCAAGCTAGGCCGTTCATGGCCCGGTGGGTGTTGAACTGGCTAGAACGGGCCGCGAGGCGAGGCCGATAAATCGGCGTGTTCAGCGGGGCGCCCTAGTCAGGACAGGAATTGCCTTGCCACATCACGCGACGCGCTAACATAAGGCCGTGGCTTCACAAATCTACCGAATTCAATTTCCACCGTCTAATTCAGAGCGACTCGCCCAAGACGAAGTGTTGTTCAAGCTCTTCGAAAATGGTGAGTTCCATCGGCTTCGGTTTCACGACTACGCCGAGATCTACAGACGGCCGGGTTTGTACGAGGAACTTTTCTACGGAAGGCTGCGATGCAATTCTCCGGGCAAGGTGATGGAGCTCTTGCAGCGAGCTTTGCACACCGTCCGCGAGCCCGTCACCGAATTACGGGTTCTCGACTTGGGTGCGGGCAACGGGATGATGGGCGAGGTACTGAAGCGCGAAGGCGTCGCCCGGCTAGTCGGGGCGGACATCATCCCGGAGGCACGCGATGCCGCGTATCGAGACCGACCAACGGTCTATGACGCCTACTATGTGGCGGATCTCGGCGATGCCGAGACGGCCGTGCAGGACGAACTGACCGAGTGGAGTTTTGACTGCCTCACATGCGTAGCGGCTCTAGGCTTCGGCGATATCCCGCCGCGCGCTTTTTTCAACGCGATACGGCTTGTGCAGACCCGCGGGTGGTTGGCCTTCAATATCAAGCAGTCATTCTTGGACCCTGGCGAGCAGACGGGCTTTGCGCAACTGGTACGAGCGCTGATTTTCTCGAAATACCTCGACATCTACCATCTCGAGTTGTACCGGCACCGCCTCTCCATGGAGGGCACGCAATTGTTCTATTACGCCCTGGTCGGCCGTTTGACTGCACCACTTCCAGACGACTTCCTGAAAAGCCGCGGCATCGAAGAATAGGCTGCTGCAGCGTACCTGGATCCTTCACGGGGTGGTCGGCGGCTCGGCTGATTTTGCGGTTGAAGGCTTCAGGCGCAGATAACTACTTACATACGTAAGCTGGCCCGCAGCGCGACACTGCGCCAGCGCCAGTGCCGTCGCAGGAGCGGCGGGGATCTGGGCAGCGAGCGCGTCGCTGGTTAAGGCGAAGCCCGCACTGCGCCGCCGCGGGCCCCCAGCGGCCGCGACACCAATGAACCGGTGTGAGCAACGCCAGGCGTTATCAGCCAGGTTGCGGTGATCGGCGCGCGGCTGCTGCGTGAGGCCGGATTGTGAGCGGTGCGCGCGTAGTCGCGGTCAGCGCCTGCCGCCTCGTTGAGTGAGCCAGATGGTGAATGCGACGGAGGCGACCACGGCGATGCTCAGCAGAACGGCGGATGTCATCGCCGTAATCTAGCCGAGCGAACTGAGCCGTTCTCTGACCGGAGTTGATTACAAACTGCCGTTCCTGATCGGTCACCCCTTTCAACCCCTGGCGGGCGATGGCAGATCCCGGCTGGCGCTGGCTGTGGTGGCAGTACGGATTGGCTGACACCTCCGCCTGACCGGTCCTGACATCTCGCCAAATCTGACGGGCTGCATCGCCCGAACCCGTCGCCGCCCCACAACAGCGGCTCTCCAACGCGAGCCGTGCGCGGGACGACCCTACTCGCGAATTTCGATCACCGGTGCGTCAACCAAGGTCAACCTGAGGGGCCCTCTTCACACGACTGCAGCGTCCTCCCAACCGCCAGAACCTGTGCGGTCAGCTCAAGCCGCAGTGGCGTGCCTCGTTGACAGTTACCGGGCGGTGAACGATGGTCGATGCGTGCTGCGGGAAAACAGGCGAAGCCGACAAGTTCTGTTGGTTGCCGGCATCGCGGTATTCGTGACGATGGGGGTGACGGCAGTATTGATCGTCGGCGGCCATCCGAGTCGGAATACGACGGCAGCCGTGCACCGTGCGGCACGGAACGCGCCGCCGGCGCTCACGGCTGACTTCGCTCGGTTGCAGTCCCGGTTGCACGGATCAGTGGGGATTGTGATCAGCGCGGTCGGCAGCCGGCAAAATCCTATCGCGCTGGGGGACTGGCGAACTGGGCCCGCCTGGTCCACGATCAAAGTTCCTCTGGTCATGGCCGGACTACAAGAGCAGAAGCCGACCCGCATCACTACCGCGATGGACGCCGCGATCACCCGCTCAGATAACGCGGCAGCAGAATCGATCTGGGCCGGGCTCGGCGACCCGGCCACTGCGGCGCACAAAGTCGAAGCGGTGCTGCGCTCAGCCGGCGATCCGACCATCGTTCAAGCGCAGAAAGTTCGTCCGGAGTACACCGCCTTCGGTCAGACTGACTGGCCGCTGACTGAGCAGGTGTGGTTCACCTCGGCTGCCTACTGCGACCATGCCAACGCGCCGGTCTTCGACTTGATGGAACGCATCCAACCCGACCAGCGGTGGGGGATCGGTGCCCTAACCCGCTCGCGATTCAAAGGTGGCTGGGGGCCGTCGCGAACGGGCGACTACCTGGTGCGCCAGATAGGTATTATGGCCGCACCGCAAGGGTTGATCGCCGTTGCCCTTGCCGCGCAACCGGCTTCCGGAAACTTCGACGACGGCACAGCCGATCTCACCGAGATGGCCAGGTGGCTCGACGCCCACATCGCAGACCTGCCGGTCGCTCAGTGTGACCGGTGATCTTTAGAAGGCGCTCACCGCGTCACCCGGGGCGCGAAGGATTCAGCTGGACGGCGCGCCGGGGACGACGGCGGCGTGCTGACGTGCCACGAATGACGGATGACGGCGCATGTCTTCGCTGCGCTGTCGCGCATGGCGTTGCGCCGCAACCCAACGCGGGTGCGACTGAAGAACAATTACCTTCGCGTGGGGGGAATCAGCCACTCGTCACTCCTTTCGCGGCCGGCCGGTCCGCACTCTGACAGCCATTTGCGGTCTCCTTCAGGAAGCACGTCGTACCTGTGCGGCGCAGTCGGTTTTGACCATGAATTCGCTGTGACAGTGAGCGGCCAGGAGTCCGAGCGTAAACAACTATCCCAGCACGGTGTGCATCAGCATCACGTTGTACGCCGACCACAGCGACAGCGTGAAGTAAAGGTCTTTCCCCGACGACCAGGGGTGAATATAGGGCGCGTAAATGCCGCCGGGCATCTGCGTCGACGACACGAGCAGGTGCTCGGGGCTCCACGGACCTTGCGGACTGGGTGCAGTCCTGGCCACCACGTCGTTGGCGCCGTTGCAATACAACATCAGAAACTGCTTGAGGTAGTTGTTGTACTGCGCAGACATTTCGCTGACCGGCCCTGGGACAACCGGCGTGGCCGCTGCGGGGTTGGCCGGCACCCACGACCCGCCTGCGTCACCGTGCCAGTACTGGTACTTGGCCAAATCCGGGACGAAGCCTTCCGGAACCCGGGCCAGGTAGGCCGATCCGCCACGCCCGGCCGGCGTCCCGAACGAATACAGGTAGCCGTCGCCTGGCCGGGTGAACGCTCCCATCTGGAAGTTCTCGTTTCCGCCGCTGGGCGGCCGGATGGTCCCGGGATAAACGCCCCAGGTTTGGCCGTTGTCGATGGACCGCGCGATACCCGAATAGTTCGTCGACCACTCGCCGTTGTTACCCCACGACTTGATCGACATGAAGTTGACGATTTGGGTTCTGCCGACAGCGATTCCGGCAGTCGGGATGATTCCAGTCTCGGACGGCGCCTTCTTGATCGTATTGATGATCTGCCTGGAGAGGTTGGGCGCGAGCAGCGGCGAACCGGAGTACCGGTCATTCACCACCCCGGGGGCTACGTTGATTCCGTTGGCTAGGTCGGTGTCCTGACTGCGTAACAACGTGTTGTACCGCCACTGGCGGCCGTGCACACCGCAATAGCCGTAGGTGTCACCGAAGGCCATCAGCACCTGATGGTTGCCGGGATCGCCGTTGTCCCAAGGGATGCCGAGGTCAGCGCCGGAAACGCCGAACCGGTCCAGGGTCTGGTTCGGGCTGTCGGGTCCACTGACCCACTCTGCGAGCGACGTCGTTGACGCCGCGATCACCGCACCGGGATCGGCCGCCGGCGGGGGTGCGGGAGCCGCATTCGGAGCGATCTGGGCGGCGTTGGGAGACGGCCCCGCCGCGCCGGGAGCGGGTGGCGGCTGAGGTATCACCGCGGCCTGCTGCTGCACCGGCGCGGATTGCCGGTAGGTGTTCGGGTCCATCAGCACTTTGAGCAGCGGACCCAGCTTCGGCAGCGGCGCGTGGTCATTCGCGCCGCGGGGCTTGCGGCCGGTCGGCAGTTGGCCCGACGCCGAGGGCGAGTTGAGCACGGGCGTTCCCGGTGGCGGTGCGGCGTTGGCTGCCGGCCCGGAGCAGGGCTCGGCGGCCGCCGGCGGTGCCAGGCCACCGGCGATGACGAGTCCGAGGGCGGTCGCCGAAGCCATCGATACTGATACGACCCGGGCCGGCATCTCCCGAAAAGCCGCCATGTCACCTCTTTCCGGCACAGACTGGCGAAATTGATGTCTGCAGTGAGTTGATGTGACGATAGTGATTGCTGTGGCAACCGTGATTAGTGGCCGACGAATCGGTATGCGTCCGTGACCGTGTCGCGACCCAGTTGGCTTGACGCTCACCGGCTGCTGGTCGCTATCAGATGTGCGGCATCGTCCTCGGCATCCAGGTGACCTCGGTGCGCAATCGGTGGCCGCGCATCCGCGAGAAGGAGTGACCGACGCTCTCGACGGGCCTTCGTGGTGAACGCCGTATCGGGCGGTGAACGTGGACGCCGCTTTGCTCGACAACAGCGGCAACCGGACTGCATTCAGCGTAAACGTCGCGGCAGCCGAGGCGAGCCCACCGATCGCGATCTCGACCACGACTTTCTGGGGCATCGCCTGCAGCCTGTCCGAACGCGGCCAGATCGAGCATCTTCAGCCGCTCCAAGTTGTCGGGCTGCATGGTGATTCGGTCCGGTCGCCGGCGTGACAGACGACTGGCGCGACAGTGTGATTCAACCGCCACTCCGGCGCTAATATTGCTTGACAACCATTTCGTGACCGTTGCGCCGCGACTGGCCGCTGGGCTTCGGTATGAATGCCCGGTTCTGGGGAGACTATCGAGCGAGGGTATGACGGAGTTCACCGAGGACACCGGCGGCTTACCGGTGGGGTCGCCGAGCGCACCGCAGGTTAGCGCTGATTCCGCTGACTTGCGGGCCGGGCTCGATGATTTGGCAGGCCTGGTCGCGGGCAGCATGGGTTTGCCCGAGTTGTTGGCTGAGGTGTCGACGTTCGCGGTGCACGCGATACCGGGTGCCGACGGTGCCGGAGTGACTCTTTTGCGGGTCGACCGCGTGGACAACTTGGTGGAGGCGTTGGCGGCCAGCGCTGCGTTTGTCGCAGAGATCGACGAGATTCAGTACGTGACTCTCAAAGAGGGACCGTGTATCACCGCGGCACTGCAGCGGCGCACGGTGCGGTCGGGATCGTTGGGCGGGGAGAAGATGTGGCCGCGGTTTGGTCCCCGGGTGGGCCGCTTGGGTGTACACAGTGCGCTGTCGCTGCCGCTGCTGCTCTCCGGTCAGGCGATCGGGGCGATCAATGTCTACGCCCGCGGTAAAGACGTCTTCGATGAGCACGCCGCCGAACTGGGGGAGCTGTTCGCCAAACCCGCGGCCGTGGCGGTGCACAACGCCCAGATCCTCGCGCACGCGATGGCGCTGACCGCCCAGTTGCAGACGGCGCTGTCGACGCGCCCAGTGATCGATCAGGCGATCGGCCTGATCCGGGGACGCAGCGGGCGCAGCGCCGAGGACGCGTTTACTCAGCTGCGGGCCATCAGCCAAGTCGAACACCGCAAATTGGCCGAGGTGGCCCAACGCATGGTCGATGAAGCCGTGCGCCGCGCCCGCGCCCGGCACAACCCACCCTAAGCCTGAACCGCCAGGTCGACCTACGGCCGGACTGTCGCTGCACGGGGTGACGGGCGTAGGTTAGAGGGCGGGGAACAGTCAACGGGATGGGTCCTGGCTCGCGTCGCGTGTTCCCCACCGTGCAGGGCGACTCGCCTGTTCGGCACCGGCAGCTCGATCCGCGCTCGGGAGCGCGACCGGAGCAGTTCCCCGATGAAAATCGGTGCCGCCCTAGCCGCCGATTTGGCCATGCTCACCGTCGCCCTGGATGAGCCCGGGGCAGATGTGCTGCACAATCTGCACCAGTTGGGCGTCGACGTCCGAGCGGCGGTGCCCTCCTACCTCGGTCTGAGCGGGACCGTCGACGGCAACGATCTAACGTTCACGTTCACCACCCTTGACGTCGGCGTGGCCGGCGATGTCCGCACCTCGCTTCTGCTGAAGCTGCCAGGTGCCAGTGACGGCCCGCCGGCATCGCCGTCGGTTTCCCTCATCCTTTATGCGGGGACGCTGGGAGCATTTGTCGACCTCACCGCAGACCTGGCGTGGCTAACCGGCCGCCTGCCCAGCGACTTCCCGCTCGATCAGCACCTCAGCGTCCCTTCAGGATCGGACGGCGCGACATATCTGAGTGCCGCATCGGTCATCAATCAGGCCGTCGGGGTTCTCATCGGCCTCGGCTACACCCCAGGAGAAGCTCATTCGAAACTCGACGCCCAGGCTGTTGGCGAGGGCACCGATCGACACACCGCGGCCCAGTTAATCCTCGACACGCTGACGGCTCAGAACCCGGCCGACGCCGAGCGCGCCGATCAGAGCTAAACGTCGGCTTGGTGTCTTGATCACCCAAGAATCGCGCGGCGCGGTGGCTGGTTCCGGACTGCCGTCCGGGTCAGAAGGTACGGGCGTGCCGTTTGCTGACGGTGAGGTCCAGGACGACCGGAAGGGTGGGTTTGTCGAGGGCGCCGCGCGCCGTCGCCCGCGACTTACGGCGGCTCGCACTCGCACACCGAGGCCCTGACGGGTGTAATGTTGTTGTTGCTGAGTCCTTCAGCCAGTCCGGAAAGAGTTTGGCTGTCCGCCGCTGAACTTGCAGAGCGTCTGCTCGCGCCGCCCAGTCCGATATCTACCCGTTGCGGTCGAGATGGCATGCACCTTCCTCTCATTCCCTCGGTGGTCCCGAAATCCGGAAGATCACAACTCCACGTTCACCCGAACCGTGCCGTGGGTGTCGACCACCTGACAACGGCCAAGTGAGAAAGAACCTCCCTACGATGCCGGGAAGCCCCGGCCGCGCACCGAGAGACGCACCGATCAGGCAGAGGTGACGTCGAACCTGATGGGGGTCAAGCTCACTGACGCCTTCTGACAACGACGGGGCACTCCTCCCAGACAACTACACAGAAACTAGGTAACCGTCATGATCGTTCTCGGAATCATCCTTATCATCCTCGGGCTAGTCCTCCCGAGCCTCGTCCCAACCTTCGCCTTCGCCCATCTTGTTCTGGTCGCCGGCGTCATCCTCCTCGTCGTCGGCCTGATCCTGCTGGTGGTGGGACGGATGGGACACGCCGTCGGCGGCCGCCGGCACTATTACTGATCGGCCCGATGTACTCCCCGGCTCGGCTAGCAGAAGCTGGCCGAGCCGGGTGCAGTGCAGTGGTGGCAGCTCTTCGTTGCCATGAATGCCGGCCGACATAGGAGACTGGAAGAAGGAAGCAGACAATTGGCGATCACTGACGTTCCGGCCTTCGCTCACCTGACCGACGCCGATATCGAGAATCTGGCGGTTGAGCTGGACGCGATCCGGCTGAACATTGAGGATTCTCGTGGCGAGCACGACGCGCGCTACATCCACCGCGCTATCGCCGCGCAACGCGGTCTCGAGGTAGCCGGCCGGCTCACGCTGGCCGCCAGCCTGAAACGCTCGGCATGGTGGGCGGGAACGCTGAGCCTTGGTATGGCCAAGATTATCGAGAACATGGAGATCGGCCACAACGTCATGCACGGCCAGTGGAACTGGATGCACGATCCCGAGATCCACTCCTCGACGTGGGAGTGGGACATGACTGGGGCGTCTAAGCACTGGCAATCCACCCACAACTTTCAGCACCATAAGTACACCAACATCCTCGGCATGGATGACGACGTGGGCTACAGCACCCTGCGGGTCACTCGCGACCAGCCTTGGAAGGCTTACAACATCGGTAATCTGCTGTTCAACACCATTCTCGCGCTGGGATTCGAGTGGGGAATTGGGTTGCAGCCCATCGAGTTCGACAAGATCATCAAGGGCGGCTCGGAGCGCGAAACCACCCTTCGGCAGATCCGCGAACTCTCAGCCAAGGCCGGAAGACAGGTAGTCAAGGACTACGTTGCGTTCCCGGCGCTGACCTCGCTGTCGCCGCTGGCAACTTGCAAATCGACTCTGGTGGCCAACGTGGTCGCCAACATGATTCGCAACATCTGGGCCAACGCAGTGATCTTCTGTGGGCATTTCCCCGACGGGGCCGAGAAATTCACCAAGACCGACATTTTCGGCGAAACCCGGGGACAGTGGTATCTGCGCCAGATGCTGGGCAGCGCCAACTTTGAGGCCGGGCCGGCACTGCGATTCATGAGCGGCAACTTGTGCTACCAGATCGAGCATCACCTTTACCCCGATCTGCCCAGCAACCGGCTGCACGAGATCTCGGTGCGGGTCAGGCAGGTCTGCGACAAATACGACCTTCCGTATACGACCGGCTCGTTTCTGAGGCAGTACGGCAAGACGTGGCGCACCATCGCCAAACTGTCGCTGCCCGACCGATACTTGCGCGACACCGCCGACGACGCTCCCGAGACTCGCAGCGAGCGGATGTTCAACGAACTGGAGCCCGGGTTCGCGGTGACAGACCTGGCGACGGGACGCCGCCGTGGGCTCAAGACAGCGATCGCGGCGGTCCGCCGGTGGCGTCGGGATGTTCAATCGACCCAGTGATAGCAATTCAGCGGGAACGACCGGCTGACCAGATTGCAGATCGTCGGGTGCGGCGACACCACCGCGGCGATACGCATCGGTTGACGGCTATCGGCGGTCTTGCCGCATTGTCGTTGGACGCATTGTCCAGCGTCGCCTATGGTCCCGAAGCGATCGTGCTGATTCTGGTCACCGCGGGTGCGGCTGCAGTGCGGTTGACGCTGCCGATCGCGATAGCAATCACGGTTCTGCTGCTGGTGTTGGTGGTCTCGTACCGGCAGGTGATCGCAGTCCACCCGAACGGTGGCGGAGCCTACGCGGTAGCCAAAAAGGACCTCGGCCGGACGGTGAGCCTGTTGGCTGCGGCGAGCCTGGTCGTCGACTACGTGCTGACCGTCGCGGTAAGTCTGGCGGCTGGGGCAGCCAGTCTGGGCAGCGTCTTTCCGGCTATGGCGCACCACCTGCTGGCCGTGACATTGGCCGGGCTTGCCCTGATCACCGCCCTCAACCTGGTCGGAATCGCCGAGTCGGCCAAGGTGCTGATGGGACCGGCGATGGTGTTCATCGTCAGTGTCTTCGCCATTATCATCATCGGGTTCATCCGTCCGCACCCGGTAGCCCTTATCGGCACCGATCCCGGCCCCATCCGTGCGGCCGAGGCATTAGGGGTGGTGTTGATTCTCAAGGCGTTTGCGGCGGGATGCTCCTCGCTGACCGGAGTCGAGGCAATCGCCAACGCGGTGCCCCAATTCCGGACGCCAGTCGTCAAGCGGGCTCAACACACCGAGGTCGCGTTGGGAATGTTGTTGGCGGCCATGCTTATTGGTCTGGCCGCGCTGATTCGGCTGCACCAAGTGACACCGCGTGGCGACGTGACTGTACTCGCGCAACTCTCGGCGGGAGCATTCGGAACAGGGTGGCCGTTCTATGTAACTAATCTGTCGGTGACTCTGGTGTTGGCTCTCGCGGCGAACACCAGCTTCGGCGGCCTGCCGGTACTGATGCAACTGCTGGCCAAGGACCACCGGCTGCCGCACCTGTTCATGCTTCGCGCCGAGCGCCCCGTATTCCGTTACGGCGTAGCCACTTTAGGCTTGCTGGCCGGCGCAGTGCTACTCCTTGTCGGTGCCGAAACCCACCGACTTCTGCCCGTGTTCGCGATCGGCGTCTTCATCGGATTCACGATCAGCCAGACCGGACTGGTCCGGCACTGGTTACAACAACGGGGCCGCGGCTGGGTGGGCAAAGCTGCACTCAACGGGACCGGGGCGGTGCTGACCGCCGTCGCCGGGGTGGTGCTCTTCGCCAGCAAATTCTACGAAGGCGCCTGGCTGCTGCTGCTTCTCGTGCCGGGGTTGATGCTGCTCTTCGATCGAATCGAACGCTACTACTATCACGTCGCCGAGCAGTTGGATCTGGGCCGGCCGCCACCCAAACCCGTTCCAGGACCTTCCGGCGAAGCGACGGTCGTGGTGCCGGTCATCACGATAAGCACGGTCGTCGGGCGTGCGTTGCAGGTCGCGATGCGGCTTGGCGGCGAAGTGATTCCGGTCGCCGTCGACACCGACCCCGACGCCACCCGCCGGCTCTGCGAGCTCTGGAAACAGTGGGACCCCGGGGTTGACCTACGGGTCCTGCCCAGCCCACACCGAACCCTGGTGGCACCCACCGTTGGGTTTGTGCGAACCCAAGTCGAGAAGGGACGCTTCGTCATCGTCATGCTCGCCTACATCGAGCCGAGGCGCCGCCGGTACCGAATCTTGCACAACCAACGCGGCCCGCTGCTCGCCGCAACAATTCGCGCGCGCACCGATGCCATCGTCGCTACGCTTCCCATTCGCTTGGACTGAGCATTTGCCACTCCTGAAGACAAGCACCCAGGCCAGTGCCGCAGAATCCGGCCATCCCCCGAGGTGTTTGCGGGCTGACACGCCGCTGTCATCGACCGTTCGTTGTGGCCCAGCAAGATGCGATTTACGGGGGTTGACAATTGCTCCGGCAGGGTGGAACCTCAACCGAGTTGAGACTCTCAACCAGTCCGGGATGGGGTCAGCTGTCCGCCGCTGTCCTCGCAGAGCATTGCTCGCGCCGAACACATCGGTGACAACCGCATGTCGGGACCACCATGAAAACTCTGCCCGCCCCCTTCGCGCTGCCGAACGGCGGCTTTCTTTCGCAGCCCTGGGAAGGTCACTCCCTACGGTTAGCCAGTCGTCGACTCAGGTCATCGGTAGCTCTCATCAGCGCCCACGGCAGCATCGACGCGTCCAATGCGGACACTCTGACCGAATACACGTCGGGGCATCTCATGCGTTGCCGCGGACTGATCCTGGATTTACGTGACCTAGATTTCTTTGGAACTGCGGGTTTCTCGGCGCTACACAGGGTTTCCGTCTGTTGTGCTCGTGTCAATGTGGACTGGGCAGTACTATCCGGCGAGGCAGTTTCCCGGTTGCTGCGGATCAGCGATCCGCAGGGCTTGCTGCCTGCCGCCGGCACGCTCGAGGCAACGATGGCCATCGTTCACTACCGGCCTGACCGCCCAGCACAGCCCAACGCGAGAAGCGAAGACCCCGGACGGTCCTTGAGATGCGAACGCGCGACGTGTTTAGTCTGCGGCGGCACAGCCAGGTCCGCAATGAATAGCGGCCCTTGAGAGAAGCGATCGCCAAGCTTGACGTAAATCCGGCGCCGCGACGGTCACCGAGCACCCTGGTTGGTCGTTCTAGTTGGCCATCGACGCTTCCCGGTCGCTGAGGTTAGGCACTGTGGCTTACGGCCGACTGTCGATAGTGACGTCCGCAAGGTCTTGGTATCAGATCGTTTTCCCCGGCGCCGGCAGGCTGGCCCGCAGTGCGCTCGACAGTGGCCGGTAAGAAGCTTCGCCAAATGGTATACGGTCGTGTAAGGTTATGAAGTAGACGTACATCGTTGATGCGTTATTTAGCAAGCGTTTTGACAGAGTTCCGGCTCGGAGTTCACCATAGGCAGCGCCCGCCGCAACTTTGCTGTCGCGGTCGATATTGTTTCCACTCCGGTTCGGATCGGCTCCGGTCGATGTCGCGACGACACGCGTCGTGACTACATCCCAAAACTCAAAGGTGCCCGCCCTTCTCGGCAACGGCAAGCGGACCGCAGCGGAAAGGCACCGCCGCTCGGGTGCTCACCCGTCGGGGCAACACGTCCCGTAAGCAGCCATCGACGAACCGGAACGCCCGAGATGAGGACATGATGAGGAAAACCGAGAACGAACTACGAGATGCCTTCGGAGAGCAGGTCCTTCATTTGGGTGTTGGCTTCAAAGAGAAGGAGCGCGAGCACGTGGTTGAGGCGTTGTCGACGCTAGGACCGCACCTCGGAAGGTGGGATCCCCAGGATGTGGTTGTGTACGTCTCCTTGCAGGATCGCGACGGCAAGGAGCAGCGCGTCACCTTGCGCACGAGCCTGCCCGGCTTTCCGTCTCTGGTAGCGGTTGCTGAGAACCCGGACCTGGATTGGGCCCTGGGCGAAGCAAAGTACGACCTGATCCGGCAGATTGAACACCAGAAGTCCGAGCGAGAACCCATGAACAACCGGCGCCTCCGAAGCGCCACGGTCCGGCATCCGAACATCTCTACGCCGTGAGGATGGGCCTACACCTGGAAGTAGTCGAACTGTCAGAGCAGTATCGACCTCTGACGGCTGGTCCGTGCGGGCATACGGCGAGGTCGACTAGCGGATTGTCTCGCGAATCGAACTGAGCGCATGCAGTACCTGTACCGCAAGCTGACGGGCGGCGGCTTCGTCAAGTGGCGAATTCGCCTGTAACGTCTCCTGGACGAGCTTTACCCGGCTCTCGTAGGGCGAGCGAAGTGTTGACTCAGTAATCACGGTTTGCTTTCCTATTCCGCCGAGCGAATTCACTTGAGGAAATTTGCTCGACCTGGTTGTTGAAACACCCGGCCCCAAGTGACAAGCCGTCCGTGCGACGAGACGGACATCCTCAGTCACCCCAGAAGCTTTCGTGTTGCCTTGCTAGGCGGTGGTCACTCGGACGCGCGAGGACCTCTAGGGGCCTTGCCCTCAGCGTTTTTTGGTGTGCAGCAAAGCCTCAGTCTGCGAAACTCGGCTGGCCTTCTTGCGCTTCGCAGCGCGTTTCTCTTTCAGCGAACTCCCTGACTTCTTGGTCATGGTTTGCCGGGGAGATTTGTCAGACATCGCGCCCCTTTGATATTGGGGGCCCTATCTTGGTCCCAGTCTTTTAAGCATACGCCCCCAGGGCCCGAGTCGCCTCGATCTCTGGTCCAAAACGGCTGGCAACCAGGGCTGTCGGAGAAGAGTCGAAAAGGTCAATCGATTAAACTGCCTTTGGCCTTTACGGATGTGCATCTGCGAGTCGGTCAACAAGCGGGATGCAAAGGCCAACGTCTTTCCGCTGTCAGTCTTCCCACAGCCCGATGCGTCTCGCCCGGCGAGCGTATAGGCTGCAGATACCGTTTCCTAGCAAGGGTCTTTCGACGTTCGCATAGTTAATTCACGGCAGGCCGGTCCCGGCCCGCGATCCAAGGGCATCCACTCGCCCTGACTAGTCACAGCCGGCCGCGGCTGCGGCGGCGGTGTGCCGTCGGGCTGACCGCGCCGAGGAGGGCGGTGAGGTTGCTGATCGCCATCTCATCAAGCGTCTCGACGGCTCTGATTATGTCGGCCTGCAAGCTGTCGTCCGCGAAAGGCTCCGCCAGCCAACGGAACTTCTCGACGACACGATTCCACGACATCGGACGGCTGGGGGATCCTTCGAAGTCGGACTGTTCCCGCTCGACGCAACGACCGTCACGCGTCTCGATCCGCACCCGCGCCGACGTGCGCTCGGGATAGCCGGCGGTGAGGTCGGGGGCCGCCACCACTGTGACCCGGCGCAGCAAATGCTGCACGTCGTCTCGACGGACGCGTGTCGTCTCGAGTTGCTCAGGCCCGACCTGGCCATCCAGCAGGGCGACAGCGGCAAGATACTTCAGGTTGTAGTCGGCTTGCTCTTTGGTCTGCGGATGATCTTTGTCGCCGTAGCCTCCACCGCCGGCGATGTCGTAGGCGGTTTGGAACACCTCGAGCGTGACCTGCGCGACATCGTCTGCGCACAGCCGATTTTCGTCGCGCAGCGCCAGCGTCGCATCGATGATGACCTGGCCGTGGATGAGTGCGCAGTACTTCTTCAGATACGTCTTTTCCACGCAGGTCAGCGAACGGTCCTCGGTGCGAAAATCAATTGGCTGGCCGAACAACTGGACCAGGCCGTTGGGCCCGTCCAGCAATGAGCGGGGGCCACTGACGCCGCGCCCGACCAACAGCGTGGTGTACAACGCGCGCATACCGGTGATAGCGGGCGAAATTCCCTTCCAGGTTGATACCGGCTCGGCATGAACGGCGGCGAGCGATATGTTGTCGACAGCCGATGCCGCAATCGCCGAAGCGGTATGTCCGGCGTCGAACTTGAGCAGCTTGGCAGCACCGGCGGTCACCGACAACGCAAGCTGAAGAGCATGATTCAGTCCGCGCGCCATGACGGGCACCTCGGCGCTGAAGCGGCATTGCACCTCGTAGGCAACCGCCAAAGCGAGGAGGAAGTCGCCACCCGTGGCCCCGACATGTTCGGCCATCGCGAGAATCGCGCCGAAGTTGTCGGCCGGGTGGCACAAACCGCCCGGTGTGAGGTACGTGTCCAATAGGTCGGGGTAGCGCACCAGCACTGTGTTGAAGAAAGCAGCTTGGTCTACCGAGGCGCGTCCGCCGCCCACGAAGGTGGCCGTCGGGCGGCTGCTGAACTGTTCAGCATGCGCCCGGATCGCTGGAATAAGCTCGCCGTCGAGCGCCCCGATGGCGCAGGCGATGCTGTCGAGCACATTGCGTTTGAGCAACGGGAGCGACGCTCCGACGTCGGAAAGACTGGCCTCGAACACGAACCGGCCGAGTCGGTCAACGCCTGCAGTGGCGTTCATCTCGGCGGCTAAGCCCCCTTACGGACCACCTGTTCAGCCGCGGCGCGCATCCGTTCGGACAATCGCAGCATCTTGTGCTCACCTACACCGTGGGGAACGGTGTACGCCAGTTGCCGTAATTCGAGGGCGCAGTCGCGCAATTCTTGACGAAGTGTCGCCTCAATGGGGGGCATGCTTATCTTCCTGTTTCTGGCCAGACGTTGACATTGAGAATGTACGCAGTCAGGTGGCCGCGCGACGATAGGCCGGCTGTATTTTTAATGAGACTTTCACAACAGTGCACGCCTTCTTCTGAGGTGACAGCAGTCGACAACAGCAGTCTCGCAGCGAAGGGCGCGGGATGCGCTGGTAATTTGAACCGATCACCGCGAAGTTCGCGCCGAAGCCGCCGAATCCGTCGGCAGCCTCCGAGCGACGTATCAGCCGAGAGTCAGGGGACACCCATCACCACGCGTGATCTCAAGCGAGCAGTGGGCGCACACATCGAACTCGAGGTGACCGAACCCACCACCCTGGAATTTCAGGTCGCGGTCGCGCGGTTGCCCGGAATCGATGTCGATGAATCACTGGCGATCACGCTGAACGGCGCGCCCGTCGAGCCGAAAGAGATTGTCGGACAACACTTGACACGTATCCATCAAGCTGGAGGCAGGGAAGGGGACGCTGAGGCTGTCGTATTCGGCGAAGGTGGCCGGGCAGGCCGACCCGGCGCCAGTCCGCGACATCGACCTGATCACCTACCTTCGCCCGAGCCGGTACGCCGAGGCTGACAAGTTCTTCGGCTTCGCAGCGACGGAGTTCGGCCGGTACGGCACATCGGTGTCGCTGCTGGAGAAGGTGTCGTCGTGGGTGGGCACTCGGCTGAACTATGTGCCCGGCTCCAGCGATCCAATCGACGGCGCTGCCGACACGCTGCTGGCTGGCGCCGGTGTGTGCCGCGACTACGCGCATCTGGTGATCGCGCTGCTGCGCGCACTCAACGTCCCTGCTCGGCTCGTCGCGGTGTACGCGCCAGGATGCGACCCGATGGACTTCCACGCGGTCGCCGAAGCCTACGTCGACGGCATGTGGCGAGTGGTCGACGCCACCTGTCTGGCGCCGCGGCAATCGATGGTGCGCATCGCCACCGGCCGAGACGCCGCCGACACCGCCTTCCTGGACAACCACAAAGGCGCAATGACGCTGACGAGCACGTTGATCACCGCGGTGGTCGACGGGGAACTGCCCAGGGATTCAGTGGCTCAGCTCGTCAGCATCCGGTGAACGACAACAGCCATCCGCTGGGGTGGGTCGGCCGTTTGCGGCGAGATCACGGCGCATTCTGTCGTTGACAACGGCGTAACAAATCTGCCATGAACCGTCCTTAATGTCGTTCGAGCAATATTCAACGGTTGACGATGCGACGCATCCCGGCGATAGGGACTTCATTGAGCGGCAACGCGGTACGGCTGCAGGCCATTATCGGTGTCGAGGCGTACGAGCCTCCTGCATTCAGCTTCGACCCCGGCGAAGAGCCCGGTGAGGTGTTCGGGTCGAACGTCTTCACCAAGGCCGAGATGCAGGCACGGCTGCCCAAAGCGGTGTACAAATCCGTGGTCGCGACCATCGACAAGGGCGTCAAGCTGGATCCTGCTGTCGCCGACGCGGTCGCCGTGGCCATGAAGGACTGGGCACTGGAACGGGGCGCCACCCATTACGCCCATGTCTTCTACCCGATGACCGGGCTGACCGCGGAAAAACACGACAGCTTCCTCGAGCCGGTGTCGGACGGTCAGACGCTGGCCGAGTTCGCCGGCAAGACGCTCATCCAGGGCGAGCCGGACGCGTCCAGCTTCCCGTCCGGCGGCCTGCGCAGCACCTTCGAGGCCCGCGGTTACACCGGCTGGGACGTCACCAGCCCGGCCTACATCCTGGAGAATCCGGCCGGCAACACGCTGTGCATTCCGACCGTTTTCGTCTCGATGACCGGTGAGGCGCTGGACTACAAGACGCCACTGCTGCGCAGCCAGCAGGCCATGGGCACCCAGGCCGAGCGGATCCTGAAGTTGTTCGGCCACAAGGACCTCAACCACGTCGTCTCGTTCTGCGGCCCGGAACAGGAGTACTTCCTGATCGATCGGCACTTCTTTCTCGCCCGACCGGACCTGGTCAATGCGGGCCGCACGTTGTTCGGCGCTAAACCGCCGAAAGGGCAGGAATTCGACGACCACTATTTCGGCGCGATCCCCGAGCGGGTGCTCGGCTTCATGATGGACACCGAACGGGAATTGTTCAAGCTCGGTATCCCGGCCAAGACACGGCATAACGAAGTGGCTCCGGGCCAGTTCGAGATTGCGCCGATGTTCGAGCGGGCCAACATCGCCTCCGACCACCAGCAACTGTTGATGACGGTCTTCAAGACGATCGCCAAAAAGCACGGCATGGAATGCCTGTTCCACGAGAAGCCGTTCGCCGGTGTCAACGGCTCGGGTAAGCACGTGAATTTCTCGTTGGGCAACGCCGAGCTGGGCTCGCTGCTGGTCCCGGGTGACACACCGCACGAGAACGCCCAGTTCCTGGTGTTCTGCGCGGCGGTCATCCGGGCGGTGCACAAGTTCGCCGGGCTGCTGCGGGTGTCCGTCGCATCAGCGACCAACGATCACCGGTTGGGCGCCAATGAGGCCCCGCCGGCGATTATTTCGATCTTCCTCGGTGAACAGCTCGCCGACGTGTTCGAGCAGATTGCCAAAGGCGCAGCCACGTCCTCAAAAGGCAAAGGCACCATGATCATCGGCGTCGACACCCTCCCGCCGCTGCCGACCGACCCGGGCGATCGCAACCGGACCAGCCCATTTGCGTTCACCGGCAACCGTTTCGAATTCCGCGCCCCCGGGTCGGGCCAGACGGTTGCCGTGCCGATGATCGTGCTGAACACGATCATGGCGGACTCGTTCGATCACCTGGCGACAGTCCTCGAGCAGGCCGTGGCAGACGGCGAGGACTTCGATAAGGCGGTGCAGAAGCTACTGACCGACGTCATCACCGAGCACGGTGCGGTGGTGTTCAACGGGGACGGCTACTCGGAGAACTGGCACATCGAGGCGGCCGAACGCGGCCTGCCGAACCTCAAGACCACCCTGGACGCCGTTCCGGAGTTGATCAAGCCCGATTCGGTCGAGCTGTTCGAGAAGTACGGCGTGTTCAGTGCACGTGAGCTGCACAGCCGCTACGAGGTCCGCCTCGAGCACTACGCGCTGACCATCGGTGTGGAGGCCAAGCTTGCTCTGGAGATCGGCACGACGATCATCTTGCCGGCTGCGCTTCGCTACCAAACCGAACTCGCCCAGAACGTCGCGGCGTTGAAAGCCGCCGGCGTTGAGCCCAGTATCGCAGCGCTGGAGGCGGTTTCGGCACCGATCGCCGATCTCCAGGCCGGTCTGAAGAAGCTGAAGGCTGGACTGGCCGACCACTCAGCGGAGTCGGCGCTCGACGAGGCCAAGCACGCGCAAGAAGTTCTGTTGCCGGCGATGGCGGAGATCCGTGCAGCCGCCGACAGCCTGGAAAGTTCTGTAGCAGACGATCTTTGGCCGCTGCCGACTTATCAGGAAATGCTCTACATTCTGTAGAGAAGCTGCTCATCTCGAGACGATCACGGGTTGATACCGATACCCGCCGCGCTCTGGCGCGAGCTGGACAATGCGCAAATCATGGCACGGTGCGCAATTGGGCAATGACGGGCGGCCACCGCGGAAGCGCAAATGGTGACAGCTCAACAGGAGGAAGGTGCAGCATGACGGCGGACTGGGATCCTGCGCAGGTGTCTTCTGGCCTGCACGGTGGTCGCATCCTCGACACCGCGCGGGGCATCCTCATCGGTCTTCGCCGGTGCCCCTCGCAGCGGGCATCTGACGAATTACTCGCCGCCGCGCGACGGCACAAGGTGCCCGTCTTCGCGTTGGCCTGGGCGCTGGTGCGTCTGGCCGGGGACGGGGCCAAGTCGCCGCACACCTTCAGCACCGCACAGTCGGCTGCCCGGGACGAATGGGGTGAACTGTTCACCCGACCCGCTGTGCCGGTCGGCTGACATTTCGGCCGTCAACCCTTGTCCAACTTCGACAGCGGACGGCGCTGGACAGGGCGTCCGGTGGCCACCTTCGAGGTGATCGCGGCCAGTCTGAGCAGCCCACGGTAGGTCGAGGGGTTGAACATCGTCGGCCAGGTGGTGCGTCTCAGATGCTCGCTGAGCGGACGACCGGCGAAGCGGTCGCGCAGCCAGCGCAGCGTCATCGGTGCGGACAAGGTGTGCAGCAGTAGGTGCTCGCTGAACCGGTCGCGGTGATAAGTGACGGAAGTGCCTGCCGCTCGGTAAGTTTCGACGAGCTTGTCAATCGCAGCGACGTCAATGATTTTGTCGTTGACGGCCTGCACGATCAGCACCGGAACAGTCGGTCCGGCGGTGCCCAGCTTCATGGCCTCGAGGATGTGCGCTACTTCGGGCAGCTCCCAGATCTCGTCCATGGTCATGTCCATGTAGTCGTTGATGTCTTTGTGCCGCAGTCCGAAAACCGCCGCCGCGGTCGTCATCTTCTCCATCTTGGCCAGCAGCGCTTTGCCGTCCGGTGTCGCGTGCTCCTCGACGATCCGCTCGATCTCCGGATAGATCTTCGCCAGCGCCGCGATCACCAAGCCGGGCAGACCGGCCCAGAAGGTGTTGTTGAGCCGGCGGCCGACGCTGCCCGGGTCGGCGACCGGCGAACCCAGCACCGCACCGACGATGTTGAGTTCCGGCGCGTAGCCTGCGCTCAATTCGGCGGCCCAAGCCGAGGCGAAACCGCCGCCGGAGTATCCCCACAACCCCACCGGCGTTGAAGGCGACAGGGCCAGGCGCTCACAACTCAGCGCCGCACGCACGCCGTCGAGAATGCGGTATCCGGGCTCCAGCGGCGCTCCCCACATGCCCTGGCAGCCCTCGTGGTCGGGCACCGACACCGCCCACCCCTCGGCGAGTAGCGCCGCGATCAGCAACAGCTCCAGCTGCGCCAGCGCCCCGACGGCCTTGGCACCGCGACGCAGCGCGTACGACGGGAAACACCGCTCGGCGACCGCGTCGATGGCACATTGATACGACACCAGCGGGCAGGGAAGCTCGGGGTCACGCCGCCGGGGTACCAGCACGGTGGTTACCGCGGCCTCCGGTTCATCTCGCAGGTCGGTGCTGCGGTACAGCAGTTGGGTGGCGGTGAATCGCTGCGGTATGTGACCCAGGAACCCCAGCTCGACCGTGCGGGAACGCAGCACTGCGCCAGGACGAGCTTGCTCGTAGCCGGTGGGCGGAACGTAGAACGGGTCTTTGCCCGGCAACAACGGGCGCGTACCACGACGCAGCTCCTGATGTGTGGCGCGGCCCGTCCACGAGTCGCCAGATGACGCCTGGTCCGCAGCTTCCATTGTTGACTCCTGTTTGAAAACGTTGACAGAATAGGTACCCGCTGTTGGCTTCGGGCCGTTCGGCCCGCTGTCGCCCGCTGCCCCTTTTAGTGAACGTGTGTATGCGAGGCTGTCCCTACCCTTTTCCTAAGCTGCGACTATGCTGTGCGCCTTTGATTATTCGCAGTTTACGACTGTACGCTAACGGGATGTGTCCAGGACCACACGCGCCGGTTCTGGGTGAGTTGTGACATCCGCACGCGCAAATGGGAAGGAGTGGCCGCATGCCTGAAGTGCAACTGCGCCACGACGGACACCCGGCTTTTCGCCGCCAAGTTCGGTTTGACTGGTCGGACCTGCCGCTGCATTGGGTACCGGATGACCCGTTCGCCACGCACATGATGAATGTGCTGCATCTGTTGTTGCCGGAGGGTGAACGGCACTTCATCAAGGCAGTGCTGGAGGCGTCTTCACTGGTCAAGGACCCCGAGCTGGAAGCGGCTATCAAGCCGTTCATCCAGCAGGAGTCCTGGCATGCGTGGGCGCATCAGATTGTCCTCAATCACCTGGCCGAACAGGGCATCGACACCAAGTCCTACACCGAGCGGCTGGGTAAGTGGTTGTCGGTGAGCCTGGGTGATCCGCCCAAGTTTTTCCCACCGGTGATGAAGCGGTGGTGGCTGTATCGCCGACTGGCCGACGTCGCCGCGCTGGAACACTTCACTGCTGTGTTGGGACAGTGGGTGTTGCAGAACCGGGGGCTCGATTACGCCGGCACCAACCCGGTGATGTTGGACTTGCTGCGCTGGCACGGGGCCGAAGAGATCGAACACCGTTCGCTGGTATTCGACGTCTATCAGGAAGTGTGCGGCAGCTACCCACAGCGAGTGCTGTCCATGATGATGATCGCGCCGCTATTCGTCGGCTGGTGGCTCGCTGGTGTGGTGTACCTGATGAAGCACGACCCGACCATCACCGCCAGGCCGCGCTGGAGCGACTGGTTACGCGCCGCCCGCCAGTACAAAGTGCCCGGACCGTGGAAGTTGCTGGTGACAGTGCCCGGACGCTACATGCGGCCCAGTCACCACCCCAGCCACGAAGCGTCCACCCAGATGGCGATGGACTACCTGAAGTATTCGCCGGCGGCCCGCGCAGCCCGAGAGCGGGCCCAAGCGGGGTTCAAGTCGGATTCGACCGACATAGCCAAGGCATGAGGAGCGGACGGCCCGGGATAGGACGGAGAGTCGAGTGAAGGTTGTCGTGGACTTTGACACCTGCGACGGTAACGGCGTGTGCATGAGCATCTGCCCTGAGGTGTTCGAGGTGAAGGACGACGGTTTCCTCTACGTCCTCCAAGAAGAGCCGGGCGAAGAGCTGCGCGACAAGGTCAAGGGGTCCGAAGTGTCGTGCCCCACTCAGGCGATCAGCGTTGAGGACTGAGGCGGTGTCGAATCAGCAACTGCAGCAAGTGCTCGTGGTCGGTGCCGGCGTGGCGGGAACACGGGCAGCCGAAACTCTGCGCAAGGAGGGTTACGACGGTGAGCTGACCATCGTAGGTGCCGAACGGCACGCCCCCTACCACCGCCCACCATTGTCGAAGAAACTGCTCACCGGCAAGGTGGAGCGGGCGGGCATCGACCTGGCTCCGCAACTCGACATCGAGGCGCGGGTTGTGCGCGAGGCGTCGGCTGTCGGGCTTGACCTGCGCAAGTGCACGGTAGGGGTCCGGGACGGTGACCACGAACAAGAATTGGGCTTCGACGGGCTGATCATCGCCAGCGGCGCCAGTCCACGTGAATGGCCGGGCGGCCCGGTGCCCGACGGGGTCTTCGTGCTGCGCACCGTTGACGACTGTCTGGCCATCCGGCAGCGGCTGGACGCGAACCCCCGTGTAGTGGTCATCGGCGGCGGATTCATCGGCGCCGAAGTCGCCGCGACTTCTCGGTCACTGGGCCTCGACGTGGTCCTCGTCGAACGGGCCGCCGGCCCATTGTTGCCTGCACTCGGCGACGAAATGGCACAACGCTATGCCGAGCTGCACCGGGGCCACGGTGTGGATGTGCGCCCGAACATGAGTGTCGACTCAATTGTGGGCGAGGGCCACGTGAAGGGCGTTCGGCTCACCGACGGCTCGGAGGTCAAGGCCGACCTGGTGATCATCGGCTTGGGCGTTGCGCCGTCCACCGAGTGGTTGGACGGTTCTGGCCTGCAAATCGACGACGGCGTGCTCTGTGATGCCACCTGTGCTGTCGAGGGCACCGCGAACGTCGTGGCCGCCGGGGATGTAGCGCGCTGGTGGCATCCGCTCTACGAGACGCATATGCGCATCGAGCACTGGGACCACGCCGCACGCCAGGGCGCCGCGGCCGCGCGCACCCTGCTGGCCGGGCCCGGGCAAGGCGACCCCTACAGCGAGGTGCCTTATTTCTGGTCGGACCAGTACGACGTCAAGCTGCAGATGTTCGGCGTGCCGCGCGATTACGACACGATGCAGATCATCGAGGGTGACGCCGATTCGTGGCATTTCGTGGCGGCTTACGGGCGCAACGGACACACGATCGCTGTACTGTCCACCATTCCCGGCCGGGTGCACGCCTACCGGGATGCGATCGCCGAGCGCGCGGAATTTCCGCCGCAAATCCCGTAGGGATTGGTTCAGCTGCGCTGATTGTCGATCCGCTTGATCAGCCGGGCAGTCGCATTTTCGATCATGTGCTGGCGTCCCAGCAGGGTCTGTTCGCGTTCCGCACGGCGAACGGCCTGGCGGATCGTGAGGCCGTGTTCGTAGGCCACCACCACCCGAGGGTCGACATAGGACTTGCGCGCCACCGCGGGCGTATTGCCCAATTCCTCGCTGACAGCGCGCATGACGGCGGCTTCCTCCCGGCGACGGGTGGTCTTCGTCGTCGGCTCCTTGGCGGCGGCGAAATTCTCGGCCGCGAGCACAGTGCCGTGCCAGGTCCGTAGATCTTTCACGCTGAAGTCGGCGCCGACGAGTTCACGGAACCGTTCGTTGAGGTCGTCGGAACGCACCTCACACCAGCCGTCCGAAGTGCGGTAGACCAGGAACCGCTCACTGGTGGTTTCCGCGCGCAGCAACGAGCGCACTGCTTTGAACAGCAACGGGTCTTCCAGCGAAATCGTCCGCTGCACACCGCTTTTCGCGGGATAGTCGAAGTCGACGCTGTTGCGGCCCACCCGGACGTGCTCCCGAAGCAGCGTCGCCAGCCCGTAGCTGCCGTTCTCCTCGGCGTACTCCTCGCCGCCGGCGCGGAAGTAGCCTCGGTCGATCAACTGCTGGGCGATGGCCAGCACCCGCTCGCGGTGCAGCCCGCGGCTGTTGAGGTCGCGAAGGACCTGGGTGCGCCAGTCCGGCAGCCGTTTGGCCAGACTCAGCACCCGGTCGAACTTCTCTTCGTCCCGCAGAGTCCGCCAGTGCTCGTGATACACGTACTGCCGGCGCCCGGCGGCATCGGTGCCGACCGCCTGGATGTGACCGTTGTCATACGGGCAGATCCACACCTTCTTCCAGGCCGGCGGGATGACCAACGATTCGATGCGGGCGAGGACCTCCGGGTCGGCGACCGGCTCGCGGTTGCTGCCGACATACGAAAACCCGCGGCCGCGGCGGATCCGGGTGAGCCCGTCGCCGTTGACGACGCTTCTGCGCAACTTCATTGCGTGTTCCGTGCCTATGCCGCGGGAGGCGGCGGCGTGCGGCCGACGGCCGACCGCTGCGGCCCTGAGGAGCGCTTCACGGCGGTAAATTACCCGCGGCTGCGCAGCGTTAACCCTGCTCGGTCTGCGCGCCGCGTACTGCCGACGCTACCGACCAGGGGGCAGCTGACGTGGGCCCTCTGCTGCCTCGAGCGCATCCGGCCGGTCACGTTCTTCTACTGCGAGCTTCGGCTCGGCGCCGGCCACGGTGTGCGGCGTCGGGCCGTGCACCGCAGGACCGATCGGTCGCGACGGTGCATGCCCGGCATCGGCGGGTGCGATGAACGACGACCCTTCGCCTCGGTTCCGGTGCCCGCCGGCTGCAGTTTCGCGTGGCCGCGACGGGCGCAGGGTTTCCTCGGAATCGACGGTCACCTTCCGAGTCCGTCTGAGCGAGAAGGTGATCTCTTCCACTTCCTCGAAGACCTGACGCGCGGCCCGCAGCGGCTGCGTCGTCGTGTCGATCGCGCGGGCAACGAACGTTGGCACCAGGGGCCGGATCCAGCGCGCAGCGGCCTTGGTCACGTTCGGGATCACCGGGCCGGTGCCGGTCTCGGGCACGGCAGCCTGCGCTTCGCGGACCGGGTCGACCGGTGTGGGCAAGTTGTCGGTCTCCGGCGCGGCGGCGGCTGCGGGCAACAGGACCGCCCGGCTGGCCGCCTCCGCTTCGGCGGCAATCGGCAGGTAGACGTCGACGTCGGCGAATCGCGCCGGTTCGACCGCCTGAACCGGCTGCGCCGGTGGCAGCACCTGCTGCGCCTCGTGCTTGAGCGCCTCGGCCACCCGACGACGGTGGTGGGCGCGGTCTATCTCGGCCTGCGCCTCGACTGCGAGGCGAGCCGTGGTGAGTTGGTGGTCGGCCCACAACGCTTCGGCGGCCGCACGCACCTCGGCACGCTTGACGGCGATCGCCGTGTCGGCCTGGACTTCGGCGCGCTCCCGCTCTACCTCGGCGGCTGCCCGCCGATCCTGCGTGGTCTCGCGGCGCCATAACCGAAGGAGCAAGGGCAGCAGGTACAGCAGCATGCAGAACGCAGTAGTGAACACCCGCAACAACAGCGCCGCGGGACTGGTCACCGTCAGCTCCTGCAACGCGACCCACCGCGCGCCCAAGCCGGCGTCCCGGTCAGCGACCGACTGTCGACGGGCCTGACCCAGCGCCGTCTCGGCGTCCGCGATCTGGGCGTCCAGCGTCGGCGCCCGGTGGTCCCGGGCCGCGACGGCGCTGTCGAGTTCGCGCTGAGCGTCGGCAAGCTCCTCATCGGCGGTCCGGGTTTCCGGACCGGCGCCGGGCACACCGGTGATGCGGGTCTGCGGACAAGCCGGCGACGGATGGTATTCGCAACGCGCGACGACCAACGCCTCGTCGCGGTGTTTGCGCGCCTGCGCGACGGCGTCGTCGACGGCACTGCGGGCGCCGCGCGCCCGATTCAGGTCGGCCGACGCCGCTGCAACCGCCGGGGCGGCCTCAGCGCGGCGTGCGGCCTGTTCATCGAGCCGACGGTCAACTGAGCCGGCGAACACAACCAGGGCGGCGAATTCACCGACCACGGCTCCGACCGCGATTGCGACCGCGCCTCGGCTCAGCAGTTCACGTCGGCTGCGGAGCGGACCACCTGCCGTCGCGCGGGTCACGGTTGCCGCCAGCAATCCAGCCAGCAGCCCGACACCGAGTGCCGACGCGACGCCGGCCGGTGCTGACCGTCGTGTCGATTCGCCGACGGCGAGGCCGACGACGACGCATGCCAGCAGCGCGCACAGCGATATGGCACCGGTGACCAGCGGCCGGCCTGCGGCCATGCGCTGCTTGAGGACCTGCTCAGCGTGTTTCGGCGCCAACTGCACACACCTCCGGATGTATCGGCCCGACGGGACACGGCTTGGATCAGCGCGGCACAATTTCGGCTCGAACGACATTCGACGTCCGGTCAGATTCCAGCCCAGCCCCCGGGTGACCGGCCTCGGCTCGCGCCGTCGCGCCGGTGCGACCGATAGATTGTCCCACAAACGCGCACGGGCGAGAGAATCGCACGCCGCAGGACCGCTAACGTCCGGCGCGGCGCGCGCCGGTGAGCGATCGATTCGGCAGGTGACGTGAGACGGTAAGGACTTATGCAGACGTACAACTACATGACCTACGAAGAGTTCGGTCGCAAATTCTTCGAGGTCGCGTGTACCGAGGAGCGCGTCGCGGCGGCGTTCGGTGAGATCGCCGGCAATGAATTCGAGATGGGACCGATGCGCCAGGGGCCGGGTGGGTTGGCCCGCGTCATCGCCAAAGTGAAGATCCAGCAACCCCAGGTCACCCGAAAGCTGGACGCGATGATCACCTTCGCGATCCGGATCCCGCTGAAGATCGAGTTGATCCTCGACCTGCGTCTGGACAAGCAGCGATTCATCGTCGACGGAGAAGTCAGTTTGCGCGCATCAGCGCATGCGGCTGACCCGCTGCTGCTGATCATCGACGTGACGAAGCCCAAGCCGTCAGACATCATGGTGCACGTCGCCGCCACCACCATCCGTGGTGAGCTGCTGCGGGTGGTCGCCGGCGTCGACGGTGAGATCCGGCGATTCGTCGCCCAGCATGTGGCGGGCGAAATCGAATCGCCAGAGGCGCAAAAGGCCCAGGTCATCGACGTGGCTGACCAAGTCGCATCGTCCTGGGACAGCTGACGTCCGACCAGTCCTACCAGGTAGCGCCGGTGAAGTAGTGAGATCAACGGTGCCGCGCCCGCCGGCCTGCACAGAAGGTTGAGTCAAGAGATGGCACAAGTAGATGTATCGACATCGTCGGAGCTGGACCCCGAGTCGGCGTGGAAGTTGGCGTCAGATCTCAACCGGTTCCACGAGTGGCTGACGATTTTCGGCGGCTGGCGGAGCAAGGTCCCCACCACCGTCAAGGAGGGAACCTGCGTGTCGTCGTGCATCAAAGTGAAGGGTTTCCGCAACGTCATCCACTGGACGGTCACCCGGTATGACGAGCCGGAGGAGATCGAGCTGAAGGGACGCGGCCGTGGCGGGATCCGCATCGCGCTGAAGATGAACGTCGCCGACGACCAACCGGGCTCGACTTTTCACCTCGACGCCGACGTGTCGGGTGGTCTGATGAACGGTCCGGTCGGACGGCTCGTCGTCAAGTTGGTGAAATCCGACGTGCGCAAGTCGATCGACAACTTGGCCGCATTGCGATAACGACCGTCGGCCGACGGTCAGCTTCCGTGCTTGACCAGCCGGCGGCTGATCAGTCGCTCCCGCTCGATGTGACGGACCCGCCGGCCTTCGGTGGTCAGCGAAGCCAGGCCGGCGCCCAGCGCGAGCAGTGACACGACGAAAGCCGCCACACCCACACCCACCTGCGCCCAGGCGAATGCCACCAGGCAGACGACGAATGCGGTGCCGCCCGCGGCGACCAGGAAGGTGCCCGGCGCCGGCCAGCCGTCGGTCAGCGGGTCTCCGCCGTCCCGACGGATGCTGAAGTGTTGACCGACCGGGTCGCGGGAGGTGTCTCCCATCAGGTTCTCTCCTCTGAATTCATCGAATCTGCCACGCGGGCAGACGCTGATCGTCTACCCGAATCGGGCGGTACGAAACAGCTTTCGTTGCGGCCGCCGCACCCTGCGGACCGCCGCTACAGTGGACGCGGTGACATCGGTCGTGATCGTGGGAAGCGGGTTCACCGGCTTTGAATGCGCCCGCCGGCTGGCACGGAGCTTGCGGCGGCGCAACGCTTCGGACGTCGACGTCACCATCATTTCGCCGGCGGACTACATGCTCTACACGCCCCTGCTGCCAGACGTCGCCGGCGGTCTGATCGACGCGCGGTTCGTCACCGTGCCGTTGGCAGGCACCCTCAATGGTGTCCGCAAGATCCGCGGCCGAGTCGAGAGCGTCGACCTGGCCCAGCACACCCTGCGGTTCACCAACTTCGAACAGCGCTCCTGCGAACTGCGCTGGGACCGTCTGGTGCTGGCACCCGGCTCGGTGACCCGACTCTTCGACATCCCCGGGTTAGCGACTCATGCGCGTGGTTTGAAGTCGGTCGCCGAAGCGCTCTACCTGCGCGACCACGTCCTGGAGCAGTTGGAGATGGCCAGCCTGGACGATGACCCCGCCAGCGCTGCCGCGCGGCGCACCATCGTGGTGGTCGGGGCGTCATATTCCGGAACCGAACTCACCGTGCAACTGCGGGCGTTGGCCGATGCGGCCGCAAAGCAGATGGAGTTCGACGCGACGGAGGTGAAATTCCTGCTGCTCGACTTGGCCGAGCAGGTGATGCCCGAAGTCGGCGAGAAGCTCGGTAACCGGGCGAGGCGGGTGCTGGTGCGCCGCGGCATCGACGTGCGGCTGGGTTTGACTCTGAAGGAAGTGCACGCCGACCACGTCGTGCTCAGCGACGGCTCACGGGTAGACACCCATACCGTGGCCTGGGTGACTGGCGTGACCGCCGCGCCGCTCATTCAGAAACTGGGCCTGCCGACCGAGAAGGGCCGGTTGATCGTGCAGACCGATCTGCAGGTGCCCGAGCATCCCGACGTTTTCGCCGCCGGCGACGCCGCTGCCGTTCCAGACGTCACGTTGGCGAATCTGATCACGCCGCCCACAGCCCAGCATGCCGTCCGGCAGGGTAAGACGCTGGCGCACAACGTCGCCGCCAGTCTCGGCTACGGCAAGAAACGGATCTACAAGCACCGCAACATGGGCCTGGTGGTCGATCTCGGACCGCACCGCGCGGTGGCCAATCCGCTCAACATCCATCTGTCCGGCTTGCCGGCGAAGGTCGTGACCCGCGGCTATCACCTCTACGCGGTGCCGCGGCTGGTCAACCGCTGGGCGCTGTCGCTCGCTTATCTGACCGACGTGTTCTTCCCGCGCACCCTGGTGTCGATGGGCCTTTCGACGCAAAGCGACGCCGAGTTCGCGACCAGCGAGGGGATTCCGCTACCGAATACCGAACGAGGTCCGGTCACAGGTCGAGCGTGAGCCGCTCGCCCGGGGCTGCCCGGGAGATGCAGACCAGCATCATGCCGTCCGCGCGCTCCGGGTCGGTCAGCAAGGTGTCGCGGTGTTCGACGCTGCCGCCGAGCACCCGGGTGCGGCAGGTTCCGCAGAAGCCCTGCTGGCACGAATAGGACGCGGCGACGCCGCTGCGGCGCAAGGCCGACAGCAAGGTTTCCTCGGCGCCCACGGCGATCTCGGCGCCGGTCGAGGCGATCGAGACAGCGAACGGCTCGCCGTCCAGCACCGGCGGGGCGGCGAATCGCTCGAAGTGCAGTTCGACGTCTTCACGGCCGGACAGACGGTTGCGCACAGCGGTCAGCAGGGATGCCGGACCACACGCGTACACCGCTGTGCCGTCCGGGCAATCGCCCAGCAACTCAGCGGCGTCGGGTATGCCCTGGTCGTCGTCGGTACGGATCTCGACTCGTGCGCCGAACTCAGTCACTTCGTCCAGGAACGGCAAACTCTCCAGGCTGCGGCCGACATAGATCATCGACCAGTCGACGCCGAAGCGATCGGCATAGCCGAGCATCGGAAGGATCGGGGTGATGCCGATGCCTCCGGCGATGAAACGCAGTCGCGCCGTGGGGGAGCCGTAGCCGGGCAGAGTCAGCGGGAAAGCGTTGCGCGGTCCGTGGGTGGTGACGGTGGCACCCACCACCAAGGCGTCGTGGATCTCCGTCGAGCCGCCGCCGCCGTCGGGAATTCTGCGCACGGCGATGCGGTAGGTGTCGCGCCGAGTGGGGTCTCCGCACAACGAGTACTGCCGCAGCCGGCCACTGGGCAGCTGGATGTCGAGATGAGCGCCGGGATGCCAGGACGGTAGCGGCGCACCGTCACCGGTGAATGTCAGTGCGACGACGTCCTGGTCGCGCGCGGCAACCCGGCGGTCCACCACGGTGAGGCGGATACGGCTGTCGCGCTCGGCCGGCGCTGTCGGACGGCGCACCGCGCCGGACAGCCCCAGTAACCCGGACACGGCCGTGTTCGCCAGGGCGACCAGCACATCGTGGCGGCTGCGGCCAAATACGCTCGGGGGCGTCTGCCGGTATCGGGCGAACGCCACGTCTACAGGTGAGCCGCTCGGGCGGCCGGCGAACTGGCCAGGTAGGCGACGGCCTGCGCGGTGGAACCCATTTCCGCCGGTGAGAACCGTGGCCGGAAATAGGTGAACGTATTGGTGCCGAACAGCTTGACGAGCGAGGGGATGAGCCGCTTACCGCAGTCCGCGTTCAGCAGCTTCTGCATCTTCCACCAGGTCAAGTCGCACGCCGGGTCGCTTTTCACCAGGTACCAGGTGGCGCGTTCGAAGAAGACCCCGAGCAGAACCATCGCCACCAGCATCGAGCGGATCCGGTCGAGGTAACTGTTGTGGAAGTAGACGGCGACGTCATGGGCGACGCAGCGGTGCTCCACCTCCTCGGCGCCGTGCCAGCGGAACAGGTCGACCATGGCGGGGTGCGCGCCGTAGTTGTCCCAGGCACTGTTCAGCGCGAAATCGCCCAGCACCGCGGTGTAGTGCTCGAATGCGGCGATCAGCCACAACCGGTCATAGAGGTGATTGAGCCGCCGTCTCGGGTCGGTGGACGCCGTGGGTGCCAGTGTGTTGGAGAAGAAGAATTCGACCTGGTCGAGCAGCGGTGTGGGATCGACGCCGCGGGCCACCATGAAGTCGTGCAGGGCACGTTCGTGCACGTCGGCGTGCGTCGCTTCCTGCCCGATGAAGCCGCGCACGTCGTCAGCCAACTTCGGATCCTTGATCAGCGGTAACGCCTCGTTGAGCGTTACCACGAACCATCGTTCGACGGTCGGCAGCAAGATGTTGAGCACGCTGATGATGTGCGAAGCGACCGGGTGTCCCGGAATCCAGTGCAACGGAACGTCCGACATGTCGAAATGCACTTTGCGGGCCTGGACCTGAACGGGGCCCGGGTCGTATTCGTATTCGAATCGGCGTGGTTTGAGCATGCCAACCTCCTCCGACTTCTTCTCCAAAAAGACCGCTTGGCACTCCGATCACCGGTCCGGCAACGCTGCTGGCGCAAGCTTTTCTTCGTAGTGTACGGACGCGGGTGACCCGAAGGCCTACCCCTGATCGGCAGCCCGGACCCGGCGTACCGGGCGGGTCTCGACGGCGTTGACCGTCAAGGCGCGGCGGCGGAAGCGCCAGCCGTCCCCGGTCAGCTGGTAATCGTCGTCGTAGCGCAGGTGCCACACCACGTCGGTCACGGCGTCGGCGCGCTGCGTCCAGTGGTGCGCGATGCAGGCGATGCGTCCCCGCGCCGAGTGCGGCCGCCGCCCGGCGTCGTACACCTCGCCGACGATCGCATGCTCGGTCCGCACCACCCCGGCGACAGCGGCGAGCGCGGCTTCAATGGCGTGCTGCCCGCTGTGCCGCCGGACAGGTTCGAGGACGTTCGGCGGCTCCGGCAGCAGCAGTTCAGCGTCCGGTGCGAACAGAGCTGCGACCGAGGTGAAACGCCGATCATCGACACCGGCGGCATATCGGTGCACCAGGTCGCGCAGCCCGCTGCGATCGCTTCCGGTGAGCGTCACGTCGACAACGAAAGACGTTGAGCACACGCAGATAACATGTCTTTGGCCTGCTCGATGTCGTTAACCGGCGGCATCGCCAGGACCAGGCGGTCGGCGCCCTGCTCGACGAGTCGCCCGGCGCGTTCGGCGTCGATCTTGGTGACCAGGTGGCCCAGCGACACTTCGAGTCGGGCCGGGTCACGGCCCGCCGCTGACGCTTCGTCGCGCATTAGCGCCAGCAGCTCCTGCAATCGGGTTCCGGTGACGCCGAGCGGCTGAAACCCGTCGCCCACCCGGCCCGCCCGACGAGCCGCCGCACGGGTGTGCCCGCCGATGTAGATCGGAAAACGCCTGCCGGCAACCGGCTTGGGACAACACACGGCGTCGTCGAAACCGAAGAACTCGCCGTGGTGGCAGGTTCCGTCCGGGCGGTCGTCCCACAGCGCACGCATCACGGCCAGCTGCTCGTCAGCGCGCGGGCCACGGCGGTCGAACGGGACGCCGCAGGCGTCTAATTCTTCTTTCAGCCAGCCCACCCCGACGCACAACCGCAGCCGCCCGCCGGACAGCGCGTCGACGGTGGCAACCCGTTTGGCCAGCACCACCGGGTGATGGTTCGGTAGCACCAACACACCGGTGGCCAGGGTGAGTCGCTGAGTGTGGCCGGCCAGAAAAGCCAGCAGGTCGAGCGGATCCGGGATCGGGCAGTCGGCCGGCAGCTCCACTTTGCCGGAGCGGTCATAGGGGTAGACGCTGTCGTACCGCGTCACCAGGACGGTGTGCTCGACGACCACGATCGACTCGAACCCGCACGCCTCGAGGTGCCGGGCGAACTCGGCAATCCACCCCGGATCGCCCGTGACGCCGGCGGCGACTGGGGCAACCACCGCCACCTTCGGACGTCGTTGCCCGGCTCCTGCGGACGGTAACTCACGCATACAGCCATCTTGTGGGTGTCCCACCGCTGGTAGCCAGTCGGTGACCGGTTCGTGACGAATGAACTTCGAGATGAGCCGAGCCTGCGCTCCGTCGTTACGATGCTCCGGGGTAGTCGCGACGAGTCCAGAGGGAATATGAGGAAAGAGAGCACAGTGGCGCACGCCACTGTCAGCAGCCGCCGCGCTGCCGCCATCGGCGGCGCTGTCGCGTGGCGAGGTCGGCGGCATTGGCTTAGCGTTGTCGACGTGAGCGGCATATCAGGTGATAGCCAGGCATTTCGACCGGGGATGGTGAGCCGTGGCTGACGGGGATCGTAAACGGGGGTCCGGCTACGGCCTGGGCCTGTCGACCCGGACTCAGGTGACCGGCTACCAGTTCCTGGCGCGGCGGACCGCGGTGGCGTTGACCCGGTGGCGCGTGCGCATGGAGGTCGAGCCCGGCCGCCGGCAAGCGTTGGCCGTGGTCGCGTCCGTGTCGGCGGCCCTGGTGATCTGTCTGGGGGCATTGCTGTACTCGTTCATCAGCCCGTCCGGCCAGATGAATGAATCGCCGATCATCGCCGACCGCGACACCGGAGCGCTGTATGTCCGGGTGGGCAACACGCTGTACCCGGCGCTGAACTTGGCCTCGGCCCGGCTGATCACCGGACGCGCCGACAACCCGCACAAGGTTCGGGCAAGCCAGATCGCCCAGCAGCCGCACGGGCCGCTGGTCGGCATCCCGGGCGCTCCCTCGCAGATCTCGCCGACCAGCCCGACCACGTCGTCGTGGCTGGTGTGCGACACGGTGTCCGCACCGTCGGGTGCCGGCGCGCCGGCGTCGGTCACGTTGACGGTCATCGACGGAACCCCGGACCTGTCCGGTCGGCGACGAGTGGTCACCGGTTCGGACGCTGTGGTGCTGCGCTACGAGAACGACACCTGGGTGATTCGCCAGGGCCGGCGGTCGCGCATCGATGCGGTCAACCGGGCGGTGTTGTTACCGCTGGGCCTGACGCCCGAGCAGGTCAATCAGGCCCGCCCGATGAGCCGCGCGCTCTTCGACGCGATACCGGTGGGCCCCGAATTGTCGGTGCCCAAGGTGCCGGGCGCCGGAACTCCGGCCGGCTTCCCGGGCGCGCCGGGCCCAGTCGGAACGGTGTTCACCACTCCCCAGATCAGCGGCCCGCAGCAATATTCGGTGGTGTTGTCCGACGGTGTGCAGACGGTGTCGGCCGTGGTTGCCCAAATCCTGCAGAACGCGGGCAACCCGGGTGGCGGAGCACCGGCGGTGGTGTCGCCAGCGGCGCTGGCGAAACTCCCGGTGGTTACCGGCCTGGACCTGTCGGCCTACCCGGACAGCCCGCTGAAGGTCACCGACATGAAAGACAACCCGTCTACCTGCTGGTGGTGGGCCAAGACCAGCGGTGAAGAGCGGGCGCGCATCCAGATCATCTCGGGACCCACCGTTCCGATCGCTGCTGATGACACCAAGAAAGTGATCTCGCTGGTGAAGGCCGACCCGTCCGGCCGCGAGGCCGACAAGGTCTTCTTCGGACCCGACTTCAGTAACTTCGTGGTGAACACCGGCAACGACGCGGGCGCTTCGACCGCCGAATCGCTATGGTGGCTGTCAGATTCCGGTGTCCGTTTCGGCGTCGACAACGGTCGCGAGGCGCGTTCGGCACTGGGCTTGACGGGACAACCGAATCCGGCGCCCTGGGTCGCACTGCGGCTGCTCGCGCCCGGCCCGGCGTTATCGCGAGCCGACGCGTTGGTGCGACACGACACCCTCCCGACAGATAAAAATCCAGCAGAGTTGGCGGTACCGAAGTGAAACGTGGATATGCCCGGCCCACCCCGGAGCGCGCTCCGATGGTGAAGCCGGAGAACATCGTTCTGCCGACGCCGCTCAGCGTTCCGCCGCCTGAGGGCAAACCGTGGTGGATCGTCGTGGTCGGCGTGCTGGTGGTGGGCCTGCTGGTCGGCATGGTCGGCATGACCGTGGCCAGCGGCTCCCGGACGTTCCTGGGTGCCGGCGCGATCTTCCCGATCTTCATGATCGGCGGTGTCGGGATGATGATGTTCGGCGGCCGATTCGGCGGCCAGCAGCAGATGAGCCGGCCCAAGCTCGACGCGATGCGCGCCCAGTTCATGCTGATGCTGGACATGCTGCGGGAAACCGCGCAGGAGTCGGCCGACAGCATGGACCACAACTACCGGTGGTTCCACCCGGCGCCGGGCACGTTGGCCGCCTCGGTCGGCTCCGGGCGGATGTGGGAGCGCAAGCCCGACGGCAAGGACCTCAACTTCGGCATCGTCCGCGTCGGGGTAGGGATGACCCGACCCGAGGTGACCTGGGGTGAGCCGCAGAACATGCCGACCGACATCGAGCTGGAGCCGGTGACCGGTAAGGCGCTGCAGGAGTTCGGTCGCTATCAGAGCGTCGTCTACAACCTGCCGAAAATGCTGTCGCTGCTGGTGGAGCCGTGGTATTCGCTGGTCGGCGAACGCGATCAGGTGCTGGGCCTGATGCGCGCGATCGTCTGCCAGCTGGCCTTCTCCCACGGTCCGGACCACATGCAGATGGTCGTCGTGACCTCCGATGTCGAGAAGTGGGACTGGGTCAAGTGGTTGCCGCACTTCGGCGACCCCCGGCGCCACGACGCCGCCGGCAACGCCCGGATGGTCTATACGTCGGTGCGCGACTTCGCCGCCGAGCAGGCCGAACTGTTCGCCGGCCGCGGATCGTTCACGCCGCGGCATGCCACGTCATCCGCGGAGACGCCGACCCCGCATCACCTGATCATCGCCGACATCGTCGACCCGCAATGGGAGTACGTGATCAGCGCCGAAGGTGTGGACGGGGTGACGTTCTTCGACCTGACCGGCGCCTCGGTGTGGACGACTTCGCCGCAGCGGGTGCTGCGCTTCACCGACCAAAACGGCATCATCGAGACGCTGCCGCGCGACCGCGACACCTGGATGGTCATCGACGAGAACGCCTGGTTCTTCGCGCTTGCCGACCGGCTGAGCGAGTTCGAGGCCGAACAGTTTGCCCAGGGCCTTGCGCACTGGCGACTCGCCGAAGCTTATGAGGAGATCGGGCAGCGGGTCGTGCACATCGGCGCCCGCGACATCTTGTCCTACTACGGGGTCAACGACCCGTCCGAGATCAACTTCGGCGAGCTGTGGGACTCGCGGCACGACTCGCTGGGCCGCTCCCGGCTGCGTATCCCATTCGGCAACCGTTCAGATAACGGCGAGCTGCTGTTCCTGGACATGAAGTCCCTCGACGAAGGTGGTGACGGCCCGCACGGCGTCATGTCGGGCACCACCGGTTCGGGTAAGTCGACGCTGGTCCGTACCGTCATCGAGTCACTGATGCTCGGGCACCCGCCCGAAGAGCTGCAGTTCGTGCTGGCCGACCTCAAGGGTGGTTCGGCGGTCAAGCCGTTCGAAGGGACGCCGCACGTTTCGCGGATCATCACCGACCTGGAAGACGACCAGGCCCTGATGGAGCGCTTCCTGGACGCCCTGTGGGGCGAGATCGCCCGGCGCAAGGAGATCTGCTTCTCCGCCGGAGTCGACGACGCCAAGGAGTACAACGACATGCGGTCCCGAATGCGGGCCCGCGGACAGGACATCCCGCCGCTGCCGATGCTGGTGGTCGTGATCGACGAGTTCTACGAGTGGTTCCGGATCATGCCGACCGCGGTGGACGTGCTCGACTCGATCGGCCGCCAGGGCCGCGCCTACTGGATTCACCTGATGATGGCCTCGCAGACCATCGAGAGCCGGGCCGAAAAGCTCATGGAAAACATGGGTTACCGGCTGGTGCTGAAGGCGCGCACCGCCGGGGCGGCGCAGGCCGCCGGTGTGCCGAACGCAGTGAACCTGCCGGCCCAGGCAGGTCTCGGGTACTTCCGGAAGAGCCTCGACGAGATCATCCGGTTCCAGGCCGAGTTCATGTGGCGTGACTACCGGCGTGGTGTCTCGCTCGACGACGAAGCCAGGCCGCTCACCCACTCCATCGAATACATCCGTCCGCAGCTGTTCACCAACGCGTTCACGCCGCTCGAGGTCAGCCACGGTGGTGGCGCCACCAACGGCGAGGTGTCGACGAACGGCTTGGACGGCGAGGTGAACGGAGACCGGCCGGCCGGGCGGGATGAACCGGCTGAGGAAGACACCGGAGTCCGGACGCCCAGGGTCGGTACGGTGATCATCGACCAGTTGCGCCGTATCGACTTCGAGCCCTACCGGTTGTGGCAACCGCCGTTGGACGTGCCCGTCGCGATCGACGACCTGGTCAACCGTTTCCTCGGCCGCCCGTGGCAGGAGGCGTACGGATCGGCCCGCAACCTTATATTCCCAATCGGACTTATCGACCGCCCGTTCAAGCATGACCAGCCGCCGTGGACGGTCAACACCTCCGGGCCCGGCTCGAACGTGCTGATCCTCGGCGCGGGCGGCGCGGGTAAGACCACCGCGTTGCAGACGCTGATCTGCTCGGCCGCACTGACGCATACCCCCGAGCAGGTGCAGTTCTACTGCCTGGCATACAGCGGCACCAGCCTGACCACGGTGGCCGGTTTGCCGCACGTGGGCAGCGTGGTCGGCCCGACGGATCCTTACAGCGTCCGGCGCACCATCGCCGAGGTGCTCGGACTGGTCCGGGACCGCAAGCGCACCTTCCTGGAATACGACGTTCCGTCGATGGAGGTGTTCCGGCGGCGCAAGTTCGGCGGTGAGGCCGGCCGGGTGCCCGACGACGGGTTCGGCGACGTGTACCTGGTGATCGACAACTACCGCGCCCTGGCTGAGGAGAACGAGGTCCTCATCGAACAGGTCAACGTAATCATCAACCAGGGCCCTTCGTTCGGGGTGCACGTGGTGGTCACCGCCGACCGTGAATCCGAGCTGCGGCCCCCGGTGCGCAGTGGCTTCGGATCCCGGGTGGAGTTGCGGCTGGCCGCGGTGGAGGACGCCAAGTTGGTGCGGTCGCGGTTCGCCAAGGACGTTCCGGTCAAGCCCGGGCGCGGCATGGTCGCGGTCAACTACGTCCGCCTGGAAAGCGACCCGCAGTCGGGTCTGCACACACTGATCGCGCGGCCCGCGTTGGACATCACCTCCAACTCGGTGTTCGAGTCGGAAAGCGTGGTACAGGCGGTCCGGCAGATCGCGGTCGGTCAGGCCCGTCCGGTGCGTCGGCTGCCGGCGCGGTTCGGCTTGGACCAGGTGCGTGCCATCGCCGCCAACGATCGTCGGCAGGGTGTCGGCGCAGGTGGTATCGCCTACGCGATCTCCGAGCTGGATCTGCAGCCGGTGTACCTCAACTTCGCCGAGAACGCGCACCTCATGGTGACCGGCCGGCGGGAGTGTGGCCGCACCACGACACTGGCGACCATCATGTCCGAGATCGGCCGGATCTACGCTCCGGGGGCCAGCAGTGCGCCCCCGACGACTCGCCCGTCGGCGCAGGTCTGGCTGGCCGACCCACGTCGTCAGCTGCTCACCGTGCTGGGTTCGGACTACGTGCAGAGGTTCGCTTACAACCTCGATGGCGTCTCCGCGATGATGGACGAGCTTGCGCAAGTGCTCAGCCGCCGCGAGCCGCCGCCCGGCCTGTCCGCGGAAGAGTTGTTGGCCCGGTCGTGGTGGAGTGGTCCGGAGATCTTCCTGATCATCGACGACGTGCAGCAGCTGCCACCCGGCTTCGACTCACCGCTGCACAAGGCGGCCCCCTGGGTCACCCGGGCAGCCGATGTCGGCTTGCACGTGCTGGTCAGCCGCACGTTCGGTGGGTGGTCCTCCGCGGGTAGCGACCCGATGCTGCGGTCGCTGCACCAGGCCAACGCGCCGTTGCTGGTGATGGACGCCGACCCCGACGAGGGCTTCATCCGCGGCAAGATGAAGGGTGGCCCGCTGCCCCGCGGTCGCGGTCTGCTGATGGCCGAAGACACCGGCATCTTCGTGCAGGTGGCGGCCACGGATCTGCGGCGCTGATCGCCTTTAACTCCATCGAGCACGGAGGGCCCGGATGACCGGGTTCTCCGTGCTTTTCATTCACTTGACTCGGCGAAAAGGTTCTGGGCGCGACGCGTCTGGCAAACGCCACTGTACGAGGTTCCGAACAGCGGATTAACGCAGGTTGTCGAGGCGTGAACAGTGATGGCCCAGGCGTGAATTGTTCCGTGCCGGGCTCGATGCCGGCCGTCTGTTGGCTTTAGCCTCGTAGTGAGCGCAAGTCGGCTGAAGGAGGACGGGGTGGACTTCGGGGCGTTCGATTTCGGGGCGTTCGACTTCGGGGCGTTGCCGCCGGAGTTCAACTCGGGTCGGATGTATCTGGGTGCGGGTCCGGCGCCGATGCTGGCCGCCGCGACGGCGTGGGACTCGTTGGCTGCTGAGTTGGGGTCGGCTGCTGCGGCCTATGACTCGGTGGTCAAGGGGTTGACCAGTGAGGAGTGGCTGGGTCCGGCCTCCGCGTCCGCGGCCGCGGCCGCGGCACCGTACGTGACGTGGATGAGCAGCACCGCTGCGCAGGCTGAGCAGACCGCCACCCAGGTGCGCTCGGCGGTCGGCGCCTATGAGACCGCGTTCGCCGCGACGGTGCCCCCGCCGGTCATCACGGCCAACCGCCTGCAGCTGACCCAGCTCGAGGCCAGCAACTTCTTCGGCCAAAACAGCCCGGCGATCGCGGCCACCGAAGCCCAGTACAGCGAGATGTGGGCCCAAGACGCCGCGGCGATGTACGGCTATGCCGGGGCCTCGGCGTCGGCGTCGGATGTCGTCCCGTTCGCCGACCCGCCGGCCACCACCAAAGCCGGTGCGCAACCCACCGCGGCCGCCAACACCTCTGCGAGCTCGGCGTCTTCCACGGTCACCCATGCCTTGCAACAGCTTTCGTCGTCAGCGGCCTCGACCACCACGGGAACATCGGCGGCCACGACGACGGGCACAGCGGCGACGACCACTCCGACCACGCTGCAGGACTATCTGAACAACTTCGTCACCCAGTTGCAAGGCGTGACCGTCTCCAACCGCAATGTGGCAAGCCGGCTGGTGGGCGATGCCGGCTACTTCCCGCTGGGCCTGGCGCAGTTCAACGTCTCGATCGGCCAGCAGCTGATTCCGGGCACCCCCAGTGGTGCGGGCTCCGGTGGTAGCTCGGTGCTGGCGCCCGGCGGGTGGGGACCAGGCCCGTTCAGCGGGGTCGGCGGCGGACCGGTATCGGCCAGCGTCGGCCAAGCCGGCACCATCGGGCGGCTCTCGGTCCCGACCGGCTGGCAGGCCAGCCTCACCCCAAGCGCCCCCACCACCACCGGTCCAGCCGCCATCACCACCGTCAGCGGCGCACCCCCACCCGGCGCCAACGGCTTCCTGCGCGGCATCCCACTGAACAGCGGCCTCACCGGCCGACGAGCCGCCAGCGGCTTCGTGCACAAATACGGCTTCCGCCACACCGTCATGCCCCGCTCACCCATCACCGGCTAGGCACGACGGACACTCGAGCGCCGACGCCCGGTTATCTGCGCGCCGATTTTATCTCTGACAGCCCTCATAACCGGCTGGCCGTCGGGTGCCCGGAGAACGTGGCACTGCGCTTCGGCGCAGGTAGCAACGCTTAGCTGAAGGGCGGGTCGGGAGCGTTGCCGCGCTTCCGCCCGGCTGCCGGCACACCGCTGTCAAACCGGCGCCCATTGTCGCCGCGGTGTCTGTCAGCGGACCAATTAGCCTTGCTGACGGCGACCGAGCCGTTGACCTGGGAGGAGGGCGGGTTTGGATTTCGGGGCGTTTCCGCCAGAGTTCAACTCGGGTCGGATGTATCTGGGTGCGGGTCCGGCGCCGATGCTGGCCGCCGCGACGGCGTGGGACTCGTTGGCTGCGGAGTTGGGGTCGGCTGCCGCAGCCTATGACTCGGTGATCAGGGGGTTGACCAGTGAGGAGTGGCTGGGTCCGGCCTCCGCGTCCGCAGCCGCGGCCGCAGCACCGTACGTGACCTGGATGAGCAGCACCGCTGCGCAGGCCGAGCAGACCGCCACCCAGGTGCGCTCGGCGGTCGGCGCCTATGAGACCGCGTTCGCCGCGACGGTGCCCCCGCCGGTCATCGCGGCCAATCGCCTGCAGCTGACCCAGCTGCAAGCCACCAACTTCTTCGGCCAAAACAGCCCGGCGATCGCGGCCACCGAAGCCCAGTACAGCGAGATGTGGGCCCAAGACGCCGCGGCGATGTACGGCTATGCCGGGGCCTCGGCGTCGGCGTCGGATGTCGTCCCGTTCGCCGACCCGCCGGCCACCACCAAAGCCGGTGCGCAACCCACCGCGGCCGCCAACACCTCTGCGAGCTCGGCGTCTTCCACGGTCACCCATGCCTTGCAACAGCTTTCGTCGTCAGCGGCCTCGACCACCACGGGAACATCGGCGGCCACGACGACGGGCACAGCGGCGACGACGACTCCGACCACGCTGCAGGACTATCTGAACTCCTTCGTCACCCAGTTGCAAGGCGTGACCGTCTCCAACCGCAATGTGGCGAGCCGGCTGGTAGGCGATACCGGCTACTTCCCGCTGGGCCTTGCGCAGTTCAACGTCTCGATCGGCCAGCAGCTGATTCCGGGCACCCCCAGCGGTGCGGGCTCTGGGGGTAGCTCGGTGCTGGCGCCCGGCGGGTGGGGACCAGGCCCGTTCAGCGGGGTCGGCGGCGGACCGGTATCGGCCAGCGTCGGCCAAGCCGGCACCATCGGGCGGCTCTCGGTCCCGACCGGCTGGCAGGCCAGCCTCACCCCGAGCGCCCCCACCACCACCGGCCCGGCCGCCATCACCACCGTCAGCGGCGCACCCCCACCCGGCGCCAACGGCTTCCTGCGCGGCATCCCACTGAACAGCGGCCTCACCGGCCGACGCGCCGCCAGCGGCTTCGTGCACAAATACGGCTTCCGCCACACCGTCATGCCCCGCTCACCCATCACCGGCTAAGCACGGGCACAAGCTCGCCACCCATGGCGCACCAGCGCCGCCCATTCTCGCTTTCGCGCGTAATCGGCACCCGGGGCCAGGGGAGGAGAAAGGCGCATTCATCGGAAGGTTATTTGCAGCGTGATTTCATCTCCACCCAACGACGGACTCCACCCAGCTTTCGGGCGGGCGAGCTGTTTGCGCAGTTGAAAGGTGAACAACCGGGGTCCGGAAGGCAACGGGGAATGAACGCACTGTAGCCGTCGATGAACAAAGTTCAGCGAGGAATGAATAGTTATCGCCGGGAGAGCTTTGGTCTCAAAACGGCATCTACCCTCATAGCGACGACCTCACGAAGGTTGTTGAGACATAGGCAATCACAGGAGGAAGACGACATGTCGTTCGTGACCACGCAGCCCGAGCTTCTTACCGCTGCCGCCGGCACACTCACCGGCATCGGCTCAGCGGTGTCCGCGCAGAACGCGGCGGCCGCGACCCCCACGACCGGAGTAGTCCCCGCAGCGGCCGACGAGGTTTCGGCGCTGACCGCTGCGCAGTTCGTCGCGCACGCGCAGTTGTACCAGGCAGTCAGTGCGCAGGCCGCGGCGATCCACGAATCGTTCGTGAACACCCTGGGACTCAGCGCTGGTTCGTACGCAGCTACCGAGGCCGCCAACGCGGCCGCGGCCGGCTAGGAGGATTTCGGTGGTCGATTATGGCGGAATACCGCCGGATATCACCTCGGCGTTGATGTACGCCGGTTCCGGGTCGACGTCGCTCCAGGCCGCAGCGTCGGCCTGGAACTCTCTGTCGGCGGAGCTGAGCTCGGCCGCAGCCGACTACGACACCGTGGTCACGAGGTTGGCCAGCGAGGAGTGGCTGGGCCCGTCGTCCACGGCGATGGCCAACGCCGTGCAGCCGTACGTGCAGTGGATGAGCAACACCGCGGCGCAGGCTGAGACGGCCGCTACCCAGGCCAGGGCGGCCGCAGCCGCCTACGAGCAGGCGTTCGCGGCGACGGTGCCCCCGCCGCTCATCGCGGCTAACCGCGCCGAGCTGACCCAGGCTCTGCAGACCAACGTGATGGGCCAGAACAGCAACATCATCGCCCAACTCGAGCAGCAGTACAGCGAGTTCTGGGCGCAGGACGCCGCGACGATGTACCAGTACGCCAGCCAGTCCCAGGCGGCTTCGAAGGTGGCCAACTTCGTGTCTCCGACGACGATGACTAATCCCGCCGGGCAGGCACTGCTGACCACCGCGACGGCCCAGGCCGCCGCCAGCCCGGCCGCTACAACGTCGACATCGACGATTCAGCAAGTGATCACCGCGCTGCAGAAGTACTTCACGGCGCTAACCACACCGAACTACGTAAACTCTGGTTCGACGGCCGTCACCGACCCGACCGGCCTGTTCCAGCTGATCTTCGGAACGAGCACGTTGCCGACCAGTCTCAACGCGTTCGCCAGCGATTACTCGCCGATAGCAAGTGTTCTCTACAACACCGAGGGTCTGCCGTACTTCTCCATCGGTATGGCGAACAACTTCGTTCAGGCGAGTAAAACCCTCGGGTTGCTGGGCGGCGCGGCACCGGCTGCTGCCGCCCCCGCTGCGGCGGGTGGCGGCCTCGGCGGCCTCGGCGCCGCCTTGGGTGGCGGGGTCGGCGGTGGCGTCGGTGGTGGTGGTTCGGCCGTGGCGGCCGGAGTGGGCGCAGGCGCTCCGGTGGGCGGACTTTCGGTGCCGCCGGGCTGGTCGGCGGCGACCGCTCCGGCGACGGGTGCTACCAACGCGCCACTGCCGGTCACCAGCATCAGTGGTGCCCCGGAGGGCGCCGGTGCCGGAAACCTGTTGGGGGGTATGCCCTTGGCCGGTGCTCCCGGCTTCGGCGGGGGCGGCGCGGGACCGCGTTACGGTTTCAAGCCCACCGTGATGGGTCGCCCGCCGTTCGCCGGATAGCAGCACTGTTCGGTTCAGCAGCGGGCGCCTGCCCCGTCAGGCAGGTGCTCGCTGCGTCCGCCGGTCGTATCGCGGCGTGAACAGCGCAGCTCCGGCGTGACAACTCTGTTGACCGAAGGTGAACACGGACCCAATTTTTTGATGACTCGGCGACACCGCGGTGAACGGGAGTAGCTTTCCTAACGAGGCTTTTCCAGGCAGGCAGCGTGTCGAGGTGAGGAGTCGCTATGGTCCGCGTCGCCGAAACTGCTCTTCGCGTCGAGCCCTACGTCCAGCCCGCCGAGGCAAAGCCGTCCTCGCCGCTGCGCCGATACGAGGTCGGCGGTCTTGTTCGCGCGCCCGGAACGCCGAACCGCTTGGTCAAGCCGGCCGAACTGGCTCAGGCCCATATCTTCAAGTCGACTTTGCATGACGAGCTGGCCCGGCTGAACCGGCTGGCGAACCGGTTGGGCGGACCGGCGGATCAGCCAAGTTCGTCTAATTCTGCTGGAGAAGATCGCGAACTCGCCCACCTTCATGCGTGCATCGACGAAGTTCGCCGGATGCTGGAAGGGTTGCGCGGTCGTTTCGGAACGACCGACTGAAGCGGGTTCTCCCGACGAAGCCGCCGGCGTCAGGCTTTGTCGAGAGATCCCTTTTCGTCGAGACTTCCGTCTTCTTCGAGAATGAGTGCCATCTCCGGACAGGAAGCCACCGCGTCGCGGGTGAGCTGGACGTCCTCGGGCCGCACCTCTCGCTCTTCGAGGATCGAATAGCCGGACTCGTCGATCGGGAACAGCTGCGGATCGACGGCGTAGCACTGCGCGTGTCCCACACATCTCGGTTGGTCGAGACGAACCTTCATAAGCTTTCCTTCATCGTGGTCAGTGCGGGAGACGCTCTGCTGACGCGCCAAGCCTAGGAGATCCGGCGCGGGCTCAGCAGTGCCGCGCGGAACTTACGATGTGGGCGACATGCCGTCAGGCGTCAACGGTCGACGAGGGGAGACAGCGGCGGGTGAGCACCCTCGACGACGGATACACCCGTGCATTCCATCTACCGAGACTGGAATTCTCCACCCTGCCGCTGGGCACCGACCGCGGGCTCGGCTGGAAGACGCTGCGCGATGCGGGCCCCGTGGTGTTCATGAACGGCTGGTACTACCTGACCCGACGCGAAGACGTGCTCCCTGCGCTGCGCAACCCGAAAGTCTTCTCATCCCGGTTAGCCCTGCAGCCGCCCAACAGCCCTTTCCCGGTTCTCCCGCTGGCTTTCGATCCGCCGGAGCACACCCGCTACCGCCGGATCCTGCAGCCGTACTTCAGCCCGCACGGGCTGAGCAAGTCGTTGCCGGTGCTGCGCCGCCATGCGGCGGACATGATCGACGCGATCGCCGCCCGGGGGGAGTGCGACGCGATGGCGGACCTTGCCGCGCTCTACCCGTTTCAGGTGTTCCTGGACCTTTATGGTTTGCCGCTGGAGGACCGCGATCGCCTGATTGCCTGGAAAGACGCCGTCGTCAGCGACAAGCCGTTCCTTACCGAAGAAGACGTTGCCGCCAGCCAGGCGTTGTACGACTACCTCGCCGAGGCGATCAGGCAGCGTCGAGAGCAGCCGGGCTCAGACATGTTGTCGCAGGTGATGACCGGCGACGGAAACTTCACCGACATCGAGCTGCTCGGAATGAGCCACCTGCTCATCCTGGCAGGCCTGGACACCGTCACCGCCGCCATCGGTTTCTCGCTACTCGAGTTGGCCCGCAGACCGCAGCTATGCGATGCGCTGCGCAACCATCTCAAAGAGATCCGGGTCTTCGTCGAAGAGATCGTGCGCCTCGAGCCGTCTGCGCCGGTAGCGCCCCGTATCACCACCGAGGTCGTCAAAGTCGGTGGCATGGTGCTGCCCGCCGGATCCCCGGTCCGACTGTGCATGGCCGCGGTCAACCGCGACGGCAGCGACGAGGTGTCCACCGACGATCTGGTCTTGGACGGAAAGATTCACCGGCACTGGGGGTTCGGTGGCGGGCCGCACCGGTGCCTGGGTTCCCATCTGGCCCGGATGGAGTTGACCGTGATTGTCGACGAGTGGCTCAGCCGCATTCTGCACTTCGAGCTGGCGCCGCACTACACGCCGGAGATCGCGTTCCCGTCGAAGACCTTTGCGCTCAGACAGTTGCCGCTGCGGATGCGGTGAGTGAGGGCGGCGCAAACGGTCGGTCGAGCCATCTTTCGGCTCAGTCTGGGATTTAACTGAGTGATGTTTCAGTCGCTTGTGAGCACGCGTTGCGAAGAGGACCATGTTCTGCAGTGACAGCACCGTACTGTCGCGCGCCGTTAACATCGAAGCGTGCGGGTTTGCGCAGGTAAAAGGGTTTCTGAGCCTGCGGGGAAGTGGCCCGCGCGCCCCAGAACTTCGTAGCCAGGTTACCGAGTTGTTACCACAGATGAACGGTTGTTGCCGAATGGTGAACAGTTGCCAACACATGCCTTCGCGGACGGCAGAGCCTGAAACAGGCATCTACGATTTCCACGGAAGCGCAGCTTCGAAGAGGAGAACCAAATGTCGTTCGTGACCACACAGCCGGAAGCGTTGACTTCGGCCGCCGGGACCCTGCAGGGGATCGGCGCGTCGATCAGTAGTCAAACCGCGGCTGCGGCGGCCCCAACGACGGGGGTCACCCCGGCGGCGGCCGACGAAGTGTCGGCTCTGACGGCCGCGCAGTTCGCCGCTCACGCACAGATGTATCAAGCCGTGAGCGCGCAAGCCGCAGCAATTCGCGAGATGTTCGTCAATACCCTCGGCACTAGTGCCGGCTCGTATGCGGCCACGGAGGCCGCAAACGCCAGCGCTGCCGGCTGAGTCTTACTGGGAACCATCAGCGGTATTAGGCCAAGAGGTTTGTAGAGGTGGATTTCGCAGCGCTATGCCCGGAGATCAACTCCGGGCTGATGTACACCGGTCCCGGGTCGGGACCCATGCTGGCCGCGGCGGCGGCCTGGGACGAGCTCGCCGCGACGCTGTACGCGACGGCGTCGTCATACGGCTCGCTGGTCTCCGATGTGAGCAGTGCATGGCTGGGGCCGTCGTCGAACTCGATGGCCGCAGCGGCAGCGCCTTATGTGTCCTGGCTGAGCAGCACGGCGGGACTGGCGGAGACGACGGGCGCGCAGGCAAAGGCTGCGGCGGCCGCCTACGAGACCGCCTTCGCCCTGACGGTGCCCCCGCCGGTGATCGCCGCGAACCGCGCCCTGCTGGCGGCGCTGATTGCGACCAACTTCTTCGGGCAGAACACGCCGGCAATCATGGCGACCGAGGCGCTGTATGCGGAAATGTGGGCGCAGGACGCCGCGGCGATGTACGGCTACCAGGGACTGGCTGCAGCAGCATCGACGTTCTCGCCCTTCGCTCCGCCGCCGCCGACTACTTCGGAAACCGCCTCGGCGGGCCAGGCCGCTGCGCTCGCCCAGGCCGCGGGTACATCGGCCGGTTCGTGTGCCCAGACCGTTTCACCGCTGACATCGGCGGCTACCACACCGCTGACCTCGGCTCCGCTGACCTCTGCGGCCGCGTCCAACTCGGTTACGGGTGTGGCGTCCACCGCCGGGACGGCCACCGCGTCGACCACCAGTTCTTCGGCTCCGTTGTCCTCCGTAATGGGTGCCACGTCGTCGTCCGCCGCCCTCACCTCTGCCTCGGGCATGGCCTCGGGCACCGGATCGTCTGCCACCATGGGCACGACCGGCCTGTCGATGCTGAGCTCGGCGAACACCCTGATGAACTCGATGTCGCCGGCAGCCGGCGCGTTGTCGAGTCAGATCCACATCTGGGGGTCAGCGCTGCCCAGTAGCGTCAGCTCCGGAGCGTTCAGTTCTGTCGGAAATGCCGCCACGAGTGCCAGTGTGGGCCGAGCGGCGACGCTGGGGATGCTGTCGGTTCCGCAGAACTGGACCACCGCCGCCCCTGCCTTCAGCCAGTTCTCTCAAGTCTCTTCAGTCCTACCCGCGACCGGCGCCAACGCTGTCCCGGCGGTCAGCGCAGCGAATCCGTCAATGATCCCGCCGCCGCTTTCGACGCTGATCGGCCGCGAGTCCAGCCCGATGGTTTCCACTGCGAGATTTGATGTCCGTCCCACTGTGGTGCAACGCCCGGTGGCCGCCGGTTAAGGGGAAAGGGGGGAGCATTCAGCTGTTTCAGGTCGGCGGATACGTCAACCGTGTAACCGGTCCGGCCACTACGTGTCCACCAGATTCATTCATTTCTGACTAAGGAGAACAAGCAATGCCTTCACGTTTCATGACTGACCCGAACTCGATGCGCGACATGGCGGGTCGGTTCGATGTGCACGCACAAACCGTCGAAGACGAGGCCCGCAAGATGTGGTCGTCGTCGGTCAACATCGCCGGCGCAGGCTGGAGCGGCACCGCTCAGGCCACCTCCTACGACACCATGGGCCAGATGAACCAGGCCTTCCGCAACATCGTCAACATGCTGCACAGCGTGCGCGACGGACTGGTCCGCGACGCCAACAACTACGAGCAGCAAGAGCAGGCCTCCCAGCAGCTCCTGCGCAGCTGATCACCATCTGACCCCCTGACTTCAATCGAAAGGATTCATCCCTCATGAGCATCAATTACCAGTTCGGTGACGTCGACTCGCACGGCGCCCTTATCCGCGCCCAGGCCGCTTCGCTGGAAGCCGAGCACCAGGCCATCGTTCGCGATGTGCTCGCTGCCGGTGACTTCTGGGGCGGCTCCGGTTCAGTGGCCTGCACCGAGTTCATCACCCAGTTGGGCCGCAACTTCCAGGTCATCTACGAACAGGCCAACTCCCACGGCCAAAAAGTACAGACCGCCGGCTCCAACATGAACAGCACCGACAACGCCGTCGGCGGCAGCTGGGCCTAACACCTACCTAAGGCGCGGTAGCACACCTACAGTGAATGGTGTGCTACCGCGTCCTGCGGTATGTGCTTCCCCTATCTGATTACGAGAATTGGTAATGGACCAACAGACCCGCACGGACGTCACGGTCAACGTCGAAGGCTTCTGGATGCTGCAGGCGTTGCTGGATATTCGCCATGTGGCACCGGAACTGCGCTGCCGGCCATTCGTGGCCACTGATTCCAGTGACTGGCTATACCAGCATCCCGGCATGACGGTAATGCGCGAGCACGGCATCGTCGTCGATGAGGAAGTCAACGAGCAAGTTGCGGCTCGGATGCGGGTGCTCGCGGCGCCCGACCTCGAGGTCATCGCCTTGCTGTCACGAGGAAAGCTGCGCTACGGCGTTCCCGACGAGGAAGAAGAGCAGACCGTCGGCTCCCGCGACATTCCCGAGAACGAGTTCCGGGTGGTGCTGGCCCGCCGCGGCGTGCACTGGGTCTCAGCGGTTCGGGTCGGAAACGAGATCACGGTCGACGACGTGGCGGTCACCGATTCGGCCTCCATTGCTTCACTGGTGTTCGACGGCATGGAGTCGATTCACCACGCCGACCCGGCCCAGATCAATGCCGTCAACGTGCCGCTGGACGAGATGCTGGAAGCCACCAAGGCTTGGCAGAACGCCGGCTTTAACGTCTTCTCCGGCGGCGACCTGCGCCGACTGGGCATCAGCGCCGCCACCGTCGCCGCGCTCGGCCAGGCGTTGGCCGACCCGCAGGCCGAGGCGGCCGTCTACGCACGCCAGTATCGCGACGACGCGAAAGGTCCGAGCGCGTCGGTGCTGTCCCTCAAAGACGGATCCGGTGGCCGCATCGCCATGTACCAACAGGCGCGTACAGCGGGTTCAGGGGAGACCTGGCTGGCCATCTGTCCGGCTACCCCGCAACTGGTTCAAGTAGGGATAAAGACCGTATTAGACACACTGCCCTACGGGGAGTGGAAAACGCATCGCAGAGTTTAACACTTCGTGGCGAAATGCAGACCCTACAGGGCTTCGAATGAAACTCTCACTCGAGATGCGAGCAGCAGATATTGCCCTAGAATTAGGCCCGAGACTTTCCCCCACAGCACAATTCCCAATTTGCGAGGCGAGGCACATGGACACCGAATTCATCGGACGCAGCACACCTGAGGTGGTGACACAGTGACCGCCGTAGTCGAGGCGCCGCAGCCTGGATCCGAGGCCGTATCGACTTCGCGGGCGGCCGTCGTCAGCATCATCGCCGGGGACGGCGTGCAGATCGGCGTCCTACTCGACGCCGCCGCCCCGGTGTCGGTGATGATCGACCCGCTGCTCAAAGTCGTCAACAGCCGGCTGCGGGAACTCGGTCTGGCCGTGCTGGAGGCGCAGGGACGCGGCCGGTGGGCGCTCTGCCTGGTCGACGGCACTCCGCTGCGCGCCACCCAATCGCTGACCGAGCAGGACATCTACGACGGTGACCGGCTGTGGCTGCGGTTCCTCGAGGACACCGAGCACCGCTCCCAGGTCATCGAGCACATCTCGACGGCGGTGGCTACCAACCTCGGTAAGCGCTTCGCACCGATCGACCCGGTGGTCGCAGTGCAGGTCGGCGCGGCGATGGTGGCGACCGGAGTGCTGCTGGCCAGTGCGGCACTGGGCTGGTGGCGCTTTCACAGTGACTCCTGGTTGTCCCCTGCGCTGTCCGCTGTGATCACGGTGCTGGTGTTCGCGGTCGCGACCCTGATCTTGCTGCGCGCCGATTCTGTGCCGGAGCGGCGAGTCGGTGACCTCATCCTGCTGAGCGGTCTTGCTTCGCTGGCGGTGACAGCGGCGACGGTTCCGCCCGGACCGGTCGGTGCACCCAGCGGGGTGCTGGGGTTTGGCGTCCTCGGGGTCTCCAGCCTGGTTATGCTGCGCTTCACCGGACGCCGGCTGGGCATTTACACCGCGCTGGTGACGATCAGCCTGCCTGCCACGATTGCTTACCTTGCACGCATGCTGCTGGGAACCGGCGCAGTAACCCTGTTGACGACCATCCTGCTGGCTGCCGTGCTCGCTTACCATGGGGCTCCCGCGCTCTCCCGGTGGCTGTCGGGCATCCGGCTGCCGGTGTTCCCGTCGGCCACCAGTCGCTGGGTGTTCGAGGCCCGGCCCGACCTGCCGACCACCGTGGTGGTGTCCGGTGGTGGATCGCCCACCCTGGAAGGACCGTCGTCGGTGCGCGAGGTCGTGTTGCGTGCCGAGCGGGCCCGGTCGTTCCTGACCGGCCTGCTGGTAGGTCTGGGCGTGCTGGTGATCGTGAGCACCACCGGACTCTCCGACCCCCACACTGGGCAGCGGTGGCTGCCGTTGCTGCTGGCCGGCTTCACCGCCGGCTTCCTGATGCTGCGCGGCCGGTCCTACATCGACCGCTGGCAGGCGATCACGCTGGCGGTCACCGCGGTGGTGATCGTCGCAGCGGTGATCGGGCGCTACGTGCTGGAGTTGCACTCGCCGATCGCGGTTGCGGTCGGAGCGGCGATCCTGGTGCTGCTGCCCGCCGCGGGTCTGACCGCCGCGGCAGTGGTGCCCAACACCATCTACAGCCCGCTGTTCCGCAAGTTCGTGGAGTGGATCGAATACCTCTGCTTGATGCCGATCTTCCCGCTGGCCTTGTGGTTGATGAATGTCTATGCAGCAATCCGTTACCGGTAGCGACGCGCGGTGGGGCAGCCGCCTGGCCGGAGCGGCTGCCACCACTGTCCTCGTCGCGACCGCAAGCCTCACCGGCGCGCCCTCAGCGTTGGCAATAGCTCCGCCCGACGTCCCAGCGGACGTCGGGCCGCCACCGGACAGCCCGCCCGGGCCGGCGGAGCCGATGCGTCAGAACGCCTACTGCACCGAGCTCGGGGTGCTGCCGGGGTCTGATTTCCGGGTCCAGCCGAAATACATGGACATGCTGAACCTGCCCGAGGCATGGCAGTTCGGCCGGGGAGCCGGTGTCAAGGTCGCCGTCATCGACACCGGCGTGAGCCCACACGGCAGGCTGCCGAATCTGATTCCAGGTGGCGATTACGTGATGGCCGGCGGTGACGGGCTGTCCGACTGCGATGCACACGGCACCCTCGTCGCTTCGGTGCTCGCCGCCGCACCGGCTATCGGTCCCGCACCGGCCGCGCCGGCGCCGCGAAAGCCGCTGCCGGTTCCGACCAACGAGCCGCCGCCACCGGCGCCGCCCCCGCAGACGGTGACCCTGTCAGTGCCGCCACCGCAGACGGTCATTATCAGCCCCCCGCCGCCGCCACCGGCGTCCGTAGAAGGTCCGGGCGGCCAACCGGGTGGCGGCCAGCCAGGTGGGCCACTTCCGGCTCCGGGCGCCGCTCCCGGCCCGCCGCAAGGTGGTAACCCGGGCGGTGGTCCAGCCGGTGCACCCGGTGCGGCCAACCACGGACGGGAATCGTTCACCGCACCCAGCTACGCCGGTGGCCGGCATGTCACACCCGCTCACCGGGAGCGTCCGATCGCTCCAGCGCCCCTGGAGCCGCCACCGACCGGGCCGGCCGACGCGTTCTCCGGGATCGCTCCGGACGTTCAGCTGATCTCGATCCGCCAGACCAGCGGTGCCTTCACCGCCAAGGACGCCTTCACCGGTGAACAAGACCCGCAGACCCGGCAGAAGTCGGACGCCATTCGCACCTTGGCCCGCGCCGTCGTGCATGCCGCCAACCTGGGTGCGCAGATCATCAACATCTCGGACGTCACCTGCATGAGTGCGCGCAACGTCCTCGACCAGGCGGATCTGGGGGCGGCGCTGCGTTACGCGGCGGTCGACCGCAACGCGGTGATCGTCGCTGCCGCCGGTGACACCAGTAGCCGCGACTGCAAACAGAACCCGGTGTTCGATCCGTTGAATCCCGACGACCCCCGGGACTGGGGCGGGGTCACCACGGTGGTGACCCCGGCGTGGTTCAGCGACTACGTCCTGACGGTCGGCTCCGTGGACGCCACCGGCGCGCCGATGGACAAGATGAGCGTGGCCGGACCGTGGGTGTCGATCGCCGCTCCGGGCACTGACGTCGTCGGGCTGTCGACCCGTGACGACAGCCTGGTGAATGCGGTGGATGGGCCGGACAACACGTTGCTGACGCCCACCGGCACCAGCTTCGCGACCGCAATCGTGTCCGGCGTGGCGGCCCTGGTCCGGGCCAAATACCCCGACCTGACGTCACATCAGATCATCAACCGGCTGATCCACACCGCCCGCCCGCCGGCGCGTGGCGTGGACAACCAGTTGGGTTACGGCGTGGTCGACCCTGTTGCCGCGCTCACCTGGGACGTCCCCGAGGGCCCGGGATTGCCGACCAAGTCGGCCCCGCTGAGGATGCCGCCACCGCCGCCGCCGCGGAACATGACCCCGGTGTGGGTCGCTGCGGGCGGACTGGCCGCTGTGCTGCTGATCCTTGGCGCGGTGGTCGGAAGCGCGAAACTGCTGAGACAATCGTCGAGGGAGCAATGAAAGAACAGAGCCGATTCGGCATAACGCTGTCCTGGGCGCGCATCACGGCGGTGTTTCTCATCGTCGTCGCAGTGCTGGCGCTGGCCAGCCACTGGCCGCAGGCGTGGAACTCCCACCACATCGCCTTCTGGGTAGGTGTCGTGCTGGCCCTGGCGGTGACGATCGTCGGGCTGGTCACCTACCGGCGGAACACCCTGGCTTCGGCACTGGCCGCCCGGGTGCTCGACCGGTTCGCCGACCCTCAGGCGACCCTGACGGCGGGCCGCACGCCTGCGGTCAACCATCAGCGCCGATACGGGCGCGACGTGGTCGGGATCCGCGAGCACCAGGGCCGCTTGGTCTCGGCGATCGCGGTGGAGGCCCGCGAGGAACCCACCGGCCGTCACCGCTCCCGGGAGACCGCGCTGGCCGGACTACCGCTGCACGCGGTGGTCAACCGGCTGCGCCAGTTCGACGTGCGCCTCGACGAGATCGACATTGTCTCAGTGGCAACGCAATCCGCAGAGGCGGGCGACCACCGGACCTGGTTGCTGCTGCGGCTGGATCCACAGCGCAACGTCGCCGCCGTGGCGGCCCGCGACTCGGTAGCGGCCACGCTGGCAGCCGCCACCGAACGGCTTGCGCTCGATCTGGACGAAGGACGACTCACGGCGCGGCCGGTGACGGCTGACGAGTTCGCCGACCTCGACGCCGCTGTGCTGGCTGGTCTAGAGCCGGCGCGCGTCAGCGCCCGCAGGCGCCGTCTGCGCTACGAAGAGCCGGCCGGCTCCAAGGAATATGTGACCAGCTTCTGGGTGTCGCCGCAGGACATCACGTCCCGCACGCTGCAGCGGTTGTGGCAGCCGGAGACCAATGCAACGGCGGTCACGGTCAAGCTCGTCGCCTGCCGCGGTGGAGCCGACGTCTCGGTGTGGGTCCGCTACCACAGCGCAAAGCGGTTGCCGAAGGAGGTGTGGGGCGGGCTAAACCGGCTGACCGGCCGTCAGTTGTCGGCGGTGCTGGCCAGCTTGCCGGTGCCCACCGTGCGCCCACCGCTGAAGGTTCCGGGTCGCTCGCTGGCGTACCGGGAACAGTTGTCCGTGCCTGTCGGTGCCGCGGCATCGCAGGTCGTCACCAGCGCCGCGGGGGCGCGCTGGTGACCAGCCCCCAGGCTGGCGCTACCGACGCTCGTAACGCGATGGTCGCCGGGCTGCTGGCGTCCGGCATCTCGGTGAAAGGCCTGCAGCCCAGCAACAATCCGCAGGTGGCGTTGCGGATGTTCACCACTGCGACCTCAATCGATCCCGGAATGTGCGACGGCTGGCTGGCGCGGCTGCTCGCCGGCGATCAGAGCCTCGAGGTGCTCGAAGGCGCTTGGGCGTCGAAGGGGACCTTCGGTTGGGAGATCCGGCGCCTGGGCGTGACCGACGCACAATTCCGGCCGCAGGTCTCCGACGGGCTGTTCTTGCGGCTGGTCGTCTCCAGCGTCGACTCGCTGGCAGCGACCTACGCGATGACGCTCGCCGAAGCGAAACGGTACAGGGAGGCGGCCGACCTCCTGGAGGGCATTGATCCGCGGAACCCCTTCGAAGCCGAGCTGGTCCGGTACGCGCGCGGTGTGCTGTACTTCCGCACCCGCCGCTGGCCCGACGTCCTGACTCAGTTCCCGGCGGCGACGCCCTGGCGCCAGCCCGAACTGAAGGCAGCCGGGGCGGCGATGGCCACGACGGCGTTGGCGTCGCTCGGGGTGTTCGAGGAGGCGATCCGGCGCGCTGAGGAAGCCATCGAGGCCGACCGGGTGCCGCCCGCGGCGAACATCGCCCTCTACACCCAGGGCATGTGTCAGCGCCACCTCGGCCGCGAGGAGGAGGCGCTGGAACTGCTGCGCCGGGTGTACTCGCGGGACGCGAAGTTCGCGCCTGCCCGCGAAGCCCTGGACAACTCGACCTACCGGCTGGTGCTGACCGACCCGGAAACCATCGAGGCCCGGACCGATCCGTGGGATCCCGAGAGCGCGCCGACCCGTGAACAGACCGAGGCCGCCCGGCACGCGGAAGAAGCGGCGAAGTATCTCGCCGAGGGCGACGCCGAGCTCAACGCGATGCTCGGGATGGAACGGGCCAAACGCGAGATCAAGCTGATCAAGTCGACCACCAAGGTCAACTTGGCCCGCGCCAAGATGGGGTTGCCGGTGCCGGTGACGTCGCGCCACATGCTCTTGCTGGGCCCGCCGGGCACCGGTAAGACGTCGGTCGCCCGGGCGTTTGCCAAACAGCTGTGCGGATTGACCGTATTGCGTAAGCCGCTGGTGGTGGAGACCAGCCGCACGAAGCTGTTGGGCCGGTACATGGCTGATGCAGAGAAGAACACCGAGGAGATGCTCGAGGAAGCGCTCGGCGGGGCGGTGTTCTTCGACGAGATGCACACGTTGCACGAGAAGGGCTATCACTCCGGCGATCCTTACGGCAACGCGATCATCAACACGCTGCTGTTGTACATGGAGAATCACCGCGATGAACTCGTGGTGTTCGGAGCCGGATACGCCAACGCGATGGACCGGATGCTCGACGTGAACCAAGGTCTGCGACGCCGCTTTTCGACGGTCATCGAGTTCTTCAGCTACACACCACGCGAATTGGTGGATTTGACCAAGTTGATGGGCCGGGAGAACGAGGACGTCATCACCGACGAGGCGGCTGAGGCGTTGCTGCCCATGTACACCAGGTTTTACAACGACGAGCACTACTCGGAGGACGGCGACCTCATCCGCGGTATCGACACCCTGGGCAACGCCGGGTTCGTGCGCAATGTAGTGGAAAAGGCCCGCGATCATCGCAGCGCCCGACTCGACGACGAGGACCTCGATGCGGTGCTGGCCGACGACTCCGAGGATTTCAGCACCGATCTGCTGTTGCGTTTCCAGGAGTTGACCCGGGACGATCTCATCGAGGGCCTCAACGCGGCGGTCGCCGAGCAGAAGTCCGACTAGCCCAGCGAGCGTCAGCCTCGGCTTTGACAGGCAATTTCCAGCAAATCGGAATTAAATTTCCAGACAGCGGCGCGATGGACTCAAACTGAGCTCAGCTTTTCAGACGCAGCCCAAAAGCGGTGCCGCACCGGCTGATTTCGGCTGCCACAAGCTTGCCGCAACGGTAAAGCGAGTCGGTGCCGGGGTTCCGACGCTTGCAGTAGGACTGCAGTTGTGCACAACGGTCCCGCGAGGTGGGTTGACCAGCGTCGATCCTGGTGCCACGATGACGCTGACGCACTTCGCTAGGTGAGGCGTCTACACGGATACAGGCCACTGACCTCGAACGTCGAAAGACGCCCAGGGTCAGGACAGCTCCTCCCGGATTAAGGGTTGAGCCCAAGTGGCTTCCGGGTCGTTCCGGATACGCCGTGTGGTGCCGAAGCTCTGACGAGAGGGGTGCTGTGCTCGGCTGTCTGTCGGGTGCCCTACCCCTACATGCGCAACCGCACTGGCACCGTGGGTGCCCTGGTCGTGAAGGGAGGTGGGGGGCAAACTTGAGTCCCGGCGATAGTCATTATCCGACTGACCATTTGCAAAAACATTCGACCGTCAGCCTCCGATCCGGTCACGGCCGCCGCGGCGCAGCCTGACTCCGTCTGCGTCATGCGCCGACACGGGCAGCGCGAAACACGCTGTCGCAGCGGCAGTTCAGGCTGGCCAAAGCGTGCTCTCGGTCGAAATCACCCGTAGGGGAGTAGTTCTATGTCATTCGTCACCGCACAACCCGAGCTGCTGACCGCAGCCGCCGGCGAACTGCAGGGCATCGGTTCGGTCATGGTCGCCCAGAACGCGGCGGCCGCCGGCCCCACCACCGGTGTCGCTCCGGCCGCCGCCGACGAGGTCTCGGCGCTGACAGCAGCTCAATTCGCCGCGCACGCCCAGATGTATCAAGCCGTCAGCGCACACGCCGCTGCAATTCACGAACTGTTCACCACCACGCTCAAAACTAGCGCTGGCGCCTACGCCGCAACCGAAGCCGCCAACGCGGCTGCGGCAAGCTGAAGGGAGCGACCCAGCTATGGACTATGGGGCATTGTCGCCGGAGATCAACTCCATACGGATGTACACCGGCGCGGGGTCAGCACCGCTGATTGCCGCGGCAACCGCATGGAACAGCCTGGCCGCCGAGTTGAGTTCAACGGCCGACTCCTATCAGGCGGTGATCGACGGGCTGATCGATTATGGCTGGCAAGGCGCGGCTTCGGAGTCTATGGCGGGCGCCATTGCACCGTATCTTTCGTGGATGACGACGACCGCGGGACAGGCCGAGCAGACCGCCGCCCAGGCGAACGCGGCCGCCGGCGCCTATGAGGCGGCTTACGCCGCGACGGTGCCGCCCGCACAAGTGGCGACCAACCGGGCACAGCTGAGCAAGCTGGTCGCCACGAACATCATGGGTCAGAACGCCTCGGCGATCGCGGCGGTAGAGGCCCAATACGGTGAGATGTGGGCACAGGACGCCGCCGCGATGTACGGCTACGCCGCGAATTCGGCTGCAGCTGCGAAAGTTTCACCGTTCACCAATCCGGCGCCGACGACCAGTGACAACGGGCTCGTGAAACAGAGTCTCGGGTTGCCCAATCGGCCGGCTCATCGAGCAGTTCCGGCGTGCAGAACACGCTTTCGCAACTGGTTTCCGCGTTTCCCAACGCCTTGCAGAACCTGGCGTCGCCCGCGGCGTCAAACACGTCCGGAACAGGTCTCGCGGCCATCCTAGGGTTACAGAACCCGTTCGCCCCGGGCACAAGTACCGCGACAACGGGGCTGTCCGGATTTCTTAACATGTATCGACGGAAACAACGGTTCGGCAGCAGGAACCTTCCTGAATTCTTCGTTGTCGAATGGATTCATTTCCGGCGGCTACATCGAATCCTGCTCTCATCAGCCCGGCCGTGACCAGCGCACTGGCCGACATCAACTCGCTGAAGTATGGCACCGGAGCATTTGGCGGCGGCTTCCCAGCGTTCGAGCCACCACCTCTTGGCGGTGGAGGCGGCATCCCGGCGTTGTCATCGGCTCCGTCTTCCTTGCACGTTCCGCTCGACTTTGGCGGCGGTGCGTCGGTGTCGGCGGGAATGGGTCGCGCGACGCTGGTCGGTTCATTGTCGGTGCCGGGCGGCTGGAATCCCGCCAACCAGATGACCACTCCACTGAATGCCGGAGCCATGGACTTCCACACCGCCGGCGCCGCGCCCGAGGCCGCGGCGGGCATGCCCGGCATGCCCGGCATGCCGATGATGGGTGCCGGCTCGCGGAGCTTCAGCTTCGCTACGCCCAGATATGGCTTCCGGCCGACCGTGATGGCGCAACCGCCTGCTGCCGGATGACGGTGCGCCGCGCCAAGGTGTGAGCGCGACGCGCACCGGCAGCGGCTGCACTCGGCGAACAATACTGGCTCCGAGCGTGATCCGCTCGGAGTCCGAAGTGCATGTTGAACCAACCAAGCAGACAACGCATTTCGCACGTTCTATGCCGGTTCACCGACGCCTCCATTCTTCGACTCGCCGGATGTCAGGTTGACCTAACTTGAATTCAGTGCCACTATGGACACGCAAGCACCTCGCTAGGTGAGGCGTCTGCACGGACACAGGCCACTGACCTCGAACGTCGAAAGACGCCCAGGGTCAGGACAGCTCCTCCCGGCTTAAGGGTTGAGCCCAAGTGGCTTCCGACTCGATTCGGATAAGCCGTGTAGTGCCAAAGCTCTGACGAGAGGGGTGCCTCCGTCGGCTGATCCGCCGCGGTCTCACTCCGCTGTGCAATGGTGGCATCCGCGTGTGCCCTGGCCGTGAGGAGGTGAAGGACGACATGAGTTCCGACGACAGTCCGTATCCGAGTTCGACGACCCTATCGTCTCGATCCGGCCCCGACGCCAGTCCTGCCGCCGCCTGAAACACCCGAGCGCTGAACAACTTTCGCACGCCTAATCCTGACCTGCGTGTGGTATCGGCGCGCGCAAAGGCGATGAGTGCATGGGCTCAACTGCTTCTAGGAGAAGTTCATGTCTTTTGTCACCACCCAGCCGGAAGCAATAGCCGCCGCCGCAACCGCTCTGCAGGGCATCGGCTCAGCCATGGCCGCGCAGAATGCCGTCGCCGCACCGACCACCACAGCCGTGACACCCGCAGCGGCGGACGACGTATCAGCATTGACGGCAACACAATTCGCCGCCCATGCGCAGCTGTATCAAGCGGTCAGTGTGCAGGCAGCGGCGATGCATGAAATGTTCGTCAGCACTTTGGGCACCAGCGCCCAGTCATACGCGGCCACCGAGGCCGCCAACGCCATCAAAGCCGGTTGAGGGGAGGTGTTCGGCGATGACCGCTTTCCTGGATTTCGGCCTGCTGGCACCGGAAATCAACTCCGGCAGAATTTATTCCGGCCCGGGTTCGGCGCCTCTGCTGGCCGCAGCCGCCGCGTGGAGCGGGTTGGCCGCTGACCTGCGTGCTACGGCAGGCGACTACAGCTCCACTGTCACAGGCCTGACCAGCGACGGATGGCAGGGTCCGGCATCGACTTCGATGGCCACGGCGGCCTCTTCCTACGCAGGATGGCTCAACACCACCGCCGCACAGGCTGAGCAGACGGCGAGCCAGGCGACCGCGGCGGCCGACGCGTACCAAACGGCGCTCGCTGCGTCGGTGCCGCCGCCGGTGATCGCGGCCAACCGTGCCCAACTGACGTCGTTGGTCGCCACCAACATCCTCGGCCAGAACACCCCGGCGATCGCGGCTACCGAAGCGCAATACGGCGAGATGTGGGCCCGGGACGCGGGCGCGATGTACGGCTATGCCGGATCGGCCGCCGCCGCAGCGAAGGTGACACCGTTCAGTGCGCCACGGCAGAACACCAACCCGGGTGCGCTGAACGCGCAAGCGGCCGCGGTCACCCAGGCCACCGGGACCTCGGCCGGCTCGAACACCCAGTCAGCGTTGACGCAGCTGACGTCGGCGATACCGTCGACGCTGCAGAATCTCTCGGCGCCCGGAGCAATGGCGGGCTCCGCCTCGTCGGGCACCTCGAGCGCCTCGAGCCTCTTCAGCCAGCTGTTCAACTCGGATGGTCTGGGGCTGAACAGCAACTTCTGGAACACCCTCACCTCGACCGGCGCCTTCAACCCGATCCAGGTCGTGCAGGCCATCACCGGCACCAGTTTCCTGGGCGAAGGCATGGAGCACGGCCTCGGCGAGCTGACACCTTCGGTGTTGGGTACGGGGCTCGGCAGTGCTCCGCTGGGGGCAGCCGCGGTCCCGGCATCACCGGGTTTGGGTGGCTTTGGTGGCGCAGCAGTCTCGGGTGGCCTCGGCCGGGCAGCCACCATTGGGCCGTTGTCGGTACCGCCGAGCTGGGCGCCGCCCGCGCCAACGGCCAGCCCACTCGGCACAGCTTTGGGCGGCACGCCGATCGAGGCGCCGCCGTCCGTCGGGCCGGCCATGCCCGGGGTTGCGCCGGCGGCAGGGATGGGCGGACGCGCGGCCGGCCATCTGTCCCTGCCGGACACCCGGTTCCTGGACCGCCCGCCGATGGTGCCGAACTGGTCGGTCGCCGGCTAACGCACGCAGGCACGAGAGATCAAGGAGAACAAGCAATGCCTTCACGTTTCATGACTGACCCGAACTCGATGCGCGACATGGCGGGTCGGTTCGATGTGCACGCACAAACCGTCGAAGACGAGGCCCGCAAGATGTGGTCGTCGTCGGTCAACATCGCCGGCGCAGGCTGGAGCGGCACCGCTCAGGCCACCTCCTACGACACCATGGGCCAGATGAACCAGGCCTTCCGCAACATCGTCAACATGCTGCACAGCGTGCGCGACGGACTGGTCCGCGACGCCAACAACTACGAGCAGCAAGAGCAGGCCTCCCAGCAGCTCCTGCGCAGCTGATCACCCTCTGACCCCTGACTTCAATCGAAAGGATTCATCCCTCATGAGCATCAATTACCAGTTCGGTGACGTCGACTCGCACGGCGCCCTCATCCGCGCCCAGGCCGCTTCCTTAGAGGCGGAGCACACCGCCATCGTCCGCGATGTGCTCGCTGCCGGTGACTTCTGGGGCGGCTCCGGTTCAGTGGCCTGCACCGAGTTCATCACCCAGTTGGGCCGCAACTTCCAGGTCATCTACGAACAGGCCAACTCCCACGGCCAAAAAGTACAGACCGCCGGCTCCAACATGAACAGCACCGACTGCTCTGTCGGCTCCAGCTGGGCTTAACAGCACGTTAACCGACATGCGCCCGGCGCGCCGTCGTGTGACAATCCTGTCTCATGGGACGGTTGCTGCGGGCGCTGAGCGCGGCCGGGGTGCTCGGTCTCGCCGTTCCTGTGCAAGCGAACGCCGACAGCACGGACGACGCGTTCATCGCTTCGCTCAACAAAGCCGGGATCACGTTCAACAACCGGGATCAGGCCGTCGGCGCCGGCCGATATGTCTGCGAGCTGGTCGGTAAGGGCACAAAAGCTTCCGACGTAGTCCAGGACCTCAGGGACGCCAACCCGAAGTTCAGCCTCGACGCGGCCACCAGGTTCGTCGGGATCGCCGCGAACGCGTACTGCCCTGAGCAATTGGGACCGCCCGGCGGCGGAGGAGGAACATGACGGATGCCCTGAAGTCGTTGCAGCGCTTGACGCTCGGTGTGGGCGTCACCGCTGCGACCGCCGTTCTAAGCCTCGCTGTGGCTCCGCACGCAGCCGCTGATAAGACCGACGAGGCGTTCCTGGCTTCGCTCCGCCAGGCCAAGATCAGTTACGGCGACGCCGCCCAGGCTGTCGCGGCCGGCAAGAAAGTCTGCGACATGGCCGGCAAGGGGCAGAAGGCACCCGACGTCGTCCAAGCAGTCAAGAACGACAACCCTGGAATCAGCGACGAAGGTGCGACCAGGTTCGCCGTCATCGCGGCGAACTGGTATTGCCCCGATCAGGTAAACACTCAATAACGGGCTTCGACCGGTCACCGGACGGTCACCGCCGGTCCCTGATACGCCACGTCGGCGTCCCGTTCGGTAACACTGATACCGCCTGGCGTCCGCGCGGGAAAGGAGCCACCCATGCAGTCGCTCAGCCTCGCCGACTTCGCGCTGCGGCTGGCGGTCGGAGTGGGGTGCGGCTCGCTCATCGGCCTCGAACGCCAATGGCGGGCGCGGATGGCGGGGCTACGCACCAACGCACTGGTCGCCACCGGTGCGACCTTGTTTGTGCTCTACGCGGCGGCCACCGCAGACAGCAGCCCCACCCGGGTCGCGTCTTACGTAGTGTCGGGCGTCGGATTCCTCGGCGGTGGCGTGATCCTGCGCGAAGGATTCAACGTCCGCGGGCTCAACACCGCTGCGACACTGTGGTGTTCGGCTGCCGTTGGGGTGCTGGCCGCCTCGGGCAATCTGTTGTTCGCCGCGATCGCGACTGCGGTGATCGTGGCGATCCATCTGCTGGGGCGGCCGCTCGGGCATCTCATCGACCGGGATGACGTCGTCGAAGAGGACGAAGACGACCAGCAGTACCAGCTGCAGCTGATCTGCCGACCCCGATCGGAGAAGGCGGCGCGCGCCCAGATCGTGCACAGCACCCGGGGCAACGACTTCATTCTGCGCGGCATCCACACCGGCCGCGCCGGCGACGACAGTGTTGCCTTGACCGCTTATCTGCTCAGCGACGGGCACGCGCCGACGCGGCTGGAGCACCTGGTCGGTGAACTGTCCCTGCAGCCGGGCGTCCAGGCAGTGCACTGGTACGCCGGTGACGACGACAACCCGATGCCGTCGGCGCGTTAGACATCGGCCCTACTGCGAGTCGTAGGGTGTCTGCTGTGAATGCGATCGCGCACGCACTGTCTGCGCTACCGGCGCAGATGCGCGATCCGGTGCTGTTCGCGATCCCGGCCTTCCTGTCGCTGCTGATTCTGGAGTGGACCGCGGCACGCAAGCTGCGCAGTCTCGAGAACGTCGACGACCCGAACCGTCCGGTGTCCGGCGCGTACCTGGCCCGCGACTCGTGGGCGAGCATCTCAATGGGTTTGGTGTCGGTGGCCACCACCGCAGCCTGGAAATTCGTCGCGCTGCTCGGCTACGCCGCGCTCTATGCCTACCTTGCGCCCTGGCATTTGTCGGCGACCCGCTGGTACACCTGGCTGATCGCCGTCGTCGGCGTCGACCTGCTGTATTACTGCTACCACCGGATGGCCCACCGGGTCCGACTGGTGTGGGCCACTCACCAAGCCCACCACTCCAGCCAATACTTCAATCTCGCGACCGCCCTGCGTCAGAAGTGGAACAACAGCGGCGAAATCCTGATGTGGACTCCGTTGCCCCTGCTGGGCGTTCCGCCCTGGCTGGTGTTCGCAGCCTTCTCGCTGAACCTCATCTACCAGTTCTGGGTGCATACCGAGCGCATTGGCAAGCTGTGGCGGCCGGTCGAATTCGTTTTCAACACTCCCTCCCACCACCGAGCACACCACGGTATGGACGCCGAGTATCTCGACAGGAATTACGGCGGGATACTGATCGTCTGGGATCGACTGTTCGGCACTTTTCAAGAAGAGCTCTTCCGGCCGCACTACGGGTTGACCACCCATGTGGACACTTTCAACATCTGGACACTGCAGACCTACGAATATCTGGCGATCGCTCGGGACGTCCGGTCGGCGACGCGCCTGCGGGATCGGCTGCGCTTTGTCTTCGGGCCGCCGGGATGGAAACCCGTCGATGCGGGCCACAGCTCGGACGAACCGGAAGTCAGCGCCGCGTCGGCAACGCCGCACTGAGTGCGGTACGGTCGTCCCAGGAATTCTGGCCAACCCGATGGTTCGGCCGTGGCGAAATAGGTAATGTCTCGCACCGTTACGCCGGTGGTCTCCACCCGCCCGGCTTTCAATGGAGGGGAGTCGGCGGTGCGCCACCTTGGGAAAGCGGCGTGGGCTGTGGTTATCGCCGCCGGCCTGGTTCCGGCCTTGTCGCCGCAGACTGCGCACGCCGACCCCGTCCTGGTTTTCCCGGGCATGGAGATCCACCAGGACAACCACCGCTGCACCCTGGGTTACGTCGACCCGACCCTGCGAGTGGCTTTCACCGCCGGCCACTGCCGGGGCAGTGGCCCGGTTCTGAACAAGGACGGCGCCCTGATCGGCAATCTCGCCACCTTCCGGGACAACACCCCGAGCGGCACCAGCGTGGCCACCGACCAGGTGATCGCCGACTACGAGGCGATCGTGCTGACCGACGACGTGGCGGCCAACAACGTGCTGCCGGGCGGGCGCACCCTGGGGTCTAATCCCGGTCTGGTGGTCTCGCCCGGCGAGCCGGTCTGCCACTTCGGCGTGGTGACCGGTGAAAGCTGCGGCACCGTCGAGCAGGTCAACAACGGGTGGTTCACCATGTCGCACGGCATCGTCAACGACAGAGGTGATTCCGGCGGTCCGGTGTACATCGGGGCGCCCGGCGGGTCCAGCTTGATCGTCGGGATCTTCACCAGCACCTGGGGAGACCTGCCCGCAGCGGTGTCCTGGCGCGACACCACTCAGCAGGTCCGCGACGACCTCGGCGTCAACAACCGCACCGACCGTCCGCTGATCTAGTGCCGAATTAGAACATGTTCAGCCTGCGTTCAGGGGGCTGAGCGCGGTCGGTTCGGCAACACCTTCCGGCCGGGCCTGCGGCTGGGTTATCCTGCGAAACAATGAGCCATTACGGCGGGTCGCCGGTGCAAATCGCGTGGGTGACACGCCACCTTGACGCGACGGAAAACGCCCTCACCGGCCTGTTAGGGGTTCGCCGGTGGGTGCGGATGCCCGGAGTGCATTTCGCTCCTGACACGTGCACCTACCGCGGCGAGCCGGCCGACTTCGTCGCCAACATCTCACTGAGCTACCTCGGCGAGATGCAGTTGGAGCTCATCGAGCCGGTCCGCGGGAAGAACATCTATAGTGACTTCCTCGACGCCAACGGCCCGGGGTTACACCACATCTGCGTCGAGGCCGACAGCAGCGAGCGCTTCACCGCCATGCTGGCTGAGGCCACTCGTTGCGGCGCAAGCATCGCGCAGCAGGGCGTCATGCCCGGCGGGATGCAATTCGCCTACGTCTCCGCGCCCGAAGCGGGCGTGCCGTTCGTGGAGATCGCGCACATCGGAGCTGAGATCCGGGCGTTCTTTGACTACATCAAACAGGAGCAGGCGTGAGCCGCGCCATCGACGATGCAGAGCGCAGCGATGAGGAGGAGTGGCGCAGATGAGCCGCGCCATCGACGATGCAGAGCGCAGCGATGAGGAGGAGTGGCGCTAATGAGCACCGACATCCCGGCAACGGTCAAAGCCGAAGACGTGACGTCCTGGTCAGATCACGTCGACGTGGTGGTTGTCGGTTTCGGCATCGCCGGCGGGTGCGCTGCGGTGAGTGCCGCGGCCGCTGGAGCGCGTGTGCTGGTGCTCGAACGGGCCGCGGTGGCCGGTGGCACCACTGCGCTTGCCGGCGGGCATTTTTATCTCGGCGGTGGGACTGCGGTGCAGCAGGCGACCGGCCATCCCGACTCACCTGAAGAGATGTGCAAGTACCTGGTCGCGGTCTCCCGCCAGCCCGACCACGAGAAGATCCGCGCCTATTGTGACGGCAGCGTCGAGCATTTCGACTGGCTGGAAAATCTCGGCTTCCAATTCGAACGCAGCTACTACCCCGAGAAGGCCGTCATTCAGCCCAACACCGAAGGGCTGATGTACACCGGCAACGAAAAGGTGTGGCCGTTCCTCGAACAAGCGGTGCCCGCGCCGCGCGGCCACAAAGTGCCGGTGCCCGGAGACACCGGCGGCGCCGCCATGGTCATCGAACTGCTGCTCAAACGAGCCGCCAGCCTGGGCGTCCAGATCCGCTACGAAACCGGCGCCACCGAGCTGGTCATCGACGGCTCAGGATCGGTGACCGGGGTCGCGTGGAAACACTTCTCCGAATCCGGTGCCGTCAAGGCTCATTCGGTCATCATCGCCGCCGGCGGATTCGTGATGAACCCCGAGATGGTCGCCGCCTACACGCCCAAACTGGCTGAGAAGCCCTTCGTGCTCGGCAACACCTACGACGACGGTCTAGGTATCCGGATGGGCGTTTCGGCCGGCGGCGCAACCCAGCACATGGATCAGGTGTTCGTCACGGCACCGGCGTATCCACCGTCGATTCTGCTCACCGGGATCATCGTCAACAAGCTCGGGCAGCGGTTCGTCGCCGAAGATTCCTACCATTCCCGCACTTCAGGTTTCGTGATGGACCAGCCGGACAGCGCGGCGTTCCTGATCGTCGACGAGACGCACTTGAAACACCCGCAGATGCCGTTGATCCCGTTGATCGACGGTTGGGAAACGGTGCCGGAAATGGAAGCAGCGTTGGGCATTCCAACCGGAAACCTGGTTGCGACGCTCGAACGCTACAACACTTACGCCGCCCTCGGCGAAGACCCCGATTTCCATAAACAATCGAAGTTTCCTTGCGCCGCAGAATAATGGGCCATGGGGCGCATTCGACCTCTCGCTCGGCAAGGCCATGTATGCCGGATTCACCATCGGCGGGCTGGCGACCGCACTGGACGGCCAGGTGCTGCGCGAGGACGGTACCGTCGTGCCCGGTCTGTACGCCGTCGGGGCGTGCGCGTCCAACATCGCCCAGGACGGCAAGGGGTACGCCAGCGGCACCCAACTGGGAGAGGGCTCGTTCTTCGGGCGTCGCGCCGGCACCCACGCGGCCCGCCGCGCCGGGAGCTGACCCCCGATTGGGCGCTAGACCCCAGCCGGCTCCTGCTCGACCCGGTTGATCCGCCATTGACCGTCGCCGAGCAGTTCGAGCCGCCGATCGTGATGCTGCTCGACGGTCGGACGGTGGCTGACGCTGATCACGACGCAGTCCGGTAAATCGTTGCGCAACAACTGATACAGCGCAAACTCCAAACCTTCGTCCAGCGCGGAAGTGGCTTCGTCGAGCAATACCGCCTGCGGTTTGGTCAGCAGCACCCGAGCAAAGGCGATGCGCTGCTGCTCGCCCGGTGACAATACCTTGGCCCAATCCTGCTCGTGGTCAAGGCGGTTCGCGAGTGGAGCCAACGCCACCTTGGTCAGCATCTCGCGCAGCTCATCGTCGGGCACCTCCCCGGCGTGGCGCGGATAGGAGACGACCGTTCGCAGATCCCCGAGCGGCACATAGGGCACCTGGGACAAAAACATCGTCTGGTGATCACCGTCGGGCCGGCTCAGCGTGCCCGACGCGTAGGGCCACAACTGTGCGAGGCTGCGCAGCAATGTGGTCTTGCCGCTGCCGGATCGCCCGATGATGGCCAGCGACTCGCCGCGGTCCAAGTGCAGGTCCAGCGCGTCGATCAACTGCTCACCGGCAGGTGTGCGCACTTCCACGGCGTCGAGCTGTACAGCCCCGTCGTTGCTGGACTGCACCGTGATGGTCGGCAGTTCGCGGCCGCGCTCGTTGGCGTCGACCAGCCCGTGCAACCGGATGATGGCCGCCCGGAACCCGGCGAAGTTGTTGTACTGATTGCGAAAGAAAGACAACGACTCTTCGATGTTGCCGAAGGCGCTGGAGGTTTGCGTCACGTCGCCCAGACCGATCTTGCCGGCGAACAGCCGCGGCGCCTGCAGCACCCACGGCAGTGGGACGATGGTCTGGCTGACCGAGTAGTTCCAGCCGAGGAAGCCGATGGTGCGGCTGACGTAGCGTCGGTAGTTGTCGATGATCGGCGTGAAGCGCTGCATCAGCTGGGTCCGCTCGGCCTGTTCACCCCGGTAGAAGCCGACCGCCTCGGCGGTGTCGCGCAGCCGCACCAGTGCATAACGGAAGGCGGCGTTGAGCATTTCGTTGGCGAAGCTCAACCGGATCAGGGGATGACCGATCCAGGCCGTGATGGCCGTCGCGGCGAGCACGTAGACGAAGACGGTCCAGAACATCGCGCGCGGAAAATGAATACCCAGCACGATGAGTTCTCCGGACAGGTTCCACAGGATGGCTGCGAATGAGATCACCGTGGTCACCGATTGGACCGCCCCCAACAGCAAGGTGTCGGTGGAGCCGTTGGACGGTACGTTCGCTGTTCCGCCGGCACCGGTGGTGAAGATGTCGATGTCTTGCTGGATCCGCTGGTCGGGGTTGTCGATGGTGTTGTCGATGAAACGGCTGCGGTAGTAGGCGTGTCCGTCCAGCCAGTCGGCGGTGAGGTGGTCGGTGAGCCAGACCCGCCACGCGATGATGAACCGCTGCGTCAGATAGATGTCGAGCATGATGCGACCGATGAAGATCGCCGCCAGGATGCAGAAGATGCCCAGCGAGATCCAGAACCCGTGGATGCCTGACTGGCGGACCGCCTCGTCGTGGGCGCCTCTGCCGAAGAACGCGGTCTGCAGGGCGTTGTACATGTCCTTGCTCTGAAAACTGAGCAGCACGAGCAAGCGCACCGCCGTCATCACTATCAGCAGCAGCACGCCCAGCCGCAGCCAGACCGTCACTGCGCCCGGCCCGGTAAAGAACCCGCGAGTGATCCGCCAGTACTGACGGCCCCAGTGCGTGAAAAACCGGAGCAGCACCAGCACGACGATCACACTCACCGCGCCGATCAGCCACGCCCGTGCGATCCAGCCCAACGAGTGCAGCAGCTCGTGGCTCCATTGAATGGAGAAGTTGAACTTCTCGTCTTTATCGCCCACGTCGACGTCTCCTTGCGGCCCGAGGCAGCCGGAATGGCAGCTCAAACAAATCCTGTCGGCGAAAGTACCTGACGAGTGCAGTTAGGCTCCGGGCATGAGCGTCGACGCCGCCCCCAGCCAGACCATGCACGCGGGGCGGCTGATCGCCCGTCGGCTCAAGGCCAGCGGCATCGACACCGTCTTCACCCTGTCCGGTGGGCACCTGTTCTCCATCTATGACGGTTGCCGCAGCGAGGGCATTCGACTGATCGATACCCGCCACGAGCAGACGGCGGCGTTCGCCGCCGAAGGTTGGTCGAAGGTGACGCGGCTGCCCGGGGTGGCTGCGCTGACCGCTGGCCCCGGTGTCACCAACGGGATGAGCACGATGGCGGCTGCCCAGCAGAACCAGTCGCCGTTGCTGGTGCTCGGCGGACGGGCGCCCGCGGCGCGGTGGGGGACGGGTTCGCTGCAGGAGATCGACCATGTCCCGTTCGTAGCGCCGCTGGCCTGCTTCGCGGCCACCGCCGGGTCGGCCGACGGGGTCAGCGACCTGATCGATCAGGCGCTGCAGGCAACCCTTGGCGCGCCATCGGGTGTGGCGTTCGTCGACTTCCCGATGGACCTGGTGTTCGCCGAATCCGCCTGCACCGACCGACCGGGCGCACTGGCCGACCTGCCGGCGGCACCGGCGCCCGACGGTGCCGCGCTGGAACGCGCTGCCCATCTGCTGGCCGAAGCCCGCCGGCCGGTCATCATGGCCGGTACCAACGTGTGGTGGGGCCATGCCGAAGCGGCACTGCTGCGGCTGGCCCAGGAGCGTCGCATCCCGGTACTGATGAACGGCATGGCCCGCGGCGCGGTGCCCGCCGACCACGAGTTGGCGTTCTCGCGCGCCCGCGGCAAAGCGCTCGGGCAGGCCGACGTCGCGTTGATCGTCGGTGTGCCGATGGACTTCCGATTGGGTTTCGGCGCCGTGTTCGGGCCGGAGACTCAGCTGATCGCGGTGGACCGCGCCGAGCCCGGACGGCCGCATCCGCGACCGATCGCCGCCGCACTCTACGGTGACTTGTCGGCCACCCTTTCCGCACTGACCGGGCGGCCGCACCCCGGCCACCAGGACTGGCTCGACGACCTGCGGCGGGCCGAGAGCACCGCACGCGAGGCCGAACAAGCCGAGCTGGCCGACAGCCGCGTCCCGTTGCACCCGATGCGGGTGTACGCCGAGCTGGCGCCGCTGCTGGACCGCGACGCGATCGTCGTCATCGACGGCGGCGACTTCGGGTCCTATGCGGGCCGGGTGATCAACAGCTACGTTCCGGGCGCATGGCTGGACAGCGGCCCGTTCGGCTGCCTCGGGTCCGGGCCCGGCTATGCGTTGGCCGCCAAACTGGCCCGCCCGGACCGCCAAGTTGTGCTGCTGCAGGGTGATGGCGCCTTCGGGTTCTCCGGCATGGAGTGGGACACGCTGGTGCGCCACGGCGTACAGGTCGTGTCGATAGTCGGCAACAACGGCATCTGGGCGTTGGAGAAGCATCCGATGGAGATGATCTACGGCTACTCAGTGGTGGCAGAGCTGCGTCCGGGCACCCGCTACGACGAGGTCGCACGGGCGCTGGGCGCGCACGGCGAGTTGGTATCGGCACCCGGTCAGCTCGGCCCGGCGCTGGGCCGGGCGTTCAGCAGCGGGTTGCCGGCCGTCGTCAATGTGCTCACCGATCCGGCCGTCGCCTATCCGCGCCGATCGAATCTGGCTTAGCAGCCGGCGCGTACCGTTGTCTCGTGCCGAAGACCACGAACGCCGCACCGGGGCGTCTGAGTAGCCGATTCTGGCGATTGCTCGGCGCCAGCACGGAACGCGATCAACGACGCTCCCTCGCCGAGGTGAGCACCTCCAGCGAGTTCGACGAGAAGGCCGCCGGCTTGGACGACGACCAGCTGAAGAAGGCCGCCGGGCTGCTCCGACTCGACGACCTGGCGGAATCCGACGACATACCGCAGTTCCTGGCGATCGCCCGCGAGGCCGCCGAACGCAGCACCGACCTGCGGCCGTTCGACGTGCAGCTGCTGGGGGCGCTGCGGATGCTCGCCGGTGACGTCATCGAGATGGCCACCGGCGAAGGCAAGACGCTGGCCGGGGCGATTGCCGCCGCCGGTTACGCGCTGGCCGGCCGCCGCGTGCATGTGCTCACCATCAACGACTACCTGGCTCACCGCGATGCGGAATGGATGAGTCCGCTGCTCGAGGCGCTCGGATTGACCGTCGGCTGGATCACCGCGGAGTCGACGGCCGAAGAGCGCCGCGACGCCTACCGACGCGACATCACCTACGCCTCGGTGAACGAGATCGGCTTCGACGTGCTGCGCGACCAGCTGGTCACTGACGTCGCCGATCTGGTCTCGCCGAACCCGGACGTCGCGCTGATCGATGAAGCCGACTCGGTGCTGGTCGACGAGGCACTGGTGCCACTGGTACTGGCCGGCACCACCCACCGCGAGACGCCCCGGGTGGAGATCATCCGGCTGGTAGGAGAGCTCGTCGGCGCCAAGGACGCCGACAAATACTTCGCCACCGACGCCGACAGCCGCAATGTGCACCTGACCGACGCAGGCGCACGGAAAGTCGAGCGGGCGCTCGGGGGTATCGACCTGTACTCCGAAGAGCACGTGGGCACCACGCTCACCGAGGTCAACGTCGCCCTGCACGCGCACGTTCTGCTGCACCGCGACGTGCATTACATCGTGCGCGACGACGCCGTGCACCTGATCAACGCCTCCCGCGGGCGCATCGCTGCGCTGCAGCGCTGGCCGGACGGCTTGCAGGCCGCGGTCGAGGCGAAGGAGGGTATCGATACCACGGAGACCGGTGAGGTGCTCGACACCATCACGGTGCAGGCCCTGATCAACCGGTACACCACGGTCTGCGGAATGACCGGCACCGCGCTGGCCGCCGGTGAACAGCTGCGCCAGTTCTACAAGCTCAGTGTTTCGCCGATTCCCCCGAACACCCCGAATATCCGCGAGGACGAAGTCGACCGCGTCTACATCACCGCGGCGGCCAAGAACGACGCGATCATCGCCCACATCACCGCCGTGCACGACAGTGGTCAACCGGTGCTGGTCGGCACCCGCGACGTGGCTGAGTCCGAAGAGCTCTACGAGCGGTTGCAGCGTCGTGGTGTGCCGGCGGTGGTGCTCAACGCGAAAAACGACGCCGAGGAGGCACAGGTGATCGCTGAGGCGGGCAAGCTGGGCGCGGTGACAGTGTCGACCCAGATGGCTGGGCGCGGCACCGACATTCGGCTTGGCGGCTCCGACGTAGGCGACGAGGCGCCTGAGAAGAAAGAGGTCGTCGAGCTGGGCGGGCTTTATGTGATCGGTACCGGCCGGCACAACACCGAGCGCCTGGACAACCAGCTGCGCGGTCGCGCCGGGCGCCAGGGCGATCCTGGTTCGACAGTGTTCTTCGCCAGCTGGGAAGACGACGTCGTCGCGGCGAACCTGGAATCGAAGAAGTTGCCGACGGAGACGGACGGCGACGGCCGGATCGTCAGCACCAAGGCGGCCGGGCTGCTCGACCACGCGCAGCGCGTCGCCGAGGGCCGCCTGCTCGACGTGCACGCCAACACCTGGCGCTACAACCAGTTGATCGCCCAGCAGCGCGCCATCATCGTCGAGCGGCGGAACGCTCTGCTGAGTACCCCGACGGCCCGCGAGGAGCTGGCGGCACTGGCGGCCGAGCGGTATGCGGAACTGTCTGAGCACATCTCCGAGGAACAGCTGGAGCAGATCTGCCGGCTGGTCATGCTGTACCACCTCGACCGCGGCTGGGCCGACCACCTGGCCTACCTGGCAGACATTCGGGAGAGTATTCACCTGCGGGCGCTGGGCCGGCAGAACCCGCTCGACGAGTTCCACCGGCTGGCCGTCGACGCCTTCGCGTCACTGGCCGCCGACGCGATCGAAGCCGCGCAGCAGACTTTCGAAACCTCACCGACCATCGAGGACGAGCCGGGAGTCGACCTGTCCAAACTGGCCCGACCGACGTCGACGTGGACCTACATGGTGCACGACAATCCGCTGGCCGATGAGACGCTGTCCGCCCTGAGCCTGCCCGGGGTTTTCCGCTGACGGCTCCTCTGTTGAGCTAAGGTCACCGCTCATGGAACCCGGGACCAGCCCGAACCGGGTGCTGACGGTGCCCAACCTGCTCAGTGGGGTGCGGCTCGCGCTTGTTCCGGTGTTCGTCTATCTGCTGGTGGTCCGGCACGCCGACGGCTGGGCGGTGGGAATACTGATCTTCAGCGGCGTGTCGGACTGGGCCGACGGCAAGATCGCCCGGCTGCTGGACCAGTCCTCCAAGCTGGGGGAGTTACTCGATCCTGCGGTCGACCGGTTATATATGGTGACTGTTCCGATAGCGCTGGCGATGCGCGGCATGGTGCCCTGGTGGATCGTCGTCACCCTGCTGGTCCGCGATGGGCTGCTGGCCGCGACGCTGCCGCTGCTGCGCAGCCGCGGACTGAGCGCACTGCCGGTGACCTACATCGGCAAGGCGGCGACGTTCGCCTTGATGGCCGGGTTCCCGATGATCCTGGGCGGGCAGTGGCACGCAACCTGGAGCCGGGTAGTGCTGGCGTTCGGGTGGGGTTTCCTGGTCTGGGGGGTCTACCTGTATCTCTGGGCCTTCGTGCTCTACCTGATCCAAATCAGGCTGGTATTGCAGCAGATGCCGAAGGTGCATGCGCAAGCGGGCGACCATGGCTGATGCCGACCGCGCACTCGGCGGCTACGACCCCGAGGCCGGCCGCAGCGCGCACGAGGCCGGTCGACCGCAACTTCTTCCCGTGCCCTCGCTGCTGCGCGAACTGCTGTCGGTGCATCTGGATCCCGGGTACGCGGCCGCGGCCGCGCAACGAGACCGCGCGCCGGTCGCGGTCGGCGGTCGGGGCCGCGCCCTGAACTGGTCATGGCAGGCACTGTCTGCTCTGCTGGTCGCCGCGGTGTTCGCCGCCGCCGTCGCCCAAGCCCGCTCAGTCGCACCCGGGATGACCGCGGCACAGCGCGTACTGGCGAGCAGCGCGCGTGCCACGCAGCAGTCGGTCGACCAGCTGATCGCGCGCCGCAATGCACTGGCGGCGGAAGTCGACTCGGTGCAGCGCCGCACGCTGGCGGACGACGCGGCGGGCCGGCGGCTGCTGGCAGGCCTGGACAAGCTCAGCCTGGCGGCGGCGACCACCGCGGTGACCGGCCCTGGGCTTTCTCTGACGGTGACCGAGCCGAGCATCAGCCCGAACCTTTCCGACGTCTCCAAACAGCGGGTGGCGGGCAGTCAACAGATCATCCTCGACCGCGACCTGCAACTGGTCGTCAATTCGTTGTGGCACAGCGGCGCTGAAGCGATCTCCGTCGGCGGTGTCCGCATCGGGCCGAACGTGACCATCCGGCAAGCAGGCGGGGCCATCCTGGTCGACAATAATCCGATTGCCAGCCCGTACTCGGTCCTCGCGATCGGACCGCCGCACACCATGCGGGACGCCTTCGAGGCCAGCACCGGTTTGCAGCGACTCAGGCTGCTGGAGCTGTCCTACGGTGTGGGCGTCACCGTCAGCGTGAGCGACGGGCTCGCGCTGACCGCCGGAGCCATTCGGGACGTCAAATACGCCAGACGGGCCGGTCCATAGAGTGACAGGAACATCAATGACGGAAACTGCACGCGAATGATCGGGATTGCCGCCCTTGTCATCGGCATCGTGCTGGGCTTGGTGTTCCACCCCAGCGTGCCGCAGATGATTCAGCCGTACCTGCCGATTGCGGTCGTCGCAGCACTCGACGCGGTGTTCGGCGGGCTGCGGGCTTACCTGGAACGCATCTTCGACCCGAAGGTCTTCGTGGTGTCGTTCGTCTTCAATGTCCTGGTTGCCGCGGTCATCGTCTACCTGGGCGACCAACTCGGCGTCGGCACGCAACTGTCCACCGCGATCATCGTGGTGCTGGGGATCCGGATCTTCGGCAACGCCGCCGCCCTACGTCGCCGGCTGTTCGGGGCCTGACGTGAGCGCGTCGGAGGACCCGTCGGGCGGCCACCAAGCTGACTTGCCCGCGGCCGCACAGCACGCCGAGGACAACGCCCAGACGGCCGACACAAGTGAGCACGGCCGGCACGAGTTGCCGCCGCATCAGCCGCGTCCGGTGATCGGTCGCCTCCGTCAGGCCGGTAGACGGTTCAGGCTGCCGCGGGGTCGTTCGCAACTGGCTTTCGGCGGGCTGGCAGTCGTGCTCTGCCTGGTGCTGGGCGTCGCAATCGTGACGCAGGCGCGGGAGACCGGGTCCGGCGATGCCCTGCAAACCGCACGGCCGGCCGACCTGCTGGTGCTGCTGGATTCGCTGCGTCAGCGCGAAGCCGCACTGGACGCCGAGGTGGCTGACCTGCAGCGCACCTTGGCCTCACTGCAGGCGTCGGGCAGCAGTAATCAGGCGGCCATTGAGAACGCTCAGGCCAGGTTGGCGGCGCTGTCCATCCTGGTAGGGACCGTCGCCGCCACCGGGCCCGGTGTGCGGGTGACCATCGATGACCCGGGCCCCGGGGTGGCGCCGCAAGCCATGCTCGACGTGATCAACGAGCTACGCGCCGCCGGCGCCGAGGCGATCGAGATCAACGACGGCCACCAGGCCGTGCGTGTCGGCGTGGATACCTGGGTGGTCGGAGCTCCCGGCGCGCTGACCATTGACGGCAAACGGTTGGCACCGTCATATTCCATTGTCGCCATCGGTGATTCGCCGACCCTGGCGGCCGCGATGAACATCCCGGGCGGTGCCGTCGACAGCGTCAAACGAGTGGGTGGGCGGATGTCGGTGCAACAGTCCGACCGGGTGGATGTCACCGCCTTGCGGCAACCGAAACCGCGACAATACGCTCAGCCCGTCAAGTGAGTCAGCCGCGAGAAGAACAGGATTACTGTGAGCGAAATTCCGCCCGACCTGCACTACACCGCCGACCACGAGTGGGTGCGCCGCACCGGGGACGACACCGTGCGGGTCGGGATCACTGACTTCGCGCAATCTTCGCTGGGTGATGTGGTGTTCGTTCAGCTTCCAGAGGTGGGCGTCAGCGTCTCCGCGGGCGAGTCCTTCGGGGAAGTGGAGTCGACCAAGTCAGTTTCGGATCTCTACGCGCCGGTTTCGGCGAAAGTGCTTGCGATCAACGAAGATCTGGACAGCAACCCGCAGCTGGTCAACTCCGACCCCTACGACTCGGGGTGGTTGCTGGACCTCAAGGCGGACGGCGTCGACGCGCTCGAGGAGGACTTCGGTGCGTTGCTGGACGCCGAGGCCTACCGGGGCACGTTATCGGAATGACGGTTGTTAAGGTCCCTGCGAGTGCCCGGCACCGATACCGCGGTGGTGGGCACATGCGGCAACGGTGCGCGGTACGGTCGACAGATCGACGGCAAGCCGCTGGGAAGCCGGCCCGGCCGGTCGGCCAGAGAACGCCACAGCGGCTAGTGAGGAGCAGCGGGTGACGGAAAACGACAACGACCAGACTGAAGATGTCACCGTGGAGACCACATCGGTCTTTCGCGCCGACTTCCTCAACGAACTGGACGCTCCCGCGCAAACCGGCGGGGAGACCACGGTGTCCGGCGTCGAGGGCCTGCCGGCGGGCTCGGCGCTGCTGGTCGTCAAGCGAGGGCCCAACGCGGGGTCCCGTTTCCTGCTGGATCAGCCGACCACCTCAGCAGGCCGCCATCCGGACAGCGACATCTTCCTCGACGACGTGACCGTCAGCCGTCGGCACGCCGAGTTCCGCTTGGAAAGCGACGAGTTCCACGTCGTCGACGTCGGCAGCCTCAACGGCACCTACGTCAACCGGGAGCCGGTCGACTCGGCTGTGCTGGCCAACGGTGACGAAGTGCAGATCGGCAAGTTCCGCCTGGTGTTCTTGACCGGCCCGAAGCCAGGTGACGAACCGGGGTCCGCCGGCCCGTGACCGCGCCCGACGGCCGTGCGCTGGCCGGAATGTCGATCGGAGCGGTGCTGGATTCGCTCCGACCGGACTTCCCGGACGTGACCATCTCCAAGATCCGGTTCCTGGAAGCCGAAGGACTGGTCACGCCGCAGCGCGCCGCATCGGGGTACCGCCGTTTCACCGCTTACGACTGCGCCCGGCTGCGCTACATCTTGAGTGCGCAACGCGACAACTACCTGCCGCTGAAGGTGATCAAGGCGCAGCTCGATGCCCAACCGGATGGCGAGCTGCCCACGCCCGGATCGGCCTACGGCGTACCTCACCTGGTGTCGGTCGCCACCGGGCAGCCCGAAGTGGCCGCTGTCGCGCCCACACAGGTCCGGCTGAGCCGCGAAGACGTCCTGGAACGCTCCGGCGTCGAGGACGAGTTGCTGACCGCGTTGCTCAGGGCCGGCGTCGTCACCGCCGGGCCGTCCGGTTTGTTCGACGAACACACCGTGGTGATCTTGCAGTGCGCACGGGCGTTGGCCGACTACGGAGTCGAGCCGCGCCATTTGCGCGCCTTCCGCTCGGCGGCCGACCGGCAGTCCGATCTCATCGCCCAGATTGCCGGCCCGGTGGTCAAGGCCGGCAAGGACGGCGCACGCGACCGTGCCGACGAGCTGGCCCGAGAAGTCGCCGCGCTGGCAATCACCTTGCATACGTCGCTGCTCAAGTCATCGGTGCGCGACGTACTCCATCGGTGAGGACTAGACTTCGGTCGACAGCTTGGTACGGCGGGATCGTCGGGACGAATTGCCCGATAAGCCTGCTGCGCCAGGCTGTATCGGACCCGGCAGCATGTGCGGAAGGCAGACACAGATGGGTGAAGTTCGCGTCGTCGGCATTCGCGTCGAGCAGCCGCAGAACCAGCCGGTGCTGTTGCTGCGCGAGGCAAACGGTGACCGATATCTGCCGATCTGGATCGGTCAGTCCGAGGCCGCAGCGATTGCGCTCGAACAACAGGGCGTTGAGCCGCCCCGGCCGCTGACGCACGATTTGATCCGCGATCTCATTGCCGCGCTGGGACATTCGCTCAAAGAGGTGCGGATCGTCGACCTTCAGGAAGGCACTTTCTACGCGGACCTGATCTTCGATCGCAACATCACGGTGTCGGCGCGGCCGTCTGATTCGGTTGCGATCGCGCTGCGGGTGGGGGTCCCGATCTATGTCGAGGAAGCGGTGTTGGCCGAGGCCGGCCTGCTCATTCCCGACGAGTCCGACGACGAGCCGAGCGGGGGCGTGCGCGAGGACGAGGTGGAAAAGTTCAAAGAATTCCTCGACAGCGTGTCACCCGACGACTTCAAGGCGACCTGACCACCGCAGTCCGCTTCAGTCTGCACAGAAGGTCCGGCTCGCCGACTTCGCCGGCAAGGGGTGTCCGCCCAACATCACGGATGCGTCTCATCTGCCGCACGGAATTCGACACGCCCGGCGCAAACCGCCGGGCGACCCCGGCGGCGGCCATACTTTGATGGCGATTGATGACGACAGATGTTAGTTCAAAACCACGATTACGAGCCGAAAAGCGTATGCTCACAAGCACTCGGGCCTGAGCGCGCGCGGCTGCGGGCAGCTAGTGACATCCGGGGAGAGGAAACACGGTGGGCGACCAACCACGTCACGACCAGTTGGAGCTGGGGTCGGTGTCCGCCGAGAACGACGATAAGGCCGCCAACCGTGACTATGCTTCGTCCGCCGCCGCCCCGCCCGGTGAACCTGTTCAAGCAGGATTGTTCCCAGACGATTCGGTGCCCGACGAGCTGATCGGCTACCGCGGGCCGAGTGCCTGTCAGATTGCCGGTATTACCTATCGCCAACTGGACTACTGGGCGCGCACCTCGCTGGTGGTGCCGTCGATCCGCGGCGCGGCCGGCTCCGGCAGCCAGCGGCTCTACTCGTTCAAAGACATCCTGGTGCTCAAGATCGTCAAGCGGCTGCTCGACACCGGGATCTCCTTGCACAACATCCGAGTCGCCGTCGACCATTTACGTCAGCGTGGTGTGCAGGACCTGGCCAATATCACCCTGTTCTCCGACGGCACCACCGTGTACGAGTGCACGTCCGCTGAAGAGGTCGTCGATCTGTTGCAGGGCGGCCAGGGCGTCTTCGGCATCGCGGTGTCCGGCGCAATGCGCGAGCTGACCGGTGTGATCGCGGACTTCCCCGGCGAGCGCGCCGACGGCGGCGAGTCGATCGCCGAGCCGGAAGACGAGTTGGCGTCCCGGCGCAAGCACCGCGACCGCAAGATCGGCTAGCTCCGACGAGCTCGCCTACCGGCGAGCGTGCGCAATGGCACGTTGCCGGCGGCGTGCCGGCGCGCAAGCACGCACGCTCGCGGTGAGGGTAAAATCGGTTGGGCATCGCCCTGGCGCGGGAGAGTTCTGTGGCTGCCAGCCACGGACGCCGAAGGAGCAACACCTCTCCGCCAACCTCTCAGGCACCCGGACCGCGGCAGGCCACGATGCCTCTGGAAAGCGGTGATCCGTTCGCGGGTCGCCCGCCCATGGGGAAAGGTCCGCTGCCTACAGCGTGCGGATCGAATCTCTCAGGCGCCCGGCTCGGGTAGACGACAGAGGGAGAGGACCAGCCATAGCCAGCAATGGTCGCGGCTGCGCTTCCGCTACCCGCCAGGAGCCTCACGTGTCTGAATCGCCCGCAAACACTTCGAACCCGCAGATCGACTTCGCCGATCGGCACATCGGCCCGGACATCGAAGCGATCACCAAGATGCTCGCCGTCATCGGGGTCGAATCCCTCGACGAGCTGGCCGGGCGGGCGCTGCCCGCCGGGATCCTGGACGCGCTGACCGGCAGCAGCGCAGCACCCGGCCTGGACCGGCTGCCCGCGCCGGTCAGTGAGGCCGAGGCGCTGACCGAACTGCGGACGATGGCCGAGGAAAACACCGTCGCGGTGTCGATGATCGGTCAGGGCTACTACGACACGCTGACGCCGCCGGTGTTGCGGCGCAACATCCTGGAGAACCCGGCCTGGTACACCGCCTATACGCCCTACCAGCCGGAGATCAGCCAGGGCCGGCTGGAGGCTTTGCTGGATTTTCAGACCATGGTGGCCGAGCTGACCGGTCTGGAAGTCGCCAACGCCTCGATGCTCGATGAGGGCACTGCGGCCGCCGAAGCCATGACACTGATGCACCGCGCGGTGCGCGGCAAGAGCAACCGGCTGGCCGTCGACATCGACCTGTTCACCCAGAGCGCAGCGGTGCTGGCAACCCGCGCAGAACCGCTGGGCATCGAGATCGTGACGGCCGACTTACGCGAGGGGCTGCCGGACGGCGACTTCTTCGGTGTCATCGCTGCGCTCCCGGGAGCCAGCGGCCGGGTCACCGACTGGAGCGCGCTGGTATCGCAAGCTCACGACCGCGGCGCGCTGGTAGCCGTCGGTGCAGATCTGCTCGCGCTGACGCTGATCACGCCGCCCGGTGAGATCGGTGCCGACGTCGCGTTCGGCAGCACGCAACGGTTCGGCGTGCCCATGGGGTTCGGCGGCCCGCACGCCGGCTACCTGGTGGTGCACGCCAAGCACGCCAGGCAACTGCCGGGCAGGCTGGTCGGGGTGTCGGTCGACGCCGACGGGTCACCGGCGTACCGGCTGGCGCTGCAGACCCGCGAGCAGCACATCCGGCGCGACAAGGCGACCAGCAACATCTGCACCGCTCAGGTGCTGCTGGCCGTGATGGCGGCGATGTACGCCAGTTACCACGGAGCCGACGGGCTGACCGCCATAGCCAGCCGGGTGCACGCTCACGCCGAAACCATCGCCGCCGCACTGGGCTCGGCGGCCGACACAGCGCTGGTGCACGACAAGTACTTCGACACCGTGCTGGCCCGGGTGCCCGGCCGCGCCGACGAGGTGCTGGCCGCCGCGAAGGCCAGCGGGATCAACTTGTGGCGCGTCGACGCCGACCACATCTCGGTGGCCTGCGACGAAGCGACCAGCGACCAGCACGTCGCCGCGGTGCTCGACGCGTTTAGGGTCGCGGCCGCTGAGCCGGTATGTGCGGGCATTGTGAACCGGACATCGAAATTCCTGACCCATCCGTCGTTCACCCAGTACCGCACCGAGACGTCGATGATGCGGCGGCTGCGCGCGCTCGCCGACAAAGACGTCGCGCTGGACCGCAGCATGATTCCGCTCGGCTCCTGCACGATGAAGCTCAACGCCGCCGCCGAGATGGAGCCCATCAGCTGGCCGGGCTTCGCCCGCCAGCACCCGTTCGCGCCGGCCTCCGACACTCCCGGATTGCGCCGGCTCATCGCTTCGCTCGAGACCTGGCTGATCCAGATCACCGGATACGACGCGGTGTCGCTGCAACCCAACGCCGGCTCGCAGGGTGAGTACGCGGGCCTGCTGGCGATTCACGACTACCACGCCAGCCGCGGTGAAGCGCACCGCAACATCTGCTTGATCCCGTCGAGCGCGCACGGCACCAATGCCGCGTCGGCGGCGATGGCCGGAATGCGCGTCGTCGTAGTCGGCTGCCGCCCCAACGGCGACGTCGACCTCGACGACCTGCGGGCAAAAGTCGACGAGCATGCCGACCGGCTGTCCACGCTGATGATCACCTACCCGTCCACGCACGGCGTCTATGAGCAGGACATCGCCGAGGTCTGCGCGGCCGTGCACGACGCTGGCGGCCAGGTGTACATCGACGGCGCCAACCTCAACGCGCTCGTCGGGCTGGCCCGGCCGGGGAGGTTCGGCGGGGACGTCAGCCACCTGAACTTGCACAAGACGTTCTGCATTCCACACGGTGGCGGTGGCCCCGGTGTCGGGCCGGTCGCCGCGCGCGCTCACCTGGCACCGTTCCTGCCCGGGCATCCAGCTGGCTCCAGAGCTACCGAAAGGCCGTGTGGTGTCGTCGGCGCCCTACGGGTCGGCGTCGATCCTGCCCATCAGCTGGGCCTACATCCGGATGATGGGCGCGGCGGGCCTGCGCAAGGCGTCGCTGGTGGCGATCGCGTCGGCGAACTACATCGCCCGGCGCCTCGATGAGTACTACCCGGTGTTGTACACCGGCGAAAACGCCATGGTGGCTCATGAATGCATCCTCGATCTGCGGCCGATCACCAAAGCCACCGGTGTCACCGTCGACGACGTCGCGAAACGGTTGGCGGACTATGGATTTCACGCGCCGACGATGAGCTTTCCGGTGAGCGGCACGCTGATGGTCGAGCCCACCGAAAGCGAAAGCCTCGCTGAGGTGGATGCGTTCTGCGCGGCAATGATCGCTATCCGCGCCGAGATCGACAAAGTCGGGTCCGGGAAGTGGCCGGCAGAAGACAACCCACTGCGCGGCGCGCCACACACCGCGGATTGCCTGCTGGTGGCGGAGTGGGATCACCCGTACAGCCGCGAGGAGGCCGCCTACCCGCTCGGGAAAGCGTTCCGGCCCAAGGTGTGGCCGCCGGTGCGCCGTATCGACGGCGCCTACGGGGATCGCAACTTGGTGTGCTCGTGTCCGCCGGTAGAGGCTTACGCCTGAGCGTCGCCGCTGACCTTCGGGCAGCGTCGAAACAGTCGGCAGCGGCCTTTTCTGCGATCGCCGGAGCGCGGACGAAGCTGGCCGGCGGGCGAGGTATCGCTGCCGACGAGATGGCCGGATTGGCTTTGCTAAAGGCGGACGAGTCAAGGTTACGCCGAGGTAACATCTTCAGCTTGATACCACGCTGAGGAGGCCTGGTGCTGAAGCGCAGCGGACTGGAGTGGCCCACCGTGGGCCGCGATGACGAGGTCCGTCGGGCGCTTGACGCACTCATCGATAACGAGGAATCCACGGGCGTCGTTTTGATCGGCGAGAGCGGCGTCGGCAAATCGACTTTGGCTCGCACACTTGCCGACATCCTCGAGCTTCGCGGGTTCAATGTGCGGTACGTACTCTGTACCGAACAGGGCCGCGAGGTGCCGTTCGGCGCATTCTATTGGTTGAGCACCCTCGCTCCCGCCCGCGAACCCGCCGCCATGTTGGCAGCCGCGCAAATGGCTTTGGAGCAGGAGAAAGACCTCGTCGTCGCGGTGGATGACGCACACCTGCTCGATCCTCTGTCGGCGTCGCTGGTTTACCAACTCGCGGCTCGTGGCAAGGCGCGGTTGATCGTGACGATCAGAACCGGTTACCCCGTGCTCGACCCGGTGATTGCGCTGTGGAAAGAGCGGCTGCTCGTCCGTCTGCGCGTTGAGGCGTTCACCTGGCAGGAGACCGAGCAACTCGCTCATACCGTGCTTGGTGGCGATGTAGCGAGCGGGCTCATCGACCAGTTACAGGAACGGACTGCCGGCAATGTGCTGCTGCTGCGCGGGTTGTTGGTGGCAGGCCAGGAGAACGGTGTCTTGGTGTACACGGACGCCGGCTGGCAACTTCGCGGCACTTTGCGCGGAGATCGGCAACTCTACGATCTCCTCGAGTTTCGCCTGCAGTCGCTGGAACCCGAAGAACTGGAGGCGGTCGAGGTTCTCGGGGCCGCCGAGACGCTGGATTGGGAAGTCATGCGTGGACTCTGCGACGCCGACGCGGTGGGGCGTCTGGAGCGTCGCGGAATAATCGAGTTGATCGCGAATCAATCGCACACGGTGGCGCGGTTGTTTCACCCCGTGCTCGGCGAGGCAGCGATCCAACGCGCTGGGGTGGTACGTACGCGGCAACTCAACGGTGTGCTTGCCCAGCATCTGCAAAAGCAGATACAAGCCGCCGAGCGGCACCTGCGGCGAGTCGACGTGTGCAGCCAGATCCAGCTGGCCCGGTTCACGCTGCGAAGCGACCTGACGCCAGACCTCAACCTGATCACCGATGCAGCGGCGAGCGCGCTGAGAATGTGGAACCTCGGTCACTGCGAAGAACTGGCGCGTTTTGCACACGATCGGGGTGGCGGTCTGAGGGCTGCGACCGTTCTCGCTGAGGCAATGGTGTGGCAGGGGAGAACCGCCGAGGCCGACAAGGTGCTCGCGGATGTCGACCTGGACAAGGCTCCCGTTGAATTGGTGACTGCGCTCGGCTGTTTGTCAGCTACCACGACGTTCTTCGGCGGGCAGGTCGAGCAAGCCCGGCGGGAATTGGTCGCCCTCAAGAATCGTGTCGAGCCCGGTACGGGCACCGCAATGATTGCGGCCATGCAGGTGGTTTTCGCCTACTTGTCGGGCGATGTCAGTACGGCGATTGAACTGGGCCTGGCGCTTTGTGCTGGCGAAGCGCCTCCGGTGGTGAAGGCACTGGCGGCTGCGCCAATGTGCTCGGCGTTGGCGTCCGTAGGGCGGGAGAGCGACTTTCGCCGGATAGCCGACGTCATTTCGCGAGCAGGCCAATCCGGCCAGTCGGGCCCGCTCCAGGTGCTCGTTGGAGTGGCTGAGGTCATCGTGTCGACGGCCGCCGGTGATTTCACTGCGGCCGAGCGAGTTGTCGAACGCTACGCCAAGATGCCAAGCGCCAACTCGTCACACGCCGTGCTGAACGCTATGACGGGGCTGGTGAAGCTTGGCCGCGGTGCGCTGCCGTCGGCTTGCTCAGCACTTCAAAACTCGTTGTCAGCCATGCCTAGTGGTGCTCCGTTCACCTGGTCGATGGTGGTGGCGGCCTGGACGGCTCAGGCGGAAGGGGCTCGGGGCAACGCGAAGGCGGCAGCGGCTGCCTTGCGGCGCTCCGAAATAGCCTACGGACCGCAGACAGCCGCGTTCTTGCCGGAACTCGAGCTGGCTCGCGCTTGGGAGCGGGCGGCGGCCAATGACTTGGTCGCCGCACGGGAGCATGCGCTTCGCGCCGCGGAGACCGCCCGGAGATTCGGCATGTTCGCCGTGGAGATATCGGCGGTACACACAGCTGTTCGGTTCGGCGATCCGTCATCTGCGCCAAGGGTAGGTGAACTCGCCAAGCTGCTGAATACTTCGTTGTCAGAGGTGATCGCGGCTCATGCTCGCGGTGTGCGCAACCGCGACGGCGACCTACTCGATGCTGCGGCAGGGCGGTTCGCCGACCTGGGCGCTTTGGCTCTTGCTGCCGACGCTGCGGCGCAGGCGGCCGCCGAGCACGCCAGCAAAGGCCATCGCAGCAAGGAAGTGGAGTCGTCGGTGCGCGCTTACGGATTGGCTCGACAGTGCGGGCTGCATACGCCGACGGTCGCTGCCGCAGCTCGCCCACTGCCCATCACCAGCCGCGAAACCGAGATTGCCGACCTGGTGGCGGCCGGTCTGTCGAATCGCCAGATCGCCGACCAGCTGGTCATCTCCGTGCGGACCATCGAGGGACATCTTTACCGCATTTTTGCCAAGCTCGGCATCAGCAGCCGCGACCAGCTGATCCAGCTACTCGACCTGAACCGGCTCGGCGCGCTAGGTGCGTGAGTAGGGACGGTCGTGCACTGTGCGGCGGCTGCTCGCACCTCGACTTTCAGGGCTTTCGCCTGAAACGTTCAGTCGACTGTCAGCAAACTCCGATGTCTTAGGATTTCACTTCCGCTCCGCGAGCGTGGCGACTCGCCAACGCTAAGACGAGACCATCAACCGAACGGCCGGAACTGCCCCTATTAAGGAAACACCCTCACTACGCTAGCACTTCAGTCTGCCTTTGGTGGACTAATTAAACTTTAGGCATCCTTCAGCGACGAAACACCACATTGAGGTTTGATTCTACGCTAACAGGGGTTGACCTATACTCCCTGAACGCCCTATTATCACTCTAACAGTTTCCTCTCAGCACTTAAGTTGCAGCAAAGACGTTAACGCCGACCGCTGGCCCCCCTACGCTCGTGGTCATAGCGCCCCGGGGCATGCCCGCGGGACGGACTAGCGCCCTCAGAAGGCAGGTAGCGCATTACGCAAGCCCCTCAGCGACCAGCAGCGCAACCTGTACCCGAGGTACTTGGAGGTGATCCATCCACTATGGCTGAACGTTCCCTCACAACTCTGCTGCAGGACCACGCAAGCCACCAGCCTGACGGTATTGCTTCTACGTTCGTCGACTACGGGGTCAAGCCGAGCAAAGCTCCGGAAAGCGTTGCGAGAGCGCACATTAAGCGTCGAGCGCGGCTCGTTGCCGAGGAGCTGCGGGTTTGCAGCGTGCACGACGAAGTGTTCCGGTCGATGAATCGTGAAGCGAGTTCGGCGATACCGGAGATTTACCGCCTGTGCGTCGCCGGTGCCTTATCTTGATCACATCAGCTCGGTCCGCCGCCTCCTTCCGTCCAGGTGGCCTGGGAACCGATGAGCACCAATCCGTTCGACGACGGCGATGGCCGCTTCTTCGTCCTGGTTAACGACGAGGAGCAATACAGCCTGTGGCCAGTCTTCGCCGACGTTGCAGCCGGCTGGCGGGTGGTTTACGGCGAAGCCGACCGCGCCGCGTGTCTGCACTACATCGAACGGAACTGGACCGACATACGGCAGAAGAGTCTGCGCGAGCGGCTGGCAGAGGGCCGTGGTTCTGACACGAAGACGGCTCGAATCGGAGGAGAAGCGTGGTACTAGAAGCATTTCCGCTCATGCGCGAACAACCGCGGGAACTGGACGACCAGGCACTTCCGCTGACGCGGGGACAGCTGGACATCTGGTTTGCGCAGGAAATGGATGGCATGGGTGCGAGGTGGCAACTGGGCTATCTTGTGCGACTCGAGGGCACGATCGACCCTGGTTTGTTTGAGCGCGCGATCCGTCAAGTGGTGGACGAGGCCGACCCACTGCGAGCCGTCTTCTTCCAGGTGGACGGCCAGGTCTTCCAGAAGACGGTTGATTACCCGAATGTTGAGCTCGCGCGCTATGACCTCATGGGTTCGCAGGATCCGAGCCAGGAAGCTCATCGGCTGGCATCCTCGATTCAGCGTACGGTGATGCCGCTGACTGGCCCGCTGTTCGAATTCGCGTTGATGCAAACGCGGGTTGATGAATTTTACTTCTTCGTGTGCTGCCATCATATAGTGGCGGACGGAATCGGTCTCGCTCTTGTTTGCCATCGGATTGCAGTTATCTATAGTGCCCTAGTCTCGGGCACGCCGGTTCCCCCTGCTTTTTTTGGGTCGCTGAGTGATCTAATTGCGTGCGAATTAGAATATGAAGCGTCTACTGATTATCTCGATGATCAGGTGTATTGGACCAAGAACCTGCCGCCGGAAAGCGAATCGCGATATCACTTGCCGGCCGCCGCGAACAGGCGTGATCAAGATGAGCTTGCTGCACCGATCGAATTGGACCCTGTTGTCGTTGCCGGAATCAAAAAGTTGTCGCAGGAGTTGGGGCTGCGTCGCTCGTCGGTGATCACTGCGGCGTGCGCGCTGCTGCTGCATGGGTGCGACGCCGAAAGCTCTGACGTGGTGCTCGATTTCCCGGTGAGCAGGCGTGTGCGTCCGGAGACGCAGACGGTGCCCGGCATGATCACCGGGTTCGTCCCGCTGGTGTTGAAAACCTCGCCCGGGTCTGCGGTTGCCGATTTCTGTGAACATGTCGATACGCGACTGCGGGAAGCGCTGCAGCACCAACGGTTTCCGGTGCACGTTATTGAAAACAAGGCACGACTTCGCAACTCCATCCAGACGTCGAATCGCGTAATCATCAATTTCATTCCGACCACACATCTGGCGAATCTTGCTGGTGCTACGGCCACAGGCACCCTGACCCACACTAACCTCGTTAATCAGTTTGGACTGGACTTTTTCAGAGACGACGATCGGCTTTTCCTCAGTCCGCAACCGAACGCGGCGACAAATGGGACCGCGGGTGCCGGGCAATGGCTTTCCGATTCTGACGAACGCGATTTAGTGAAGCGGTTGGAGCGGGTGTTGGCGGCGATGACCGCTGACGTCACTCGGTCGTTGTCCTCGGTGGATTTGCTCGGTGAGAGTGAGCACGCCTGGTTGGATGAGGTCGGTAACCGGGCGGTGTTGGGTGAGCCGGCGAGCGCGCCGGTGTCGATTCCGGCGTTGTTCGCCGCGCGGGTGGCTCAGACACCGGATGCGGTGGCGCTGAGCTTCGAAGGCCGCTCACTGACTTATCGCGAGCTGGATGAGACCGCGAACCGGTTGGCGCACCTGTTGGCCGAGCAGGGGGCGGGCCCGGGACAGCGTGTGGCGCTTCGGTTTTCCCGGTCGGTCGAGGCGGTCGTGGCGATTTTGGCGGTGCTCAAGACCGGGGCGGCCTATCTGCCGATCGACCCGGCCCATCCGCGGGAGCGGATCGGGTTCATGCTGGCCGACGCCGCGCCGATCGCGGTGATCACCACCGCTGGCCTGCGCGCGCGGCTGAACGGGTTCGACGTGGTGGTCATCGATGTCAACGACGCCGCAGTTGACAACCAACCCAGCACCGCCCTACCGCCGCCGGCTCCCGATGACATCGCTTACGTCATCTACACCTCGGGCACCACCGGGGTGCCCAAGGGCGTGGCGATCAGCCACCGCAACGTCACCCAGCTGGTGGATTCGTTGGATGCGGGCCTGCCCACGGCGGGAGTGTGGAGCCAGTGTCATTCCTATGCCTTCGACGTCTCGGTGTGGGAGATCTTCGGTGCGCTGTTGCGCGGCGGCCGGCTGGTCGTGGTGCCCGAACCGGTGGTGGGCTCCCCAGAAGACTTGCACGACGTGCTGGTCGCTGAACAAGTCAGCGTCTTGACCCAGACCCCGTCTGCGGTGGCGGTGCTTCCGGCTGAGGGCTTGGAGTCGGTGGCGTTGGCGGTGGTCGGCGAGCCCTGCCCGGCCGAGGTGGTGGATCAATGGGCGCCCGGGCGGGTGATGGTCAACGCGTACGGCCCGACCGAGACCACCATGTGTGTGGCGGTCAGCGCGCCGTTGGCGGCGGGGTCAGGGGTGCCCCCGGTCGGTGCGCCGGTGGCCGGGGCGGCGTTGTTTGTGCTCGATAACTGGTTGCGCCCGGTGCCGGCCGGTGTGGTCGGAGAGCTGTATGTGGCCGGTGCCGGTGTGGCAGTTGGCTATCTGGGCCGAGCCGGATTGACCGGGTCGCGGTTTGTAGCCTGCCCATTCGGAGAGCCCGGAGCACGCATGTACCGCACCGGCGATCTGGTGCGCTGGGGCACCGATAGGCAACTGCAGTATGTCGGGCGCGCCGACGAGCAGGTCAAGATCCGCGGCTACCGCATCGAGTGCGGTGAAATCCGGGCCGCCCTGGCCGGGTTAGACGGTGTGCACCAGGCGGCGGTCATCGCCCGCGAAGACCGCCCCGGCGACAAGCGGCTGGTCGGCTATATCACCGGAACAGCAAACCCAGCCGAAACACGCGCCACACTGGCCGAGCTGCTGCCCGAATACATGGTCCCGGTTGCCGTCGTGGCCCTGGCCGCACTGCCATTGACTGTCAACGGCAAACTCGACACCCGCGCCCTGCCCGCACCCGAATACCAGGACGCCGGCAACAGCTACCGCGCCCCGGCCACTCCGGTCGAAGAAATCCTGGCCGGCATTTACGCCGAAGTACTCGGCGTGCAGCGCGTCGGCATCGACGACTCATTCTTCGACCTGGGCGGGGATTCGCTGTCGGCGACGCGCCTGGTCGCCGCGATCGACGTCAGCCTGGACGCCGGCCTTTCGGTGCGCACGGTGTTCGAGGCGCCCACGGTTGCCCAGCTGGCGCCCCGTATCGGTGCGGGAGCGGGTCGGCTTGAGCCGTTGGTGGCGGGTGAGCGGCCCGCGGTGATTCCTTTGTCGTTCGCCCAGCAGCGATTGTGGTTCATCGACCAACTGCACGGGCCTTCACCGGTCTACAACATACCGGCGGCGTTGCGGGTGCGCGGTGCGCTCGATGCTGACGCGCTGGGTGCGGCGCTGGCCGATGTGGTGGGCCGCCATGAAAGCTTGCGCACCGTGTTCGCGGTGGTCGAGGGAACAGCTCAGCAGGTGGTTGTCCCCAGTGAGCGCACCGACTTCGGCTGGCAGATCACTGATGCCACCGGCTGGCCCGAAAGCCGGCTGAGTGAGGCCGTTAACGCAGCGGCCTGCCACGCGTTCGATTTGGCAACCGAGATCCCGTTGCGCGCGCAGCTCTTCCGGGTGGCCGACGGTGAACACGTGCTGGTGGCCGTGGTGCATCACATCGGGGCGGACGGCTGGTCGATCACCGCACTGGTGCGTGATCTGGGTATGGCTTATGCCAGCCGGTGCACGGGGCGTGCCCCCGGCTGGGCGCCATTGCCGGTGCAGTATGTCGATTACACGCTGTGGCAGCGCGCGCAGTTCGGTGATCTCGATGACAGTGAGAGCCGCATCGCCGCTCAGCTGGCCTACTGGGAGCAGACGCTGGCCGGGTTGCCCGAGCGGCTGCAGTTGCCTACCGATCGGCCTTACCCGTCGGTTGCCGATTACCGCGGCGCCAAGGTGGCGGTAAATTGGCCGGCGGCGCTGCAGCGGCAGGTGCGCGAGGTGGCCCGCGAGCACAACGCGACAAGTTTCATGGTGGTTCAGGCCGCGCTGGCGGTGCTGATGTCGAAGCTCAGCGCCAGCAGCGATGTGGCGTTGGGGTTCGGCATCGCCGGGCGCGGCGACCGGGCGTTGGATGAGCTGGTGGGGTTCTTCGTCAACACCCTGGTGCTGCGAATCGATCTGACTAATGATCCCACCGTGGCCGAGCTGCTGGCTCAGGTGCGAGCGCGCGGCTTGGCCGCCTACGAGCACCAAGACGTGCCCTTCGAGGTGCTCGTCGAGCGGCTCAATCCCGCCCGAAGCCTGGCCCATTCCCCCCTGATTCAGGTGGTGTTGGCCTGGCAGAACTTCCCCGGGCAGACCAGCGACCCCGCCGCCGGGTTGGCTCTGGGTGATCTGCAGGTCACCCAGATGCCGGCGGACGCCCAATGGGCGCGCATGGATCTGACATTTACCCTGGCGGAACGCTGGACCGGTGCCGGTGAGCCCGCCGGGATTTACGGGGACGTGGAATTTCGCACCGACGTGTTCGATGCGGACAGCATCGAGGCGCTGATCGACCGGTTGGAGCGGGTGTTGGTCGCAATGACCGCCGACTCGGGGCAGCGAATTTCGTCGGTGGATCTGCTCGATGCCGGCGAGCACGCCCGCCTGGATGGGTGGGGTAATCGCGCGGTGTTGGCCGAGCCCGCGGCCGGGGTGTCGATTCCGGCGCTGTTCGCGGCACAGGTGGCGCGCGCCCCGGAGGCGGTGGCGATCAGCTGCGTGGGCCGCTCCATGACCTATCGCGAGCTTGACGAGACCGCGAACCGGTTGGCGCACCTGCTCGCCGGCCACGGTGTTGGCCCGGGACAGTGCGTGGCGCTGCTGTTTTACCGCTCCGCTGAGGCGATCGTTGCGATGCTGGCAGTACTGAAGACTGGGGCGGCCTATTTGCCCATCGAACCCGCCCATCCCGACACCCGCATCGGGTTCATGTTCACCGACGCCGCCCCGGTCGCGGTAATCACCACCGATGATCTTCGCCCGCGTCTTGCCCAGCACCCACTGCTGGTCATCACCCCCGACGATCCCGCCATCGCCAGCCAGCCCGCCACCGCACCACCTCCACCCGCCCCCGAGGACATCGCCTACCTGATCTACACCTCCGGCAGCACCGGCACCCCCAAAGGCGTGGGTATCACCCACCACAACGTCACCCAACTCGTGAAGTCACTACACGCATCACTTCCAGCCGGCGCCGGAGTGTGGTCACAATGGCACTCGCTGGCATTCGATGCCTCTGTTCAGGAAGTTTTTGGCGCCTTGCTGGGTGGGGGCCGTTTGATCGTCGTCCCCGAGAAGGTAGCTCGCTCAGCCGAAGACTTCCATGCGCTCTTGGTCTCCGAGAGTGTCACCGTCTTAAGTCAGACGGCCTCTGCGCTCGCGGTCTTGTCACCGGAGGGGTTGGAGTCGGTGTCGCTGCTCGTCGGCGCCGAGCCGTGTGCGCCGGAGGTGGTGGATCGGTGGGCGCCGGGGCGGGTGATGCTAAATGTTTACGGCCCAACCGAAACGACCGTAGATACGGCGATCAGTGCGCCGTTGGTCTCTGGGTCGGGTGTGCCGCCAATCGGTGCGCCGGTGGCCGGGGCGGCGTTGTTCGTGCTTGATATCTGGTTCCGCCCGGTGCCGGCCGGTGTGGTCGGGGAGTTGTATGTGGCCGGTCGCGGCGTGGCGGTTGGCTATCTGGGCCGAGCCGGATTGACCGGGTCGCGGTTTGTAGCCTGTCCGTTCGGAGAGCCCGGAGCACGCATGTATCGCACCGGGGATCTGGTGCGGTGGGGCGCCGATGGGCAGTTACAGTATGTCGGACGTGCCGATGAGCAGGTCAAGATCCGCGGCTATCGCATCGAGTGCGGCGAAATCCGGGCCGCCCTGGCCGGGCTCGCCGGAGTGGAGCAGGCGGCGGTGATCGCCCGCGAGGACCGCCCCGGCGATAAGCGTCTGGTCGGCTACATCACCGGAACTGCCGACCCGGCCGGGGTGCGTGCCGCGCTGGCCGAGCGGCTCCCGGAATACATGGTTCCTGCCGCGGTGGTGGTGTTGGCGGCGCTGCCGTTGACCGTCAACGGCAAACTCGACACCCGCGCCCTACCGGCACCCGAATACACCGAGGGCGACGGCTACCGCGCCCCCACTACCCCGGTCGAGGAGATCCTGGCCGGCATCTACGCCCAGGTACTCGGGCTCGAACGGGTCGGGGTCGATGACTCGTTTTTCGATCTGGGTGGGGATTCGCTGTCGGCGATGCGGGTGATCGCCGCGGTCAACACTGCCCTGGATGCCGATCTTTCGGTGCGTGCGGTGTTCGAGGCGCCCACGGTTGCCCAGCTGGCGCTCCGTGTCGGTACGGGAGGGGGCATGGAGCCGCTGATGCCGGTTGAGCGGCCTGCGGTGATTCCGTTGTCGTTTGCCCAGAGCCGGTTGTGGTTTATCGACCAGTTGCAGGGGCCTTCACCGCTTTACAACGTGGCGGTGGCGTTCCGGTTGTGCGGGCGGCTCGATGCGGACGCGTTGGCTGCGGCGCTGGCCGATGTGGTGGGCCGCCATGAGAGCCTGCGCACCCTTTTCCCTGCGATCGAGGGGGTACCCCAACAGCTGGTGGTGCCCGCCGAACGGGCCGATTTTGGCTGGGACGTCATTGATGCCACCGGGTGGCCGGCAGGCCGGCTTGATGAAGCCATCGGCGCCGCGGTGCGCTACTCGTTTAAATTGGCGACCGAGATTGCGTTGCGGGGACGGCTTTTCCGCGTCACCGACGACGAACACGTGCTGGTGGCCGTGGCGCACGAAGTCGTCGCCGATGGCTGGTCGGCGATCCGGCTGCTGCGTGACCTAGGTGTGGCCTATGCCAGCCGATGCGCGGGGCGGGCTCCCGGCTGGGCGCCATTGCCGGTGCAGTACGTCGATTACACGCTCTGGCAGCGCGCGCAGTTCGGTGATCTCGATGACAGTGAAAGCCGCATCGGCGCGCAGCTGGCCTACTGGGAGCAGGCGCTGGCCGGGATGCCCGAGCGGCTGCAGCTGCCCACCGATCGGCCCTACCCGCCGGTGGCTGATCAGCGCGGCGCCAGGGTGGCGCTGGACTGGCCGGCGCAGCTGCAGCAGCAGGTTGCTCGGGTGGGTCGCGAGCACAACGCGACCAGTTTCATGGTGGTGCAGGCCGCGCTGGCGGTGCTGCTGTCGAAGCTCAGCGCCAGCAGCGATGTGGCGTTAGGGTTTCCGATCGCCGGGCGCCGGGATCCCGCACTGGATGAGCTGGTGGGGTTCTTCGTCAACGCCCTGGTGCTGCGGGTCGATCTGACCGGTGATCCCACCGTGGCCGAGCTGCTGGCTCAGGTGCGAGCGCGCAGCCTGGCCGCCTACGAGCACCAGGACGTGCCCTTTGAGGTGTTGGTGGAGCGGCTCAACCCCACCCGAAGCCGGGCCCATTCCCCGCTGGTGCAGGTGGTGTTGGCCTGGAACAACCAGCCCCTTAGCGGCGTCATTGACTTGCCCAGGGGAGCCTTGGGTGATCTTCAGGTCACGCCGCTGCTCGCGGATACCCAGACCGCGAAAATGGATCTGACGTTCTTCCTGAAAGAACGCTGGACCGAGGCCGGTGAGCCCGGCGGGATCGACGGGTCGGTGGAGTTCCGCACCGACCTGTTCGACGCGGTCAGCATCGAGGCGCTCATCGAGCGGTTGGAGCGGGTGTTGGTCGCGATGACCGCCGAACCTACACGGCGGCTCTCGTCGGTGGATCTGCTCGATGCCGGTGAGCACGCCCGCCTGGATGGGTGGGGTAATCGCGCGGTGTTGGCCCAGCCGGCGGCCGGGGTGTCGATTCCGGTGCTGTTCGCGGCACAGGTGGCGCGCGCCCCGGAGGCGGTGGCGGTGACCTTCGAAGGCCGCTCTATGACTTATCGCGAGGTTGAGGAGGGCGCTAATCGGTTGGCGCACCTGCTGGTCGCTCAAGGTGTGGGTCCGGGACAGTTTGTGGCGCTGCTGTCGGAGCGTTCGGCTCAGGCCGTCATAGCGATCCTGGCGGTTCTGAAAACCGGGGCGGCCTATCTGCCGATCGACCCGGGGCTGCCGGCGGCGCGGATTGGGTACATGGTTGCCGATGCCGCCCCGATCGCCGCGATCACCACTGCAGACTTGCGGTCACGGCTCGACGGGCATGACGTGGTGGTCACCGACGTCAACGACCCCCGCATCCAGGCGTACCCGTGCACGGCACTGCCGACGCCCGATCCCAATGACATCGCCTATCTCATCTACACCTCGGGCACCACCGGGGTGCCCAAGGGGGTGGCGACTACCCACCACAACGTCACCCGGCTGTTCGACTCACTGGACGTCGGTCTGCAGCTGGCGCCGGGACAGGTGTGGACGCAGTATTTCTCCTCTGCCTTCGACGCCTCGGTGTGGGAGATCTGGGGCGCGTTACTGCACGGTGGGCGGCTGGTGGTGGTGCCCGAGTCGGTGGCCCGCTCACCGGAAGACTTACACGCCTTACTCGTCACTGAACGCGTCAGTGTGTTAAGCGAAACACCCTCCGCGGTGGGGGTGCTCTCACCTGAAGGTCTGGGATCAGCGGCGTTGGTGATCGGCGCTGAGCCCTGTCCGGCCGCGCTGGTGGATCGGTGGGCGCCCGGGCGGGTGATGATCAACGCCTACGGCCCAACCGAGACCACGGTGTTTGCCGCGATGAGTGCGCCGTTGACACCGGGCTCGGGGATGGTCCCGATCGGTGCGCCGGTACCCGGGGCGGCGTTGTTTGCGCTGGATGGCTGGTTGCGCCCGGTGCCGGCCGGTGTGGTCGGGGAGCTGTATGTGGCCGGCGCCGGGGTGAGTTGCGGGTATTGGCGGCGGGCCGGGTTGACCGCCTCGCGTTTTGTGGCGTGCCCGTTCGGGGGGCCGGGGGCGCGGATGTATCGGACCGGGGATCTGGTGGTGTGGGGTGCTGATGGGCAGCTGCGGTATCTGGGGCGCGCCGATGAGCAGGTCAAGATCCGCGGGTATCGCATCGAGTGCGGTGAGGTGCAGGCGGTGTTGGCCGGGCTGGACGGGGTGGAGCAGGCGGTGGTGATCGCCCGCGAGGACCGCCCCGGCGATAAGCGTCTGGTCGGTTATGTCACCGGGGCAACGGACCCGGTCGAGATACGCGCCGCGCTGGCCGAGCGGCTCCCGGAGTATATGGTGCCGGCCGCGGTGGTGGTGTTGGCGGCGCTGCCGTTGACGGTCAGCGGCAAACTGGACACCCGCGCCCTACCGGCACCCGAGTACCAAGGCGCCGGTATTGGTTATCGCGCTCCGGCTAGCCCGGTCGAGGAGATCCTGGCCGGCATCTACGCCCAGGTACTCGGGTTGGAGCGGGTGGGGGTCGACGACTCATTCTTCGATTTGGGTGGTGATTCGCTGTCGGCGATGCGCCTGGTCGCCATGATTGAGACCGCCCTGAATGTCGGCCTTTCGGTACCCACCGTGTTCGAGGCGCCATCCGTTAAAAGGTTGAGCCAGCAGTTGGGTCGACGGGCCATGGGGCCCAGCTTCGCGTCGGTGCACGGCCGCACCAGCACCGAGGTGCACGCCGGCGACCTCACGCTGGACAAGTTCATCGACGCCACGACGCTGAGCGCCGCCCCGACGCTGCCAGGCCCGAGCACCGAAGTCCGGACGGTCCTGCTGACCGGGGCGACCGGTTTCCTGGGACGTTACTTGGTCCTGGAATGGCTGCAGCGGATGGACGTGGTCGACGGCACGCTGATCTGTCTGGTGCGGGCCAAGTCCAACGAGGATGCGCGGCAACGCTTGGACAAGACCTTCGACAGCGGCGACCCCAAGCTGCTGCGGCACTTTCAGGAACTGGCCGCCGATCGTCTGAAGGTCCTCGCTGGCGACAAGGGCGAAGCCGACCTGGGCTTGGACCAGCAGACCTGGCAGCGGCTGGCCGGAACCGTGGATCTGATCGTCGATCCCGCAGCCCTGGTCAGCGGTGTCCTGCCCTACCGCGAGCTATTCGGGCCCAACGTGGTCGGCACCGCAGAGCTGATCCGTCTCGCGCTCACCACGAAGCTCAAGCCCTACACGTACGTGTCGACTGCCGGCGTGGGTGATCAGATCGAGCCGTCGGCGTTCACCGAGGATGCCGACATCCGGATCATCAGCCCCACCCGCAGAAACGATGACAGCGACGGCAGCGGCTACGGCAACAGTAAGTGGGCCGGCGAGGTGTTGCTGCGGGAGGCCAACGACCTGTGCGGGCTGCCGGTCACGGTGTTCCGCTGCGACATGATCCTGGCCGACACCACTTATGCCGGCCAGCTCAACGTGTCGGACTGGTTCACCCAGATGGTGTTGAGCATTTTGGCCACCGGCATCGCGCCCGGCTCGTTCTACCAGCTCGACGCCGACGGCAACCGGCAACGCGCGCACTTCGACGGGCTGCCAGTCAAATTCATCGCAGAGGCCATCGCCACATTAGGCGCTCAAGCCCTCGACGGGTTTCAGACCTACCACGTGATGAATCCGCACGACGATGGAATCGGATTCGACGAATACATCGACTGGCTGGTCGAGGCCGGTTACCCGATCCAGCGCATCGGTGACTTCGGCGAGTGGTTACAGCGCTTCGAAACCGCTCTGCGTGCCTTGCCGGAACGAGAGCGCCCCGGCACCGTGGTGGAGTTGCTGTCGCGCAATTCCGATCAATTACAGCCTGCAGAGCCGAGCCGCGGATCGCTTGCGCCGACCGAGCGATTTCGTGCTGCGGTGCAAGAAGCGAGAATTGGCCCCGACGGTGACATTCCGCTTATCTCCGCGCCGATCATCATCAAATACGTCACCGACTTGCGACTGCTCGGGCTTTGGGACGGTTCCACTCATGTGGAGAAGCAGTTGGGCAGACATGCCAGTTCGGGGGAAGTAGTTCCCGACGTGCCGGAGGTGGCGGTTGTGGGGCGTGTCCGATGATTGAGTTGGCGATTGTGGGGCTGGGTTCGTGGGGTTTGTGTGTGTTGGAGCGGGCGGTGAGCCGGGCTCGGCGGGTGAGGACGCCGGTGCGGTTGCATGTGGTGGAGCCGGCTGCGCTGGGGGGTGGGGTGTATTCGGCTGAGCAGCCCGACTTTTTGATCCTGAACAATGCGTGTGGTCAGCTTTCCCTGTACGCCGCGCCCGATGGGGATTCCCTGCCTCCTTATGCGATGGGTTTGTATGCGTGGGCGGTGGGCTGCGGGTATCGCTGGGTGGGTTATGAGTGCCGCATCGGGGTTGGGGGGGAGCCCATCGTGCCCACCGACTATTTGCCGCGGCGGTTGATGGGGGAGTACCTGGCCTGGTTTTATGACACGCTGGTGGCTTACGCCCCGCCCAATTTGGAGATCGTGCGGCATTACGCGGCGGCGGTGGACATCTCGCCGGCCCTGCATGGGCGTGAGGCGGTGCTGCTCGACAACGGCGCCACGCTCAGCGTCGATCATGTGGTGTTGACCTCGGGGCACACCTGGAACGATGAGCGCGGGCTCGGTGGGGGTGTGCGCTACCGGCAGCCCTATCCCATCGAGTGTCTGGACCGCAGCGTTGCGGGCGGGTCGTCGGTGGCGGTGGCCGGCATGGGTCTGGTCGGTTATGACGTGCTGACGGCCCTGACCATCGGACGGGGCGGCACCTTCACCCCCCGCGGTGATCGGGCCGACCGGCTGCGCTATGTGCCTTCGGGCCGGGAGCCGATCATCACCTTGTACTCGCGCACGGGGGTGCCGCACTGCGCTAAGTCGGCCACCGGCGTCGACCCCTACGGCCAGTATCAGCCGGTGGTGTGCACGCCCGAGGAGTTCGCGGCGCTGACCAACCCGGGCGCCTCGCCGGTGCGGCGCCACGTGGACTTTCAGGCTGAGCTGCTCCCGCTCATCTTCGCCGAGATGCAGGCGCGCTACTACCTGCAAGCCGCGCTGCTGGCCGGCGGTGACGTCGCGTCGGGCGGGGTGCGCGCCGTGTTGCGCAAAGGCTGGGTCGACGGGCACTACGAGAAGGTCATCGACGGTCTTGAACCGCGCTATGGACGTTTCGACCCGGCCGCCCACCTGTTTGCCGGCTCCGAGCGCCACTACCGGTCGGCCGCCGACTATCAGGGCCAGGTCTATGACATGATCGACGACGACCTCACCGAGGCCCTGCGACCCGGGGGCAGCCCGGTCAAGGCGGCCCAGGAGGTGCTGCGCATCCTGCGCGACCAGCTGCGTTCGGTCATCGAGTTCGGTGGGCTGTCTTTGGACTCCTACGTCGACTTCCAATCAGGGGTGCGGGGGCGCATCAACCGCCTGGACGCCGGCCCGCCCCTGATGCGCTCCCAGCAGCTGCTGGGGCTGCTCGATGCCGGCGTGGTGCGCATCCCGCTGGGACCCAACCCGATGGTGGCCGCCTGCCCCGGCGGGGTCCGCCTGAGCTCCACGGCCCTCGATGAGCCGACCGCGGTGAGCGTCGAGGCGGTGGTGCGCGGCTATCTGGACCTGCCCTCGCTGGCCCGGTCGGGCTCGCCCCTGCTCAACCGTCTCTACGCCAAGGGACGGCTGACCCAGCTCAGCTACGGTGACACGCCGGTGGGCAGCGTGGCCATCAACGAGGACTTCCACCCCTATGACACCGAGGGCCGGCTCCAGCCCAACCTGTCGTTGCTGGGCGTGCTCACCGAGGGGGTGCGCTATTTCACCCACTACCTGCCCTCGCCCCGCAGCCGCCTGCGGGCCGTCTCCGACGCCCAGGACTGCGTCGAGGCCGTCATCGACGGTAGCCGGCTGCGGGCCGTCGACGACGCCGACGACGTCGAGGCCGTCGTCGACGCCAGCAGCCGCCTGCGGGCCGTCTACGACGCCCAGGACTGCGTCGAGGCCGCGATCGGCTGAGCAGATGACCGATTGCACGACCCGACGAACGCGACCGCTAGTAGCGGTGGGTTACGGGCCGCGTTGTGTTCCGGTGATGCAGCTGGCCGAAGCGGCCGCCGGCTGTTGTGACCTGCTGTGGATGATCGACACGGGCGTGCCGGGGATGGCTGAGATGGCCGGTCTGCTCAACCGGTTCGGCTCCGTGGTCAACTTCGAGGGCATGAGCGCTGAGCAGGCGGTCAAGATCCTGGCCGACTGGGAGCCCGACGGCATGACCACCTTCCTCGACGCCGGCATGGTCGAATTAGCTGTTGTGGCCGAGGGGTTGGGTCTTCCGTTTCACAGCCCGGCGACCGCGGCCGCCCTCACCGATAAGGGCCGCCAGCGCCGGATCCTGGCCGACGCCGGCCTGGCTATGCCCCCCTGGCACTGCATGGCTCCCGATGTGCGCCCCGACCGGTCCGGACGTGAGCTATCGGCCGCCGCGGCCGAAGTGGGCTGGCCCGCCGTGCTCAAGCCGCGGTCGGCTCAGGGCAGCCGCTGTACCTTCTTGGTCCGCGACGCGGCCGAACTGGAGAAGCTGCTGGCCACCCTCGGCCCACGCCGCCCTGAGATGGTCCTCGAGGGTTACCTGCCCGACGACCCAGCCCGGGCCGGCGGCCCCTACGCCGGTTATGTGTCGGTGGAAAGTGTGGTGGCCGATGGGACCATCAGCCACCTGGCCCTGACCGGTCGCTTCCCGCCGGCCGAGAACTTCCGCGAGACCGGATTCTTCATCCCGGCCGCCCTGGACGCCGGGAGCCGCGCGGCCGTGCTGGACCTGGCCACCCGGGCCATCGACGCCCTGGGGGTACGCACCGGCTGCCTGCACACCGAGGTCAAGTTCACCCCCGGTGGGCCCCGCATCATCGAGGTCAATGGACGGCTGGGCGGCGGTGTGCCCGAGATGTTGGAGCGGGCCGCCGGCCTTAACCTGCTCGACCTTGCCCTGCGGGTGGCCCTGGGCGAGTCGGTGTCTGTGGACGGGCCGGTGGCCACCGAGCGCATCGGCTTCCGCTTCTTCTTGCAGCCGCCGACCGTGTCGGCCACGGTGAGCGCCGTGGAGGGCATCACCGACTTCAGCGATCGCGCCGAGGTGGACACGGTGAGCTTGCACCAGGGCCCGGGGGCCGCCCTGGACTGGCGAGACGGCTCCGGCAACCACATAGTGGCCGTGGTCGGCTCGACCGACGACGAGGCGCAGTTGCAGGCGGCCTACCGGCTCCTCCACCAGCAAGTCACCGTCACCTACACCAACGTCAGGCATTGAGATGACGGTGGACGTTCGACTAGCCGGGGCGCTTGACTCGTGGGCGCCGCCGGGCGGGGTCACGGGAGTGGTGCCATTGACGTGTGCCCTGGTCAACAACATGCCCGACGCCGCTTTTGGCGCCACCGAGCGACAGTTCATGGGGCTTCTGGATGCCGGTGGTGGGGGTGAGACGGTTGTCGTGACCCGCCACAGCATGGCCGGGGTGCCCCGAGGTGAGCGGATCCGGACCCGCATCGCCGCGGAGTACCGTCCCCTTGCCGACATCGCCTCGGATGCCCCCGACCTGCTGGTGGTGACCGGCTCCAACCCCATCGAGTCCCGCATCGACGACGAGCCGTACTGGGACGAGCTGTGCGCCTTGCTGCGGTGGGCAAGCGAGAACGTGGCGGTGATGGTGTTGTCTTGCCTGTCCGCGCACGCCGCGCTGGCCGTCTTCGACGGGATCGAACGGAGCCACCCTGCCGGCCAAGTGCACGGGCGTGTTCGCCCAGCAGGCCGACCCCGCCCACCCGCTGGCCGCCGGGATGGCCGAACTGGGGACCGTGGTGCTGCCGCACTCGCGGCTCAACGCCGTGCCCGTGGAGGCGGTGGCCGCCGCCGGCTACGCGGTGGCCCTGCAATCGCAAGAGGTGGGGTGGAGCGTGATCACCAAGACGGTGCGCCGATCTGACGTCGTGCTGGTCCAGGGCCATCCCGAATACGACCCCTCGAGCCTGGTGCGCGAATACCACCGCGACGTGCGCCGCTACACCGACCACGAGCGCCACGAACTGCCCTGCCTGCCCGTCGATTGCGTCGCCGGCCCAGACTGGCAGGATCTCCGCGGGCTGCACCAGAAGGTGGTGGGCGGCGAGCGCGACCCGGCCCTGGTGGCCGCCTTCCCCTTCGACGAGGTCAGCGCCCGCGCCCCCTGGCCGTGGCGGGGCGCGGCGCTGTGCCTGTACGCCAACCTGTTGGGCACCATCGCAAAGAGGAGCGCCTGAACCCATGCACGACGAGACCATCGCCATCCACGGCGGCTACACACCCGACGGGACGCGCGCCGTGGCCGTGCCCATCTACCAAACGGTGGCCCACGATTTCATCAACGCCGCCCACGCCGGTGCCGTGCTCGACCTGGAAACCCCCGGGTTCCACTACAACCGGCTCAACAACCCGACCTTAGACGTCCTCGAGCAGCGGATTTGCGCCCTCGAAGGGGGTACGGCGGCGTTGGTCGTGGCGTCGGGCATGGCCGCCGTCAGCTACGCGATCCTGACGGTCGCCAGTGCCGGCTCGAACTTCGTGGTGGCCCCCCAGCTCTACGGGGCCACCTTCACCTACTTCGCCCACGTGCTGCCCACCCTGGGCATCGAGGCCCGCTTCGCCGTCGACGATCGAGCCGAGTCGATCGCCCCCCTCATCGACGAGAACACCCGCGCCGTCTTCTGCGAAACCATCGGCAACCCGGCCGGCAACATCGTGGACCTCGAGGCCGTGGCCGCCGTGGCCCATGCGGCCGGCGTGCCGCTGATCGTGGACAACACGGTGGCCACGCCACTCGTGCTCAAGCCCTTCGAGCACGGTGCCGATGTGGTCGTCCACTCGCTGACCAAGTTCGTGGGCGGCCACGGCACCACCCTCGGGGGAGCCATCGTGGACGGCGGCCGGTTCCCGTGGGCCGACCATCCCGACCGCTTCCCCATGTTCAACCAGCCCGAGCCCGCCTTCCACGGCGTCGTATTCGCCCGCGACTTCCCCGAGCGGCCCTTCACCGTGCGGGCCCGCTCCACCCAGCTGCGCAACAGCGGCGCTACTCTCTCACCCTTCAACGCCTTCCTGCTCCTCCAGGGCCTCGAGACAATGGCCGTGCGGCTCGAGCGCCACGAGGCCAACGCCCGGGCGGTGGCCGACTACCTGGCCGCTGACTCCCGGGTGGCCTGGGTGAGCTTCGCCGGCTTCTCCGACCACCCCCACCACCACCTGGTTGAGCGCTACCTGCACGGGCGCGTGCCGTCCATCGTCACCTTCGGCGCCGCGGGGGGCTACCAGGCGGGACTGGCCTTCTTCGATGCGCTCGAGCTCGTCAAGCGGCTGCTCAACCTGGGGGACGCCAAGACCCTGGCCATCCATCCGGCGTCCACCACCCACCGCCAGCTGTCCGGCGAGGAGCTTCTGAAGGCCGGTATCCGGCCAGAGACCATCCGCCTGTCCATCGGGATCGAGCACATCGACGACATCATCGCCGACATCGACCAGGCCCTGGATAAGGCCACGGCCGGGATGCTTGGCGGCGCCGGTGGGACGGGTCGGAACGGCGATTCAACGTTCACCATCAACGGCAGCACCGCCGGGGCGGGCGCGCCATGATCCGCAGACATGACCCGGCATGGATTTGGATGATCGGCGCGTTCGCCGGCGCGCTCGCGCTTGCTGTAGCCGTTCTGGCCGGTTACGGCACCGGTCCCGATGGCCTCAGGCTGGGGCTGCGCGTCACGGCGCGCTGGTCGTTCCTTTTTTTCTGGCTTTCCTATGTCGGCGGCGCGATGACCATCCTGTTCGGCCCTGCCTTCGCCGGGCTGGCGCGCCACACGCGAGTCTTGGGCTTGGCCTTCGCCACCGCGCATCTGGTCCATATCGGATTGGTCGTCTGGCTGGGCGTCGTCATCGGCCAGATTCCGCTGCAGGGCGTCGGGTTGTGGTTCTTCCTGGTCGCACTGTTCTTGACCTATCTGCTGGCGCTGATGTCCTTCGGAATCGGAATGCGCAACCTGGGACGTCTGTGGCGGCCACTGCTCCTCCTGAGCACCACTTACATTCTGATCGCCTTCGGCGGGGATTTTCTGGGGGGCGCACTCGACCAGAAGGCCCAGCATTGGCTTCACGCCGCCGGATATGTGCCGTTCGCCCTGTTGAGCCTCATTGCCATCCCGCTGCGCGTTGCTGCGTCTCTGCGCCAGCGCCTCGGGCCCGATCAGAGGCAAAAGCCGCCTGACGAGATGCCCAGCAAACGGGGTAAAGCCCGTGATTTAATAGATTCTGCGGGTTAATAGGTTGGACCTGAGGGGACGTGTGATACAAAATCAAATTCGTGACGTCCTGGCTGCGCATGGCCGTATGGCGGTCGATCCACGCGAGGTAGACAGTCAGGCCGACCTCTACAAGCTCGGCCTGAAGTCGACTGACTCGGTCAATGTCCTGCTTGCGCTTGAGGAGGCATTCGGCATCGAGTTCCCCGATGAAGTGCTCAAGAAGTCCACCTTCGCTTCGGTACACAACATCGAGCAGGTAGTCGAAGGCCTAGTCAAGTCGTCAGATCTCGGTCAGCCCGAGGGGATACCAATTACATTTCGGTAATGCGGGCGAGCGGATTTGGCCGCAGACCAATTGCTACCCTGATCTTCGGATCGAAACACTTCACGCTCCTGGGCTGGATCCGGTGCCCGAATTCGCCTGTGCCCTCTGGCCGACCACGATGGTCTCCGATGGACATTCGTTGAGCAATGCCGGCTTCATGGCTTAGAGGTCACCGAATCCCTGGCACGGCGACGATCACGGCGAGTGCATGGTCACCTTGCCCGCCGAGGTTGACGGGCACCGCGTCCGCGTCGGATGCGATGTCGTGGCCGATGTTTCGTTCCGATGTTCTACTGCACAAGGTTGAACCGGCGTCCGGCTCACGCCACTCTCTCTTGCGACGGTTGTCGGCTTGGTCGCGGGCGCGGTTTCACAATGGAACGACTCACTGAATTGGAGTGAACTCGAGGTGCAATTCATTGAGGCGCCTGAACAGAAAGGTGCGGTCCCATGTGAGCCGACGAGCGCCTGCCGGACCGTGCTTGGCCTTGGAAAGCCGAATGTCGGCCATCCGGTCGAGGATTCGTTCCAAGCTCACCCGCACTTCGGCGCGTGCAATCGGGGCGCCTGGACAAGTGTGAATACCACGGCCGAATGCCATGTGTTGCAATATGTTTGGGCGGTCGAGGCGGAATTCGTCGGGCTGTTCGAACCGCTGCGGATCGCGGTTCGCCGCACCGTTCATCACGAGTACGCTGGTACCGGCTTGAACATCGATGTCGCCGACCCTGGTGGTGCGCCGCGCCATGCGGAAATTCGTTTTGATCGGACTTTCGAAGCGCAGCATCTCCTCGATAAAGGCGGGGATCTTTGAGTTGTCCTCGCGCAGCTGCTCTTGCAAGTCCGGTCGCTCCGCCAGCATTAGCATCGCGAGACTCAACAGGTCGACCGTCGTGCCGTGGCCGGCGGCGAACATGAACGTGGCAACGCGGGCGACGTCTAGGGCGTCGGGTGTGGTGCCGTCGGAAAACTTTGCCAGCGCAAGCTCGGTGAGGACGTCATCACGCGGATTGCGACGCCGATCTTCGATGTACTCGACGAACCACTCCTCTTTCACGCCAACGAAGCCGCTGCGATCGCCTTCGAGCCTGCTGGCGTACGCAGCGCGGCGGAATCGCTGACGGTCGGCCTCGGGTACGTCCAGCAGGTCGGTAATCGCGTCGAGCGTGAACGGAAAGTTGTAGTCAATGACCATCTCGCACTTGCCCTGCGCGATGAAGCGGTTGAGTTGCTCGTCGGCAAGACGCCACAGGAAGTCCTCGTTGTTCTTGAGCTGCCTTGGCGTAAACAACCGGCTCAACAGCGAGCGGTGTGCGGTGTGCTTCGGAGGATCAAACGTTATGAAATAGTCGCCGAATGTCACTTTCCCGCGGTGCCGCTCTATCAGATCCGAAATGTCATCGCTGTCGTTGTCGGTCGGAATTCCCGACCATGGTCCGCTGACTATATTGCACACCGAAAAATTCTTGTCGGGGTCGCGTTGCACCGCGAGGGCCTCGTCGTATCCCGACACCATCACCACGCCGTGCGCCGGCTCACGCCACACCGGGCAACGACGGATCGCGTCGTAGTAGTCGTAGGGGTCATCGACGAGCGACTTCTCGGTGAAGAAGTCGAGGTTCTCGGGTCCGCTCACATCGTCTCCTTCGCGTTGCTGCATAAATGCTAAGCGCTCAGCAGCTGCACGCAAAGAGCCTTTGGCGCTCGCGCAACTTGGTGCCGCCGAACAGGCGAACTGCTCAGCAGTCGCCTTGAGGGAATCGCCGACATCTGCCCAAGCCGTAAGCTCTTGCCGGCCGAACCCGACATATGTCCGCGACTCATTGTCTACGAATATCGCGCCCGCAGTGACGGATTCAACGAAAGTAGGCCAGGGAATAGCTGGCGAAGGTTCCCCGGGCCCGTACTCAATGGAACGTGAAGATGCCATCCCCGGGGTACACGTCGACGCTGCTCAGGGCCATCCGCTCAACGCCTTGAACAAACGCTGGTGGGGGCGGAGGTCGAGAGCTATGACTCGACCCGGTGGTATGACAGAGACATCCTCCTGCGCATGACCGAACCTGGGCTTTCATCCCGTTCGGCGGCAAACCGCATCTTTGTTTCGTTACGGCGATGGCGACTGGCTGTGCGGGTAGCCGGTCGTCTACGAGACCGAGTAAGCCAGCGGAATGGGTCTTGCGGGCTGCCCAAGGGTTTATCCGGCCCTGCGGTACGGCGCCAACCCATGTTGGCTGATGCGTTAGCCCGCGTCGGCAACGGGTAACCGCGGTGTGACAGTTGTGGCAGCTCTGAGGACTTGCACGCGCTGCGCCGCCCAGAACGACGCCCCGCTTGGCGTGCACTGCCGTCAAGCAAGGGGCCGCCCTGGAAGCAGTATCTCGATGAAGTTCCACCTTCTAGAACCGTGAGGCCGGTATGACGACTTCAGCAAGCGTTCCCACGATCAGCGCGAAGTGGGTTCGGCTGTCCCACTTCATCTACGACCATGTCGTATCGAAGGTCTACGATTTCGGTCAACTTCCGGCCATTCGGTTGAAAGAAGCAGCGGTGAATGAGTTGGGTCTTAAGTTTGGCGACCGGGTAATCGTATTTTGCTGCGGGACCGGCCTGGAATTCCCCTTCATTCAGAAAAGTATTGGGTTTGAAGGAGAAATCGTCGGCGTCGACAGGTCAGATAGCATGTTAAAGCGGGCTCGCCGAAATGTCAGGGACAATGGTTGGACGAACGTCAAACTGCTCGAAGGCGACGTTACTGACTTGCCAGCGGGTCTCGTCGGGACGGCGTCATACGATGCCGGGATATGCACGCTGGGCTTGTCCATCATCAGTGAGCCCGAAAAAGCATTCCAGGTACTGAAGGATGCCGTGAAGGGAGGGGGAACAATAGTGATCAGTGATGTTTGTTCGTTCTCTGGCCTGAAGTCGGTCCTGAATCCGATGCACACCCTCGGAGACCTTCCGGCGGGCAATACGCACCGCAGCCTTGCGCACAGCCGCGTATTCGCGGAAGCGTTGCCTTCGTGTCTATCTGACGTAAAGCTCAAATGGTATCGCGGCGGTGGGTATTACATCGCGTCGGGCAAAGTTCCGGATGCACTCTGAATAAGCTACAACCGACATTCAAGGCAATCTTTACAGCACTCTGTGCTCACAGCTTGCCACTGCAGGAGAGACGCCAGCGCCGCAATCCGCAGGGCAGTATCGTTTTACAGCTCAGGACCGCGGTCCTGAGCCAGCCTCTCGCGCAAGCTCTTTGGCCGTATGTCAGTCCAGTTCTGTTCGATGTAATCCAGGCACGCAGCACGGTCCGCTTCGCCGTAAACTACCCCCCAGCCGGCTGGAACGTCGGCGAAAGCCGGCCACAAGCTGTGTTGCTCCTCGTCGTTTACCAAGACGAAGAAGCGGCCCTCGTCGTCGTCGAACGGATTGGTGCTCATCGATTCTCCAGACCGTCTAGTCGAAACGAACGAATCATACTAAAGGCCAACAGGCCGGGCCCGGGGTTTGGATGAAGTGCACGAAGTCCTGACCTGACCTCTCCGCACTCTTGGCTCAACAGAGTAACCAGCGCCCGGTCCACCTCGAGCTTCCGGGGCGGCCCGCTCACACTCGGATCCCTGCGGGCTAGTGGGCCAAATAGATTGCGCCGTCGCGGATCTCCACCGGAAACGTTTTCAGCTTAACAGCACCGCCTGCCGCCTTGACTACCGACGAATAGGGTTTGAAGCCGAACACCCGACCCTTGGGACCTTCCAGCATCGTGCCGTCGGACACGTCGTAGCGTGCGCGGTGCCAAGGGCATTCCAGACATCCGCTTTCGGTGACCCTGCCGCGGCCGAGTTTGGCGAATTGGTGACGGCAGACGTTGCTGACCGCGAAAGGTTCACCGTCGGGCGTCACCCCGACCGCGAGAACTCCGGCTTGCTCGGTGCGCACTTCGGCTACGCGCCGGTCGTCCAACTGCTCGAGACCAATGAGCCGGTCGCCTTGGGCCACCGTCGGATTGTCATGAGTGACCGGCGGGATGGGGCTTCGGGTGTCGACGCCGCGCTCGTGCGGGTCGTTAAATAACTTAAACATTCTGCAGGCGTACCCCGCCGGCGCCGGGGTAAACGCCGATCAGCCGAAGACCCGCTGAACCACGCCTTTCGACACTTCCTCGGGCCGGTACTGTTCACTGGCGTAGGCACCGATCGCCACGATGGAAGCGGTGGTCGCCGGCGACAGCCACTGCAGGACTTTGAGCTGTCGCTGGATGGCCGCGGCGTCGGAGGGTGTGCTGGACGTCGGCGTGGCACCGTCTGCCGCCGAAACAGGTTGTTGCGCCGACAGTTTGCGGCCGAGGATGCCGGCATACGCGGTCGTTGCCAGGGCGGCGATGGTCAACCCGATCTTCGTCGCCGCCATGGTCGGGACGCCTTTCTGCGCTGCCGCCCGGCCCAAGTCGTGTTTCAGCAGCCCTGCCGCACCTACCAGGTGTACGCCGACCGCGGCCGCGTTGACCGGCTGCCAGCGCTGCCAACCTTCGTTGGCGACCGCGCCGACACGTTGCGGGTCGTCCGCCGCGGCGGCGCCCTTGTTCAGCGCGATCGCGTTCGCCAGAGTGCCGCCGAACCACACGGCCAAGCCGAGATCGTGCAGCTGATGAGAAAGGGTTGCCCGCGCCATGTGTGCTCCTCTTGAAGTCTGTTTCGCTAGCCGCCTACCCGCCGCCGCCAGTACCGAAACGGCAAGCGGCGCAGCGATTGCTGGCAAGCTTTCTCCGCGAGCCAGACGCTATGCCCGTGGTAGGCGGGCAGATCACAGCCCAGTGCGCTGTTTCGCAGCCGCAGCGGCGGCGGTCAGCTCAAGAAGGTGTCGACCGCGGCAGCCAAATCCGGGGAGGCCGACGTGTCCAGATTGCGGTAGGTGCCGCCGCTGAGCTTGGCCACCTCTTCCCAGGTTGGTCGATCCGGGTCGGCGCCGAGGTCGATGACGTTAACCGCCACCGGCTTCGCCGGGTCGACGCTTTGTTTGACGAAGTCCTGCAGACCCGCCCCGTCGAGGGTCTGGTCGGTGTGTGGCCCAGCCGTCACCACCAGCACCGAGTTCTTCGCACCGGCCACGAAATTCGCCACCGAATTCTGGTACACCAGCCGCACCGTGGTGAACGACACCGCGCCGCCGGCCGACGAATACTGCGCGTCCAGCGACGCTTTGAGCGCAGCCGAACGGGGTTGACCGTCGACTTGGTCGGACAGCGGTCCGGCCGTTATCGCAGATCGCCCTTCCTTGCCGTCGAACGTCCACAGTCCGACAACGGAGTTCGACGGCAGCGCCCCGAGGCGGTTGCTGAGCGCGGCGATCACGTTCGCCAGCCGCGTCTTGCCACCTTCGTCGGTGGTCATCGACTGGTCGAGCACGATGTTGACCGCAGGAGCGGTTGTCGGCGCGGTCAACATGTCCGCCAGGGTGGCGCGCATCGAGTCGTCACCCACCGACAGGGTCGACGGCAGCGCCGGAAAGCTGGTCAGGGTGCTTTTCGGTGGTTTCACTCCGGCGGCGCGAAACCCAGCCTTGGCCAGCTCGCCGAGCTGCTCGGGCTTGTGCATGAACCGGGCGAACGCGTTCGCGGCCGTGACCTGCTCCTGGGACAGCCACGAGCCGCTGAGCAGCACCGCCGGGTAATCCGCAACCGCAGCCGGCCCCGGCGGCAGCCAGGAACTCAAAGCGCTCTTGGCGTCGGGCAGGTGCTGTCCGCGCTGAAACAGCTCTTGTTCGGTGACGGCAACTGCGTGCACCGGCGCCGTAGCCGGATCGCCCGCCTTGAGCAAGGTGTCCATCGCCTCGCTCAGCGAGTTGTTCGACAGCTTGGGTTGCCCATCGATCAGGGTGCGCACCGCGCCGCTGCCTGACGTGGCCGGGGCCCCGGGCGCCGACGCTGCCGCCACCGCCTCGGCAGCCAGGAACGCCGCATCGCTGTTGCCGCTGACCGGCAGCGACAATCGCAGTGGACCCCAGCCAGGCAGTTTCAGCCCGCCCAGCCCGTCGGGATTGCTTTGCAGGCCCGGAAGCGTCGCCCAGGTCTGCCCGCCGAGCGCACGTTGCAGCTCCGGGCGCATCGCCAGCAGCACCGGCGAACTGACCAACGACCGACTGTCGCTGATCGTCTGCTTGCCCGCCGCGGCCGACAGCCGTGCCGCCGACACCGAGCTGCCCGGGATCCACAACGCCGGACGGTCACCGAGTTGGGACGGCCAAGTGCCGATGAAGCCGTTGACCACGGCGTCGGGATCAGCGGGCTTGACGCTCACCGCGACACAGTGGTCGCCGACCGGCGCCGCGGACTCGTTGTACCGATCTGCCAAGGTTTTTATCTGACTGGCGATCGAGGGGTCGGCGATGACGGCGACGCCCTCTTTGCCGGCAACGCAGCGCGCGGCTGCGGTGTGCGAACGGTTGGACAGCGCATCTCCGAAGAAACGCCACAAGATCACCGCGGCCACCACCACCACGACGGCGACCAGAGCGACGATGACACCGACGCTGACACCGCGGCGCCCACCGTCGTTGCGATGACCACCGCCCCAGTCGTCGGCACCGCGGTGCCCGCCACCAGCCGCCGGCGGCGCCGACGGAGGCTCGGCGGCGGTGCGGGAGAAATCGGGATAGTCTGCTGCTTCGTCGGCGGGCTGGTCGGCTAACTGGTCGACGGACGGACCGGACCCCGGCGACGGGTGTTCAGCGCGGTAGTCGGCATCGTCGAAGCCGGTGCCGCTGGAAAGACCGTGTCGCGCAACGTCGTCGGCTGATTCGCCAGGCACGCCGCCACCGGGATAGGCCTCCGGCAGGTCATCGAGCGGTTCCTCGGCGTCATCGCCACGGCCGGGCAGGCTGTGTCTACCCATGCTCAGCGGTGCTCATCCATGTTTGGCCTTGAACTCACGGCGGCGCCGGTGCAGGATCGGCTCGGTGTAGCCGTTGGGCTGCTGGGCGCCTGACAAGATCAGCTCCTGGGCGGCCAGGAAAGCGATGCTGTCTTCGAAATCGGGTGCCATCGGGCGGTACTTCGAGTCTCCGGCATTCTGCTCGTCAACCCGTGGCGCCATCCGCTCCAGGCTGGCTCGGACATCGGCTTCGGTGATCACGCCGTGCCGCAACCAGTTGGCCAGCAACTGGCTGGAAATGCGCAGCGTGGCACGGTCCTCCATCAACGCGACGTCGTGGATGTCGGGCACCTTCGACGAACCGACGCCCTGATCGATCCAGCGCACCACGTAGCCGAGGATGGACTGGCAGTTGTTGTCGACCTCTTCCCTGATCTCCTCCGGCGCCCAGGCCAACTCCTGAGCCAGCGGAATCGTCAACAGCTGGTCGATGGTGGTGCGCCGCTCACCGGCGAGCTCCTTTTGCACCTCCACCACATCGACCTTGTGGTAGTGCATCGCATGCAGGGTAGCGGCGGTCGGCGAGGGCACCCAGGCGGTGCTCGCACCGGCGCGCGGCTGACCTATCTTCTGCTCCACCATGTCGGCCATCAGATCGGTCATCGCCCACATGCCCTTGCCGATCTGGGCGTGGGCGGCGAACCCGGTGGCCAGGCCGACGTCGACGTTGTTGTCTTCGTAGGCCAGGATCCAGGGCTGGGTCTTCATCGCGCCTTTGCGCACCATCGGGCCGCACTCCATCGACGTGTGGATCTCGTCGCCGGTGCGGTCCAGGAAGCCGGTGTTGATGAACACGATGCGGTCGGCGGCAGCCTTGACGCAGGCCTTCAGATTGACGGTGGTGCGCCGCTCTTCGTCCATGACGCCGACCTTGATGGTCCGCTGCGGCAGCCCCAACACGTCCTCGACGCGGCTGAACAGTTCGGTGGTGAACGCCACCTCGTCAGGGCCGTGCATCTTCGGCTTGACGATGTAGATGGAGCCGGTGCGGCTGTTCTCCAGCGGGCCGTTGGCCTTTCCGGCCTTCAATCCGTGGATTGCGGCCAGGCCGGTGAACAGCGCGTCGAGGATGCCCTCGAACACTTCGGCGCCGTCGGCCTCACCGTTCGCACCGCCGTTCGCCAAGACAATCGCGTCATTGGTCATCAGGTGTCCGACATTGCGCACGAACAGCAGGCTGCGCCCGGGCAACACGAGCTCGCCGCCGTCCGGCGTGGCGTAGTGGCGGTCCTGGTTGAGCACCCGGGTAAAGGACGTGCCGTCCTTGTTGACTTCGGCAGTCAGATCACCGCGGTTCAGGCCCAGCCAGTTGCGGTAGGCGCGCACCTTGTCCTCGGCGTCGACGGCGGACACCGCGTCTTCGAAGTCGATGATCGTGGTGACCGCCGACTCGAGCACCACGTCTTTGATGCCGGCGGCGTCGGTTTTGCCGACGGGCGATTCGGGGTCGATCAGGATTTCAATGTGCAGGCCGTTGTTCAGCAGCAGCACCGACCAGTCGGGAGAGCCGAAGACGCCGCTGTACCCGACGAATTTCGCCGGATCAGCCAGCCCGGTGGTGTCGTCCCCGACGGCGATCTGCAGCTGATCGTCGGCGATACTCACGCCCGTCGCATCTGTCCAGGAACCCGACGACAGCGGCACCGCCTCGTCGAGGAACTTACGGGCATAGGCGATCACCTTGTCGCCGCGTACCTTGTTGTAGCTGCTGCCCTGCTCGGCGCCGTCAGTTTCCGGGATGACGTCGGTGCCGTAGAGCGCGTCGTACAGCGAACCCCAACGGGCGTTGGCCGCGTTCAACGCGAACCGGGCGTTGGTCACCGGCACCACCAGCTGCGGGCCGGCCGTCGTGGTGATCTCCGGGTCGACGCCCGAGGTGGTGATGGTGAAGTCGTCGGGTTCGGGCAGTAGGTAACCGATTTCGGTGAGGAATTGGCGGTAGGCCTCCGGATCGTGCGGTCCGATCACCCGGAGCCGGTGCCACTTGTCGATCTGCGCCTGCAGTTCGTCGCGGCCGCGCAGCAACTCCTGGTTACGCGGTGTGAGGTCGGTGACGACCTTGTCGACGCCCGCCCAGAAGGTGTCCGGATCGATGTCGGTGCCCGGCAGCGCCTCGTCATTCACGAAGTCATACAGCGCCCTGGCGACGCGCAGATTGCCCACTGGCACGCGATCAGTCATCGTTCCTCCCTGTCTGGCAACTTGCCAGGATACCCGGCCGGTAGCACGACTACCCGCACTCGGCGGCCTGCAACAGCAGGTCACACCGGGCCAACAGCGCTTCCCGCAGCGGCCCGGCGCGCTGCGCAATCTCGCTCTGGCAACGCACGTACTCGGCTCGGCCGGCGCGACTTTCGACGGCTATCGGTGAGTACCCGTAGTCGCTGAGATCATACGGGCTGGCGCGCATGTCGATCTCGCGGGCGGCTGCGGCCAGCTGCAGGCAATCCAGCAGCAGGTCGGAGTCGATCAGCGGAGTCAGTTTGTAGCACCACTTGTAGAGGTCCATGTTGGTGTGCAGGCACCCCGGCTGCTCCCAATGGTGCTGGGTGGAACGGCTCGGCGTGCCGGCGTTTCGCGGGGCGGCGCGGTGAGTGAAGAACCGGTAGGCGTCGAAGTGACTGCAGCGCAACGACATCGAATCGACGAGTGCGTCGGTGCCGGCTGCGCCCAGCCGCAGCGGAACCTGCCGGTGGCGCACCGTGTCGCTGCGGTACACCATCGCCCATTCGTGCAGACCGAAACAGTTCAGCTGCGCGGGCCGAAGCGCGGTCGCGCGCAGCAGCCGCGCGACGAATTCGACGGTGCCCCGCCGGCTGCGCAGGAAGGCATCGCTGACGGTAACGCCCTCCTCAGCAACGGTGTAGCCGCGGCGGTGGCGGTAACAGCGCCACGCATCCGCTCCCACCAGCACTGCGCCGTAACCGGGATGCCAACAGGACAATTGCCCGGGCCGCAACGTGTAATAGCTGAACAGGAAATCCCACACCGGATGCGGCTGGCCGGTGCGACGAGCCGGCAGGAACTGGGCGACCCGGCGCCGGTGCTCGCCCGTCCGTAGCCGCCACTGGGCGGCCGGCAGGACCTCAGCCACGTGGGCTCGTGTCCCGCACCGTGCCGACCAGGTCCTCGAGCAAATCGTCTAGCGCCACCATTCCCGTCACTCGGCCGTCGTCACCGGTGACCAGCGCCAAATGGCTCTTGGTTCGGCGCAGCCGTGACAGCCCCTCAGCCAGCGGCAACGACCCGGGCACCCGCGGCAGCGGCCGGACCGCGGACAGGTCGATGGCAGCCTCCGGGTCGTCGCCCAGGGACAGCACGTCCTTGATGTGCAGATATCCGATGAACGTGCCGTCCACGGCCACCACCGGGAACCTGGAGAATCCGGTTTGGGCCAGCGCCTGCTGAACCGCGTCGACCGTCGGACCGGATCCGACGGCAGCGGCGGGTACCGAGCGGATGTCCGCGACGGCTACCGCCACGTCGGCGACGACGCGGTGCCGGATCTGCAGCGCGCGGGTGAGCCGGGTGTGCTCCTCGCGGTCCAGTAAACCTTCGGACACCGACTCGGCGATCATCTCGCCCAACTCGGCCATCGACACCGTGATCGCAAGTTCGTCACGCGGCTCGACCTGAAGGGCCCGAAGGATCAGGTTTGCGCAGCGTTGATAGAACGCGATGAACGGCCGGGCGGCCCGCACATAGGCGAGGTACGCGGGAATCAGCAGCATCGCCGCCTTCTCCGGGCCCGCGATCGCGATGTTTTTGGGCACCATCTCACCCAGCAGCACGTGCAGCGTCACCACCATCGCTAGCGCGAGAACGAACGACACCGTGTGCAGCACGGCGCCCGGCAGCCCCAGCAGGCCGAACGGCATCTGCAGCAGATCAGCGACCGCCGGCTGACCGATCCGGCCGAGCAGGATCGAGGCGACAGTGATGCCCAGCTGGGCGCCGGCGAACATCAGCGGCAGCCGCTCACCGGCGCGGATCACGGTGACCGCGCTGGCCCGGCCCTGCTCGGCCAGGATCTCCAGCCGGTCCCGGCGTACCGAGATCAGCGAAAACTCCGCGCCGACGAAGAACGCGTTGGCGGCCACCAACAGAACCGTCAGTAACACCCGGAAGACGTCCGCCATCAGCGCCGCCACCGCGCGCCGCCGCCGTCCAGGTCGCCGGTTACTTCGGCGAGTTCCAGCAGGTCGATGCGGCGGCCGTCCATCTGCACCACGGTCGCCCGCCAGCGGTGTGAGTGCTGCGACAGGCCGTCGGGGTCGAAAGCGGTCAATTCGACCGTTTCACCGGGTCGCGGAATGTGCCCCAATTGCCGCAGCACCAGGCCGCCGATCGTTTCATATGGGCCCTCGGGGGCGCGGTAGCCGGTGGCGGTGGCCACCTCGTCGATGCGCAGCAGACCCGACACCCGCCAACCCCGGCCGGCGGCCACCACGTCCGGGGTGGCGTCGTCGTGTTCGTCGCGAACATCGCCGACGATCTCTTCGATCAGGTCTTCGGTGGTGACCATGCCCGCGGTCCCGCCGTATTCGTCGACCACCAGCGCCGTCTGCAGGGGACTGGCGCGGGTCTGTGCCATCACCGCATCGCCGTCCAGCGTGGAGGGCACCGTCGCGACAGGCTGAGCGACGGCGGTGAGCAGCGTGGTCGCACGCTCGGCCGGCGCGACCTGGAAAATCTGCTTGACGTGCACGATCCCAACGGTCTCGTCCAGGTCGCCGTCGACGACCGGAAAGCGGGAGAACCCTGTCTCGATGGCGGTGGTGACCAGGTCGGCGACCGTGTCGTCGGTTTGCAGGGTGACGATCTTGGAGCGCGGCGTCATCAACTCTTCGGCGGTCAGCGTGCCGAATTGCAGCGATCGATGCACCAGCGCCGCGGTCGTCGGGTCCAGCGAGCCGCTGCGCGCCGACGTCCGCACCAGCGCCACCAGTTCTTGGGGTGAGCGGGCGGATCGCAATTCCTCTGCCGGCTCGATGCCAAGCCGGCGCAGGATCCGGTTGGCTGCGCCGTTGGTCAGCCGGATGGCCGGGGCCAGCAGCCAGGAGAACAGCAGTTGTGGGACCGCGACGGCACGGGCAGTGCTCAACGGCCGCGCGACGGCGAGGTACTTGGGCACCAGCTCGCCGAACACCATCGACAGCGACGTCACCGCCAACAGCGCCACGAAGGCGATCACACCCTCGGCAATCCGTTCAGGCACGCCCAAGGCGTCCATCGCCGGATGCGGCAGCTCGGCGACCATCGGTTCGGTGAGGTAACCGGTGACCAGAGTGGTGATCGAGATGCCCAGCTGCGCACCGGACAGCTGGAACGACAGCCTGCGGTGTACGCGCAGCAAGAAGCGGTCGCGGCTGCCACCGGTGCGGGCGTGCGCCTCAACAGTGCTGCGCTCCAATGTGGTCAGGGCGAATTCGGCGGCGACGAACAGCGCATTTCCGGCGGTGAGCACCACGATGGCCAGCACGCTGAGCAAGGTGACGGCGACGTTCATCGGATCGGTGGTCGCATCCTCAGGCGGTGGTCAACCATACTGACGGGACGGGCCCCGACGGGTGCCTGCGGCACGTCAACCCTTTCGCTCGGTCACCCCAACGGTCACCTGAAGCTCATATGGTAGCGGCTCGTCTGATGCGCAGGAGCCGTCGCAACGCTCACCAACCGAACGGCAGCGGGTGGCCTTCGGCGAAGCCCGCCGCGGACTGGATACCGAGCACCGCCCGCTCGTGCAGCTCGGTCAGGTTCGACGCACCGACGTAGGTGCAGGTGCTGCGCAACCCGGAGGTGATGTGATCGAGAAGATCTTCTACGCCGCCGCGGTTCGGGTCGAGTTCCATTCGCGACGCGGAAATCCCTTCCTCGAACAGCGCCTTGCGGGCCCGGTCGAAAGCGCTCTCACCGGCGCTGCGCGCCACCACCGCACGCTTGGACGCCATCCCGTAGCTTTCTTTGTACGGCCGGTTGTCGCGGTCGCGCATCAGGTCGCCGGGGGATTCGTAGGTGCCGGCGAACCAGGAGCCGATCATCACGTTGGACGCTCCGGCGGCCACCGCCAATGCGACATCCCGCGGGTGCCGCACTCCGCCGTCAGCCCACACGTGGGCGCCGAGTTGCTCAGCGGCCGCGGCACATTCGACGACAGCGGAGAACTGTGGCCGACCAACGCCGGTCATCATCCGGGTGGTGCACATTGCGCCGGGGCCGACACCGACTTTGACGATGGTTGCCCCCGCGTTGACCAGGTCGCGGGTGCCGTCGGCGGAGACGACGTTTCCCGCCGCCAGCGGCACGCCCAAATCCAGCGCGGCCACCGCCTTGATCGCGTCCAGCGCCTTCAGCTGGTGCCCGTGCGCGGTGTCGATGATCAGGATGTCCACGCCCGCCTCGACCAGAGCTTGCGCCTTGGTCGCGACCTCACCGGTGATACCGACGGCCGCCCCGACGCGCAGCCGACCTTCCCGGTCAGCCGCCGGGGTGTAGATCCCGGCGCGGACCGCGCCGGTGCGGGTGAGCACGCCGGCCAGGGTGCCGTCGGCCTCGGTGAGCACCGCCACGTCGACCGGCGCATGCTCGAGCAGTTCGAAGATGTGCCGCGGATCGGTGCCGACCGCAGCGGTGACGAATTCGGTGGTGGCGACGTCGCGGACGCGGGTGAAACGGTCCACGCCAGCGCAGCAAGCCTCCGTGACCAGCCCGACCGGACGACCCGCCGAGATGACCACCGCGGCACCGTGCGCACGCTTGTCGATCAATGCCATGGCGTCGGAGACCGAGTCGTCGGGTTCGAGCGTCACCGGGGTGTCCACCACCGGGTCGCGGCTCTTGACGAATTCGACGGTCTGTGTGACCGCCTCGATCGGCAGGTCTTGCGGAAGGATCACGATGCCGCCGCGGCGGGCCACCGTCTCGGCCATCCGGCGTCCGGCGACCGCGGTCATGTTGGCGACCACCACCGGGATGGTGGTGCCCGACCCGTCGGCGGTCGAGAGGTCGACGTCGAACCTCGACGACACGTCGGACCGGTTCGGCACGATGAAAACGTCGTCGTAGGTCAAGTCGTATGCGGGCCGGTGCCCGTCGAGATATCTCATCGGTCTGGCTATGCCCCCTTCGGGCAGAGATCTACCGCAATCACGCGGCTGATTGTGCTAGGCCGGCACCTCGCTGTGATCTCCGCTCCACAGCGTGTGGAACTTCTTGTCGTGGTCTTCGTCGACCCGGCCGTAGGTGTGCGCGCCGAAAAAGTCGCGCAGGCCCTGCGTCAGGGCGGCCGGCAGTCGCTCGGTGCGCAACGCGTCGTAGTAGGACAACGCCGAGGAGAACCCCGGTATAGGGACGCCCAGTTGCGTTGCGGCCACCACCACCCGGCGCCAGCTGTCGATGGCCGACTCGATCGCGCTGCGGAAGTACGGCGCCACGAGCAGCGTCGGCAGTTCCGGGTCGTCGTCGAACGCCTCCTTGATCCGGTTGAGGAATTTGGCCCGGATGATGCAGCCACCGCGCCAGATGGTGGCCAGGTCGCCGGGCGTGAGGTTCCAGTCGTACTCGGCGCTGCCGGCCTGGATCTGGTTGAACCCCTGCGCGTAGGCGATGATCTTCGAGGCATACAGCGCTTGGCGCACGTCCTCAATGAATTTCTTCTCGTCGTCCGGCTTGCCGCCCAAGTCACCGGAAGCCAGGTCGGTGGTGGCCTTGCGCTGCTCCACCGAGCCGGACAAGGCGCGGGCGAACACCGCTTCGGCGATGCCGGTCACCGGAACGCCCAGGTCCAACGCCGACTTGACCGTCCAACGGCCGGTGCCTTTCTGCTCGGCCTCGTCGAGGATGACGTCGACCAGCGGCTTCTGAGTCTTCTCGTCTTTCTGGCGCAGCACCTTCGCGGTGATCTCCACGAGGAAGCTCTCCAGGTCGCCTTTGTTCCACTCGTCGAACACGTCGGCGATCTCGTCGGCGGTCTTGCCGAGGCTGTCGCGCAGCAGCTGGTAGGCCTCGCCGATCAGCTGCATGTCGGAGTACTCGATGCCGTTGTGCACCATCTTGACGAAGTGTCCGGAGCCGTCCGGGCCGATGTGGGTGCAGCAGGGCACCCCGTCGACGTGGGCGGAGATCTCCTCGAGCAGCGGGCCCAGCGACTTGTAGGATTCCGCCGGGCCACCGGGCATGATCGAGGGCCCGTTCAGCGCGCCTTCCTCGCCGCCGGAGATGCCCGCCCCGACGAAATGCAGATCCCGTTCGGCCATCGCCTTCTCGCGCCGGATGGTGTCGGTGTAGAGCGCGTTGCCTCCGTCGATGATGATGTCGCCGGGTTCCATGGCGTCGGCGAGTTCCTCGATGACGGCGTCGGTGGCCTCGCCGGCTTTGACCATGATCAGCACCCTGCGCGGCTTTTCAAGAGCGGCAAGGAATTCCGGGATGGTCTCGCAGCGCACGAAATCGCCGTCGGAGCCGTGTTCTTCGAGCAGCGCATCGGTTTTGGCCACCGACCGGTTGTGCAGCGCCACGGTGTAGCCGTGCTTGGCGAAATTCCTGGCGACGTTCGAGCCCATCACGGCCAGGCCGGTGACCCCGATCTGTGCGGTGCCCTGCTCAGCGTTGGATTCCGACGAGCTCATCGATTCGCCTCTCGGTTGTCGTTGTTCACGTTATTCGTCCGGCACTCGCTCTTCCGAGCAATCCCCTTTGCGGCGGTTTTCGGCTGTCCGCTGGCCGGCTAGACGCGGAACAGCCGGTGCAGTTCGATGAGCCAGGGGACAGCCAGCGACACCGTCGGTACGACCAACACGGCGGCCGCGGCCAGGTAGGCGGCCGCAGACAGCATCAAGCTGTTGCCCCGGCCGGAGAGCCGTCGCACCCGCAGCACGGTACTGGACCCACCTGCGGCCAGCGCCCCCGACGGCGCGTGGCCGGACGCGCAGGCCACCAGCGCGCGGGCCAGGGGAGTCCGGCCGGCCGCCCGCACCGCGGCGTCGTCGGCGAGCAGTTCGACGAGCAGCCCAACCGCGTCCAGTGCGCTGGCGCTGCGGACGAACCGCGGAAAAGCGGCATGGACGGCAATGAACGCCTCGAGCACCAAGTCGTGCCGGGCCCGCAGATGGGCCCGCTCGTGGCGCAGGATGGCGGCGACTTCGGCATCAGTCAGGGCGGTCAGGGTGCCCTCGCTGACCACCACCCGTCGGCGCACCCCGGGCAAGCAGTAGGCCAGCGGCTGAGCGACCTCCAAGATGCGCAGATCACTGGCTCCTCCGGTGGCCCCGAGCAGGTCGACCAGCATCCGGTGATGAGCGCGGCGCCGCCGCGTCGCGACGGCCACCCGCACGACCGCGATCGCCAGCCGGGCGCCCACCGACAGGGTGACGGCGAAGACCGCGACATACAGCGCGGTGAGCAGCCAACCCAGGCGGTGCACGTCGCCGACGATGCTCGCGGTCGGGCGACCGTCAGCGCCCGGCATCATCAACCGGCTGGCGATGGCGATACCGGCGCTGAACGCGGACAGCACCGCGGCGAGTGCGACGGCCTGCCAGAGCACCACCGCGGCCCGCGGAGCTCGTAGCGGCCACTTCGCCTGAGCGAGCACAACCGGCACCGGGCCGACCAGCAGCGCCGCAAGGAGGGTAAATGCCAGCCCGGACACGCCGTCAGTCTCTCTCAGTCCTCCACGAAAACGCCAGCTGTGGGGGTTCCCCGTTGGTGCGCTTCCAAATCGGCTAATGCGCGCCGTAATGCTTCGGCCTCGTCGGCGCCGACGCGTTCGACGAAGTGCATCAGCGCCGCCTGCCGGCTGCCGGAGTCGGCGGCCTGGTCCAGCGCGTCGACCATGAGTCCGGCGACCAGTTCGTCGCGACCGCGCATCGGCGCATAGCGGTGAGCACGGTCGTCGCGGAGCTGCGACACCAGGCTCTTCTTGGCCAGCCGCTGCAGCACCGTCATCACGGTGGTGTAGGCCAGGTCGCGCCGAGTCGACAACGCCTCATGGACCTGGCGAACGGTCTGCGGCTCGGGCGCGGACCACAAATGGTCCATCACCGCACGTTCCAGGTCTCCCAGGCGCATTTGCTTGGCCATAGTCCATCCATCTCCTGTGCTGCTAGCTCAGCGTACCCCCTTACTACCGGCTGTCGTACGCGCTTGCGCAAGCTCCGAAACGAAAAGCCGTCGAGGTGCTCGGCGAGAGTCCAGCAGCCGTCGGGGTCTGTTCCAGGCCGTTGTCGTTGACTGAACGACGCTGACCCAGCGCTCCACCCTTGCCACATTAGGGCAGGCTTGCCTATCCTAACGGAGTCGAGAAACGCGACCGTGGCGAGTCCTGAGGGCTGCAGTGACCGCCGGTCAACTCGACGGCGAGCCCCGCGCCCTTCGTTGCGCGCGGGGCTCGCCCGCGTTCAAAGCGCCTGTTGGTGTAGACACAAGGGCGTGCAACCGCGCGGTGACGGTGTCGTTCCTCCCGACCTGTCGGCGCCGTTCGACGACGAAATAGGGTTGACCTACACCGAGATCAGCCCCGACGGAGCCAAGGCGCAACTGGAGATTCGCCCGCACCTATTGCAGCCGATGGGAATAGTGCACGGCGGCGTCTACTGCTCGATTGTGGAGAGCATGGCCAGCGTGGCCGCCTACACCTGGCTCGGCGCCCACGGCGGCGGATCCGTTGTCGGAGTCAACAACAACACCGATTTTCTGCGAGCACTGCGGGAGGGCACCGTCTTCGCCGCCGCCACACCGCTGCACCGCGGCCGACGCCAGCAGCTGTGGCTCGTCACCATCACCGACGAGAACGGCCGGCTGATAGCCCGCGGCCAGGTGCGGCTGCAGAATCTGGAGCCGCAGGGCTAAATCTGATCGCCCCGCTCCTCCTCATCGCGCTGCGCGCTCTGCATCGTCGCAGGGCTGAATTTGATCGCCCCGCTCCTCCTCATCGCGCAGCGCGCTCTGCATCATCGCAGGGCTGAATTTGATCGCGGGCTAACTTACGGCGCTTGCCGTTGCGTCGCGTTGCGCTTCAGCGGCCAGTACGGCCAACTGCTCGAGGCGCGTTCGGGCGAACGCCTGCTGCTCGGTGATGGTCAGCTGGCCGCGCCGGGTGCTCAGGAATGTGACCGTCCACGACAGCAAGGTAGTGACCTTGGTCTTGAAGCCGATCAGATACGCCAGGTGCAGCACCAGCCACATCAACCATGCGATGAATCCGCTGAACTCCAACGGCCCGATCTTTGCGACCGCTGAGAATCGCGACACCGTGGCCATCGAGCCTTTGTCGAAGTACTGGAACGGTTCTCGCGCGGCGGGGTCGGCCCCGGCCAGCTCGGCTTTGATCGCGCGTGCCGCGTATTTGCCGCCTTGGATGGCGCCTTGTGCCACACCCGGCACGCCATCGACGGCCGCCATGTCGCCGACCACAAAAACATTGGCATGCCCGGGAATTGACAAGTCCGGCAGTACCTTGACCCGGCCGGCGCGGTCGATCTCCACCGACGACTGACGGGCAAGATCCCTGCCCAGCGGGCTGGCCGCGACACCGGCCGACCAGACTTTGCAGGCCGATTCGATGCGGCGGGTGGTGCCGTCGGCGTCTTTGACGGTGATGCCGTCGCGGTCGACGTCGGTGACCATTGCACCCAATTGGATTTCGACGCCCAACTTTCCCAGCCGCGCCGCCGCCCGCTTGCCGAGCTTTTCACCCATGGGCGGCAACACCGCAGGTGCGGCGTCGAGCAGGATCACCCGCGCTCGGGTCGAGTCGATGCGCCGATACGTCCCTCGCAAGGTGTAATCCGCCAATTCGGCTATCTGCCCGGCCATTTCGACACCGGTCGGGCCGGCGCCGACGACGGTGAAGGTCAGCAGTTTTTTCCGGCGTTCCGGGTCGTTGGATCGTTCGGCGGCTTCGAAAGCGCTCAAGATCCGCCCGCGCAACTCCAGCGCGTCATCAATCGACTTCATGCCCGGGGCAAACTCGGCGAAATGGTCGTTGCCGAAGTAGGACTGTCCGGCGCCGGCGGCGACTATCAAACTGTCGTAAGGCGTTTCGTAACTGTGACCCAGCAGTTCGGAGACGACGAACTTGCCGGCCAAGTCGATGTGCGTGACGTCACCCAAGAGGACCTGCACGTTGCGCTGCCGGCGTAAAACCACCCGGGTGGGCGGCGCGATCTCGCCTTCGGAGATGATGCCGGTCGCCACCTGGTAGAGCAGCGGCTGAAACAGATGGTGTGTGGTGCGGGCGATCAGCTTGATGTCAACGTCAGCGTGCTTGAGCTTCTTCGCCGCGTTCAGTCCGCCGAATCCCGATCCGATGATGACGACCTGGTGGCGGCGACCAAGTGCATAATCGGCTGACGGGTGGGCTGTCATGGGTGTGCTGACTCCTTGCGGCGGCGACGGTCTGGCGGTGACGATCCGGCAGTGACGATCCGGCAGTGATGATCCGAACTAAGCCTAGTCGGGCAGACATTCGATACCCCTTTCCTGTGCGCTCAACCACATGCGAGAGGGATCACACTGCGGGTCGCGATGTTAGTTGGCTATCAGTCGAAGCGCCGGGGGCCGAAATCGCTTGCCAGGTCGCTGATTCGGCTTCGCCCACTAGAGCCAACCGCGCTTGGGCCGACTGCCTACGGCACCTCGCCGGCGCTGGTTACCGGGCCTGGACTACGCGAATCGCGCAAGCGCACCATGGCCGACGTGCAATGTCTGCCCGGTGATGTGGCGCGCAGAGGGGGTGGTGAGGAACAGTGCCAGCCGGGAGATCTCTGCGGCTACCGGCAGCGGGGTGCTGCTGAGCCCTTCGTAGCCGGGCTGCGCGCTACGCCCCGCAGCCACGGCGTTGATCGTGATTCCCCGGGTGCCGAAGGTGGCGGCCTGGCCGGCCACCCAGTTGGACAGCGCAGCCTTGGCCGCAGCGTCCGCGCTGCCCGGCCGCGGGTTGTCCGGCACCACGCAGACGATCGAACCGCCCGAGCGCAGGTTGTCGCCGCCGGTTTGCACGGTCAGGACTGCGGACAGCAGCGTGTTGTCGACAGCACTGCGCCACGCGCCGGCCAACTCCGTCAGCGAGTAGGTGCGTGGGTCACGGTTGTGCCACTGCGGCCCGGGCACACTGACGATGGTGTCCAGGTGATGCGAAAGCAGCCCGCGGATTTCGGCGAGACTCACCCCGTCGGTGGCGTCGCAGACGATTGCGTCGACGTCGAGTTCCTTGGCGTTAATCTCGAGCTGGTCGCGGTGTGCACCCAACAGGATGACTTTGTGTCCGTCGTCTCGGAAACCTTCGGCAACGGTTCGGCCCAGCTCGGTGTCTCCGCCGGTGACCAGCACGTCCACTTTGATGACCTCCTCGTTCGACGCTGAACCGGGAACCGGGCCGGCGCGGTAGCTGCCGCCTCTGATCGATGTTACTGGACGGTAGCTAGCGGTGACACATTGCACCGACACGACACGACCACCAATGCGTAACTATTCGACCGCGCCTATTTCGACCCCCAGCTACGGTCAGAGCCATGCGTCGGAGAGCACTTACGGCCGCGGTCACCGCACTCGTCATCGTCGCCGGCCTTTCCGGGTGCAGCCCGAAACCGGCGGCCACGTCGCAGTCCGCCCCGGCTCCACAGTCAGGCAGCCACCCATCGCACGCCGTCGTCGTGTTCGCGGCCGCCTCGTTGAAGTCAGCGTTCACCACGATCGGCGAGCAATTCAAGGCCGACAATCCGGGCACGACAGTCGATTTCAGCTTCGCCGGGTCGTCGGAGCTGGCGACTCAGCTCACGCAGGGCGCCACCGCTGACGTCTTCGCCTCGGCCGACACCGCGCAGATGGACAACGTCGCCAAAGCGGGGCTGTTGGCCGGAAACCCGGTCGACTTCGCATCCAACACGCTGGTCATCGTCACGGCAGCGGGCAATCCCAAGCAGGTGCAAAGCTTAGCCGACCTGAACAAGCCGGGGCTGAGCGTCGTAGTCTGCCAACAACCGGTGCCGTGCGGAGCGGCGGCACAGCGCATCGAGGACAGCACCGGCGTACACCTCAACCCGGTCAGTGAAGAACCCAGCGTGACCGACGTTCTGAACAAAGTAGCCACCGGTGAAGCCGACGCCGGCCTGGTTTACGTCACCGACGCCTTGAACGCCGGCCGCAAAGTTGCGACCGTCAACTTCCCGGAAGCCGCCGGCGCCCGGAACGTCTACCCGGTGGCGGTGCTCAAGGCAGCGGCCCAGCCTCGGCCGGCACAGAAATTCGTCGACGCGGTGACCGGCGTGACGGGCCAGCAGGTCCTGCAACGAGCTGGCTTCGCGAAGCCCTGAGCGAGCAGCCGTGCAGCGGCCTGCTGGTCTACCGGGTTGGGTCTATGTCCCCGCTGCCCTCGGTGCAGCGTTCGTGACCCTGCCGTTGGTGGCAATCGCAATGAAGGTGGACTGGTCGCACTTCGGGTCGCTGATCACCAGCAGGTCCTCTCGGACCGCCTTGCTGTTGAGCCTGAAGACGGCGACCGCCAGCACGGCCGTTTGTCTGGTGCTGGGGGTTCCGCTGGCGCTGGTGCTGGCTCGCAGCGGAATGCGGCTGGTGCGATGGCTACGACCGCTGATCCTGTTGCCGCTGGTTCTGCCACCGGTCGTGGGCGGTATTGCACTGTTGTACGCCTTCGGACGGCTCGGCCTGATCGGCCGCTATCTGGATGGCGCGGGTGTCCACATTGCGTTCAGCACGACAGCGGTGATCCTGGCCCAGGCGTTCGTCTCGCTGCCGTTCCTGGTCATCGCCATGGAGGGCGCCGCGCGCAGCACCGGTATCGAGTACGAGGTGGTCGCGGCGACGCTGGGCGCCCGGCCCAGCACAGTGTGGTGGCGGATCACGCTGCCGTTGCTGCTGCCGGGCCTGACCTCTGGCGCGGTGCTTGCGTTCGCCCGTTCGTTAGGAGAATTCGGCGCCACCTTGACGTTTGCGGGGTCGCGCGAGGGCGTGACCCGCACGTTGCCGTTGGAGATCTACCTGCAGCGGGTGAACGACGCCGACGCGGCGGTTGCTCTGTCGATTCTGCTGGTGGTGGTGGCGGCGCTGGTGGTCGTCGGTCTGGGCGCGCGACGGTTGTCCGGAGCGGGCGTCAGGTAGCGGCGATGAGCGGGTTGCAGCTGCGCGCGGTGGTGGCCGACCGCGCACTCGATGTGGAGTTTTCGGTGACGGCCGGTCAAGTGCTGGCAGTGCTGGGACCCAACGGGGCGGGCAAATCAACCGTGCTCCATGTCATCGCCGGACTGGTCCGCCCCGACGACGGATTGGTACGGGTGGGGGACAGGGTGCTCACCGACACCGCCACCGGGGTCAACGTAGCTACTCACGACCGGCGCGTCGGGCTGCTGCTGCAGGACCCGCTGCTCTTTCCGCACTTAAGTGTCGCGGCCAACGTGGCGTTCGGTCCGTACAGCCGCCGTCGTGGACTGCGGGTCGCCCGCGACCGGGACAACGCGGCAGCGGCGCTGCACTGGCTGCAGCAGGTGGACGCCGAGCAGCTGGCCGGCCGTCGGCCCCGGCAGCTCTCCAGTGGCCAGGCCCAGCGCATCGCGATCGCGCGGGCGCTGGCGGCCGAACCTGACGTACTGCTGCTCGACGAGCCGTTGTCCGGCCTGGACGTGGCCGCTGCCGTGGCAGTGCGTGCAGTCCTGCGCGAGGTGGCGACCCGCAATGACCGCGCGGCAGTTCTGGTCACCCACGACCTGCTCGACGTCTACACGCTGGCCGATCGGGTGTTGGTGCTCGAAGAGGGCAAAATCGCCGAGACCGGCCGGGTCGCCGACGTTCTGACAGCACCGCGCAGCCAATTCGCCGCCCGGATCGCCGGAGTGAACCTGGTCAGCGGGGTCGCGGACGCCGACGGCGCGCTACAGGGCTGGTCGGGAACGCGCTGGCACGGGACCGCGGCAGAGGACTTGGCGCCCGGACAGGACGCAGTTGCCGTGTTCTCGCCGGCGGCGGTCGCGGTGTACCGGGACGCTCCGCATGGCAGTCCGCGTAACACCGTGGCGCTGCGCGTCGCAGAGCTGGACACCCGCGGACCGGTGGTGCGGGTGCGGTGCGTGGATCAGCCGGATCGGGCGCCGGTGCTGGCCGCTGACATCACCGTCGATGCGGCCGCGGACTTGCGGTTGGCCCCGGGAGACATGGTGTGGTTTTCCGTCAAATCACAGGAAGTGGCGCTGCATTCCGCCCCGCCACGCCGCCCTCCGCCGCATCAGATGTGCTGATGGCGAACTGCCGATGAACACGCCCTATGCGCCTGGCAACCGCCGTGCAGCGGGCATGCCCGGCTCGGCGGCGCGGCGTTCACTTTTTGAGCAAATCGCACTTGCGTCACGGGGGTAACACGGTAGGTTCTTCGTCCATGAAGCAGGCGCATCAGCACACGACAAGGCGCAACCGCCTCTGGAAATCTCTGGCGGTCGCCGCGGCCACCGGCGTCGGCGCTATCGGCATCGCATTGCCGGCGGTGCCGGCGCACGCCGATCCGGCGCCCCCGCCGCCGGGCCCCAGCGCGCCGGCTCCGCCCGCCGCTCCGGAAGCGGCACCCGCGCCGGGCGGGGGTGCGCCCGATTCACCGCCTGGTCCGAACGGTCCGGCCGCCGCGCCGCCGGCCGCCGACCCGGTAGCCGGGCCCCCGGGTATCGATCCCAACACGCCGCCCCCGGTGGCCGACCCCAATGCACCGCAGCCGGGCCGGGTGGACAATCCCGTTGGCGGTTTCAGCTTCGTCGTACCGGCGGGCTGGGTGGAATCCGATGCCACCCACCTCGACTACGGCTCGGCGCTGTTGAGCAAGGAGACGCCGGGACCGGTCGCGCCCGGCCAGGAGCCGGTGGTCGCCAACGACACCCGAATTCTGCTGGGGCGGCTGGATCAAAAGTTGTACGCCAACGCTGAGTCCGACAATGCGAAGGCAGCGGCCCGGTTGGCCTCCGACATGGGTGAGTTCTTCATGCCCTATCCCGGAACGCGAATCAATCAGGACACCGTTCCGCTGAAAGGCGAAGGCGCGTTGGCCGGCAGCGCGTCCTCCTACGAGGTGAAGTTCAGCGACGCGACCAAACCAAACGGCCAGATCTGGACCGGTGTCATCGGTGCGCCGTCGACCGGTGCCCAAGGCGCGCCAGGACAACGGTGGTTTGTGGTGTGGCTGGGCACAGCGAATAACCCGGTCGATAAGGCCGCGGCCAAGACGCTCGCGGAGTCGATCCGTCCGCTCGCGCCGGCACCGGCGCCAGCGGCTCCGCCCGCTGCGCCGGGGGCTCCCGCGCCCGCGCCGGGGGCACCCGCGCCGGCGCCGGCACCCGCTCCTGGAGCGCCCGCGCCGGCACCTGCGCCCGGGGCTCCGGCACCGCCGGCCCCGGCCGGGCCGGCGCCGGCCGGAGAAGTTGCACCTCCGGGTATCGCGCCGGCACCGCCGCCACCGGTGTCCACCTGAGTTCATCAGGTCCCTCGAGCCGCAGCACGTTCACCGGAGTATTCGGGTTTCATTCGGGTTTCAGAAGTGCCGTTCGGGGGCAAAATCCGGGCGTAGCTTCTACGCTGTGGCTACCGGGCCCGCACAGGTCTGACCTGCGACGGTCCTGCTTACAAGTCAATACTCGAAGGAGCTCGTCGTGGTAACCGTCCTCATATGGATCGTCCTCGGTCTCATCATCGGCGCCATCGCCCGACTCATCGTTCCGGGTCGGCAACCCATGGGCTGGATCGCGACCATTTTGCTCGGCGTCGCAGGCAGCTTCGTCGGTGGCGCCTTGGGTGCCCTGATCTTCGAACACCGCCTCGCCCTTCAGCAGCCGAAAATTCACACCTTCCTCGGCTCGCTGGTCGGTGCGGTGCTCCTGCTCTTGATCTACAAGGCCGTCACCTCACGCACACGCACGTTGTAGCCAGCTTCTCGGGCGCGGGTGACGGCGGTCGTTGAATTGGGCGAGCCGTCACCCGCGACGATGACCGCCTGGCGGGTCCGTCGGCCCGGACCGATGACCACTGGCCCGCTCGAGCGCGTCAGCACCGACATTCCCCGCCCCGGGCCTGCCGAGCTGCTGGTCGCGGTGCGTGCCTGCGGGGTGTGCCGAACCGACCTGCACATCACCGAGGGTGACCTGCCGGTGCACCGCGAACACGTGACACCCGGGCACGAAGTCGTCGGCGAAGTGGCTGAGGTCGGTTCTGAGGCCGGCGGCTTCGCGGTCGGCGATCGGGTCGGGATCGCATGGCTGCGGCACACCTGCGGAGTGTGCAGGTACTGCCGTCGCGGGGATGAGAACCTGTGCCCGAGATCCCGCTACACCGGCTGGGATGCCGACGGTGGCTACGCGCAGTTCGCGACGGTGCCCGCGGCGTTCGCTCACCACCTGCCCGACGGCTATAGCGACACCGAGTTGGCGCCGTTGCTGTGCGCAGGGATCATCGGCTACCGCTCACTGCTGCGCGCTGATCTGCCGCCGGGCGGCCGGCTGGGCATCTACGGATTCGGCGGCAGCGCCCACATCACCGCACAGGTTGCGCTCGCGCAGGGCGCAGAGGTGCACGTGATGACGCGCGGCGCCGAAGCACAGAAGTTGGCCCTTGCGCTGGGTGCTGCGTCGGCGCAGGGCGCCGCCGACCCGCCGCCGGTAGCACTGGACGCCGCTATCCTGTTCGCACCGGTCGGGGAGCTGGTGCTGCCCGCGCTGGAGGCGCTGGACCGCGGTGGGACCTTGGCGATTGCCGGTATTCACCTCAGCGACATCCCCGTCCTCAACTATCAGCGGCACCTGTTTCAGGAGCGTCAGGTCCGCTCGGTCACGTCGAACACCCGCGCCGACGCCCGCGCCTTCCTCGACTTCGCCGGACACCACCACATCGAGGTGACCACACCGGAGTACTCACTCGACCAAGCCGACCGGGCGCTGTCCGATCTCAGCGCAGGTCGCATCGCGGGCGCCGCGGTGCTGCTGATCTAGCGTCAGGCCGACAGTTGCCAGACCAGCGCAGCGGCCAGTGCACCCAGCCCGTTCAACGACCAGTGCAGCGCGATCGGCGCGAGCAGGCTGCCGCTGCGCCGGCGCAGCCAGCTGAACACCAGCCCGGCCGTCCCCGTCGCCAGGACCGCCAGCGTCACACCGGCCAGCATGCCGACCGCGCCGTCACCGAACAACCGGCTGAACCCGACGTTGCCGCGCGTCAAGCCCACTGACGTCGCGACATGCCACAGCCCGAACAGCACCGAACCTGCGACGGCGACACCGCGGAACCCCCAGGCCCGGTTGAGCGCTCCGTGCAGCACGCCGCGGAACGCGAGCTCCTCGGGAATGACCGTCTGCAGGGGAATGACGATCAGCGAGGCGACCACCGCACCGGACAGGGTGGCGTAGTGCTGGTTCAAAAACATCGGCCGGGTGGCCGGCAGCAGAGCACCCACGGCGATCACCGACACCACCGCGACGATGGCGGCGAGGGCGTAAGCGACACCCGACCGCCAGTGCTCCCGGCCCAGCCCCAGCTCGGTCCAGCCCAGCCCGTTGCACCGAAGCAGGATCACCAACCCGACGGCGGCAGCCGGAACAGCGGCGATGCTCGCCCAGGCAGTGGTGAAGTGCGCGATCAGGTTGGCAAGCACCAGTACGACAACGGTGACGGCGACATCGACGTAGACGCGGAAGTGGTGCAGCGCTGCCAGCTGCGCGACCACCGGATGCGGTTCGGGCGGCGCGGCCACCGATGGGCAAGACATTTGCGGTCAGCTTACTCGCGCGCCCGCTGTCCAGAGCCGCTCGCGACGCACCCATCGGGGCTGACGGACCGGATTTCGACCGGAACTACGCTGGCCGTGTGACCGTCGGTGACGAAGCGCTGTTGGCCTCGGTGCGGGTGCTCGATCTCTGCGTCGGCGACGCAGACATCGTCGGCCGCCTGTTCGCCGACCTCGGCGCTGAAGTGCTCAAGATCGAACCTCCGAGCGCCAGCCCGTCGCGCAGCGCGCTGCCCGGGCTGGCCGGCGTGAGCGTGCCCTTCGCACTGCACAACGCAAACAAACACAGCGCGGTGCTCGACCCAGCCGACGACGATGACCGCCGGCGCTTTACCGAACTGGCCGCCGGCGCCGACATCGTCGTGGATAGCGGAATACCGGGGCGAGCGGCTGCGTTATGGGCTCTCGGGCGCCGAGTTGGCCGACCGGTATGCGCACCTGGTGGTGCTGTGGTCGTCGGATTTCGGCACGACCGGTCCGCGGTCGGGGTGGCAGGCCACCGACCCGGTGCTCTATGCGATGTCGGGTGTCTTGTCACGCTCGGGCCCCACCACCGGAACACCGGTACTGCCACCCGACGGCATCGCGTCGGCCACCGCAGCGGTGCAGGCGGTGTGGGCCGCCCTCGTCGCCTACTACAACCGGCTCCGCTGCGGTGCAGGGGATTACCTCGACTTCGCCCGGTTCGACGCTGTCGTCACGGCGCTCGACCCGGTGTTCGGGTCGCACGGCCAAGCCGCAGCGGCCGTCCGCAGTTCCAAACGGTGGCGGGGTCGTCCGGTCAATCAGGACGCCTACCCGATCTGTCCGTGCGCCGACGGCTTTGTCCGGCTGTGTGTGATGTCGCCACGACAGTGGCACGGTTTACGGGCCTGGCTCGGGGAGCCGGCGGAGTTTCAGGCACCCGAATTCGACGTGATCGCCACCCGCTTCGCCGCCTGGCCGCAGATCAGCGTCCTGGTGCAGGCGCTGTTCGCCGGCCACACCCGAGCGGAGTTGGTGTCCGCAGGACAGTCGCACGGGGTACCGATCGCCGCGGTGTTGTCACCGTCAGAGACGTTGTCGTCCGATCATTTTCGGGCGGCCGGTGCCATCGTCGACGCCGAACTGGCGCCGGGGGTGCCGGCGCGGGCACCGGTCGGCTACTTCAAGGTCAACGGCAGGCACGCCGGGTTCCGCGTGCCCGCGCCTGCGGTGGGACAGCACGAACCGCACTGGCAGGCCGGTCGGGCGGTCACCCCGGCGCCGTCGAGCAGCGTCGACAGCTATCCACTGGCGGGCCTGCGGATCGTCGACCTGGGCATTATCGTGGCCGGCGGTGAATTGAGCCGGCTGTTCGCCGACCTCGGCGCTGAGGTGATCAAAGTCGAGAACGCCGCCTACCCCGACGGACTGCGGCAGAAACGGGCGGGTGACAGCATGAGCGAGTCGTTCGCCTGGACCCACCGCAACAAGCTGGGGTTCGGTCTGGACCTGCGCAGCCGGGAAGGTAAGCAGATCTTTCGCCGCCTCGTCGCGACCTCGGACGCGGTGTTCGCCAACTTCAAGCCGGGAACCCTTGCCGCGCTCGGGTTTTCTTACGAGCAATTGCGCGCTGTCAATCCGCGGATCGTGCTGGCCGAGAGCAGCGCATTCGGCGATACCGGTCCCTGGAGCACTGCGATGGGCTACGGCCCGCTGGTCCGGGCCGCCACCGGGGTCAGCCAGCTCTGGACCTCCAGCGACGCGACCACCGAAGACGCCAACGGCGCGGCCAAGCACGGGTTCTACGACGCCACCACCATTTTCCCGGACCACGTGGTCGGTCGGATTGCCGCTATCGCCGCCTTGGCCGCGTTGATCTACCGCGACCGGACCGGCATCGGCGCGCGAGCACACATCTCCCAGGCCGAGGTCGTCGTCAACCAGCTTGACACCTGCTATGTCACTCGCGCCGCAGGGGAGTCCGCAACCGGCGCGCTGCACGATGACACCAGCGTGCACGCGGTCTACCCGTGCGCAGGTGACGACGAGTGGTGTGTCATCTCGATCCGCTCCGACGCCGACTGGCGCGGCGCGGCGCGGCTCGTCGGCCGTCCGGACCTGGTTGACGACCCGCGCTTCGCGACCGGCGACGCACGGGCGGCCAACCGCCGCTCGCTGGTCGCGCAATTGTCCGAATGGACTGCGGTCCGCACGCCGTTGCAGGCAGCCGAGGCGCTGCAGTCGGCCGGTGTGCCGGCCGGCCCGATGAACCGCCCGCCCGACATACCCGAGGATCCGCAGCTTCAGTGGCGCAAGGTGTTCCGCGAGATGGTGCACCCCCTCATCGGCAACCCGCTGCCCGCCGAAACTGGTCCGGCGCCGTTTCGGCACATACCGCCGGCACCACAGCGCCCGGCTCCGGTGCTGGGCGAGAACACCCGGGAGATCTGCGCCAAGGTGCTCGGGATGACGGCCGAGGAGACCGAGCAGCTGATCGCTGCCGGCGTCTTGTTCGCGCCGGCCGACACCGGCTGAGAGTCGACGGTGCGCGGCTCAGCCGGGCCACGACCAGTCCGCCACCTCGGGGATGTCGGCGCCGTGCTCACGCGTCCAGGTGCGGGCCTGCAGCCGCGCGTCGACCATCTCCTGACGCAGGCCCGCTGCCTTCGCGCCCAACGTCGGCACCCGGTCGATGACGTCCATGACCAGGTGGTAACGGTCGAGGTCATTGAGCATGACCATATCGAAAGGCGTTGTCGTCGTACCACGTTCGATGTAACCGCGTACGTGCAAGTTGCTGTGGTTGGTGCGCCGGTAGGTGAGTCGGTGCACCAGCCACGGGTATCCGTGGAACGCGAAGATGACCGGCCGGTCCTGAGTGAACAACGTGTCGAACTCCCGGTCAGGGAGCCCATGCGGGTGCTCGCGTTCGGGCAGCAGCCGCATCAGATCGACGACATTGACCACACGAACCCGCAACTCCGGCAACCGCTCCCGCAGGATCGCTGCCGCGGCCAACGTCTCCAGCGTGGGCACATCACCGGCGCAGGCCAGCACGACGTCGGGCAGCGTTCCCGCGGTGTCGTTGTGGCTCGCCCACTCCCAGATCCCGGCGCCGCGCGCGCAGTGCAACGCCGCATCCTGCACCGACAGCCAGTCCCGCTGCGGTTGTTTGCCGGCGACAACGACGTTGATGTAGTGCCGGGAACGCAAGCAGTGGTCGTAGGTCGACAGCAGCGTGTTGGCGTCCGGCGGCAGGTAGACGCGCACGATCTCGGGCTTCTTGTTGAGCACGACGTCGAGGAACCCGGGGTCCTGATGCGTGAAGCCGTTATGGTCTTGGCGCCAGACATGCGACGACAGCAGGTAGTTCAGGCTGGCCAGCGGCCGCCGCCAGGACACCTGGGCACTGGCCTCCAGCCACTTGGCGTGCTGGTTGAACATCGCGTCGACGATATGGATGAACGCCTCGTAGCAGGTGAAGATCCCGTGCCGGCCGGTCAGCAGGTAGCCCTCGAGCAGTCCTTGACACATGTGCTCGGAAAGCACCTCGATGACCCGTCCCGCCGGGTCGAGCCGCTCGTCGAATTCGCCGACCTCGAGCTGCCAGTTGCGCCCGGTCACCTCCAGGATGTCTTGCAGCCGGTTGCTGGCCAGCTCGTCAGGGGCGAAGGTCAGGAAGTCAGTGGGGTTTTGCGCCGTGACGTCCCGCAGCCAGGCGCCCAGTACCCGGGTGGCTTCGTGTTCGCTGGACCCGGGCGCCGGAACGTCGACACCATAGTCACGCCAATCGGGCAGCCGCAGATCCTTCAGCAGCACACCGCCGTTGGCGACCGGGTTGGCGCTCATCCGCCGGTCGCCGTGCGGCACCGCGTCCAGTAGAGCCGGCACCGGCCGGCCCGCTTCGTCGAAAAGCTCTTCCGGGCGGTAGGAACGCAGCCACTGCTCGAGCACCTGGCGGTGTCCGTCGTTGGTGCGGGCGGCCGGCAACGGCACCTGGTGCGCGCGAAAAGTGCCTTCGGTCTGTTGCCCGTCGACAACCGGCGGACACGTCCAGCCCTTGGGAGTGCGCAAGATGATCATCGGCCACCGCGGAGTTTCGGTGCGCCCGCCGGTCCGGGCGGCCTGCTGGATTTCGCCGATCCGGTCCAGGCACTTGGTCAAGGCGTCGGCGATCAACTGGTGCACGGCCGTCGGGTCGTGCCCGGCGACCACGTGCGGCTCGTAACCATAACCCCGCATCAGGTCCACCAACTGGGACTCCGGGATCCGGGCCAGGATCGTCGGGTTGGCGATCTTGTATTGGTTCAGCGCGAGGATGGGCAGCACAGCGCCGTCTCGGGCCGGGTTAAGGAACGCATTCGCATGCCAGCTCGTGGCCAGCGGACCGGTCTCGGCCTCGCCGTCGCCCACCACGCAGAACACGGTCAGGTCCGGGTTGTCGAAGGCTGCGCCGTAGGCGTGCAGCAACGAGTAGCCGAGTTCACCGCCCTCGTGAAACGATCCGGGCGTCTCCGGAGCGCAATGACTGGGCACCCCACCGGGGAAGGAGAACTGGCGGAAAAACGCAGCCATACCGGTGCTGTCCTGCGGGATGTGGCTGTAGAACTCGGAGTAGGTGCCTTCCAGCCAAGCGCAGGCATTCGGGCCGGGGCCGCCGTGCCCGGGGCCGGCCACGAACACGGCGTTCAGGCCGCGACTGTTGATCAGCCGGTTGGCGTGGGCCCACACCAGATTCAGGCCCGGCACTGTGCCGAAATGGCCGAGCAGCCGCGGCTTGATGTGTTCGGGGGACAGCGGCTCGCGGAGCAGCGGATTCCCGGACAGGTATATCTGACCGACGGCCAGGTAGTTCGCCGCCCGCCACCAGGCGTCGACCGCCGCCAACTCGTGCGGATCCAGCGGTCCGGGCGCGTCGCCCAGGGCGTACGGCTGCGGTGCGACTGTCTTTCCGCTGCCACCGCTTTCGTTGTCGGCGGCAGTGTCCCCGCCCATGCTGGCCAGCTGAGTCATTCGCCGTGGTCCTTTCTGCGGGCGTCTCTTCCATCTACCCGGGCCCTGCTCATCTCAAGCGGACCGTCCGCCTGGCGACGATGCGCTTCTGAGCCCTCGACCTCGATTGGATAGTTTCGAATGTCGGGCGCCGGAGGCCGGTGCCGGCAAGAGCGGCGGAAGGCTGTGCGATGCCCCTCGATCCCCGGACACCGGTGCTGATCGGCTACGGCCAGGTCAACCAGCGCGACGAGCGAGCGGAGGTGGAGCCGGTCGACCTGATGGCCGCCGCGGCACGGCAGGCCGGTGACCCGCCGGTGCTCGAGGCCGTCGATGCGGTCCGGGTGGTGAACCTGTTCTCGGTGCGCTATCGCGATCCGGGCCTGCTGCTCGGGCAGCGCATCGGCGCCCACGACCCCGCCACCCGTTACACCGGCGTGGGCGGCAACGTGCCGCAAACGCTGGTCAACCAGGCGTGCCTGGACATCCAGCGGGGAGGCGCCGACGTGGTGCTGATCGCCGGCGCAGAAACCTGGCGCACCCGGATGCAGCTGCGGGCCCGGGGTGACAGACTCAGCTGGACCCAACAGGATGAGTCGGTGCCGCAGGCTGCGGGCAGCGATGACAACGTGCCGATGGCCGGGCCGGCCGAGGACCGCATCAAGCTGCATCGCCCGGCCCACGTCTACCCGCTGTTCGAGCAAGCGTTGCGGATCAGCTCCGGTGAGCCGCCGGATCAGCACCGGCGCCGGATCAGTGAGCTGTGGGCGCGATTCAACGCCGTTGCGGTGAACAATCCGCACGCGTGGATCCGTGAGCGGCTGACCGCCGAGGACATCGGGCGGGCCGGGCCGCGAAACCGAATGATCAGCTGGCCCTACACCAAGCTGATGAACTCCAACAACATGGTCGACCAGGCGGCGGCGCTGATCTTGACCTCGGTCGGAACAGCCACCCGGCTGCGGGTTCCGGCCGAACGCTGGGTGTTTCCGTACGCCGGCACCGACGCCCACGACACTTACGCGATCAGCGAGCGCGACGAGTTGCATCGCTCTCCGGCGATCCGGGTCGCCGGTGCCCGGGCGCTGGAACTGGCCGGTTGGGGGATCGACGACCTGGACTACGTCGACCTGTACTCCTGTTTTCCCTCCGCGGTTCAGATCGCGGCGGCTGAGCTGGGGCTGCCGGTGGACGACCCGGACCGGCCACTGACTGTGACGGGCGGGCTCACTTTCGCCGGTGGGCCGTGGAGCAACTACGTCAGTCACTCGATCGCCACGATGGCCGAACTGCTGGTGGCCAATCCGGGACGGCGCGGGTTGGTCACCGCCAACGGCGGTTTCTTGACCAAACACAGTGTCGGTGTGTACGGCAGCGAACCGCCGCTGACGCCGTTCCGTTGGGAAGACGTTCAACCAGCGGTGGACCGCCGGCCGAAGCGGCGGGCGGCGGTGGAGTGGGAAGGAGTCGGCACCGTCGAAGCCTGGACGACACCGTTCGACCGGGACGGCCGCCCGGAAAAAGCCTTCCTGGCGGTGCGCACCCCCGATGACATGCGGACCCTCGCCGTCATCACGGACGCGGCCGCGGCCGAAATGACGGTGGCTGAGGACATCGCCGGCGCCAAGGTCGCGGTGCAACCAGACGGCACAGCCACCCTGCGCTAACGCCCCACGCCGCCGTTCACGTGCCCCGGGTCGGTGTCGCGCGACGGCACTGCGGGCACGCCTATTGTTTAGGTATCCAATTGGGGAGGTGCCGCAGGTGCGGATCCTGGTGACCGACGTCTCCGGGCTGGTTGGCCGGTTGGTCGCACGGCAATTGGTGGCGGCCGGGCACACGGTCAGCGGTATCTCGCATCGGTCCCATCACTGCCTGGACCCGGCAGTGGAATTCGTCGGCGCGCCGCTGAACCACCCGGTTTTGCAGCAGTTGGCTGACGAAGCCGACGTCGTACTGCATCTGGCGCCGCTGGAAAGCGATGCGCCAGGCGCCGCCGGCATCGACGGTCTCGCCCGAGTCAGCCATGCCGCGGCCCGCGCCGGTGACCGGCTGGTATTCGTCTCCCAGGGGGCCGGCCAACCGGCGCTTTACCGGCAGGCTGAAACACTCGTCAGCACCGGTTGGGCGCCGAGCCTCATCGTGCGGACGGCGCCCCCGGTAGGCCGCCAGCTGGACTGGATGGTGAGCCGTACCGTGGCCACGCTGCTGCACGCCAAAGGGCCGACGCAGCCGGTGCGCGTGCTGCACCTGGACGATCTTGTTCGCTTTCTGGTGGTCGCGGTGGGCGGCACCCGTACCGGTGTCGTCGAGCTGGCGACGCCGGACACCATTGAGGTAGCTGCAGCGCAACGAATCCTGGACTCGGCCGCCCGGCCGCGGCGCCATCGCGGGCCGATATGGCCGCAGCCTGCACCCGATTTCGGACACCCTGCTCTGCGCGATGATTGGGGATTCCAGTTCGGCTGGCCGGCCGCCGAGGCGGTTGCGGACACTGCCCGGGGGCTCGTCGGCCGTCGCCTCGATATCGCAGGTGCGATCACTCGGCCCGGCCACCTGCCCCTACCGGTGGAACCCGCTGTGCGCCGTGGGCCGGCCGCTGACCCAGGTCTGCCCAGCGCCGCACCTGAGGGGTTGGAAGGCGAATTCGACGACCGCATCGACCCCCGCTACCCCGTATTCAGCGCGTCTGGACTCACTGAGGTGCTGCCCGGCCCGTTGACCCCGATGACGCTGGATGTGCAGGTGCCGGGCTTACGGGCAGCCGGCCGCGCAATGGCTGCGGTGATGACTCCGAGCAGCCCAGCCGTTGCGGAGTGGGTGAAGCGGGCGATCGCGGTCTTCGGTCATCGCCCGTACCTCGCGGTCTCCACCGGTGTGCTCGTTGCCGGCCTGGTGCCCGGATGGGACGCCCAGGCGTTCGCCGAACGGGTGCTGGCCGGACCCGGATCGAGAAAAGCGCCGATGTCGAAATTCTTTCCCGGCGGCCGTCTGCCGTCGTCTCGGCGGATGCACGGCTCGGCGGCCAAGGCGGTCGCCGCCGGGCGGGCGCTGGCGCTGCTGCGCCACCTCAAATCCGACACGCAGGCTTACCAGACCGCCGCCACCGCTGAGCACCTTGACCACACCGCCTTGACCGCCCTTTCCGACGCGCAGCTTGACGCCCGTATTCAGTTGCTGCGCGCAAGAATTCAATACGGCTGGAGTATCACCGGACTGTGGGTCATCGACTCCGGCGTCACCGCCGCAACGTTGTCTCGCACCACAGCCGACACCGGCATGTCCGGCATCGACGCGTTGACCGACGATCACAGTGTCCGGGACAAAGTCGCCTCGCTGGCCGCCCCGCTGCGCAGTGACCCGCGGCTGCGCCCATTGGCCAAAGCAGGTGACCTCGACGGCATCCGCGCGCTGTCCCGCACCGTCGCAGCGGCATTCAGCGCGGCCGCTACCCGCTTACCGCACCGCGGACCCGGGGAAGCCGAACTGGCCAACCCGACGTTCGGCGACGATACGGCGGTGTTGCTCGGCGCCGCCGCTGAGGCAGCCGGCCGCGAACTGTCCGATCTGACCGAGCGGCCGGCGGTAAAGCTGGCCGAGCGAATGGCGGCCAATGCCCGCGGCTCGCGCGAACTCGCTTACGACGCCACTATGCGTTTCACCCACGAGCTACGAATCGCGTTGCGGGAATGGGCCTCTCGGCATGTCGCGGCAGATCATATCGACGGCGTGGGCGACGTCTATTTCTTGACCTGTGACGAGTTGCTCACCTTGCCGTCGGACGCCCGGTTGCGCATCAAACGCAGGCGTACCGAGCGGGAACGCCTGCAGGCAGTGCGCTTGCCGAGTGTCATCGACCGCAGCTGGACACCGCTCGATGGCGGCCTGGCGTACCATCCTCGAAGCGGTTCAACCCGTGGCTAGTTCGCTCGCCGGACGAGTTCGCGCAAATCCAGCGCATTGCGCACAGCGTGGCCGTCCGGGTCGTTGTTGAAGTACAGCCACACGTCGCGGCCTTCGCCATCCCACGAGGCGATGCGGCCAGCCCACGCTTGCAGGTCTTCGGCGGAGTAGGAGCCGGTGTACATCGCGTCCGGGTCGGGGCCGTGCATGCGCACATAGACGAAATCGGTGGTGGCGCGGGGGATACACGCCAGCCCTGCACCGCTCATCACCACATACGCGGCACCCCGGCGTTCCAGTACCGCGTACACCGCCGGATCGTCCCACGACGGGTGCCGCAACTCGACGGCCACTCGGATGCCCGCCGGTACGAGGCTCAAGAAGTAGTCGAGGCGAAGAACATCCCGGCGCTGCTCGGGGTGCAACTGCACCAGCAGCACGCCGTGGCGATCCCCGAGCGCCGTCCAGCAGCGCTCGAAGCGCTCGATCCAGGGCTCGGGTGAGCCGAGTCGCCGATAGTGGGTCAGCCCGCGATGCGCCTTGACCGAGATGGTGAAGCCGTCCGGCACCCGCGCACGCCAGCCGGCGAACGTCGAATCCTTTGGCCATCGGTAGAAACTGGCGTTGAGCTCCACGGTGTCGAAGACCTCAACGTAGCGGGCCAGCCGGCGCGCGGCCGGCAGTCCCGGCCGGTAGAGCACATCGGCCCAGTGGTCGTAGGACCATCCCGACGTGCCGATCCGCACAGTCACCGACGAGTCAACCGGTCAATTGCCGGCGTACGTCGTCGTCCAGCGAGGCGCGAATCAGAGCGGCCGCCAGACGGGCATTGGCGCGTGGCGCCAAGTGGCCCAGATCGGCTGCGCTAGTGGGTAATCCGAGCTTCTTGGCCGCTGCGGTTGCGCGTTTGTCGAAATACGGCCGCGCCCACGTCCAGACGTCCTGTACTTCGCGCAGGAAGATGTCGGCGCCGGTGTCACCGATCCCTTTGAATTGCTTGAGCAGCCGGGTGGCCGCGCGCACATCCTGCTCGCTGCGGCGGGCCAGTTCCCGTAAGTCACCGCAGTATTCGGCACGGACGTGCTCGGCGATGTCGGTCAGGCGGGTAGCCGAACTTTCGTCGTAACGCACGTAGTGAGCCCGGCCGAACGCTTCGATCATGGTGCGGCGGTCTGACTCCAGCACGGCTTTCGGTGTGCGCAAGCCCGCCTTGAACACCTCGTGTCCGGCGCGCATCGCGATCGAGGCGTCGATCGGTTTACTGGCCAGCATGCACAACACCAGCAGCTGGAACAACGGCATGGGCTTGTCGTTGATCCGGACGCCCGCCTCGGACGCGTAGGTGGTACCCGCGACCTTCAGCAGTCGTCGTACCAACTGCCGGCGCTCATCCATGCCGGCTCTCGTACCCGGCGCGCCCGATCACCAACCGCCCGCCCATTGGGACGACTCGGCGTCGCTACCGGCTGCCGCGAGGCGCCAGAGCGCCCAGGCCCCCGTCGTCACGGTCCCACCGATCGTGATCCCACACGATGCGGCGCCGCAGCTCGGACAGTAAATCCTCGGTGGGCACCGCGTCCAACAAGGTGGCCGCCGACGGAACTTGCTGCTGCCGTTGCTGCTGCTGGTGAGTGGCTACCTGATGTGCCTCCGCGGGTTCACCGCCTGAGCGGACCGTGTCGATGCTGCCGGGCGCCCAGCCCAGCTTGTTCTCCAGGACAGCGTAGGTCCCGGGGCTGGCTTCGCGGGCGCCATGCTCGATGTCGGCCAGCGTCCGATCGGTGATCGGCAGGTCATTGGCCAGGTCGATGCGGTGCCGGTAGCCCAGTGCCACTCGTCGGTTCACCACGAAACGGCCAACCCGGGTCAGCACATCATCCATGACGGTGCATCATGCCGGAATACAGCAGAAAAATCCAGCAATGTTTTCCAGAACTGCGCGGTGTTACCACCCTCACAACCGGTTGCTTCCAGTTGTCTCTTGACAGTATTTCCAGTTCTTTCTAGTGTTTCGTAATCAACGGCAGTCCAAGTGGCCGCCGAACTGGGTGACATCGCCTCGAGGTTTCGCGCACTAAACCCGGCCAACCACTATGACTAGCTTCTAGGGGATTGAAGATGGCGCACCACTCGAGGTCAGGGCAAGTCGTTCCGTTGCGCCGAGGCGCGACCGACAGCGGGCGGATCAATCTGCATTCAGGTCGTCCCAATCACAGCAGGCCTTTGCTCCGACCGCTGAGCACCTGCCGCACCGAGAACGCACATGCTGACGTCCCGAGTCACGCCGTCACGGCTGGTGATGCCGCCCAGGCCCGCCGCTTCGTGCACATGCTGCAGACAGAACTGGTCTTGCTGCAGCGCCGCCTCGACCGCGTAGGCGGTGACCAGCGGATGCGTGAGGAAGTCAAGGAGCTGACCGCGCGCATCGCAGAACTGCAGCGCCTACTGGTCGCCTTGCGTGCCCGGTTCGGTGAAACCGCCGGCGCGGCCACTGCAGTGCGACGTAATCACTTGGCGCCGGCGGCGGCCGCCCGCAACTAAGACGTGACGCCGGCGCGAACCCCCCGGAATTGAGCGTCTCGCCGGCGTTTGAAGTTACGCGGCGGCGACCGCCGTCTCGGCCGACTCCAGAGCGTGGGCGACGATCTCAGCGACGTCGGTCATCGGCCGCACGTCCAGCACCTCGAGCACTTCGGCTGGCACGTCGTCCAGGTCGGGCTCGTTGCGCTGCGGGATGAACACCGTCGACAACCCGGCGCGCTGCGCGGCCAGCAGCTTCTGCTTGACACCGCCGATGGGCAACACCCGGCCGTTCAGCGTCACCTCGCCGGTCATTCCGACGTCCGAGCGCACGTGGCGCCCGGTGGCCATCGACACCAGCGCGGTCACCATCGTCACGCCGGCCGACGGGCCATCCTTCGGGACCGCGCCTGCCGGCACGTGCACGTGGATGCGCCGGTCCAGCGTCTTCGGATCGACGCCCAGCTGTTCGGCGTGCGCACGCACATAGGACAGCGCGATCTGTGCGGACTCCTTCATCACGTCGCCGAGCTGACCGGTCAACTGCAAGGACCCGTCGCCCGGGCCGTTTGATCCGGCGGCGCCGGCTTCGATGTAGAGCACGTCGCCGCCCAGCCCGGTCACCGCCAATCCCGTCGCCACACCCGGCACCGCCGTACGTTCGGCCGACTCCGGCGTAAACCGCGGCCGGCCCAGGTATCCGACCAGGTCAGCGGCATCGACGGTGACCGGCGCCGGCTCGCTCGCCAGCTTGGTGGTGACCTTGCGCAGCGCCTTGGCCAGCAGCCGCTCGAACTGCCGCACACCGGGCTCGCGGGTGTAGTCCGCGGCGATCTTGCGCAGCGCGACGTCGGTGACCGTGACCTCGTCGCTGGTCAGCCCGGCCCGGTCGCGTTGCCGCGGCAGTAAGAAGTCGCGGGCGATCGCCACCTTGTCGTCCTCGGTGTAGCCGTCGATCTGCACCAGCTCCATCCGGTCGAGCAGCGCCGACGGAATGTTGTCGATCACGTTGGCGGTCGCCAGGAACACCACGTCGGACAGATCGAGGTCCAGATCCAGATAGTGGTCACGGAACGTGTGGTTCTGCGCCGGATCCAGCACCTCCAGCAAGGCCGCGGACGGGTCGCCGCGGTAGTCGGACCCGACTTTGTCGATCTCGTCGAGCAGCACGACCGGGTTCATCGAGCCGGCCTCGCCGATGGCGCGCACGATGCGGCCGGGCAGCGCGCCGACGTAGGTGCGCCGATGTCCGCGGATCTCCGCCTCGTCACGCACACCACCCAGGGCGACCCGGACGAACTTGCGGCCCAGCGCGCGGGCCACGCTTTCGCCCAGCGACGTTTTGCCCACACCGGGCGGACCGGCCAGCGCCATCACCGCGCCGGAACCCCGGCCGCCGACGACCTGCAGGCCGCGCTGGGCGCGGCGGGCACGCACCGCGAGGTACTCGACGATGCGGTCCTTGACGTCGTCCAGACCGTGGTGATCGGCGTCGAGCACAGCCCGGGCGGCCGTCAGGTCGGTGGAGTCCTCCGTGCGCACGTTCCACGGCAGGTCCAGAACGGTGTCGAGCCAGGTGCGAATCCAGCCGCCCTCGGGACTCTGCTCGCTGGCCCGTTCCAGTTTGCCGACTTCGCGCAGCGCCGCCTCGCGCACCGCGTCCGGCAACTCGGCGGCGTCCACCCGGGTCCGGTAGTCGTCCGGATTCTCGGGAGCATCCGGTCCCAATTCGCCGAGCTCCCTGCGGATCGCCGCCAACTGCTGGCGCAGCAGGAACTCCTTCTGCTGCTTCTCCATGCCGGCCCGCACGTCCTCGGCGATCTTGTCATTGACCTCGACCTCGGCCAGGTGTTCGCCGGTCCATTCGATCAGGACGCGCAGCCGTTCGGCCACGTCTTCGGTCTCCAGCAGTTGTCGTTTCTGCACGTCGGTCAGATAGGACGCATACCCGGACGTGTCGGCCAGCGCGGACGGGTCGGTCAATTGGTTGACCACGTCCACGATCTGCCAGGCGTCGCGCCGCTGCAGCATCGCCAGCAACAGTTTTTTGTACTCGGCGGCCAGCGCCCGGGTCTCGTCGTTGGGTTCCGGCTCGGAGACCTCGGTCACCTCGACCCACAACGCGCTACCCGGTCCGGCGGCGCCGGCACCGATGTGTGCTCTGCGCCCGCCGCGCACGACCGCCGCGGCACCACCGCCGGCGATGCGTCCGACCTGCAGAATCGACGCCAGCACGCCATGCGAGGGATACCGGTCGTCCAATCGGGGCGCGATCAGCAGTTCACCTGATTCGGTGCCGCGGGCCGCGTCAACGGCCGCGCGGGCAGCGTCGTCCAGAGTTATCGGAACAACCATGCCGGGCAGCACGAGCGGGTCGCTGACGAACAACACCGGCACTGTTTTGGCTTCAGCCATCAATCCTCCAAAGTTAAGCCTGACGCGCTCAACCCAGGCCGGCGACGGTTTGTTCCCGGCGGGCCGTCCACCGCCCACTTCTCGTCGAAGTCAGCCCTATCTGACCCAAACGAGTAACGCACTACTCATGTCCGTCGGGCCGGACGCTGACACGATCGTTTTGCGTCTGCACACGCCATGGCCGTCAGAACACCGAACCCAGCGCGGTCATGTGCGCGGCCGGTCTTCGACAGAAGGGCGAACTGCCATGCCTGAGGCGCCTGAAACGGCCGACGTCGCTGACTTGCCCTTGGTGCCGAAGAATCCGCTGCCTTACCGGCAGCGGCTCAGGGCCGTGCGGTCGCTCATCGACGGGTTCCAGGAGCTTCTCGATGCCGGCGGCCCCGTCACCCGCATCGTGCTCGGGCCCAAATGGCTTTTCCCGACCGCGGTGTTGATCGCCTCACCGCAGGGCGCGCGGGACGTGTTGGGCCGCACCGATGAGATCGCCGACCGCGGCGGGACGACGACGATGACCCAGATGTTCCGGCTGATGGGAGGCAACTTGCTGGACCTGCCGCACCAGCAATGGCTGCCGCGGCGCCGCGCCCTGCAGCCGATGTTCACCAAACGGCACGTCCCGCGTTATGCCGGCCACATGGCCGCGGCGGCGCAGTCGGTGGTCGAGGGCTGGTGTGACGGCGCGACAGTCGATTTGGACACCGAATGCCGCGCGCTCACCCTGCGGGCGCTCGGTCGCTGTGTGCTCGGGCTGGATCTCGACGCCAAGGCCGACATTGTCGGGCCAGCGCTGCGCACCGCGCTCTCGTGGATCGCCGACCGTGCCACCCGGCCCGTCAATCTGCCGCAATGGCTGCCCACCCCCGGTCAGCAGCGAGCCCGCAGGGCCAACAAGACGTTGCATCAGCTGGCCGGTGAGATCCTCGCCGCCGTACGAGCCGACCCCACCCGCGACGCGCCATTGGTGCGTGCGTTGATCACCGCCGCCGATCCGAGAACCGGCCAACCACTTTCCGACGATGACATCTGCCACGAGCTGGTGCTTTTCATCCTCGCCGGCCATGACACCACGTCCACCACTCTCACCTACTCACTGTGGGCGCTCGGTCGCCATCCCGCTGTTCAGGACCGAGTGTTCGACGAGGTGAGCGCACTCGGCGACCGGCCGCTGACACCCGACGACGTTCCCCGGCTGGGCCACACCGTGCGAGTGCTGCATGAGGCCCTGCGACTGTGCCCGCCCGCTGCCGGCACGCCGCGCCTGCTCAAAAAGGATCTGGCCGTCGACGGCTACCGGGTGCAAGCCGGCACCATGGCAGTGATCAGCTTCTATGCCATGCACCGAGACCCGGAACTGTGGCCTGACCCGCTGAGGTTCGACCCGGACCGGTTCCGGCCGGAGCACTCGCGGGGCCGCAGCCGCTGGCAGTACCTGCCGTTCGGGGGCGGACCTCGGTCATGTATCGGCGACCATTTCGCCATGCTGGAAGCCACTCTCGCACTGGCCACCGTCATCCGCGCCGCCCGCATCGAATCGCTTGATGACGACTTCTCGCTCGCCACACCGTTCACCGTCGTCGCCGCCGAGCCGATCCTTGCTCGTGTTCACGCGCGCGCCTCAGCGGCTGCCAGGTCGCGGCGCGCCGATTCACCGGTCGTAGGAAGCTAACCCCGCCGCCTGAGTGTCGGTGCTGAGCCGACCGGATCGGTCAGCAGTCCCGATCGGCGACCATGCCGCGGTGCAGGACGCGGTCGCCGACGACGCCCGCGTGCTCGGCGCGGTGCAGCACACACCGGTTGTCCCACATCACCACGTCGCCGGGCGCCCACTCGTGGCGGTAGACGTTGTTGTCTCGAGTCGAGTGGTCGAACAGGTAGGCCACGAAATCGGCGGCGGCATGCGGTGCCATGCCGCTGATCTGTGCGCACCGCTTCGGGGTGGACAGGTAAAGGTAGCTGCGACCGGAGATGGGGTGACTGCGCACAATTGGGTGCACGGCCGAAGTTTCCTCATCCGGGCCGAGCTGAAGACCGGTCACCACGTGGGTGATGGTCCGCCCCCGAAGCTGCTCCTTGACGGCGGCGGGCAGCGTCGCGTACGCACTGTACTGATTGGTGAACAGTGTGTGACCGCCGCGCTCCGGCACCGTGACAGCCCGTAATGCGGTGTACGACGGCGGTTTATGGACGTAGCTGGTGTCGGTGTGAAACGTCGATTGCGGGGGCCGCTCGCCCGGCCCATTCCGTCCGATGTTGCTGATCACGTTCAAGTCCGGATAGCCGGGCACCGGGGTTTCGCCGGCGGTGAACATCGTCGGCCCGAAACTGCGCAGAAATCGCAGGAATTCGTCGTTGCCGATGCGTTGGCCGCGCAGGATGACCACACCGTGCTCAGCCAGCAGCTTCCGCATGTTTGCAACTGTCGGCCCGTCGAGCCCGTCGACGCGAAAGGTGTTGAGCCGGGCGCCGATCGGGGTCAGCGCCGTGAAGTCAAGCATCCGGTAGCTTCCCGTTGCAGCTCGGCCAGGCCGATCTCGAACAACTCGGTGATACCCAGGCCGACGGCTGCTGCCATCGTCGGGATGACGCTGCTCGGCGCATAGGAGCAGTACAGTCCCGCCTCGAGGAACCACGGCCGGCCGCCGGGGTCGATGCGGAAATCGAACATACTGTAGTGCCTACATCCCAGGGCACGGTGAGCGCGACGGGCCGCCGCCCACACCCGCTCGGTCAGCAAGGCGTCGTCGCGGACGATCCACGCTTTGCTGTCCTCCTTGGCTACCAGATACAGGGCGCCGTGATCAGTTCGGGCGATCTTGTCCTCGCCGGTTCGGATCGGCTTGGTGTCGGGGTTCACCGCGTACTCCTCCAGCGGTAAACACACCAGCTCCCCGTCGCGAACGACGATGCCGCACCGCACTTCTCGGCCGAGCTCTACATACGATTCGGCCAACACCGTGCTGCTGTGCGCCAACGCCGTTTCGGCGGCGGCTTCGAATTCGGCCGGATCGCGCACCAGGCAGACCCCTGCCGAGTTGTCGGCGTCGACGGGCTTGACCACTACCGGCAGTGGCAGCGTGCACCGCTGCCCGCGGGTCAGAACCTCACCGGCCGGCACCGCCACCCCGGCTGCCGCCACGACTGCGCGCGCCTTGGCTTTAGCGGCGCCCAGGGCCATTACGTCCGGCCGGTTGCCCAGATACGGAATGCCGAGGACGTCGAACACTGCGCGATAGGCGGTCATGCCCGGCACACAGAACATCTGCGGTACCACCACGTCGATGTCGAGGGACAGGATGTGCTGCAACGCTTCGGTAATCGTGCAGCCTTCGGTCTGCGCCAGCGCGCGAGGGCTCAAAGCGGCGGGGAATCGCCAGGACCCGCCCGGCGAGACGAAAGCGATATGCGCGTCGTATCCGACGCAATCGGCGAGCGCGTCGAGGCACCCGCCGGCATAGAGCCGCGACAGATCGGCGTGGAAATCGTCGACGGGCGAGCCGACCAGGTGCAGGACCCGCACGACCTCTGCACGCGCCACTCAGTCACCGCCGGACTCGACGAGTTTTCCGATATTGAAGTCGATTCTCACCCATCCGCGGCGGCGCCGAAGGTTGCCGATGAGCAGCGCCGGAATGTGCATATGGTGCGCGGCGAAGTAAGGCACCGGATCGCGCCAGGCGAAGATGGCATCCTTGCCGCGGACGATGCCGGCGAGCCGGTCGCGGCGGCCGCGCTGGGTGAGCAGACGCCACAACTCCTGGTAGATCCAGTAAGTCGGTCGTGCGTCGCCCAGCGGCGTGACGACGGGGTGATCGTCTTCCAGGTAGGCGGCAGCGAGCTCAGGATGGTTGTGAAACAGCGTGATTGCCGAGTGGGTGCGCGGGTTGCACTCGATGGCGTACACCTCACCGTCGAAGGCTTCGATGAAGTCGAAGGACAGCTGACCGGTGACGCCCAACGCGCCGACGAATTCTTCGATCCACCCGCGGATTCGGGGTTTGTCCACCATCGCGTAGTTGAGCTGAGACGCCGATGATTCACAGCATGCGTAGGCCTGCAGGCGGCCGTCCCGGAAGGTGCCGTGCGTGCAGTACTCCCGGCCGGCGATGAACTCCTGCAAAATCCACGGATCGTCCGGGGAGATCGGCAGTGAGCGCGCGAAGGCAGCGTTGCTTTTCGGTGTTTCGGCCGACAGTTTGGTGAGGTCCAGGCGGCCGACCGGGTTGTAGGCGATCCGCTTGAGTATGTAGCTGCGGCCCGCAGGGAATGTGAAATCGACGATCTGCTGCGGATCCGTGATCCGGACCCAATCCGGAACCCGTAGGCCCAGAGCGGCAGCACATTTGGAGAATCTCGCTTTGTCGTCGAGCATGCGCACGACGTTTTCGTCGCCGTGCATCACTTCGCAGATTTCGTCGAGCACCCGGCGGGTCCGCGCGTCGTGGACGCTGGTTGCCGGGCTCGACACCGGAATGAAGCTGTCCACGGCCTCATAGCGGACGATCTCGTACAACGCGTCGTTGTAGCCGGGTGCCGTGGGTTCCGGAATGCAATAGAACGCATCGACTGCGCGGGAGAACCGGTGACCGGTGAATCGGTACTTCGCCGACTCGGCAAGGATCACCCGGTGCCCTGCGGTGTGGAAGGACCGGGCCAGGTGCAGCGCCTTGGTCATCTTGGCGCCGGTGATCAACACCGTGCGGCGCGACCTGGCCGGAGCCCGGGCGGGCTGTCCCGACCGACGGAGGCTGCCGGTCACCAGGGCCAACGCCACCACCAGAACATCGATCGGCAACATGACAGCCAATACGGCGAGAGTTGCCAACGTCCGGCCGGCGTCGGCTTTTCGCCGCTTGGCGGGCGGCGCAGGAGCGGATGTGAGGACGTGCCGGTCGAGCGCTGCTGTCATCGGACTGACTGCTGCGGCGCTCGACGAATGAGGGTGATGCCGTCGCGCAGCGGAACCAGGACTTGTTCTACCCGCGGGTCGGCGGCCATCGCGGCGTTGAACGTAGCGATCGCCGAGCCGTTGACCGATACGTCGGCGCCGGCCAAATAGGGCTCACCTTGCAGCAGTGTGTTGTCGACCGCGATGACGGCTTGCGAGGTGAGCAGCGCGCTGTCGAGCAGGAACTCGACGTAACCAAGATATCCCGGCTTGTCGGCATCGATGAATACGAAGTCGAATTGCGTTGCAGGTTCTGACGTGTCGCCGGCGAGTTGCTCCAGTGTTTGAAGTGCGGGCCCGACCTTGACGGTGATCTTGTGACCGGCCGGTGACGAGTCGAAGAATTCACCGGCCATCTGTGCCACGGCTGGATCGATTTCGCAGGCGATGATCACGCCGTCGTCGGGCAACGCCTCGGCCATGGCCAGCGCCGAGTAGCCGGTGAACAAACCGATTTCGAGGACGCGGCGCGCCCCGGCAAGATGAACCAGGAACTTGAGCAACTGCCCCTCGACGTGCCCGGACAGCATCTCCTGCTCCAACAGACAGCCACCCGCGCTGAGCCGATGACTGAGCCAGTCGGTCTCATGGGTGCGGCGGGCCAAGGCGGCCAGCGCAGGGGACTCAGGAGTCGCGCACTGGCCCAGGTAAGCTTCCAAGCCTTCGGCAAGATCACGCGCACGCCGCAGCCGCGCCAGCAACTCTTCGCCGACGCCCGGCAGCGATTCCACCTGTGGCAGCAGCTCACTGAGCTCTTCGCCCAGGATCGTCACCGGTGTCACCGGCCGCGGTGGCGGCGGCGCCCAATCCTGCAGCGTCGCAATATCAATCACGCGGATTACCGGGAGTCGTTGGGGTGAACATGTCGATACCGTCACCGCCGCGCGGGTAGTCGAGGCACAGCTTGCGATGCAGCAGTAGCGTGTCGGCGAGTTCGCCGGTGCTGAGGTCGTTGAGGAAGATGCATCGACCGACCGGCGCCGGAACCGCCGCCCGCAGCAGCCCGTCGCGAGTCTTGAGGATCGCCGTGGTGGCGGAGGCGAGCAGCTCGGGGGTCAGATATTCGCTGTCGAGCGCGAGACCCATGTCGCTCATCAGGCCCAGCACCCGATCCCGCTCGGATACCGAGATGTGCCCACGCTGCTCGGCCAGCGTGGTCGACAAAGCCATGTCGATGTTGATGGCGTGGCCGTGAAAGAACGGGTCCGGCGGCGTCAACTCCAGCGTCGGACTCCAGGTGTGGCCGAAAGCAATGACCCGATCCAGGTCGATCTCGTGCAGGTTGGGCACCTCGAGCTCCAGCATCGTGGCGATGGCCTGGTAGGTCAGTCGTTCGCCGACCGCGCGGAGTTCGGCTGATCCGTTCAGATAGCCGAACCGGGTGCGCAGCAGGTCGGCACCGTGCTGCTCGAGCAATTCGAAGATTTCGGCGTTGCCGACAACCGAAATCTTGATCAGTTCGGCCATGCCGTTGCGGATCTGGTCTATCGGCAGGGTCTTGAGGAAGGAGAAGTCCAACAGCACCTGCTGCGACGCGTGGTAGGCACCCAACCGGTTCTTGTGTTTGCCATGGTTGACCGCGACCTTGATCGACACGCTGGCATCGATCAGGCCGATCAGTGTGGTGGGGATCCGGATGTAGGGGGTGTTGCGGCGGTAGCTCGCGCAAGCGAAGCCGGCGACGTCGGTGGTCAGCCCGCCGCCGACGACGAGTACCGGCTCGGTGCGCACCAGGCCGAAAGCGTTGAATTCGCCGACGATCCGCTCGAATGTTTCCAGCGACTTGGCGGTCTCGCGGATCTGCACCGGCACCACCGTCAGCGCAATGCCGTGATGTTCGAAGTAGGAGTGGATTTCGTCGCCGTAGAGCGCATAGACGGTTTCGTCGACGACCAGCAGCGCACGACCGTAAGGCCGGTAGCTGTCCGCCAGTTGCCGGCTGCCGGGCGAGAATACGCCGTCGACGTAGAGCAGGTCGTACTCGATCTTCTCGTAACCCTCGACGTGAAAACCGTTGCCGTTCTTCACGACTTGCGCCTGCAGGTTGCTCATTGGAATGTCCTCGATGCCGAACGGAATTGGGGCAGCAACGTCAGGGCCGTCGTCAGGTGACGAGTGCGACGATGCGCTCGGCATCGAGGGCGGCGACGGTATCACTGGCTGCCGCGAAATCGCCGCCGGTGGTGTTCTCGTTGGGGAAGGCGATGCATTGGACACCGGCGGCCGCTGCTGAGGTGACCCCGCCGACGTTGTCTTCGATCGCGACAACAGAGTCGGAGGTCTCGCCGAGCTGCTGCAACGCGAACTGGTAGGCGGCTGCGTCCGGCTTGGGGCGTTCGACAGTGTCGACGTCCACGATGACGTCGAAGGTTCCGGCGCTGATGTCCGGCGCGAGCGTCGCCAACAGCGCAGCGATGTTCTCCGGTGACGTCGTGGTGACGAATCCCAGTTTGACGTCGTTGCGTTTCGCTTCCCGGACCGTCTCGAGCACGCCGGGTCGCGCCGTCGGCGCCGCCGTGGTCAGCCGTTCCCGGAAAATCTGTGACTTGGTGGCGTGCACCGCGGCAGCGTCGACCTGCTCACCGCGCGCCTGCGCGTAGTCGGCAACCCGCTGTGCGCCACCGCTGGAGTCGAGCATTGCCAGGTAGTCGTCGCGCGACCAGTTCCAGTCGAGTCCGTGCGCCTCGAACGACTCGTTGAAGGCTCGGCGCTGCAGTTCGGAGGTGTCGACGAGGGTGCTGATGGAACCGAAGAGGATGGCAGGCATGGACGTCCTTTTCTTGGCCGGGAAGCGCCGCGGCGGGGGCGTCGCCGCGGCGCTGTGTTACTCGATTCCCAGTACACTAATGGTCTAAACGTCCAATAGTGAAATTTCTTTTCGGTACTGAATCCGCTCTTCATCAGCTAATTTTTGTGGAGCGGCTCAATCCACTCCGAGGCCAGGCAAGAAGGTGAAGTGCGCAGATGACACCCGAAAGGGGTGATAGATCATCGAGCGCGGGTGAAGACGCTCGAGTGGCTCGCACCCGAGCGGACGTCGCGCGCGCAGCCTTCGAGGTGCTCACCAACGAAGGCTCCGACGCGGTGACCCACGCTCGCGTTGCCGAAATCGCGGGCTACTCCAAAACGACGCTGTACACGCACTGGCCGGCGCGGGTGCATCTGATCGCGTTGGCGCTCGACGCCTTGGGCGATCTGCCCCATCACCAGCGCACCGGCGACCTGCGCGCCGACCTCATCGGCGAGTTGCAGGTCTTCCGCGAGGCCATCCTCGACCACCAGCTCGACCGCATCCTGGCCGGAATGGCCCAGTGGGCGTCGGTGGATGAGATGCGTCAGATCAGGGACAAGATCAATACGGACGGTCAGCGACCGCTGAGAACCATGCTGGAAGAGGCCTTCGAGGGCGTACAACTCGAAGCGGCGGTGTCCATGCTGGCCGGCGTGGTGGCGTGCCCATCCATCATGTTCGGGAGGCTTCCCGACGACGACTCGATTGCGGCGGCCGTCGACATCGTGCTGCGCAGCGCACACAACCGGTAGGACTAGCCGGCGCCGGCGCTGCTGAAGCTGACGACGTCGTACCAGCGAGTCCCGGTCGCCGTGAAGCTGACATTGCTGAAGCCGGCTCGTTCCAGCCGGCGCCTGGCTTTGGCCAGCATTTCCGGCTGCAGGTCGAACAGGTTCAGTTGGCCCTGAGTCAGCCGGCGGGCGATCTCGCCGCTGTAGAAGCCTGGTGTGGATGTCGAGGCCTTGCGCCGGCGTCACACCGGCGGCGTGACCGGTGCCAGTCGCCGCAGCTGCGTGACGTGCCTCGGCGACAGCTCTTCGAGGCAACTGACGCCGAGCAACCCCATGGTGCGGGCAATTCGAGTCGACAGGATCTCCACAGCCCGACGGACACCGGCTTCTCCGCCTGCCATCAGCCCGTACAGGTAGGCGCGCCCGACCAGTGTGCACCGTGCGCCCAGCGCGACCGCCGCGACGATGTCGGCGCCGGACATGACGCCGGTGTCCAGCAGGATCTCGGTGTCGTTGCCGACCTCCCGAACGACGGACGGCAGCAGATGGAACGGTACCGGCGCTCGATCCAGCTGGCGGCCACCATGATTGGACAGCACAATGCCGTCAACACCCAGGTCGGTCACAGCGCGGGCATCATCGAGCGTCTGGATTCCTTTGACGACCAGCTTGCCCGGCCACTGATCCTTGATCCAGGCCAAATCACTGAACGTGAGGCCGGGGTCGAACATGGTGTCCAGATATTCGCCCACGGTGCCCGGCAAGCGGTCCAGCGACGCAAAGGACAGCGGCTCGGTCGTCAGCAGGTCGAACCACCATCCCGGGCGGGGCAGCGCGTCCAGCACGGTGCGCAACGTCAGTGCCGGCGGAATCGACATGCCGTTGCGGGTGTCACGAAGGCGCGCACCGGCCACCGGGACGTCGACGGTGACCAGCAGCGCGTCGAAGCCGGCCTCGGCAGCGCGACGCGCCAGCGCCATCGACCGGTCCCGGTCCCGCCACATGTAAAGCTGAAACCACTTGCGCCCGTTCGGGGCTGCGCGGGCGACGTCCTCGATGGACGCGGTGCCCAATGTCGACAGTGTGAACGGTATGCCGGCTGCCGTCGCGGCGCGTGCGCCGGCGACTTCCCCGTCGGTGCGCATCAACCGGGTGAAACCCGTCGGCGCGATGGCGAACGGCCATCCGACCGGTTGCCCCAGAACGTCCCAGCCGGTGCGCACGGTCGTGACGTCGCGCAGGATGGTCGGGTGAAACTCGATGTCGCGGAACGCCTGCCGAGCCCGGCCCAGGGAGGTTTCTTCTTCCGCGGCGCCGTCGGTGTAGTCGAAGGCGGCTTTGGGAGTGCGCCGTTTGGCGATGCGCCGTAGGTCTTCGATGGTCAACGCGGCGTTCAGTCGGCGTCGCGTGCGGTTGATGCGAGGTTTGCGGAACCGGATCAGCGGCGCCAGATCGCGGATCTTCGGCACCCGCCGTTGTACCGTCATCGGCACCCCACCTTCTGGAAAGAAGCGCAGCCGCTGTGTCACGGTAGTGCTATGAGCTTGCCAAGCGATCCGTTCGAGCTGCAACGTTTCGTCGACGCGCAGGCTCGGGTCTACCACACCGTCCTCGATGAGTTGCGCGACGGCAGGAAGCGAAGCCACTGGATCTGGTTTGTGTTTCCGCAGATCGCCGGCCTGGGCAGCAGCCCGACCGCGGCCAGATACGCGATCTCGTCGCTGGACGAGGCCCGCGCCTATCTGGCGCATCCCGTCCTGGGACCGCGCTTGCGCGAATGCGCTCAACTGGTGACTCGGGTGCAAGGCCGCTCGGTTGCGCAGATCTTCGGTTCACCCGACGACCTGAAAGTGCGTTCCTCGATGACGCTGTTCGCCCGTGCCACATCCGACAACGATGACTTCGTCGCGGTGCTGGAGAAGTATTACGGCGGGGCGGAGGACCCGCGGACAGTGGCGCAGTTGTCCTGACTCGAAGGGTGCGCTCAGACGGGCCGGCTCAGACAGGGCGAAGTATGCGCCACCCGTGCGGTGCGACGTCCACCGTGTCCACCACTTGCGTTGCCGGGGCGGCATTTCCGGCAATCACCTCGGCTGCGCCGATGTTCAGTTCAGCCAGCGTCACGCGCAGCGGCGCGGTGTCGATGTTCAGTGCCACAATCAGTGCGTCATCCCCTCGGCGGGTCTGATAGACGTACTGCCGGTTGTCCAGCCGCAACGCCGTCGTCGTGGCTTGATGCAGCCAGGGATGGCGGCGGCGCAGCCCGATCAGGTACTGGTGCAGCTCCCACGTCTGCACGCCGTGCTCATCCAGCTGCGGCGGTGGGTGGCCGAACTCCGGGCGCACCTCGTCGTCGCCGCCGAACCGTTCCTCTTTGACACCGAAAGCCCCGAACTCGTCGCCGGCGTACACGCTGGGAATGCCGCCGACCGTCATCAAGACGACCACTGCATGGGCGAGGTGCCGAGGATTTTCGAGTTGACTCGCGATGCGCGTCACGTCGTGATTGCCGACGAATGTCAGGGGTGCGAAGCGGTTCAGGAAGTCGTTGTGCCGCTGCAACGCGTGGTCCAGCTCGAAGAAATTGCCGTCGTTCAGGCCGCTCCAGATCGCCTTCCACAACTCGTACTGCGTCGCCGAGTCGAAACCGGCGTCACTCACGGCCGCCGCGTAGTCGCCGTGGATGAGCTCGCCGACGAACCAGGCCTGCGGATGCCTCTCGCGCACCTTGGGCAGCACTTGGGTCCAAAACGACTGCGGCACCGCGTAAGCCGCATCCAGTCGCCAACCGTCGGCGCCGCGGCTCAGCCAGTGCGACATGACGTCGACGACGTATTCGGCGACCTCGGGGTTGCGGTGATTCAGCGTGATCAGGTCGTCGTGACCTTCGAAGGTGTGGAAACGCCCCGGACGTCCGCGGAACCACCCGCTCGCCTCGCCGCCTTGCTGCATGGCCTCCCGGTAACGCGGAAACTCCGGGCCCACGTGGTTGAACACTCCGTCGAGCAAGACACGCAACCCGCGCCGATGCGCCTCGGCGACGAGGTGGTCGAAGTCCTCGTCGTCACCGAGGCGCGGATCGATGCGGTAGTGGTCGGTGGTGTCGTAACCATGGGTGCGTGCGGCGAACACCGGTCCCAGCGCAATGCCCGACGCGCCCAGGGCGATGGCGTGGTCGAACCACTCCGGCAGTCGCCGCAACCGGTGTTCGTCGGCTGTGGGCGGCTGGCCGGTGGCGGGGTACGCACCGACGAAGCCGAGCGGGTAGACCTGCCACCAGATCACATGCTCGACCCAGCCAGCCATGCCTCACCCCTCACCGCGACCGTGCGTGTCCGTACACCGACACGCCGCATCGAGCGTACAAACGCGCACGCTCGCCGACAGCGAAGGATCTCGTCAGCCGACCTCCAGCCGACCGTTCAGCCGACCGTGGCCAACGCTTCAGCGGCACTGATCGCCTGTGCGACGCCGGCGACGATGGCGGCGGCTTTCAATGCCTCCAGGATCGCTTCGCGCCCGACGCCGGCCTCGCGCAGCGTGTGCTCGTGCGCAGCAACGCAATGCGAGCAGCCGTTGATCGACGACACCGCGAACGACCACAGCTCGAAGTTGGCTTTGTCCACGCCTGGATTGCCGATGATGTTCATCCGCAGGCCGGGACGCAGATCGTCGTACTTGCCGTCCAGGAAGCCGCGACCACGGTAGAACACGTTGTTCATACCCATGATCGCAGCGGCGCCCAGCGCCGCCTGGTACGCCTCGGCCGAGAGGTTGTCTGCCGCCTCGGCGCCGATCTCGGCCAGCACCTGGGTGTTTCGGGTGGCCGCGGCGCTCGCCAGCAGCGTGCCCCACAGCTGCTCTTCGCTGAGAGACCGTACTGCGGGTGATTGAGCCGAGATTGAGCTTGAGGTCCTTGGCGTACTCGGGTAGCGCGGCTTTGAGGTTGTCGACACCCATCTACGACGCCTTCAGCAGTTCGCCGGCGTTCAGCGTCGGGTCACCTTTGCGCCAGTTGCATGCGCACAGTTCGTCGGACTGCAGTGCGTCGAGCACCCGCAGCACCTCGTCGACGTTGCGGCCGACCGAACCCGCCGTCACCGAGACGAATTGGATCTCGTTGTTGGGGTCGACGATGAACGTCACCCGGTCAGCGACACCGCCGGAGTTGAGCGCGCCGGTCGCCTGGACCATCTCGCGCTTGATGTCGGAAAGCATCGGAAACGGTAGGGCCTTGAGGTCCTCATGCTGTGCCCGCCACTGGAAGTGCACGAATTCACTGTCGATGGAGACACCCAACACCTTGGTGTCGCGGTCTTCGAACTCGTCGTTCAGCTTGCCGAACGCCGCGATCTCTGTCGGACAGACGAACGTGAAGTCCTTGGGCCAGAAGAAGATCACGCGCCACTTGCCGGGGTGGTCCTCGCTGGTGACGGTGGTGAAGTAGTCCTCGGGCTGCTGAGCGTCGACCTCCGACAGATCGCCACCGATCAGCGCGGTCAGCTGGTAGGCGGGGAACTGATCGCCAATGGTCAACAAAGCCATGTCACTCCTTACAAATCAAGATCGGGATGTACTTCACATATTGCCGAAAACCGACTGTGAGTTAAAGGTGATTTTTCCCACTACACTGATAGGTATGACCGATAAGTGTTATCAACCTACGATCGCCGGCTTGCGCGCCTTCGTGGCGGTCGCTGAAAAGCAGCACTTCGGTACTGCCGCAACCAGTCTCGGAGTCAGCCAGTCCACGCTGTCACAGGCGCTCGCGGCGCTGGAGGCCGGGCTCGGCGTCAACCTGGTCGAGCGGTCGACACGGCGAGTCTTCTTGACGACCCAGGGACGGCAACTGTTGCCGCACGCGCAAAGCGTCGTCGAAGCGTTAGGCGCGTTCACCGCGTCCGCGGCCGGAGCGTCCGACCCTCTGCAGGGCACCTTGCGGCTGGGGCTGATCCCGACGGTGGCACCCTATGTGCTGCCGACCATGTTGTCCGGGATAGCGCACCGGTTGCCGAACCTGGCGCTGTATGTCACCGAAGATCAGACCGAGCGGCTGCTGCTGGGGCTGCGTGAGGGCGCGCTCGACGCCGCGCTGATCGCTTTCCCGGCCCAGAAGGCCGCCGGAACCAACGGGCTGACCGAAGTCGCCATTTACGAGGAGGATTTCGTTCTGGCCCTGCCGGCTGGTCATCCGCTGTCGGGCAAACGGCGGGTGTCGCCGGCCGCGCTCGCGCAGCTGCCCCTGCTGCTCCTTGATGAGGGCCACTGCTTGCGTGATCAGGCACTCGATGTGTGCCGGGCCGCTGGGGTGGGCGCTGAGCTGGCCGACACCCGGGCAGCGTCGCTGACCACCGCGGTGCAGTGCGTCACCGGAGGGCTGGGAGTGACGCTGATTCCGCAGAGCGCGGTCCCGGTGGAGGCGGCGCGCAGCCGACTCGGCTTGGCCGAGTTCGCGCCGCCGCGTCCGGGCCGGCGGGTCGGGCTGGTATTCCGTTCCTTCAGCGGTCGGGACGGGGCCTACCGTCGCCTTGCAGCCACCATCGGTGAGCTGATCAGCGCCGAGCACGACGTCCGGCTGATTTGAACGTTCGTGTCAGGGGCCCGGTCGTGCCCGGGACGCGAGAACATGTTCTAGTTTCAGGCATGCTCGAGTTCACCTTCGAGAACATCACCGCCGAGGACGTCGAGCGGCTGCGAGCGATTTATGGACCACTGGCTCAGTCCGTGCGCGAACTCATCGACGCCACCGTCCGCACCGACGTCGACGAGGCTGCCAGCTCAGCGGCGAGGGCCGAGATCGACTCGGCAACGGCCCGGCTGCGCAACCGCCAATTGGACGGGACGTTCGGTGTCCGCTACCTGGACAGCGGTGAGCGCATGGCGTGGGGAAACGCCGTCATCGGTTTGCGCAACCCGATCGCGCCGCCGTTGGTCGTCCAACACGACCCGTCGGGCAGAGCGTGGTGCGACTTCGACCTCGGCGCCGCCTACGAAGGGCCGCCCGGTCATGTGCATGGGGGAGTGGCCGCATTGATACTGGACCACCTGCTGGGCGAGGCAGCCAGCGACGGCGCGAGTCCGCGGCTCACCGGAACCATCACCCTCCGCTACGTCCGAGCCACCCCGCTGGGCCGCCTGCACGCCGAAGCCAGCACTACCGGAACCGAAGGCGTCAAAACGTTCGCGGCAGGGTTTCTCGCCGACGCAGAAGGTGTCACCGTCGAGGCCGAAGGCGTATTCATCTTGCCGCGTTGGGCCCGGGAACAAGCCGGCAGCGGCGGCTAGCAGGCTGACGTGGAGAAGGTGATCGCCGTACTGCGGGCGACCGATCGCGACGACAACTGGTGTGCCCGTCAGCGCGGCTCGGTCGCCGACGCGATCCTGCGGCTCGGGGTGGCCGGACTGACGGTCAACGTTCGCGACGCCGTGGTGCGCCACTCGCTGATGACGTTGACGACGTTCGACCCGCCGGTCGCGGCGGTGGTCAGCCTGTGGACCCAGCAGTGCTATGGCGATCAGGTCGCCGACGCGCTCACCGTGCTGCAAGCCGAAGCCGAATCGGTCGCCGCTTACCTGGTCACCGAGTCTGTCCCGTTGCCGATTCCCGACCGAATCGGTTTTCGGACAGCGGGTTTGGCTAACATTGCGCTGTTGCGCCGACCCGCCGGCCTGGATCAGAACAGCTGGCTGAGTCGCTGGCAGCGCGACCACACGCCGGTGGCGCTCGCCACTCAGGCCACCTTCGGCTACACCCAGAACTGGGTGGTGCGCGCGCTGACGCCCGACGCGCCTGTCATTGCCGCAATCGTCGAAGAGCTGTTTCCCATCGCGGCGGTCACCGATCTAGCGGCCTTCTTCGGCGCCACCGACGACGCCGACCTGCAAAACCGGATCAGCCGGATGGTCGCCAGCACATCGGCCTTCGGAGCCAACGAGAACATCGACACCGTGCCGACCAGCCGCTACCCGCTGAAAACCCCCTTCACCGCCTGAGGAGCTGCAGATGACCACTCTCGAGCAGGCCGTAGCACTGGCCGAAGCCGAAAACGGCCTGGCCGTCGTCTCCACCGTTCGCGCCGACGCGACCGTGCAGGCTTCGCTGGTCAACGTCGGACTGCTGGCCCATCCCGCCGGTGGTGACCCGGTGCTGGGCTTCGTCACCTACGGCAAGGTCAAACTCGCCAATCTGCGGTCACGACCTCAGCTGGCGGTGACGTTCCGCAACGGATGGCGATGGGCGACCGTCGAGGGCCGCGCAGAGCTGGCCGGTCCGGACGACAGCCAGCGTTGGCTGGCCGACGGTGAGCAACTGCGCCTGCTGATCCGCCAGGTGTATTCGGCCGCGGGCGGCACCCACGACGACTGGGACGAGTTCGACCGAGTGATGGCTGCGCAGCGGCGAACGGTGGTGTTGGTCGAACCGACCCGCACCTACAGCAACGGCTAGTGTGCTGGGAGATGACGCTGCTGATCGACGACGACAACAAGGTCCGCACCCTCACCCTGAACCGGCCCGAAGCGCTCAACGCGTTCAACGAGGCGCTGTATGAGGCCACGGCGGCGGCGCTGCTCTCGGCCGCTGAGGACCCGGAAGTCGCGGTGGTGGTACTGACCGGCGCCGGGCGCGCGTTCAGCGCCGGCGCCGACCTCAAAGAGATGTACGCCCGCGTCACCGATCCGCAATTGGCGGGGCGGCAGTCGGCGTTCACCGCGATGATCGACGCGTTGAGCGGGCTGCCCAAGCCGCTGATCTGCGTGGTGAACGGTATCGGCGTCGGGATCGGCACCACGGTCCTCGGCTACGCCGACCTGGCTTTCATGTCGTCCACGGCGCGGCTGAAGTGCCCGTTCACCAGCCTGGGCGTAGCGCCGGAGGCGGCGTCGTCCTTTCTGCTGCCCCGGCTGATGGGTCGGCAGAACGCGGCGTGGTTGTTGATGTCCTCGGAGTGGATCGGGGCCGACGAGGCGCTGCGGATGGGTCTGGTTTGGAAAGTCTGCGAACCGGCGGATCTGCAAAGCGAGGCCCGGCGACACGCCGAGATCCTGTCGTCGCGTCCACTGGCCAGCCTGATGGCGGTGAAGCGCACGATGGTGGATCCGATGCGTCCTGACATCGTGGCCGCCAGCGCGCGAGAGAACGCTTACTTCGCCGAACTGATGGGCAGGCAGGCGAACGCCGACGCGCTCGCCGATTTCACCGGTCGAGACGACACGTGACCAACGGCGACATCAACTGGCGGCGCTGGCCTCGAACGGGTTGCCGGCCGCGATGATGGCCCGCAGGGTGCGCCGGCAACGTCCGCAGTCGGCGCCGGCGCCGCACGCCGCCGCCACCTCTTTTGACGTCGACGCGCCTCGCGCGACCGCGTCAGACACGGTTTGGCTGGTCGCTCCGACACAAAGACATACGTACATCAGCACACCGTCTCGCGCGAGCAGGACAATTCGGTTGCGCCGTATCGGCGAGAAAATGAATTGCGCTTCGATAACAGCCGCTGCGGCCTGTCGGAAAAAACGCCGGGTCGTTCGGCAAGCGGACTGACATGCATCTGCTCGAGACCCCTCCCGACTATCCCGTTCCGGCGAACGACGACGTTCACGCTGCCGCGCGTCGCCGCCGAACCAGGCACGACCACCGACGCGGACAACCCGACGTTAGTGCAGTCTAACCTAAGTAAGTTAGCGTAGTCTAACCTTGCTACGTTCGTTGGTGACCAGCGCTTTTGTCCCGCTGCGGGGCCGCGGACCGCCGGGTGAGTCAGGACGCGCAGAGGTGCCGGACAACATCCCGGACAGTGTCGCCGCACTGGTTTAGATTGAACTTGCGCGGCAGCGGTGCGCTTCAGCCCGGCCCGTTGACTACGCCAAACTCGGTTCTACACGCGACAGCTTCAAAGGAGCGATCATGCAAGGTGATCCCGATGTTCTGCGCTTGCTCAACGAGCAATTGACCAGTGAACTCACCGCGATCAACCAATATTTCTTACACTCGAAAATGCAGGAAAGCTGGGGTTTCACCGAACTCGCGGAACACACGCGCGCCGAATCCTTTGACGAAATGCGGCACGCCGAGGCAATTACCGACCGAATTCTGTTGCTCGATGGTTTGCCCAACTATCAACGCCTGTTCTCACTTCGGATCGGTCAGACCCTTCGTGAGCAGTTCGAAGCGGACCTGGCGATTGAACACGAGGTTTTGGACCGGCTGAAACCGGGGATCGTCCTGTGCCGCGAGCGGCAAGACTCAACGACTGCCAACCTGTTCGAAAAGATCGTGGCCGACGAGGAGAATCACATCGACTATCTGGAAACGCAGTTGGAGCTGATGGACAAGCTCGGTGAGGCGCTGTACTCGGCGCAGTGCGTGACGCGGCCACCGGGTTCCAACGGCAGCGGCGGAGACTGATTCGGCCGTCGTCCCTGCGCGCCTCCTCCTCGCGCCGTTGCCGGCGCGCATCGTCGACACGCCTAGCATCGGGGGCTAAACGGGAGGGCAGGTCATGACAGGCGCGACGGCCACCGCTGCGGAAGCCGAATTCCGCAGCACTCAGGTCACGCCGCAGCGGCGCAATCTGATCTTCCTGGCGATCGTGCTCGGCATGCTGCTCGCAGCCCTCGACCAGACCATTGTCGCGACCGCGCTGCCCACTATCGTCGCTGACCTCGGCGGTGCTGGCCACCAATCCTGGGTTGTGACCAGCTACCTGCTGGCCTCGACGATTGTCACCGCGCTGGTCGGCAAGCTCGGCGACGTGTTCGGCCGCAAAACGGTGTTTCAGGCCGCGATCGTGTCGTTCTTCGCCGGCTCCGTGCTGTGCGGCTTGTCGCAGTCGATGCTCATGCTGGTGCTGGCCCGGGCGCTGCAGGGCATCGGCGGCGGCGGCATCACTGTCACCGCGACGGCACTCATCGGTGAAGTGATTCCGTTGCGTGACCGCGGCCGGTACCAGGGCGCGCTCGGCGCGGTCTTCGGCGTCACCACCGTCGTCGGCCCCTTACTCGGCGGCTACTTCACCGACCACCTGACTTGGCGCTGGGCGTTCTGGATCAACGTGCCCGTCTCGGCAGCGGTTTTCTTCGTCGCGGCCGCCGCCATTCCGACACTGGGTGATCGGGTCAAACAGGCCATCGACTACACCGGAATCGTGTTCGTCGGCCTCGGCGCCGCCGGCCTGACTCTGGCCACCAGCTGGGGCGGCACGACTTACCCATGGACATCAGCAACGATCATCGGGTTGTTCGCCGGCTCGGCCGCGTCGCTGGGCGTGTTCGTGTGGGTGGAAAGCCGGGCCGTCGCGCCGATTCTGCCGCCGCGGTTGTTCAGCAGTCCGGTCTTCACCGTCTGCTGCGTGCTGAGCTTCGTCGTCGGATTCGCGATGCTCGGCGCGCTGACCTTCCTACCTACCTACATGCAGTACGTCGACGGCGTTTCAGCCACCGCGTCCGGGCTGCGCACACTGCCGATGGTGGCCGGGCTGCTGACCACATCGATAGGCAGCGGCATCCTGGTCGGGCGCACCGGCCGATACAAGATCTTCCCGATGGCCGGAACCGCGGTGATGACCGTCGGCTTCCTGCTGCTCTCGCGGATGGAGCCGTCGACGTCGGCCCTGCTGCAGTCGCTTTACCTGTTCATCTTGGGTTTCGGCATCGGCCTGTGCATGCAGGTTCTGGTGCTCATCGTGCAGAACACCTCGAGTTTTGAAGACCTCGGCGTCGCCACCTCCGGCGTGACGTTCTTCCGCACCATCGGCAGTTCGTTCGGCGCCGCGATCTTCGGATCGCTGTTCGACAACTTCCTCACCGGCCGACTCCGCTCCGCCCTCGAAGCGAGCCGCGTACCAGCTCAAGCGGCCAGTTCACCGGAAGCGTTGCACCGCTTGCCGCACAATACTGCGGCGCCCATCGTGCACGCCTACGCCGACTCACTCGATCTGGTCTTCGCCTGGGCAGCCCCGGTCGCGGTCGTGGGGCTCATCGTGGCGCTGTTCTTGCGCGAGGTGCCGCTGCGAGACGTCGGCAACAGTGCCGCCGATCTCGGCGAAGGGTTCGGCATGCCCAGCACGCAGACCTCCGAACAGCTGTTGGAGATCGCGGTCGGTCGGCTGATGAGTCAAGGCGACCCGGGAATGCGGCTGCGGAGCATCGCCTTACGGCCCGACTGCCAGCTCGACGTCGCCGGCCTGTGGGCCGTTCTGCGGGTGCACCGGTACAACAGATTGCTCGGCCCCGTCCGGCTCAGCGATATCGGCGACGACCTCGGGGTGCCGTTCGAGGTGCTCGAACCGACCTTCGACCGGCTCATCCGCACCGGCTATCTGATGCGCGACCCTGACGGGTTGCGGCTCACGGCAACTGGCGCGCGGCAGGTCGCGTTCGTGTCGTCGCTGCTGTTGGGCTGGATTGTCGACAAGCTGGCCCGCTCACCGGCGTTCGAAGGCCGCCCGGATCGCCGGGAGGTGGAGGCCGCCGTGCGACGCATCACCGACCGCGCTGTCATGCAACGGGATTGGTACGAAGACCGACCGCACCTGGCCACCGTGGTGACGCAAAGAATCCCGGTACCGGCTCCGGCCCGCGGCGTACCATCTGCCCATGAGTCGAATCGGACCTTTCGCTGACGACGACCTGGCCGGCTGGTTGCTGAAGTCACCGGAACTCGGCAGCGCGATCGGGGCGTTCAGCACCGCGGTGTACAACCGCAACCGGCTCCCGATGCGGACCCGGGAGATCGCCCGGATCGTCATTGCGCACGCGAACGAATGTGAGGTCTGCGTCAACACACGCGACGGCGACGGGCATGCGGCCGGGGTCGACGAAGATCTCTACGACCATGCCCTGCAGTGGCGCACCTGGCCGGGCTACAGCGTGCAGGAGCGGCTGGCCGCCGAGTTCGCCCACCGCTTCGCCACCGAGCACACCGTCCTGCGCGAAGACGACGATTTCTGGGCCCGGTGCCGCGAGCACTTCTCTGACGAGCTGCTCGCCGACCTGGCTCTGTCGTGTGCTCTGTGGTTGGGCATGGGACGGGTGCTGCGCACGCTGGACATCGGCCAGTCCTGCCATTTGACCTTGCCCAGTCGCGTTTGACCGCGGCACCGCTTGCCGCCGCGGCGATAGCCCAGCTGGAAGCTGACGGGGTCGGCGTCGTCATCGGCACGGTCGTCAACCCGGCCGGGCTGATCCAGGCCAAGGCCGTGCCGACCCGCCGGACCGACAGCTTCGCCGACCCTGGCATGGGCGCCAGCCCGGTTTTTCACACGTTCGCCATCGATCAGACCGGTATCGCGTTCACCGACCGGTTCAGCGTTGTCGGCGACCACCGTATCCGTATCGACTTGTCCGCTTTACGCATCATCGGTGACGGACTGGCCTGGGCGCCCGCAGCTTTTCACGAGCAGGACGGCACCCCGGTGCCCGCCTGCGCCCGGGGAACTCTCGGCCGGACCGAAACCGCACTTGCCGAAGCGGGCCTGCGCGCACTCGTCGGTCACGAGCTGGAGTTCATGCTCGTCGACTCCGGCGGCAGCAAGCTGCCCTCGACGCTGTGGTCGCAGTACGGGCTGGCCGGTGTACTCGAACATGAGGCTTTCGTTCATGACGTCATTGCCACCGCCACCGCCGCTGGGGTGGGCGTCGAGCAGCTGCACCCCGAATACGGCGCGAACCAGTTCGAGATCTCGTTGTCGCCACTGTCACCGGTCGCCGCGGCCGATCAGCTGGTGTTGGCCCGACTGATCGTCGGCCGGGTGGCCCGCCGCTACGGCCTGCGCGTCAGCTTCTCACCGGTGCCGTTCGCTGACGGCATCGGATGCGGCGCTCACCAGCACTTTTCGCTCACCGGATCAGGCGGCCCGCTGTTCTCCGGCGGAACCGGCGCCAGCGGCATGACCGTGGCGGGCGAACACGCAGTAGGTGGCCTGCTGGGTGGTCTGCTCGACGCGCAGGGCGTCCTGTGCGGATCGATCGTGTCCGGTCTGCGCTTGCAGCCCGGGAAGTGGGCCGGCGCATACGTCTGCTGGGGCACCGAAAACCGCGAAGCCGCAGTGCGTTTCGTCCGGGCACCGGCGGCGGATCCTGCTGGTGGGCACGTCGAGGTAAAGGTCGTGGACCCGTCCGCCAACCCGTATTTCGCGTCGGCGGCCATCCTCGGGTTGGCGCTAGACGGAATCGAACATGAAGCCGCGTTGCCACCAGAGACGACGGTTGATCCGGCTATCTTGTCCGACGCAGACCGCCGCAGAGCCGGCATAACGCGGTTTTCAGAGGTCCAAGCGGACACTGTCTCGGCTTTGCAGAATTCGGAGTCGATGCGCGCGATTCTGGGTGCGCCCGCCGTGGACGCCACCGTCGCCGTGCGCCGCCTGGAAACTGGGCGCTACAGCGAACTGAGTCCAGAACAACTGGCCGACAGGTTTCGCATGGCCTGGAGTGTGTGAGCCGTGGCGCCAGCGTGTTCGCCGACTGAGGACTCGGCTCTGGCGCGCCACGTCGCCGAGGTGCCGCTCATCGATCAGCACATGCACGGGTGCTGGGTGACGGCGGTCGACCGACCGCGGTTCGAGCAGGCGCTCAACGAAGCCAACACCGGCCCGGCAGCTGACGGCGGATTCGATTCACAGCTGGGCTTTGCGGTGCGTAGGCATTGCGCGCCGCTGCTCGGCTTAGAGAAACATGCGGAGCCGCAGCAGTACTGGGAGAAGCGCAGCGAGATCGGCGGCACCGAGTTGGCTCAACTGTTCCTGCGTGGTGCCGGCGTCACCGACTGGCTGGTCGACACCGGCCTGACGGGAGGGGCCGCAGGGGTGACCGACCCCGCCGCGCTGGCCAAGCTTTCCGGCGGTCGGGCTCACGAGGTGGTCCGTCTCGAAGAAGTGGCTGAGCAGGCCGCCCACGCTCCGGGTGAATACGCCGGTGCGTTCGAGGTGATCCTCCGCACGCGGGCAACTGGCGCCGCGGCCACCAAATCCATCCTGGCCTACCGAGGCGGATTCGACGGTGACCTCAGTGACCCGCCGGCGGCGCAGGTGGCCCAGGCCGCCGGTCGGTGGCGCGACAGCGGCGGCAAGCGGTTGACCGATCGGGTTCTGCTCCGTTTTGGGCTGCACCGTGCCCTGCGGCTGGGTATGCCGCTGCAGTTCCACGTCGGCTTCGGCGACCGGGACTGCGATCTGCACAAAGCCAATCCGCTGTACCTGCTCGACTTCTTGCGCCAGTCCGGCGACACCCCGATCGTGCTGCTGCACTGCTATCCCTACGAACGCGAAGCGGGCTACCTGGCGCAGGCTTTCAACAACGTCTTCCTCGACGGGGGTCTGAGCATCAACTACCTGGGCGCGCGCGGACCTGCCTTCATCGCACGACTCTTGGAGATGGCCCCGTTCCGAAAGATCGTCTATTCCTCGGACGGGTTCGGTCCGCCGGAGCTGCATTATCTCGGTGCCCAGCTGTGGCGCACCGGCATTCACCGCACCCTGGCCGGCTTCGTCGACGCCGGCGATTGGAGCGCGACCGACGCCATCCGGGTGGTCGATCTAATCGCCCGCGACAACGCAGCCCGTCTCTACCGACTCGACCGGCCGGAAACCTGGCGCACACCTGAGTAACGGCCCGTGTTCGTGTGCCACAATGCGGCAATGGCGAGCTTGGGGGATATCAAAGACTGGGTCACCAAACAGGTCGCGTCTCGGGTGCCCAAAGCCGACCTCGACCAACGCGACCCGGACTACATCCGGGACCAACTGCCGGGCACCTGGTTGCTGGCTTCGCTGTACTTCCGGGCAGACGTTCGCGGCTTGGACCGGATCCCCGCCGAAGGGCCGGTGCTGCTGGTCGGCAACCACAGCGGCGGCAACGTGCCGCCGGACACCTTCGTGTTCACCCTCGCCTTCTGCTCGTACTTCGGCGTCGAGCGGCCCTTCTACCAATTGGCGCACAACCTCGTCGTGTCAGCGCCTCCGCTGGGCTGGCTGCGCAAGTTCGGCACCGTCGCCGCCAACCACGACAATGCCAAACTGGCACTGGAGTCCGGCGCAGCGCTGCTGGTGTACCCGGGCGGCGACTACGAGGTGGCCCGCCCGTCGTGGGAACGGCACAAGGTCGACTTTGGCGGCCGCATGGGTTATGTCCGATTGGCCCGCGAAGCCGGTGTGCCGATCGTGCCGGTCGCCAGTGTCGGGGGACAGGAGACCGCACTGTTCCTCACCCGCGGGCAATGGCTAGCCAAGCTACTGATGACCGACAAATTGCTCCGAGTCAAGGGCATCCCGATATCAATCTCGCTGCCATGGGGTCTGAACATCAGTGATTTTGCCGGGCACCTTCCACTGCCCGCCAAGATCGCGATCGAAGTGCAAGAGCCGATCGAAGTGGGCGATGATGATGAGGCGGTTAACGACAAAGTGCTGGCCAGCCTGCAGGCCGGCGTGGACCGTCTCGCCGCCGAGCGTCGATTCCCGGTGATCGGCTGATGCGCGTCGAACGCCGCTGCGTCCTCGAGGTTGACCGCGACGCCGTCTGGAAAATCGTCAGCGATCCGGATCGCTACCCGTCTTTCATGGCCAGACTCGAGCGGTGGGAACCCGCCAACGAGCAGCCGCCCGGCGTCGGGGCGCGGTACACAGTGCACTGGAAGATCGGCTCGGTGCCCGTCGGCGGTCTGATTGAAGTGGTCGAGTTCGACGAAGGTCGCGACCTGGCGTGGGTGGGTATCACCGGTATCAACATGCGCGGCCGGATGCGGCTGCGGGACGGCGGAGACGGCCGGACCAAAGTGACGTTCCGGCTGTCCTACCAGGCGCCCGGGGGGCTGCTGGGTTACCTCGCCGACCGCATTGCGGTCGGCCAAGTCGGGCGGACACTGTCCGAGACACTCAAACGGCTCAAGGCGCTGACTGAATCGGCGGACTGATCAGGTGATGTCACCGCAGGGTCAGCCCGACGAGAGTCGGACACCGGACCCCGGACGCACTGAGATCGTCGAGACCGGCGGGCGCAGTGGTGCCGGTTCGGAACCGGCGCAGGTCCGCCCGCCGAGCCAGCAAAACCGCGACGACGGCCAGTATGCTGTCGGGGTGCAGCAACCTCCACCAGGCTTCCCACCGCAGTCCGGCTCGTCGCCACACGAATCTTGGCAGCAGGCCGGGTCGGGTTACGGCCAGCGCCCGCAGGACTCCGGTTACGGCTCCTCGCCTGGGCTGAACCGCCCGCCGAGCCAGCCGGAACAGGCCCGTCAACCTGGCCATCAACCAGGCGGTTACGGCCAGCCCGGTTACGGAGAACAGCCGGGCTACGCCCAGCAACCCGGCTACGGCCAGCAACCGGGATATGGTCAGCTGAGCGGCTACGGTCAGCAGGCGGGTTACGGTCAGCAAACTGGGCCGGGGCAGCCTGGCTACGGCCAGGGCGGGTACTACAACCCACCCGCGGGTCCGAGCACTCAGCAGATTGCGACCTGGGCGGGGTTCGGGACCGTCGCGCTCCTCGGCGGTCTCGCCGCCATCCTCACGTTGGTGCTGTGCCTCGACATCAGCAGCGCAGCCAACCGCGTGTCGAACATGTGTGGGCAGTACACCGGTGACATCGCCCAGGCCTGCCGGGAGGCGATGAACAACAGCGGCGTCCACGTTCCGGCGGCGATGATCGTCTATCTCATCCTTCTGACCCTCGGCGGTGTGGCCGCGGTGATCGGCGCGGTGTTGCTCTTGCTCAAGAAGACGGTCGGCCAATTCCTGATTCTCGGCGGCGGCGTGGTGCTGCTGTTGTTCGCCATCTTCTTCGAAGCTCAGTACGCGGCTGCCGGCCGGATCACCTACGACTTGATCGCCGGTCTGTTCATCGCCACCGTCGGCGGCCTGCTGTTTGTACCGCAGTTCCGCCAGTTCCTGGGCTTGCCGCCGTCGTCCACCGGTGCCCGGTCCGGCCAGTACGGCGGCCACTTCGGTGACGGCCAGTTTGGCGGCGGTGGCCAATACGGCGGCCAGTTCGGTGCGGGTGCCCCGCCGCCGTACGGCCAACCGCATCCCGGTCAATATGGTCAGCAGCAGCCCGGTGGTTACCCGCCCCGGCAGTGGTGACCTGACCGCCCGGCCGCAACGCACCAGATGACGTCGCTGCAACGCTATGTCGCCGAGGAAATCGCCTCTGATCACCTCGACGGCCTGCTCAGCCGGCGGGAGGCCTTGCGACGACTGGCTTTGTTGGGCGTCGGGACCGCCGCCGCGACCGCCCTCATCGCGGCGTGCGGCGAGCACAACGGCCCCCGGGCGGGGTCGATCAGCACGTCGCCGTCGACTCGACCACCGGGTGTGGCCACTGCGATGCCGACAGCTCCGATCACCTGGACCGGTCCGCAGGGGCAGTTACAGGGCGCCTGGGCGGAGGCGCGTTCTGCCCGAGGTGGGGTGCTGGTCATTCATGAGAACAAGGGCCTCAACGATTGGGTGCGCTCAGTGGCCGGCCGCTTGGCCGGAGTCGGCTACTCGGCGCTGGCCGTCGACCTGCTGTCCGAGGATGGCGGCAGCGCCCGCTTCGAAGACCCGGCGCAAGCCGCCGCTGCGCTGGCCCGCACACCGCCGCAGCGGTTCACCGCAGACCTGAAATCCGGTCTCACCGAGGTGCAACGGCGGGTGCCCGGCCGCAAAGTCGCCGCAGTGGGCTTCTGCTTCGGCGGCGGACTGGTGTGGCAACTCCTGGGCTCGGATGAACCGCGATTGTCAGCCGCGATTCCGTTCTACGGGCCGCTGCCCGACACACCTGACTTCAGCGGTGCCAAGGCGGCGGTGCTGGCCGTCTACGCCGCCCTCGACAGCCGCGTCACCGGCTCGCAAGCTGCGGCCAAGGCCGCGCTGCAGCGCGCCGGTCTGGTAAACGAGGTGGTCGTCGAACCGAATGCCGACCATGCGTTCTTCAACGACACCGGGCCTCGCTACAGCCCGGCCGCGGCAGACGATGCCTGGCGACGCGTGCAGGATTGGCTGGGCCGCTACCTGACATAGCGGCGATCGCGAGCGCGGCGGAACGCCGGAGGAGCGGGTTTCAGTGCGCGGCCAGTGATCGCGCCGGGCCCAGCACGACCGGCAGCGAGGACCAACCCCGCAGCACGCGGGTGTCCCGCCGGCAACCTTCGCCGGCGGACTGCACGCTGGGAAAGGCATCGAAGAAGGCCCGCAACCCGACTTCGCCCTCGGCGCGGGCCAGCGCAGCTCCCAGGCAGAAATGCCGCCCACCGGAGAACGCGAGATGCCGGCCGGCGTTGTCGCGTTCGACGTCGAAGCGGTGCGGATCGGGGAACACCGATGGGTCGCGGTTGGCGGCAGCCAGATACACCACCACCATCTTTCCCCGCTGAATCGGCGTATCCGCGAGCACCGTGTCGGTGCGGGCCACCCGAGCGGTGAGCTGCACGGGCGACTCCAGCCGCAGCATCTCCTCGACGGCATTGGGCCACAGCTGCGGGCAATCGTTCAGCTTCTGTTTCTGCTCGGGGGCGTCCAGCAGCAGACGAATTGCGCTACCCAACAGATTCACCGTGGTCTCGAAACCCGCGGCGAGCACCAGACCGGCGATGCCCAGCAATTCCGTCTCGTTGAGGCTGGTGCCGTCCTCGGTTCGCGCTTGAATCAGCTGACTCATCAGGTCGTCACCCGGCGCGCGGCGCAACCCCCGGAGATGCTCGGCGAGCCAGAAATCGAAGCCCGCGATGCCGCGCTGCACGCGTTGGTACTGCGGCCAGGTCAACCCGATGTCGAGACTCGGGGCGGCAAGTTCACCGAACTCCAGGATGCGTGCCCGGTCGCCGTCGGGCACACCCAGGATGTCGCTGATGATGGCGACGGGAAGCTGCGCGCAATACCGGTCGACGATGTCGACGACTCCCCGCTCGCCGGCGAGCTGATCCAGCAGCATGGCCGCCGTCTGCTCCACCCGGTCTCGCAACGCGGCCACCGCCCTTGCGGTGAACACCGACGACACCGTTTTGCGGTAGCGGGTGTGTTCCGGCGGCTCGACGGCCAGCAACGACGGCGGGCGCAGCGGATGCAGCAGCGGATCGCGGGCGCGCCGCTCCAGCCAGCGCGCCGGCGCCGGTAAACGCGAACCCAACGAGAGCACCCGGAAATCGTCGGACCGCAACACCTCCTGGGCCACGCTGTAGTCGGTGGTGATATAGCTGATGCGGCCCGGCGCCAGCGGCCCACCGGCACGCAACTCCTCATAGAACGGCACCGGATCTGCTTTCACCGCGGCATCAGAGATCATCCGGCCTTGCGGATCACCGCGTCGCGCGCCGTAGCTGGCGATGGTGCGAACGACACCGTGCAGAGCCAGCCAGTGCAGACGCTGCCTCACAAGTTGCCTCCCGGGTGCTCGGCCGAATCCCGCCCCATCGTATGCGGCCGATCCGACCCCACCGGCTGACAGATCCCCAGCACGTCGCGGTGATCCTCATTGCCGACCTCTGTTTCGCGGGCGGGAGCCGTCGTGCACGGCGCTCAACGGTCCTCGGCAACATCCTTAATCCGGTGCAGCGTCTTGGTCATGTCCCGGATATTGCGCCGCCTGCGCAGAAAGCCGCCGAACATCCACTGGTACGCGGCGGTCAGCGCGGATTCGGTCATCCGGAACGACTCGGTGACGTCCGTGCCGCCGTCGACCGGCGTCAATTGATACAACCAGTTATTGACGGCGCGGTCGCCGACAAGCACTTCAAACCCGAACTCGCGCCCCGGTTCGCACGCGGTGACCCGGCACGTCGTCCAGTACACCGGGCCGATCTCGTTGCGCCGCACGTGACCCCGGAAACGAACGCCCAGCGCGGGCCCGGTGGCGCCGTCCAGCCATTCGGCCTCGAAAGTCTCCGGAGAAAACCGCCCGGTGTTGTGGACGTCGGCGATCAGATCCCAGATCTTGTCCGCCGGCGCCGCTATGTGAACTGTGGCCGAGCCCTGCATGGGCTGATCCAAGCACGCCGGAGTTTCGCCGGCGTCCAGAACAGGGTTATTGCGACGTCTGCGCCCGGCAGTAGTCACGTGACGCAGCGGACAGCGCCTGGCGGTAGAGGGTGTCGAGTTGCCGGCTCTGCACAATGGCGGTCCTGGCGCTGTCGAGTCGGCCACCACAGCCGGGGGAGTGCAGCACCGACCACTGCAGAGCAATCTGCGTCAGCATCAACTGATTGAGGTCGTCGATCCGCGAACGTGATTCGGTAAGCGCCGGTGCGTTCGGCGGCACGGCGGCGGGATCGAGCTTCCACTGCGCGAACCGGCTGTACTCGATTGCCTCGGTAGCATCGATCTGATCGCCGAAGACCTGCCGGACGTAGTCGCTGTCGACGTGCGCCGCGACGGCGTCGTCGGCCAGCGCGTCCAGCTCCTGACGCACCCGGTCGGGGTCGGCGACACCGTTACCGCCGTGCCATTTGGCCGCCGCGACCGGCTCGGCCACTTGCAACCGGCGTGCCGCAGCGTCGACCAGCTCCGTCAGCGCGTCCGGCGACTCGGCTGACGACGGGGGCGGTGCACAAAGCGCCCACGCCAGGACAACGACGCTCCACCCGGTCACTAATGTGCCGCCGTAGCGGCGTGGCAACGGTGTTTTGCGGTTAGCCTGGACGGGCGATTGTCGCGCCGAACAACGCGGTTCGCCTCGAAGGTGTTGACGCACATGGTTCCTGAACGCTTGACTGAAAACGGCAACCGGCGGAAATGGTATCGCTCGACGGCTGCTCGGGCGCTGCTGGCCGTCGCGCTGAGCGTGTCGCTGCTCTTTGGCGGAATGTTCGTGCTGGTGGCCAAGCTGCATTCCACGCCGGCCGATTCGCTCGACCATCCCACTGACCCGCTCTCGGACTATCAGAGCGAAGATCAGGTGCTCGGGCCGGCCCAGCAAATCGTCAGCACTGCCGGACTGCAGCGGCCGACGGCGGGCTATTTGCTGATGTCGTGCAAGGACGCCTTCGATCCGCCGTATCAGGGTGCTATCTACCTCAACTTCGCGGTGCCCGCCGGTGTCCGCGCCGACCGATATTTCCGTGGCATCGCAGACGCAATGGTCGGGCACGGCTGGCGGGAAGGCATACCGCCGAGCCGGTACACCTACGGCGCGACGCTGTCCCGGGCCGAGGTGAGCGCGATCGTCTACCAAGACAACGACATCCCCGGCCTGGGTGTGCTGCGGCTGTACGGCCAGTGCCGCAACATGAACGACCACCGCAGAGACAGCACTGCCTGGGTCGACATCACCAACCGGCTGCCCCGCCCGCGGTGAGCCCGTCGCGTCCGTGACATGAAACTGCGCGTGACGGCGGGGCCGTCACGCGCAGTCGCTGGTTCCGTTGTGTCAGGCAGCCGGGTTGGCGCCCAAAGCGCCTTGCAGGTCCGGCTTCATCGCCTGCAACTGCGCGCCCCAGTACTCCCAGCTGTGCGTGCCGTTCTCCGGGAAGTTGAACGTCGCGTTGTGCCCGCCGGCACCGTTGTAGGCGTTCTGGAACTTGATGTTGCTGTCGCGCACAAACCCCTCGAGGAATTCGGCCGGCAGGTTGGCCCCGCCCAGTTCGGACGGCTTGCCATTACCCACGTAGACCCAAAGGCGGGTGTTGTTTCCGACCAACTCGGGGATGTGCAGCGACGGGTCGTTGCGCGCCCACGCCGGGTCGCTCGACGGGCCCCACATGTCGTTCGCCTTGTAGCCGCCGGCGTCTCCCATCGCCAGGTTGATCAGCGACGGTCCCATCCCCTGGGAAGGGTCGAGCAGCGCGGACAGCGACGCGGCATAGATGAACTGCTGCGGGTGATAGATGGCCATCGTCATTGCTGACGAACCGGACATCGAGATACCCACCGCGGCACTGCCGGTCGGCTTCACGTTCTGTTGTGAGGCCAGGTAAGACGGCAATTCGCTGGTCAGGAAGGTCTCCCACTTGTAGGTGCTGCAGCCCGCCTTACCGCAGGCCGGGCTGTACCAGTCGGTGTAGAAGCTGGACTGCCCGCCTACCGGCATCACGATCGACAGGCCCGAGCCGTTGTACCACTCGAACGCCGGGGTGTTGATGTCCCAACCGTTGTAGTCGTCTTGAGCGCGCAGACCGTCCAGCAGGTAAACGGCCGGCGAATTGGCTCCGCCGCTCTGGAACTGGACTTTGATGTCACGGCCCATTCCGGCGGACGGCACCTGCAGATATACGACGGGCAGGCCGGGACGGGAGAACGCCCCCGCGGTCGCGGCGCCACCGACCAGGCCAATCAGACCTGGCAGGGCGGCGGCCGCGACGGCACCAACTACCAGCCGACGGGCCCAGGCGCGGACCTTCGAACTTACTTCTGTCATTACCTTGCCCCTCGCTGTCTGCCGTCGTGCGTCCGGCCCGAATTACCCGTGGTGGGCTTCAGCAAAACTAATATGCAATCCGTTACCGGCAAAACTTACCGTCGGGTGTGTGCTATGTCGATCAGGACGCAATACCATCTCAAATTGAGCACCGGCTGTCGCCGGCTTTTCGAAGCTGTGATTCCGGCCGTGTCGACAAGCGCGAAAAGTCGACTGAACAGTCGGTGACCACCGCCGGACGAGTCGACGTACTTGGTCGGGTAGTGTTGCGGCGCCTGCGTAGGCTCACCGGGTAAGCCGATGAAACCAGCTAGTTCCGGTTCGCGCGGGGCGGTCGCCGAGCACAGCGCCAGTGCTGGTGCAACATCGCGACACAACGCAAAGCCGCAGGAAGCGGCATGATTGAGGGTGCGGATTTGGATACGGTGTGCGGCCTGTCGCTGACGTCTTCCGGAATGGGCTGGGTGCTAGTCGAAGGGCACGCCGCAGACGGTGCGATCCTGGATCACGGCCAGTTTTCGGCGCGGTCCGGCGGGGGAGCCCGCGCGGTCGAGATGTCCGAGCAGGTGGCTGCCGCGGTCGTGGGTGCTGAAGCCACCGCGACGGCGGCCGACGGGCGGCTTCATGTGATCGGCGTCACATGGAGCGATGAGGCGGCTGCCGGCGCGGCGCTGCTCGTCGAGCAGCTGACCGCGGCCGGTTTTCACAACGTCGTTCCGGTGCGGTGGGTTGAGGCGGCGGAGACGCTGGCCCAAGGTTTGGTACCCGTCGTCGGTTACGACAAGACGACCGTCTGTGTACTCGAGCATGAGTCGGCGACCGTGGTTTCGGTCGACACCTGCGCAGACGAAAGCCGGACCGCTGTTAAACAGGTGGCCGGAGGCGCTGATGATCTGTTCCGATGGGTGACCAGAATGTTCGCCCGGGACGGCTGGCGACCCGAGAGTGTCGTGGTGGTCGGTTCAGATCCTGATTTGGCCGCCTTCTCGTCGGAATTGGACGACGCCCTGCCCGTGCCGGTCTTCGCGCAGAGCGGAGCGGAGTTGGCCCTTGCGCGCGGTGCGGCCCTGGCGTCCGCGCACGACGCGGGGTTACACCAGACAGCACTTCGCGGCCCGGCCAGCCGGTCCCGCCGGGGCGCCCAAACACCGTCTTACGCCGGCGCGCTGACGGCATTGGTTGCGGCATCGGTCACCCTCGTTGGTTCGTTGTCGCTGGCGGTGGGTCTGCGGATAACCCCGGACCAGCCCGGGGCGGCAAACGATGCGCAAGCCAGGGGCCGCCTCGTGCACGTTGTTCCGGCGCCGCGGGCCGCCGAAGTGCCGATCGCGCCACCCGCTGTGGCGCCGCCGCCCGCCAAGCCACAACCTGCCCCTCCAGCGGCTGCAGCGCGACCGGCCGCGCCGTTACCCGAACAGGAGCCCACAAACTCGTCAGGTTCCGCCGCTGCTGTGCCCGACCAGCCGGCCGCGGTCCCGCCTGCCGCTGCTCCGGCAGCGCCGCCGCCACTACCGGCTCCGGAAGAGCCGCCACCGGACCCGCATCCGCTGCTCACTAAGGTGCTCGACCTCATCCACGGACACCCGCAGGATTCGCCGCCGCCCGATCCGCCGCCACCGGCGTCGCCGTAAGCAGGAGCCGTCTCCAGGAGCTGACCCCGTGCGGTTCGCGGCTATACGGTCAGCACCGTGCGGTAGTGCGCCCGCCCTTCCTGCAGCGCGGCGTAGCCGTCAGCGGCTTGTGCCAACGGCAGCTCTTCGATCCAGGCGCGCACACCCGACAGGACGGCGAACTGCATCGTGTCTTCCACCTCTTTGGCGGTTCCGGAAGGGTGGCCGACGATGCTCAACCCCGGCGTGATCAGTTGCAGGGGACTGACGGAAAGCGGCTCGGGGGTGACACCGATGGTGACCAGTTCACCTCGGGGCTGCAGGCCGCCGACGGTTGCGGCCATGGCCTCGGAATTGCCGGCGGTGGCCAGCACGACGGCGACTCCGCCCAGGTTCTGCAGCGCTTCTGATACGTCACCGTCGGTGGCGTCGACGTAGTGGTGGGCGCCCAGCTTGAGCGCGTCCTCTTTCTTAGCGGTGCCGCGATTGATCGCGATGGTCTCGAAACCCATCGCCCGGGAGAACTGCAACCCGAGATGACCCAGACCCCCGACACCCAGGATCGCCACCCGGTCGCCGGGTAGCGCGCTGGTGTGACGCAGTGCGTTGTAGGTGGTGACTCCGGCACAACCCATCGGGGCGGCCTCGGCGTCGGACAGCTCGGGCGGTATCCGGGCGAGCGCGGTGGCCGGCACAGTCACCGACTCGGCGTAACCGCCCGGGTACTGCCAGCTCGGCACCTTGCCGTTCTCGCAGTGGATGAAAAGTCCCTTGCGGCACTGCTCGCAGTGGTTGCAGTTTCCGCCGAACCAGCCCACAGCGACCCGGTCGCCTACCGCGAACCCTTCGACGCCGTCGCCGACTTCGGCGATCTTCCCGGCGATCTCGTGGCCCGGGGTCAGCGGCCAGGACAGGCCGGGGAAGGCGCCGGCGACGAAGTGGGCGTCGGTGCCGCAGATGCCGCAGGCGCCGACGCTGATGCGCACTTCATCGGGCGCCGGTGGCGTGGTCTCGACGTCGACGAACTCCAACGATGCCCCGGCGGACTGCACGTGTACTGCTCTATGTGAGGGCATGTGTTGTGACCTTAGTGTGCGACAGGGCATTTCGGCGCCGAGGCGCCGCGGTAATCGACTGGCCAGTGCTTGATGCCGTTGAGCCATCCCGACCGCAGTCGTTCGGGCGGGCCGGCGGACGCCAGATCGGGCATGTGGTCGGCGATCGCATTGAACATCAAGTCGATTGTCATCCGGGCCAGGTTCGCGCCGATGCAGTAGTGCGCTCCGGTGCCGCCGAATCCGACGTGTGGGTTCGGATTCCGGAAAATGTTGAAGCGGAAGGGGTCATCGAACACCTCTTCATCGAAGTTGGCGGAGCGGTAGAACATGACCACTCGCTGACCCTTCTTGATCTGCACACCGGACAGCTCGTAGTCAGCCAGGGCGGTGCGCTGAAAAGACGTCACCGGCGTCGCCCACCGCACTATCTCGTCTGCCGCGGTGACGGGGCGTTCTTTCTTGTACAGCTCCCACTGATCGGGGTGGTCGGTGAACGCCATCATGCCCTGGGTGATGGAGTTGCGGGTGGTCTCGTTGCCGGCGACGGCGAGCAGGATGACGAAGAACCCGAACTCGTCGTCGGACAGCTTGTGGCCGTCGACGTCGGCTTGCACCAGGGTGGTGACCAGATCCTGCCCGGGGTTCTTCCCGCGCTCGGCGGCCATCTGCATGCCGTACATGATCAATTCCACCGAGGCGGTGATGGCATCGTTGTTGGCGAACTCCGGATCCTGGTCGCCGACCATCTGGTTCGACCAGTCGAACAGCTTCTTGCGGTCCTCCTGCGGCACGCCCATCAGTTCGGCGATGGCCTGCAGCGGCAGCTCGCAGGACACCTGTTCGACGAAGTCGCCGGCACCCCCGGCCGCTGCCGTCTCGACGATCCGCTGGGCGCGCTCGGCCAAGTCGGCGCGCAGCCGCTCGACCGCTCGCGGCGTGAAAGCCCGGGAGACGATTTTGCGCAGCCGGGTGTGCTGCGGCGCGTCCATATTCAGCAGTACGAATTTGCCGCGGTCGATCTGCTCCTCCACAGAGCCGTCCTTGTACCGGGGCAGGGCGGTCTTCTTGAGACTGGAGAAGACGTCGCTGTGCAGCGAAACCTCTTTGACGTCCTTGTGTTTGCTCACCACCCAGAAGCCGCCGTCGTCAAAACCGCCCTGACCGAGCGGCTGTTCGTTCCACCAGATGGGCGCGGCTCGCCGCATTTCGGCGAGCTCCTCGACCGGCAACCGCTCGGCGTAGATGTCCGGGTCGGTGAAGTCGAAGCCGGGTGGAAGATTCGGAGTCGGCATCGGTGCACTCCTTGACTGCAACGTCTGCGGCGTCTGCCGGCTCAGTAAAACACCGCGGTGCCGCGCGCGGAGCCGGTTCTCGTGGCTTTTCTGGCGCGAAGGGCCGAAATGCCGGCCTGACACTCACTATGCTTCGATGCGGGTCGCCCACAGCAAGGCGGCCGACGACGCCGTTGCCAGTTTGAAAACTCAGGAGTGAGGCCATGATTCGGGACCTCAGTAAACTAGTTGTCGGCGCTGCCATCACGGGTGCCGCTATCGGTGCGGCACCGGCCGCCGTCGCCGATAACGGCCACTACGACGGCGACGTCCCCGGCATGAACTACGACGCTACTGCGGGCGCGCCCTGCGACAACTACGAGCGGTTCATCTTCGGACGGGGCCCGGATGGTCAAGCGGAAGCATGCCACTTCATAATCAACCAGTTCCCGGCGGCACAATCCGGCTACTGGGTGCTCTACTACCCGTTGTACGGCGTACATAAGCCGGGTGAACCGTGCGCCAATATCGCCGATCCGCGAGGATCAGCAGCGCAATCGCCGGATGGGCTTCCAATGACCTGCACGACCGCTCAGGGGTGGGTGGTCGGATCGCTTACCGGCGGTGGATTGCCCATCCAGAGCGGTGGGCAGTTCCCCTCCGACACCGGCGTGACCGACTAGGGTCTCGGGCAGTAGCCACCTCAGCTCTCAGTGCGCCCGCGGGCGCTGCCGCGGTTAGAGTCGAAGTGACGTGCTATTCACCGAGCACCCAACGACGACCAGGAGATTTTGATGGGCATCAACGCCAGAGACGCTGTCGACGCGGCCAGAGACATCGCCACCAATGCCGTTGAGAAAGCATCTGACATCGTCGAAAGTGCCACCGGCATCATCCGGGGCGACATCGCCGGCGGGACCGAGGGAATCGTGCACAGCGCGACGGACATCGCCACCTACGCGTTCGACCGGACCAAAGACGTTCTCACCGGGGCAGACGCCGACGACGCGGAATAGGTTGTCGATTCGTCAGGCCGCCCCGGTCGCCATAGTCACACGGTGGCCGCGGCATTGAGTTCGTCGAGCCGGTTGGTCGCCTCTAAGTACTCCTGCACCCAGCGCTCGATGACCGTGGCCGTCTTCTCCACCTTGTTGAACTGACCGACAACCTGCCCGACCGGGTTGAACGCCACGTCGACCGACTCGTTGGGGTATCTGTTGGTGGCGCGCACCGCCATGCCGGACACCATGTACTGCAGCGGCATCCCGAGCGGCTTCGGGTTGTCCGGTCGCTCCCATGCCTCGGTCCAATCATTGCGCAGCATGCGGGCCGGCTTGCCGGTGAACGACCGGCTGCGTACGGTGTCGCGGCTGCCGGCTTTGACGTAGGCGGCCTGCTGAACCGGAGTGTTCGAGGATTCTTCGACCATCAGCCACTGCGAGCCGGTCCACGCGCCCGCGGCGCCGAGTGCCAGCGCCGCGGCGATCTGCTGGCCACTGCCGATACCGCCGGCCGCCAGCACCGGCACCGGCGCGACCTCCTTGACGACCTGCGGCCACAGCACGATGGAGCCCACCTCACCGCAGTGGCCGCCGGCTTCACCGCCTTGGGCGATGATGATGTCGACGCCCGCGTCGGCGTGCTTACGCGCTTGTGAGGGGGAGCCGCACAGCGCAGCCACCTTCAGTCCGGCCTCGTGGATGTGCTCGATCATGTCCGCCGGCGGGGTGCCGAGCGCATTGGCGATCATCTTCACCTTCGGGTGCTTCAACGCCACCTCGACCTGCGGCGTGGCGGTTGCCTCGGTCCATCCGAGCAGTTGCAGGCTGTCGTCGTCGCTGTCCTCGATCGGCACGCCGTGGTCGGCAAGGATTTTCTTCCCGAAGTCCAGATGCTCCTGCGGGACCATCTTGCGCAAGGTCTCGGTCAGTTCCTCGGCTGACAGATGCGAGTCCATGCCCTCGTACTTGTTCGGGATGACGATGTCCACGCCGTAGGGGTGATCACCGATGTTCTCGTCGATCCAATTCAGTTCGATCTCCAGCTGCTCGGGCGTGAAACCGACGGCGCCCAGCACTCCGAATCCGCCGGCTTTGCTCACCGCGACGACGACGTCGCGGCAGTGCGTGAAAGCGAAGATCGGGAACTCGATGCCGAGTTCGTCGCAGATGGGCGTGTGCATGCCTGCTCCTTGCCGGGGCGTCGGGACGAACTGAAACGTGTTCTAGTTTAGTACCCTGGCGGCTTCGATCACCAGCGGCCGCCAGTTGTTCTGGCTGACAGTCGTTCATGGGGTCGGACGACCGTCGTTCAAGCACTCGATGATTTTTAGTCACCTGCCGGCAACCCGCACGACCACCGACCTGGTCAACAACCGCCACCGCAAACCATGGCGGTGACCCGATTCGAGCAAAGCGACCACCCGGCCACGGCCGCGTCGTCCGGGCGCGCAGCGCGTCGCCCCGGTCGCCCGGCTTGTGCGCTAAACGGCGCACTCGTCGCCCCGCCGAGCGCTGCGTCAGCCGCTGGTCGTATGCGTCTAGCTGCGTAAACCGCGGCAATTCGGGGTCGCTGCGGCGTGATCGAGCGTCGGACGGGGCCCCGGCGACCGCCCTGCAGGCGGGGAACCGACGTCATCGAGCGCGCACCCTGGGCGGACCGACCGGCTGTCCGGGCCCGGGCAGCAAAGGCCTGGCCGCCTGCGCGACGGCACGAAAGCGGCGCTAGCACGGAACGGATACGCAGTTTTCGGATTGCGATACCTGAACGTTTCCTTTCCGGCGGTTGGCACGGCGCTGGTCGTACGCTTCGGAACATGCGCACCGCCTACCACCAGCGACTGGCCGGGTTGACCGCTCAACTGGCCGAGATGTGTCGACTGGCCGGCGTTGCGATGCAACACGCCACGCAGGCGCTGTTGAGCGCTGACCTGCGCCTGGCCAGCGGGGTGCTGCGCGACCAGGAGGAGATTGCCACGGTTGGCGAGCAGATTCGCCAGGACGCATTCGTACTGTTGGCGTTGCAGGCGCCGGTCGCTGGAGACCTGCGAGCTGTCATCGCCTCGATCCAGAACGCCGCCGACGTCGAGCGGATGGGTTCGCTGGCCCTGCATGTCGCTCAAATCGCCGCCCGCAGATACCCTCACCCGGCGTTGCCCAACGATCTGCGGGCGTACGTCGCCGAGATGGGTCGGGTCGCCCAACAGCTGAGCCGCGGCGTCCAACAGGTGCTGATGTCCGGTGATCCGCAGGCCGCGGCGCTGGTTCCCGAGACGGACGACGAGATGGACCGGCTGCATCGACAACTGCTGAACTTGCTGGTCGACGGTGACGAGAGATACGGCACCGCCACGACCGTTGACGCAACCCTGCTGAGCAAGTTCTACGAGCGCTTCGCCGATCACGCCGTCGAAGTGGCGCGCCGGGTCGTCTACCAGGCCACCGGGCAGCTTCCGGAGAACCACTCCGACCACGCGGGCGGCGTCTTCGCCACGGCGGGCGCCGCGGCCGGGCACACCCGGTCCGGCTCATCGACCACTGGGCAACCCGACAATCTGATCGGCGTCGGCACGCGCGGTGACCGGGACAGCATCGACCCTCGGATGGACCTGGCCGGGTCCGCCGCGCTTGGCGACTAGGGCGGCGACCACCGTGCGGACCGGCCGGGCGACCACCCTTTCGAAAGCGCGGAGCTAGCCATGGCGGTCGCGGCTATCTTGGACAAGTTCGTCAGCTTTTTGCGCGGCGGCTATCCCACCCAGGTCGGGTCGGTTGGCTACATTCCGCTGCTTGCGTTGCTACCGCGGGGCCTGACCGACCAGGACGAGGCGCTGGCCATCGCCGAGCTGACGTCGCGTGGGTTCGAACCCGTGCAGGAAATCGATATTCGGGTGGCGGTCACCAGAATCACCGGTGAGCTGGCGTCGGACGCCGACACCGGCCGGATCAAACGAGCGCTGGTCGCTCGGGGGTTTTCGGTGACCTCCCGCCGCCCGCTGACGCCGTAGCCCGCTCAGCTCTGCCCGCCGCGCGGCACATCGGCGGCAATGCTGCTCGCACCAGTCGGCGCGCCGATACGCTGCTGAAAGCCGGACGTCGCCGCATCGTCAGCGGTGAAGCGTCAACTTCGTGAGGAGAGCCCCTTGGCTATTCGCGTCGCACACATCGGCACCGGGAACGTCGGTCGGCTGGCGCTGAACCACCTCATCGCCGACTCGCGGTTCGAGCTGACCGCGGTGTGGGTGTCATCGGACGCCAAAATCGGTAAGGACGCAGGGGAGTTGGCCGGGCTGGACATCGCCACCGGAATCGCGGCCACCAATGACTTGGACGGCCTGCTGGCCGGCCGGCCTGATTGCGCGGTCTACTGCGCAATGGGCGACAACCGCACACCTGAGGCGATGGCGGATTGCCAGCGCATCCTGGCCGCCGGCGTCAACGTCGTCGGCTCGGCTCCGGTAGTGCTGCAATTCCCGTGGCAGCTGATGCCGGACAAATATATTGCCCGCTTGGAAGATGCTGCGCAGCAAGGGAACTCGAGCCTATTCATCACTGGTGTCGACCCTGGCTTTGCCAACGACCTGGTACCGCTGGCGCTCGCGGGCACCTGCCGGAGCATCGAGCAGGTGCGGTGCATGGAGATTGCCGACTACGCGACCTACGACGGGGCGACCGTGATGTTCGACGTCATGGGCTTCGGTAAGCCGCTCGACGAGGTGCCGATCTTGTTGCAGCCAGGCGTACTGGGCATCGCGTGGGGAACGTCTATCCGGCAGTTGGCGGCGGGGCTGGGCATCGAAGTCGACACGATCGAGGAGAACTGCGAACGCGAGGCTGCGCCGGAGGATTTCGACATCGCGGCCGGCCATGTGCCCAAGGGCAGCGTCGCCGCGTTGCGTTTCGAGATTCGTGGCATGGTCGACGGGCGGCCCGCCATCGTGATCGAACACGTCACCCGGCTGCGCGAAGATTTGCGGCCCGACTGGCCGCAGCCCGCGCAGCCCGGCGGCTCGTATCGCGTCGAGATCACCGGCGAGCCGTCCTACGGCGTCGACATCTGCCCGACCAGCCGCCACGGCGACCACAACCACGCGGCGATCGTCGCAGCAGCCGGACGCATCGTCAACGCGATCCCCGCGGTGGTCGCCGCACCGCCGGGCATCCGGACCACGTTGGACTTGCCGCTGATCACCGGGCGCGGCGCACCCGTCGGCTGATCGAAAGCCGCTCGGCCGCTGCGGTAGCGTGACCCGGCATGGGACGCGTGGACGGCAAAGTAGCACTGATCAGCGGCGGCGCTCGGGGCATGGGTGAGGCACACGCCAGGCTGCTGGTGGCCGAAGGCGCTCAAGTGGTGATCGGCGACATCCTCGACGACCAGGGCAAAGCGGTGGCCGACGATCTCGGGGACGCGGCGCGCTACGTGCACCTGGATGTGACCGAGCCCGATCAGTGGCAGGCTGCGGTGTCCACGGCGGTGGGCGATTTCGGCAAGCTCAATGTCCTGGTCAACAACGCCGGCATCGTAAATCTGGGACCGCTTAGGACATTTGACCTCAGCAAGTGGCGACAGATCCTGGACGTCAACCTCACCGGCACGTTTCTGGGAATGCAGGCCGTGGTGGACCCGTTGACCGACGCCGGCGGCGGCTCGATCATCAACATCTCGTCCATCGAGGGCATCCGGGGTGCCCCGTTCGTGCACGGCTATGTGGCGACCAAGTGGGCGGTGCGGGGGCTGACCAAGTCGGCCGCACTCGAGTTGGCATCGCAGAAGATCCGGGTTAACTCCGTCCACCCTGGTTTCATCCGCACGCCGATGACCAAGCATCTTCCCGACGACATGGTCACCATCCCACTCGGACGTCCGGCGGAGTCACGGGAAATCGCGACATTCGTCGTCTTCTTGGCCAGCGACGAGTCGTCGTACGCCACGGGCAGCGAGTTCATCATCGACGGCGGCCTGGTGACCGACGTACCGCACAAAAGTTTTTAGCGTCAGCGGTGTGCGCCCCGCCCTAGGCGGGGTTATCGGCGGGTCGCGGTGATGTACTGCGAGCGCATGATGTCGTCGAGTCGGCGGTCCACTTCGGCGGGGGTCCTTCCGTAGCCGGCTTGCAGCTGCGGATTTGTCTTGACGGGATCGACAGCCCAACCATGCTTGCCGAGCCAGTCCGCGGTATCCGCGTCGTCGTGATAGGTAAGGGCAGAGAAGTCGACGTCGCCGGCCATGTTGACCCCCGGATAATTCGCTTCCAACTCGGACAGTTGACCGGAATCCAACCGCGACCCCAACGCGCCGACCGCCACCCGACTGCCGGGCGCGGAGAGTTCCCCGATGGCGGTGAACAGAGCGTTCTGCGCGGCCGCCGTCAGGTAGGGCAGCAGCCCCTCGACCGACCACGCGGCCGGGCGGTCGGCATCGAAGCCGGCTGCGCGAAGCGCCGCACCCCAGTCGTCGCGCAGGTCTGCGGCGACGTCTTTGCGAACGGCAGCGGGCGGCACGCCCTGGTCGGCGAGCACACGGGTTTTGAATTCGAGCACCGCAGGCTGGTCGACTTCGAACACCGTCGTCCCGGCGGGCCAGGTCAGCCGGTAGGCCCGGGAGTCCAGGCCGGCCGCGACGATCACCGCTTGGCGAATTCCGTTGCCGGTACTGGCGACGAAGAAGTCGTCGAAGAACCGGGTCTGAACGCCGTAGAGCCGGGGGAAGGTCGTCGCGTTCTGCGACGACGGCGGATCGGCAAGCTGGCCGGTCCAGTACGGGTCCCCGGACGCGGCGATGAAGAGCTTGGCGTAGGGATCCTCGGCGAGCGGGTCAGGGTTCACCGCGTGGACGGCGCGCCAGCCGGCAACCATCAGCGCGGTGTAGCCCACTCCGCTGACGATGTCCCACTGGTCGTGGTCGGAGCGTGCCCATCCCGGTGTCGTCACCATCAACCGCCTCTACTCGATCGACTCTGCCCGATCCGGACGCTCGACGTGGCGCTGACGCTCGTCGAGGGAGCGGACACTGTGCTGCAGATCACCGAGCGCCAGTTGGTCGTAGTCGGGCAGGGGCAGATCGTCGTTGTGCGCCATGGGTTTCCTTCCTCGGCGAGGGGCTACCCGGTACGCCTGGTGCGAAACAGGCGTCACAATTCCAGCATCACGGTCACCGGGCCGTCGTTGACGAGCTCGACCTGCATGTGCGCCCCGAAGACGCCGGTCGCCACTTGCGCGCCGAGTTGCCGCAGCGCATCCGCGAACGCGGCGACCAGCGGCTCGGCGACCGACCCGCCAGCCGCAGCCTGCCACGAAGGTCGCCGGCCTTTCGCGGTGTCGGCGTAGAGCGTGAACTGACTGACCACCAAGATGGGTGCGGCCATGTCGGCTGCGGCACGTTCGTCGTCGAGAATGCGTAGCCGCCAGAGCTTTTGGGCGAGCCGGCGCGCCGTGTCCGCCGTGTCGCTGTGCGTGACGCCGACGAACGCAACCAGCCCCTGGCGTGCGGGCCGGATCTCACCCACGACGTGGCCGTCGACCGACACGCTCGCCGACGAGACCCGTTGCACCAGAAGCCGCATGGCGCGATGCTGCCATTCAGCGCTGACCGTGGCCAGCCGCGCCGGCGACGTGCAGCGCCTCGGACCTGAGTACAGTCAAGCTATCGCGGCGAGAAGGTGAGCGCAGTGTCAGTGCTGGTGGCGTTCTCGGTCACACCCCTGGGTGTGGGCGAGGCTGTGGGTGAAATCGTCGCCGACGCGGTGCGGGTTGTTCGAGAATCCGGGCTGGCGAACCGAACGGGCGCGATGTTCACCGAAGTCGAAGGGCAGAGCTGGACTGAAGTGATGGCGGTCGTGCAACGCGCCACCGAGGCGGTGGCCGCGCGGGCGCCCCGGGTCAGCGTGGTGATCAAGGTCGACTGGCGACCGTCGGCGTCGAACTCCCTCACCCAGAAGGTCGAGTCGGTGGAGCGTCACCTGGCCGAGCCGGCAGCCGACGCGTGATCAACGTTTGAGCCCGGCCAGCGCTGCCTGATCGCGGACCAGTGCACACAGCTGCCAGCGTCCGGGCACTCCTTTCAGTTCGTATTCGCCACCGTCGGCGAACCGGTACCGCGAGCCGGTCACGATGTCTCGCACCGTCGACGACACCAGCACTTCGCTGGGCCGGGCCAATCCCGCCACCCGCGCGCCGATGTGCACGGCCATACCGGCCACGTCTTTTTTCGAAGCTCCGCGGACCTCCACCTCACCCGCATGGATACCGACGCGCACCTCGATACCCAGGACTCGAACCGCCTCGACGATCGCATCGGCACAGCCGATCGCCGCGCTGGGGCTGGTGAACGTCGCGACGAATCCGTCGCCGGCGGTGTTGACTTCCCGGCCGCCGAACCGCTCCAACTCGTGTCGGACGGCGGTGTCGTGGTTGTCGAGCAGGTCGCGCCACCGGCCGTCACCGAGCACGGCTGCCCGCTCCGTCGACCCGACGATGTCGGTGAACACGACGGTGGTCAGCACCCGTTCGCCGCGGAAAGCCCGGACGCCGGTGACGAACTCCTCGATCTCGTCGAGCATCGGCTCGGTGTCGCCCACCCAGTAAAGACTGTCCGTACCGGCCAGCTCGACGAAGCGTGATCCGGCGATATGGTCGGCGAGGTAGCGGCCGTGGGCCGCCGGGCTGAAGTTCTGGTTATGGCGGTGCAGGACGAGCGTCGGCGCCGTCACGCACGCGAGTCGGTCGCGGACGTCAGAGCGCCGGACCGTGTTGATGATCGCGCGAGCCATGCTCGGCGAGGCTGCCCGGTTCCCGGCCATGTCCCACCAGGCGCGGAATGCGGCGTCGTCGGCGACGCTGGGGGCAATGATGCGCAGAATATCGAAACCCTGCTCGACCGCGTCCGGTTCGATCGCCACGGTGGTGTAGGGATCGGTGTCGGCGATCTCGGCGCCGATCGGGTAGTCGGGCGCCCGCAGAGTGCGCGCGGCACCGTTGACGATCACCAGACTGCGCACCCGTTCGGGGTACTCGGCGGCCAGGATCACCCCGGTCATCGAGGTGAAACCCGGCGCCAGAACGGTCGCTTGCTCGCTGCCGACGGCGTCCATCACCGCGATGGCGTCCTGGGCCCAGTAGCGCGGCCCGATGGCATCGATTGACGGGACCCGCGACGACAGCCCGATCCCGCGCTGGTCGTAACGGATCACCCGGGAAAACGATGCCAGCCTGCGGTGAAAGCGGTACATCGACGGCTCGGCGTCGATGCTGTCGATCGGGATGGACGGCCCCGGCAGCACCAACAGGTCAACCGGTCCGTCGCCGAACACCTGGTAGGCGATATCGATCTCGCCCCACTCCGCATAGCGGGTGCGCGGAGTCTGCGCCACTGTCACAGGCTAGTGCAACACATCAGATGCGTAATCTCATACCGGTGAGCGCGCGCGCAGGCATCGTCGTCACCGGCACCGAGGTTCTGACCGGGCGGGTGCAGGACCGCAACGGGCCGTGGCTCGCCGATCGGCTGCTGGAGTTGGGCGTGGAGTTGGCGCACATCACCATCTGCGGTGACCGGGACGGCGACATCGCCGCGCAACTGCGTTTCCTGGCCGGTGAAGGCGTGGACCTGATCGTCACCAGCGGCGGGCTGGGCCCGACCGCCGATGACATGACGGTGCAGGTCGTGGCCCGTTTCTGCGGTCGCGAACTCATCCTCGACGATCAGCTGGAAGCCAAGATCGCCGGGATCCTGGCACGGCTGCGCCCGGCATTCAGCGAGCAGGACCTGGAGTCGGTGCGCGCGGCGAACCGCAAGCAGGCGATGGTCCCGGCCGGGGCGCACGTGATCGACCCGGTGGGCACCGCTCCCGGGGTGGTGGTGCCCGGCAAGCCGACCGTCGTCGTGCTGCCGGGGCCGCCGCGTGAGCTGCAACCGATGTGGTCAACGGTGGTCGGCACCGCGGCAGTGCAGGAGGCGATCGCCGGCCGTACCACCTACCGCCAGGAAACCATGCGGATGTTCGGTTTGCCCGAGTCGGGGCTGGCCGAGACGTTGCGCGATGCCCAGCAGCAGGTGCCCGGCTTCGACGCCCTGGAAATCACCACCTGCCTGCGCCGCGGCGAGGTGGAGATGGTCACCCGGTATGAGCCACCGGCAGCCGCGGTGTACCGGCAACTGGTGGCGCTGCTGCGCGAGCGGCACGGGCATCGGCTGTTCTCCGAGGACGGCTCTTCCGTCGACGAGCAGGTGGCGCGGCTGCTGGCCGGCCGGCGAATAGCCACAGCCGAGTCGTGCACCGCCGGGCTGGTGGCGGCCCGGCTGACCGACCAGGCCGGGTCGTCGTCGTATGTGGCCGGTGGTGTGGTCGCCTACGCCAACGAGGCCAAAGCAGAGTTGCTCGGAGTCGATCCGAGCTTGATCGAGACCCACGGAGCGGTGTCGGAACCGGTCGCCGAGGCGATGGCCGACGGTGCGCTGCGCCGCTTCGGCGCGGACACGGCCGTCGCCACCACCGGCATCGCCGGTCCGGGCGGGGGCACCCCGGACAAGCCGGTCGGCACGGTGTGCTTCAGCGTCAGGTTGGCCGGTGGCCGCACCCTGACCCGCACCGCGTTGCTGCCCGGGAACCGGGCCGACGTGCGTGACCGTTCGACGACGGTCGCGCTGCACCTGCTGCGACGCGCACTGAGCGGTGTGGATCAGCCCGCGGTCACCCGGGATTCCGCAGCGACCGGCTGATCAGAAACTAGCCGCTGGTCAGCAGAAAGCCGCTGTCTGTGCGCCACGCAGCGACACGCTACTTGTCCGCGCTGTCCCAGACCTCGACGATCCTGCGCAAAATCTCCTCGGCACGGCCCAGTCCGGCCATGTGGCTTTCACCGGGAATGCGGTGCAACTCGGCGTCCGGTAACCGGGCGACGACGTGCTCACCGTGGCTGAACGGCACGATGTGATCGCGGTCGCCGTGCCACCAGTGCACCGGCACTTTCACCTGCTCGAGCCGGAATCCCCAGTCTCGGGAGAAGACGACGACGTCGGCGAACGGCGCGGCCAGTTGCTTGCGGCTGCCGTTGAGCAGATCGTCGAGGAACATCGCTTTGAATTCGGGCCGCACCAGCAGGCGCCGGTCGGCCTCCGGCGATAACCGCGCGTACAGGGACAGCGCAGGTTCAGCGAACGGCCGGATCGTCCAGATGAACGCGACGGCGGCCAGCCGGATCGGCCACCCGACGCGCTCCAGCAGCGGTGCGACGTAAGGTCCGAGAGCCAGCGCCCCGCCCCCGATCGCGTCGGCGCCGCGAGTGGGCGCCACCCCGCCAAGCACGCCCACTGCCACCACGCGATCGGGCATGGCCGCCGCACACCCCAGGGTGTAAGGCCCGCCGCCGGACAGTCCGACGACGGCCATCTTGTCGACGCCCAGGGTGTCGGCCACCGTGCGCAGGTCGTCGGCGAATGCGACCACAGTGTCGTACTGGAAGGGCGTCGACGAGCCGATCCCGGGTCGGTCAATTCCGATCAGTCGAATGTGGTGGTCTTCGGCGAAAACTCGGGCCTCCGTAGGAATCTGCCGGCGTGCGCCCGGGGTGCCGTGCAACCAGAACACTGCACGTCCCTGCGGATCGCCGAATTCGGCGAACCCGAGTTGCCGGTCATCACCGACGGCAATCTTGCCTTCCAGTTTGGGACGTGCAATCGCAACCACCATGTCAAGAGTCTGGCACGCACGCTCCGGTGAGCAGGGTGAGTTTGCCGGTGACGTGCGCCTGTTCGTTTCAATGTCTGCGATCGCACTCACGGCGGTCGTCAATGCGGTTAGGGTTTCCAGCGGCAGCAGAGCTCGCAGTGGAGTCACCATGCAGATCATCGACGCCGATGGGCACGTTGCGGAGAGCCCCGCACTGGCGATTGAGGCCATGCAGCGCTGGCCGGATCGGATCTCGCTCAGTGCTGAAGGCAAGCCCGGTCTGATCATCGAAGGCCGCACGTACCCCGAAGAGCACGGGCCCGGCGCCGGTTGCCCGTCCGAGCACGGATTCAGTTCCGCGCCGGGCATCAATTGCCGGTCGGCCGCGGGCGTCTTGGGAGACGCCGACCGCGACCACATCGACACGATGGTGCTCTACCCGAGCCTGGGGTTGTGCGTGCCGAGCATCGAGGAGCCGGAACTTGCCGCGGGCTTCGCGCGGCTCTACAACCAGTGGATCGCCGACTTCTGCGCTTCAGCGGGCGGGCGACTGCGCGGCGTCGCCGTGACCCCCGTCGAGCACGGTCAGGTGGCGATCGACGTGATGCGCGAAGCCAACGACCTAGGACTGGTCGCCACTCTCGTCCCGCCGGCGCTGAAGACGCGTAACCTCGACCACCCTGACCTCGACCCGTTCTACGCGGCGGCGGTCGAATTGCAGATGCCGCTCGGGGTACATGGCGCGCCCGGTATCCACTTACCGAAGATCGGTGTCGACCGGTTCACCAATTACATCCAGGTGCACTGCGTCAGCTTCCCGTTCGACCAGATGACCGCGATGACCGCGCTGGTTTCGGGCGGCGTCTTCGACCGCCATCCCGGTTTGCGCGTCGCTTTTCTGGAGGCCGGCGTCGGCTGGGTTCCGTTCTTCATCGACCGGTTGCATGAGCATTTCGAGAAGCGCGGCGACTGGATCGCCGGTGGCTGGCAGCGCGAACCGGAGGAGTACCTGCACGCCGGTAACATCTGGGTGACCTGCGAGCCGGAGGAACCGATCCTGCCTGGAGTGATCGATGTGCTCGGCGCCGACTTCATCATGTTCGCCAGTGACTACCCGCATTGGGACGGCGAGTGGCCGCACAGCACCAAGCACTTACGTACCCGCGCTGATATCAGCGACGACGTGCGTGCGAAGATCGGGGGCTTGAACGCACGGCGTTTCTATGGCCTCGATGGGCTCAACTGACCGGCTGCTCGGACGCAACTGGGCGCGCGGCATCGTGGGTAAACAGTGATCAGCCCGTGTTGTCGTCGTGACCTCGGGTGAGCAGTGTGGTCCCGGTGATTCGAGTGCCTCGTGCGGCGCCGGCCGGTGCACTCGTGCTTGCCGTGGTTTTGGCGGCGCCGGCACATGCCGACCTGATCGACAACTCGTTCCTTGCGGCATTGAGCAACGCCGACATTCCCTTAAGCGCACCCGCGAGCACCGTCGCGCTCGGCCACTCGATCTGTCCGATGCTGGTCGGCTCGCAGCAGTCCTTCGACTCGGTGGTTTCCAGCGTCGCCGACAACACCGGCATGTCAACGGACAACTCCGGCCGCTTCGCGCTGATCGCGATCGGCCAGTATTGCCCCGCAGTGTTGGCGCCGCTGTTGCCGCCGCACCTTCCGGCCTGAACGCCGGGTTTGCGGCAGCATGATGTGATGCGCCGAGACACTGACGCGTCGACCGTGGCGGTGGCCGCGGTCCTTGCCGAACGGCTTGCCCGACTCATCCGCGTACCTACGGTGTCGCTGCGCACCAATCGCGACGACGCGGCGTTCGCCCGGTTCCGGGCGCTGCTGTCAGAGATGTATCCGCTGACTCATGACCGATTGGATCACGAACTGGTCGCCGGTGGTTGCCTGCTGTTTCGTTGGCGCGGGTCCGGCGGTCCGTCGACACTGCTGTTGGCGCACTACGACGTCGTGCCGGTGAGCGGGCAGGACTGGAGTCGCGCCCCGTTCGGCGGTGAGATCGGCGAAGGAAAGATCTACGGCCGTGGTTGCCTGGACAACAAAGGTCCGCTTTTCGCGATCCTGGAAGCCGTCGAAAGCCTGCTCGCCGAGGGCATCACCCCGGACGGGGACGTCTACCTGTCGTTCGGTGACGACGAGGAGATCGGCGGTTCACATACCACCGTCGTCGCTGACCTGCTGCAGAGCCGAGGGGTGCGTCCGGACCTCGTGGTGGACGAGGGCGGTGCGATCGTCTCCGGGATGATTCCGGCGGTGTCGGGCGACCTGGCGATGATCGGCGTCGCTGAAAAGGGAGTGGCGAACTTCCGGCTCACTGCCCGCGACCACGCCGGCCACGCTTCCGCGCCGGAGCAGAACGGCGCGGCGGCTCAGTTGGCACGCGCGATCGTTCGACTGGACCGCAACCCGTTCCCAGTCTCGAACCCACCCGGTGATCACCGACATGGTCCGGACATTGGCGGCTCGAATGCCGAAGTGGCTGGCGCCCGTCGTCGCAGCGCGTATCACCCAACCGGTGATTCCGCGGTTGTTAACCAGGTTGGGTGGTCCGGTAGCTGCACTCGCCCGCACGACCGTGGCGGTCACCACGTTGTCCGGCAGCCCGGCGGCGAACGTGTTGGCGCAGGAGGCGACGGCAACGCTCAACGTCCGGATAGTGCCGGGCAGCACGGTGGCTGCGACCCGGGACCACCTGACGAAGATCGTGCGCGGCACCGGCGTGACGGTCGACGTCCTGCACGGCACCGACCCGGTACCCAGTTCGCCGACCAGCGGCGCCGCTTACGAACGGGTCAAAGCAGCGCTCGGGGTGTCCTACCCGGACGCGTTGCCCGTCCCGTACGTGATGGTCCAAGCCAGCGATTCCCGGCACTTCGCGAAAATCAGCCGAAACATCTACCGTTTCATGCCCTTCGGGATATCCGCCGAGCAAGTCCGGTCGATCCACGGCGCCGACGAGAATCTCGACATCTGCGCGCTACGGCCCGGAATCCAGTTCTACCGGCACCTAATCGCGGCGGCCAGCACCGCACGCCACGCACAGTGAGCACCGGCTGATCGTCGGGCGGCTGTAGACGCAACCGAGGTGTCCGTCAGCGTGAAAGCCGAAGATGAGCTTTGTTTTGATGTGGTCGATAACGGCCGCGGCATCACCGGCCCTGTCACCGAAAGCGGCCTGGCCAATCTGCGGCGGCGTGCCCAGCAGTCAGGCGGCGTGTTCACTGTTGGCAACGCCGCTGGCGGGGGGACCGCGGTGCACGGGTCGGCTCCACTGCCCTAAAAGCGCCGCTCGATCGCCCCGAGCGCACTCCCTCGTCGCGGTGAGTCTCCACCCACAGCAGTTGCAGGAACGACGTGACGTTCGGCATCATCGCGGGCACGCGCGTTCGGCGGGCGGTCCCGCAACGTGTCCGCCTGCACTGCAGTGATCTGCTGCTAGCCGCGACGACTTGTGGTTTTCCGGTGTCACCGGCTGGGTGACACTCACCGCTACTCAGGCGATGGATGTCCGTCACGCCAAGAGGTCGGCGAGAACGGCGGCTTCACTGCAGTTGACGTCGGTGGTGGCGGTGAGCAACGTCAGCGTGCTGCGCTGGGCCAGTTCACGCAGATCCTCGAACGCCGCAGCGCGCTCGGTGTCGGTGAGTTCCGCGCGGTAGCGGCGGGTGAACTCCGCGAATCGCGCTGGATCGTGGCGATACCACTTGCGCAGTTCGGTCGACGGAGCGATCTGCTTGCACCATCGATCCAGGTGGGCTCGCGCTTTAGTGACACCGCGCGGCCAAAGCCGGTCGACCAGTACACGGGTTCCGTCCGTCGGCGCAGGTTCGTCGTAGATGCGGCGCACCTGGATGTTGCGTGTGGTCATGACATCTCCTCCTCAGTTGCCTGGGCGCTTCGCTGTGGGGTCGCCACGCAAAGGCGCCGCTCCTCGAAATCGACTACATACGACCGGGGAACAGCATGCGACCACCCTCGGCCCTCGGGGCTCCTCACCGTGCAAGATTCGACGCATAGCGCACGCCATGCAAGCGACGTATGTCGATGTGCCGGAACATGTGCCGCGTCAATTGCGCCGGATGCTGGCTCACCTAACCGCTGCGAACCGGCATGGTTTTCACCCGGGAAAGCCGCCGTGGGAAGTCGATAGTACTTGTCCGTGATACGCGACAGTTGATCGACAGCCTCGTTGGTCACCCACCGATCGCAGACCTATCCGCTGGCGCTTCTGAGCGATGCTGACCAATCCTCGAAAGCCGACCCCGCCGAAAACCACACCACGAAGGTCGACGATTAGAGGCGGCCCAGAGCCGGCCAGGTCGTTGACGTAATCGCTTAGCCGGTCGGCCAGCAGACTATGGTCAAGCACTTTCCGCGACGTACTGTTCGTAGGGCACGGCCTCTAGCAGTGTCACGAGCACGCCTCTCTCATTCGGGATTGAATAGATGCGTTGTTCGCCGGGACGTGCGCCGGCGATCGCGTGGCCCAGCGGCGACAGCGTCGAGTAGAAGTCGATCTCGGCGGGGTTGGCGAAGCGCCTGCCGAGCAGGAACGTTTCGGTTTTCCCGGTGGCGTCGTAGCGGATGGTGAGCACCTTGCCCGGTTCGGCGATGCCGTTTTCGGCGGCCTCATCGATGACGGGGTTGGTCAGCAGATCCTCGATCTCGCGCATGCGTGCCCGTCGCGCCGAGTGGTGCGCGACGGGATTCGCGTTGGACTCCTCGAAGTCGTCCGTCACATCGATGCTGGGCCGCGAGCGCAGAGCTGCAAGTATGTTGTGCAGTCGGGTGTAGTCGTGTCGTGTCATTCGGACGCGTTCGGTGCAGGCCATTTGAATTGGTCCTTTCGTATCGGAGGATGTCATCAGGGGCGGGCCGAAGCAAAAGGCAACCGCCCCTGATGACTCGGGGGCCCTGGGCGGGCGAAGTTCGCCGGGATTTGGACCCGCAGCTATCGGGAGTTGTTGGCGGCCGTTGTTGCGCACCGGATCGAACTCGGCTGCGCCGTCAATCCACTGCCGCCGACCATCACATACCTCCGCAACTGAACTTGGTACTTCCCATGATGGCGCGGACGGGCACTGCTGGGTTTGCCAAAAACCGACAAGGCCGCGGTGACGTGTTGTCGCCTTCCGACAACGTCGCTGGTCCGGCTTCCGCCGACATCCCAGATCCTCGTTGCCCCAATCCGTTTCGGCGAGGAAGCACGAATGGCCGCGCGAATTCGGGCGGTGCGCTTGAACGGCGGTCCCGACGCCACTGCGCCTCAGGCGACCGACTCATGTTGAGCGGGGCCGTGGTTTCAGGGCTGGCCGGTGCATCCGTCGCCTTCGGCGACCAGCGTGTCGAAGTCATGGAGCCATCGCGTACGGCTTTTCCGGAGAAGTGCTGCCCGGCTGGCTGCGAACAGGGCCGCGGCGGCGATGGCCACGCCTAGCCAGATCGCTAGTGCGGTCGCCACCGCCTCCTCCGCGGCGGATTTAGCCGGTTTGCCGACTCGGGAACCGTCCGGGCCCACCCAAATATCAATGCTGTCGCCAATTTTGAGTGTCCGCTGTGCAGTGACAGCGCCGGTGTGTTCGGTCCCGGCCGCGAACCATCGCGCGGGCGCGGTGACTGTCGGACGGAAAAGGTTCTGGCGGGCGTCACTGTCACCGGTGACCGTCGCGGTGACGATGTGGCGATTCTGGGCCTGCTCGACATAGAGGTGGCTGCGCGAACTATGGACCGCAGTGCCCACCGCAGCAGCGATCGGCGCGGCCAGCACCAACATCACGACGGCCAACACCAAAACCAGTGCATCGACCCGATCGCTGGCGCGAACCAGTGGGTTACCGCCGAACAGCCGCACAAACAGTAGCCGTGAGACGTGCACAGTGAAGGCGCCCATCGCGGCGTTGTCCTCCAAATCAGTGGTCGGTAGGCCTTGATCCGGTTGAGGGGCTGGGTCGTCACTTTTTGCTTGCCGGAGAGTCGCCATGAGGTCTGCGACGTCGAAAGGCGGGCGCTCTGGTCGCGCAGACACCGGCTGGTCGCCCCAGCGACCATCGCTCACCTCAAACCCGGCTATCGGTAGATGACCTTCATGGTGGTATGGATGACCGCCGCAAGCTTTGCCCCAGTCAGACAACGCCACCGCCGTGCTTTGTGGGGGTTCGACAGCGCGGAAGATCAATCGGTCTCGGTGGCCGCGAGTTCGATCATCATGGCCAGCCGCTTTCTGGGGTCGTCCAAAGGCAGGTCGGTTACCTCGGCCATCTTGCGCAGCCGGTAACGCACAGTGTTCTCGTGTACGCCTAACCGCTCGCCCGCCCCGGCCGGGTCGCCCTGGGCCTCCAGCCAAGCCCGCAGCGTCGGAACATAGTCGGTGGCGTTGGCGCGGTCATGGCAGCGCAGCTCAGCCACCGGTCCACGATTTGGGGACCGGCCTGAACGCGCCGCGGTGCGCAACCGCTGCAGAAGAATGTCATCCCACGACTCGTCGTAGGCCCGAGGCATGGCGCGCGGCGATATTTCATCCAGCGCCAGGCACTCGTCGGCCTCCCGGCGCGCGACGGCCAGGTCGGCCACCTCGGCTGGCCCGCTGATGCCGGCAATCACCGTCACCCCTTCGGGAAGGGCCGCGCGCAAACCGGTGATCCAACGCCGCGCCGTCGCTGGCTGTTCACCGGGGATCAAGGTGTAGACAGTGTTGCCCGCCAATGCGCTGCGCCCAGGCCGTGACCAGCCGAACCCGGTCGTGGCGCGCTCGAAAGCCAAGAGCAAAGCAGCGTCTCTATCGGCGCCGACATTCGCATGCAGCGCGATCACCCGCAGCGAGCCGCTCGCCAGACCCAGCCTACTGGCCAATGTGGCCGCATCAGCGCTGCCCTCCAGCAACCGGATCACCAGTTCGGATTCGACCTGACGCTCAAGATCAGCGCTGGCTCGTGACCGCAGTAGGTGCAGGGCCACCGTGTGTGCACCATCAGCTAAGGCGGTGCGTGCGACCCCGTCCAATGGCGCCGAACACGCGACCCATACCGACCCAAGAAGTTCTCGTCCCGAGCGCACCGCCACCACCATGCGGCCGGTCACGCGGTTTTCGGCGTCTTCGGCGACAAACAGCGGATCATCGGAGCTTTCCAGGTGCGCGAATACCCCACGGGCGTCGAAGAATTCTCGCAGCTGCTCCGGTGTCTGCCGTTCCAGGATTGTCTCTACCCGCGCCGGGTCAGCGTGCTGCTGCAGCCGTGAATACGCCAACACCCGCAACAACGGATCATGGATGACCACTGCGCCGCCGATTGCATCCGCCAAGCTGTCAGCCAGCGCGAACAAATCGGTGGGACCGCGACCGGATTCAGTCTCGCGGCCCTCCAACACCAGCCCGTAAACCACCGCAGCCAACTCACTCCATGACATCGTGTGGTCGACCACCATCACCGCGCCAGCAGCCTCGGTGTCAGCGTCGAACGTTATCGGCTCGTCATCGTCGCGCACCAACACCACGACCGCACGCGCCGACTCCGCCCACCTCACCGCTTCCCCAAGCGAGCCGGCACCAATCGCCAGCAGCACATCGCCCAGCACCGGCCGATCGGCGGCGGCCTCGTGGATCGCCACGCTGCGCAGCTCAGTCGACCTGGGCAGCGAAGACCAACGCAGACGGACCCCATAACCACCCAGCACGTTCACCAAGCGGTCTAAAGTGATCACCGGCCGCTCCCAATCCCGAACTGATCGACCAGTGAACGTCCTGGCTCTGATGGAGACTGTCGCTATCTGATTTCGGCCAGGGCTTGGTCGGTCCGTGTCGTAGCGTAGAAGATGGCTTCGAACTCGGCTGGCGGTTCGTCTCGGAGGTAGCCGTGGAGGCGTCTAGCAGCCGGACCTCAATGGGAGGGCTTGAGCGCGCTGCCCTGCGTCCACTGCGCCCAGGGCAGCGTCCAGTCGCCGTTCTGAGCCAGTTGCAGCGGGGGACCACCGGTGTTGCGGATCTCCACGACGTCACCCGGCTGGGAGAAGTCGTAAAACCATTTCGCGTTGTCTCCGTTGAGGTTCAGGCAGCCGTGCGAGGTATCGGTGTGACCCTGGGCCCACACCGTCGAATCCAATTCATGAAGGTAGATTCCGTCGGTGCTGATGCGGGTGGCGTAGTTGATGGTCTCCCGGTAGCCCAGCCGCGAGTTCTTCGGCAATCCGAACGTCGAGGAATCCATGATCACCGGATTGCCCTTGTCGAGCACGGTGTAGACGCCCGGCGGCGTCCAGAACGACAACGTCTGGCCGCCGATGGTCTGGGTGCCGCCCATCCCCATGGAGGTGGGCATGGTGCGGACCAGGGCGCCGTTGTTGAACACACTGACTTGTTTGGTGGCGTCGTCGGCGATCGACACGTGGGCGTCGCCGATCCGGAACGACACCCGGGTGTCTTCCTGCCCGAACAGGCCGTTGCCGACGGAAATGCCGTAGATCTTGGCTTCGGCGGTGACGGTGGTGCCGGGCGCCCAGTAGTGCTCCGGCCGCCAGTGCACGTTCTGGTCGTCGACCCAGAACCACGACCCCGGCACGGAAGGGTCGGTGGTCACCACCAGTTGCCGTTCCGCGGCGGCACGGTCCCCGACTTGCTCGTCGAAGTGCGCGACGATCACGGTGCCTACTCCGTAGGTGCCGCCGTCCTGCAGGGCGGCCTCGGAGGTGGTGGTGAAAGAAACCTTGGTTTGGTTGGGTGGTTGCAGCGTCGAAAACGACGACACTCGAGTGGCCGGAATGCCGCTCGGTCCACGACTGGTGACTGTCAGTGTGTAAGTCCGGCCGTAGCCCAGCGGCACTGTGGGTTTCCACACGGTGTTGTCCGGCGTCATGATGCCGTCGACCGGGTGGCCTTGATCGTTGACCATCCGCACATCGGTCAACGTCCCGGTTTTGGCGGTGATCAAGACGTGCGCGAGGGGTTGGACATTTTTCGCATCGGGAGCCGGTGTGATCGCCACCTGAGCCGGTGTGTTCGCCTGCCGCCCGGTAGCCGAGCGAGTGCAGTTGCCGTTCGCGCACCCTGGCGACGTGGCAAGCTGCACCACCGCGATGATCGCGACGAGCACCAACATGGCCAGCAAACCGTAACGAACTCGTCGACGCCGGATTCCCCGCTTGCCGAGAGCAGCGCCCTCGGTGTCGGACTCGCCCGAAGCCGCGACGTCCTTGCCCCTATCGATTACCGGCACGACTCGTTACCACTTTCCGCCCATCGAATCCGTGATTTCCGCCGAAGCCTGCTTTTCGTACCCAAGTTAGGTGATCCGAAAACGATTCTATGCGTTAGGGTTAGCGCTGTACCCCGTTGACGGTAGGTGGCGCTGGTGTTCAAGACGGCATTGTCGGTGAAGTTTGCTGCTGCGGTCTGCCTCTCGACGGTCCCGATGACAATGTTGGCGGCACCCGATGCGGCCGGCGCTACCAGAGTCGCCCTTCGGCAGCTCAACCGGGGCTGCGACTTCAGCCCCAATTACCCGGTGCCGGCGTCCGGGTACGGCGTAGCACTCGCCTTCATCGGCCACGCCGGGTCGGGCGTTTTTGCGAACGTGACAATGAGCTACGCAACGCCCGACACCCATTACGACGTCGTGCTCATCCAGATGCCGCGGCCATCTTCTGCCACCTGCGGCCCGGGTGATCCGGGCGTGGCGGTCGGCAGCTTGAACACCGACGGCGCCGGTTCGGGCACCGTGACCGTGCAGGACAGCATTCGCCCGGGCACCACGGGTGCGTGGGTAACCGTGCAGCGCCCGAACGAGCATTCCCAGAGTCCGGCTGAGTCCTACAGCACAGACATCATCGCACCGGTGTAGCGCTGTGCTGAGACCGGCTGTCTCACAGGCGTTCTCCAGCCCGAAGGATGGCCTGCTGAGAAAACAGCGAGCCCGAGCGGGGCTCGTCTTCCGGCAATGTCGGGGCCGCGACGGCGGCTTCGACGTTTAGGGACACGCCGTCCGGGCAACGCTGGATTACCCGCCTGCAAAAGGAGACCCGATGATCGCGCTCGCCGTGGTGCTTCTCATCGTGGGCCTGATCTTGTTGGCGGTGGGGTTCATCCTGTTTGCCAATGGCACCGGCGCCGCACCGCATCAGCGCACCGAGGACGACCCCACCGGCGTCAAGCGGGCCACATCGCGGACGTCCTGGGGCGGAGTGCTTCGTCACTTGCCCACCAACGTCCGGCTGCTGTCCGGTCAAGAGGCCAGTCATGAAGACAAATTGGCGGCGGCCGGCTCGCTGTTGTTGCTGATCGGCATCGGGGCGCTGTGCGTGGCGGTGCTGTCGGTGGTCGTGGCTTACGTGTAGTCAGGCGGACGCCTTCAGAGCCTCTCCTACCGTGATCAGTTGTCATGGCCGGCAGTGACCTCGATGAACTCGACGAGCTTTACTGGGCGAAACCCGACGCCTTCATTGCGTTGCGTACCAAGTTGAGCTCCGCGGCCAAGCGGCGCGGTGACCGCGACGCGGCCCGGCGCATCTCCGTCGCGAACAGGCCGACAATGGCTGCCTGGGTCGTCAACCGCCTCGTGATCGGATGCCGGGACGCCAGGCAGCGCCTCGCCGACCTCGGCGACCGCTTACGGGCCGCTCACGCGGCGATGGACGGTGATCAAATCCGCGACTTGTCCGCAGAGCAGCGCAAACTGATCGAGGAGCTGACCCGGGCGGCGTTCGAGGCAGCCGGTCTGAGCAACCCCTCGGGAGCGATCCGCGACGACGTCGGTGCCACCTTGCAGGCCGCGATCGCCGACCCCGATGTCAGAGCGGCACTGGGGCGGCTGACCAGACCGGAGCGTTGGTCGGGTTTCGGCGCGTTCGGCGACGCCGCGCCGACCGGCGCCCGCAGCGCCAAGCGCAACAGCCCACCGGGGCGGGCGAGTGCCAAACCCGCTCCGAAGAAGACAGACGCCGAGGCCGCTACGGCTGAGAGACACTCCGCAGTCCAGAAGCGGGAAAACCAGTTGCGGGCCGCGCGAGAACACCAGGAGCACCTAGAAGCGGCTCTCGCAATCGCCGAGCGAGCCAAATCAGAAGCCGACGCAGCATGCTCGGCGCGGCGGGCCGGGTTGGCCGAAGCCCGATCGGAGCTGGAGCGCGTCCGCCAGCGCCTTTACACCGCAGAGCGTGAGCTAGGGGTCGCCGAACACGGTTACGGCGAGGCCCAGCAAGCCAGCCGGGATGCCGCAGACCTGGTGCGCGAGGCAAAAGCGGAACTCAACCGGGCCCGCTCGAAAACCGTTAGGGCGCAGGCAGCGGTGGCACGCCGGCCTGACCGGCGCGCCCGTTCAAGTCATTGAGATTTCCGCGCAGCTGCGCTTCGGCGGCCGAGGGTGAGACATCCGCCGGGGCATTCGCCGGATCCGTCATCTGCCACGGCTGGCAGCCGTCGGTCTTGAACACCTTGTCGCCCGGATCGATCTGCACGAGCTGCGGCTTCTTGCTGATGGCGTTGTCGACGGTCTCGGTGCCGCTGGGACCGCCCACCCTCTTCCAGTAGCAGGTTTTTCCGGCCACTGGTCCGGCTGAGCTGTACGTCCCGGCCGCTATATCAGTGCCGATCTTGAAGGTGCCGTCGTGGTCCATCACCGCTTTAGGCGCAGGCCCCGGCGCAGGACCGGGCGGGGGAGGGGGCGCGGACGGGTCCGCGCCGGCGGTACCGAGCGCAGCCGCACAGCCGACGAGCACGCCGATTGCGGCAAGCCACGACTTGGCGAACGTCGCTTTTCTGCCCGTCATGAGACAGCAGCCTACCGGGCAGCCCCGACACCGGCACGCGCCTTCGGGCGCGCAGATGCCACACCCCGGGCCAGAAGTCGTCAGAATGTAGGCATCCGACCCACAACCGCGCGGGGGTATCTGTGAATCCGATTGAGCGTGCTGCCCGCGGCTTCGATGCGTGGCAACAACGACATCCGGTGGTGGGTTTCCCGATCGCGGTGATCAAGAAGTTCGGTGACGATCAAGGCGGCAACCTGGTGTCGCTGCTCGCGTATTACTCGTTCGTTGCCACCTTCCCGCTGCTGCTGGCGTTGACCGCTGTGCTCGGCGCGGTACTGCGGACGCATCCCAAACTCGAGCAGCGCCTGTTGAACTCCGCCTTCGCCGAGTTCCCGATCATCGGAGGTCAACTTCACCAACAGCTCGCGGTGGCGAGCTTCGGTCACACGACGGTGTCGTTGACAGTCGGTGTGCTCGGCGCGCTGTACGGCGCGCGCGGCTTCGCCAACGGGCTACAGAATGCGCTGAACACGGTGTGGGCCGTCCCGAAAGTCGACTGGCCCGGCTTTGGACCCAGATACGCCCGCACCATCGCAGGGCTGCTGGTGCTGGCGCTGATCGTGGTGGTGACCGGCGCCGCCGGCACGGCGGCCGGTGCGGCGGAGAAGTGGGGCTTGCACGGGCTGCCGGCGCGAGCCGTCAGCATCATCGTTGGAACGGTGCTCGGTTTCGGCTTCTTCCTGGCGCTTTTTCGGGTGGCGGTGGCTGGCACAGTCCCGACCCGGGCGATGCTGCCCGGCGCGGCGATCAGCGCCATCGGATGGCAGGTTCTGCTGAACCTGGCCGGGGTGATCGTCGCGCACCAGTTGCGCCATGCCCAAGCCGTCGCGGGGTTCTTCGGCGTGGTGATCGGCCTGTTGTCCTGGCTGGCGCTGCAGGCGACGTTGATCATCTATGCCATCGAAGCCGACGTGGTCCGAGCCAAACGGATGTGGCCGCGCAGCATCGTCCAGCCGCCCCTCATCGAAGGGGACAAGTTGTTTTACAACGAAAAGCTTCGCTCCGAAACTCGACGACCCGAGCAACGCCTCGACGTGGGCTTTGAGCCTGAGGAGCAGGACGACGACGAGCGCGAGCCGACGCAGTAAACGTCAGCGGCGGGCCGCGCCGGCAATTCGCCGCGCTACATCCGATGCGACGGCCAACGTTTCGAAGTCGGTGGCGGGCGCGTAGCGATCGGCCGCGGAGTCGTAGGTGGCGCCGGCGATCGAGCCGTGGTCCGCGGCCAGCTCGACGATCGTGACGGGCCAGTCGTTGCGCTGCAGGGTTGCGGCGAAAGACCGGCTCACTTCGACCGGTAGGACTTCGTCGGCCACACCGTGCAGCAGGGTGAAAGGTGTCTTTCGCGGGGTGCCGGCCAAGGCTTTCTCCAGGGCTTCACCCGAGATCGGGTCGGCAGCGACGAACGCACCGGCCAGGCAGACGGTGTGCAGCAAGTCGATTCGGTGCTCGCGGGCGTGCAGCGTCAATCCCGCCGCCGCCAAGCCGCCCAGCGACCAGCCGACCACCACCACACCGTCGGAGGGCTTGACCTGTTTGGTCACGTAGCGCACGGAGCTCAGCAGGTCACCGCGTCCCCCGTCGGTGCTGTGGGAATCCCAGTCCGGCAGCACCACTCCCAAACCATGTTCGGCGACCAAGGCGGCCAGCGGCCGCATGGCGGCGCGTGCGTTGGACTGCTGGCCGTGCCACATCAAAACAATGCGCCCGCTGAAGTCACCGAGAAGGTCAACCAACCGGCCGGGCGCGTATTCGAGGGTTTCCACGCTTGCCAGTCTGCCTGCCGGCAAGCGGTATCAGCGACTGAAGAATGAGCACCCTCGTTCGAAAACCGGCGACGTGCAGCGACAATTCTGCGTTGCAGTCGTTTCGGGCAACCGCGTCAGGCGGTCTTGCTCAGCAAGGGCAGCAGCAGCTGACGACGGTCGGAGATGTCGTCAGCGAAGCTGTGCAGCGCCGCGTGCACCGACTCTTCGAGGGGAAAGGCGTTGTCTTCGTCCACGATTCGCAGCACCCGGCTGACCAGGGGTCCCGCGACCAAGGCCCACTCCAAGCCGGCGATCCGGCAGTCTTCGTCGATTTGGTGCAGCAACGTCACACTTTGAGCGGAGAAGTAATCGACATCGCGCAAGTCCAGAACGAACGGCTTGTCCTGCAAAATGAAGCGCCTGCTGTACCGGCTGACCTGGTCCACGTTCTCGGGGTCGAGTGCGCCGCTGACGGTGACGACGGTGGCGAGGTGGCGGTACTGCGCCCGCACCTGGGCACCGTTGCACTCGAAGGCGGGCCGCCCGGAAGCCGCTGAGTCGATCGAGATGGTCATAACGGCCTCACTTCTCAAGTGGCGCCCGGCGCCGGTACGGTCGAGGGACTACCTCAATAACCGAAACGCTAACCGGCAAATTTAAGGCGCCGGGGAGCAGCTTTTAAAACTCTGGTAAGAACAAACTTTCGCTAACCGACGCCCGCGGATTTTTTTCACGGCCCACCGACCGCGCCCGTGCAACTTCGGAGTGCACTCGCTGCGTACCCTGGCTCGTTTCCCTCAGTGCCGCGATCGCCGCGCGCCCGTGCGCCGTGCGTCGATGCGCCGGCAGTTGCTACCGGGTTGTAACCGGCGACACCGCGTTGCCGGTGCGCCGTCGGGGCTATTCACTGATACCCTCTCCAACGCTGCCGTGTGGAGGCGGCCGGCCCGGTCAACCGACTCGGCGGCGTGTGTGAACCGCAGGCTCTAGCCGGAAAGAGTGTTGTGCGCAGCGCAGAGATCAGGGCCCTCACCGGTCTTCGCATCGTCGCCGCCCTCTGGGTCGTGCTGTTTCACTTCCGCCCGCTGCTGAAGGAGGCGGCGCCCGATTTCAGCGACGCGCTCGCACCGGTGCTCAACTGCGGTGCGCAAGGCGTCGACCTCTTCTTCATTCTGAGCGGCTTCGTGTTGACCTGGAACTACCTCGATCGAATGGGATGGTCCTGGTCGACGCGTGCCACCCTGCACTTCCTCTGGCTGCGGCTGGCCCGAGTCTGGCCGGTGTACCTGGTCACCCTCCACCTGGCGGCACTGTGGGTGATCTTCACGCTGCACGTCGGTCATGTGCCGTCCGAAACCGTCGGTCAGCTCACCGCGGTGAGCTACGTGCGCCAACTGCTGTTGATGCAGCTGTGGTTTCAGCCGTTCTTCGACGGATCGAGCTGGGACGGCCCGGCCTGGTCGATCAGCGCTGAATGGTTGGCCTACCTGCTGTTCAGTGTGCTGGTGTTGGTCGTCTTCCGGATGGCACAGGTGACCAGAGCGCGCAGCTTGATCTGGCTGGGATTCGCCGCGTCGCTGCCTCCAGTGCTGCTGTTGCTGACCAGCGGCCTGTTCTACACGCCGTGGAGTTGGCTGCCGCGCATCGTCATGCAGTTCACTGCCGGCGCGCTGGTCAGCGTCGCGGTCGGGCGGTTGCGCCTGACCGACCGGGCCCGGCTTGTCGCAGGTTTGGCGGCGACGTTGTTGGTCGCCTCGATCGTGGGCCTGATGTATGTGTTGGACGCCCATCCGGTCACCGGGGTGCAGGACAGCGGCGGCCTGGTCGACGTGCTATTCGTCCCTCTGGTCACGACCCTGGCGATCGGCACCGGCAGTCTGCCGTGGCTGCTGTCGACGCGGGCGATGGTCTTCTGCGGCCAAGTCTCGTTCTGCTTGTACATGGTTCACGAGTTGGTGCACACCTCTTGGCTGTGGGCCGCCCAACAATTCGAGCTGACCCTGCACGGTTATGTCGGTAAAGCGATCGTGGTCGGCTTGCTGGCCGGCGCGTTCGCCGCCGCCGCGGCGCTCTTCCACCTCGTGGAGGAGCCGGCACGCCGATGGATGCGCAGGCTGGTTGACGTCAGAAACCTTAGAGCGCACGCGCCCTCGAAAGCACGAGACGCATTTGATCCAGCGGAGTACTCAGTTGACCCGGGGCTGGGCAGATTGCAGTCGATCGACGGTGCCTTGGAGTCTTGGGAGACCCGCGAGACACGTGCAGCGCGCAAGGCGGTGTCGGTGCGCGCGGGCTGAGGTGTCATGGGGGTGCTTGGTGAGCCAAAGGCGTTGTGCCAGCGGCTGATTCACCGCTTCTGTTTATGATCGGATTAGCCGCTGTATAAATGCTGATGGTCTCTGCCCGGGTGAGTCAACGGGACGGCTGGACGTCGAGGTCGCTCGGGCGATCCAGCTTGCGGACCGAAAGAGCAGCGAGAAATGGAGGTAGCCATGGGCCGAATGGCCACGTTCGTCGTCTCGCTCGTTGTGTTCGGTGGCGTGGTCGTCGATCGCTGGTCGGTTTCTCCGCCGCCGAGCCCGCTGCTGCTGTTGAGCCAGGGATCACCGGTAGCCCATGTCGCGGTAGTGGGTGACTCCTACACCACCGGCACCGATGAAGGCGGCCTGGGATCGAGGGCTTGGACCGCACGGGCATGGCAGGCCCTTTCACACCAGGGCGTGCAGATCGCACCGGACGTGGCATCTGAGGGCCGTGCGGGTTATGCGGTGGTAGGTGATCACGGCAGCGTGTTCGAGGACCTGACCGCCCGCGCGGTTCACCCAAACGACATCCTGGTGGTGTTCTTCGGGTCCCGCAATGACCAAGGTGCCGATCCGGGGTTGCTGGCCGAGAAAGCGCGGGCGAGCTTTGATCTCGCGCACCGCATCGCTCCGTCGGCCCGGCTCCTGGTGATCGGGCCGCCGTGGCCGACCGCCGATCCGCCTGGCGAGGTCCTGCAGGTCGACGACATCGTCGGCGAGCAGGCTGCGGCTGCCGACGCCGCCTACGTCGACCCGATCGCCGAGCACTGGTTCGTCGACCGGCCCGACCTCATCGGCCCCGATGGTGTGCATCCCACCGATGCGGGGCACGAGTACATGGCGGAAATGATTGCGCCGCTGATCCGCGCACAATTGCCACGGCGACCCTGAACGCCCCATTTCCGACCCCGTTTAAAGCGATTCTTTCGACGCACGACAATGGCAGCAGGCCGACGGCTAAAATGGAATCCTCATTGTTCGGAAAACCCCGAATTCTGCGCTTCAATGGGTATTAGAGGCGCATTGCCGACCCGGTGCAGCCAAGTTTTGTGGTCGCATGTCGCGGGTACAGCTAGTCGGTTCAGGTAAGAGAGATGAGGGCTGATGAAATCTGTAGCGAGATTGGCCATCGCGCTGTTCGGCTTCGTCGCCGTGCTTGCTTTTGCGGTCGGCTGTGGCCACGGCAGCAAGAGCGGTCCGACAACCACCACCAGTACGACCACCATCACCACCAGTAGTCCGGCGCCGCCAGCGACGTCGCCGGCTCCCGGCGGTGGCGGGCCCGGCGGCGGCGGCGGTGAACCCGGCGGACCGACCGGCGGTGGCGGACCCGGTGGCGGCGGTGGCGGCGTACCCGGCGGACCGACCGGTGGCGGCGGCCCCGGCGGCGGCGGTGGCGGCGTACCCGGCGGTGCCAACGGCGGCGGCGGACCGGGCGGCGGCGCCGGCTGTGTTCCCGGTGTGGGTTGCGGCGGCGGCGGCCCCGGCGGTGGTGGTGGTTGCGCCGGCGGCGTCTGCGTCAACGTCCCGTAAGCGGGTCTCTAAGCCGCCGTGAAGGCGAAAGGGCAACCGTGCTCATATTGAGCACGGTTGCCTTTCCTTTCAGGCGAAGTTTCCCCCGTCAGGCCTCTTTACGGATCAGCTTCTGCAGCGCCTTATGATCGGAGGCCAGCAGCTCTTCGATCCGGGGGCGATTCACTTCGGCGACGATGATCTCGCCGACCTCTTGGTGAACGTCGCTGAAGATGCCGTGCGACTTCATCTTCTCGGTCTGATACAGGTTGTCTTCGGTGGGCGTCACGAAGTGCACCCAATCGGCTTTGAACCGGTGCACCAGCCAGAGATGGATCAGGGTCATCAGCCGCTTCTGGCGCAGCTGCTCAGCGTAGGTGTTCTGGTCGCGGACGGTCAGGATGCGGGTGCCGTGCCGGTCCTGGAACTGAGCGAAAATGACGTTGGCCAGTTTCTCCTCGGCCCCACTGCCGTCCCGGAAGATGACCAGTTCGAGCAGCTCCGAGCCGGCACGCTGCGGTCGTAGTTGCACCCGCAACTTCTCGCCGAGCTGGTAGTGCTCGCTCCACATCGCCAGCCACTCCTCGAGCAGCTTGCGCGGCACCTCCGTCTGTACCAGATGCTGGTGCTGCGTGGACCCTTCGCCCATCGACTTTGTGGTGGCGGTGCGTCCGGAGGATGCCAGCAGTGCGGCATCACTGCGGGGCCCGCCGACCAGCGTCTGGGGCGTGCGGTAGGGCGACTCGACCAGGCGCAGCTGACGTTGCAATCGGGCCAGCGCGAGCATGCCGTCTTCGCGCAGCGCGGTGGCGAACTCCTCGGCGGCCAGCCCGTCGATCTGATGCCCGCCGTAGGTGATGAAGTTGAAGACGAAGCCCATCTTGCCCAATTCCACCGGGAACGACCGCATCTCGTCGTCGGTCATGCCGGTGGTGTCCCAGTTGAACGACGGGGAGAGGTTGTAGGCCAGCATCTTGCCGGGATATTGCGCGTGGACGGCGTCGGCGAACTGACGGGCGTCGGCCAGGTTCGCGGTTTTCGTCTCCATCCACAGCAGGTCCGCAAACGGAGCAGCGGCCAACGATTTGGCGATGGCGTAAGGGATGCCGCCGCGAACCTGGTAATAGCCTTCCGGCGTCTTGGCTAGCTCACAATCCCAACTGGCGTCGACACCCAACTCCTTGGCTTTCTCACGGGCGGAGTACAGCGAGGCACGCTCAGCGAACTGGCGCCACTCGACGGCACTCATCGCAGCCGGTTCGTCCTCGCTCTCGCCGAACTCGAGTGCCTCGGCGACCGCTTCGGCGAACGTCGCCAAACCTGCGTCGTCTTCCCACGCCTTGACGAATTTCGATTCGACCTTGTCGTAAAGGGCATCGATCGACTCCTCCCCGTTGTCGCGCCACGCTGCCGCCGCCTGGGCCACCAGATCCGACACCCCGTGCCGCTGGAGCCAGGCTTCGGCGGTGGCGTACTCCCCGTCAGGCAACGAATACAGCAGGTGACCGTTCAGCTCGTGCACGCCCAGCTCGTAGAAGCGCCGCAGCATCGCCAGGAAACACGACTTGTAGGACGGAATCTTCAGATTGGTCACGCCGAGCAGGAAGGGCTGGTCGCGCTCGTCGGCACGGCTGTCGATCAGGTTCCCGGCCTCGGCGTCGGTGCGCGCGACGATGATGCCCGGAACGCGCATCACGTCGAGCTGGAAGCGGGCGGTGTTGAGCCGTTTGATCTGCTCGTCAGAAGGAACCAGCACCTTGCCGCCTTGATGGCCGCACTTTTTGGTGCCCGGCCGCTGGTCCTCGATGTGGTAGCCCGGCACACCGGCCTCAACGAACCGGCGAATCAGGTTGCGTACGTGCGGATCACCGCCGTGGCCGGTGTCGGCGTCGGCGATGATGAACGGCCGGAAATCAGTCGCCGGCGTGGCCGCCCGTTCCGCTTCGCTCAGGCGCTGGCGCAGATATTCCTGGTTGCGGTCGGCGGTCAACAGGGCACGCACCAGTCCGGCCGCCTCCTCCGGCACCTGGCTCAGCGGATAGCTGGCCAGATCGGGCCCCGGGTCCTCGGTGGTAGAACCTTTTGCCGACGTCGCCCACCCGCCGAGGTAAATCCCTTCAATGCCCATCCGTTTCATGGTCACGGCCTGTCCCGGAGAGTAGGGGCCGAAGGTGGTGATGCTCTTGCCTTCGGCGAACAGCTCCCGCAGACGTTGGTAGAACGCCTTCGCCGCCTCTCGCGCCACGGTGTAGTCGGTGGCGATGGTGCCGCGCTGCTCGGCGACCTGCCGGGCGGTGAACAGACGGATGATGCCGTCGAAACGCGAACTGTCGAAGTACTGCTGCGTGGCAACGACGTCCTGCTCGAAAGGTGTTCGGGCCTTCGCGTCAGCTTCGATGGTGACGACCATGAGAATTACTCCTGTCCAGCGCATTTACCCCGACTTGAGAAGTCTATCCCCAGCGGTGCACAAATCCCGGTGCCGCTTTTGCCGACGCGTCAGCCCCCGGTGGTTAGTTGGTGTCGAACCTTTAGGCGCGGGGTAACACTTGTTTCGTGTCGCAAACTTTGGAATTGACCGTGCTGGACCCGCGCACCGGTGACCCCGTCGCTCAAGTGCCGATCGCCGACGAAGCAACCTGCCGGGAGGCGGTTGCCCGGGCTCGCGGCGCGGCGGCTGCCTGGGCGCGCACCCCCGCAACCGAGCGCGCCGCGGCGGTGAGTGCGGCAGCTGCGTCCGTGCGGGCGGCTGCCGACGAGTTGGCCGAGCTGAATCAGCGAGAGACCGGGAAACTCAAAGAAGACGCGGTAGGCGGAGTGCACGCCGGCGCCGGCACGCTCGTCCAGTACGCCGAATTGGGCCCGCTGCACGGGGGACGCAGTTTGCAGGGTAATTGGGGCGCAACAGATTTGATGATCGCTGAGCCGCGGGGCGTGGTGGCGGTGGTCACGCCGTGGAACGACCCGGTCGCCGTGGCGGCCGGCCTGCTGGGCGCCGCGCTGGTCACCGGAAACACCGTGGTCCACAAACCCAGTGAGCGCTGCCCACGCACCGGCCGTCGATTCGCCGAATTGGTCGCCGGGCAGCTGCCTGACGGCGTCCTGGAGATCGTCGACGGTGACGCGACCGTCGGCGCCAGACTGGCCTGCGCTGAGGACATCGACGTTGTCGCTCACGTGGGCAGCAGCGCTACCGGGCGGCAGATCGCCCGCGCATGTGCCGAACGCGGCGCCAAGGCGCTGCTGGAAAACGGCGGGAACGACGCGTTGATCGTCGACGCCGGCGTGGATCCGGGCTGGGCCGCCGAACAGGCCGCGCTCGGTGCGTTCGCCAACGCAGGGCAGATCTGCGTGTCGGTGGAACGCATCTACGTTGTGAAGTCGGTCGCCGACGTGTTCCTCGAATCCCTGGCGGCCGAGGCCCGCGGCTGGGCCGACCGGATCGGACCGCTGGTCGACGAGCGCCAGCGCGACCAGGTGCACCGGCACGTCGCCGACGCGGTCACGAAGGGCGCCCGAATCCTGGTCGGCGGTGAGCCGCGGCCGGGTCCGGGGTCTTTCTACCCGCCGACCGTGCTGACCGACTGCACGCCGCAGATGCTGGTGTTCGCCGAAGAGACCTTCGGCCCGGTCGCACCGGTGCGCGTGGTGCGCGACTTCGCCACGGCGGTGGCCGAAGCCGCCGAAGATCGCTACGGGTTGGCCGCTACCGTGTTGACCACCGACATGGCGCACGCGCAAGCCGCCTGGCGCACGCTGCCGGTGGGCACGGTGAAGATCAACGCAGTGTTCGGTGGCGCACCGGGCGGCGCGTCAGAACCCCGGCGGGCCAGCGGATCCGGCTTCGGCTTCGGCCCGGAACTGCTCGACGAGATGACCGCGGTGAAGGTGGTGCACTGGTCTCCGCCGGGCGGATGAAAATCAGCTTCTGCCACTTTTCTTGACCTGAAGCACCCGCTTGCGCAGCCCGTCGGTAGCCGTGTCCATCAGACCTTTCGAACCTTTCTTGACCAAGAAACCTGGCAGCGGTGCCACCAGGTCGACCGTGAGATCAAGACGCACTCGGGTGCCGTCTCCCTCGGGTGTCAAGGTGTAGCGGCCCTCCTGGGCGCGTTGCTGCTTGGAGCGAAGCAATGTCCAGCTCACACCGTCGTCGTGCACGGTGTAGGCCAACTCCTGCTCGTCACTGACGCCGACGAGTTTGATCACTTGACGAGACTTGATCGGGTGGCCCTGATCGTCGCGGGCGAGCACTTCGACCCTCTGGTGGGCCGACGACCACTCCGGCAACGTCTCGATGTCGAAGAGCACGTCCATGATCTCGTCGGGGGTTGCTTCGATGACGACTTCGCGCGACTCAGTGACAGCCATGCCGGACACTTTGCCAGCGGGACACCGCCCGAAACAAATTGTCAACCGCGGTGATTGCGCGGGCTCGCTTAAGCGCCGTCCCCGCCGGACATCGGCGCGGGTTTGAGGGCTTCAAAGGCGGGTAGGCGTGAAAGGTCCGCGACGCATCGATCAAAGGAAATCAATATGGCAACCGGGGAAACCGGATTCGGCGACGTCGAGTTCGACCTCATCTCAATCCAGTACCACTCGCTCAAAGCCGGTCACGACTACGGGCAATACGTCCGCGACGCGCAAAACGCCGGATTCGACGACGTGGCGTCATTCTTCGAAGAGGTGCAATCCCAGGACTCCGAGCGCGCCAAGCGCGCCCACGAGCTCCTCGTGAAGTTGGAGAAGTCCAGCTGAGCGGCGCACGCCGCAGCACCGGTCACATCACCGGACGGGTGGCGTAATCGCCTGTCGCTGAATCTGATTGGCGTCATCCACCGGTGCTGGACTGAACCTGACTCGCCACGGCCCATTCTCTTTCGGCTCTGTGGCTTTCGAAGCGGCCCCAAAGCGGCCACTGCCTTGGGTAGTTTCACATCGTGCCGCAGGTGAGGAACCGCCAGATTCTGCTCCGCCACCGCCCGACCGGACTGGTCAAACCCAGTGACACCGAGCTGGTCAGCGTGCCCGTGCCGGAGCCGGCTGACGGCGAAGCGCTGGTCCGCACCACCTACGTCGGAATCGACGCCGCCGCCCGGACCTGGCTGGACGACCAGCCGGGTTATCTCCCCCCGGTGCAGCTAGGCGAGGTCATACGCGCGGCAGGCATCGGCGAGGTAGTCGCGTCGCGCTGCCCCGCCTACGCCGTCGGTGACGTGATCACGACGCTGACCGGTTTCCAGGAGTATGTGATCGTTCGCGACGACCTGTTCAGCACGCCGATTCCGGGCAGAGCAGCGGTCGACCAGCTGGCCGTGATGTCGGTATACGGGCCGACCGGCGCGACCGCCTACATCGGCATGACTGACATCGGCCGTCCGCGCCCCGGCGAGACGGTGGTCGTTTCCGCCGCCGCCGGTGCCACCGGCTCGGTCGCCGGGCAGATCGCGAAAATCGCCGGTGCTCGTGTGGTGGGCATCGCCGGCGGGCCGGAGAAGTGCCGGGCAGTGGTCGAAGATTTCGGCTTCGACGCGTGCATCGACTACAAGAACGACGACCTGGCCAGCGCGCTCAAACAGCATTGCCCGGCTCGGGTCGACGTCTACTTCGACAACGTCGGCGGCCCGATTCTCGACGCGGTTTTGGGCCGGTTGGCCCCGAAGGCGCGGGTCGTGCTGTGCGGTGTCATCTCCAGTTACCTGAGCGGCGAACATCCCGGCCCGGCCAACTACGTCAACCTGTTGGCCAAGACCGCGCTGATGCAGGGCTTCAACGCGCTCGACCAGTGGGGCCGCTTCGACGAGGCGTTCGGGGCCCTTCATCGCTGGGAGCAAGAGGGCCGAATCGCGCACCGTCAAACGGTTTTCGAGGGCATCGAATCCTGCGTCGATGCGATGAACGGCCTCTTCACCGGTGCAAATATCGGCAAGATGCTCGTCAAGATCAGCGAACCCGCCACACGGCCGGAGTCACTGCAGCCGGCCTCAGGTGTCTAGTTCACCGGAAATGCCACGCTCGATCGCGGCTTGCGCCACCGCCGGCAGAACGATGAGGTCAGCGATTTCTCTGCGGCCGCGGTCGTAGGCGTGTTGACGTTCTTGCCGAGTCGCCGCCGGGTCCGATGCCACTCGAAATAGGCTCTGCGCGCGGGCAATCCGCTGCTGCTGTTCGTGCGAGAAGTAGCTGCGGCGGTTGCGCACGGCTTCGGCTTCCGCGGCGTTGAACGCGGCGACGTAGTCCTGAACGGCTGCGAGATAGTTGTCCGCGGCCTTGCGATCGTCGAGGAGATCTTCGGCTTTGGCCGGTCGCAGGAATTCTGCTCGCAGTTTGGCTTTGTGAAAGTTCATCGTGAGCTGGTCGCGCATGTCGGTCATCAGCGGGAAGTCCAGCAGCTTGGCGACGTCCAGCTCGTATCCGAGCCAGCGTTGGTCGGTCCGGCGATGTTCCTCGACGACACGTCTGATCGACGCCCATTGGGCGGCGTGGCCGCCCTCAGCACGCTTAGGTAAGCCGTCGGATTCTGCTGCGCGCCGGGAATCCGGTAACTCTGCGGCCCGGCGCCGATTAGCGGTGAACGCCTTGTATGCAGCGATGATCACGCCGGAAAGCGGCAGCACCAAGATGAGAAACTCCGCCAGCCGGAAGAGCAGACCCATACCGCGATGATGCCATCACCTCCGAGTGCCCCCGATCCGTTCAGTTCCAGAGGTAAAGGCGAGGATCGCTTGCCGTCTTGCGGGACGCCTCGCGCGGGAAGGAGACCGGCGCTTGCACGCCGGCGAGTTTGACGTTGATCGCCGTCGCATCCGCTGAGATAGCGACGATCGTCCCGATGTCGTACCGCTGCTCGTCATCCCATTTGACGGTCACCCGGCGTCCCACATGTTGTCCAGTCAGTTCCTCGGCAGCCACCTCGGTGGACGACGCTGTTGCCTCTGAGGCGTCGGCGTTCAACTGGCCGCGAGCCGGCAGCCGGCCGGAATCCTCCGACCACGCGCGGTCGTCGCCGAAATACTCGTCGTCGTCGCTGCTGGCACTTTCCAGGCGACTCAGCGCTGACGTGGACTTACTCGCGGCTGGGCCGTCCTCAACCCACAGTTGCCAGCCCGACGGTGGCGGTGGCCACGACGGGTCCGGCGACCACTCAGCTGAGGGCGACCAGCCTGCCGGTGGCTTCGGCCAGTTCGGCGGAGGGTTGTAGCGCATCGGTTCACCGGCCTTGGTCGAGATGTTGGTTTCCTCAACCATATCCGAGCTCGAATTTTGCGAATCAGTAGAGTTGCGTCCGCCGTGCCCTGCCCTAGGCTTGCGTCATGACGGACCACGACCGCACCGCCGACCGCCGGGAAATCGCAAACGCGCTGCTCAACGCGCTCGAACGCCGGCACGAGGTGCTCGACGTGATCGTGGAGGCCGAAGACAGTGCCTCCGCTGTGGCGGCCATCGCGGCTCTGCTCGGCACATCGCGGCTCGGCGGCGAAGCGGTGATGGGGATCTCGTTCGAACAACTTACGAAGAACGCACGGCGCAAAATCGCCGCCGAACTCGACGACCTCAACAGCCAGCTCAGCTTCACTCTGAAAGAGCGGCCGGCCAGCTCGGGACAGTCGCTGGTCCTGCGTGGGTTCGATGGCGAACGCGATCGCGACATCTTCGCCGCGCGCACCGAGGAGATGGGTGCCGCCGGGGACGGCTCGGGCGGACCGGCCGGACTGCTCGAAGACGAAATCCGCGCGGCGCTGGACCGGGTGGCGGCTGAAGAGGCGGCGTGGTTTGTCGCGTTAGAGGGCACCGAGAAGGTGGGGATGGTCTTCGGGGAGCTGATCGGTGGCGAGGTGAACGTCCGCGTCTGGATCCATCCCGAATACCGCAAGCGCGGCTACGGCACCGCTGCCCTGCGCAAGTGTCGGTCGGAGATGGCCGCCTACTTTCCGGCAGTGCCGATGGTGGTTCGGGCGCCCGGCGCCCGGCCGGCCTGACCGGCCAAGAATCACGGCGCTTCCTCGGCGCGCGCGGTCCCGCACCGGTTCACCGCGTTCACTACCGGGGCGCGGGTCGGCGGCGTTAGGGTTCTCCGCAACGCGACGGCAAGGGGAGCTCGATGGCGAAGCTCAGATTCGGCTATTTCATCGCACCGTTTCACCGCGCTGGCACCAACCCGACGCTGGCACTGCAGCGGGATCTGCAATTCGCCGAGCACCTCGACGCTCTGGGCTTCGACGAGGTGTGGTTCGGCGAACATCATTCGGCGGGCAGCGAGATCATCAGTTCCCCCGAGATTTTCATCGCGGCGGCCGCGCAACGCGCCAAGCGGATCCGCTTCGGCACCGGGGTTATCTCGCTGGCCTACCACAACCCACTGTGGGTGGCCGATCGACTGATGCTGCTCGACCACCTCACGCACGGACGGGTGATCGGCGGGGTGGGGCCAGGGTCACTGCCGACCGATTCGGCCATGATCGGGCTGACACCGACCGATACCCGCGAGCTACTGGAGACCAACCTCGACATCGTCGTGCGATTACTGGCGGGGGAGACGGTGACCGCCAAAACCGCTACGCACGAATTGTTCGACGCGCGGCTGCAGTTGGCGCCGTACTCGGACAGCGGTATTCCGTTGGCCGTCGCGGCCGTCGCATCACCGACCGGAGCACGCCTGGCCGGCAAATACGGCGTCGGCCTGCTGTCCATCGGAGCAACGCTGACGATCGAAGGATTCGATGCGCTGGCCTACCACTGGGGCATTGTCGAAGAACGCGCCGCGGCTTTCGGCACGCGGGTCGACCGGAAGAACTGGAGCCTGGTCAGCCCGTTCCATCTCGCCGAGACCGAAGAGCAGGCCCGCGCTGACGTGAAGTTCGGCATCGAAGCGTGGTTCCGGTATTTCCAGCGGGTCGCGGCATTTCCGCAGATGACGATGCCCGGTGACCGGCTCGACGAAATGATCGACATGATCAACAACAACGGGGCCGGCTTGATCGGCACACCTGAGCAGGCGAGTGCACAGGTGCAGCGGTTGTGGGATCAATCCGGCGGGTTCGGCTGCATGCTGCAGATGGGCCACGAGTGGGCGAACCCGGCGGCCACCAGGCGGTCCGCCGAACTGTTCGCCGCCGAAGTGATGCCGCACTTTCAGGGCCTGGCGCAACCGACGATCGACGCCGCCGCGCGCGCCGGCGAACAGCGGGAAGGCCTCGCGCAGACGCAATTGCAGGCCATCGACCACATGGTCAAGAAGTACCAAGACGAAGTTGGTGGCCAGGCACCGAAAAGCTGACCCCGGACGACGGACGGGAGGTTAACCCGTCCGGCCGCCCGGGGCCTGACAGCCGTATCAGTTGACGCCGATGGCCTCTTTGGCAAGATCGGCCAGTCGGGTCTGCGCGGCCGACACGACTCGCTGCCGGTTTCGGTGCGCCTCCTCGTAGGCGACGATGACGCGAATGTCCCCGGCATCGGAGATCTCTTTGACCGCTGCCACCGCTTGAGTCTGATTCAGGTCGTCGAAACCCTTGATCGGAAGCTCGTCGGAGTTGAGCACGCCGACTCGGCTGCGTGTCGAGTGCAGCTTGTCGGCGGCATCCTCGCTGCCGTCGACGCGGATGACCTTCTCAGCCGTCTCCAGCGCGACGTCCCTCGCGGCGACGGCGGCCCTGGCGGCCACGTCACCCGCGTGAGCCCCGCGGCTCACCAATTCTTTGAGCGCCGGCCGAGTGGACCGGACGGCTTCCACGGCACGGTCGACCCCGCGGGTGGACCAGTTCAGCGGCAGGTTTACCAACTTCACCACCGACCCGGCGGCCGCTTGTACCGGTGTCCGCTGCAGGGCAGCCGGACCACCGAGGGCGTCCTCGGCAAGCACGGTGGTCAGCCAGTCCACCGTGGCGGAGTGCGCTGTGATAAGGCGCGTGGCGAGCTTCTCGATGTCGGTCTGTCTGGTGGCCACTGCCAGCGCTTTGATGTAACGGGACCGGTCAAGCAACTGGTCTTCCAGCGCCAAATCTCCCAGCAGCGCTTCGCTGAACGGCTGAGCCTGCTCGGTCAGCGCTTTGACGGCGGCCGCCGCGCGGCCCAGAAACGGCCCGACGACGTCGGGAAAGCCGCCCAGGTCCCGGATCGCCGATTCAATGGCTTCAGCCCTTGCGCGCCCGTTGGCGGCGTTTTCGGTCAGTTCCCGGCGTACCGCTTCGGTGCGCGCTTGAGCGACCCGCGTTTCGGCAACCTGGATTTCGGTATTGGTCAAGTCCAGCACAGTGCGCAGTTGCACCAGCAGCGTAGCGGTCGTGGATGTAGTCAACGATCCCCCTTGAGATCTGTTCGTCTTTTGATTCCTTGGCGTGCCCGACGCCTGCACGTCAGCTACCCAGGGCTGACGCCGGAAAACCTTTTGTCGACAGATGTGACGAAATTCTCTCGATTGGGCTCACACGCGCAATTCGATTGGAGCGCAACGCTTCGCGGCGTCAACGGTTGACAAGCTTCGGCGCCGGTTCGAATCCGGGCGGACCGCCCCGCTGACCACCGGATTCGAACTACAGTGACACGCATGACGAGTTCGTCAACCCCCTGGGCATGGGCCGACGAGTGGGGCGGATCGCATCGGTCCCGAATTGGGGGTCAGTCGCTGAGCCGCAGGCGAGCACGTCGAATGAGCAGGCGCTTCGCCGGCGTGGGTGTCGGCATCGCACCGGCGCGGCTTCAGCAGATAGCGGCGGGCGCGCCGTTCGGCTCAGACGAGCTGTTCGACTTCAAGTTCGCACTGTGCGCGGCGGAGCTCAAAGGTCAGGAGCGGCGCGCCAGGTTTGAGCGCGGCCGGCGTCACGTCGTGCACTGCCTGATCATCGCAGGCCTGATCCTCGCAGCGCTGAATCTGCTGCTGTGCATGGCTTACGTCTTCGTCAGCCTTGCTCTGCACGAGTCGGCGTTGTGAATTCAGGGGCAGGCTGGTCGGCTCTGCCGGTGTCTTGTCCCGTGCCGGCCGCCATCGTCGCGGCTTTGCCGCGGGCCATGGCCCACGTTGCACCGATCACCAGCATGGCGGCGCCCACCAGCGCGAGGATCCGCAGACCGTGCGCATCCAGGGTCTCGCCGAGTACCGTCACCCCGAGCGCCGACGCCACCACCGGCTCGACCACGGTGAAGGTCGGCATCGACGCGGTCAACGCACCGGCGCGAAATGCCGACTGCTGAAAAATCATCCCCACTACCGCGACCGGCAAATACGCGTACACCTCAGGCGTACGCAGAACGGCGCCTAAACCACTGCCGAGGGTGTCAACAACGCCTTTGGTCAGCACGGCCAACACCGCCAGCGACGATCCCGCCACCACCGCCAGCAGCACTGCCGCCACCGGCCGGCCGTGCCAGAGGCGGGCGCCCAGGACACACAACACCAGCAGCGGAACCGTCACTGCCGACACGATGAGCCAGGCCGTCAGCGTGCCTCGCGAGTGCGCGGCCTTCGGCTCGCCGACAGCGACGAACACCGCGAGCGCGACGGCCAGCAGCACCGCCCAGGTCCATTCCCAACGGGTGACCTTGTGATGGGTCAGCCGCGCGTATATCGGCATCGCGAACAACAGCGCCGTCACCTGCAGCGCCGTCACCAATGTGACCGACCCGAGCCCCAGCGCCACGGCAAGCAAGGCGTAGTTGGCGATGGCGCCGCCACTGCCCAGCCACCAGCGGGTGTCCCGCAGCGATTTCCCGAACAGCGCGAAGTGTCCGACCTTTTCGTCGGTGATCTCCTGCGCGGAACGTTGACGGATCACACTGCCGATCGCCGACGCCAGGGCGGCGCACAAAGCGATCAGCGCCGCGATACCCGCCTCCGGCATAACTGGCCTCCTCGACGACGTAGGCCCGGAAGTCGTCAACTTACACGCAGTGCCTGCTCATCGTCTGCACCGCCGACCCGCTTCTCCGACGCTGTTCTGCCGATTGTCACCGAAGATTCTTCATCAATCGAGTGGTTGACCGGCCGGTGAACCGACGAACCAGGCCTACCCTCATCGTCGACGGCTGGGCGGTGTTGGCAGACTGTGCCCATGGCACAGATAACGTTGCGCGGTAATCCGATCAACACGGTTGGCGAACTGCCGGCGGTCGGCTCGGCGGCTCCCGAGTTCACCTTGACCGGCACCGACCTCGGCCCAGTGAGCAGTGCAGACTTGCATGGCAAACCCGTGTTGCTGAATATCTTTCCGTCGGTGGACACGCCCGTTTGCGCCACCAGCGTGCGGACTTTCAACGAACGCGCCGCCGGAGGAGGTGTGTCGGTGCTGAATGTGTCGAAAGACCTGCCGTTCGCACAGCAGCGGTTCTGCGGCGCGGAAGGCATCGAGAACGTCAAATCGGCATCGGCGTTCCGGGACAGGTTCGGCGAAGACTACGGCCTCACCATCGCCGACGGTCCGATGGCCGGGCTGCTGGCGCGGTCGATCGTGGTGATCGGCGCCGACGGAAACGTCGCGTACACCGAACTGGTGCCCGAGATCGCCAACGAACCGGACTACGACGCGGCACTGGCGGCGCTGAACGCGTCGTCCTGACGGCACTCACCGGACGGCCGGGTCACAGCCACCGTTGAAGGCGTTCAAACGGGCCACTGCTCGCGCCGGTGGGCGGCGTCGAAGAACATCCACTCATACCGTGCCGTGGCGGCGAAGTGCGCGCGGGCAACCGCCTCCTCGGCCGCGGTCAGGGTTGGTCCGATCCGGTCGGCCAGGGCCAAGACCTGACTGACCGTTGCCGCGAATTCGTCCCCGCCGTAACTGTCGATCCAGCGTTGGTAGCGACGATCGGCGGATCCGCGCCGGGCCAACTCCGCGCCGACCTCGGCGTAGACCCAATAGCACGGCAGAACCGCGGCGAGGCCGTCGGCGAAGCTACCGCCATAACAAGTCGCCAGCAGGTAGCTGCAGTATGCCTGGGTGACCGGCGCCACCGGCGCCACGTCGACATCACCAGCGGCCAGCCCGAGCTCAGGCAGCAGCACCGCGTGCAACGCAAGCTCGACGTCGAACACGTCGGCGCAGTGACGGGCGAACAGCGCGGTGTCGGCCAGTGTCGGCGCCTTGGCCGCAACCAGGGCGAGCGCCCGCGCGTAACCGCGCAGGTAGTGAACGTCCTGTCCGACATAGTGGGCGAAGGCCGCCGCGTCCAGACTGCCGTCAACAAGTCCTGTCACAAACGGATGCCGGAGGATGGCGGCGAATGTCGGCGCGATTTCGCGCCACAGCACAAACGTCCACGACTGCGGATCCGCCGCTCCGATGCGCGGGTGTGAACCGCCCATTTCGCCTCATCCCATCGCCATCGAATGACAAGCCTCGCCCATACACTTATCTACCGTGGCCATCCTGGTTGGTTTCGCGCCGTGGATCGTCTACTGGGTGCTCGTCGGCAATGTTCCTGCCGCGCTTCCGCTCGCGTCAGCGGCGCTCGTGGCGCTGACGATTGCGATCGCGGCTTCGGTGATCGGCCGCCTGCGGCACGCCCCCGGCCGAATTCTCGAAGTGGGCGCCGTTGCGACCTTCGCGGTGCTCGCCGCGCTGTCGGTGTGGTCGAGGCACTTTGCCGAACGATGGGCGCAGCCGCTGAGTATCGCCGCCGTGTTCCTTGTCGCGCTGATCGGTGTCTTGACCGGCAAGCCGTTCGTGCGCGAATTCGCTGAGGTGGGCCAGCCCGCGTCGGTGGTCAACAGTGCGTCTTTCATCCGTATCACCGCGCAATTGACCTGGATCTGGACGGCGGCCTTCGCCGCGATGACAGTGTCGTCGGTTCTTGCCCCGTTCGCGCAGACCGATGCCTCCATCCTGGATACCAAGCCGCTGTCATTTGTCTGCTACTGGCTGATCCCGTTCGTGCTGCTGGGTTTGGCCGCGCTGGCGCCCCGGCTGTTGCCTGAGCCAACGACCGTCGGGGCTGACCATGCGCCCCGCAAAACCACCTTCGTGGCTTACGGCGAAGCGACGATCGACGAGTTGTATTACCTGGCGCAGCAACACGCCGACCGCGAGGTCGGCGCCGGCCTGGAAGCTTACGACGTCAAAGTGGGCGGCTTGGGAACGCCGCTGGTCGGCGACGACAGCCGCAAATCCTGGCCGTCAACATACAAGGTGCGCGAGGCGCGGCGTTAGCGACCAGCGCGGCGCGAGGCGATCAGCTGCCAGGCACCGAGAAGCAGCGCGACATCGCCGGCCGAGGCCAACGCCCAGTTGCCCGCCCCGGTCACCGGCAACCAGTGACACAGCGCCATCACCCACAACGCCGGCGCCAGCATCGAATTCGCGACGCCGAACCCTTGCAGCAAATGCCGCGACACAGGACGCGCCCGACGCAGCCACAACCACATTCCGGCGCCGCCGACGACGAACAGCAGCCCGCCGCCCAGTAACGCCGTCGACGGCACACCCCACCACCGACCGAGCGGTTCACACAACACCGCGACCGCGCTCCCCGCGGTACTCCAGAACACCACGTCGGCGACTAGCGGTGGCCAGCTTTTGTCGGAGGTGGCGCCGCTACTGGTTGATATCGATTCACTGATCATTCGGCGATTGTTCGGCGCGGGCCGCTGCCAGCTCCACCCGTGGCACTGCCAACTGCTGCCAGTAAGTCGGCAGCAACATGGCAGGCGCCCCGCGAGCCCGCGCTCGCGGGGCGCCCGGTGCTGTCGGGCTACTTCACGTCGAAGCGGTCGCTGTTCGCGACCTTGACCCAGGCAGCCACGAAGTCGGTGACGAACTTCTGCTGCGCGTCGTCTTGGGCGTATACCTCCGCAAGTGCCCGCAGCACCGAATGCGACCCGAAGACAAGGTCGTTGGCGGTGGCGGTCCACCTCGGTGAGCCCGTGGCGCGGTCGTAACCCTCGTAGACGTTCTCCGCGGACTCCGAGGGCTTCCACTCCGTGCCCATATCGAGCAGGTTGACGAAGAAGTCGTTGGTCAACACGCCCGGGTTCTCGGTGAACACGCCGTGCTTGCTGCCGCCGTGGTTGGCGCCGAGCACGCGCAGACCGCCGAGCAGCACCGTCAATTCCGGCGCTGTCAACCCGAGCAGGTACGCCCGCTCCAACAGTAGTTGCTCCAGCTGAGCCTTTTCGCCAGGAGGCACGAAATTGCGGAAGCCGTCGATCCGGGGTTCGAGCACCGCGAAGGACTCCACGTCGGTGTTTTCCTGGGTGGCATCCGTGCGACCGGGCGTGAACGGCACCTTCACCTCGTGACCGGCATCTTTGGCCGCTTTCTCCACTGCCGCAGACCCGGCCAGCACAATCAGGTCGGCCAGCGAGATCTTCTTACCGCCGGAGGCCGAGCTGTTGAAATCCTGCTGGATCTGCTCGAGCACCGGCAACACTTCGGCCAGTAAGGCGGGCTCGTTGACCTCCCAGTCCTTCTGTGGCTCCAGACGGATACGCGCACCGTTGGCGCCGCCGCGTTTGTCAGTGTTGCGGTAGCTCGCCGCCGACGCCCACGCCGTCTTGACCAGCTGAGCAACGGACAGGCCAGAGTCGAGCACCTTGCCTTTCAGGGCGGCGACGTCCTGCTCGTCGACGAGTTCATGGTCGACGGCCGGTACCGGGTCCTGCCACAGCTGCGGCTCGGGAATCCAGGGCCCCAGATACCGCGTGATCGGCCCGAGGTCGCGGTGCAGCAGCTTGTACCAGGCTTTGGCGAACGCGTCGGACAGCTCCTCGGGGTGCTCCAGCCACCGTTGGGTGATCTCGCGGTATATCGGATCTTCGCGTAACGCGATGTCGGTGACCAGCATCGTCGGGGCGCGTCCCGGGCCGTCGAACGGGTCCGGAATGGTGCCCGCACCGGCTCCGTCCTTGGTGGTGAACTGCCATGCGCCCGCCGGGCTCTTGGTCAGTTCCCACTCGTAGCCGTACAGGTTCTGCAGATAGCCGTTACCCCACTTGGTCGGCGTGGAGGTCCACACCACTTCCAGGCCGCTGGTGATGGCGTCTTTACCCTTGCCGGTGCCAAATGAGCTCTTCCAGCCCAGCTGCTGCTGCTCGATCGGGGCGCCCTCGGGCTCGGGTCCCACCAACTCGCCGTCGCCGGCACCGTGAGTCTTGCCGAAGCTGTGACCACCGACGATCAGCGCGGCGGTCTCCTCGTCGTTCATCGCCATCCGGCCGAACGTCTCACGGATATCGTGGGCCGCGGCAACTGGGTCGGGTTTACCGTCCGGCCCTTCGGGATTGACGTAGATGAGACCCATAGTGGTCGCACCGTACGGCTCGGCCAGACTGCGTTCTCCGGAATACCGCTTGTTGGTGCCCAGCCAGGTGTCTTCTTCACCGAAGAGCACCTCCTCGGGCTCCCACACGTCTTCGCGTCCGAAGGCAAAGCCGAAGGTCTCAAAGCCCATCGACTCCAGCGCGACGTTGCCCGCGAGGACCAACAGGTCCGCCCAGGAGATCTTGCTGCCGTATTTCTTCTTGACCGGCCACAGCAGCCGACGGGCCTTGTCCAGGCTGGCGTTGTCCGGCCAGCTGTTGAGCGGAGCGAACCGCTGCATTCCCTGGCCCGCGCCGCCGCGGCCGTCGTAGATCCGGTAGGTGCCTGCCGCGTGCCAGCTCATCCGGATCATCAGCCCGCCGTAGTGGCCGTAGTCGGCGGGCCACCAGTCCTGCGAAGTGGTCAGAACCGAGACGACGTCCGCCTTGAGTGCCTCGACGTCGAGCTTGGCGAACTCCTCGGCGTAGTTGAAACTCTCGCCGAGCGGGTTGGCCTGCGGTGTGTGCGGGTGCAGCCTCGACACGTCAATCTGTTCGGGCCACCAGTCCTGGTTCCTCAACGCGCCGTGCACTTTCGGCGTGGGGGAGGCGATCGCCGGGTTCTCACTCTCACTGGTGCTGGCAGTCCCGGTTTCCGGGCTCGATGGGCGGCTGTGGGATGTATCGGAGGACACTGCTTTCCTTTCCGGTGGTGGTGATACGGGCTTTGGTCACAGGGGGTTTCGATCTAAAGCATCAATCGAACAGTCGGGGCACAGCCCCCAGTAAATGACTTCGGCTTCATCCAGCACGAAGCCCTCCAAGAAGTCGGCGTCTTCGGACGGGGTCAGGCAGGGGGCCTCGCCGACAGCGCAGTCCACGTCCGCGATGACCCCGCAAGACCGGCACACGACGTGATGATGGTTGTCGCCCACCCTGGATTCATAGCGGGCGACCAAGCCCAGCGGTTGGATGCGGCGTATCAGGCCCACTGCGGTCAGCGCGTTCAGAACGTCGTAGACGGCTTGCCGGGAAACCTCGGGCAAGCCGGTGCGCACCGCGGTGAAGATCGTGTCGGTGTCGGCGTGCGGATGCACCTGCACCGCCTCAAGGACCGCAACCCGCGGGCGCGTCACACGCAGATCCGCGCTGCGCAATTGCTCCGCGAAGTCGGTCGTTGACGACACTGTGTCAATATGACGCACTTATCTGGAATGAGTCAAGACTTTACGCGCTGGTCGAAGCGAAAGCGTTGGTGGCCGACCCCGATGGGCGACGAGCTGGCCGCCGTGGCGCCCAACAGTCAGTGCGGTGGGGCCGCCCGAGCCAACTGTTCGAGCAGATCTGCTGCTGTGGCAACGCTTTTCACCGGCGTGGTCATCTGCGCGGCGACTTCCCGCGCTCGAGTGGAGTACTGCGGCGCAAGGAGCACGGACAAGTCGGCGACCAGTGAAGCCGAATTCGTTTCTGAGAAGGGCCGCCCGAAGCCGAACCCGAGCTCTTGAGCGCCGGCGGCCCAGACCGGCTGGTCAAGCCACAGCCAAAGAATCAACATCGGAAGGCCCGCGCGCAGGGCGGCCGCCGTGGTGCCGGAGCCGCCGTGGTGAACGACCGCGCGGCAAGCCGGCAGAACGGCCGTGTGATTGACCACGCCCACGATCTTCACCTCGTCGCTTTGCGGCACGTCACGAGGGTCGTTGGGCCCGCTGCAAATTAGGGCGCGCTCGCCCAGTTGGGAACAGGCTGAGCCGATCGTCTCGGCGGTGGTCCGAAACGGCGTTACCGGTGTACTGCCGAAGCCGAAGTAGATCGGCGGCGGTCCAGACGCAATCCACGACAGCACCTCGTCGTCGGTATCGGTCGGCGCCGCCAATGTCAGTGTGCCGGTGAATGGGTGTCGCTCATCGCGTTGCACCCAGTCGGTTGCCGCCGTGGGCAAGCAGAACTGCTCGTAGGCCTGGATTTCCAGGGATGCGCTTTGCACCGTCGACGGTTCGGCCCGGTCGGCCAAGCCCAGCACACGGCGTTGTTCGTCTTCGGCAGCCTTCGATACGTGCGAGTACAGGCCCCCCGATGACCAGAGTCGCGCTGGGAACAGATGCAGCGCGGCCATCGGAATCTGTTCGTATTCAGCGACAATCGCTGCGATCCCTTGCTCGGCGATGCCCGCTACGAGCACGTCGGCATCGTCTGCCAGCGACGTCAACGTGGCAACCTTGTCACCACAGACCCGGTTGGTGTGCTCGATGACCTCCGGCAGAATGCCGAGCGGATTCTGCGCCCTCGCCGAAAAATCGCGCATGAACCGTTCGTCGTGCAGCAGTCCCTGCGAGTCCGGCCCGTAGGGGACCGCAGCAAGTCCGGCGGACCTGACGAATTCCACCATGTACGGCGAGACCGCCATCTGCACTTTGTGACCGCGGCGCAGGAGCTCAGCACCGACGGCAGCGCCCGGCTCAACGTCTCCGCGGCTGCCGTACACGGCCAACAGGAATCTCACGGTCGGAACCTAACGGGAGTCAGCGGCGGTGCTGCTATGCGGGGATGGTTTCGGTTGCCGATCGCCGCTGCCCGCATTGCGTAGTTTTACTGATCCGCAGGTGTTCTGCGTGGCCGCAGAATATTAAGCATGAATCCAGTCAACGGCATGTCCAAGAACACCGCAGCCTTCTTCATCCAAGCCGCCGTGGCTTTCGGCATCAGCGCTGTCACCGCTCTGGGCGGCATCTTCTTTCTTCCGTTGGATCCGTGGCAGCGGTTGTTCCTCGGAATCACCGTCTTGTTCCTGATCTCGAGCGCGTTCACCCTGGCCAAGGTGATCCGTGATCAGCAGGAAGCCGCGACGGTGCGCGTCCGCATTGACGAGGCCCGGGTCGAGCAGCTGCTCGCCGGCCACAACCCGTTCGCCGCCTGATCTGCGGGCCCGCGGGCGGTCGTTGCGTCACTGAAGGGCCCGTCGACACCGAAGTGAGCGACGTCGCGTTCGCAAGTCAGGCTGCCGGCCCGAGTTAGGTATGGCCGGTGGTGGGTATAGGGCGGGCATGGAGTGGGTGTCGTTACACGCGATCGCGATTTCCTCGGCGTTGCTCTCCGCCTTCTGGGCTGCGGTCGGCATCGTGGTGCGGCAGCGGGTCGCGCAGGGTGTGTCCGCCGCTTCGGTGACGGGTGCCGTGGTCCGGCAACCGCTGTGGTGGGCCGGAACTCTGGCCGCCGCCGCTGGCTACGTCTTCCAGGCGCTCGCCTTGGCGCACGGGTCCCTGCTGCTGGTGCAGCCGCTGCTGGTGTCGTCTCTGCTGTTCGCCCTGCCGATGAGCGCGCGACTTTGTAAGCAACGGGTCCATTGGGTTGAGTGGGGCTGGGCGACGCTGCTGACCGCGGCGCTGGCGATATTCGTCCTGGTGGGTCAGCCCCGCGAGGGTCACATGCGGCCGCCGCTCCCGGCGTGGACGCTGGCGCTGGGGGTGAGCGTCCCGTTGGTTGTCGTGTGCGTCGTCGTTGCGCGGCGTGTCACTGGCCGGTTCCGCGCGATGCTGCTGGCGGTCGCTGTGGCAGTCCTGCTGGGCATGGTTGCGGTGATGACCAAGATCTGCACGCACCGCTTCGCGGTAGGCGGATGGCACGGGCTGCTGACCGTACCTGCGCCGTATGTGCTGGTCGCACTGGCCGTGACAGTGACGGTGGTCCAGCAAGTCGCGTTCCACGCCGGGGCGTTGCAGGCCTCGGTGCCGATCATGCTGGTGGGGGAGCCAGTCGTCGCCGCTTTGCTCGGCGTTGCAGTGCTGGGTGAGCATCTGGTGGTCAAAGGCTCGGCAACGCCGGCTCTGCTGGCCACCGTCGTCGCAATGGTGGCATCCGCCGTCGCGCTGGGTCGCGGCACCGCCGTCGAGTCGGACAGCGCGCAGCAAAAGTCTGCGGCGCCGGATTCAGACGCAACGGAGATGGCGGGCGTCTGCTGAGTCCGTGGCCGGCCGTGACCAGCTTCACAGCGCGGGTGCCGGGTCGTGGGACGGTACACCGGAATCGCGGTTTCGGCGCTGCTGTTGATCAAGAACATGGCGTCCACGCTGCAGAACGACACACCGGACCGCCGAGTGCGCGCCGGCCTCGCTGACCGTCTCCTCGACATCAAGCGGATTTACCACGAGCCCGACATCGGGCGTTTCCCGCGTGCCCGCCAGGTGCTGGAGCGGTTTCCCGGCGCCGAGCTGATCGAGGTCCCGTCACACCAGGCGATTCCAGGTCTTTACGGCAACGAGGGCAACGTCGAGGACTGGGTGCGCATCAAGCGCGAAACGCTTGTCCTGGGCGAGAAGAAGAGTTTGTCTGCCCGCCGCAACGAGCGCTCGAGCGACTGGATCGCGCCGTCAACCGCCAACGGCTGCGCGATGGCCTGCTCGTACTGTTACGTTCCGCGGCGCAAGGGCTACGCCAACCCGATCACGGTTTTCGCCAACATCGAGAAGATCACCGGGTACCTCGAGCGCCACGCCGGCCGCCAGGGCATGAAGCCAGAGCCCAATCAGTGCGACCCGGTCGACTGGGTATACGACATCGGGGAGAACAGCGACTGCTCGGTGGACGCCATGGTGTCCGACAACGTTGCGGACCTTGTCGACCTGTTCGCCGGTCTCCCGAACGCGAAGGCGAGCTTCGCGACGAAGTTCGTCAACCGGGACCTGCTGCGCTATGACCCGCGCGGACGGACCCGGGTGCGGTTCAGCCTCATGCCGAAGGAGACTTCCCGGCTCGTCGACATCCGCACATCGAAGATCGGCGAGCGGATCGCGGCCCTCGACGACTTTGTCGAGGCCGGTTACGAGGTCCACCTCAATTTCAGCCCGGTCATCGTCCACGAGGGCTGGCTGCAGGATTGGGAAGAGCTGCTCGAGCAGGTCGCCGACAACACCAACGAGCGCACCAGGCAGCAACTGGCCGCCGAGATCATTTTCCTCACCCACAACGAAGGTCTGCACGAGGTGAACCTCGGCTGGCATCCCAAGGCCGAGGACCTGCTGTGGCAGCCTGATCTGCAACAACTCAAGCGCAGTGAGAGCGGTCAATGGAACGTCCGCTACAAGAGCCCGTGGAAGGGCCGGTGGGTGCAGCAGTTGACCGATTTGTTGGCCGTCACACTGCCGAGCTGCCGGGTGCGTTACGCGTTTTAGGTCCGGTCGGGCGCCGGCCCGATCCGGTTCGCCGCGAACGTCGCGGCCTGATCCGTCATGCCGGCCTCAATGTAGGTGACGTGCGCGGCAAAGTTGCCGCCGCCGGTGCAAATCGGGTCGTCTTGTTCGCACAAATTGATCGTCTTCGAGCTGTACAGCGGGCTGATCATGGGCAACGGCTGGCCGCCCCACAGCGTCGTCGACAAGCCGCTGGACGGTTCACCGAAGAGCGCGACGGCGGCAACGTGGTCGGCCACCGAGCCGGGCATGGCAGTGGTGGCGGAGTCGATCACCGTGGCGCCCTGGGAGTAGCCGCCCAACACGATCCTGGTGTTCGGGCAGGTGGCGACGGTGTTCTGGATGTGCGTGCCCGCATCGTCGGAGCCGTTCGCCACGCTGGTGTGGTAGTCGTCGTTGGCCGGGTAGTTGACCGGGTAGACGTCGACGGACCGCCCGCCCAGCTGTGCGGTCAACGAGTCGACAAAAGCCTGTCCGATGTTGCCCAGGCCGGGCTCCTGATGTGTGCCGCGTGCGAAGACCACCGCAACGTCCGAGCACGGATCAGCGGTGGCGGCCGGGTTGGTGATGATGGGTGCGCTCAGCAGCGCCCAGGTGGTCGCCAACGCGACACCGGCGATGCGAGCCAGGCTCCGTGAAGTCATCTGCAAATGCTGACACATCGCCGCTGCCGGTGTCGTGGTGACGCTGATCCCAGCGGCTGGTGGTTCACCGATCAGTCGAAGCGCACGGCAGAATCCGGGCGGCGTCGGCCACCAACTCGGCCACGATCTCACCCGCGGGGCGCACGTCGTGAATCAAACCGACGGCTTCACCCACCAGAATGTTGACGACGTCGAAGTCCTCGGCGGCAACGGCTTTCCGGAAACCTTCCACCGCCTCAGGCAGGTGCGCTGACAATTGCGCCTCGTTGCCGTGCCATTGTCGGACGAATTGATTGATCAGCGCCCTTTCGTTGAACTCCGCCGGCCAATCCAGTTCGCGCACAACGTCATAGACGCGGGTACGAACCGTGTCGCTGCCGTCGGCCTGCACGGCGCGCTGGTGTGCTTTGGGTGATACCAGTGCCTCCGCCGCTGCCCACAACCGGGTGCCGACAAGGATGCCGTCAGCACCCAACGCCATGGCGGCTGCCATGCCGCGGCCGTCGCCGATGCCTCCGGCGGCCAGCACCAGGGTTTCCGGCGCATGATCGGCGGCGAGGTCGACGACCTCTGGGACCAGAGTCATCGTCGACCGAGCCGTCATCCCGTGACCGCCGGCTTCGCTGCCTTGCGCGACGACGACGTCAGCGCGCACTTCCAGCGCGCGACGTGCCTGTGCCATTGTCTGCGCCTGGCAGACGAGCGGAACGCCGGCTTGGCGAATGCGTGCGGCGAAATCGGCCGGATCACCGAACGACAGCATGATGGCCGTGGGCTGTCGCTGCAGCGCGAGGTCGAGCACCTCGGGCCGGCTGGCAAGGCTCCAGGTGATGAAACCGCAGCCGACCCGCGCCCCGCCGGCAAGGTCGAACTCGCGTTCCAGCCAGTCGGCGTCGCCGTAGCCGCCGCCGATCAGACCCAGAGCTCCGGCCTGCGTGACCGCGGCGGCGAGCCGGCCGCCGGAGACCTGAGCCATCGGGGCCAGCAACACGGGGTGTTCGATTCCGAAAAGCTCGGTGAGACGGTTGGCCGGTGCCATCGCTGAGCTCCGTTCCGTTCGCCGCTGAAAATCTGGCCCCCGGGCCTCGGCGCAACCCGTTGATTCTCCACGCCGACGGTCCCGGGTCGGAATGCCGGCCGCGGATATCGCCAGTCGGTCAGGTGGCGGCGGCCTCGGGAGTACCGAGTTGGGCCGCGAGCCAGGGCAGCGTGGTGGCGAAGGCGCTGGCGGCCGAGGGCCAATCGTGTTTGCCGGGCAGTTCGACCACCTCGCAGGCGATGCCGTGGGCAGCGCCGAGCCGGCACAGCGAGTCCGCAGCGGCCTGGCCGACGGCGTGGGAGCGGTTGTCGTGTCCGTCTGCCGCGCGGCCTCCCGGAACGGCGAAGAGTCCGGACACACCCGTGTACCTGCTGTGGCGAACGATCGCAGTACTCGGATCGAACCACGACCACGCTTTTTCGTCACCGCCGAACAGCCGGTCGATGGTCTGCGTTCGAGTGCCCGCATTGGGGGAGATGTCGCCGCCGATATCCACGAAAGCTGTGAACGTACCGGGGTGCATCACAGCCAGATCGACAGCACAGGTGCCACCGGAGGAGAACCCGACCACGCCCCACCTCGTCTGGTCGCCCAGACCGTAGGTGTCTTTGACGTCACGAAGTACATCGGCACTCAGATGGTCGGCAGCATTACCGCGAACCCCGTTGACACATTCGGTGTCGACGGTGAATCCACCGGTAGCGTCGGCGAACACCGCCACCGGTGCCTTGCCGTCATGTGATGCGGCGAAAGCGTCGAGGGTGGCTACCGCATCGCCGGCGCGGATCCAGTCGGCCGGTGTATTGAATTCGCCGCCGATCATCAGCACCGCCGGCAGCTGTGGTGGCGGCACGCTGGTGAACCAGGCCGGGGGCAGGTACACCCATTCGCCCCGATGGTGAAAGCCTGAGGCCGCGCGGCCCGAGCGCAGCGGAACCACGGCTCCGGTGCCGCGCGTCGTCGCGCCGTGGCGCCTGACTTCCAAGCCGTGCATGTCGGTCTGATCCGGCAGCGGGGCACGGACCAGTTGGCCCCAGGCGGCGTAGACGGTCGGGTAGTAACCGAGCCAGCTGTTGATGCTCAGTCCGGTGCTGAGCAGGCAGAACGACGCGGCGAATATCGACGCGTTGCGCCGCCAATTGTTCGCCCTGCGCCATCCCACGATCGCGACCGCGATGGCGAAGCCAGAAAGCGACACCCAAAGCCACATCGGCCACGGCGCGGGCTCACTGGCAATCCCCAGGGTGCCGTAGTACCAGTGCACGCCCGCGACGGTGGCAGCTGCGGACGCCGCCGCCAACGGCACCCATACGGTTCGCCACCGCCGGTTCCGCCAGCCGGTGGCGTAAAGCAGTGCCAGGCCGGTGATCAGTTCGACGATGGCGGGGAGAAACCCATGCATCAGCGAGAGGTGTGAGACCGCGTGGGCGAAGCCGACGGTGCCGGCGGCTGCCGACGGTCCAGCTAACGAAGTGAGCACCGGAACGCCTTCGGTTGACTACTCGAGCGCTCATTCACAGAAGGCGCGAAACAACGTGAGTGAACGGTCAGACGGGCGACTCGTGAGTGACCGCCTGGTAGCCCCGGGCACCGACCCGATCGACGGCGGCGCGCACCAAGCCGAACACCAGTCCTTGAAGGCCGGCGGCAGTCAGCGCTGCCCGGGTCGACCGGTTCAAGTCCTTGGGGTCGGGTGGCGGTTGATCGGTGTCGCCGAGCCGCCGCCAGATTTGACTGAACACCTCCCCGGCCAGCAAGCCGCCGGCCACGCTGGTAGCGATCGACAAGGAGGTGTACATACCCTTCGACGCCTTGGATCCGCGGCTCATGGCAACCTCTCGACAGGACTTCAACTACTTGCCGCTCATACCCTTTCAGACAACGATTCAATCCGGTGGATGAGCCGGCCGCGCGGGCCTGCACAGGCCGCCGCGACTCGGTTCCGTCAAGAACGTGAGACTGAGCCCTTCGCGGTCCAATGCAGCGGCGCGGCCTGACTGACGGTCGCCGTGCGCCGCTCGAGGCGGACCTGATGGCGATGGTCGCGGGCGATCCGCCGGTTGAGCACTCGGTCGTCGCGCGTGGTGATCGTGCGGCTGCTTTTCGACAGAACGTCCAACTGCTGCCAGCTGAGCCCGTCGAGATCTCCTTCGGAGTCGTGGGTGGCCACCACCACGGCGCCGTGTAACAGCGGCACGGTCTTCGCGGTGAACCGGGTGGTCGCGAGCAGCATCTCGGTGGCGTTGCGGTTGACGCGGCGGTGGCATGGCCGCGTCGACAGGGTGAACCAGAAGTCGAATTGTCGGTCGGTGCTGGTCAGACTCTCTAAACCGTGGTTGTCGACGAGGTCGCGGATGTCAGCGCTGGCGTAGGCGCGCGTTTCGTAGACGACGCCTTCCGGGCTGAAATACAGGACTGTGTTCATGTTCGGATGTCCTATTCGGCTGGTTCTGCGTTGGTGAGGTGCCGGCCTTGACAGTCGCGCAGCGCTAGGTTTGCCGCATCACAAACCAGATAAACCTCAATAACAACATGAGTAACATCTTCAGCGGACGAGTCCAAGGTGATCGGTGCTGCCCTGGGACCGAGCCGTCAACAGGGATCGGAAGACGCGCCATCGACGGGGTGCGTGACCGCCGGTGAGGGGGTGTGGCGGCGGGTGCGCGCTGCCCAGGCGCCGATCTCGACGGGCTGCCCGCCAGCAGGTTTAGCACGGCACCGGCTGGGCACGCAGACGGACGAGGAGGATGTGATGCTACGCGGGTGGAGCCGTTCGAAGTGACCGTCACCCAGGTGGGGCCGCGTCTCGTCAACTTCGCCAGTCAGATCGACGACGCAACGCTGCAGCAGGCCAAGCAGACCGCGTCGATGCCGTTCATCTACCCGCACGTGGCATTGATGCCCGATGCGCACTTCGGCAAAGGCAGCGCGGTCGGCACGGTGATCCCCACCGAGGGCGCGGTGATTCCCGCCGCGGTCGGCGTGGACATCGGCTGCGGCATGATCGCGGCGCGCACTGTGTTCACCAGAGCAGATCTGGACGGCAAACCTCTTGCTGCTCTTCGCAACTGCCTGGAGTCAGCGATTCCGCTGTCGCCGGGCAACTACAACCGCGATTGTGATCGCTTCCCTTTCACGCGCCCGCGACTCGAACGACTCGAAAGATCAGCCGTCGAGTTGTGCGTAGACCTCTCGCACAGCCCCAAGTGGCGTGAGCAGCTCGGCAGCCTCGGCGGCGGCAACCACTTCATCGAGCTGTGCCTCGACCAGCTGGACCGCGTCTGGATGTTTTTGCACAGCGGCAGCCGCGGCGTCGGCAACAAGATCGCCCAGCGCCACATCGCCATCGCGCAGAAGCTCTGCGCGCGAAGCCGAATTCGGCTGCCAAATGCGGACCTGGCCTATCTGTCCCAGGACACGCCGGAGTTCTCGAACTACCTGGGGGAGCTGCATTGGGCACAGCAGTTCGCTCTGGAAAACCGCAGCGAGATGATGGACCGGTTCCGTCGCGCCGTGGCCCGGATCATGGGCGTGCGCGATGAGGCCACCGACATCGAAGTGGAACGATTGAACTGCCACCACAACTACACCCGGCTCGAGCAGCACATGGGTCGCGAGGTCTGGCTGACCCGAAAAGGTGCGGTCGACGCGCACGAGGGCGTCCGCGCAGTCATACCCGGGTCGATGGGAACTCGGTCCTACATCGTGCGCGGCAAGGGGAACGCGGCCGGACTATGCAGCGCTCCGCACGGTGCGGGCCGCCGGTTCTCCAGAGCCGAGGCCAAACGGCGGTTCACCGCTGACGACCTGGCAGCTCGCATGGTCGGCATCGAATACCGGCACGGCGAAAAATGGGTGGATGAAATACCGGATGCTTACAAAGACATCGACACGGTGATGACCGACGCTGCCGAATTGGTCGAAGTAGAGCACCAGCTGCGCCAGGTGCTCAACGTGAAGGGCACTTGACGACTGCAGCCGCGCCGAGCGCAAGAACCCGGGGCCCAAGCGTGCCGCTAGCCCAGATGGCGGCGACCCGCTTCGTCCGGCTTTCCGCCGCACTCGCGATCGCCGCTAGCCCAGATGGCGGCGACCCGCTTCGTCCGGCTTTCCGCCGCACTCGCGATCGCCGCTAGTCTGATCGCCGTGACGCCAACGTGGTCGCCGAGCCGACTCGGCAGCTTGACGGGCACCCGAGTCGTCGTGACTGGTGCTACCAGCGGCGTGGGCCTGGCCACCGCACATGCGCTCGCCAACGCCGGCGCCGAAGTGATTCTGGCCGTCCGTAACGTCGAGCTGGGCCGGCAGCGCGCCACCGAGATCGGCGGCGCGACGCGGGTGGTCAAGCTCGATTTGGCCGACCTGGCGTCCGTGCGCGCATTTCCGGAGTCGATCGACGACGATATCGACATCCTGGTCAACAACGCCGGCACTTTGACTCAGCACCGCAGCGACACGGTCGACGGATTCGAGCTGACGCTGGGCACCAATCTGCTTGGGCCGTTCGCCTTGACGAATCTTCTGCTGCCGCGGGTGCGTTCGAAGATCATCATCGTCGGCTCCGACGCACACCGCGCGGCGACGCTGCGGCTCGACGACATGCATTTGCGCAACCACAAGTGGACGGTGCTGGGCGCCTACACCCGCTCGAAGCTCGCGGTGATGTTGTGGGGGCTGGAATTGGACCGCAGGCTACGTGCCGCCGGCGGCCGGGTGACAGCGCAGCTCACCCACCCCGGCTGGGTGGCCTCCAACCTGTCGCAAGTCTCCGACACTGTGCTGATGTCGCTCGCCCATCGCGCGGTCAAAACGGTAGCCGGACGGCTGGCCAACGACACCGAGAAAGGGGCGGCGCCCACCCTGTACTGCATCAGTGAACCGATCCCGCCGGGCAGCTATGTCGGAGTCAGCGGCCGGCTGGGCTTGCGTGGCGGCCCGGTGCTCATCGGCCGTTCCGCGATCGCCTGCGACTACGACGCCGCCGCACAGCTGGTTGCGTTCGCCGAAACCGAGACTGGCACAACGCTTTCGATATAAGATCCGACTGATTTTCGCTGAGACCAGCAGCCCGGCAACGTAATATCGATCGGCATGCGAAGCCAGCGCGAGCGGATGCTCAGCGGCGAGCTTTACGACGCCGACGATCCTGACCTCGTGGCGGACCGTCGGGCCTGCCGGCGCTTATTGGACCGCTACAACTCGACAGGTGCAGACGAAGATTACGCGCGCCAGCTACTGCTGCGCGAGCTGCTGGGATCGCTCGGGGACGGGTCGGTGATTCTGCCGCGATTCGTGTGCGACTACGGTGCCCAAATCTCAGTCGGCGCACACACTTTCGTGAACTATGACGCGATACTGCTGGATTGCGCGCCCATCTCGATCGGTGATCACGTCTCCATCGGTCCGCGCGCCCAGCTTCTGACGCCGCTGCACCCGGTCGACGACCACGACGCCCGACGGCAGGGGTGGGAGTCGGCATCTCCCATCGCAGTGTGCGACAACGTGTGGCTGGGTGCCGGCGCCATCGTGTGCCCCGGAGTGACGATCGGCGCCCACTCGGTGATCGGCGCCGGAAGCGTCGTGACCCGGGATGTCGAACCGCGTGTGCTCGCCGTCGGGAACCCGTGCCGGGTCGTGCGGGCGCTTCCCGGGTAGAGATCAGCCGCGGTAGCGACTCACCAGGGCGGCGTGCTCGTCGAGCACTCGAAGCGACTCGTCGAGGGGACGGGTCGGCAAGAGCAACGCCAAGTGGCCGAAACCCAAGTCCTCGACCGCGTGCCAGTAGTCAACATCGGCAGGGGTGCCGAACATCGCCAACGGCACCTCATGGCCGGCGCCGTCGCGCAACTGCTCGACGCGCTGCGAGAGCTGTTCGACGGGCAGCGGATTGGAAATCCAGCCTGCCTGATGGCGGATGATCCGCTTGACTGTCGCGTTGGAGTTGCCGCCGATGAAGATCGGCGGGTGCGGTTGCCGCACCGGCTTGGGCCGGCTGAACGACGGCGGGAAGTCGACGTGCTTGCCGTGGTATTCGGCGGGCTCGGTGGTCCACAGCGCTCTGATGGCCTCGATGCGTTCATCGAGCAGCGCACCGCGGGTTTTCGGGTCGGTGCCGTGATCCCGCATTTCTTCGATGTTCCAGCCGGCGCCGACGCCGAACACGAAGCGGCCACCCGAAATCAGGTCGATGCTGGCAGCTTCTTTGGCTGTGATGATCGGGTCGCGCTGAATGAGCAGCGCGATCCCGGTGACCAACTCGATCGTCGAGGTCACGGCCGCGGCCGCGGCCAGCGTGACGAACGGGTCTAACGTGCGGTAATAGATCGAGGGCAAGTCACCGCCGCCCGGATACGCCGATTCACGGCTGGCCGGGATGTGGGTGTGTTCAGCGACCGCCAACGACTCGAAGCCCCGCTCTTCGATGGCCCGAGCCAGCGAGACAGTGTCGATAGTGTCGTCGTTGACGAACGTGGAAATCCCGATCTTCATGGCACTGCCCCTGTCTTTCGGTTCGGGGTCACGGACAAAGCCGGCTCGCCCGGTTATTTCCGGCAGCCGCGAAGCGCCGCACTTCTGCGAATCATTACTACCAGGCGCGCGCCTTCGCCGATTCAGCGCAATTCACCGCTCTGCGCTGCGACGGCGACGGCCGTCCCAACCGGGTGGTCAGGATGGCCGGGTAGGTTGAACGCGACCGCGCTGACGCTGGAAGGAGGCACCGTGGGCCACTCCGCGGGAATGCCGAAGGCAGACCGCACCTGGATGATCGACACGCTGCTCGCGCTGCTGCAAACCCCGAGCCCGGCGGGTCGCACTGACGCCGTCATGCAGTTGATCGGCGACACTTTCGACGACTTCGGCATACCGTTCACCCTGACCCGTCGGGGAGCGCTGAACGCAGAACTCGCCGGAAAGTCAGCGACCACTGACCGTGCGATGGTGGTTCACGCCGACACCATCGGCTGCATGGTGCGCAAGCTCAAGGACAACGGCCGCCTTGAGATCGTTCCGGTCGGCACCTTCTCGGCTCGATTCGCCGCCGGCGCCCGGGTGCGGATCTTCTCTGACGATCCTGAGGAGTTCATCACCGGTACCGTCCTGCCGCTGAAAGCCAGCGGTCACGCTTTCGGCGACGAGATCGACAGTCAACCTACAGATTGGGAACACGTCGAGGTCCGCGTCGACCGCACGGTGCACTCGCGCCAGGATCTCGTCGACCTCGGCTTGAACATCGGGGACTTCGTCGCGTTGATCGCCAGCCCCGAGCTGACCGCCGACGGATTCATCGTGTCGCGGCATCTCGACGGCAAAGCGGGTATTGCGATCGCACTCGCGTTGGCTAAGAACGTCGCCGAGAACAAGCTGGTCCTGCCGCACCGCACCACCATCATGGTCACCATCACCGAAGAGCTCGGTCACGGGGCCAGTCACGGTCTGCCCGCGGACGTCGCCGAACTGATCTCGGTGGACAACGCGGTGTGCGCGCCCGGTCAGCACTCGCTGGAAGACGGTGTGACAATTCCGATGGCCGATCTGCACGGTCCCTTCGATTACCACTTGACGCGCAAGTTGTGCCGGCTCGCCGAAGAGCGTGGAATCCCGTTCGCCCGCGACGTGTTTCGCTACTACCGGTCCGACGCCGCCGCGGCGATTGAAGCCGGCGCAGGAACGCGGGCCGCGCTGGTCGGCTTCGGGCTCGACGGCAGTCACGGTTGGGAGCGCACCCACCTGGATTCCCTGGAGGCGACGTACTGCCTGCTCCATGCCTGGCTGCAGACGCCACTGACCTTTGCGAAGTGGGACGCCAAGCCGTCGGGGAAGCTTCGCGACTTCCCCTCCTACGAGCAGCCCGCGCCGACCGAGCAGTGGGTGCCGTTGGCCAGGGGCGACCACGCCGAGCCCGGCGAAGTGTCGCCCGGCGAGCATTGGCCGCCGTCCGAGGGACCACACGTCTGAGCAGCCGCGTAGTGCTGATAGGCGCTGCGATTCAACCGTAGCGGGGCGGGCCACAGTGACACGTGACTTGGTGGACACACTACGGTTCTCCAGTGTGATGTGTGCGGAGCGCGCCGACTACCGGTCGATCGGGTGGGCAACGGCGTGACGGGAAACGAAGCGTTCGCGGTAACGCGGCGCGATGACGGTGAGGCGGTGGTACTGGAGGTCAGCGGCACGCTCGACACGATCACCGCGCCCTCGCTGGCCACTCATCTCGATGTCGCGCTGACCGGTGGGCCGGCTGTGCTGGTCGTGGATTTGAGCGGCGTGGACTTCCTGTCCTCGGCCGGCATCAGCGTGCTCGTCGAGACTCATCACCTGACGGCCAGGACCGCCACCCTGCTACGCGTGGCGGCCGACGGGCCCGCCACAAGCCGGCCGATGCGCAGCATCGGCATCGACCAGGTCGTCGATCTTTATCCGAACGCGACGGACGCTGTCCGCGGGCGGCCCGGCCGCTCACCGGACGGGTCGCCGTGACTGCCGACGCCTTCTGCTCGTCGTAGCATCGGGCGCTACCCTCACGTCCGTGGCGAATCGCGATCAGGGCGACCCCGGCGACGCTCCCTCGGCGCCTCCGCCAATCCAGGCGCCGGCCCATCCTGCCCGTCCCTCGGCGGCCGAACAGGCGCGCACCATCGCCGCCGCCACCAACGCGGCCACGTTGGCTACGCTGACTGCCGCCGGCGACCCGTGGGCATCGTTTGTGGCCTACGGCTTGCAGGGCGGGACACCGGTGCTCTGCGTCTCCGACCTCGCCGAGCACGGCCGCAACCTCGCCGGTGATGCACGGGCCAGCTTGTCGATCGTGGCTGCCAGCGACGACCCCGACCCGTTGGCCAGAAGCCGGATCACTCTGGCGGGGGAGGTGCACCGGCCGGCAGCCGCGGCACGGGACGCGGTCGCCGCGGCCTACGCCGAAGCAGTGCCCGCGGCGCGGGTCTACCTCGGGTTCAGCGACTTCACCCTGTGGCTGTTGCAGGTGCGGCGGGTGCGTTGGGTCGGCGGCTACGGCCGAATGGATTCAGCAACCGGCGAACAGTACAACACCGCGGCGCCAGACCCAGTTGCGCCGGCCGCGGCCAGGGCCGTCGCACACCTCAACGCCGACCATGCTGACGCACTCGCGGCGATGGCCCGGGCGTTCGGCGGCTATCCCGACACCGACACCGCGGTGTGCACCGGCATCGACCGCTACGGCCTGGATCTGCGGGTGCACAGTACGCGCGGCAACGCTTACGCACGAGTGGGATTTCCTGCTCGGCTGAATTCTTCAGATGATTTACGTGCCGCCACCGCGCAATTGGCTCGTGCCGCCGGCACCGGCTGAGTCGCTCTGTGACCGTTGCTGGCGGAATACTGCGGCGAAGATGGGCACGCGGCAGCTATGACTGCGGCAGACGAACCACCTGGACGAAGAACTCGTCGATCTGGCGCACGGCGTTCATGAATTGGTCGAGGTCAACCGGTTTGGTGACGTAGGCGTTGGCGTGCAGTTTATAGCTGCGCAGAATGTCCTCTTCGGCTCGCGAAGTGGTGAGGACGACGATCGGGATGTGACAGAGGTCTGGATCGGACTTGATCTTTTCGAGCAGTTGCCGACCGTCGTACTTGGGAAGATTGAGGTCGAGCAGAATCAGGTCGGGCCGTTGCGCATCCTGGTGCGCTCCGCGCCGGTACAGGTAGTCCAGCCCTTCCTCACCATCGCGCGCGACGTTCAGCTTGTTGTTGATCTTGTTGTGCTCGAACGCTTCTCTGGTGATGAGCTCGTCACCGGGATCGTCCTCGATGAGCAAGACAACGACGGGCCGATCGTCGGATGTCATTGAAGTGTCCCCTCTCCGATGGTTGAAGGCGCCCGATGCTGGTCGGCGGTAGGCAGCGCAATGCAGAACCGGGTTCCGTCGGTGTAGCCGGTGTCGATCCAGATGGTGCCGCCGTGGTATTCGACGATTTTTTTGCAAATCGCAAGACCGATTCCCGTACCGCCGTATGCCGCTCGGGCGTGCAAACGCTGGAAGATCACGAACACCTTGTCGGCGAACTCCGCCGGAATGCCGATGCCGTGGTCGGAGAAGAAAAGCAACACTTGACCGTCTTGATTTCCAGTGCCGCATTGGCAGTCGATGACGATGCGCGGAACTTCACCGTCTCGAGCGAATTTCACGGCGTTGCCAATCAGGTTCTGCCACAGCATCGTCAGCAAAGTGGGGTCACCTGACACCGGCGGGAGATCCGCGCCTGTGCGCACGATCTCGGCGTGGGATTCGTCGATCGCGGTGCTGAGGTTCGCCAACGCGTCGTCGAGAGTGGCGTCAAGGTCAACCTCGGTGTGATCGGTGCTGAGGCGTCCCACCCGGGAAAAGGCCAAGAGGTCGTTGATCAACACCTGCATGCGTTTAGCTCCGTCGACGGCGAACCCGATGTACTCGATACCGCGCTCGTCGAGTTTGTCGCCGTAACGCTTTTGCAGCAGCTGGCAGAACGAAGCAACTTTGCGGAGGGGTTCCTGCAGATCGTGCGATGCGACATAGGCGAATTGTTCGAGTTCGGCGTTGGAGCGCCGCAGCTCAACTGCCTGCGTGTCCAACAGCTCAGCCTGCCCGGCCAGCCGCGCTTCGGCCGACTGAGACGACTGCAGTTCCTCAACGATCCGCTGCCGCATATTCTCGACGTCGACCGCAATTGCGCGGATGTCGTTGGGCCCGCGCGCAACGATCCTCTCGCCGAAATTGCCTCCGGTGATCCGTCGGCAGGCCGCCGCGAGACCGGCCAGGGGACGGGTGACCGCCCGCTGAGTCAACACCGCCAGAACCAGCGCGGTCACCAGGAAGGCGCCGACCACTGCGAAGAGCACCCTGTCACGCCAGCTACGTGTTCGATTGAAGTCCGCGGTTCCGTCCACCACCGCGACGGTTAAATGCTGGTTCTGAGCAGCGAAAAGACGGCGAATCCCGTCGAATTCGGCCTTGCCGCGCTGCGCTGTGACGTTGTTGACCACATTCGGAGCACCCGGCGTCACACTTGCGATCAGTGGTTCGGCATACGAGGTCCGCCAGGCACCCGCGGCTCGCTCGATCGCATCCAGGTCGGCGATCAGTGCGGTGCGACTGCTCATGCGACGCCGAAAGTTTTGTGCCGCAACCGCTTCAGCGCGTTGCCCGTCATAGTAAGGTTGCAGGAATTGCCGATCAGCGGAGATGACGTAACCGCGAATTGCGGTTTCCTGGTCAGTCAGCGCCGCTTGCAGCCGATAGGCCGCCGAGCGTGACGGCGCAACGTTGTCGATCAGCTCGCGCGACACGGCGTCGGTCCGATTGACCAAAGCTGTGCCGGTCACCACGCCGGCCAAAACCACCGCGCCGACGGTTGCCAGCACCACGTTCTGCCATCCTTGAACGGTGAACTGAAATCGGCGCTCGGACGGGGCGGCGACCGAGCCGACCGGTTCGTCGATCACGTCGTCGTCCGCTCAATCCGTACGACTGCGATGTCATCGGTGAGGCCCCCGTGGGACTGAGCGCGTTCTTCGGCGCCCGCGATCAGAGCCGCGACGAATTGCGGACCGGGCATAGCCGTGAGCGAACGCGCCAGCGCCAACAAACCGTCTTCACCGAGGCGTTGGTTGCCGAGACCCGAGTGGCCCTCGAAGAGTCCGTCGGTGAGGAGGAGAAGCCCACAGTCAATGGGCAAGTCCAGGTCGTGCTGCGGCCAGTCTTTGGAACGCAGGCCAAGCGGTTGGCCCCCGGGCGGCTCGATCCAGTCCACCGAATCGACCCGGTGCAGCAGCATGCCGGGGTGGCCGGCGCGGATCACGCTCATGCGTGCGTTGTCCGGGTGAATGGCCAAACTCAGGACCGTCGCAAAGGTTTGGCCGGCACGTTCGACGTGCAGAATGCGGTCGAGCTGGCGCATCCTGTCAACGCCATTGACACCGGCCAAGGCGAGGACGCGCCACGCGATCCGCAACGCCACCCCAAGTGCCGCCTCTTCAGGTCCGTGACCTGAGACATCACCGATCAGGACATGAACGACGCGGTCCGGGGTCTGCACTACGTCATAGAAGTCGCCGCTGAGTAAACCGCTCTTCCGGCTGGGCCGGTACTGAGTGACGACGTCGACGCCGGGATTGTCGAGGAGCAACGGCGACGGCAGCAGGCCGCGTTCCAGCCGCACGTTCTCCTGCGCCTGCAGCTGACTCACACGCAGATCCGCGGCGGTGAGCTCAGCCTGCTTGCGTTCCACCGCGTACAACAACGCCCGGCGCAGCACATCGGGCTCAACCCGACCTTTGACGAGGTAGTCCTGTGCGCCGGCAGCCACTGCCGAAACGCCGACGTCCTCGTCGTTGAGGCCGGTCAGCACGACGATGGGCACGGTGGCATCACAGACAGCGATGCGATGCAAAGCACCGATGCCGTCGGCGTCCGGGAGGTGCAGATCCAGTAGCACGCAATCCGGCCGGCCGCGCGCAAGCTCCTCCTCGGCGTGTGTGACCGAGGGCGCCCAGGTCAAGCGGATGTCCGCGTCGAGGTCGGCGATCAGCTCTTCGACCAGCAGCGCATCGGCGCGATCGTCCTCGACCAACAGCAGCGTCAACTGCTGCCAGGGCGTCGCTGAAGCCTGCGCGGCAACAAGTTTGTCCATTGCGCGGACATCACCAGGGCCGCGCATCTGCCACTCACGTCCTCCACCCTCACAGCGCCCGGTCACGCCTGAACTCGTGGACTGACGCTACATCAGGCGCTCAGGTGTCCCCTAAGGGCGCCGAGCCGGTCTGCCGCTCAGCTGGGCGCCGCAATGACACGCAGCGCTTCACCCATCGAACCGGCTAGCGGGAGGGCATTCTCGGGGTCGACGATCCGCAGCATGCGGGTAATCGAAGAATTGGCGGTGAGCGCCCATGTTGCGCCTCTGGCTGCGCACGCGTCACCAAGTAAGAACAATTGCCGAATGCCGGCGGCACTGAGGAATGTCGCGTCGACCATATCCACGACCAGCGGTCTCCGGGAGACAAAGCTTCGTATGTAGCAGCCGAATTGGTCAGCATTGGACGCATCGATTTCCCCGTCAACGGCGATGAGGACAACGGCCGAGGACAATGGATAGGCACGCATGCAGGGTTTGCTCGGACGTTTCTTCATTCCGGCCTCAACAGTGGCACCCGCGCCAACCCGCTCGGTCGAGTAGGGAAGGACGCGATCACCCATTGCCGCAAACCTCGCTGAAGGCGTGCTGATCAAGGCCGCCGTAGACGCAGAATCGGCGAAGAATCCTCGCCCGTGGGCGGCGCATTACGGCTGCTGTTGAACCGTGTATTAAAGCTAGTTCAATGCGGAGCCGGTGTGCACTACTTTCGCAATTCTCATTGAATCCGCGAACTGAGCGGCTTTTCTCCCGAGCGCAGCCACCGCGACGACTGGTAGTTGGTGGTCGACTGAGTTAAACCGCGATGAAATTGCATCCGCGATTGCTGGGCCGACGGGGCCGCATCGGAACCGAACCCCGCGCAGTTTGGTCGCCACCGGCTTGCAGCGCGATGCTGTAGTCCAGGCACACCGTCGTGCCGTCGCGGCGAGTGGTGATGGTGCAGTGATCGGCCAGCGCATCCATGAGTGTGATCCCACGAGACGCCCGCGGATCGTCGTGGTCGTGGCACGCAGGTGTCCGCCAGCTTCCGCGGTCGCTGACGCAAACACTCAGCGACTGTGCGTCGGCATCGAAGTTGGCCTGAAGCTTCATCGTGCCGACTACTCGATGAGCGCTATACGCGTGTTCAGCACAATTCGCCAGTGCTTCATAGACGCCTAAGACGATGTGGCTTGTGTCGACGGGTGCTTGATTGGTTACCTCAGCAAGCCAGGTCTGCATCACCCGACGCATCTGCCCCGCGGCGGCAACGCTGGCGACGCCCGTGCAGGTGAGTTGTACCGGCGGCGACGATGAAGGTGGAGCAGCTTTCATATGGGCGCTGTACCCAGCGAGGCGACACCGACTAACCCGATGAGCGTATCGCTTTGGCCACAGATTGTTGCTTCCGCTTGTCGGCGTGCAACCCGGCCGCGCGAGCTTACGTTGTAAACTGAGCGGCCTGATTACCCGATACGGATAGGACCCGATGATCGACGACGACGCGGGCCAGTTGGCCCTGCGTTCCCCTTCCAGCGTCGCCCCGTCCACGCTCAACGACCGGATGGACAACGGTGATCAAGCGGCAACCCAACTGAGCCGCGAGCTGATCCTCGACACCGCCATCGCCTTGATCGACCGTGACGGCTTGCCCAAGCTGACCATGCGCCGGCTTGGCGCGGCATGCGGGGTGGAGGCCATGGCGCTTTACCGTTACGTGCACAGCCGCGCTGAGCTGCTGACCGCTGTCGTCAACCACATCGTGGACGGGCTTTACGCCGACCAGCTCGCCGCACGGCGACAAGAGGATGGTTGGCAGGACTACTTGTTGCGACTGGCGCACGGAGTACGACAGATCGCGCTTACCCATCCTCAGTTGTTTCCGTTGGTCGCCACTGAGGCTCCGGAGGCGCCCTGGCTCCGGCCGCCGCTGCGCAGCCTCCGCTGGATGGAACAGTTTCTCGACACTCTGTTCTCCTACGGCTTCGACGACACCGCCGCGGTAGCCGCCTATCGAACGTTCACAACGTTCCTGCTTGGCCAGCTCTTGCTGGAAGTGTCGGCCCGCGGCGCCGACCTGAGCTCCGAGGAACTGCTCGACGAGCCGCAAGAAATCGACACGTCGCTGGCCGATTACCCGCACCTAGCACGTCTGCAGTCGCTCCTCTCGGCCGACAACGGCACCGCGGAGTTCGAGGAGACGTTAGAGGCCGTGCTTGACCGGCTCGAGCTGCTGCTGTCCCGGCGCTGACGCACCGGTAAACCCCTCCCAGCAGCGTTTACAATGTAAACGGGACCGATTGTTGGTGCGATGCGTCATCCCGGAGGGAGCTGCCGAGGTGAAGGACCCGGACCGGCCAAACGACGTTACTGCCGGACGTGATTCTGACGTAGAGCAGAGCAATGGCGCGGCCTTCGAGAGCCATCAAGGAACGGCCGCCGTGATCGACTGTCCGCACCTCGTCGTAAAAGTTCGCAGCTACGCGCAAATGACCGTCGTCGAAATCAGCGGTGAGGTCGATGCTTCGAACGCCGCTTGCATCAACGCCCATACCCGCTGTTTCGTTGCCACCGAGGGCGTCTTGGTGGTGGATCTTCGGGGTGTGCAATTCTTCAGTCTTGCCGGCCTTCGAGCCCTGTATCGACTCGACGACGATCACAAACAGAGCCCAGGCGCCTGGACGTTTCTGCCTAGCCCAGCAGTAAGCCGGCTCGTGCGCCAGAGTGGTGCCGACTCTGACCTGCCCATGGCGGAATCATTCGGCCGATGAAGATCGGTACCGTCTGCCCCGTGGGTCCTGCCGATAGAGGCGGTATTCGTCGGGCACGCTACCCGGCCTGGCCCGCCAGGCCAGCAGGACGCTGCCGAAAGGGCAACTCGGCAAAGAATGCGACGATTTCCGGCGCCGGCATCGCGGGTCTGGCCCTGATTAACCAGGTGTTGCAGCCAATTCGTGTGCGACCGCATCGAATGCGCGCAGCGTGTCCAACATGTGCGGCTCATGAGAATGCGGCTGGGCGGATAGTTTGGCGGCCACCATCTCCGCGGCGCGATTGACGTAGATCATCTGACCGCCCATCCCCAGGCACAACACGACGTTGCTGCCCGGGTAGGGGAACCACGTCTGGTTGCGGTACATCCCGCCGGGCATTTCGTTGTCGTCGGGACAGGCGGTGAACGCCGCACGCGAGTCCGGCCCGCCCTGAAGCGTGTCGGCGATCCACGCCGCCGGCACCACCTGCTGTCCGGTCAGTGACACACCGTCGCGCAAGTACAGCGACCCGAATTTGATCAGGTCGGTAAGACAGGCGTTGATTCCGCCGTCGAAAAAGCCGTCACCGACCGGGTCGACAGCGATGGTGGCGTCGCATTGCGCACCGATGCGACGCCACACCAGTTCCGACATCAGTTCAGGCATTTGCCGGCCGGCGGCGACCTCGCAGATCCAGCCGAGCACATCGGTTTCACACGAGCGGTACTCGAAGGGGCCGCCATGCGCCGACTTCTGGCGCAACGTCAGCAGAAAGTCGTGCAGGGTGGCCGGAACGTTGGGACCGCTGCGGGGGGTCCACCCCATCGCCTGGTCAAGAAGGTGTATCTCCGCCGTCGGGTCGTCGTAATTCTCCGAGAAGGAGATGCCCGATCGCATGTCCAGCAAGTGGCGCACCGTCGCACCGGCGTAGCCGCAGGTGGCCAAGGCAGGAATGAAAGCGGTGACCGGCGCGTCAAGCTCAATGGCGCCGGCGTCGTGCAGTGCACCGGCGACGGCTCCCACCAGCGACTTGCTCACTGAGAACAGCAGGTGCCGGGTGTCTGCCTCCAGTCCGTTGAGGTACTCCGCAACCACCATCGATCCGCGGTGAGCGACGGCCCACCCGTCGGTAGCGGTGGCGGCCATCACCGCGCCGACGGTGGTGACCCCCCCGTCAGCGCTGGTCAGCGGAACTTCGGCAACCGGAGCACCGGCTGCGGGCAACGACGCGGCCGCCCCCGTGCCGCGTGGGATTACCTCGGTCGGCACCATGTCTTCGACGTGCTGGCATGACCACTGCAAATACGGCGCCGTCAGCCAGTTGTCCAACGTGATGCCGGCCGGGATGCGACCGGCTGCGCCGCCGATTGTGCAGCGGCTGTTCACGCCCGTGCGACGAGCCGCGAGACAGTCGGTGTGGTGGACGTCAGCGGAGTTGAGACGAACCTCGCCTTGAGGCCGTTGATCCAGCGCCGGCAGCGCTCAGTGAGCTGGTAGTCGTCGGTCTGCAAGTGCCCGCGAGTCACCAGCACGCCGAGTTGGGCGCCGTCGCAACGTAAATCGCCGGGCGCGGCGATACGCATGTAGAAGGCCTCAGACCCGTCGACCACTGAATCCCAGTCGTTGGCAGGGCGCGCGAATGAGGCCCGTCCGTCGTCGTTGATGCGCCACACACCGGTGCGTGGTGTCGAGGTGAAAAGCTCGACATCCGAGGCGGTCTCCGTGATGATCACCTGACCCCAGACCTCGTCCTCGCCGTAGCCGCGCTCCCAGCGCGAGTTGATTTCCTCGACATCGAGCTCGTAGTCCACGTCCATGTACTCGAGAAGGTGGAACAAGAACAGCGGAATGTCGGCGTAGGCCTCGGTGGTCAAGTTCGTCATCGGGCTGGCGCCGCTCAGGCGCGGGTTCAGTTCGCCGAAGTAGAGCTCGTCGGAGTCCAAGTCATGCAGCAGGTCCACCTCGAAGTAGCCCCGGTACCCCTCTCGGCTCAAGATGTCGCCCAGCTTTCGCACCATATCCCGAGCGGCGTGCGTCTGGTCCGGCGGCAGCACCTCGCGCCAGACGTCATTGCCACACCAACTGCCCCGGTGCGGAGTCAGCTCCGGATAGCCGACGAGACTGGTCATCGCGGGGCCGATCACGGTGCCGTGGCGGGTCACGGTGCCCTCGATGCACACCTCGACATTGCGAATGCGCTTCATCACTTTGATTTCCTGCTGCCCGGAAAGACCACCGGCATGCTCGTCCCAGTCGCGCTGACCGCGTACGAAGAACGTCGCGCTGCCGGCGTTGCCGTAGGCGGCCTCGATGACGAGGTCATCGCCCAACTCGGCGTTCTGCGCGAGCGCCGACAGCTCGTCGTAGGAGCCGACGTGTCCGATCGCGTGCGGCACGCTGGCCACGCCCGCCTCGTCGGCCAGGCGCGTCATGACGATCTTGGATTCCAGACGATGGCGCAACTCCACGGGCGGGTGCATGACCTCGAGGCCTGCCTGGTGCGCAAGAGCTTGGGTCTGTTCGTCCAGCATCACCAAGCTGGCCTTGCCACCAGGCCCTCGTTGGGTGATGAACTCGAGTATCTCGGGATCGGAAAGGATGTGGTTGCAGACATCCCCCATGGATTCGAAATCGATGCGGTCGCGGCGCCGGGGCACATACACACGTGGGTGTTCGCCCTCGAAGGAGTCAAAGTAGGTCAGGTAGAAGAAGTTCCGTATCCAGCGGTCGACGCCCAGCAGGTTGAACGGGGTCGGCGAGATGAAGTACAGCGGTACGGCATTGGTGTGGAAGAACGCGCGTACATCGGACAGGCCGTTGAGCACCCGGCGCGGCGCGGGCTCACGCCCGTCGGCGGGCGCCATCACGCCGGCCGGGGTGACGTCGACGCCCGCTTCCGGCACGGGGAATTCGGGGCGGGCACGGGCGCTGCAGGCAGCGCGAAGGCGGAGAACTCAGTTACGTCCATTGCCCAATTCTGTACCCGCCGCCGGCCGGGTAGAACCGTGCGATGCCTTTACTCGGGTGAACAACCTCGAAAGCGTGTGGTTATCACAAGATACGAAGCGGTGGCCCGTTGGCATCATGCGAGGGAGTCATTGCGCGGACGGGCACAACTGATCTTTCCGATCACGAACTGGCCGAGCAGGCGGAAAGTCTTGACGTCGCGATCCGTAATGTGGGCGGCTAACCGAGGAATCCATCATCGGGGCTCGCGCTACCCCCACTGCTGGGGAAGTGCACCGCAGAACCGTTGGACACTTCGCTATGCGTCAGGCGTTTGGGGTGCGAGTAGTCAACCGTGACCGCGCCTTTAACGAATAGCGCCTCCATCCCCGCGTGGTCGAGCGGGCGGGAATACAAGAAGCCTTGCGCGCGCCAGCATCCCAGCGCCAGTAAGGTTTTGGCAGCGCTCGACGTCTCAACACCTTCGGCTACCACGTCAAGCCCGACGGCGTTGCCCAGCGCAACGATCGTTCGCACCACCGCTTGGTCGTCTCTGTCCTGGCCGAGGTCGGTGACGAACCCTCGGTCGATCTTGAGCACATCGATCGGCAGAGATGTCAGATATTCAAAGGCGCTGTAGCCGGTACCGAAGTCATCGAGGGCGATTTTCACCCCGATGTCCTTCAAGCTGTTGAGTGTCTTGCGGGTTGCCTCGAAGTCGGCCACAACAACACGCTCGGTGATTTCCAGACACAACGTATCTGGATCGAGGCCGAACTCGGTCAGCGTATCGGCCACCGTTTCAACGATCCCCGTTGCCACAAGCTGCAATGGCGAAACGTTCACCCGCAGCGCAGCGCCGACGGTCAACCCACGAGCTTGCCACCGGGCAAATTGGGCACATGCGGAGCGCAGAACCATCCGGCCCAGCTGGCTTGCCAGCGCGATCGATTCCGCCGCGCTGATAAACGACTCAGGCATGAGCAACCCTCGAGTCGGGTGTTGCCAGCGCATGAGCGCCTCGGTGCCCAGCACTTCGCCGGTCCGGATATCAAACTCCGGCAAATAGTGCAGCACCAGATCGCTACTTGCGTCGGGATCGTGCAGCCGCAGCTCAATCTCGTTGCAGATTGCTTCCTTCGCGGCCATCTCGGAGTCATAGGCGGCGACGGAATCTCCGCCCGAAGTCTTTGCTAATCGAGTCGCTTGATCGGCTTTGCTCAGCAGAGTGGAGGTTGTGTCGTCGCCGGGAACGCCGGTGGCCACACCTATGGTTACGGTGCGGCCCACCAGTGCACCTTCGCTGGTTGCGCGCTCCTGCACATGCTGGTGCAGCTGTTGAGCGAAGACGAGGGCGCTGTCGGCATCCATAGGGGCGTCCGGTACCACCACGAACTCGTCACCGCCGAAGCGAGCGACGACGGCGGGGATGTCGGTGCCCTGACGGAGCGACTCGCTGACGGCGACGATGACGCTGTTGCCAGTGTCTTGACCAAGAAAGTCGTTAATGGCTTTGAGGCGGTCCACGTCAACAAAAACAACCCCCACCGGAGCAGGCATCCCCGCCTCAAGTCGTTCATCCAGCCGAGCCAGGGCCGTTCGGCGGTTCAACAGGCCGGTGAGGTCGTCATGCTCCGCGAGGTAGCGAATCTGCTCCTCGGCGGTGATTCGGCCTTGCAGCTGCGCGAAAAGTGTAGCGATCGACCGCAACGCATTGAGTTCCTCGTTGGTCCACGCGCGGTCGCCCAGTTTGCCAAGACCGAGAACGCCGGTGGTTACATCACCCGACAGCAACGGCACGACGGCCAAGGACACCATTGGAGCGCCGGTGCCTTCTTCAATCGTCTGCTGGTAGTCGGCGTTTACCGGTTCAGGTCGCAGTACTTCGGGTTCTTTGAGGTGCTCGAGCTTGGCAAAGATCGAGTCGGCGTCGGCAAAGTACACAACACCAAGAGGGTCCGGGTCAGCGTTGCGTGGTGGCCACTCGGCGACGAGTAGCGTCGCGCGGACAGTGTGATCGTTGTGACGCAAGAACCCGAAATCTTGCCCTAACCGGCCGACTATTAAGCTCAAAACTTGTTCACTGATTGACGCTGAGGTTGCTGCATTAGCTGCCATCAACTCGGCGGCGGCTTCTCTGACAAGGCCGTTCAACGTGGCAGTGGCCGTCATTCTTGACATGCTAACGCTCTGCGCGGGCGGCGACGCGGTCAATGCATGTTCTCGGATGCCACTGCCGAATCGGTTTGCTGTCCTGCTCATCGAGTTTCGTTCAGTCCGGGCTTGTCAGCTGAACCACCATTGCCGGGATACGGTGTGAACGTGGCGTCAAAACACACCCGTTTCGCGTTCTTCTACCGGATAGGCTTCACCCCCTGGGAGGGTCACCCGATCGCTGACGGTTTGCGTGAGCTTGTCGAGGGAACCGGCGACAGGCCCGCGTTGCCGCCAGGCGCCGCGCTCGACCTCGGGTGCGGCACCGGAGACGCCTCGATCTATCTTGGTCAACTGGGCTGGACAGTCACCGCAGTCGACTACATCGCCAAACCACTGGAGAAGGCACGCGCGAAGGCCCGAGCGGCGGGAATCTCGATCAACTTCCTACAAGCCGACGTCACGCATTTGAGTCAAGCCGACATTCCCACCAGCTTTGAGCTCATCGTCGACAACGGCTGTATACACAACATGAGCGACGTCGACCGCGACGCTTACGTTCGCCAAGTCAGCGCCATCGCCGCACGTGACGCGCGCCTCTTGATAGTCGCGTTCTTGCCCAAAGGACGGATAGGTGTTCCGGGAATCGACTACGCCGAAATGCAGCGCCGATTCAGCCCTGAATGGACGCTGCTGTCTACTGCCGATGAACGCGGCCTCGACCGCAAAACTCCAACGAAGCATTACCTTTTCCAGCGGCGGCGCTGAGATCTTGCCGCAGTACGTCTTGGTTTCCGCGCAGCTGCAATAGTCTGGCGGCATGACCGCCCCCGAGCCGACCGCTTACACGGCACAGGTTCTGGACCCCGGTGAGCACGCCGATCTTGCAGTGCTTGAGCGGTTGCAAGCGGATCCGCAAGTGGAAGTCCTTGACCACCGCGACGCCCAACTCGCGGCTTTGCAGGGTCTTTGCCCGACACCCGATGAGAACGTTCTGGCCGAACCGGGTCGGTGGGCGTACTACCCCTGGCGTCGTACCCTCGTTGCGTTACTGGGGCCTCGCGGGTTTCGAACGCTGCGGCTTGATCGCAACAGGAACAGCATCACCACTCAAGAACAGGCCCGGCTCGCTTCGCTGAATATCGGCGTCGCTGGTCTCAGCGTCGGCCATGTCATCGCACACACGCTGGCGGCGCAGGGACTCTGCAGCACTCTTCGGCTGGCGGACTTCGATCACCTGGAACTGTCGAATTTGAACAGGGTGCCGGCCACTGTGTTCGATCTGGGGTTGAACAAAGCGCATGTGGCGGCGCGCAGAATCGCCGAACTCGATCCCTACATCAAAGTGGAAGTGTTCGACGCCGGACTCACCACGGACACCGTCGACGCGTTCCTGGCCGGACTCGACATCGTCGTCGAAGAATGCGATTCGCTCGACATGAAGGTTGTCCTGCGTGTGACGGCCCGCGACCGACAGATCCCGGTGTTGATGGCAACCAGCGACCGCGGCCGAGTTGATGTTGAACGATTCGATCAAGAACCGCAACGTCCGATCATGCACGGACTGCTCGACCAACTCGACGTCGAGCTGCTGCCCGGTCTGAGTAGCCGGGACAAGATCCCGCACATGCTCCGTTACGACGAAGCCACCCGCATATCTTCCCGCACTGCTGCATCACTCATCGAAATCGATCGATCGCTGTCGACCTGGCCTCAGCTGGCATCCGAGGTCGTCTTGGGCGCTTCAGCATTGGCCGAAGCTGTGCGCAGAATCGGATTGGGCGAGCAACTGAGATCCGGTCGGTGCCGCATCGACGTTGGCCGGGCGCTCGATCAACTCGGCGAAGTCGAGACAGTCCAGCAACGTCCTACGTCCGAGAGCGGGTATACAGACCACCCGTTGCCGCGCGCAGTCCACGACACTGTTGTCGCTGCCGCCATGCGCGCCCCCTCCGGCGGAAACAGCCAACCATGGTTCATCGACGCAGAAGCGACCTGTCTCACCATAAGTGTTGATACACAACACTCTTCAACAATGGACCGTGGCTTCCGCGGCAGCGCAGTGGCAGTAGGTGCGGCCCTGTACAACGTCAGGATCGCCGCCGCCGCCCAGGGAATACTCGGCCCGGTGAGCGTCTTCGAAGACGCAGACGGATCCCCGCTGCGGGCCACCATGCACTATGAAAACGGTACCGATCCCGCCCTGGCCGATCTCTACGAACCGATGCTGGCGCGCGAGACCAACCGGCATCGCGGGACGCTGCAATCGCTCGACGACCACACGATCAGGTCACTGGCCGCCATAGCCGACGGCGAAGGCGCGCGACTGCACCTCATCACCGAGCGAGACGACCTTTCTCGGGCCGCCGCGATTTTCGCTGCGGCCGATCGCATCCGGTATCTGACACCGCAGCTGCACAAAGAGATGGTGTCCGAACTGCGCTGGCCCGGAGACCCCGACGCCGACACCGGCATCGACATCGACACCCTCGAGCTCGACGCCACCGACTTGGCCTTAATCGACATTGTGCGCAGGCCTGACGTGATGGCTTACCTCGCCGAATGGAACGCCGGCAGCGCGCTGGGCGACGGGATGCGCGACGACGTCCTCGCCAGCTCCGCGCTGGCGGTGATCACCGTGACCGGAGATCGTCTCAGCGACTACGCCAGAGGAGGGTCAGCCGTTGAGGCGGTATGGATTCACGCCCAGCGCGAAGGCCTGGCCGTGCGGCCGTTATCACCGGTGTTTCTGCATGCGCGAAATGCCACTGATCTCAACGAATTATCGGCCGGCTTCGCCGACCAACTGAAAAATTTGCAGGACGACTTCGTGCGCCTCACCGCGACCGCTCCGGACGAATCCATCGTGCTGGTTTTGCGGTTGACCACCGCCCCGCCAGCGTCGGCAACGAGTCGCCGCGATCCGAGCCGGGCCCGTTCTCAGGCTCCTACGACGCTGCCGCGCGGCGACAGCACGTCTGCTCCGGCTATTTGAAAGCCGTTTGACCGTCATCACTCTCAGAACGGTTTCGCGGTGAACCCCCAGCGAAACAATGCCGACTCGTGGCGGGCCCATCCGCGCAACCGAGCGTCACGCGTGCCGCTTAAAGCGGTTGGTCCGCCGCGTGCGCCGAACAACCAGTGCGCCTGCAGGTACGGTAACGGTGCCGAGTGACCGCAATGCATCCTGTGCAGTCCGGCCGCGGCAAGTCCTTCCGAAAGCTCGGCGATGGTGAACGCCGCCGCCTCGCTGGCAATTGCATCTTGGCGCAGCACAGTCGGCGAAGCAGGGTCGGCGATCGCCAGCATCTGGGGAGCGGCTGTCGGATCTCGTAACCGCTGAAAGTCGGAAATCCATACAGCGGCAGCGTTGTAGCGTTGCACTGCAGCGATCTGGTTGAGCACGCGGCGCAAGGACTCGAAATCGGGGAGCTGGTGCAGCGTCCACATACAGGAAACCGCGTCCCACCGACGCGTTGCGATCTGTTCTGGCAGCGCCATGATGTCAGCCCGCACCAGTTCGACACGTTCGCTTAAGCCTTCGGCGTCAAACAGCTGTTGTGCCGTCGACAGCATGTTGGGTGCCAGATCGATGGCGGTGGCTCGGACGTCGGGCCGTCGGCGCAGAACGGCGCTGAGCGCACGGCCTGAGCCCACACCAAGATCCAGCAGGTGCCCTCCGCGTGGCAACAGCGCATCAAGCGCACGAGCGCAAAAGTCGTACACCGCACGCATCCCAGAGTTGGATGCTCCGCCGACGTGAAACTGCGCAACCGATTCCGGATCGTCCACCACCATCGGCTCGGGAATACGCTTGCGCCCTGCTGGATGAGACCGCTCACGCAAAACGATCCCGGGTACCCGCCACAGCGGCCGGATTCTGGTCACCGATCACCCTTCATGGACTGCGCGTCACCGAATGAAATTCAGGTCGTCGGTAATCTGACTACCACGCCAGACTGGCATACCCGATCATCGGCCTGGCCAGGTTGCGCCAGTGGCTGGCTCTGCCTTTAAGAAGTTCCGCGACAGATGTGCGCAAGACTTGCCCGGTCGGCCGACATCGGTAAGCTTTTCGCCTGTGCAGTCCTCGATCGGCGTAATCAATCAGCCAGGAGGGTGGGCATGGTTCAGACGCTTGTGAGTAGCGGGCTCGAGTCCTTACCGCTGCCGCCGGTGAACCCAATGCCTTTCCGTCAGCGCCTGGCGGCGGTGCGGGAATTCAGCACGGGGACCGAAAGGCTACGGGATGCCGGCGGGCGGGTCACCTCATTCAAATTAGGCCCACGCTGGCTGATGCCGCCAATGGTGTTGGCAACGTCGCCGAATGCTATCCGCGACATCCTCAGTACCAAAGACGATTCCGTGGACAAGACCACCCCGGTCTTCGACCAGGTACGCCGCGTCATCGGCGCCAGCCTCACTGATCTTCCCTTCGACCTGTGGAAGCCACGACGGCGCACCCTACAGCCGGTGTTCACCAAACAACGCGTGCGCGAGTTCGGCGGTCACATGGAGCAGGCGGCTCAATCGGTGAGCGAAGGTTGGCGTGCGAACGCAGTGATCGATCTGGACGCCGAATGCCGCACCATCACGCTGCGCGCGCTCGGGCGATCGGTGCTCGGACTCGACCTGGAACAGCGGGCCGACGAGGTCGTCCAGCCACTGCGGATCGCGTTGGCCTACGCGGTGCGGCGCGCGACGCGTCCGCTACGCGCTCCTGGCTGGTTGCCCACACCGGCGCGTCGGCGGGCGCGAGCGGCAAGCGCCAAGCTTCACGCTTTGACGCAGGAGATTTTGCGGGACTGTCGCGCCGATCCAACACGAATGGCACCGCTGGTGCACGCTCTCATCGCCGCGGCAGATCCGGTGACCGGAAAACGGTTGTCTGATGAGGAAATCTGCGACGAGCTGGTGATGTTCCTCTTCGCCGGCCACGACACCACGGCGACGGCCTTGACGTATGCGCTGTGGTCTCTGGGACACCATCCCGAATGCCAAGACCGCGTCGCGGCAGAAGTGGCAGCTTTGCCGGATCGACCACTGATCTCCGACGACATGGCACGGCTGAGCTATACGGTGCAGGTGGTGCGGGAATCGCTTCGCCTATGCCCGCCGGCGCCCACGGGTACACGGATGGCCTGCCGAGACGTTGAGGTAGGCGGCTACCGGGTGCCGAAAGGCACCATGCTCATAGTCGGGAGAATGGCCGTACAACGCGACCCGCAACTTTGGGATGATCCGCTTCGTTTCGACCCCGAGCGGTTCAGCCCGGAGAACTTCAGGGCTCTCGATCGGTGGCAATACGTGCCATTCGGCGGGGGACCACGCTCGTGCATCGGTGACCATTTCGCCATGCTCGAAGTCACCCTCGCCCTGGCGACGCTCATCCGCCGAACCGAAATTCATTCTCTCGACGATGAATTCCCGCTTGCGTTGCACTTCACCATGATTGCCGGTGGTCCGGTTCATGCTCGCGTTCGACCGCGTCGCGAGTCGGCTTGAATCGACCAGACGGTGCAGCGAAGTCGCAAAAGGTCCGCGGTTCTCCAGTTATGCCGCGCGGTGATTGCTGCCCGGTAGCGCTCGATGGTTTGCCCTAGTTGCGGGCCGATTCCGATTCGTGCGCCATCCGCCGCATCGTTGTCAACAGTGGTTCGTAGAGCAGAGTCCCGACGACAAGGTGTTCGATCGCGGTTGCACGGTTCGTCTCGGCGGTGATCGGTCCGACCTCTGTGGCCGCGAAGCGGGAAAGCGCTTCGGCGTATTGGTCAAGCAGTGCATCGGGCGCCGGAAAGGCGAGGCTGTCGAGTCGGTCGAGTGCAGCGGCCAGCACGCGGCGGTGCGGGCTTTCTGACGCGAGCTCCCAGCGGTGCCGGCTGACCAGCGCGTCGACTCGTTCAACAGATTCAGCGCTGGGGTCGACGGCGCTGGGGGATAGCAGCCACTGTGCAGTCCCGAGGGCCTGGTGCAGTGGCACAGCCTCATCCGTGACGACCTTGAGCACTCGGTGCACTGCTTCGAGCGGCAGACCGGCGACGTCGATCAATGCGCGTATCAAAGCCAGGCGGCGCAGGTGCGAGTCATCGTAGGCAGACCAGGTGCTGCTCTGGCGCTCGCCAGCGTGCAGCAGCCCGAGCCGCAGGTAGTACTTGATCGTCGTCGTGGGCACTCCGCTGCGTGTGGAGAGTTCGGCCAACCGCATAACTCATCTTGACATATCGGCCACCCTCAGTATCCAATATTGGAGAGCATCAGTCGCCAATAAGGGAGGGGTCCGATGTCCGATACGACCCGAATCTTGGCCGGGATCCTGCTGTTGTCTCTGGTCACCGTGGAGACCGGCGGGATATACCTGGTGAAGCTGGTGCAGGGCGCCGCCCCGGCGACGCCGTTTCAACTGGGCTTCGCACGTGCGGGCCACGCTCACGCGGGCGTGTTGCTCATCTTGTCCTTGACCGCCTTGCTGTACGCCGATGGTGTGCACCTGGCCGGAATGTGGGGCTGGCTATCACGTCTCGGGGTACCGGTCGCGGCGCTGTTGATGCCCGCCGGCTTCTTCTTTTCCTCCATGGGCAAGGACCGCAGCAGGCCCAACAGGTTCATCGCGCTGGTCTACAGCGGTGCGCTCGTCTTGACCGCCGGGCTCGCTTCGCTGGGCATCGGGCTGCTCGCCGCGTGAAGCACCGGAGTCTCTGACTGGTCGACGCCCCACGATGACCACTTGCAGTCGTGAACACCTCACCGATGCAGATTCCACTGGCCGCAATCTTGGGCCAGGACGTCGTTGACGTCGACTTCCAGCCCACCCACCAACGGTCCCGGATTCGACGCAGTGCTCACTATGCGCTGGTACAGAACTGCGGCGGGGTCAACTCGGTCCTGAGACCAAGCTCGGGTCTGCCACGCCCACCGATGCCCGGGCGTGCGCGAATTCCCGATAACGCCATCACCGGCGGCCCATTGGCACACATCGATGCCCCCGTAGACGCCCGTGCGCTGCACGCCAAGCACCGAGTTGATCCCGCGAAACCACTGCAGCGCAGCGGTGTTCCAGGTGTCGCGGCTGATGTCTTCATCGATGGTGAAAAAGATCGGTGCACTCTGGCCGCCACCTGCGGCGGTATGCAGCTGCCAGGCGGTGCGAGCGTCCGCGACGCCGCCCGCAAATCCGCGGGTGAAGTCAGATGGTGCCGTCCCGCCCGGCTTGCCGTATTGATAGTTGCTGACGATCACCAGCCCAGCAGCGGTCAGCGACTCGGCGTAGGGCCGGGTAATGGGCTTGGCGCCGAAGGACGTGCCGGGACGCGATAGTGAGACATAGTTGACCACACCGGAATAGCCGGCGGCTCGGATCTGCTCTGCGGGAATCTGGTGCGCGGCGAAGTCGATCAGTTGGGCAGCGGCGGCCGCCGCGGTGGGGGTGCCGGCTTTTGCTGATACTGCACCCAGCCCGACCATCGCCGACACCGCGGTGGCGTAGCGCAGCGCGTCACGCCGTGAGATCAGGCGTGATCGCCGGAGGCTGATAGTCGCCGACGAGTCCTGCATCGCGCGATGCTAACTCTGCGACTGCCGTAAACCGGGTAGCCTCGCTGGCCGGTTCCGTTCCGGTTTTGCTCAGTGTCAAATGAATTTGCGGCGAGCGGTCGGGATTGCGGGCGACTACCCTCGGGGTGCGGCCGAGGACGGGCGGCATCGAAGGCACGTCGTCTTGCTGATTACCGTCAACACTCCGCCACAAGGCGTGCGCGCCAGACATGACCAGCACATTCCGGTGAATTCTGTCGGACGGAAAGCTTTTGCCTTGCAACGCAGGTAAGTCAGCCAACTCATGACACGGTATCTAGCTAAGGACTAGTGCGCAGGCAGCTCGACAACCAGGTTTGCGTCCCACGCGCGTTTCAGGAGTCCCATCACGTCAATGTGCATGGCGGCGACGAACTCGGGGCTTGACATGAGATTTTGTACATAGGACAGCACCTGCTCGGCAACGATTTCGTTTACTCCGCCGATCCAGCCGATGAGACGCGCGCCGACGCCGAGCGGATCGACACTTGTACGGATGTGATGTTGCTGCGCCTTCTCGAGTTCAACAGTCACCGTGCACGGGGGGTCGAGCCGCAACCGAAATCGCGTCTGGACCTCAACCTTGCCGCGGTAGCGGACATTTCGTTTTGCCAAATGCACGTTGACCGAAAGCGCAATTGGGACGGTGACCATTTGGCTCCAGTAGTCGTGAACACATATGGCGACGCTGACCTGACCGCGCGTCCCTTCAGCTGTTGCCGACGCAATACCGCCGGGGCCAACTTCTAGTGGTCCGATGTTGATGCGATCCCCGATTAGCTGCGGCCACCACCTCGCCAACCCGATCCGGCGGCGCCGCCGCGAGCAGCACGAGCCGAGTGAACTGTTCGGGAGTTAACTCGTTCACGGGTTCCTCCCTGTCGGTTGACGTCGACTCGGCCTTCACACCAGCACAAAACCCAACCCCAGGTGCGATTTCGAGGGCGTTTGCCTGCCCACTACTAGAGAGTAACTTCGTGTGACGTAGGTTACGCGATCGTAGGCTTGTCGTCCGGGGCGTCGTCTTTCCCGGTCAACATCTCCTTCGCCTTGTCGACTGAGTGAGTGGCGATGTCAGTCGAGTTCTTGACGATTCGGCCGGTGCCGCCGGCCACGTCACCGCTGGCTATGTCTGTCGCGTTCTCGACGTTGTCCGACGACTTGTCGACGGCATGCGTCGCGATGTCATTGGCAGAACCCAATCGGTCTTTGTTTCGGTCGTCGCCCATCAGACCTCCTTTCTGGGCGCGACTCTAATCCTTCGAAACGCAGATTCAGATTGAAGTCCTGAAGTTGCCGGAATGCTGCTGTCTCTCGTCACCGATGGCGACCGAGAATCTACCGGTGAAGTTGGTGCCGCGGTCCGCCCTCGCCATACCCTCTACAGAAGTCGTTCGCGCGGGCGGGGAAGCGCGGTGCCCGGCACGAAGGACAGCCCGGCGGGCTTGGGGACGACACCCTTCTGATCGGCGAAGATCACCTCGGCAAACGCGCCCGACGATTTGATCGAGGTACCGCCGAGTACCCCGTCACCCACGTGCAGCCGGGTGACGTTCCTGCCGACGGCCTCGACGATGCCCCGTCCGCAAATGCGCGTTCGGTCGGGCCGAAACAAGATCCAGTTCGAGGCGAAAATTTCGTGACGGTTTCAGTTGGGCAAAGGTACTGCACCTTGCCCGCGATGCCAGGACCGATATCGCCTATTTGGTTTTAGTGTTGACTGTTATGGCCGGACTGGAGGGTAACGTGAAGCGATGGCGCACAACGCTTCACGCAGCCGTGCCCGCATTGATAGTTGCAGTCCTCGGACTTGCCATCACGCCGGTAGCTCATTCGGCTGCAGCCTCGGCGACGTTGTCGGTGACGTCGACGTGGCAGACCGGTTTCATCGCCCACTTCACCATCACCAACTCGAGCACGGTGCCGCTGAACGACTGGAAGCTTGAATTCGACTTGCCTGCGGGAGAATCGATCTCGCACACGTGGAATAGCACCCTCGCACAATCTGGTACGCACTATGTTCTCGCCCCCGCGAATTGGAATCGCATGGTTGAACCCGGCGGTTCAGCCACAGGTGGTCTAAGAGGCGTCCTGACCGGTTCCTATTCGCCACCGTCGAATTGTCTTCTCAACGGGCGATATCCTTGCGCCTAGAGGCGCATAGTTGTGGCCTAGTTGGTCGTTGGTTGTGCTTGTGGTTGGAACGGTTCGTACCACCACCAGTCGGCTCGCTCACCGGTCGGTCCGGGGCAGGGTGCGACCGTGGGCGGTGGGCTGCTGGGTGGGCGTGCCAGCGATCCTGGGCGGAGTTCCTTGCCGTTGCTGTCGGTGACGACGAGGTGGCTGGCTGGTCCGGTGATGGTGATGATGCCTCGGTGATGCAGACGGTGGTGATAGGGACACAGCAGCACCAGGTTGTGCAGCTCTGTCATGCCGCCGTCTTCCCAGTGCCGGATGTGGTGGGCGTGCAGGCCGCGGGTGGCTCCGCAACCGGGAAAGGCGCACGTGGGGTGGCGGTGCTCGAGTGCGCGGCGGAGCCGACGGCTGATCGTGCGGGTCGATCGACCACAGCCGATCACTTCGCCCTCGCGTTCGAACCACACTTCACAGGTGGAGTCGCACGTCAGATAGTGCCGCTCGGATTCCGACAGCAACGGGCCCAGGTGCAGGGCGCCGATCTGCTGCTTGACATCTAAGTGCACCACCACCGTGGTGCGCTGCCCATGCGGTCGACGTTGCACTTCAGCATCCCAGCCCGTCTCGACCAGCCGCATGAACGCATCGATATGTGTCGGCATCGGGGGCTGTTGATCAGGCTTCCCGCCGCTGCTGTCACGGTCCCGCATCCACTCGGCCATGAGCGCATCACGATGTGATTGCACTGCGGCCTCGAACGTCGCCGATTCGGCATGCGGGAGTGTGATGCGCCAGAAGTCGAACTCGGCGTTGGTGGTCTTGGTGATCGTGGACTGCGGTTCCGGCCGAGGACCGGGTTCGGACCGCGGTTCCAACTTGATCGCGGTGCGCAGCTGGCTGACCGTGGCAACCCCGGCCAGCTCCGCATAGTGCTCGTCGGATCCCTCGCCTGCTCGCTGCGCGATCACACCAACCTGGTCCAGCGACAGGCGGCCCTCCCGCATCCCCTGGGCGCAGCGGGGAAACGACTCGAGCCGGTGCGCCACGGTCGCGATGCTGTCGGCGTTGCTCGGCGACGAGCCGGTCTTCCAGGCCACCAGCGCCGCGACAGACCGTGCCCCGGTAGCACCCCACAGTTCGTCGCGTTCGATCTCGGCGACGATTTCGACGATGCGTCCATCGATTGCGTTGCGCTGACCGGTCAACTCCGACAGTTCCTCGAAAAGCACCTCCAGACGTGTGCCGGGACGCGCTTCGGCGCCGGCTGAGGTCACGTTCGATGACATGACATGAGCATTGCACTCGGGTACGACAAACTTCGGCACGCCCAGCCGCGAGCAGCCCCGAAGGCCGCTTGCACCTGGTGCTGCTGATCGGAGAGGCCAGCGGAAGCGTCGCGGTCCTATATCGAGAAGTGACCCAAAGAGCAGTGGCGAAAGCCGTGTGGTCACCGCGAAAGAATGCCACCTGTACCTTGCAGTTGACCTGACATAATGTTGCTTATCGGCGTCTGGCATGGCCGCTGATTAGCAGCAAATCGCCTGGGCCGCCTGATGATGACCCTTTGGCGAAGCCCCTAAGCTCACCCCGCGCGCTCAAGGCGGCCTGGTATCAAGATGCCTCGACGGAAGCGCTTGGGTCGGTAGTGACTGGAACGTTCGGCGAAGCTTCGGTCGGCCAGCGCATGGCAACCTCCAGTCGACCGTCGCCGGCTTGCCCTGCCCCGCGCCCCGCACAGATACGTCACTGTGACGAATTGCGTTGGGGTAGCGGAGAGCGTGCGCTCCAGTCCGCCCAGTCCGATATCACACAGGTTGGCCGAGCAGCTCCTGAGCCTGCTCGAGCCGCCGCCGGGTGCGGGCCAGCTTTCCCGATTTCATTTCCCGGCGCCAGCCCGGGAACTCATCTCCGAACTGCTGGTGCTCGGTTCCAGCGGACTCGTATACGACGTAGCCGCCCTTGAGAATGCTGAACGGGGCGTGCAGCTTCCCGAGCTTGTCGTATTGCGCGGTGGCGTGATTAGACAGCGGGTCGAACCACGTCGGCGTCACGAAGTTGGAGACCGAAACCCCGTTGACGTTATAGGTCGGGGCCTCGACCGGGTCGCACACCTCGAAGCTGTACGCATTCCCGTGGCCGTCATTGGCCCACAGGTTGCAGTTGGGGTCGATATACATTTCGAGCACTTCGTGCGACAAGACACTGGAAACGCTCCAGTCCCCGGTCGTCGCCTTGCCGCCGTTGTCCAACTCCGGCTTGGCCGCGACCACGCCCCACAACTTTCCGCCCGGATCCTCGGTGTGAAAACCGAGAACGCCCTGCGGCTGATCCTTGATCGTGTCGACCAGCGCGATGCCGTGTGCGGTAGCGGGCACGTCCTTGGGATTGGTGTAGAAGATCACCGCCGCGGGAGCCCGGTCCCACAGCGGTGCCACGTCCAATCGGACCTGCGCGGCGATTGCCTGGGTCATGGTTGCGGCGTCCGCGTTAGACACCAATGTCGACTGGTTGAGAATCGCGATCAGCATGTCCGCTCCTGTTGTCCTTGATCCGCCCCGCGTGGGGCCAGACTCGGCTGTGTCCCCCGATTATGTGAGAACCACAGCGCAATCAGTTGCGTAGTCCTGTACCTAATGATTCGCCGGACGCTACCTGTCTCAGCATCCGACCATGGAACGATAGTGTCTGACGTACATGGGAACTGCCGTCTCTGACTCTGTTGCAATACTCAGCCGCTGCCGTTTTATTAACCTGATGAAGTGCCGGTGGCCGCCTGCGTTCCAGATTCGCTCGTTCACCGATCTGGACTCCGCACGGTCCTTAGTCGTCGATCACTACGGCTCGCCGGCGCTCGAGGTCGGCGAGGCGATCCCGCATGCGTTGCACCTGTGCCGGTGAATGGCCAACCCAGTCGGTGATCTCTCCGACGATCTTCACCGGCTCACGAGTGCGATACGAGCGGGTTGGATTGCCCGGATATTTCCTGTCCGTCACGTTCGGGTCATCTTCCAGTGCGCCGGTGGGTTCCACCATGTAGATGTGGCCCCTGCCCGCACCGATGGCGAGCTCGGCTCCCCAAACTGCGGCATCCAGTGTCCGCGTGACGTAGACATGGTTGGACACATGTGTATCCGCGTAATTCGATCGCCGTCCCGGTGTCAGCAAATCGCCCATGTGCAAGTCCGCCTTTGTGCCGTGCAGGAGCGCACCCGACTCGTGCACGTCAAAGGGCTCCGGCACCTTCACTGCGACCTATCCCCATTCGTTGCTATAGCGGTCTTGTGATTTTCTCCGCGACTCGAAAAGTTGTGACGCCTGCAGGTGCTATGCGCGCGTTGGACCCGGCTGACAGTTAGGACACCACCAGGTGCGCCGACGTTCGGGATCGTTGGAAATCTCGGCGACCACCTGAACCGTCGTGCCGCAGCGCAAGCACGGCCGGCCCGCCCGGCCGGCCACCCAGTGCTGCTCGCCCTTGCGGCGTACACCTGTGGTCACCTGCATCGCGCCCGGCACCGTCGCCGAATGGCGCAACGCCCGCGCGCCGAGTTCCAGCAACGCGGGCACGTCGACCGCCCGCACCGGAGTCCACGGGCTGTGGCCCCGCAGGAAGCACAACTCGTTGGCCCAGAGATTACCGAACCCGGCCACGCATCGCTGATCGAGCAGCGCGGCGACGAGCGGCCGGTCCGGCTCGAGGGCGACGCGTCGGGCGGCCTCAGCGATATCCCAGTCGTCGCGCAGCGGATCCGGACCGAGGTGGCCGACGACGCTGCTCTCGTCGCGGGTGTGCAGTAGCTCGACCACGGGAACCTTGACGCCGTAGGCCGCCGGGCCTTCGGTGCGCAGCACGACCCGCACGTCAGGCATCACCGCCTTCGGTAGCCAGCGCCCGGTGTCTGAAACGGTCCATGAACCCGACATCAGCAGATGTGTGTGCAGCGTCAGATCGTCGGACAGCCGAGTCAGCAGGTGCTTGCCGTGCGTGACGTGTTCGAGCACCGTCAGCCCGGCGAGGTCGGCGGTCGCGTGTGCCGGCACTCGCAGCTCACCGCAAGTCAGAACGAGATCACGCAGCGCGGTGTCCAACCGACGGGCCAACGCGTAGACGGTGTCGCCTTCAGGCACATCCCCATCGTCCCTCGACGATCCAGGCGATAGCGAGCCGACAAAATCGGGTAACCCGCTGGGCATGTCGAAGTACACGAAGCCCAAACTGCGGGACCGAATCAAAGAGAAGATCAAAGCTTCCAAAAAAGGCGGCAAGAAAGGTCAGTGGTCGGCGCGCAAAAGCCAACTGCTGACTAAGGAATACGAAAAGCAAGGCGGCGGATACAAGGGTCCCAAAGACAAGCGGCAGAAGTCGCTGGAGAAGTGGGGCGACGAGAACTGGCAGACCAAGGACGGCGACGCGCGGGCGCGCGGCAAGGACGGCGAAACCAAGCGCTACTTGCCCAAAAAGGCATGGGAACAACTCTCCGATGAGGAGAAGAAAGCCACCGACACCAAGAAGCGCACGGCGTCCAAATCCGGCAGGCAGCACGTGTCGAACACCGGCGCCGCTAGAGGCGCGCGAAGCGTCGCCCGGCTCGACGAGTTACCGGTGTCCCAGGCGCTGAAGCTTGTCGGGGACCTCGACAAACGCCAGTTGAACTCGGCTTTGAAGCGCGAACGCGACGGCAAGGGCCGAAAGACACTCATCAAAAAGCTCGAATCCGAACTGTCCCGGCGCTGAGGCGTTCAGCGCGTCTCCTCCACCTCGGTCTCCTTGTCTAAGACGCCGGCAGCCACCGCGCCGGTCGAGCAGCAGTTGCCGAGCGGCCCGCGGCGCAAGGCGCGCGACCACGGGGTTGATGGAGCAGACCGTTCAGGCTGGCGACCGCTCGACCATTCAGCCGCGGTCAGCGCGTGACTCCTCAGGCGTCCACGCCGGCGGCTGACCGGGTTGACCCGGAAACAGGTAGTCCAAGAATGCCGATGCGGTGGGTTGCGGCTCGTGATTGGCCAGTCCCGGTCGCTCGTTGGCTTCGATGAAGGCGTACTCGGCGCCCGTGACGTCAGGCACCAGCAAATCGATGCCAGTCACCGGAATACCGATCGCCTCAGCGGCTTTGATCGCTACCCGGCACAGTTCGGCGTTCACCTTTGCGGTCACGTCGTGAATCGTGCCGCCGGTATGCAGGTTCGCGGTGCGGCGCACCCTAAGCCGAGTGCCCTGCGGCAAAATATCGTCAAGCCTCCAGCCGGCCTCGGTGACCATCGCCTCGGTGACGTCGTCGAGCGGGATGCGCGATTCACCGCCGGTCGCCGCCGAACGGCGGCGGCTTTCGGCGGCGATCAGGTCGCGCACGCTGTGCTCCCCCGTGCCCATGATCTCGGCGGGCACCCGCAGCGCCGCCGCGACAACCCGTCCGTCGATCACGACCAGCCGCAAGTCGTCGCCGTCCACCTTCTCCTCAATCAACACCTCCGGGAAATTCTCCCGGGCCCGTGCCAGCGCAGCGGAGAGCTCGTCGGGACCGTTGCGGGCACTGACGCCGACGGTGATGCCCTTGCCCTGCTCCCCTCGCGTCGGTTTGACGACGACCTCACCGACCTCGGTGAGAAAAGTGAAGTCACCCTCGTCGAAGGTGGCGAGGCGGGCGCGGGGCACCGTGATGCCCGCCTCGGCGACAAGACGGCGGGTCAAACGTTTGTTGTCGCAACGGCACATCGCGATCGCCGAGGTGTACTCGGACAGCGATTCGCGGGTGATGACGGTGCGACCACCGTGGGTCAATCGCATCTCGCCGGTCTCGGCGTCGAGCACTTCCACCCAGATTCCGCGACGCAACGCCTCCTCGGCGATGATCCGCGCGTACGGGTTGAGGTCTTCGACGGTTTCGTGCGGCGGGGTGAACAGCGGTTCGTTGATCGCGTTCTTCCGCTTGATCGCCAGCACCGGGATACGGCGGAAGCCGAGCTTCTCATACAGCGCGATAGCGGCGGCGTTGTCGTGCGCCACCGAAAGATCCATGTAGTCGCGACCCGCCTCGCGGAAATGCTCTGCCAACGCCCGCGTCAAGGCCGCCCCCACGCCAGGGATCGAGGCGCCCGGATCAACGGCCAAGGTCCACAGGCTCGATCCCCGCTCCGGGTCGGAGAACAGCAACTGATGGTCGACACCGGTCACGGTGCCTACCACCGCGTCGTCGTCGTCGCGCACCGCGACCAGGTAGGTGACCGCATCGACATGGCGATGGTTGTGCCAAATCGTGTCCACCGGTGCCGGTACCATCCCGCAGCGCACAAAGACGCGGTTCATCGCGTCGGCCTCGGCCGGGTCGTTCGGCGTGCGCACGGTCACCCCGACCGGCGGATCCAGGTTTGGCTGCTGCGGCTGGTCGTGGAACCGCAGCCGGTAGGTGTGGCTTGGGTCGATGAACAGCTCCGTGGGCGCTCCGGCGACCACCACGTGCGACTCGCGTGCGTAAATGCAGATATCGCGCCGGCCGGGCGCCTCCCGCCGCATCGTCTCGGCCAACTTGTGGGCGTCGGCAAACGTCTGACCGAAAATCAGTCGCCCCCAGCCCATCTCGAGCTCCACATCTTTGGCCATTGCCTTCACCAGGTGCGGCGGCGAGGCGTCGTGCAGGGCCAGCGTGATCGCCTCGGTATGGTCCTCAAACGGACCGACGGTCATGCCGCCGGCCCCGTCACACCGTGGCGTTGCAACCAGAGTTCGAGTAACGCGATCTGCCACAGTTCGTTACCCCGCAGTGGGGTCAGCTTGCCGTTCGGATCCGCCAGCAGCGCATCGACGGCTTCAGCGTCGAACAGTCCGCGCTCCTTGGCGACCGGCGCGAAAAGCGCGTTACGCACTATATCCAGGTAGGGGCCTTCAAGGTGTGTCAGCGCAGGGACCGGAAAGTAACCCTTGGGCCGGTCAATGACCTCTGACGGAATAACCCGGCGGGCGGCCTCCTTGAGGACGCCCTTGCCGTCGTGGGCGGTCTTGAGCTCCGGAGGACACGTGGCCGCCAACTCCACCAACTCGTGGTCGAGGAACGGAACCCGGCCTTCCAAGCCCCATGCCATGGTCATGTTGTCTACCCGCTTCACCGGGTCGTCTACCAGCATGACCATCGTGTCCAGGCGCAGCGCACGGTCGATGCCCGTCTCAGCGCCGGCGCGGGCGAAGTGCTCGGCGACGAAGCGCTCGCTGGGATCACCGGGCGTGAAGTAGCCGGGACTGAGCAGGGCCTCGAGCGCTGCCGGATCGCGGTCGAAGAACGCGCCGCGGTACTGCGCGACCGCGCCGTCGAGGGTGGCGGTGGCCGGCTTTCCCATCGGCGGATACCAGTGGTATCCGGCGAACACCTCGTCGGCGCCTTGGCCGGACTGGACCACCTTCACATGCCGGGACACCTCTTGGCTGAGCAGATAGAAAGCCACGCAGTCGTGGCTGACCATCGGTTCGCTCATGGCGGCGATCGCCTCGTCCAGCGCGGGCAGCATCCGGTCGGTGTCGATGCGGATCTGATGGTGGTCGGTGGCGAATCGGTCGGCGATGATGTCTGACCAGCGGAACTCGTCACCCGCTACCCCACCGACCGACTCGAAGCCGATGGAGAACGTCATCAACCCGTGCTGACCGGCCTCGGCGAGCAGGCCGACGATCAGGCTGGAGTCCACGCCGCCGGACAGCAGGCAGCCGACAGGCACGTCGGCGACCAGTCGGCGCTTGACCGCGGTGCGCAGCGAGTCCAGCACTGCGTCTTCCCAGTCGCGCTCGGACCAGTCAGCTCGGTCGGCGTGCCGGGTGAAGTCGGGCGTCCAGTAGGTCTTGGTGGTGCGCCGGCCGTCGGGTTCGATAGCCACCAGCGAGGCGGGCGGGAGCTTGCGGACTCCGCGCAGGATCGTCAGCGGAGCCGGCACGACGGAGTGGAAGCTCAGGTAGTGGTGCAGCGCGACGTGGTCGATCCGGGTGTCGACGCCGCCGCCGGCCAGCAGCGCAGGCAGCGCGGAGGCGAACCGGATCCGATGACTGTCTTCGGTGAGGTACAGCGGTTTGATCCCCAGCCGGTCCCGACCGAGCAGCACCCGCCCGCTGTCGCGTTCGACGATCGCGAAGGCGAACATGCCTTTGAGGTGGCTGACGAAATCGTCACCCCAGCGGTGGTAGGCCTTGAGCAGCACCTCGCTGTCACTGGTCGAGAAGAACCGGTAGCCGCGGTCGATCAGCTCGCGGCGCAGCTCCTTGTAGTTGTAGATGCAGCCGTTCCACGCGATCGTCAGGCCCAGTTCGGCGTCGACCATGGGTTGGGCACCGGCCTCGGTCAGGTCGATGATCTTGAGACGGCGGTGCCCGAGGGCAACGCGCCCCTGCGACCAGACGCCGGCGCCGTCCGGCCCGCGCCGTGACATCACCTCGGCCATGGCCGATACCGCCGCTATGTCGGGGACCCGGCCATCGAGTCGCACCTCACCGGTGGCTCCACACACTCTCCCGACCCTACCGGGGCACAACACAAGCCGCGCGTTTGCGCCCGGGGCCGATCCAACCGACCCGGACTGCCTTCGGCGGCTATCCGGTGAACGGGGCTCCGTCGAAACGCTCGCGGGTGACGAATTCGTCGACCGACCGGCGCTTGAGTTTGGTCACCTGACGCACCGGCTTGCCCAGCGGCACGAAGGCGGCCAGTGCGTACTGCTCAGGCACGCCGAGCAGCTGCTTGGCCTGTGGCTCTTCGGCGATCACCATCGTGGTCGGCACCCCGCCGAAGCCTTCGCTGCGCGCGGCCAGCAGCACGTTCCACACCAGCGGGTACACCGACGCGCCGGGCACCACGGCGATGCGGTCCAGGTGCTGATCGGTGGCGGCGACGACGCCGAGGTCGAGGGTGAACACCAGCACGACCGGCGCGTCGCGCAGCGTCGTCCACATCGGCGCCGGAGCCTCGGTCGAGTCGATGGTCGACGCGTCCGCGGCCGGTTGCCGCACCGGGTTCCACGGTGACTCACCGGCGGCCAGCTGCGCCGCGTACCGGCGGGCCGCGGGCTGTGCCAACTCCGCCAGGGCCGAGCGGGTCGTTTCGTCGCGGACGACGATGACGCGAACTCCCTGCCGGTTACCGCCGGACGGCGCGAAGCGGGCGTTGTCGAGAATCCGGTACAGCACCTCGTCGGACAGTGGTTCGTCGGTGAACTCGCGGACCGCGGGCGTGGATCGCATGACGTCGGAAAGTTCCATGTGACCATCGTGCCCCGCGTGCTGGACGCAAGCGCTCAGGCGTTGCGCGGCGCCAGCCGGCAGCCGAGGGCTTCGATGTCGGGCGCGACGATTGTCGGCTGAGGTAACCCGGGCACAGGTAGCGGCGCGTTGCCCGGTCGGGTGATCAGCGCGGCGCTGAAGCCGGCGCTCTGCGCGCCGAGGGTGTCCCACACGTGAGCGGCGACCATCATGCACTCCGACGGCGACACCTGTAATTCCTGCGCCACGTAGTTGTAGACGTGCGCTGAAGGTTTGTAGGCGCGACAGGTCTCGACGCTGAAGCTGCGTTCGAAGAAGTCGCCCAGCCCCGCCCGCTCGAGCGGGCTCTGACCAGGGACAGGCGGGGAGTTGGTGAGGGTGACAAGACGATAGCCACTGTCGCGCAACCGGTTCAGGCCACCGACAACGTCCGGGTGCGCCGGCATGGTCAGCATCCCCTGCTTGACCTGCTCGACATCTTGGCTGCTGACAGTGACGCCGTGGATGTCGGCGACCATCCTGAGCAGGCCCTGCCCGAGGCTGAAGAAGTCGACGTAGCGCCCCGACAGCGTGGCCGTCATCGAATACATGAACAGCTGGTTCAGCCATTCCCGCAGTACCCGCGGATCACCGAAGATTCGCTCGAACAACGGAGTCAACGATTCGACGTCGACGAGCGTCTCGTTGACGTCGAACACCAACACCGACGGCTTGCCGGGCAGCGGCCAGTGGGATTCGGCGACCCGCTGCGCACGGCTTCGCCGCGCTTGCGATCGCCTTGGGCGATCCGCTGACGGACGTTGCTGCAGGGTCATGGTCTCCGTCTCGTTTCGTGGGCTCGCCGCGCTCGCCCATTCGGCTAGTGCTGCCGTACTTCCTCGGGCGAGCGGTGCTCGATCAGCGACGCCAGCCGGGACAGGCACTCTCGATTGCGCGGCCAGGCGGCGGCTAAGGCCAGGCCGTCAGGAATCAGCCGCAGCGGCCAGCTGGCCGGCACCTCCTCCATCTCCACACGGCAGCCGTCGGGGACGTCAGCAAGCCGCAGAGTGATTCGGGCCGCCGCGAACGGCGTCGCTCTCGCCAACAGCACCAACTTCTCCAGCGGCACACACTCTTCGACCACCGTCTCATCGTTGATCGCCAGCGGCCACAACCCGACGGTGTGGTGAATCGTCGAGCCGGGCGCCGGCCAGTCCTCGTCGACCGCGCGCATCCGGGCGTTGCCGACAACCCACTGCGAGTACGTCCATCCGTCGGCCAGCACCTCCCACACCCGCCGGCGTGGTGCCGCTATGTGGCGTATGACGGTCATCGGCGCCTCTCTTCCTTCAGCGGAGACATATCGGACGACGGGGTACCCGCAGTCGACCGCGGTGACGCACGACCTTGATGAGGGCCAATCCGGGAAGTAGTTAAGGAATTGAAGGATGTACCGGATCGTTGGAACGACCACGATGACCATGTCTGACACCGCCGCGACCGCGGCACTGCTCCAGCCCCCCGCACCCCCGACCCGGTGGATCCCCGAGCGCGTGCTGGTGACCCGTTCTGCCTTCGAGCAACCGCACGGCGCCCACATCGTCGCCCGCTGCGAAGCCGCCGGAGTCGCGAACATCGACCTGCTGACCGGCGACCGGTTACCCCCGCTGCGCGCAGACAACGATCGCGCCAAGTATGCGCTGGCCAAGCGCACCCTGGCGGTGGTGGTCGCGCCGCCCAGCAAGCTGCGCCTGCAGCCCATACCGCCCAGCGCCGACTGGCGCATCGACCTCGCCGAAGGCTGCCCGGCGCACTGTCAGTACTGCTATTTGGCCGGTTCGCTGGCCGGACCGCCGATCACCCGGGTCTACGCCAATCTGCCCGAGATCCTGGTGAACATGGACGAGCACGTCGGGCGCGGCACTATCACTTCCGCCTCGGCGGAGCGTGCGGAGGAGGGCACAACGTTCGAGGCGTCGTGCTACACCGATCCCCTGGCGTTGGAGCACCTGACCGGTTCGCTGTCTGCGACGATCGCCCACGTGGGCACCCACGATTGGTCTGCACCGGTCGGGCTGCGCTTCACCACCAAGTTCGACGACGTCGCGCCGCTGCTGGCTCTGCCGCATGGGCGCCGCACCCGGGTGCGGTTGTCCGTCAACGCGAACGAGGTCGCTCGCCGTTTCGAGGGCGGCACCGCGCGACTGCCACAGCGCATCGCGGCGCTGCGCAGCCTGGCGCTCGCGGGCTACCGGGTCGGCCTGACCATCGCTCCGATCATGCCGATTCCGGACTGGCGGGACGGCTACGGCGCGCTGCTGCGCGACGTCGCGACAGCAGTCGCCGACGTGCCCGACCTCGACCTGACCGTCGAGTGCATCACCCACCGGTTCACCGCCGGCAGCAAAGATGTGCTGCTCGGCTGGTATCCGCGCACCAAGCTCGACATGGACGAGTCGGCCCGCACCCGTAAGTTCGGCAAGTTCGGTTCGGCCAAGTATGTCTTCCCGAAGGAGACGATGGCCGAGCTGCGGTCCTGGTTCGAGGCCGAGGTCGCCGAGACGCTGCCCGCAGCCCGCGTGCTGTATTGGACGTGACTAGAGCCCGTGCAGCTGTTGCAGCCGCGCCATCAGCGCGGCGATGTCGGGCTCTGGTCGCGGGCCGGGCTGTGTTTCCGGCGGATGAACCGGCGCGTCCCCGAGCAGTAGTCGCGCGACGTTACTGACGCCGTACCGCAGCGCGTCCCTGTGGTATCCGCCTTCGAGCGCGAACACGACGTGTCCTCCGCAGAATCGTTGCGCCATGCGGATGACCTCACCGGCCAGATGCGAATAGCCCGGGAGTGTCAGCCGCATCGCGGCCAGCGGATCGGCCCAATAAGCGTCGAAACCGGCTGAGACGAGTACCAATTGCGGGTCGAACCGTTCGGCGGCAGGCCAGAGGATTCGTTCGAAAACCGTTGCGTAGTTCGCGTCGCCACTTCCGGCGGGCAGCGGAACGTTGATCGTGTAGCCCTCGCCGCGACCGGTCCCGACGTCGGTCACGGCACCGGTGCCCGGGTAGAACGGGTACTGATGCGTCGAGATGTATAAGATTGACGAATCGGCGTAAAACATTGCCTCGGTGCCGTTTCCGTGATGGACGTCGTAGTCGACGATCAAGATTCGTTCGACTCCGTAACGGGCCTGGGCATGCCGCGCGGCGATGGCGACGTTGCCCAGCAGGCAAAACCCCATGGCGCGGTCGGGCATCGCGTGGTGTCCGGGCGGCCGGATCGCCGCCAACCCGTTGGTGGCACCATCGTTGAGCACCGAGTCGACGGCTCCGACCGCCCCGCCCGCCGACAGCCGGGCGATCGTCATCGCGTCCGGACCTGCATAGGTGTCGGGGTCGAGATGTGTTGTCACCGGCGTCTCGCTGACCCGCCGCAGCATCTGCAGGTAGCCAGCGGTGTGCACGGCGAGCGCCGCGTCGACGCCGAGAGGCTGCACAGTCAGTGACTGCAACCGCTCGCTCAGGCCACTGTCGTCCATACCGCGCCAAACCGCGCGAATGCGGTCGGCGCATTCCGGGTGGCCGGGCAAGTCGTGCTCGGCGTAACGGGGGTGAGTCGCATAGATCGTCGTCATCACTACTCCTGGGAAAGTCGGCGACCGTCGACACCGAAGAAGTGGACATGGTCGAGCTGCGGTTGCACGTGCAGGTGAGCCCCCCGCGGCGGTGGATCCCGTCCGTCGGTACGGGCGATCACGGAATAGCCTGTGGCGTGGCCAGATTCGACGATTCGGCCGTACAGATAAGCGTCCGCTCCGAGTTCTTCAACCATGTCAACCTGCATCCGCACCCCTTCACCGCCGATCGTGAAGTGTTCGGGCCGGATACCGACGACGACCGTGTCGGCCGCATCGGAGATCGCACGCGCTAGTTGACCCTGCCAATCTCCCAGCCGCACAGCACCATCGACGATCGGAAGAGTGAACAAATTCATCGCCGGTGAGCCGATGAATTCAGCGACGAACACGTTGGCGGGGTGGCGGTAGAGCTCTCGCGGCGCCGCGCACTGCTGCAGGACACCGTCGCGCAGCACCGCGACTCGGTCACCCATCGTCATCGCTTCGACCTGGTCGTGGGTCACATAGATGGTGGTGGTGCCCAACCGCTCCTGCAGGGCGGCAATCTGATTGCGGGTCTGCACCCGCAATTTGGCGTCGAGATTGGACAGCGGCTCATCCATCAGAAAAACTCTGGGACGCCGTACGATCGCCCGGCCCATCGCGACTCGCTGGCGTTGACCCCCGGACAGCTCCTTCGGTTTGCGATCCAAGAACGATTCCAAATCCAATAGCCGCGCCGCTTCGACCACGCGACTCCGGATATCGGCCGTCGGTGTTCTGGCGATCTTCAACGCGAAACCCATATTCTGAGCGACCGACATGTGCGGATACAGCGCGTAGTTCTGGAACACCATCGCGACGTCGCGGTCCTTGGGCTCGATCCGAGTGACGTCGCGCTCACCGATATGGATGCGCCCGGAGTCGACTGCCTCCAAGCCCGCAACCATGCGTAGCGACGTGGTCTTGCCGCACCCGGATGGCCCGACCAGGACCACGAACTCGCCGTCGTCGACGACCAGATCTAACCGGTCCACCGCCGGCTGCGCGTTACCGGGGTAACGACGGGATGCCTGCTCGAAGATCACCGACGCCATTCTCAGCCGCCGAGCCCGGTCACGGCGATGCCGCGGATGAAAGCGCGTTGCGCTACCGCATACAGCACGACCAGTGGCAGCAGGATGAGCATCGAGGCCGCCATCAGCACCGGCCATCGCGCCACGTATTCACCTTGCATCCGGACCAGTCCGAGGGTCAGTGTGGCGATGCTGTTGCGCTGAATCATCACCAGCGGCCACAGAAAATCATTCCAGACGCCCACCCAGGTGAGCACCGCGAGCACCATCACCGCGGGTTTGGCGTGTGGCAGCAGTATCCGCCAGAAGATCTGCCACGGCGTGCACCCGTCGAGGATGGCCGCCTCCTCCAGTTCCACAGGCAGCGCCTGGAAGAACTGGCGCATCAGGTACGTGCCGAAGGCCCCGCCGAAGGCTCCCGGCAGAATCATCGCCCACGGCGTGTCGGTCAACCCGGCGACCCGCATGAAAATGAACTGCGGGATGACGGTCACCGTCAGCGGCACCATCAACGTGCCCAGGTACAGCACGAAAAGCGTATCGCGGCCTCGAAACGGCAAGCGCGCGAACGCATATCCGGCCAAGGAGCAGAAGAATACCTGGCCCGCGGTGACACATCCGGCGTAGAACACGGTATTGACGAACATCCGCCAGAACGGCAGCAAGGCAAACACCTCGCGGTAGTTGGACCACTGTGGGTGAGCGGGGAACAGCTTGGGTCGGGTGACTTCTCCTTCCCTTTTCAAAGACCCCGAGATCGCCCAGAGGATCGGAAACAGCGAACACCATGCAGCGACCGTCAGCGCCGAGTAAAGCGCCACCACGCGCAGGACGCCGGCTTTGGTGAACCGATGAGTCAGGCCCATGACCGTTCCTGCGCAGCGCTGCGACGACGCACCAGCCGTAGCTGCACCACGGTGAGCGCCAGAAGGATCGCGAACATCACCCAGGCCAGGGCTGACGCATAGCCGAACTCCAGGAATCCGAACGCGTGCTGGTACAGCATCATCCCCAGCACGTAGGTGCCGGTTTCTGGCCCGCCGTTGTGTCCGGTGAGCACATACACCAAGTCGAAGGCCTGAAACGCGTGGATGATAGAGATGACCACCACGAACGACACCGCACCGCGAATCAGCGGCAGCGTGATGAAGATGTAACGCCGGAATTCGCCGGCACCGTCGAGCCTGGCCGCTTCGTGCAAGGTGTCCGGTACCCCTTGCATTGCGGCGAGGAAAACAACGGTGGCAAACGGAACGCTTCGCCAGATGCTGACGATGCACAGCGCGACCATCGCCCACTTGGGGTCAACCAGCCACGGAATCGGCTCGACCCCGATCCAGCCCAGCATGATGTTGAGCAATCCGTTGTCGGTGTTGAAAACGAATTGCCACACGACGGCCATCACCACGGTCGAGACCGCCAAGGGTAAGAAGACCACGGTGCGGAAGAGGCCGATCGCTTTGACCTTCCGGTTCAACAGACCGGCGACGGCCAGGCTGATGAAGATCGTCGGTACGACGGTCCCGGCGGTGAAAACCACTGTGTTGCGGATCGCGATGGCAAACAGCGGGTCCATGGTGAACAGGTCAATGAAGTTGCGCAGCCCGACGAATTTCGCCGGGCCGAACAGGTCCCAGTTCTGGAAGCTCATGTACAACGAGAAGCCGAGCGGGAACAAAGTGAACACGCCGACCGCCGTGAGGTTGGGCGCGACGAACATCCGCCCGGCGCGGGCGCGCTGTCGCAATGCCCGGCGAGGGCCGGTTGAGGTCATCACCACGTCGTCGACGGCGGTCACGGCTTGCGCAGCACCTCGTCGACACCGTGAGACAAGTTGCCCGCCAGCGATGTGGCCGGCCGCTTCCCGCGTAACACGGGCCCAAAGTTGCGTTCCATCAACGCGTTGACCTTCTCCCACTCTGCGGTGATCGGCATGCCCTCCGAATTGGCGGGCCCACCGGTCAGCACTGCCAAATTGTCGATTCTGTGGTGCGCTTTGGCGAAACCCTCAGAGCCCAGCGCCGAATGCACGACCGGCACGAAAAGCCCCGACTCGCCGATCAGCGCTTGCCCGACGGGACCTGCGGCGAACTTCACGAACTCCCAGGCCTGTTGCTTGCGTCGACTGCTCGCCGCGATGGCCAAGCCGGTGGTGCCGATGTTCGACCGCGCCCGGTGTCCCCGGGGTCCCGTCGGCAGCACAGTGACGTCGAACTCCAGGCCGTTGGCCCGCTCGAAGGATTGATAGCGCCAGTGCCCGCCGAGGGCCATCGCCGCGGCGCCCGTCGCGAACAGGTCGGCCGGTGACTGCGATTGTTGTTCGGTCGCCGTCGGCGCGACCTTGTGCTTGGCGGACAAGTCGGCGAAGAACTGCACTCCCTCGAGGAAAGCGTCGTTATCGAAATTGATGTGTGTTGGGTTCTGTCGCGGCGTCGACCACGGGACGCCGTTGTTCATGCCGAACAGCCCCGCCGAGTAGGTAGCCGTCCAGATGTCGACGAAGCCCCACTGGGTCGCTCGTCCGCGCCCGTCACGCTTGGTGAGTCCGGCGGCGGTATCGACGAATTGGGCGAAGGTCCACGGCTGGTCCCACCGCGTCGGCGGCGGCTTTGCCCCCGCCTCGTCGAACAGCCTTCTGTTGTAGAACAGGTAGTTGCCCGACCACTGCTCCGGAAAGGCGTACTGACCGTCGTTGTAGGCGAAGGTCTGGTAGAGCGGCGCGATGCTGTCGGTTTCGAGCTCCGCGGCGAAAGCGGGATCGCGCGCCAGCATGGTGTTGAGGTCCAGCAGCACTCCGCGCTCGGCCAGCTCGGCGTAGCTGAACTCCCACACCATGAGCACATCGGGACACTTGCCGCCGGCGCAGAACGTGGTGATCTGCTGCATCGCACCAGGCCCCGACAGCAGGGTCGCCACCTTGATGTCCGGATGACGGCGCTGGAACTCGTCGATGATGCGTAATCGGGCGTCGGCCTCGTCAGGATTGGCCGCGAAGAAGAACGTCAGCTCGTCGCCGCCGCCGGCGCAACCCGTGGCCCACGGCGCCAGCGCCGAGGCGCCGATGACACCCGCGCTGCGGAGCAGCTCCCGTCGCCCGAAAGGTCGGTCAAGCATCGTCCTCGACCGCACCAGTCACGTTGAATATGGCGGTCGATGCGGCGGCCGGCCGCTGTTCCGCGGTGTCATCAGCGCTGTGGCCGGTCCGAATGCCGGCCGCCTGCATCGCTTCGACTGCCGCGGCGGTCGACTCGGCAGTAGTGCCGGCGGTGAGGTCGAGCAGCACCCGGGTCGACAACCCGGCTCGGCTGGCGTCTTCGGCCGTCGCGCGCACGCAGAAATCGGTGGCCAGGCCGACGATGTCGACCTCGTCCACATCGCGTCGGCGCAACCAGTCCAGCAGCGGTGTGCCCGCCTGATCGACACCGTCGAAGCCGCTGTAGCCCGCCGAGTAGGCGCCTTTCCGGAACACCGCCGCGACGGACCGGGTGTCGAAATGGGGATGGAAGTCCGCACCGGGACTGCCGGCGCGGCAATGCGGCGGCCATGAGGTCGCGAAATCCGGATGGGCGGAGAAATGCCCGCCGGGATCGATGTGGTTATCCTGTGTGGCGACGATCTGCTGGTAATCGCGAGGGGCGGCCAGGTATTCGGTGATAGCACCGGCGACGGCGGCGCCCCCGACGACTTGCACCGAGCCGCCTTCGCAGAAGTCGTTTTGGACGTCGACGACGATCAACGCTCGCATAGCTTCCACCGTATCGCCGGTGGCCGTCGTCCCAGCCGGGACCGAGCCACTCGGTGGGGCCGCATTGCATCGCGTAGCACGTCAAATTATAGTCCAGACACGTGTCCAGGCGGTCCGCTGACGTCCGTGCCGATACATTGACCGTGAGTTACACCGACGCTGCAACAACAGAACGGGCGTGAGCATGCGGATCGCTTTGCTGTCCTACCGCAGTAAGACGCACTGCGGCGGGCAGGGCGTTTACGTACGCCACCTCAGTCGCGGTCTGGCCGACCTCGGCCACCGGGTTGAAGTGTTCTCCGGTCAGCCCTACCCCGAGGGCCTGGATCCCCGCGTGTCGTTGTGCGAAGTGCCGAGCCTGGACTTGTACCGCGAACCTGATCCGTTCCGAACGCCGCATCTGCGGGAGATCCGCGACCGGATCGACGTGCTCGAGATCACCACGGTGTGGACGGCCGGCTTCCCTGAGCCCCGGACATTCAGTTTGCGCGCCGCCCGGCTGCTGGCGGACCGCCGCAACGACTTTGACGTGGTGCACGACAACCAGAGCCTGGGCATAGGATTACTGGACATCGCGGCGATGGGGCTACCGGTGGTGGCGACGGTGCATCATCCGATCACCCGGGACCGGCTGCTCGACATCGCCGCTGCGCCATGGTGGCGTAAGCCGTTGGTGCGACGGTGGTATGGCTTCTCCAAGATGCAGCAGCGAGTGGCGCGCAGCATCCCGGATCTGCTCACCGTCTCCTCGACGTCTGCGCAGGACATCGCGGCGGACTTCGGGGTCAAGCCCGAGCAACTGCGGGTGGTGCCGCTGGGGGTGGACACCGGGTTGTTCGCCCCGGTCGCCGAACCGCGGGTTCCCGGTCGCATCATCGCCATCGCGAGCGCCGACACCCCGCTCAAAGGCGTCGCGCACCTGCTGCAGGCGGTGGCCGCGCTGCGCACGCGGCACGAGGTGGAGTTGCAACTCGTCGCCAGACTCGAACCCGACGGCCCGACAGAGAAGCTGATCGCCGAGTTGGGCATCTCCGACATTGTGCACATCTCCAGCGGAGTGCCCGACGCGGAGCTGGCCCGGCTGCTGGCGTCTGCCCAAATCGCCTGTATCCCTTCGTTGTACGAGGGTTTCTCGCTGCCTGCTGTGGAAGCGATGGCCAGCGGAACACCGGTCGTCGCCAGCCGGGCCGGCGCCCTGCCGGAGGTGCTGGGCCCCGACGATGGCTGCGCCCGACTGGCGACGCCGGGTGATACCGGTGACTTGGTGCGGGTGCTGGGCCGTCTGCTGAACTCCCCCGACGAATTGCACCGGTTGGGTGCGGCCGGCCGGCGCCGTGCGGTCGAGGTGTACAGCTGGGAGTCGGTTGCCGCGCAGACGGTGCAGGTCTACCGGCAAGCGATGCAGCGGACCGCACCCGGCCAACTGGCGGCCGGCGCCCTGGGCGAGTCGTGCTGACGGTCGACTTCGACCGGATTGGTGTCGGCCCGGGAACCAAAGTAATAGACGTCGGGTGCGGCGCCGGCCGGCACAGCTTCGAGGCCTACCGTCGCGGCGCTGATGTGGTCGCGTTCGACCGGGACGCCGCCGAACTCGACAACGTGGACATCCTATTGCGCGCGATGGCGGAAACGGGTGAGGCTCCGGCGTCTGCCAGCGCCGAGACGGTGCGGGGTGACGCGCTGGCGCTGCCGTTTCCGGACGGCAGCTTCGATTGCGTCATCGCCTCGGAGATCCTCGAGCACGTTCCCGCAGACGACGCGGCAATCGATGAATTGATCCGTGTCCTGAAAGTCGGTGGCGCGCTTGTGATCACCGTTCCCCGCTGGCTGCCCGAACGGGTGTGCTGGTTGCTGTCGGAGGAATACCACAGCAACGAGGGCGGGCACGTCCGTATCTATCGGGCCAGCGAACTTCGCAGCAAAATCGTCCGGACCGGAATGGCGTTCATTCACACGCACTACGCGCACGGCCTCCACACGCCGTTCTGGTGGCTGAAGTGTCTTGTCGGCGTGTCCAAGCCGACTCATCCCGCGGTGAGCACCTATCACAAGCTGTTGGTGTGGGACATCGTGCAGCGGCCCCGGTTGACCCGGTGGGCCGAGGCGGCGCTGAACCCGTTGGTGGGCAAAAGCGTTGCGTTGTATTTCGAGAAACCGGTGAGTGCCGTTGAACGTGTGTAGCCTGCCGGCCGTTCCCGGGATCTTGTCTTCGGTGCAGTGCCGGCGGACCGCCGAGTCGATTGCCGCGCTGCAGGAGTCAACTGGTGCGATCCCGTGGTCGCTGGGCGGCCACACCGACCCGTGGGATCACGTGGAGTGCGCCATGGCGCTCACCGCCGCGGGTTTACTCGAGCCGGCCCGCGCGGCGTTCGAGTGGTGCCGCTTAGGACAGCGGTCCGACGGCACCTGGCCTATCCAGCTGCGCGCAGGCGTGGTCGAAGACGCCAACAGCGACAGCAATTTCTGCGCTTACATCGCCGTCGGCGTATGGCATCACGTACTGATCACCGGTGACGGCCACTTCGCCACCACGATGTGGCCGACCGTCAGCGCCGCGATGGACTTCGTCTTGGACCTGCAATGCGAGGGCGGCGAAATCTCCTGGGCGCGAGGTCCGTTGGGCCCGCTGCCCGAAGCGCTGGTGACCGGGTGCGCGAGCATCTACCACAGCCTCCGCTGCGCCCTGGCACTGGCCAACTACCTTGACCGACCGCAGCCGGAATGGGAGGTCGCGCTGGGCCGATTGGGCCACGCGATCACCGCCCATCCTGCAGCGTTCGCCGCGAAACCGCACCACTCGATGGACTGGTATTACCCGGTGCTGGGTGGCGCACTTCGCGGTCCAGCCGCACATGACCGGATCGTGGAGCGCTGGAGTGACTTCGTGGTCGACGGGCTGGGCGTCCGGTGTGTCGATGACCGGCCCTGGGTCACCGGTGCGGAAACGTGTGAACTGGTGCTGGCACTCGACGCGATCGGGCGACGCGCAGCGGCGCTGCGCCAGTTCGCGGCCATGCAGCACCTGCGCGAGGAAGACGGCTCGTACTGGACGGGACTGGTGTTCAGCGACGGGAAGCGGTGGCCGGTCGAGCGCACCACCTGGACAGGGGCCGCGGTGATCCTGGCGGCAGACGCGTTGTCGTCGGCGACGCCGGCGAGTGACATCTTCCGGGGAACCGATTTGCCCCGCGGTCTGGAAGGCGATTACGACTGCGAATGTGTCAGCGCGCCGACCGGTCCTTAGCGGCTGTCCTCCGGTCCACCTGACGTCCGCTGCAGCACCCGCAGCGACCCGGTTGCGGAAGCCTCCCGGAATTGGCCGCTTTCTATTGCGCGGCAATAGATTCGATACGGTGCTTGGCCGCCGTGGCGGGGATCGGGGAACACGTCGTGGATGATCAGGGTGCCTCCGTTCGTCACCCACGGTGTCCAGCCCTCGAAGTCCTGTTGGGCGGCCGCCTCGCTGTGTCCGCCGTCGATGAACAACAGCTGTAACGGAGTCCGCCAGGTTCGCGCCACCACGGTGGACTTCCCGACTACAGCGACCACCGTGTCGTCTAGGTCAGCTTCGTCGAGGGTGTGCCGAAAGGTGGGCAAGGTGTCGAACCGTCCGGTGGATCGGTCCACCAGGGAAGTGTCGTGGTACTCCCATCCCGGCTGGTGTTCTTCGGAGCCGTGGTGATGGTCAACGGTGAACAGGACACTGCTGGTGGCCAGCGCTGCGGCTGCGAGCAGCAAAGTGGATTTGCCGCAGTAGGTGCCGATTTCCACGCCGACCCCGTGGTCGAAGTGCTGTAACGCCGCCAGGTGCAGTGCCCGCCCCTCGTCGGCGGGCATGAATCCGGTCACCCGCTCGGCCAGTTGGAAGAGCCGGGCAGTGCGGTCGGCGGAGTCGGTGGCAAAACTCATCAAGCCAACCTAGCAACGCAACACTGGCCAGTTCCGTAACAGCCTGGGCGGACGTCTCGTTGTGCCCGCAGACCGGGTGCTGCTCCAGCTCGACGCTGAAACGACAATCGTGGCCGGCGCCGCGGGCCGGTGTTACCGTGCGGCCGCTACGGACTGTGCGCGATGCTGCCCGATCAGATCCGCCCACCCGCTCAAGTCGTGAGCTGCCGTATCCGAGTTCGATCCACTCGCCAGCGCGACGAGTTGGGTGGCGACGGCACCGATGCCCACGCCGGTCCGATGGACCACGTCAACCAATTCGGCGAACGCCTCCTCCGGGCGGCAGCCCCGAAGCCCGACCAGTACTCCGACGGCCAGGTCGATCACCTTTCGCGACGTATCTGTTGACTGCTGTATCCGGTAGCCCATGCAAGCATCGTGCCCCCTTGCTGCCCGACGGTCTCGGATTGCCATCTGTGAGTCACCCATGGGTTTCCTGGATTGTGGCGGCGAGCTCATTTCGCAGCCGGCGGTGCGGCGGCGCAACTGTTGCCGCCGGCAAGTGCTAGTAGTAGCGTCCAGACACGTGTCTGACCCGGTAGCTCGGGAGTCGACGAGGCGCCGGCTGACCGTCAAGCAAGCAGAAACCGTCGACCGGCTGGGCCGGGCTGCGATCCAAGTGCTGAGCCGAAAAGGTTTCTCCGGCCTGACGATTCGTATGGTCGCCGCGCAAGCCGGAGTCGGCGCAGCAACGGCCTACACGTACTTCTCCTCGAAGGAGCATCTGGTCGCCGAGGTGTTCTGGCGGCGACTGGCGGGGACCCCCGTCCCGGTGAACGACTCAACCGACCCGCGGGCACGGGTGGTGGCGGTGTTGCGGCACATCGCTCTGCTGGTCGCCGACGAGTCCGAGCTGGCGGGCGCGGTGACCACAGCGCTGTTGGGCAGCGACCCCGAGGTCAAACAACTGCGGCTGCGTATCGGACGGGAAATCCATCAGCGCCTGTTGACGGCTCTGGGGCCCGATTGCAGCGATGACGTCGTTGAGACGCTGGAGTTGATCTACGCCGGTGCGCTGGTGCGCGCCGGTATGGGCTACGCCTCTTACGCGCAGATCGCTGATCGGCTGGAGATATCGGCGCGGTTGCTGTTGAACTAGGAGTGTCGCCGGGCCGCGACCTGGCATCATTCACCGGCATGGACGTCGACCATCCAGAACTCGACCAGGCCTGGGATCGTCAAGCCCGTTCAGAAACCGAAACCCAGCGCCTGGACCGTAACTGGAACAGCCTTCTGCAGGAACTGCGGGTACTGCAGACCGGGGTTCAGTTCCTCACCGGTTTCCTGCTGGTGATACCGTTCCAGCCGCGATTCGACGCTTTAGGCGAGTCGATGCGCGAGGTGTATCTGGCGACCGTGGCCTGTTCAGTCGGCTCGGCAGTGCTGCTGATCGCGCCGGTCGGCATGCACCGAATCCTTTTTCGCCAGCGCAAGTTGAGGCAGTTGGTGTCGGCTGCCCACCGCATGGCACTCTCCGGCTTGTGTTTGCTGGGTCTGGCACTGGCCGGCGTCACGGTCATCATTTTCGATGCAGTCGCCGGGCATACCGCTGCCGTCCTCGCCGGGAGCTGCGCCTTTGCCGGCCTCCTCGGCTTCTGGATCGTACTGCCGGTGGCAATTCGATTAGTTGGCCGTCCGACGACTGAAGAAGCGATACCATCCAACGGTTTGCACACCGACTAACGAGGGAACACACGGCCCATGGTCATCCGGAGAATTGCTCGGCCCCTGCTGTCAGCTGTATTCATCGGCCAAGGTGTAGAGACATTGCGCAATCCCAGAGTTGGCGCGGAGGCGGCCCAACCGACTGTGGAAGGCCTGCGCCAGTTGCCGGACCCGGTCGGCACCAATGTTCCGACCGACCCCGAAACGTTTGCCCGCATCAACGCGGCAGTTCAAATCTCGGGTGGCCTCTTGCTCGCCACCGGCAAAGTCCCGCGGATCGCTTCTGCGGTGCTGGCGTTCACCGTGATTCCGGGCAGCCTCGGTGGGCACCAGTTCTGGAGCGAGACCGACTCGGCGCGCAAGGCCGAGAAGCGCCGCGGATTCCTGAACGATCTGAGTTTGCTGGGCGGCCTGATCATCGCCTCCGCCGACACCGCCGGGAAGCCGTCGCTGGGTTGGCGGGGCCGACAAGCTGCCGGCCGGATCTCCGAGAAAGTGTCCTCGGCGTTGCCCGGCGACGGCTCCGGCGTGACGCTGATCGATCCTGAATTGGTGGACAGGATCGGGCAGGGGCTGCAAGCCGGCGCCGAGCGCGGGCGGGAATTGGCCAGCACAGCGGTCGAACGAAGCGAACCCTATGTGGAGGCCGCACGCAAGCGCGGCAGCGAGCTGGCCACCACCGCGAGTGAATTGGCCAGCACCGCTGCGGAAAGGAGCGCACCGGTCGTCAAAGCGGCTCGGAAGCGCGCGCGCAAGCGCAGTTCGGAGCTGGCGGAGTCGTTACGGGAACGCGGTAGCGACCTCGCCGACGTGGCCCGCGACCGCGGCAGCGAACTCGGCGAGAAGGCGCGGGACCGCGGCTTGGAACTGGCTGAAGCTGCTCGTGACCGCGGCAGTGACTTAGGCGAGCGGGCCCGCGACCGCGGTCTGGAATGGGCCTCGGAATTGGCCGATACCGCGCGCGACCGGGGCAGCGACCTTGCTGACGTTGCCCGCGACCGCGGCGCAGAGCTGGGCGAACGGGCCCGTGACCGCGGACTCGAGCTGGCCTCGGATCTGGCTGAGGCGGCCCGCGACCGTACCAGCGACCTCGCCGACTCTGCCCGGGGACGCGGCTCGGATTACGCCGACATTGCCCGGGCCCGCAGCGCCGAACTGGCTGCGCGCGGACGCCTCAAAGCTCGCCGCTGGAGCTAACCGGACGGTCGGCGCCCGTGACCGTCAGGTGGTGGCGCCGGCCGCGCCGCAGGTAACCGGCCCATGTCGTTGCCACGAATGCGAACACCAGGATCTGTACGGCCGGCACCGCGGCGGCCGGATACAACACGCCGGTGAGGTAGTGGGCGATGAAGCCCTGCGACGGCAGGGGCGCCATGCCGGCACGGTGTCGGGCCCAGCGCTCCATTCCGGTCAACGGGCATTCGACGTGCCCGGCCGTGCCGGCGACAGCCCAGAGCACAGCAGCCACATGCAGCCCGATCGTACGCGGCCAGCGCAGCGCGAGGAGCCCTCCGGCGACGACGTAACCGATGAACACAAAGTGCGTCACTACCGTCAACGCGACGACGATTTCGAACATGGTCTAACTGCAGCGATGCTCGGCAGCCAGGAAGGCGCCGATGATCGCGTCGACAGACTCGTCGACGTCGACGACCACACCGGATTCGTCGGAGCCGAGCGGTTCCAGCGTCTCGAATTGCGATTGCAGCAGAGATGTCGGCATGAAGTGACCCTTCCTGGCGGCCTGACGGTCAGAAATCACCTCGCGCGAGCCATTCAGGTGCAAAAACACGGTCGAAGGACTGTGCGTGCGCAGCCGGTCACGGTATTTGCGTTTGAGCGCTGAGCAACTCATCACGCCTCCGTCGCGGTGGTCGGCTAACCACTCCCCGACCCGGTCGAGCCAGACTCGGCGGTCATCGTCGTCGAGGGGGTGACCGGCTGACATCTTCGCGATATTGGCCGGTGGGTGCAGGTCATCGGCGTCAGCGAAGGGTACGTGCAGGCGGTCGGCAAGCGCTGCGCCGACCGTGGATTTGCCGCAACCGGAGACACCCATGGCCACGATGGGCGACGGCACCGACGTTGATTGAGGCACAGTTACCGACTAAAACCGGCTGCGGCCGAACAGGTCTGAGTTTGCACTACCGTCAAGCTTAACTGGGTCAAGATTCGTTGACCAGAGAAAAACCTTCCCACGCCATCCGCCGCTCCGGATGCGGGTCATACTCGACCCGGCATTTGCGGTCGAAAACCATGACCGCGCGGTCGCTGTCGGTGTAGGCCGGCCAGCCGTCACCCGGCGTGCCAGTGCGGCTGAACGACCGCCAGCGGCCTTGTATTTCGTTGCTTACCCGCAGGGCAGCCCGCCAGTCGGCGGCGGCGGTCAGCAGGGCGCCGAACCGGCTGCGGTAAACGTCGAAAACAGCCAACAGCTCCGTCGCGTGAGTTGCGCCCAGACCGGACCAGTGCAGCAGCCGCGGCGCGAAATCGTATCGGTAGAGGTAGGTGGGTGCGTTGCTGCCGTGCGCTGCCGCGATCTGCCAAACCGCGGAACCGAACGCGAAGTCGCCACCGAGCCGGATACACGCGTTTTGGTTCGGATAGCCCGGGTAAGCGGCGGTGATGCGTTCGCGCACAGCCGAATCGGCGTCGGCCAGCAACGCTTCGATCATCGGCTCGGTGGTGGGCAGCAACCGCAGGAAGCGGGTGAACAGCCGGCCCTCGTCGGCGTTGGTGCCCACAATGAGCGGCACCTTGTGGGCGACGCCGCGGCGCATCGCTTCGATCGGTTCCAGCGGCAGGCTGTCGTCGCCGAACACCGGCCCAATAGGGAAGGCGCCCAGCCGGTTCTGCATTCCCTCTTCGATCAGGCGGTCCTGGGCGGCGATCAGCGCACTGGTCGGCACCTGCAGCAGCGCGCCGGCGGCGTCGTCGCGAGGAAGTCCGAGTAGCGCGGCGAATCGGCTGGCGAATTGAGCCGCCACCTCGCGGGACCGCACCATGCCACACGCGGGGCTCTCGGAGATCGCTTGTGCGAACAGCCCTTTCGCGGCAGGCGCGGCCAGCAGGGCGGTCACCGCATGCGCACCGGCGCTTTCACCGAACACGGTGACGTTCTCGGGGTCGCCGCCGAACGCGCCGATGTTGTCGTGCACCCAGTGCAGCGCCAGCATCAGGTCCCGCAGGAAGAGATTGCTGTCGAGGGTGGTGCCGGCCGTCGACAACGACGACAGGTCCAAACATCCCAGCGCACCGAGGCGGTAGTTGACCGATACGTACACGCAGCCGCGGCGGGCCAGGGCCGCGCCGTCGTAGAGCGGCGTCGCCGAACTGCCGAGCATGTAGCCGCCGCCGTGCACGAACACCATCACCGGCAGTGGTTGCGCGTCGGAGTTCTGCGGCGTGACCACGTTCAGGGTCAGGCAGTCCTCACTCATCTGCTGGTATTTGCCGACGCCGAGCAAGGTGTAGCGACGCTGCTGGGGAGCACAGTTGGTGAACCCGTGGCAATGGCGCACTCCCGACCACGGCTCGGCCGGCTGTGGCGCACGAAACCTCAGCGGCCCGACCGGCGCCCGCGCGTACGGGATCGACCGCCACCGGTTGACGCCGTCCTGGGTGAAACCCTCGACGATGCCGATCGTGGTCGGCGCGCGAACGGTGTGCTCGTGCATAACCCGACGGTAGCGAACCCGCATCTGCCCCGCGGGGTGATGCCCGAACATCGGCGGGCCGGCCGCAGTCGCCGCCGCTAAGGTTGCGCGGCGGCCAACCAGGTTGATAACGGACAACTGCACGTCGCGATCGCCGACACCTACCCGCTCACCGAGGGCAGGGCGGCCTTTCGAAGCGGCCGCCGACTGGACCGCGCCCCGGCAAGACTGTCCTCATCGTCCGGGAATGAAGAGGGAAGCGGTGCGTAGGCGGTGCCGGGCTGGCTGTACGGACCCGATCACTGCGCTAGGCGTTGCGACTCCGGTGGTCCGCCGGCATCGGCGACACTTCGCCGGTTCCCATGTCAAGTATCCGGATCTGCCCGGTCCCACCATCGACCTCGATGAGTGCGCCGGGCGCCAGGCGCCGGGTGGCGCTGTGGGCGTCCACCACGCACGGGATGCCGAACTCGCGGGCGACGACAGCGGCGTGCGACATCGGGCCGCCCAACTCGGTGACCACCGCTGCCGCATATGAAAACGCGGCGGTGTACCCGACGTCGGTGACTTCTGCGACCAGGATCTCCCCTGGTTCCAGGTCGTCGATGGTCTCCGGCCGCACGATGCGGACCTTGCCGCGAACCCGTCCGCTGCATACGCCCACACCGTGCAACGTCTGGCCGACGGCAAGGACGGTGGCCAGCGCGGTGGTGGCCTGCCAGTGGCCGGTGAACATCGGCGGCGGTTGGAAGCCGGCCAGCCTGACCTGTTCAGCCCGGCGGCGCGCCACTACCTCCGACACCCCGGGCGGCAGTGCGTCGAGTTCATCGACAAGCAGGTAGAACACATCATCGGCGGTGCCGAATACGCCCTCATCGCAGCGCCGCCGCCCGTATTCGCGCAGCAGACTGCGCAGCAACCAGATGGCCCGCACCATCTTGTCGCGGCGGACTTCACGATCGCGAAGCTGGTGGGCGGCCAGCGCCGCGACCGGGCGGGCCCGCCGCGGAATCATAGGTTGAGCTAGTGGCGGCCGGGCCGGGACGTTGAGCGCTTTGGCGACCATCCGAAGCAAAAGCTGCGGATCATCGGCGTAGCTGGCCGACCGCATCTCGACCTCGGCGGGCCCGCGGTGGCCGATCCGCTGTAACTCGGCGAACAACGCAGCGGCGAAACCCGGGGCCTGTGCTTCCAGTTTGTCCAGGTGCCCATCAGGGCCGCTCAGAATCTCCGTTACGACGGCATCCTGCCGCGCCGCCTCGACCAACCGGTACACCGTGTTCAAAGGTTGCGCGCTGACCAGGTTCTGACCGGCCGGCAACACTGTGTCCCGGCCACTCAGAGCGCGCAGGATCACGCTGAGGGCGGCAAAGGTCATGAATGATCCCATCGCCAGCACCCAGCCGTGGATGACATGGTCGCGGGCCAGCAGGATGAGGCTTTGCAGCCGCCCATCAGGGAAGCGGGAGAGGTCGCCCACCGCCTCTTTTTCCAGACGATCGATGTCGTCGACGTAGTCGGCGGTGTCGCGGGCAGTACCGGTGGTCAAGCCGATCAGGTTGACCCCGAACACCGCAAGATTGCGCAGGGTGCGTAACGGCCGTCCCGCGTTGTTGGGTCGGGGCGGTTGGTGTTGCTCGGCGTGTATCGGCAGCGCGGCCACACTCTGGCCGAAGAACTGGCTTTGGCTGATGACAGCTGCCGGTTCTACGAACGGCACCGTCTCGGCCATGAAGTGCGCTGTGGTGATGGCGCCGTAAAGGCGGTGCGCGAACACGCCGATGGTGCGGGTGGCCATTTCCCGCTGGATCAGACCACCGGGCCGCAACCGCTGGGCGATGACCGCGCCGCCGGCTCGCAGCCCGCGCACGGTCACCGACGCCGAGGAAGGCGAGAACGGCCCGGGCAGCGCTTCGGAGAGGTTGGTGGCCAGGTAGGTCGGGAAACGCGGGTCGATCGGGGTGTCGAACTCACCGTCAGCTTCGGCGGGACCGGCCGGCTGCGGCAACAAGCCGTCGGCCGCCGGGGCGTCCACTGCGGGAATGTCCTGCGCATGGGTGAGCCGCCAGGGCAACGACACCGACCACTTCCCGACGCTGATCCGGCCGCGCACCCCCAACGCGACGTCTTCGACGCATTGGTCGGCAGTCCAGGACGGGGCGAACTGCCATCGGTCCCTCAGCTGTGACGTGTCGATGTGCGGAGCCTGGAGGAACAAGTCGTGTTCCACCGAATTCATCAGCGCTGGTACGTAATTCGATGTCAGCCGCCGACTCAACGGCACGGTAGGGCGACCCAGCCGGCGCGCGATCTCACCGAGAGTCGCCTCGCCGGGCGCGGCGAGATTGACCGGCCCACTGCCAATGCCGGTGTCGAGGACGGCGCGGACGAAGACGCGATGGGCGTCGTCGCTGTGCACGACCTGCACCGGTCGGCTCCCTGATCCGTCGACGTCCGCGAACAGCACCGACGCCAGGAAACGCCGGACCCAGTTGTCCACCCCGCGGCCCAGGATCACGGCCGAACGGACGGCCACCCACTCGGCGCCGCACGCTGCCAGCAGTTGCTCGACACGCTTCTTGTCTTCCCCTTCGGATGATCGCGGGTCGAGACGCTGGTCCTCGGTGAGCGGCGCGGCGCGGGCGCGGTAACGGCCGTAGACGTGCGCGGACGAGGCGACCACGATGCGGCGAACGCCGTGCCGTACCGCCGCGTCGACGACGTTGGTGGTTCCGCCGACGTTGATGTCGTGACAGCGTTGCTTTTCCCGACCGGTGGGAACGGCCCAGGCGAAGTGGGCGACGACGTCGGCGCCGGCGACGGCGCGCTGCACCGCGTCGGCGTCGCGGATGTCACACTGCACGAAAGTGGCTGCGCTCGGCCAGCTTTGCGGTCGGTGTCGCGCCAACCCGACGACATCGTGGCCCTGACTCAGGAGCCGCGTGACGACGCCGCGACCGACTACTCCGCTGGCTCCGGTGACCGCGATTCTCACCCGCGGACCGTCCGGTTAGTCGTCATCGTCGAGGAAGGCGGCGCTCACCAGATCATCGAGATCCATCTCGGCGAAGTCCTTTTCACCGGACTCCGTGGCAACGGCACCGTCGGTTTCGTTGGCCAGTGAGAGCAACAGGTCCAGCACGCCGGCCTGTCGGAGCCGTTTGATCGGGATCGACGCCACCACCCGCTGCAACTCGGCCTCCCCGGGTGCGGTCCGCTCGGGCTGCTCGATGGAGGTTCCGACGAATTCCTGGCGGAAGTAGCCCGCCAACGCCGCGGAGTTGGGGTAGTCGAAAATCAGCGTCGGCGAAAGCGCCAGGCCGGTGGCGGCTTTGAGCCGGTTACGCATCTCCACCGCCGTCAGTGAGTCAAAACCCAACTCTTGGAAGGCCTTGTCCGGGTCGATCGCCTCAGGGGTGGTGTTGCCCAGCACGGTGGCGATGTGCGAGCGCACCAGATCTAGCAGCACCGCCTGCTGCTCGTCTTCGGGCAGGCCCTCCAACCGTTGCAGCAGAGCCGATTTCGATGCCGCGGCAGCCAGGGAGTCGTCAACCTGGCGCCGCGCCGGCGCATTGATCAGGTCGACGAACATCGGCGGTAACGTACCGCCGTCGAACTTGGCTCGCAGCGCGGTCAAATCGATGTGGGCCGGCAGCAGGAACGCTTCGTCGATGATCATCGCGCTGTCCATCAATTTGAGTGCCTGATCTGAAGACATCGCCACGATGCCGTCTCTGGCGAACCGGGCGAAGTCGACGTTGCCCAGGGTTCCGGTCATGTTGCTGGTTTGGTCCCACAGCCCCCAGCCCAACGAAATCGCCGGCAAACCCCGCGCTTTGCGGTGCACCGCCAACCCATCCAAAAACGAATTCGCCGCCGCATAATTGCCCTGACCTGACGACCCCACCAACCCCGCCATCGACGAGAACAACACAAACGCCGACACCGGCAAATCCCGCGTCAACTCATGCAAATGCCACGCCGCATCCACCTTGACCCGCAACACCGCATCCACCTGCTGCGGCGTCAACGACGTCACTACCGCATCATCGAGCACACCGGCGGCGTGAATCACCGCACTCAACGGCGCCTGCACCGAAATATCAGCGATCACCTTGGCCAACGCCGCCCGATCAGCCACATCACAGGCCACCACCGACACCTGCGCACCCGCGTCAGCCAACTCAGCCACCAACTCACCCGCACCAGGGGCATCGGGCCCGCGCCGACTCAGCAGCAACAGGTTCCGGGCACCGTGGTGGTTGACCACGTGCCGCGCCAACGCCGAACCGGCCATTCCGGTACCACCGGTGATCAACACCGTGCCAGCCGCCCAGACGTCTGGCAGGGTCAGGACGACTTTGCCGATGTGCCGCGCCTGACTCAAATACCGCAACGCCGTACCCGCGCGCCGCACATCGAATGTCGTCACCGGCAACGGCTGCAGCACAGCGTCATTGAACATGGCGGTCAACTCGGTGAGGATGCCGCGGATGTGATCGGGTCCCGCTTCGAACAGGTCGAAGGCGCGGTAGCGCACACCGGGATGCTGTTCGGCGATCCGGCCGGGATCACGGATGTCGGTCTTGCCCATCTCCAAGAACACCCCACCGGGCCCCAGCAGCCGCAGCGACGCGTCGATGAACTCACCGGCCAGCGAGTTCAGCACGACATCCACCCCGCGCCCACCGGTCACCGCCCGGAACTTGTCCTCGAATTCCAAGCTGCGCGAATCACCGATGTGATCCTCATCGAAGCCCATCGCCCGCAACGTGTCCCACTTACCCCGCGACGCAGTGGCAAACACCTCCAACCCGAAATGCCGCGCCAACTGCACCGCCGCCATCCCCACCCCACCAGTGGCCGCATGCACCAGCACCCGCTGCCCCGGCTGCACGCCCGCCAGCGTGGTCAGCGCATAGTGCGCGGTGGCGAACACGACCGGCGCGGTCGCAGCATCGGTATGCGACCATCCGGCCGGCGTCTCCATCAGGAGCCGTTCGTCGGTGATCGCGGTGGTACCCGTGCCTTCCGGGAACAGCCCGGTGACCCGGTCACCGACGACGAATCGGCTGCTGCCCGGGGCGGTTTCGATGACGGTGCCGGCGGACTCGACACCCATGACGGCTTCGTCGTCGGGGTAGAGACCCAGCGCGATCATGACGTCGCGGAAGTTGGCGGCGATGGTGCGCACCGCGACGCGTATTTGGCCGGGCCGCAGCGGTGCGTCAGCGTCGGGAATGGTCTCCAGTTGCAGGTTTTCGAAGGTGCCCTTGCTGGACATGCCTAGCCGCCAGGGACCGTCGCCGGGCGGGACCAGTAGAGCATCGACCGCACGGCTGCCGTGCACCCGCGCAACATGTAATGTCCCGCCGCGCAGCACCACCTGCGGCTCACCGGCCGCCAGCACCTGCGCGGCCGACGAATCATCAAGTGACGCATCGGAATCGACCAGCACGAGCCGGCCGGGGTGCTCGGTCTGCGCGGACCGCACCAGCCCCCACACCGCCGCACCCGCCAGGTCGACGATCCTTTCGCCGGGCAACGCGACCGCGCCGCGGGTCGCGACCAAGAGCACGCCGCTGTCGTGTTCGCTCAGCCAGGTTTGCAATTTCTCGAGTGCGTCATGCGTGCGCTGGTAGACCCCGGCGAGCTCGTCGTCGTCAGCGGCTGCGGACTCGAAGACCTCATGCGCTGGCACGTCGGCGTTCGCGCCAGCAGCTAGCGGCGACCAGTCCACCTGGAACAGCCGGTCAGCGCCGGCACCCGTCACCGCCGCCATCAACTGTTGCTGCGAGACCGGACGCGCCACCATCGACGCCACCGACAGCACCGGCAACCCCAGACCGTCGGCCAACTCCACCGACACCGCCGAGGGCCCCGCCGGCGCGATCCGCGCCCGCACCGAGGTTGCACCCGCCGCGTGCAGCGACACGCCCTGCCAGGAGAACGGCACCAGCACACTGGTTTTGCGGTAATGGTCGGTTTCGGCGGCGACGATCACCGCGTGCAGGGCGGCGTCGAGCACCGCTGGGTGCACACCGAAGCCGGCCGGTGACACGCCGGCGTCGGTGGGCAGCGACACGTCGGCGAACACCTCGTCGCCGCGGCGCCACATCGCCTTGAGGCCCCGGAACGCGGGCCCGTAGTTGTATCCGCGTGCGGCCAGGCGGTCATAGAGCCCGTCGATGTCGACCGGCACCGCCCCGGCCGGCGGCCACGTCGACAGGGCCGCCGCCGGCTGCGCGTCACCGCGCCGCAGCACGCCTTCGGCGTGCAGGGTCCAGCCGGGGCGTGCGTCGTTGCGGGAGTACACGGACACCGCGCAGGCACCCGAGTCGTCGGCGGCGCCGACCACGACTTGGACTGCCACTGAGCCGGTAGGCGGAACCACCAACGGCGCGGCCAACATCAACTCGTCGAGTTTCGCGCAACCGACTTGGTCGCCGGCGCGGATCGCCAACTCCACAAAGCCGGCGCCCGGGAAGATCACGACGCCGCCGACCGCGTGATCGGTCAGCCACGGCTGCGACGTCGACGAGATCCGGCCGGTCAGCACCACGCCGCCGCTGGCCGGCAGCTCCACCACCGCACCCAGCAAGGCGTGTTCACTCGAGGCCAGTCCGAGACCGGCGGCATCGACGGCGGCACTGTCCGCCGAGAGCCAGAACCGTCGCCGCTCGAACGCGTACGTCGGCAATTCGACGAAACCGGCACCTGGCAGCATCGCGCGCCAATTCACGTCGAGACCCGACACGAAGCCTTGCGCCAATCCGGTGAGTAGGCTGCTCGGCTCCGGTCGGTCTTTGCGCAGCAGCGGTACCGAGGCGATGTCTGTTTCGGCAAATGATTCTTGGATCGACGACGTCAGGCCGCCGCCGGGTCCGACTTCAAGGAAGCGGCCGGCTCCGCCGGCGTGCGCGAAGTGCACGCTGTCGGCGAACCGAACCGCCGCCCGGATGTGCTGCGTCCAGTAGTCGGCCGAGGCGAAGTCGGCTCCGGCGACCTGGCCGGTCACATTGGAGATGACCGGAATGGTTGCCGGGTTGACCGTCAGCTCGCGTGCCGCCGCGCGGAATTCCCCGATCATCGGCTCCATCAGCGGCGAGTGGAAGGCGTGCGAGACGGCGAGCTGGTGGGTGCGGCGGCCCAGTTCACGCAGCCGATCGGCGATGGCGGTCACCGCGTCCTCGGCACCGGAAACGACCACCGACGACGGTGCGTTGACCGCAGCTACCGAGGCGACGTCGGCGCTGTCGGTCAGCAGCGAGCGCACTTCGTCTTCGGTGGCCTGCACGGCGATCATCGCGCCGCCCGACGGCAGGGCTTGCATGAACCGGCCCCGGGCGACGACGAGCAGCGCGGTGTTTTCCAGCGACAGCGCACCGGCGACATGGGCTGCGGTCAGCTCACCCACCGAATGCCCCATCACGAAGTCAGGGCGCACGCCCCACGATTCCAGCAGCCGGTACAGCGCGACCTCGACCGCGAACAGTGCCGGTTGGGCGAATTCGGTTGTGTTGAGCAGTGCTTCGTCGTGACCCCACATGACTTCGCGCAACGGGCGCAGCAGGTGCCGGTCCATTTCAGCGACGACGGTGTTGAAGGCCTCGGCGAAGACCGGGTATGCGGCATGCAGGCCCCTGCCCATGCCGAGCCATTGGGAGCCTTGGCCGGGGAAGACGAACACCGTCTTGCCCGCCGCCACCGCCTGCCCACTGATCACCGAGGCACCCGGTGACCCGTCCGCCAACTGCGCCAACCCGGCCAGCAACTGGTCACGATCCGATCCCAGCACCACCGCCCGATGCTCAAACACCGACCGACCCGCCAACGACCAGCCCACATCAGCAGCAGCCAACCCCGCACGCGCCCCCACAAACTCACCCAACCGGCACGCCTGCGCAGCCAACGCCGCAACACTTTTCGCCGACACCACCCACGGCACCACCGGCGGCTCGGAACCAGCCTCGACCTGCCCCACCGGCGGCACCGCCTCGACGATCACATGCGCATTGGTGCCACTGATCCCAAACGACGACACCCCCGCCCGCCGCGGATGACCATTGGCCCGCCACGCCTGCGCCTCGGTCAACAACGCCACCTGCCCCGCCGACCAATCCACATGCGGACTCGGCGCATCCACATGCAACGTCGCCGGCAACACCTCATGGCGCATCGCCAAAATCATCTTCATCACCCCGGCCACCCCCGCCGCAGCCTGGGTATGCCCCATATTCGACTTGATCGACCCCAACCACAGCGGGTTTCCGGGCCCACCCCGATCCTGACCATAGGTCGCCAACAACGCCTGCGCCTCGATCGGATCGCCCAACGTCGTGCCCGTGCCGTGGCCCTCCACCACATCCACCTCAGCCGCGCTCAACCCCGCATTCGCCAACGCCGCCCGCACCACCCGCTGCTGCGACGGCCCATTAGGCGCCGTCAACCCATTCGACGCACCATCGGAATTGACCGCCGAACCCCGCACCACCGCCAACACCGGATGCCCCAACCGCCGCGCATCCGACAACCGCTCCACCACCAACATCCCGCCACCCTCGGAGAACCCGGTGCCGTCTGCAGCGCCGGCGAACGCCTTGCACCGCCCGTCCGGGGACAACCCGCGCATACGGCTGAACTCCACGAAGATGTCGGGTGTGGCGTTGACGGTCGCCCCGCCGGCCAGCGCCAGGTCGCACTCCCCCGACCGCAGCGACTGCACCGCCATATGCAACGCCACCAGCGACGACGAGCACGCGGTGTCCACCGACACCGCCGGACCCTCCAATCCCAACACATATGACACTCGACCGGAGGCCACGCTGCACGACTGGCCGGTCAACCGGAAGCCCTCCACGGCACATTCCGCACTGCCTATGCCGTAGCCCTGGGCGTAGACACCGGCGAACACCCCGGTAGCGCTGCCCCGCAACGTCGCCGGGTCGATCCCGGCCCGCTCCAACGCCTCCCAGGACAACTCGAGGAACATGCGCTGTTGAGGATCCATCGCCAGCGCTTCGGACGGCCCCACCCCGAAAAAGGACGGATCGAAATCCCCGACGCCGTCGACGAAGCCGCCAGTGCGGGTGTAGCAGGCACCCGAGACGTCTGGGTCTGAGTTGAACAGCTCAGCGAGATCCCAGCCGCGGTCGCTGGGGAACTCGCCCAGCACATCGCGTTCCTGAATCACCATGTCCCACAGTTCTTCCGGCGAGTTGGCGCCGCCGGGGTACCGGCACGCCATCCCGACGATCGCGATTGCGTCGTCGCCGGTGGGGCGCACGGCAGGCGCGGCTTTGATGTCCTGCGGGATGCCGGCGAGCTCGCTGCGGAAGTAGCCGGCCAGTCGGCTGGGTGTCGGGTAGTCGAAGATCAGCGTCGGAGACAGCGCCAGGCCAGTGGCGGCTCTGAGCCGGTTGCGCATCTCCACCGCGGTCAGCGAGTCGAAGCCCAACTCCTGGAACGCCTTGTCCGGGTCGATCGCCTCGGGCATGGTGTTGCCCAGCACGGTGGCGATGTGTGAGCGCACCAGATCCAGCAGCACCGCGTGCTGCTCGTCTTCGGTCAGCCCGTGCAGGCGGTGCGCCAGCGCAGATTTCGACTTGGTGGCGGCCAGCGAGTCGTCGACCTTGCGGCGGGTGGAGGTAGCGACGAGTTCGGCGAACATCGGCGGCAGCACGGCGGCGTTGGCGCGCAACGCGGCGAGGTCGATGTGGGCCGGCAGCAGCAACGCCTCGTCGGCGATCATCGCGGTGTCGAAGAGTTGCAGCGCTTCGGCCGACGACAGCGCTTTGATACCAGTTCGCGACAAGCGGGCCCGCCCTGAGGCGTCGAGTCCTCCGGTCATGCCGCTGGCCTGGTCCCACAGGCCCCAGCCCAGCGAGATTGCCGGCAGACGCAAGGCGCGGCGATGCGCGGCCAATGCATCGAGGAACGAGTTGGCCGCCGCATAATTGCCCTGACCCGACGACCCCACCGACCCCGCCATCGACGAAAACAGCACAAACGCCGACAAGGGCAAGTCACGGGTCAACTCGTGCAGATGCCAGGCCGCATCCACCTTGGCCGGCAACACCGCATCCACCCGCTGCGGCGTCAACGACGTGATCACCGCATCGTCGAGCACACCGGCGGCATGAATCACCGCACTCAACGGCGCCTGCACCGGGATATCCGCGATTACCTTGGCCAACGCCGCTCGATCCGCCACATCACAGGCCACCACCGACACCTGCGCACCCGCCGCGCCTAACTCGGCCACCAACTCCGCGGCACCGGGCGCATCCGGACCGCGCCGACTCAGCAGCAACAGGTTCCGGGCACCGTGGTGGTTGACCACGTGCCGCGCCAACGCCGAACCGGCCATTCCGGTACCACCGGTGATCAACACCGTGCCAGCCGCCCAGACGTCTGGCAGGGTCATGACGACTTTGCCGATGTGCCGCGCCTGGCTCAGATACCGCAACGCCGCCCCCGCGCGGCGCACGTCGAACGTCGTCACCGGCAGCGGCCGCAGGACGCCGGCGTCGAAAAGTCCGGCGAGGTCAACCATCCACTGGTGCATTCGGGGCCGACCGGGTTCAAAGAGATCGAAGGCGCGGTAACGCACATCGGGATACTGCTCGGCGATCTTGCCAGGGTCGCGAATGTCGGTCTTACCCATCTCCAGGAACATCCCACCGGGCGCGACTAATCGCAGTGAGGCGTCGACGAACTCGCCGGCCAGCGAGTCCAGCACCACATCCATGCCGCGACCGCCGCTGACAACCCGGAATTTCTCCTCGAAGTCCAGGCTGCGCGAATCACCGATGTGATCCTCGTCGAAGCCCATCGCCCGCAACGTTTCCCACTTGCCCTTGCTGGCGGTCGCGAATACCTCCAGCCCTAGGTGACGGGCCAGCTGCACGGCCGCCATGCCCACCCCGCCCGCGGCCGCATGCACCAAGACCCGCTGCCCTGGACGAACCTCGGCCAGGTGCAGGAACGCCATGTAGGCAGTGGTGAACACAGCCGATACGGCGGCGGCTTCGGGATACGACCAGCCGGCCGGCATCGGCTGCAACAGCCGGACGTCGCCGGGAACCAGGGTGCCGCTGGTGTCGGGGAAGAACCCGTAAACCGAGTCTCCGACCGCGAATTCGGCTACACCCGGGCCGACCTCGACAATGACGCCGGCGCCTTCACCCCCGAGTAGGGCGTCATGAGTGAACATTCCCAGGGTGATCATGACGTCGCGGAAGTTCGCGGCGATGGCCCGCAGAGCCACCCGCACCTGGCCGGGTTCCAGTGCTGCGTCGGCGTTGGGGACCGGTTCCAGTTGCAGGTTTTCGAAGGTGCCCGCACTGGACAGGCCGAGCCGCCAGGGCCCGTCGGCCGGCGGCACCAGAATGCCGTCGATCGCGCGGCTGGCGCGCACCCGCGCGGCGTGGACGATTCCGCCGCGCAGCACCACCTGCGGCTCAGCCGTCGCCAACACCTGTGCAATTGAAGAATCATCAAGTGGCGCATCCGAATCAACCAGCACGAACCGGCCGGGGTGCTCGGTCTGCGCGGACCGCACCAGCCCCCACACCGCCGCGCCGGCCAGATCGGCGACGTCCGCACCGGGTAGTGCGACCGCCCCCCGAGTCGAGATCAGCAGCACGCCGGAGTCGCGCTCGGTCAGCCAGGACTGCACGGCGGCCAGCGCTTCGTGGGTGCGCCGGTAGGTTTCGCTGACCGGATCTTGTTGTGTCACAAGTGTGGTGAGAACTTCGTGCGGCGGTACTTCTGCCTGCGCTGCCGGCGACGTCGGTGACCAGGTCAGTTCGAACAACCGCTCGGCGCCGTACCCCGTCACTGCCGCGACCAGCTGCTGCTGGGATACCGGACGCGCCACCATCGAAGCCACCGACAGCACCGGCAACCCCAGGCCGTCGGCCAGCTCCACCGACACCGCCGACGGTCCCGACGGCGCCAGCCGCGCCCGAACCGACGACGCGCCAGCCGCGTGCAGCGACACGCCTTGCCACGAGAACGGCAGCGCGACTTCGGCGCCGTCGTCCACGGCCAGCAGCGCGTGCAGCGACGCGTCGAGGACGGCGGGATGCACGCCGAAACCGGTTATGCTGCCGGCTGCTTGCGGCAAGACCACGTCGGCGAATAGTTCATCGCCGCGGCGCCACGCGGCGGTCAAGCCACGAAACGCCGCTCCGTAGCCGTAACCGGTGGCCGCCAAGCGGTCGTAGAGTCCCGTGACGTCGACCGGCTCGGCCCCCTGCGGCGGCCACGTCGACAGATCCGCGTCGGATTCAGCGCAGGCGGAGCTGAGCACCCCCTCGGCGTGCAAGACCCAGTCGGCGTCCGCCTCTGCGCGGGAGAACACCGAGACGCCGCGCCGGCCGGAGTCCTGCGCAGCCTCGACGACAACCTGCACCGCGGCGGCGCCGGCAGCGGGCACCACCAACGGGGTCCGCAACGTGAGTTCGTCGACGACCGGGCAGCCGACCTCATCGCCCGCTCGAATGGCCAACTCCACAAATCCCGTACCGGGGAACACCGGCACGCCACCAACGGCGTGGTCGGTCAGCCACGGCTGCGATGTCGACGAGATCCGGCCGGTCAGCACCACCCCGCCGCTGGCCGGCAAGTCCACCACCGCACCCAGCAAGGCGTGCTCTCCGGCGGCCAAACCCAGTCCGGTGGCATCGACGGCGGCGCTGTCACCGGAAAGCCAGAACCGCCGTCGGTCAAAGGCATACGTCGGCAATTCCACGAAACCGGCGCCGGGCAACACCGCACGCCAGTCGACCGCAACGCCGGACACGAAAGCCTGAGCGGCCGCAGCCAGGAAGCGCCGCATTCCGCCGTCGTCGCGCCCCAGGGTCGGGACCACGACGGCCTCGGCGCCGCCGGCGGTGTAGTCGTGAAAAGCTTCCTCGATTCCGCCGATCAGCGCCGGGTGCGGACTGGATTCGACGAAAGTGCGGTAGCCGCTTTGTGATGCGGTGCGCACTGCCTTTTCGAATTCCACGGTTTGGCGGATGTTGCGGAACCAGTATTCGGCGTCGAGATCGGCGGTGTCGAGCTGACCGCCGGTGACGGTGGAGAAAAAGACGGTGCGCGAAGACCGCGGTTGGATGCCGGCCAGCGCTTCGGTGAGTTCACCGCGGATCGCCTCTACGGCAACGGAATGCGATGCGTAGTCGACGTCGATGCGCCGGGCGCGCAGCTCACGGTCGGTGCAGTCGGCGACGAGTTCGTCGAGGGCGGCCACATCACCGGAGACGACGACTGCCGACGGGCCGTTGATCGCGGCGATGCTGATCCGGTCGCTGAACGGCGCCAACAGTTCTCGGACCTGTTCGGGCCCGCACGCCAGCGACGCCATGCCGCCGTGGCCGGACAGCGCCAGCAGCAGTTTGCTGCGTAGCGTGACGATTCGTGCGGCCTCACGCAGCGACAACGCCTCTGCCGCGTAAGCGGCGGCGATTTCGCCCTGGGAGTGACCGATCACCGCATCGGCACGCACCCCAAGGGATTTCCATAGTTCAGCCAGCGACACCATCACCGCGAACAGCGCAGGCTGAACGACGTCAACGCGGTTCAGGCTTGGCGCACCGGGCGCCCCACGCAGAACGTCGATCAGCGACCAGTCGACGAATTCTGCGAACACGTCAGCACACGCCTGCAGCTTTTCGGCGAAAATTGGTGCAGTCTCGTACAATTCGACGCCCATGCCGAGCCATTGGGAGCCTTGGCCGGGGAAGACGAACACCGTCTTGCCCGCCGCCACCGCCTGCCCACTGATCACCGAGGCACCCGGTGACCCGTCCGCCAACTGCGCCAACCCGGCCAGCAACTGGTCACGATCCGATCCCAGCACCACCGCCCGATGCTCAAACACCGACCGACCCGCCAACGACCAGCCCACATCAGCAGCAGCCAACCCCGCACGCGCCCCCACAAACTCACCCAACCGGCACGCCTGCGCAGCCAACGCCGCAACACTTTTCGCCGACACCACCCACGGCATCACCGGCGGCTCGGGACCAGCCTCGACCTGCCCCACCGGCGGCACCGCCTCGACGATCACATGCGCATTGGTGCCACTGATCCCAAACGACGACACCCCCGCCCGCCGCGGATGACCATTGGCCCGCCACGCCTGCGCCTCGGTCAACAACGCCACCTGCCCCGCCGACCAATCCACATGCGGACTCGGCGCATCCACATGCAACGTCGCCGGCAACACCTCATGGCGCATCGCCAAAATCATCTTCATCACCCCGGCCACCCCCGCCGCAGCCTGGGTATGACCCATATTCGACTTGATCGACCCCAACCACAGCGGGTTTCCGGGCCCACCCCGATCCTGACCATAGGTCGCCAACAACGCCTGCGCCTCGATCGGATCGCCCAACGTCGTGCCCGTGCCGTGGCCCTCCACCACATCCACCTCAGCCGCGCTCAACCCCGCATTCGCCAACGCCGCCCGCACCACCCGCTGCTGCGACGGCCCATTAGGCGCCGTCAACCCATTCGACGCACCATCGGAATTGACCGCCGAACCCCGCACCACCGCCAACACCGGATGCCCCCACCGCCGCGCATCCGACAACCGCTCCACCACCAACATCCCGCCACCCTCGGACCAGCCGACACCGTCGGCCGCGTTCGAGAACGGTTTGCAGCGGCCATCCGGGGACAGCCCGCGATGCCGGCTGAATTCCACGAACACCGTCGGGGTGGCGTTGACGGTCGCTCCACCGGCCAGCGCCAGGTCGCACTCCCCCGACCGCAGCGACTGCACCGCCATATGCAACGCCACCAGCGACGACGAGCACGCGGTGTCCACCGACACCGCCGGACCCTCCAATCCCAACACGTAAGCCACCCGACCGGTCGCCACGCTGGATGTCATGCCGGTCAGTCGGTAGCCCTCGATTTCTTCGGCGAGCATGCCGTAGCCCTGCGCGATGATTCCGGCGAACACGCCCGTGGCGCTGCCCCGCAACCCCGCCGGGTCGATCCCGGCCCGCTCCAATGCCTCCCACGACAACTCCAGCAGCATCCGGTGCTGTGGGTCGGTGGCCAGCGCCTCGCTGGGCGACACCCCGAAGAACCCGGCATCGAAGTCGGCGACACCATCGACGAAACCACCTGAGCGGGCATAGCACTTGTGCGGCGCGTCGGGGTCGTCGTCGAACAATCCGGCCAGGTCCCAACCACGGTCAGTGGGGAATTCCGAAATCACGTCGCGGCTGTCGGCGACCATGTCCCACAGAGCTTCCGGCGAGTCGACACCGCCCGGGAAGCGACAGGACATACCGACGATCGCGATCGGTTCGCCGGACCGCTCCAGCAGTGCGCGGTTGGTGGTTTTCAGCCGCTCGACTTGAGCCAGCGCTTTACGCAGCGCCTCGGTCGCATGCTGGAGCTGATCGGCCATGTCGCCACACCCTGCCTAACGTTGATCGTCCGGTGAGCGCCGGCTCACCAAGTAGCGCAAGTCCGTGCCCGAAGTGGTGGCACACCGGTCGTCGGCCCTGCGCAGTCACGGGCAGGCACGGACGCTCTCGGCACGATCTTCACACTCCCGCTCTTGCTGCCCCCCGGGCTTTGTACACGTCGCTGCGCGCCCCGCCGAAACTGCCGCCGGCTTCTTCGGCGGGTCGGCCGACCGGCCGGACCGTGTTCAGCGTGACTGTACCCTGCACCCTTCAGGGAACGATCAAGTTGGTCGGGACGAGTCCGGCCGCTTGCCGCCGGCTTCAGCGCCAACCGTCAGCGGCCTCCACGGCCCGCATCAGCGTGGCGCACAGCTCCCGCAACTCGGGGGGTTCGGCGCCCTCGTCGAGCGCTGTGACGACATCCTCCGCGGCGCAGCGCACCTGATAGACCCGGTCAGACAACTGGGCCGCCTCCACGGCCGAGAGCACCACCGCGTCGGGCGCCAGGCTGGGCGCAGAGCTGATCGACGCACGCTGTTCGTAGGCACGCTGTCGACAGGACTGCCGGCAGTACCGGCGCCGACGACCCAGACCCGCATTCGCCACGTCGCGGCCGCACCAGCGGCACGGTTGCGGTCGCACGCGACGGGTCACGCCGACGACTTTAATCGGCTGCCCGGGCGAATCCCGGTATGCTGAGTAGTCGCGTCGGCTCGCGCGGGCGGTGCAGCGCTGGGAACTTTTGAGGGCCGTCACCGCGTTGTCTGCCCGGGAAACATGAAGACGAGGAGTGTTGACGATGGCTGATCGTGTCTTGAGAGGCAGTCGTCTCGGAGCGGTGAGCTACGAGACCGACCGCAACCACGACCTGGCGCCGCGTCAGATCGCGCGGTACCGCACCGACAACGGCGAGGAATTCCACGTTCCGTTCGCCGACGACGCGGAGATTCCGGGCACCTGGCTGTGCCGCAACGGCATGGAAGGCACCCTGATCGAGGGCGACCTGCCCGAGCCGAAGAAGGTGAAGCCGCCCCGCACGCACTGGGACATGCTGTTGGAGCGGCGTTCCGTGGAAGAGCTCGACGAGCTGCTGAAAGAGCGCCTCGAGCTGATCAAGACGCGCCGGCGCGGAGTCTGACGCCGCACCTCCTACTCAGCGCTCGGCGTCCGCGTCTGCGGCGGGGTGCGCTGTCACCGCAGCACGACCGGGGTGGCCGTCCAGCCGGCCGTTGACGCCCCACTGCGCCACTTTGACGATCGCCTCGCGGATGTTCGACCCGCTCATCTTCGAGACCCCGAGGGCACGTTCGGTGAACGTGATCGGCACCTCCACAACGGTGAAGCCGTTACGGATGGTGCGCCAGGTCAGGTCGATCTGGAAGCAGTAGCCCTTCGAGTCGACCGTGCTCAGGTCAACAGCCTGCAGCACTTCCCGCCGGTAGGCGCGGTAACCGGCGGTGATGTCATGAATGCCGATGCCGAGCATCAGTCGCGAATAGGTGTTGGCGGTCCTGGACAGCGCCTTGCGCCGCCACGGCCAATTACGCACCGTTCCCCCGTCGACGTAGCGGGATCCGATCGCGAGGTCCGCGCCGGCGTCAACGGCGTCGAGGAGCCGGTGCAACTGTTCGGGCGCATGGCTGCCGTCGGCGTCCATCTCCACCAGCACCGAATAATCGCGGGACAGTCCCCAGCTGAAACCGGCCAGATACGCCGCACCGAGACCGTCCTTGACAGTGCGGTGCAGCACGTGCACGCGGTCGGGCTGAGCCGCCGCCGACTCGTCGGCGAGCGCTCCGGTGCCGTCCGGGCTGTCGTCGTCGACGACCAGCACGTGAACATCGGGCCGGGCCTCGTCCAGCCGACCGAGGATGAGCGGAAGATTCTCCCGCTCATTGAAGGTGGGTATGACCACCAGGGTGTGCTGGCTGGGCTGCGGGCCCCCAGCACCGCGCGCTTCAGATGTCGACTGGCCGGGGGTCATGAGGCTCCTTCGTTCGCCGTGTCGGTGTCTGCGTCGTACACCCGGGATCGGGCTGCGTGCCGGTGGTCCTCATCGGGCGGCGGCTCGGCGTCGTCGCGGCCGTCGGGCAGGTCTGAGGGTGTGCCCGCCGGCGTTGCGGAGTTTGCCACGGATCGGGTCCGGCGGCGATTCGAGTCCGGCAATGAACTCCGGAACCGCCCCGAGAGCCACCCATTTTGCCGTATGGCGACCGCCAGCACCGCGGCGGCTATCCCGAGCAACACCCACTGCACGGCCGGGCCCCACCGCGTTGCCGGCGTCAACGTCGTCTTCAGCCGCACCTGGGTGTCCAGGTAGGCGGGGACGAAGAAGTCCGTACGCGCCAGCTCCACACCGTCGGGTGCGATCACCGCGCTGATCCCGGTCGTACCGGCGACGACGACGTACCGGTCGTGCTCGACGGCGCGGGCTTTGGCGAAAGCGAGTTGCTGCTCGCTCATCGTCTTGTTGAAGGTGGCGTTGTTGCTGGGTACCGCCAGCATCTGAGCGCCGCCCAGCACCGATTCGCGCAGGGCCCGATCGAAGATCACTTCCCAGCAGGTGGCGATTCCCACCGGCACCCCGGCGGCGTGCACCACGCCGGTGCTTCGCCCGGGCACCATGTGACCGGCTCGGTCGGCGAAGCCCGACAGGTGCCGGAACAGCCAGGGCCACGGCAGGTACTCGCCGAACGGCTGCACGATCTGCTTGTTGTGACGTTCACCGGGGCCGGTGACCGGATCCCAGACGATCACGGTGTTGGTGTAATCCGGGGTGTCGGGTTTGACTCCTCTGGGCCGTTTGTGGGCGCCGTCGTCGGCGATCGGGACGTCGAGGATCGTGCCGACCAGGATAGGGACACCCACCGCCCCGGCGGCCGTCGCTATCTGTTCGGCCGCGTCGGGATTGGTGAGCGGGTCGATATCCGACGAATCCTCCGGCCAGATGACGAACTGGGGTTTCGGCGCGGTTCCGGCCCGCATGTCGTCGGCGAGCTGAAGCGTCTCGTGGACGTGGAGGTCGAGCACAGCGCGACGTTGGGAGTTGAAGTCCAGTCCCAGCCGGGGCACATTGCCCTGCACGGCGGCCACCGTGACGACCGGGTCGTTGCCCGACCCCTTCCCCGAGTGCCGAACCTGCGGCCAGACAGCGACGGCGGCGAACAACACGAAACAGATGCAGATGCCGGGGAGCACCACCGCCGGTGGCGCGCTGGTGGCGGGGTGTGCAGTTTCCGGCGCGTCCCGGTCGCGCGGTGGCTGACCGACCGGCCACCACGCCGCGATCTCGAGGGCGATCGCGGTGAAACAGCACCCGAGCAGCACGATCGCGGCCGACAGCAGCGGTACTCCGCCGAGCTGAACCAGCGGCAGCAGCGGTCCGTTCGTCTGACCGAACCCCACCACTCCCCAGGGGAAGCCGCCAAACGGTACGGTCGACTTCGCCCATTCCTGCACCGCCCACAGCACGGCGAACCAGATCGGCCAGCCCGGCAGTTGCCGCACGACGACGGCGAGCAGTGCGAACAACGCCGGAAAACACGCCGACATCACGGCCAGCACGATCCACGGCATCGCGCCGACGAGCGTGCTGATCCACGGCAGCAGCGGCAGGTAGAACGCCAGACCGAACAGCAACCCGTAGCCGAGACCGCCAACCGCCGTGGTGACGTGCCGGGTGAGCACCCACGCCAGTAGCGCGAAGGCGATGACGGCGGCCCACCACCAGTCGAACGGCGGAAAGCTGGCACACAGCAGCAGACCGGCGCCGACCGTCAGAGTCAGCCGCGGCCACCGCGGTAGCAGCCAGCGGCCTGTTCTGGGCAACGCCACCGTGCGCAGCATCCGCAACAGGACCGCGCTGCGCGCCTGTGTCCGCTGACCCACCACCAGGGCCAGCTCGCCGCCTCTGCGAACGAACGGATTCGACCGGCCGTCCGCCGCCGGCTTCTGGTTGCCCAACGCGCCCTGCTCGTCCAACGCGTCCTGGCCGTCGGCCGTCGCAACCTCGTCAGCGTCCGCGTCGTCGGGCCGCCGGTCGTCAGCCATGAATGGTTACACCCCGGTGTACGGTCTGGCGGCAATGCGGTGGGGCGTCGTCTGCGCCGAACCGCGGTAATCGGGCGACCCGGGCGTTGCGGTCGGTGGACCAGCGTGCAGCGGAGTGTGGCGGGCGGTCCTCGGTGGGGCTGGGTTGGGCTCCTAAGCCTCCTAAGTCCCAGATGGCGTAGGAGGCGGGAGCGCCCGGCACCAGCGTCCCGGTCAGGCCGTCCCGCACGCCGGCGGCCCGCCAGCCCCCGCGGGTTGCCGCGGCGAACGCCGCCCGCCACGACACCGCGCTGCCGCTGGTTTGGTGCTGGGCCGCTGCACGCACACCCGCCCACGGGTCCAGCGGTGTGACCGGAGCGTCCGAGCCAAACGCGAGAGGCACGCCTTCGGATGCTAACAGCGCGAACGGGTTGAGCCGGGCGCCTCGATCGACACCGAGGCGCTCGGCGTACATGCCGTCGGCTCCGCCCCAGGCCGCATCGAACGCCGGTTGCATGCTGGCGATGACGCCCCAGGCACCCAGCTTGGCGGCCTGTTCCGCGGTGACCATCTCCAGGTGTTCCAGCCGGTGGCCGCAGCGGGCGACCGAGGTGGTCCCGAAGTCGGTGACGACCTGCTCGAACGCGTCGACCACGGCCGCGACGGCGGCGTCGCCGATGACGTGGAAACCGGCCGGCGCACCGACCTCGGTGCAGGCCCGGACATGCGCGGTGATCGCGGCGACGTCGAGGTAGCAGTTGCCGGTGGATTCCGGGGCGTCGTAGTACGGCTCGCGCAGCCAGGCGGTGCGCGACCCCAGCGCGCCGTCGACGAACAGGTCACCGGCCAACCCGCGGGCGCCGGTGTCGGCCAGCACCGCGGTCGCCTGCGCCGCGCTGGTCACGGCCTGCCCCCAGTAACCGGTCACCTCCACGCCGCGGGCGCCGGCCACTGCACGCAGCGCCTGCCAATCGTCGAGGCCGCCGATGTCGGGTCCGGCGCATTCGTGGACCGCGACGATTCCGTTGGCCGCCGCGGCGTCCAGCGCGGCGGCCTGCGCCTGCCGGCGCTGCGCTGTCGTCAGCAGATCGCGCGCCGCCGCCCGCGCCAGATGATGGGCCTCGGCCGACAGCGGCCCTTGCCCGCTGTAGCCGGGAGCCGCCGGCAGGCCGGGCGCTCGCCGGCGCAGGCTTGTGGAGACCAGCGCGGAATGCACGTCGACCCGAGCGAGGTAGGCGGGGCGGTCGCCGAGCAGCTCGTCGAGGTCGGCGGTGCTCGGCGGTGCTGGGTCAGGCCAGGAAGAGTCGTCCCAGCCGTGGCCCCAAACCGGCTGGCCGGGGTGCGCCGCGGCGTAGTCGGCGACCAATTGCAGGCAGTGCTGTCGCGAGCGGGCGGCCCGCAGATCCAATCCGATCAGCGACAAGCCGGTAGCCGTCACATGGACGTGGCTGTCGACGAAGCCGGGCGCGACGAAGCCGCCGTCGAGATCGACGACGTCAGCGCGCGGGAATTCGGCCCGGCCCGCGGCGTCGCCGCCCAGCCAGACGACCACTCCGTCGCGGACCGCCATGGCGGTCGCGTCGGGATGGGAAGGGCTGTGCACCCAACCGTTGGTCAGCAGAGTCGTCACGCAACAGGAGGGTCCGGCTCGCGGGGCAGCGCGGGCGGGTCGAGGTCCGCGACGTTCACGACTTCACCGTCGACGTATTGGGCGCGGCGGGCCGAACGGCCCGTGGCGTAGCGGGACGCACCCACCGTGGCCGCGGTGATCAACGGCCACGCGGTGCTGCGGGATGCGACCGCGATGAGCAGCGGGCGCACGGTCGGGCGGGTCAGCGGGAACAGCAGCAGCAGCCCCAATGCGCTGGTGACCAACCCGGGAACCATGATCAGCAGCGTCGCCAGGGCCATCGACGCACCATCGGTCAATGCGGCTCGCGTCCCGGCCTGCCCGGTCCGCAGCCGGGCGAGCTGGCGCTTGAGTTGCGCAGCGGCGACGACGGCACCGACCACGAAAGCGACCAGCAGGATCAGCAGCGTGCGGCCCAAACCGATCGTCGACGCCAACGCCCACAGCACTGCCAGTTCAACGACGGCGTACACCAGGAACAGACGCGACAGCATGTGAGGGCAACGTCTGCGACCGTCGCCGAAGTTCCGTCGGCTCGGGTGTCGTGCGGTTAGATGGCTGACGTGACGACCATCGAGATGGACACCCCCGCCGGCCCGATCGACGCGCTGCTCAGTGTTCCCGACGGCACGGGACCTTGGCCGGGCGTGGTGGTGATCCATGACGCGATCGGCTACGGACCGGACAAACAGGAGATCAACGACAACATCGCCGCCGCCGGCTACGTCGCGCTGACCCCCAACCTGTTTGCGCGCGGCGGCTTTGCCCGCTGCATCACCCGGGTAATGCGTGACTTGATGACCAAGCGGGGCCGAGCGCTCGATGACATCCTGGCTGCCCGCGATCACCTGTTGGCTCACCCGGCATGTTCCGGGCAGGTCGGCATTGCGGGCTTCTGCATGGGCGGTCGGTTCGCGCTGGTCATGTCGCCCAAGGGGTTCGGCGCCGCCGCGCCGTTCTACGGCACGCCGCTGCCCAGCGACATCAGCCGGACCTTGGACGGCGCGTGCCCGATCGTGGCCAGCTTCGGTAGCCGGGATCCAACGGGGATCGGAGCGCCCAAGAAGCTGCAGCGGGTGCTGGAGCAGAAGAACATCGTCAACGACATCAAGGTGTATCCCGGCGCCGGACATGCTTTCGCCAACAAACTGCCCGCCCAGCCGCTGCTGCGGATCACCGGCTTCGGCTACAACCCGACCGCCACCGCGGACGCCTGGGCCCGGGTCTTCTCGTTCTTCAGAGAACACCTGGCAGAGGCCTGAGTTCCAGACCGACGTTGTTGTGCATGCCGCCGCGCAGCTTGCTGAAGAAGTTGAACACCCGCGCGATCAAGCCGTAACGCTGGACCAGGGCGTCGTAGACGGCGCCGTTCTGGGACTTGTCCAGGATGGTCGCCGTTCCCGGCATGGATTCGCTTTTGGCGTTACCGCGCATATCGCAGAGCGCCAGCTCGACTCGCGGCGTGTTGCGGATCCGCTTGACCTTCCATGACTTCGCTCCGGTGATGACCAGCAGGCGGTCCCCGCGCTCTTCGTCCAAGGCGGCCCACACCGGCGTGGACTTGGGCCGGCCGTCCTTGGTGAAGGTGGTCAGCAGGACGTAATCGGATTTCGCGAGCTCGGCGAAGGTGGGCTGCACAGGCCTCAACCTACCGCCGAGCAGACGCAAAGCTAGCCTTCGAGGTCGCCCTCGGTTTCCAGCAGCACCTGCCGTAAGCCATCGAGGGTGGCGGGCTGGGGCTGGTCCCACATTCCGCGGCCGGCGGCTTCCAGCAGACGTTCAGCCATGCCGTGCAGCGCCCACGGGTTGGACTCGGACATGAATTTGCGGTTCTCCGGGTCCAGCACGTAGCGGTCGGTGAGCTCCTCATACATCCAGTCGGCCATCACCTTGGCGGTGGCGTCGTAGCCGAACAAGTAGTCCACCGTGGCGGCCATCTCGAATGCCCCTTTGTAGCCGTGCCGGCGCATCGCGTTCATCCACCGCGGATTGACCACCCGCGAGCGGAACACCCGGGTGGTTTCCTCGCTCAAGGTGCGGGTGCGGATCGCGTCGGTGCGGGTGTTGTCGCCGATGTAGGCGGCCGGTTCCTGACCGGTCAGCGCACGCACGGTGGCGACCATGCCGCCGTGGTATTGGAAGTAGTCGTCGGAGTCGGCGATGTCGTGCTCGCGGGTGTCGGTGTTCTTGGCCGCCACCGCGATGCGCCGGTATTGACGGTTCATGTCATCGGTGGCCGCCCGACCGTCCAGGCCACGGCCGTAGGCGAACCCGCCCCACGCGGTGTACACCTGCGCGAGGTCAGCGTCGTCGCGCCAGTTGCGGCTGTCGATCAGCTGCAGTAGACCGGCCCCGTAGGTGCCCGGTTTCGACCCGAAAATCCTTGTGGTTGAGCGGCGTTCGTCGCCGTGCTGCACCAGGTCGGCCTGTGCGTGCGCGCGCACGTAGTTCTCGTGGTCGGGTTCGTCGAGGTCGGCGACCAACCGCACCGCATCGTCGAGCATGGTCACCACATGCGGGAACGCGTCACGGAAGAAACCGGAGATGCGCACCGTGACATCGATGCGCGGCCGGCCGAGTTCGGCCAACGGGATCGGGGTCAGATCGACGACCCGCCGCGACGCGTCGTCCCACACCGGCCGTACGCCCAGCAGCGCCAGTACTTCGGCGATGTCGTCGCCGGAAGTGCGCATCGCCGAGGTCCCCCACACCGACAGGCCCACCGAGCGCGGCCAGGCCCCGTAGTCCTCGCGGTAGCGGGCCAGCAGTGAATCGGCCAGCGCCACACCGGTTTCCCACGCCAGCTTCGACGGCACCGCTTTGGGGTCGACGGAGTAGAAGTTGCGTCCGGTGGGCAGCACGTTGACCAGCCCGCGCAGCGGTGAGCCGGACGGCCCGGCCGCGATGAACCGGCCGTCCAACGCGCGCAACACCTGGTCGATCTCGGCCGCGGTGCCGGAAAGCCGCGGCACCACCTCGGTGGCGGCGAACCTGAGCACCGCGGCGACGCCTCCGTCGTCGGTGAGCCGATCGACCGCGTTCGGATCCCAGCCGCTGTCCTGCAGCGCCTCCACCAGCGCCCGGGCTCGTGCTTCGGCTTCGTCGACCGACGACCGCTCATCGCTGCCGTCTTCGGTCAGACCCAGCGCCTGACGCAGGCCGGGCACGGAGTGTTCCCCACCGAACAGCTGCCGGGCCCGCAGGATCGCCAGCACCAGATTCAGTTCGGCTTCACCCGTCGGGGGCTGGCCCAGGATGTGCAGGCCGTCACGAATTTGCACGTCCTTGATTTCACACAGCCAGCCGTCGACGTGCAGCAGCATGTCGTCGAACGACTCGTCGGCGGGCCGCTCGGTCAGGCCCAGGTCGTGATCCATCTTGGCCGCCCGGATCAGCGTCCAGATCTGCTGGCGGATCGCCGGCAGCTTGCCGGGGTCGAGTGCGGCGACGGCAGCGTGCTCATCGAGTAGCTGCTCCAACTGGGCTATGTCGCCGTAGGTTTCGGCTCGGGCCATCGGCGGGATGAGGTGGTCGACGAGCACAGCGTGTGCCCGCCGCTTGGCCTGGGTGCCCTCCCCGGGATCGTTGACCAGGAACGGATAGATCAACGGCAGGTCGCCCAGCGCGGCGTCCGTCCCGCAGGCCGCGGACATCCCCAGCGTCTTGCCGGGCAGCCATTCCAGGTTGCCGTGCTTGCCCAGGTGCACGACGGCGTGGGCGTCAAAGCTGTCCGGGAATCCGCGGCCCAGCCACTGGTAGGCGGCCAGGTAGTGGTGGCTGGGCGGGAGATCGGGGTCGTGGTAGATCGCCACCGGGTTCTCGCCGAATCCGCGCGGCGGCTGCACCAGCAATACGACGTTGCCCGCCTGCAGGGCGGCGATGACGATGTCGCCGTCGGGGTTGTGCGTGCGGTCGACGAACAGCTCCCCCGGCGGCGGGCCCCAATGCTGCTGCACGGCGTCCGCGAGGCCGGCGGGCAGGGTGGCGAACCAGACGCGGTAGTCAGCGGCCGGAACCCGGATCGGATTGCCGGCCAGCTGCGTGTCGTTGAGCCAATCGGGGTCCTGGCCGCCGCGCTCGATCAACGCGTGAATCAGCGCGTCCCCGTCGCCGGCCTCCACCCCGGGCACGTCGCCCATCCGATACCCGCGCTCGCGCAGCGCCCGCAGCAGAGCCACCGCGCTGGCCGGGGTGTCCAGCCCCACCGCGTTGCCGATGCGGGCGTGCTTGGTCGGATAGGCCGAGAACACCACGGCGACGCGCTTGTCGGCGGCGGCGACCCGGCGCAGTTCGGCGTGCCGCACCGCCAGGCCGGCCACCCGCGCGCAGCGCTCAGCATCGGCGACGTAGGCGATCAGTCCCTCGTCGTCGATTTCCTTGAACGAGAACGGGACGGTGATGATGCGCCCGTCGAACTCCGGAACGGCCACCTGGGTGGCGACGTCGAGCGGGCTGAGCCCGTCGTCGTTGTCGTGCCACTGCCGTCGCGAGCTGGTCAGGCACAGGCCCTGCAGGATCGGGACGTCGAGGGCGGCCAGATGACCGACGTCCCAGGACTCGTCGTCACCGCCGGCTGTCGCCGTCGCCGGTTTGAGCCCCCCGGCGGCCAGCACCGTGACCACCATCGCGTCCGCTTGGGCCAGCGTGTCCAGCAGCTCGGGTTCGGCGGTACGCAGCGACGCGCAGTACACCGGCAGCGGCCGGGCCCCGGCCGCTTCGATCGCCGTGCACAGCGCTTCGACGTAGCCGGTGTTGCCGGCGAGCTGTTGCGCCCGGTAGTACAGCACCGCGATGGTCGGGCCGGTGTTGGCGGACTCCGGCCGGGACAGCACCCCCCAGGTGGGGGTGTTTTGTGGCGGGCTGAACCCGAATCCCGTCATCAGCACCGTGTCGGACAGGAACGCGTGCAGTTGGCGCAGGTTGGGCACCCCGCCTTGGGCCAGATAGACGTGGGCCTGCAGCGCAATTCCGGCCGGCACGGTGGACCGTTCGGTGAGGTCGGCATCCGGTGACTGCTCGCCGCTGACCACGACCGCCGGCACGCCGCCGGCCAACACCGCGTCGATGCCGTCCTGCCAGGCCCGGTAGCCGCCGAGGAGGCGGATGACGACCACGTCGGTTCCGGCGAGCAGGTCGGGCAGTTCGTCGGTCAGCAGCCGCGCGGGATTGGCCCACCGGTAGTTCGCGCCGCTGGCGCGCGCCGTCATCAGGTCGGTGTCGGACGTCGACAACAGCAGCACGGTCGGATCGGACACCCGTCATTCTTACCGCACGCAGCTTTACCCCGGCCGGGACGCGATCATGGTCCACCTCGCGCGTGACATGATGCGGTTTGTGAGTGCTGCCGGGGCTGCGGGATTATTCGGGAGAAGGGTCGCCATCACCGGCGCGGCCCGCGGCATCGGGCTGGCCACCGCCGCCGTGTTGCGCGACGTGGGCGCCAGGGTCGCGATCGGAGACATCGACGAGTCGGCGGTGCACGCGGCGGGCGACAAGTTGGGTTTGGCCGTGCACCGCCGGCTCGACGTGACGGATCGGCAGTCGTTCACCGACTTCCTGGACAGCGTCGAAGACGCGCTGGGGCCGCTCGATGTGCTGGTGAACAACGCCGGCGTCATTTCGGTGGGCAGCGCCGTCGGCGAGGGCGACGCCGTCACCCAGCGACTGCTCGACGTCAACGTCCACGGCGTGATCCTGGGCACCAAGCTGGCCGCGCAGCGGATGCTGCCGCGGCGGCACGGTCACATCATCAACATCGCGTCGCTGGGCGCCGTGGTGCCTGCGCCGGGCATTGCCACCTACTGCGCCACCAAGCACGCCGTGTTGGGCTTCACCGACACCGTCCGGTTGGAAAACCGTGGCAGCGGCGTGCATTTCTCCGCGGTGCTCCCGACTCTGGTCAACACCGACATGATTGCGGGGCTGAGCGGCCTGAGGGGACTGCGCAACGCCGAGCCGGACGATGTCGCCCGTGCGGTGGCCGCGCTGATCGCCAAACCGAAGGCGCGGAAGATGGTTCCGCGCTCGCTGAACGCGGTCAGGCTGGCTCAAAAGCTGCTGCCGCAAGCAACTTTCGAGGCGCTGAGCCGCGGGCTGGGCGGCGACCGCGTCTTCGGTGGCGAAGTCGACGCCGAGAAGCGCAAGCGCTATACGGAGCGGCCGGGAACGTTCTGACGGGTCAGTCGTCGGCGTGCCGCTGACCGTCCCAGCGCTCCAGCCACGACTGCAGGTGATAGACGGCGGCCGCGAGCAACATCAGCCACATCGCGGTGAAGGTGTCCAGCAGAGCGGTCATCGGTTCGGGTCTTCCTGTACTCGGGCGGGTGCTATGGGTGAACCTAAGGCCGGCCGTTTCGGCCGGCACGCGTAGCGCACTACCTGTCGTCGCACGCTGGCCAGGCGGCGTCCGCCGTACCGTGGTCTGGTGAACAGGACCCGCACTGACGACGCCTGCCCCGGCGCCTTGCAGGTGCACCAGGCCGCCGATGGCGCGCTGGTGCGGGTGCGGCTGCCCGGCGGGATGATCAGCGCCGCCCAGTTGGCGGCGCTGGCGCAGACGTCGGCGGAGTTCGGTTCGGGGACCCTCGAGTTGACCGCGCGTGGCAATGTGCAGATCCGCGGCATCACCGACGCGGCGTCGGTCGCCGATGCGATCACCGCGGCGGGATTGTTGCCGTCGGCCAGCCACGAGCGGGTCCGCAACATTGTCGCCTCGCCGTTGACCGGACGCGTCGGCGGGCGCCCCGACGTACGCGGCTGGGTCACCGGGCTGGACGCCGCGATTCAAGCCGAGCCGCTGCTGGCGCGCTTGCCGGGCCGGTTCTGGTTCAGCATCGACGACGGCAGTGGCGACGTGTCCGGGCTGGCCGCCGACGTCGGCGTGCATGCGGTCGACGGCGGGGCGGCGCTGCTGTTGGCTGGGTGGGACACCGGTATCCTGCTCGCGGATGCTGACGTGGTCCAAACCCTGGCAGCAGTCGGCAAGCGATTCGTCGAGATGCGCGGAAGCGCTTGGCGCGTCGCCGAATTGCCCGACCTGGATGTGTTGCTGCCCGGCGCGCTGCGCGGACCCGGCTTCGAGCCGGTTCTGCGTCCGCCGGTGGGCTGGATCGTGCAGGACGACGGCAGGATCGCTTTGGGCGCGGCTGTGCCGTTGGGTTCGCTGCCCGCCCGGGTGGCCGAGTTCCTCGCCGCGATCGAGGCGCCGCTGGTGGTCACGCCGTGGCGTTCGGTGCTGGTCTGCGATCTCGACGCTGGCGTCGCCGACGTCGCGCTGCGCGTGCTTGCGCCGCTGGGACTGGTGTTCGACGACGCCTCGCCGTGGCTGTCGGTGAGCGCCTGCGTGGGCAGTCCCGGTTGCGAGCACTCGGCCGCCGATGTGCGCGCCGACGCGGCGGCCGCGGCCGAAAGCGCCGAAACCGCCTTCCAGCACCGCCACTTCGTCGGTTGCGAGCGGGCCTGCGGGGCTCCGCCGGGCGGTGCGGTGCTGGTGGCCACCGCCGACGGGTACCTGCCGCGCTTCGAGGCGGTGCCGGGAAACGCCTAAGGTGAGCAGGTGCTGGACTACGTTCGCGACGCCGCCGAGATCTACCGGCAGTCGTTCGCAGCGATCCGCGCCGAAGCTGACTTGAGCCGTTTTCCGACCGACGTCGAACGCGTCGTGGTCCGGCTTATCCACACCTGCGGGCAGGTCGATGTCGCTGACCACGTCGCCTACACCGACGACGCCGTCACCCGTGCGGCGGCGGCACTGGCCGACGGTGCTCCGGTGCTCTGCGATTCCTCGATGGTGGCGGCCGGCATCACCACCGCACGGTTACCGGCCGCCAACCAGGTGGTGTCGCTGGTCGCCGACCCGCGCGCCGCCGCACTGGCCTCGCGCACGCACACCACCCGTTCGGCGGCCGGGGTGGAGTTGTGGGCCGACCGGCTGGCCGGGTCGGTCGTGGCGATCGGCAACGCGCCCACCGCGCTGTTCCGGCTGCTTGAGCTCGTCGACGACGGCGCGGTGCCGCCGGCCGCGGTGCTGGGCGGACCGGTCGGCTTCGTCGGGTCCGCGCAGTCCAAACAGGAGCTGATCGAACGTCCGAGGGGCATGTCGTATCTGGTGGTGCGGGGCCGTCGCGGCGGCAGCGCGATGGCAGCCGCGGCCGTCAATGCCATTGCGGCCGTCGCGTCGAGCCGCGAATGACGCACCGCGGCACTCTATTCGGCGTCGGCCTGGGGCCAGGGGACCCGGAGTTGGTCACCGTCAAAGCCGCCCGGGTGATCGGCGCCGCCGACGTCGTCGCCTATCACAGCGCCCGGCACGGCCGCAGCATCGCCCGCGGCATCGCCGAGCCGTACCTGCGGCCAGGACAGGTCGAGGAGCACCTGGTCTATCCGGTCACCACTGAGCAGACCGAGCATCCCGGCGGCTACACCGGGGCGCTGGAGGACTTCTACGCCGACGCCACCGAACGGATCGCGGCCCACCTGGCTGCCGGCCGCGATGTGGCGCTGTTGGCTGAAGGCGATCCGCTGTTCTACAGCAGTTACATGCATCTGCACACCCGGCTGACGGAGCGGTTCGACGCTGTGATCGTGCCGGGAGTGACGTCGGTGAGCGCCGCGTCGGCCGCGACCGCTACCCCGTTGGTGGCCGGCGACGAGGTCCTCACGGTGCTGCCCGGAACGTTGCCGGTCACCGAGCTGGCCCGCCGGCTGGCCGACACCGACGCCGCGGTCGTCATGAAGCTCGGCCGGTCCTATCCGGCGGTGCGGGAAGCGCTTTCGCTGGCCGGCCGGCTGGACGACGCCTTCTACGTGGAGCGGGCCAGCACCCCGGGTCAACGGGTCCTGCCCGCAGGTGACGTCGACGAGAACAGCGTGCCGTACTTCTCGCTGACGGTGCTTCCCGGTGGCCGGCGCAGCTCATCGCGGCCCGGCACCGTCGCGGTGGTGGGGCTGGGTCCGGGGCACATCGACTGGATGACGCCGGAGAGCCGACGGGAGTTGGCCGCCGCCACGGATCTCATCGGCTACGGCCCGTACCTGGACCGCGTGCTGGGGCGTGACGGCCAGCAACGCCACCCCAGCGACAACACCGATGAGCCGGCCCGAGCCCGGTTGGCCTGCTGGCTGGCCGAGCAGGGCCGCGCCGTGGCGGTGGTGTCCTCCGGTGACCCCGGGGTGTTCGCGATGGCCACCGCGGTGCTCGAGGAGGCCAAGCAGTGGCCGGGCGTCGAAGTGCGGATCATCCCGGCGATGACGGCCGCACAGGCCGTCGCCAGCCGCGTCGGCGCCCCACTCGGCCATGACTACGCGGTGATCTCGTTGTCCGACCGGCTCAAGCCGTGGGAGGTGATCAGCGCCCGGCTCAACGCCGCCGCGGCCGCCGACCTGGTGCTGGCTATCTACAACCCCGCCTCCACCACCCGCACCTGGCAGGTCGCCGAAATGCGCGATCTGCTTCTCGCACACCGCGATCCAGGTACCCCGGTCGTGATCGGCCGCGACGTGTCCGGGCCGGGTGAACGCGTCACCGTCGTGCGGTTGGCCGACCTCGACCCGGCCGAGGTCGACATGCGCTGCCTGCTCATCGTTGGATCGTCGCAAACCCAATGGCACACAGACGATTTCGGCGACAGGGTGTTCACGCCGCGGCGCTATCCGTCTTAGGGTGCGAGAAGGGTCAAAGCGCCATCGCGACGAAATCGAGACGCCACAACGACTGAAACAGTCGGCGACCGAACCCTTCAAGCTCTCCGGCGTTGCCGGCGCTCGTATTGGCGGGCAACAACATCGGCGAGCGGATCGTCGTTCACCTTGAGATGGTAAGGCTCAGTCCGTCAGGTCACCATTCGACGGTCCATGGGTGCTCACCCAGGCGGCCGCCTCGTCCACGGTGCTCACCACGGCGACTCCGTCGGGCAGTGGTGGACGCGCGACCATCACCGTCGGGATGCCCAGCGCGGCGGCGGCGTCCAGCTTCGCCCGGGTCATGTCGCCGCCGCTGTTCTTGGTCACCAGCGCGTCAACGCGGTGCCGCTGCATCAGCGCGTGTTCGTCGTCGTAGCGGTATGGCCCGCGGGAGAGAAGTACCAGGTGGCGACGCGGCAAGGTGACAGGGTCGGGCGCGGTGACGGCGCGGATCAGAAACCACGCTGCGCTGCCGGCGAACGCCGCCGTACCGGACCGACCAGTCGTGAGGAACACCCGCTGAAAGCGCTGCCGCGCAACGTGTTGTGCAGCTGCTGCGTCTGAGGCCACCGTCACCGCATCACCTGGGTCCCACGGCGCGCGGGCCAGCAGCAGCAGCGGCATGCTCAGCTCCCCACAGACCTGGGCGGCATGGGCGGTGATGGTGGCCGCAAACGGGTGGGTGGCGTCGACGACAGCGTCGATGCGCTGCCCGCGGATCCAGCGCCGCAGCCCGTCGGTTCCACCGAACCCGCCGATACGCACCGCGCCGACGGGCAGCGCCGGGTCCGGCACCCGCCCGGCCAGCGAACTGACCACCTCGACCGCCGGATGCAGCCGGGCAGCCAACGCCCGCCCCTCGGCAGTGCCGCCGAGCACCAGCACACGCATCAGTGCGTCCGCCGCCTCGCCACCGAGTACAGGTAGCTGTCGGTGAAACCTTCAGCGGCCAGCACGTCGCCGACGATGATGACTGCGGTCTTGGTGATCCCGGCGTCGTGCATTTGCCCGGCGATGTCGGCCAAGACACCGCGCACCATCTGTTGCCGCGGCCAGCTGGCGAATGCGACTGCGGCAGCCGGGGTTTGAGGGCGGTAGCCGCCGGCCAGCAACTGCGGAACGATGGCGTCGATCTGTGCGGCGGCCAGATGCAACACCAAGGTGGCGCCGGCGCGCGCCAAGCCGGCGAGGTCTTCACCCGGGGGCATCGGCGTCGACACCGTCGCGATCCGCGTCAGCGTCACAGTCTGCGCGACGCCGGGCAGGGTGAGCTCACGGCCCAGCGCAGCGGCGGCCGCCGCGAACGCCGGCACGCCCGGCACGATCTGGTAGCCGACGCCGGCGGCGTCGAGTCGACGGCATTGCTCGGCCAGCGCGCTGTACAACGACGGATCACCCGAATGCAGCCTGGCCACATCGTGGCCCGCTGCGTCGGCGGTGACTATTTCGTCGACGATCTGCTCCAGCGTCAGGGGACCGGTGTCGACGACCCGGGCCCGCGGTGGACACAGGGCCAGCAGATCGTCGGGCATGATCGAACCGGCATACAGACACACTGGGCACCGGCTGAGCAGCCGCTGTCCCCGCACGGTGATCAAGTCGGCTGCGCCGGGACCGGCGCCGATGAAGTACACCGTCACGGCTTCGTCAGCTCCCACTGGGTGATCGGCAGCTGGGGACGCCAAGTGGTGTAGCCGCCCAACGGCTCACCGTGGTAGTGCTGAAAGCGCTGCAGCTTGCCGCCGAGCCGTGAATGTTGTTGCACCAACGCAGCTTCGGACTCTGCGGTGACGGCGTTGGCGACCAGTCGCCCGCCGTCGGGCAGGCGCTGCAGACAGGCCTCCAGCAGACCTGGTTGGGTCAGACCGCCGCCGACGAAGATCGCCGCGGGCACCGCTGCGCCGTGGAACGCGGCGGGCGCTTCGCCACGCACCTCGATGCCGGCACCGAACATCTCGGCGTTGCGTCGAATACGGTTGCTGCGCAGGTTATCACGTTCATAGGCCACCGCGGTGCAGCCGGGCCAGCTGCGGCACCACTGCACAGCGATGCTGCCCGAACCGGAGCCGATATCCCACAACCGCTCTCCCGGCCGCGGCGCCAGCATTGCCAGCGTCACCGCCCGCATCCCGTGCTTGGTGATCTGGCCGTCATGGTGAAACGCCTCGTCGGGCGGGAAGAGCACGCGCTCGTCCGGCAGGTAGCGCACCGCGACCACGTTCAGATCGTCGATGTCGGCGGGCGCGTCAGCGGCCCACTGTCGCGCGGTGCCCTCGCGCCGACGCTCCCCCGGGCCGCCCAGTTGCTCGAGAACGGTGAGCTCGGATTCGGCGCGGCCGTGCGCGTCGAGCAACGTGGCCAGCGTTTCGGCGGTGACGCGGTCGCGGGACAGCACGATCGCCCGGCCGCCGCGGCGTACCGCCGTGTGCGGCTCGGCGGTGACCAGGCTGATCACCTCGGTGTCGTGTTGCGTCCAACCCATCCGCGCGCAGGCCAACGCCACCGCCGACACGTGCGGCAGCACCTTCACCCGTTGCGGCCCGAACAGCCGGATAAAGGTGCCGCCGATGCCGTGCAGAAGTGGGTCACCGCTGGCCAGCACGTGCACATCGGTTCCGGTATCGAGCAGACGCGGCAACGCCGGCAGCAGAGGTGACGGCCATTCCCGCCGAGCCGCAACCACCGTGTCGTCGAGCAGGTCGAGTTGCCGCTTGGATCCGTAGACGACGGTGGCTGCTCGGAGTTCCCGACGGGACGCCTCCGCGAGGCCGGGCATCCCGTCGGCGCCGATGCCGACAACGACGATCATCTGCGCGGCCTGTTCATCGCGGCATCCGCCGCCAGACGGATTGCGGCAGCAGCCGCATGCCGAAGAACACCGGCCGCAACGCCCAGGGGATCCACACCGTCCGTCGCCCGCGGGCCAGTGCCCGCGCGGTGGCCGCGGCGACCTGCGGCGGCGTGCTCGACAGCGGCGCTGGTGACATACCTGCGGTCATGCGGCCGATGACGAATCCCGGCCGGACGATCAGCACCCGCACGCCGGTGCCGTGCACCGAGTCCGCCAGCCCGCTCGCGAACCCGTCCAGACCTGCTTTGGCCGAGCCGTAGACGTAGTTGGCGCGGCGTACCCGTACGCCCGCCACCGAGGAGAACACCACCATGGTTCCCCGGCCGAGGGACCGCATCTCAGCCGCCAGGTGATGAGCAGGCTCACCTGCGCGACGTAGTCGGTGTGCACGACGGCCACCGCGTGGGCGGCGTCGCTTTCGGCGCGGGCCTGATCGCCCAGGATGCCGAAGGCCAGCACCGCAACGTCGATCCGACCGTGGCGGGCGACGATCGAGGCCACCAGCCGACCGTGCGAAGCGATGTCGTCGGCGTCGAACTCCATGGTGTGCACCGCCGCCGCCCCAGCCGCCTGCACCCTGGTGACCTCATCGGTGAGCCGGTCCGCGCCGCGGGCGGCCAGTACGACTGTCGCCCCCGCAGCGAGCCGGGCGGCGAGTTCGACGCCGATTTCGCTGCGCCCACCGAAGATCACCACTGTCTTGGCGCCCGTGTCAGCCACGGGTTGCATTATCACCTGGGCTAACGTGGGCGGTCATGGCCCGCACCACCACCCGGCTCACCAATGACGCGCTGGCATTTTTGAGCGAACGCCACCTGGCGATGCTGACGACCCTGCGCGCCGACAACTCACCGCACGTGGTGGCCGTGGGTTTCACCTTCGATCCCAAGACGCACATCGCTCGCGTCATCACCACCGGCGGCTCCCAGAAAGCGGTGAACGCTGAACGCGGCCGGGTGGCGGTGCTCAGTCAGGTGGACGGCGCCCGCTGGCTGTCGCTGGAGGGTCGGGCCAGCGTGAACGGCGAGATCGAGGCCGTCCGCGACGCCGAATTGCGCTACGCCCAGCGCTACCGGACTCCGCGACCCAACCCGCGACGGGTGGTTATCGAAGTACAGATCGAGCGGGTACTGGGTTCCTCCGATCTGCTGGACCGCAGCGGCGAATAGCCCCGACCGCCGAGGCTCAAAGGAAGTGTCGCTGTGCCCGCCTTCGAGCGACAACGTCGTCGGCATCCGCCCGTTGATGCTCCGAGGCGGACACAAAAGATGACCCGTCAGCTTCGCTCGGGTCGGCCGCCGGCCGCCTACAGCTTGATGTGGTGCCGACCCTCCGGCACGGCGACGGTCGTCCCGGTCGGCTTGCCGTCGAGCAGCACGGTGACGCCCGATGGCAGCGAAGCGAGCCGGAGATTTGTAGCGATGTCGGTCGCGACAGTGATCGTCGACTTCGGCAAGGTGGCCAGCCCGGCTCGTGCGACGTCGACGGTGATGCCCGCAACTCTGGTCAACTTCAGCGTCAGGTGGGGCAGCTGGGCGACAGGTAACCCGGGCTGCCACACCAGCTCCGAATACAACCCCGGCGTCGGGTCGAAGTGCAGCAGGAAGCCGCGGTGCCGCCGGGTGGTGTGCGTCGGGTCCGGCCGGGCATACGAGCGGGCGTCGACTTCGGCGATCACCCCACGAACCTTCCCCGTCGACAGCTCCGGATCGGCGGTCAGTTCAGACAGCCACCACACTTGGTGCGGTCCGATGCCCAGGTCAGAACGCACCAGCTGCGGATACCACGCAAAGGTGATGTGGCCGGGGTCGGCTTGGCGCAGGCCGGTGCCCATGTGCGATACGGCGTCGTCGAACTTGTCCTGCACTGCGAAGACCAGGTGGTCCTCGAGCGGGTAGACGGTGAAGCGGTACCGGTAGCCGAGCCGGTCCAGTTCAAGCGCCTGCTCGGCCGCGGAGGCGAATGGCACGAGTTCGTCGAGCAGGCCGTGGGCGATGACGTAAGGAAGCCATCGGGCGTTAGCCAGCAGCCGCCAGGTGTCACCCTCCCGGGCACAGTGCGAGTCGAAGTCGAGGTCGGCCGGAATGTCGACGTCAGGCCAGAGCCGCACCCCGCACGTCTGCGGCCCGGCCAGCGCGACAGCCTGGGCGAATACTTCCGGGTAGGCCAGCCCGAGCTTGTAGGCGCCGTAACCGCCCATCGAATAACCCGAGATCACGGTCCGGTTCGGGTCGGTGCCAAGCTGTTCGGCCACCCGCGCCCACACTTCCCACACGTCCAGTTCGCCGTAATCGAAGTACCAGGTCGACGGGCCGCGCCCCAGCGGCGTCACCACGACTGAGTTGCGTCCGTCGCATACCTCGTGCAGCGACCGCGGGTCGATCGCGGCGAACTGGCTTTGCCCCAAGCTGAGCGAGTGCAGAAGCAAGGTCAGCGGCAACTGCTGGCCCGGCGCATAGGTTGCCGGTAGGCACACCGAGTAAGGCTGCACCCGCCCCAGGAAGAGTGGCTTGGTACTCAGAATGCTCAGCACATTGCTGGGACCAAGGCCTTGGCCCAACTCGGCCGAGGATACGTACCAGCGGGTCGTAGGGCCGGTGATGACGGGTTCGGGGCTGGTCGCGCCGGCGGCCAGCTGGTCCCACGGGACAGCAATCGAGAATTGGGACACGTCGCCATCGGTCAGCGCCGCGGCCTGCGCGGCGTCGGACCAGAAGTTCAGGTGCGGCGGCTCCTGGTCGGTGGTGCGGAAGGCGATGTTGTAGACGTTGGTCTGGTCCGGGAGCGCGCCGTGATCGGCGCCGACGTCGGCGAAGCCATCACCGGCGCTGTTCGCCAGTCCCGCCGCCAACCGGACAGTCCAGGTGCCGGCGGGCGCCAGCAGCGACCGCGGGACCTGGGCCAGGAACGACCGGGACTCCAGGTCGACGCTGTGACCGACCGGGGTCCTGGCCTCGGTGCCGAGGTCGATCAGCCAGGCGCCGGAGCCGGAGACGAGCAGGGCCGTGTCGATGCCCGCCGAGCGGATCTCCCGCTCCGGCCGGCCAAGCTTCCGCGGCGGCGCCGCGGCCGGTGGCGAAGGTGAACAGTGCGATGGGTACCGACGCGTCGAGCAGGGTGTTCCAGTCCACCCGCCACCAGGTGTCGGTGTCGGTAAGACCGACTGCGGCCCGGAAGATGTCGGCGCCGTTGTTGGAGGCAGGTCCCGTCGGATAGATGTAGGTTCCGCGCGGCGGCGCCTGGAATTTCAGCATTCCGACGGGCAGGCCGGTCGCACCGTGGTCGTCGTAGAGGAAGTCGGTCCAGAACAGCGCACCGCCGGCCAACCGTCCGGCGCCGCAGGTACGCGGAAATTCCTCACCGAACGGCCACCCGGCGGGTGTCGGCAGTTGCGGCTCGGGCCGCCGCGCGGCGGGCGGAACGCCTTCGGGCATGCCGTCTACGACGACGAGTTTTCCGGGCGGCGCGGGGGCCGGCGTGACGGCGTCGGCCAGAACGCCGACGACGTGTCGTGCGATGCGCAGTGGCAGCAGCGCCAGGTCAAGCAGCATGGCTCTTAACCTACGCGCGGTGACAAGTCAGGCCGCCAAGCGGCCTGCGGGAAGCCAACATTGGCCCGTCGCGGGTTAGCCGCCGTCGCCGTCAAACCGGCACGACGACCAGGTCATGGGGCCGGTTGTTGACCGGCAAGGCACCGTCTTCGGTCACCACGACGATGTCCTCGATGCGTGCACCCCAGCGGCCGGGGAAGTAGATGCCGGGTTCGACGGAAAACGCCATGCCCGGCGCCAGCGGCAGGTCGTTTCCCGCGACGATGTAGGGCTCTTCATGCACGGCCAGCCCGATGCCGTGACCGGTGCGGTGCACGAAGTGCTCCGCGAGGCCCGCTTCGGCCAGCACATCGCGCGCGGCGGAATCGACCTGCTCGGCGGTCACGCCCGGACGCACCGCGTCGACGGCTGTGCGCTGGGCCCGTTGCAGTACCGAATATTGTTGCGCTATCTCAGGTTTCGGTTCACCCAAGCTGTAGGTGCGCGTCGAGTCGGAGTTGTACCCCGGTTCACAGACCCCGCCGATGTCGACGACAACCACGTCGCCGGCTGCGAGTTCGCGGTCTGAGTACTCGTGGTGCGGGTCCGCGCCGTGCGGGCCGGAGCCCACGATGACGAACGCCACCTGCGAGTGTCCCTCAGCGATGATGGCTTCGGCGATGTCGGCGGCGACGTCGGCCTCGGTTCGACCGGGCACCAAGAACTCGGGCACTCGGGCGTGCACCCGGTCGATGGCGGCGCCGGCCTTGCGAAGTGCGTCGACTTCGGCCGGGTCTTTGATCATCCGCAGGTCGCGCAGCACACCGGTGGCCAGCACCGGCGCAGTGCCGAGCAGGTCGGCCAGCGGCAGCAGGTGCAGCGCGGGCATCGAGTCGGTGACCGCGACCGCGGCCGGTGCACCACCCAACGCGGTCGCGACCAGCTGGTAGGGATATTCGCCGTCCACCCAGCTGTCGACCGTCAAACCCAAATCGGCGACCGCGGACTCTTTCAGCGAAGCCAACTCCAGCCGCGGCACCACCACCGTGGGCCGGTCGGATGCCGGAATCACCAGCGCGGTGAGTCGCTCGAAGGTCGCAGCGTTGGAACCGAGCAGGTAGCGCAGGTCGTAGCCGGGTGTGATGACCAGACCCGCGAGACCGGCCCCGGCGGTGGCCTCTGCCGCGGCGGCGAGTCGACGGCCGTAGACTTCGGCGTCGAATCTGGAACCCACGCGCTCCAAGCTAGCTGGGTCGCCGAACGTCGACTCGTTGGGGTAACTGCAGCGAAAACTCGACAACAAATCGACGCTCGGCGAAAGGATGGCCGGCATGCCTGCGCCGCGCTTGCGATCGCCACTGCTGCTGCTCGACGGCGCCAGCATGTGGTTCCGCTCGTATTTCGGGGTGCCGTCGTCGATCACCGCACCGGATGGGCGTCCGGTGAATGCGGTGCGCGGTTTCATCGATTCGATGGCTGTGGTGATCACCAAGCAGCGGCCAAGCCGGCTGGTGGTGTGTCTGGATTTGGACTGGCGGCCTCAGTTCCGGGTGGACCTCATCCCGTCGTACAAGGCGCATCGGGTCGAGCAGGTCAACGCCGACGGCGAGCTGGACGTGGAGCAGGTGCCTGACGACCTGACCCCGCAGGTGGAGATGATCGAAGAGATCCTCGACGCGTTCGGCATCTGCACCGGCGGCGCGCCGGGTTACGAAGCCGACGACGTGATCGGCACGTTGGCGGCGCGCGAACGCCACGACCCTGTGATCGTCGTCAGCGGAGACCGTGACCTGTTGCAGGTGGTCGCCGACGAACCTGTTCCGGTGCGGGTGCTTTACCTGGGCCGCGGGCTGACCAACGCCGAGCTGATGGGGCCGGCCGAGGTGGCCGAGCGTTACGGGCTCCCGGCCGATCGGGCCGGCGCTGCGTACGCCGAGTTCGCGTTGTTACGCGGCGACCCGTCCGACGGGCTGCCCGGGGTGCCCGGCATCGGCGAGAAGACGGCCGCCACACTGCTCGCGCAGCACGGGTCGCTGGACGCGATCATCGCTGCGCTCGACAACCCAAGATCGTCGCTGACGAAAGCGATTCGCAAGAAGCTGCGAGCGGCCGGGGACTACATCGAGGCCGCCGGTTCGGTGGTGCGGGTTGCCACCGACGCACCGGTCAAGTACTCGACGGGCAGCGACGACCTGCCGTTGGCGGCTGCTCATCCGCGGCGCACCGCGAAGCTGGCAACTCAGCTCGGTGTCGGCTCGCCGATCGAACGCCTGCAGAAGGCGCTGGACTCGCTGCCGGGCTGAAAAGTCTTACTGCGGCCGACCGACCTCGTAGGTGCCCTTGTTGTCCTGAAAAGTCACCGTGACGTGCCGCTTGGTGCCGTCGATGCTGACGTCGCAGGTGAAAGTGTCGCCCTTCTTGACCGTCGGGTCCTGACCGTTGTTGCAGTTGACGTCTTTGACGTTCTTGGCGCCGTAGCCGTTGGTCTCGTCGGTCAAGATGTGCTGCACCCCGTCCTGTGCCTTCTTGACGTCGAGCTTGGTGGTCACGAAGAACCCCGGCGCCCAGAAGCCCAGCACCAGGATCACCGCTACCACGATTGCGGCGAAACCGGCGATGATGCCGCCGATGAGCCCGCGCCGAGGACCGCGGGCCCCGGCCGGCGGGCCGTAGGGTCCGGTCTGCTGCGGGTACTGCCCCGGCTGACCGTACTGGCCGGACTGCGGCGGGTAACCGGGCTGGCCGTACTGGCCGGGTTGCCCGTACTGACCTTGCTGACCGGGTTGACTGTACTGCCCCGGTTGCCCGTACTGCCCCGGTTGCCCGTAGGGACCGGGCTGACCGTATTGGCCGGGCTGACCGTACTGGCCCGGCTGGCTGTACTGGTCGGGTTGCTGGTAACCGGTCAGGGGCTGCGACGTCGTCGGGTAGCCCTGGCCGGGTTGCTGATACTGCGGGTACTCGGTCGGCGCGTAGGCGGGAGCCTGCCAGGTCTGCTGGTCGCCGATCGGCTGCTGCCACGACGACGTGCCGATGGTCGGATCCCCGCCCGGAGAGTGGTGCTGTTCCTCACCCTGGCGCGGCGGCTGCCACGGCTTCGTGGGATCAGGCCCCTGCGGTCCGCTCATCGTGTCTTCAGTCCTTCCCGACTCGGTCCGTCCTGCTCCTGCTGCGCCGCATCCTTGGCGGGTGTAACGGTAACTGCCGCTCAGCCTACTCGGCGTCAACTGCGACGACGCCGCGCCGCACGGCATCGATCGCGCGCTTGGCGCTGGTTCGCAGCTCCGGCTCCGGCGCGGTGTTGCGCACCTGATCCAACAGGTCGAGTACCTGCCGGCACCAGCGCACGAAGTCTCCGGCCGACAGCACCGATCCGCTACCGGACTCTTCGGCGGCGGCCAGCGCGGCGGACAGATCACCGGTGCTCGCCCACCGGTAGACGGCGTCGACGAAGCCGTCGTCAGGCTCGCGACTCGGGGTGATGCGGTGCCGCTGCTCGTCGACGCGCAGTGCCGCTGACAACCGCCGGGTGCGCACCAGCGCCTGCCGCAGCCGTGAGGTCCACTCCCGGGCGCCCTGCGGTGCACCCGGGCCGCGGGAATCCGCGCTGCCGCGCGCCTCGTACAGCACCGTCGACACCACTGCGGCCAGCTCCGGCGGAGCCAGCTGCGCCCAGGCGCCGCTGCGCAGACATTCGGCGACCAGCAGGTCGCTTTCGCTGTAGATCCGGGCCAGCAGCCGACCGTCATCGGTGACCCGCGGATCACCGTCGGCCGCCGCGATGAAGCCCCGCTCGGTGAGCAGGCCGACGATCCGGTCGAACGTGCGCGCCAGCGAGTTGGTGGCGGCGGCGACTTTCTTTTGCAGCTGCGCGTTGTCGCGCTCGATACGCAGGTAGCGCTCCGCGACCCGCAGCTTGCTGTCGCGATCCGAGACCCGGTGGGCCGGATGCCGGCGCAGGGCGTCGCGCAGCGCCGCCAGCTCGGCGTCCGCGTCGACGGCTTCCGGGCGGGCGCCGCGTTTGGCACGGCCGGCGGGGACGGTCAGCCCGGCAGCCGCTGACCGCAGCGCCGAAGCCAGATCACGGCGCACCCGCGGTTGGCGGTGCTCGACCCGCTTGGGCAAGGTCATCGAGCCGACCAGCGCCGACGTGCCGGAATAGTCGGCCGAGGAGATCCGGCCGGCCCAGCGATGCTCGGTCAGCACCAGCGGTCGCGGCTCGGAACTGTCCCGGTCGGATTCCAGGACAACCGCCAGACCGCCGCGACGACCGTGGTTGATCGTGATGATGTCGCCGCGGCGTAGCGACGCCAACGCGTCGTTGGCCGCTTGCCGACGCTGCAGGCGCGACGCGCGGGCCTGTGCGCGCTCCCGTTCGGAGATCCGTTCCGCCAGTCGGGCGTAATCGAGGATCGCGGCGTCTCGGCCGCCCAGTTCGGCGGCGATCTCGTCGAGCATCCGCTCGCCGCGTTCGGCGCCGCGGACGAGGCCGACGACCGATCGGTCCGCCTGGTACTGCGCAAACGACTGCTCGAGCAGCCGGTGGGCTTCGTCGGGTCCCATCTGCTGAACCAAGTTGATCGTCATGTTGTACGACGGCGCGAAGGAGCTGCGCAGCGGGAAGGTGCGGGTGGAAGCCAGGCCGGCGACCTCGGTGGGCTCGACGTCCGGCTGCCAGATGACCACGGCGTGGCCCTCGACGTCGATGCCGCGCCGGCCGGCACGGCCGGTGAGCTGGGTGTAGTCCCCCGGCGTCAGCGCGACATGCTGCTCGCCGTTGAACTTGACCAGCCGTTCGAGGACAACAGTGCGCGCGGGCATGTTGATGCCCAGCGCCAACGTCTCGGTGGCGAACACCGCTTTGATCAGCCCGGCGGTGAACAGTTGCTCGACGGTGTGCCGGAACACCGGCAGCAGCCCGGCGTGGTGGGCGGCCAACCCGCGCAGCAGGCCCTCGCGCCACTCGTAGTAGCCCAGCACGTCCAGGTCGGCGTCGGCGAGGTCGCCACAGCGATGCTCGATCACTTCGGCGATCTGGGCCCGCTCGGTCTCGCTGGTCAGCCGCAGCGAGGAGCGTAGGCACTGCTTGACCGCGGCGTCGCAGCCCACCCGGGAGAACACGAACGTGATCGCCGGCAGCAGTCCTTCGCGGTCCAGCGTGGCGATGACGTCCGGTCGCGGCGGCGGCCGGTACATGGTGGGCCGGCCACCCCGGCCGGCGCTCGATCGCCCGTTCTGGCGCCGGGGGCTGTGCCAGTCGGCCAGCCGGTCGGCCTCCCGGCGGTGCGCGATGTGGCGCAGCAGGCTCTGGTCGACGCGCGGTTGGCGGGCCGCGCCGGCGCCACCGGCAGCCGAATCGGATCCGTAATCGAACAGCTCGAAGAGCCGCTTGCCGACCAGGACGTGCTGCCACAGCGGCACCGGCCGGTGTTCGTCGACCACGACGGTGGTGTCACCGCGCACCGTCTGAATCCAGCCGCCGAACTCTTCGGCGTTGCTGACGGTGGCCGATAAGCTGACCAACCGCACCTCGTCGGCCAGATGCAGGATCACTTCCTCCCAGACCGCGCCGCGCATCCGGTCGGCCAGGAAATGCACCTCGTCCATGACGACGTGGGAAAGGCCCTGCAGCGCAGGCGAATCGGCGTAAAGCATGTTGCGCAGCACTTCGGTGGTCATCACCACGATCGGGGCGTTGGCGTTCACTGACAAGTCACCGGTGAGCAGCCCGATGCGGTTTTTGCCGTAGCGGGCCACGAAGTCGGTGTGCTTCTGGTTGCTCAGCGCCTTGAGCGGAGTGGTGTAGAAGCATTTGCCGCCCCCGGCCAGCGCCAGGTGCACCGCGAACTCGCCGACCACCGTCTTACCGGCGCCGGTCGGCGCACACACCAGCACGCCGTGCCCGTGCTCGAGAGCCGCGCAGGCGCGTCGCTGAAAATCGTCCAGCCCGAACGGCAGTTCGGCGGCGAACCGGTCGAGCTCGGTCATCGCAGAACAACCTCGCGCGACCGTGCACACTTGCTCGGCAAAACCGGCGTGTCGGTGGGCAAACACGCACGGTCGCGCCGGGGATGAGGCTGGTCAGGTGACGTCGTCATGGGGTCCTGACACGCTCGACGGCGCGGGCACCGGTGACGGCGGGTCGACGACGGATGCTTCGTCGTCCGCTATCACCGGCTCACGCCTGGCTTTTCGGCTGTCGTGGAAGCGGGCGATCTGGATGGCCAGCTCCAGCAGCAGGGTCAGCGCCAGGCCGAGCGCCACCATCGAGAACGGGTCGGAGCCCGGGGTGAAGATGGCGGCGAACACGAACATCGCGAAGATCAGCCCTCGCCGCCAGGATTTGAGCCGTTGGTAGGTCAACAGACCGGTGAGGTTGAGCATGACGATCAGCAGCGGAAACTCGAAGCTGATCCCGAACACCAGCAGCAGATTCAACAAGAACCCGAAGTACCGGTCACCGGAAAGCGCCGTCACCTGCACGTCGCTGCCGACGGTCAGCAGGAACCGCAACGCCTTGGACAGCAGCAGGTAAGCCAGAACCGCACCGGTTACGAACAGCGCGGCGGCCGGCACCACGAACGCGACCGCGAACCGGCGCTCCTTCTTGTACAGCCCCGGGGTGATGAAGGCCCACAGCTGATAGAGCCACATCGGGCAGGCCATCACCACACCGGCGGTGAGTGCGATCTTGAGCCGCAGCATGAACTGGTCGAACGGTGCGGTGGCCAGCAGCCGGCACTGGCCGTTCGCGCTGATCTGCGCCCGGGCTGACTGCGGCAGCGAGCAGTAGGGGTAGCGCAACCATTCGCCGAGGCTTTCCACACCGAACACCGGGTGCGAGTACCACACGAAGCCCAGGGCGGTGGTGAGCACAATGGTGGCCGCCGAGATCAGCAGCCGGGTGCGCAGCTCGGTGAGATGCGCCACCAGCGACATGGTGCCGTCCGGGTTGGCGCGGCTACGGCGCAGGCGAGGATCGAGGCGCCGGAACACAGCGGATATGGGCGACAAAGCTGTAGTGCGCACGGTGCGGGCGAAGGAGTCAGTTGGCGGGCACCGCGACTGCGGTGGTCAGGCTAACCCTGCCCCGGCGCCGCCGGGGGGTCGACGCGCTCCGCTTGCACTGTGGTGCTGGGCGCGGCAGGCGTCTCCGACTTGCCTTCGTTCTGCAGCTCACGAACCTCGGATTTGAAGATCCGTAAGGACTTGCCCAGCGAACGTGCCGCGTCGGGGAGCCGCTTGGCGCCGAACAGAACGATCACTACGACCGCGACGATTGCCAAGTGACCCGGAGTGAGAGCGTTCACTTTTCCATACCTCCAGATGTCCTCACGATGCTACCGCAGCGGTGGCGTCGTCTGTTCTGACCGGGCCGCGGCCTGATAGGCGTCGAGTGCGGCCGCGGCGGCGCCTCGTATCCGTTGGGCCAACGACTCCGGCGCGAGCACCCGCACGGCGGACCCGAAGCCCAGCACCAGCCGCGTCATCCATTCATCGGAGGCGTAGGTCATCGCTGCCTCGCAGTGGCCGTCGGGCAGCTCGGTCAGCAGGCGCATCGGGTAGTACTCGAACATCCAGGACGCCGAGGGCGCCAGCCGCAGCGTCGCCGCAGGCAGCGACGGATCGGCGTCGAACAGCGACGTGTCCGGCGGCGCCTGCAGCGCCGGCTCAGGAGGCGCGGACGGCTCGTCGAGCACCCGCGCGTCGACGATCCGGTCGAACCGGAACAGCCGCACGCCGTCGGCCTCCCGCGACCACCCCTCCAGGTAGCTGTGCTCACCGACCAGCACCACTCGGATCGGGTCGACGATCCGGGTGGACAGCGTGTCTCGTGACGCCGAGTAGTAGTTGATGGCCAACGCCCGGTTGCCCCGCACGGCCGCGCGCACCGCCGCCGCGGCGTCACTTTCGGCCGGGGCCGGCTCGTCGACGGCCGCGGCAGACCGGGAATCCCCAGATCCGACCGCACCGGCCGCCGACTCGATCTTGGCGATCGCACTGCGCGCCGCCTCCGGGTCGACGACACCGGGAATGTCGGCCAGCGCCCGCAGCGCCATCAGCAGACCGGTCGCCTCCGGCGAGGTGAGCTGCAGCGGCCGGTCCATGCCGGCTGAGAACGTCACTTCGATGGTTTCACCGGCGAATTCGAAGTCGATCAGGTCGCCGGGTCCGTAGCCGGGCAGGCCGCACATCCACAGCTGGTTCAGGTCGTCTTCGAGCTGCTTGGCCGTAACGCCCAGGTCGGCGGCGGCTTCAGCGCGGGTGATACGCGGGTTGGCCTGGAAGTACGGCACCATGTTGAGCAGCCGCACCAGGCGGGTGGAGATCAAGGTCAATTGCGCCGCTCTTCCCCCGCAAGCGGGAGGTGCCCCCACCTCATCGCTCGGGCTATATAGTCGCCGGCGCGAGTCACTGGGCTTGTGCTCGCAATCTCACCAGCACCTCGTCTCGCAGCGCCGACGGTGCGAGCACGACGGCGTCGGCGCCGTAGCCCGCGATCTCCCGGATTAGCCAGTCGGTGGCTCCGACCAGTTCGACGACTTCACCGTCGCGGCCGTTCGACGGTCGGGATCCGATCGACGTTCCGGCCTGTCGCAAAGCCGTGCCGCGGCCGTCGGCGACCCACACCGTCGCCTTGGTACCGGCCGGTCCGGCAGCGACTTCGGTGACGGCATCGGCGACGATCTTGCGGAGGTCCACGCCCTCGGGGCGGGTCACCGCGCCGACCGGACCGATCGGCGTCACGTCGGCGCCGATGCGGGACAGCCGAAACGTCCGGGTCGCGTTGCGGTCCCGGTCGTGCCCGACCAGGTACCAGCGGCCGCGCTCGGTGAGCACGCCCCACGGTTCGACGGTACGGACGGTATAGGGCTCGGTGCGGGCGGGCCGGTGCGGAAATTGCACCGCCCGCCCGGAGTCGATGGCCGCCAGCAGCGTGCCCAGATTTCCCTCCGAGGCGCGCAGGCCCGGTTGGCCGACCGGCGCGGCGATCGACACCGGAGCGTCCGGGTCGAGATCCACCCCGGCGGCGCGCAGCTTCAGCAACGCTCCTTGCGTGGCGGTGATCAGTTCGGGCGAATCCCACAGCTGGGTCGCTACCGCCACCGCGGCCGCCTCGTCGGGCGTCAATTCGACCGGTGGCAGCGCGTACGAGTCCCGGTTGATCCGGTACCCCTCCGTCGGGTCGAACGACGACACCCGGCCGGTCTCTAAGGGGATGCCGAGGTCGCGCAGTTCGTTTTTGTCGCGTTCGAACATGCGGGAGAACGCTTCGACGTTCGGGCTGTCGGAGTAACCGGCCACGTTTGTTCTGATCTTCTCGGCGCTGAGGTAGCCGCGGGTCGACAGCAGGGCGATGACCAGGTTCATCAGCCGTTCGACTTTGGAGATCGCCATCGCTATCAGGTTAAGGCAACCGGCTGCACGGACACGCCGAAGGATCACAGGCGCGTCGAGCTGCCCCGGCGGCGAGCTACATGCTGGCGATCAGCCGCTTGACCCGCTCGTCGACGGCGCGGAACGGGTCCTTGCACAACACGGTGCGCTGCGCCTGGTCGTTGAGTTTGAGGTGCACCCAGTCCACCGTGAAGTCGCGGCCGGCGGCCTGCGCGGCGCTGATGAACTCGCCGCGCAGCCGGGCCCGGGTGGTCTGCGGCGGCTGGTCGACGGCCTCGTCGATCTCCTCGTCGGTGGTGATGCGGGAAGCCAGGCCTTTGCGCTGCAGCAAGTCGAAGACGCCGCGACCGCGTTTGATGTCGTGATAGGCCAGATCGAGCTGGGCGATCTTGGGATCGGACAGCTCCATGTTGTAGCGATCCTGGTAGCGCTGGAACAGCTTGCGCTTGATCACCCAGTCGATCTCCGTGTCGACCTTGGCGAAGTCCTGGCTTTCCACGGCGTCGAGCTGGCGACCCCACAGGTCGACGACCTGCTCTAACTGCGGGCCTGCGTCCCGGGTCTGCAGATGCTCGACCGCACGGCCGTAGTACTCGCGCTGGATGTCCAGCGCGCTGGCTTGCCGGCCGCCGGCCAGCCGCACCGGACGGCGGCCAGTGACGTCGTGGCTCACCTCGCGGATGGCCCGGATCGGGTTGTCCAGAGAGAAGTCCCGGAACGGGACCCCGGCTTCGATCATTTCCAGCACCAGGGCGGCGGTGCCCACCTTGAGCATCGTGGTGGTTTCGCACATGTTGGAGTCGCCGACGATGACATGCAGGCGCCGGTACTTCTCGGCGTCGGCGTGCGGTTCGTCGCGGGTGTTGATGATGGGGCGTGATCGGGTCGTTGCGCTCGAGACGCCTTCCCAAATGTGCTCGGCACGCTGCGAAAGGCAGAAGGTGGCCGCCTTCGGCGTTTGCAATACCTTGCCGGCGCCGCAGATCAGCTGGCGGGTGACCAGGAACGGCAGCAGCACGTCTGAGATGCGGGAGAACTCCCCGGCCCGCACGATCAGGTAGTTCTCGTGACATCCGTAGGAGTTGCCCGCGGAGTCGGTGTTGTTCTTGAACAGGTAGATGTCGCCGCCGATGCCTTCATCGCTCAGCCGCTGCTCGGCGTCGACGAGCAGGTCTTCGAGCACGCGTTCGCCGGCACGGTCGTGGGTGACCAGCTGAATGAGGCTGTCGCATTCGGCGGTCGCGTATTCCGGATGGCTGCCCACGTCGAGATACAGCCGCGCGCCGTTGCGCAGGAAAACATTCGAGCTGCGGCCCCACGAGACCACCCGGCGGAACAGGTAGCGGGCCACCTCGTCCGGACTCAACCGGCGATGGCCGTGAAACGTGCAGGTCACACCGAATTCGGTCTCAATGCCCATGATTCGCCGCTGCACGTGTACGAGCGTACTGGTGTTCTGCCTTATAGGTAGTGAAGCGACGCCGCCGTGCGTCGCTGCGACCGTTACTCGAGTGCGTCCAGCAGTGTCGCCACAGCAGCGTCCGCGAACTTCTCCGCGGTCGGCTGCGACACAATCCCGTCGACGTACGTGAAATTCCAGAACAATCGGCCATGGACGGTACCGACCGCCGCCATAAGGTAGCCGGCGACCGATAAGCCACCCGCGCCTTGCCCGCCGGACAGGGACCATTCGCCGATTTGCGTTGGAAGGAAGTCGAGGCGACCGACGTTCGTCAGGCAAATGTTCGGGGTAACACCGAGGCGTTCCAACCGGCCAATGACGCGCGCGCTGCTGTCGAGCGAGTTGGGAGCGACGTACCGCACAGCGTTCTGCGCCGCGAGATGCTGACCGAATCGCATGCGTCGACGCATCGACCGGTTGACCTGGTGGGCGATCGACCATAGATCCCGGCCACCGCCGAAGCCCACGATCGGCGTCAACGAGGACACGAACGCACCGGCTTCGTCGGAGGAAACCGGGGGGACCGCTGCGGCGCGGGTGTCGACCGGTGAGTGGATGCCTATCCAGCCCGAATCTTTCTGCGCGACTATCGGTCCGATCGCTATCGCCATGGCCGCCGCCAGTGCGCCGTGTACGGTGACACCTTCGGCACGGCAACGCCGGATCAGTGCATCCAGTTGACTGCCTGACAGGTTACGGCACAACAGTCTGGTCCGGCGTCGGGACGCCGGGACGGGTGTCTCCGGTCGCAGCCGTCGGGGCCGGGTGACCGCAGTGACGAGCCCGTCGGCGACAACGCTGCTCGCGAACCTGGCGAAGCCCCGGACACCGCGATAGCGGGCGGGCAACAAATCTTCGGGGGCGCCGACCACCGGCCGTGAGATCGTCGGGGTGTCGTCGGGTGACCGGCTCAGACGGTCGGCGTGCAAGAGCAGCTTGAACAAGCAACCAAATCACGGTGAAGCCGTCGACAACGATGTGCGACCCGGTCAGCACCAGATCGTGCACGTCGCCGGAGTTTCCTACTACGTGCACAAGACGGACCAGCGGACCGGTGTGCCAGTCCAGCGACGTGGCCAGCTCGTAGCTGTCGACCTGTCTTTGCCATTCGACGTCGTCACCGGTCAGCGTGCGGATGTCGATCGGCTGCGTGGACGGCACGAAGGAGGGATGGGTTCCGTCGGCGTCGGCCGTGATCGCTACCCGCAGCAGCGGGTATTCGGCGGCCAGCGCGGCCGCCGCCGCTACGAGCAGTTCAGCTGGGATTTTCCCGTCAACACGCACCCGCGCAAGGACGTTGACCGGCGACATCTGATCGGCGATCCAGTACCACCGTTCCTGCGGGCTCAACGGGCGGTACAGCTGCGGGGTCACAACGCGGTCCACGCCATATCGAACCACATGGAACGGACGATTGCGACGCGTCAGGTGGTTACAGATAGCCCACAAAGCGTCTCTGACCGCCATCCTTAGATACACCTCGGGGCTCACCCGCAATTCCGAACTGTTGTTGCGGTGACTGTACAACCGCAACAACACAAATACGCAGTCAAGGCGGATACCAGGCTCGGCCGCTTGCCGATCAGTTCCTGCAGCCCCACATGCAGCCGCCGGCTAGATCGCCCGTTGCGAGGTGGTAATCGTGGCCTTCCTTCACGAGCTGTCCAAGGCCGACCGCCAGCGCTGCCAGTTCTGCCCGGAAGACGATGTCCAAACCCATGCTGTCGGGCCGGCACCGGCTGCGGCCGGCTGACGAGATCGACCGGCCATGGCCCGTTGGTCGGACGGATCTGCCGCGCTGCCCTGATCGGATGCCCGGGCCGGCGTCACCTGATCGGACGCGTGCGCTGCAATGGCTTTCTTCAATGCAGCGGCCACCGTCACCAGACCGGATGCATCGCGATCGACACGCGCCCGCTCCCGTTGCTTCGACGGTCGCCACTTCGACGGCCACCAGTTCCCCTTCCCAATCAGCACCGCTATCGCCGGCACAGTGATGGTGCGCACCAGGAACGTGTCCAGCAGCAGGCCGACGCCCATCACGAAGCCCGCCTGGACCATGGTGCTCAGACTGCCGAACAGCAGGCCGAACATCGACGCGGCGAAGATCAGCCCCGCAGAAGTGATCGCACCTCCGGTCGTGCCCACGGTGCGGACGACACCGGATCGAATTCCATGCGGGGATTCGTCGCGGATCCGGGAAATCAACAGCATGTTGTAATCGGCGCCGACGGCGACCAGGATGATGAACGCGAGTGCGGGTACGCTCCAACTAAGTGGTTGACCAAAGATGAGTTGGAACACGATAACCCCGATACCCAGCGCCGATAGGTACGAAAGAATCACCGTGCCAATCAGATACAGCGGCGACAAGACCGCGCGCAGCAGCAATGCCAGGATCAGGAATACAACGGCAATGGTCATCACGACGATGAACCGCAGGTCATGGTTGTAATAGTCGCGCATGTCGCTGCTGGTCGGCGTCAAGCCCGCCATCGATATCGACGCATCGGCCAGCGACGTGTTGGGCTGCGCACCCCGCGCTGTGTTGACAATTGACTTGACCTGATCCATCGCCTTCGTGTCGAACGGCTCCAGCTTCGACTGCACCAAGTAGCGCACCGCATGCCCGTCGGGTGACATGAACACCGCGGCGAGATCTTTGAACCGATTGTCAGCCATCACCTGCGGTGGAATGTAGAAACCAGCCATGCTCGGCTGCGTCGCATTGAGCTTCACCGCCAACAACAAAGCCGCCGCGTCGGACAGACCCCCACCGACTTGTTTGGTCTGGTCAGCGATTATCTGTACGCCGTCCGCCACCTGCTCGCTTCCGTTGGCCAGGGCGTTGACGCCTTGCTGCACAGTCGCAATCTCGTTCTGCAGCCCGCCGGGATTGTCGAGGCCCAGAGCATTGACCGTCTGGACTGCTTGAGCGAGCGAGCCCCGAATACCCTGCAGCGTGCCCGCCAAGTCCTGAACGCCGGGGATGGATTGCAGCTGCCGAGCGAGATCGGCGACTGTGTCAAGCTGTCCGCTGTTGCGGCTGTCATCCAGGCGCTGCAGCAGCTCGCGCGCATTGCTGCAGGCCGGATCTCCTGCGCACACCGGGCTGGCATTCAGCCCGGCCAGCACCGGGCCGATCGCGTTCGACATGTCTTTGAGGTTCCCGACGTTCGCGCCCATCGAGTCACCGGCGGAGCGCATGTTCGCGGCCAGCCTCTCAATGTCGTGCAGCGTCTTGGAGCTGGCAAGTTGGTTCTCGATGCCGGCGAGTGTGTTGGCGAGACCGCTGACCACCGCTATCGCCTGGCTCATTTGGCTGCGGACGGCGCCGAGACTGTCGGCGAGCTGGCGCGCGCCACCCGTCAGAGCGTCAAGGTCGCCTTTGGCACCGGTGATTCGATTCGCCGCGTCCGAGAGCTTGTCGCCGACCACGCCTGCCTGCCAACTCAACGTGGCTTGTTCCAGCGGTTGGCCCGTCGGCCGGGTGATGCCGCGCACCATCGCGATACCAGGCAGCTGACTGACCCGCTGCGCCATCTGCTCGAGGTCCGCCAGGGCCTTGGGTGTGCGCAAGTCATGTGGGGATTGAATGAACATGTACTGCGGAAACATCAAACTCGCCGGGAAATGGCGGTCCATCGCGGCGAATCCGATGTTGCTTTCGGATGACGATGGCAAGCTCTTGCGGTCGTCGTAGCTGAAGCGCACTAGGGTCGCGCAACCGGCCAGGACAGCCAAGATGACCAGACTGGCAACTAGATGTGCGACCGGATGCCGCACAATGTGAATACCGGAGCGCCGCCACAACCGGCTGGTGAGGTCCCGTCTCGGGGCTATCCATCCTCGCCGCCCGGCAAGCACCATGAGCGCCGGCAGCAAGGTGATCGCGGCGAGAAATGCCACCAATACCGAGAGAGCCAGCGCTGGCCCAATCGTCGAAAACAACGGCAGGCGAGCGAAAATCATGCCGAGAAATGTGACCGCGACGGTAGCCGCGGAGGCGGCGATCACCTTGCCGATACCCGTCAACGCCCGCGCGACGGCCTGGTCGGAATCCAGACCTCGCCGCAGGTGTTCGTGATAGCGGCTGATCAGGAAAACCGCATAGTCGACGCCGGCACCGACCATTATCGCGGTCATGAATACGACCGTCTGCTGCGAAATGCCCAGGCCCACTCCCGCCAGCCCGGCAACCACTTGCTGTGCGGCCACCAGTGATATACCGATCGTCGCCAGCGGCAGCATCATGGTGACGGCGTTTCGGTAAACCACCAACAGGATCAGGAGCACCATGATGGCGGTCGCTATCTCGATCACATGCAGGTCGCGGTCCCCAATGTCGGCGAGTTCGACGGCGCTGGCCGGAAACCCGGTCATCTTCGCGGCCAGGGCGGATCCGGCTGGGACCTGTTTGAGGGTCTGCTTTACGACCTCGACAACCCGCGCATAGTTCTCATTGAATTGGGGTGAAGGCAACACTCCGGCTATGCCGACCGGTATAAGCCATGCTTTATTGTCGTTGCTGGCAAAGATTTCCCGCAGCGGGGGGGTGGTGATGAAGTCCTGCACCATGAAGACGTCATGGGTGTCCCGCCGCAACCTGTCGACCAGCGTGCGGTAGACGTCTTCATCGGCGCGGGTCAGCCCATGCTCGTTGGTGAGCACCACCAGCGCGATGTTTTGCGGATTCGTTTCGTGAAATGATTCGGTCATCCGCTGGGTCGCGACCAGCACCGGCGCGTTCTTCGGCAGGACTTCTTCGGTATGTTCGCGGACCAACTGTGCCAAGGGCGCAAACGTCACGGACAGCACCGCCGCCAGCGCCACCCAGAAGCCGATGACCATCAACGGTCGGCGCACCACGAGCCGCGCCACTCGCGGAAAGATGCCAACGGTAGGCCGCTTATTAGCAGGCTCGCGGCGTAACACCTGTTTAGGTTACCCTTCGCCGGTGACGCGCAATGACGCTATGCGAGCGAACGCGCACCACAAAGTTCACCGGGCGAGCACACGAACGGAAAAAACCTAACCGGCCCGCTGCTCAGTGTGCTACCACGCGGAATTCGCGCAGTGACTCATCGGTGGCACCTTCGACCATGACCCCTTCGGTAGCCAACTGTTGCAGGTAGTCGACGATCGCGTCATTGAGTAGTTCACCTGGGGCGCAAATAGGTATTCCCGGCGGATACGGGCAGATCATCTCCGCCGATACCCGGCCGGCGGCCTGTCGCCACGGCACCATTTCGGTAACGCCCAGGAAGGCGTCGCGAGGCAGCATGACGGTTTCGGTGCGCAGTTCGCGGAAGGGTGGAACCTCCGTGAGCGGGCGGGGTTGCGCACCGGCATGCTGCGTGGACAGCTCGGCCATAGCGTCGATCAGGCGTTGGGCGGTGGCGTCGGTGTCGGCGAAGGTGAGCAGGGCCATCACCCTGCGATGGTCCGCCAGCTCCGCGAAGATTCCGTGCTGCCGGCGTAGCCAGTCCCCAGCCTGGAAGCCGGTCAGGCCGAGCCCGGCCACGTCGATGCTGAGGTGCAGGGGGTCAAAAGCGCTGGCGCCCGGGCTGTCCAACACTTCCTTTCCCATCAGCTCGAGACCGGGCAGCTCCCCGATGGCGTCGCGCACGCGGTGGGCGAGGTCGACGGCGTGACCCAGCAACTCCTCGCCATGTGCCTGGAATTGGCAGCGGGCGGCATCGATCGAGGACAACAACAGCGGGGAGGCGCTGGTGGACTGGGTGAGCTCGAAGACCAGCGAAAGCCGCGACGAGTCGATTCGGTCGCCTCGTCGGCTCAGCACCGATGTCTGGCACAAGCCGTTCAACGACTTGTGCACGCTGGCGATACCCAGGTCGGCGCCGGACTGCATGGCGGACAGCGGCAACCGGCTGCAAAAGCTGTAACTCAAGCCCCAGGCGTCGTCGGTGATCAGCGGCACGTCGTGGGCGTGCGCCACGTCCGCGAGTCCACGCACATCCGCGCTAACACCGTAGTAAGTCGGCGTGAACACCATCGCGGCGACCGCGTCGGGATGATCGTGCAGCGCCTGGTCCATCCGTCGGGGGTCGACCCCGTGACTGACTTGCCACCGCTCGTCGTAGTCCGGTTCGACATACACCGGGCGGGCGCCGGACAGCACCAGGCCGGAGAACGCCGATTTGTGGCCGTTGCGGGCCATGACCAGCGTCTCACCGGGTCGCACCGCCGCCATCATTGCGACATGGACGTTCTCGGTGCTGCCATTGGTGGAGAACAACGTCTCGTCAGCGCCGACCGCTTCGGCGAAGAGTTGCATCGCCGTCGGCTCCACCTGCCAGGACTGACGCCGGTTGTCGGTGCCCTTGTTCATCGCAACATCTGCCCAGAAGGCTTGCGGTCCGGTCCAGCGTGCGGCGATCGGCTCGTGTCCGCCGGTGCCCGAGCGGTGAGCCGGGATGCCGAAGCTCAGATCGCCACGTCGATGGAACGCCTCGATGGCATCCCCGATCGGAGTCGCTTTCGGTGTGTGGCGAGCAGGGCCGTCGTCGCGCTCGGCCTGAGCTTTCCGGGTGTTCTTCTCTCGCTCCCGATCAACGAATGACGAGAAGGAGTCTGGGTGCTCCGACAATGGACCTCCCCGGCGATTCGATCGGCTCGCTGGCGGCGGAAGCCCACCGCTGCTTGATGCGCTGGGGCAGGCGTACCCATCCCCGGGTCAATCAATACGAAAGCAGGCAGATTACGGGGATCGGAGTTATCAGCGAGGCATCAGTCTGACGATTTGCCGTTGGTTTCCGGGCCGGACGAAGGTTTGGGCAGCAGCTCTTCGAGCGCCGACCTGGTGATCCGCCGAAACGCCCGGCGGGGGCGGTTGGTGTCCAGAATGGCCACCTCCAGGGACGACACGCCCAGCGCAGGCTGATCGCCGGCGGGGCTGTCGCCGCTGCCCGAGCGCAGCGCGTCGACCGCGATGCGGACGGCGTCGGGGAGGTCGGCGTTCTCGGTGTACGTCTCCTTCAGCGCCGTGGTGATCGGCTCAGTAGTGCCGCCCATCACTACGAAGTGCGGCTCGTCGGCGATCGACCCGTCGTAGGTGATCCGGTACAGCTCGGGCGGTTTCGTCTCGCCGTAGTGGGCCACCTGGGCCACACACAACTCGACTTCGTACGGTTTGGCCTGTTCGTTGAAGATCGTGCCCAACGTCTGCGCGTAGACGTTGGCCAACTGCCTACCGGTGACGTCGCGGCGGTCGTAGGCGTAGCCGCGGGTGTCGGCGAACTGGATGCCGCCGCGCCGCAGATTGTCGAATTCGTTGAACTTGCCGGCCGCGGCGAACCCGACCCGGTCGTAGAGTTCGCTGATCTTCTGCAGGGACCGCGACGGGTTTTCCGCGACGAACAGCACTCCACCGGCGTAGGCCAACGCGACCACGCTGCGGCCGCGGGCAATGCCTTTGCGCGCGAGCTCGCTGCGCTCGCGCATGGCCTGCTCGGGCGAGATGAAGTAAGGAAAGCTCACGCGTCACCCCGTCGCGGCTCGGCGTCCGGTCCGAAAGTGTCGGCCCGGGAGCGCCGCTGAATGACGTCGCGGGCCAATTCGGCGATCCGCTGCTCGGCGACGTCCGCGGCACCGTCCGGCCCGATCGCGACCGCTGTCGGGAAAATCCCGCGGACCAGGTCGGGCCCGCCGGTGGCCGAATCGTCGTCGGCGGCGTCGTAGAGCGCTTCCACGGCGACCCGCAGCGCCGAATCCACGTCAGACACTTGCGAGTACAGCTTCTTGATGGCGGATTTGGCGAAGATCGACCCCGACCCCACCGACTGATAGCCCTCTTCTTCGATGTTCCAGCCACCGGCGGCGTCGAACGACACGATGCGCCCCGCCCGCAGCGGATCCGGGTCATCGCGGTCGAGACCTGCCAGCAGCGGCACCGCCACCAGCCCTTGCATCGCGGCTCCCAGATTGCCGCGCACCATGATCGCCAGGCGGTTCACCTTGCCGGCGAAGGTCAGCGGAACGCCTTCCAGCTTCTCGTAGTGCTCCAGTTCGACGGCGTAGAGCCGGGCGAACTCGACGGCAATAGCCGCGGTACCGGCGATGCCGGTGGCGGTGTAGTCGTCGGTGATGTAAACCTTCTGCACGTCGCGGCCGGCGATCATGTTGCCCTGCGTGGAGCGGCGGTCCCCGGCGATGACGACACCACCCGGGTACTTGAGCGCAACGATGGTGGTGCCGTGCGGCAGTTGGTCAGCCGCAGCGATAGCCCCGCCGCGCCCAGCGCCCACTGGCAGCAGCTCCGGCGCCTGCCGACGCAGGAAGTCGCTGAACGAGGACAGGTCTACGGGGTTGGGGAAAGCTCCGGGAATTGCTGAATTAGTGGCCAGATGGTCGCGAAACGGCCAGGTCACTGTCCGCCCTTTTGGACGTACGCGCGGACGAAGTCTTCGGCATTCTCCTCCAGGACGTCGTCGATCTCGTCGAGCAGATCGTCGGTCTCATCGGTCAGCTTCTCGCGACGCTCCTGGCCCGCGGCGGTGCTGGCGGTCAGGTCTTCCTCGTCGCCGCCGCCACCGCCACGTTTGGTCTGCTCCTGCGCCATCGCCGCCTCCTGCTAGTCATCGGCCGCATCACTCACACGCACCGGTTTCTTCACACTACCGGTCCAGGCCGACATTGCCCGGCACTCAAGTCTTATTGTCCAGCTCAGGTCGTCAGTTGTTCGACCAGCTCAACCGCACTGTCCACCGAGTCCAGCAACGCTCCCACGTGCGCCTTGCTGCCGCGCAGCGGCTCGAGCGTCGGGATACGCACCAGCGAGTCGCCACCAAGATCGAAGATCACCGAGTCCCAGCTGGCCGCGGCGATGTCGGCGCCGAACCGCCGTAGGCATTCGCCGCGGAAATACGCGCGGGTATCCGTCGGCGGGTTCTCGACCGCGCCCAGCACCTGCTGCTCGCTGACCAGACGCCGCATCGAACCACGCGCCACCAGCCGGTTGTAGAGGCCCTTGTCCAGGCGGACGTCGGAGTACTGCAGGTCGACCAGATGCAGGCGGGGCGCCGACCAGGCCAGGTTCTCCCGGTTGCGGAAACCTTCGAGCAGCCGCAGCTTGGCCGGCCAGTCCAGTAGATCCGCGCACTCCATCGGGTCGCGTTCGAGCAGGTCGAGCACGTGTGCCCAGGTCTCGATGACATCGGCGGCACGGGGGTCGGGGTCGCGGCCGTCGACCAGTTTGGCCGCCCGGTCAAGGTAGATACGCTGCAGCGCAAGCCCGGTCAGTTCCCGCCCGTCGGCTAGCGCGACAGTGGCGCGCAGCGACGGGTCGCGGCTGATGGTGTGCACGGCGTGCACCGGCCGGGCCAGGGTCAGATCGCTGAGATCGATGCCGTGCGCCGGTCCTTCTTCGATCAGGTCGAGCACCAACGCCGTGGCACCGAGTTTCAGGTACGTGGACGTCTCGGCGAGGTTGGCGTCGCCGATGATGACGTGCAGGCGCCGGTACCGGTCGGCGTCGGCGTGCGGCTCGTCGCGGGTATTGATGATGCCGCGCTTGAGGGTGGTCTCCAGGCCGACCTCGACCTCGATGTAGTCGGCGCGCTGGGACAGCTGGAAGCCGGGCTCGTCACCGGCGGGCCCGATGCCGACCCGCCCCGAGCCGGTCACCACCTGTCGGGACACCAGAAACGGCGTCAACCCCGCGATGACCGACGAGAACGGCGTCTGCCGGCTCATCAGGTAATTCTCGTGCGACCCGTAGGAGGCACCCTTGCCGTCGACGTTGTTCTTGTACAGCTGCAGCTTGGCCGCCCCCGGCACGCTGGCGACGTGGCGGGCCGCGGCTTCCATCACGCGTTCCCCGGCTTTGTCCCAGATCACCGCGTCCAATGGGTCGGTGCATTCCGGCGCGGAGTACTCCGGGTGCGCATGGTCGACGTAGAGCCGGGCGCCGTTGGTCAGGATCATGTTGGCCGCGCCCACCTCGTCGGCGTCGACGACTGGCGGCGGTCCGGCCGAGCGGCTCAGGTCGAAACCGCGGGCGTCGCGCAGCGGTGACTCGACCTCGTAATCCCACCGGGTGCGTTTGGCACGCTGAATGCCCGCCGCCGCGGCATAGGCCAGCACGGCCTGCGTCGACGTCAGGATCGGGTTCGCTGTCGGGTCCGACGGCGACGAGATGCCGTACTCGACCTCGGTCCCGATAATCCGTTGCATCCCTAGAGCGTAGGCGCAGCGACGATGCGGGCCGCTCAAGGCCCGAGGAGGAGCGAGCCAATCAGATACCGCGCAGCGACGATGCGGGCCGCTCAAGGCCCGAGGAGGAGCGAGCTCGTGGAACACGACGTGGCGGCGACGTGAACGGGATCTGACCCGCGCCGTCCGGTGTTGACGCAGGTGACGACGGTGATTAATTTCAGCTGATGCCGACCGAACCGATCACCAACCTGTCAGGCAAGCGCTACGGCGAGGTGCTTCTGGTGACGCGCGGCGAAGCAGGTCCGCAGGCCGCCGTGTACAACAGCTTCCCGCTCAACGACTGTCCTGCCGAGTTGTGGTCGGCACTGGACCCGCATGCCATCGCCACCGAGCACGGTGTGGCAGCGGCACTCTTGAACGGGCCGCGCTACTGGCTGATGAACGCCATCGCAAAGCGATCGCAGGGTCCTCGGATCACGAAAACCTTCGGTGGAATTGAGATGCTGCTGCAGGCAACGGTTTTGCTGACAGCGATGGACCCGGCGCCGTACACCGCGAACCAGGTCAACCGCCACACCATCTTCACCTACGACGCCGGAGAAGAGGTCTACGAGCTGCACGACCCCGCTTACCGACGCTGGGTCATGCAGACCTGGAGCCAGATCGTCGATCCAAACTTGTCGCGGGCGGACTTGCCTCATCTCGGCGAGCGGCTCAGCTTGCCCAACGGTTGGACCTACCAGACTCGCAAGCTGACCGGCCCGTTGACCATCGACACCACCACTCAAGCCGCGCTGGTTCTGCAGGACGACCTGAAAAACAGCTATTCGCTGGTAACCGCCTGAACTTGAAGCTGCCCACTCGCGCGAGCGTGCGCGGTGGTACGGCTTTCGCGGCATGTCGGCGGGCAAACACGCACGCTCGCGCCGCCGGTAAGGGCTACAGGTACTGGCCGAGGTTGGACTCGGTGTCGATGGCCCGGCTGGCGCTCGACGACTTCCCGGTGACCAGGGTGCGGATGTAGACGATCCGCTCGCCCTTCTTGCCCGAGATCCGCGCCCAGTCGTCGGGGTTGGTCGTGTTGGGCAGGTCCTCGTTCTCGGCGAACTCGTCGACGATCGAATCAAGCAGATGCTGAATGCGCAGACCGGGCTGACCGGTCTCCAACACCGACTTGATCGCGTTCTTTTTCGCCCGGTCGACGACGTTCTGGATCATCGCCCCGGAGTTGAAGTCCTTGAAGTACATGACCTCTTTGTCGCCGTTGGCATAGGTGACCTCGAGGAATCGGTTGTCGTCGATCTCGGCGTACATCCGGTCGACGACCTTTTCGATCATCGCCTTGATGCAGACCCCGCGGTCGCCGCCGAATTCGGCGAGATCATCGGCGTGCACCGGCAAGGCCTCGGTGAGGTACTTGGAGAAGATGTCCTGCGCCGCTTCGGCATCGGGCCGCTCGATTTTGATCTTGACGTCCAGGCGGCCGGGCCGCAGGATCGCTGGGTCGATCATGTCCTCACGGTTCGAGGCGCCGATGACGATGACGTTCTCCAGGCCCTCGACGCCGTCGATCTCGCTGAGCAGCTGCGGGACGACGGTCGTCTCCACGTCGGAGGAAACTCCGGTGCCCCGGGTGCGGAAGATCGAGTCCATTTCGTCGAAAAATACGATGACCGGTGTTCCTTCGGACGCCTTTTCCCGGGCGCGCTGGAAGATCAGCCGGATGTGACGTTCGGTTTCGCCGACGAACTTGTTCAGCAGCTCGGGGCCCTTGATGTTGAGGAAGTAGGACTTCGCCTCGCGGGCGTCATCGCCGCGCACCTCGGCCATCTTTTTGGCCAGCGAGTTGGCGACGGCCTTGGCGATCAACGTCTTACCGCAACCGGGCGGGCCGTAGAGCAGCACACCTTTGGGCGGACGCAGCGCATACTCCCGGTAGAGCTCCTTGTGCAGAAACGGCAGCTCCACGGCGTCGCGAATCTGCTCGATCTGGCGAGTCAATCCGCCGATGTCTTCGTAGCTGACGTCGGGCACCTCTTCGAGCACCAGGTCTTCGACCTCTGCTTTGGGGATGCGTTCGAAGGCGTAGCCGGCCTTGGTGTCGACCAGCAGCGAGTCGCCCGGGCGCAACTTGCGGGGGCGCAGGTCGTCATCGCCGGTCTCGCCGATTCCGTCAGGCAGATCCTCGGCGACCAGCGGCTCGGCCAGCCAGACGATGCGCTCCTCGTCGGCGTGGCCGACGACCAGGGCGCGGTGACCGTCGTTGAGGATCTCCCGCAGGGTGGAGATCTCGCCGACCGACTCGAAGGTGCCGGCTTCGACGACCGTCAGCGCCTCATTGAGGCGAACCGTCTGGCCCTTCTTCATCGACTTGGTGTCGATGTTCGGTGAGCAGGTCAAGCGCATCTTGCGGCCGGAGGTGAACACGTCGACGGTTTCGTCGTCCTGCACCCCCAGCAGCACGCCGTAACCGCTGGGCGGCTGCCCGAGGCGGTCGACCTCTTCGCGCAGCGCCAGCAGCTGTTGCCGCGCTTCTTTCAGCGTGTCCATCAACTTGGAGTTGCGGGCCGCCAATGAGTCGATCCGGGCCTCGAGCTGATGCACGTCGCGACTGCTGCGCGCGAGTCCCTGCGACCCGACAGCGCTTTCGAGTTGCTCCCGCAGCACCGCAGCTTCACGACGCAGCTGTTCCAACTCGGCCGCGTCCTCGCTGGACAAGTCGCGTTCGCGAGGGTTGCCGAACGGTTCCCGTTCTGTCTCACCCATCGTTAGCTCCTTTCCCACGCCGCAAGTGGCGCGGTGGATACAACAAAGCTACCGGCGATTGGCCGATCGTGTGCGGACTCGAAATCCGACACTCTGGTCTCAGCGTTAACATTGCGTTGAAGTCGGACTGATCGAAAGGACCCCGGTGACCCTGAAACTCCTAGCCACGGGCGTGGCAGCCGTGGCGACGATAGGCGCGGCGGCAGCCGGTTTGACTTCGCTTGCACCCGTTGACCGCAACGTTGCCCAGGCCGAGCTGATGGTTTTCGGCGCACCCTTGCCCCTCGACCCGGCCCCGTTGCCCGGCCCCGACCAGCTGATCGGCGTCCTCAACGGCCTGCAGGACACCAGCGTCCCGTTCGCCAACAAGAGCAATCTCATTCAGGGCGGTGTCGGCGGCGTGGAAAGCCGGGTGGCCGACCGGAAACTGCAGAAAGCCGCTCAAAACGGCCAGTTGCCGCTGTCGTTCAACATCGCCAACATCCAGCCGGCCGGCGCGGGCACCGTGTTAGCCGACGTGACCGCCAGCGGACCCCAGCTGGCGGCGACCACCCGCAACCTGAGTTTCATCAACGACGACGGCTGGAAGTTATCCCGCTCCTCGGCGATGACGCTGCTGCAGTCCGTCTCGGGCTGACCCTGCTGAATGCGTCGGCGTTTCCCGGCAGCTGCGAGCGTGCCCATCGTCGCCCTCGCCGTGTCGGGGTGTCTGCACAGCCACTCTCCGTCGCCAGGATCGGCGGTACCGGCGGTACCGGCAGTGACCACCCCGACCCGCACATCGATCGCGGCGCCCACGACCGCTCCGCTGCCGCCGCCGGAGGCCCTCACCGAGGTGCTGTACCGGCTCGCCGACCCGGCACTGCCCGGTCTGGCCAAGCTGCATCTGGTCGAGGGTTCCCGTCCTGACGACGCCCCGGTCTTCGACAAATTCGCCGGCGCGCTGCTGGCCAACGGCTTCGCGCCGCCGACTTTCACCGCCACCGACATCGCCTGGTCGGATCGGGATCCCGCCGATGTCACCGCGACGGTCAAAGTCACCGGCCCGAACCCGGCGCCGGCCGGCTTCACCTTCCCGATGGAGTTCAAGCCGCATGAAGGCGGCTGGCAGCTCTCTGAGCAGACGGCCGCGATGCTGCTGGCGTTCGGCACCTCGCACCCGAGCCCGTCGCCGACTCCGTGATGAGTCGCGATGTGGATCGGTTGGCTGGAATTCGACTTGCTGCTCGGTGATGTCCGATCCCTGAAGCAGAAGCGTTCGGTGGTGCGCCCGCTGGTCGCTGAGCTGCAACGAAAGCTCAGCGTCTCGGCGGCTGAGACGGGGTCGGCTCATCTGTACCGGCGGGCGGGAATCGGGGTGGCCGCGGTGTCCGCCGATCGCAGCCATACCGTCGACGTGCTCGACGCCGCCGAACGACTGGTGGCCGCCCATCCGGAGTTTCAGCTGCTGTCGGTGCGCCGCGGACTGCACCGCAGCGACGACTGAACCGCCAGATCAGAAGCCACGGTTGTGCTTGGCCGGCACTTCACGGCCCTGCGTCCTTCTTCGCGACGGTGCCGGGCTAGAGCTGGCGTTTACGGCGCAGCGGTGGCGGTGTGACAGCGCCGGGCGCAAGCCGCCGCGCGAAGACCAAGAACGCGGTGTGTCCGCGCATGTTGTGCTGCGGCCGCACCGCCAGACCGACGACATTCCAGTTGCGCTGCAAGAGATTCCCACGCGCGCGGTTCGGTCCAGCACTGCTGCTCGCGCAACGCCTCCACCACTTTGGACAGCTGGGTCACGGTGGCCACGTAGATCATCAACACGCCCCCGGCGATCAGCAGCCGCGACACCGTGTCGAGCACCTCCCACGGCGCGAGCATGTCGAGCACCACCCGATCAACCGACCCGTCCGCCAGGTCGCTGTCGGACAGGTCGCTGAGCACCAGTTGCCAGTTGTCCGGGGCGCTACCGAAGAACACCTCGACATTGCGCCGCGCATGCTCGGCATGGTCGGCTCGTAGCTCGTAGGAGATCACCGTGCCGGTCGGCCCGACGGCCCGCAGCAGCGAGCAGGTCAGCGCACCGGATCCGGCACCTGCCTCGAGAACGAGCGCTCCCGGGAAGATATCGCCCTCGTGCACGATCTGGGCGGCGTCCTTCGGGTAGACGACCTGCGCGCCGCGCGGCATCGACATCACGTAGTCGACCAGCAGCGGGCGCAGCACCAGAAACGGGTCACCGTTGGTGGATTTGACGACGCTGCCCTCAGGCAGTCCGATCACCGCGTCGTGCGCAATCGCCCCCCGGTGGGTGTGAAATTCCCCGCCTGAAGTGAGCAGCATCGTGTAGTGCCGGCCTTTGGGGTCGGTGAGCTGAACACGGTCACCGACGACGAACGGGCCGGTGGGAGACACAGCCGTCAAGCCTGCCAGCAGACGCGCCGACGCCGCTGCGCGGGGTTGTCGGCACCGGCTCCTAGGCTGCTGTTATGCACAGCGCGCCGGCCGGTCAACCTCAGCTGGCGACGATGGCCGCTGCCCAGCGGCGGGAGGAGGAGCCGGCCCATCAACCTCAGCTGGCGACGATGGCCGCTGCCCAGCGGCGGGAGGAGGAGCCGGCCCATCAGTTGAAGCGGCGGCCTGCGTTGTCACCGTCGCGGGCGGCCGACTTCAAACAGTGCCCGCTGCTCTACCGGTTCCGGGCTATCGACCGGTTACCCGAGCCGCCGTCGACCGCCCAGGTGCGGGGATCAGTGGTGCACGCCGCGCTTGAGCAGTTGTATGGGTTGCCTGCGGCGCAGCGGGTGCCGGCGACGGCCCAGGCGCTCGTCGAGCCGGCCTGGGATCAAGTGATCGCCGAGGAGCCGGAGCTGGCGGAGCAGTTCGACGCCGCTCAGCGCGCCGAACTGCTCGACGAGGCGGCGGCGTTGCTGTCCGGCTACTACCGGCTGGAAGACCCGACCCGGTTCGACCCGCAGAGCTGTGAGCAACGGGTGGAGGTGGAACTGGCCGACGGGACGCTGCTGCGCGGCTTCATCGACCGGATCGACCTCGCCGCGACCGGTGAGCTGCGGGTGGTCGACTACAAGACGGGCAAGGCGCCGCCGGTTGCGCGGGCACTCGCCGAGTTCAAGGCGATGTTCCAGATGAAGTTCTACGCAGTCGCTCTGCTGCGCTCGCGCGGCGTGCTGCCGACCCGCCTGCGGCTCATCTACCTGGCCGATGGTCAATTACTCGACTACGCGCCCGATCACAATGAGCTGCTGCGTTTCGAGAAGACACTGATCGCGATCTGGCGGGCCATCCAATCAGCCGGTGCGACAGGCGATTTCCGGCCGAACCAAACGCGGTTGTGCGATTGGTGCCCACACCAAGCCCTTTGCCCGGTGTTTGGCGGAACTCCGCCGCCCTACCCCGGCTGGCCGGATGACCCGGCGACCTGATAGACGTCTGCGCTCAAACCAGGTCGCTCAGGTCCCAACATCGTCGAGAAGTATTGCGGCTCATATGCACCGGAATTGGAGTCAATTCGTCGGAAGCTCATTGCGGTCGGTCTCGTATCGGGAGCCGGTGCGCTGGAGTTCGCGTAGCCGCTTGAGCGGCACTCTGGCCACCCGCATCGCCAAGGCGGGAGAGAGGCGCTCGAGATACCACAGCGTCTTCCACCACGCTGGCAGCACGATGATGGCGTTTCCGCGCAATACCGCAGGGATAGCACGCTCGGCGAACTTTTCCGGTGCCATTGGTCGGGCTGCCTCGCCAAATTTGACGAGGTCTTCGTCGCTGAGGTTGTTGTTCCGTCCGTACCGAGGCCCGGTCAGCATCGGAGTCCGGATCACCCCGGGACACAGCACCGAAACCTGAATGCCGTGCCGCTCGGCCTCCAATCGCAGCGTTTTGGAGAGTCCTACGACGGCGTGCTTTGTGGCGGTGTAGCTGCCTTGACCAACTGTGGTGATCAGACCGGCGATCGACGCTGTGTTCACGATGTGACCCGAGCGCTGCTTGATCATGATGGGATAGACCACTTGGATGCCGTGTATGACGCCGCGCAAGTTCACGTCGAGTACGTCGGTCCAGTCGTCCAGCGAGTACGAGTCGACCTCACCGCCGACCCCGATGCCGGCGTTGTTGAATAGATAGTCGATCCGCCCGGATTTCTGCAGCGCCTCGGCGACAGCACCCTCGAAAGACGAGTAGCTGCGCACGTCCAGCTCGACCGCGTGCGCCTCTCCGCCGGCGCTGTTGAGGCGCTGCGCCAGCTCCTCGGCCGGCCCGACCTGGCGGTCGGCGATCCAGACTGTAGCGCCCCGGCCAACCATTTCGGCCGCCAGCGCAGCACCGATGCCGGATGCCCCGCCAGTGATGAAAGCGACCTTTCCCGATGCATCCGCAGTCATTGAAGAAGAATAACGGTGCTTCGATGGGGCCGGTCGACGGTTCGCTGGAAATCAGTCGCACTGTGCAGCCGCCGTGATTGGTCACTCGACACGTGAGTCGTTCGACCAGCCCGGCTAGCCGCCTCGGCCGATCCGTGACGCCGAGCCACTCACAGCGGCGACATCTCCTGGAGCATGGTGGGAATCAATTCGCTGACCGTCGGGTGGATGTGCATGGTGCGCGACAGCGTGGTGTAGGGCGCCTTGGCCGCCATCACGTCCAGGATCTCGTGAACGGCCTCATCGCCACCCACACCGAGGATCGCGGCGCCCAGGATTTCTTTCGTCTCGGCATCGACGACCACCTTCATGAAGCCCTGCGTCTCACCTTTTTCCACTGCCCGCCCGACCTTGGTCATGGGTCGCCGGCAGATCAGCGCCGGGCGGCCCGATGCGCGCACCTGGTCGACCGTCAACCCGGCCCGCCCCAACGGCGGGTCGATGTAGAGCGCGTAGGCGGTGATGCGGTCACTGACGCGCCGCGGATCATTGTCGAGCAGGTTGCCGGCGACGATCTCGAAGTCGTTGTAGGAGGTGTGCGTGAACGCTCCCCGACCGTTGCAGTCGCCCATCGCCCAGATGTGATCGACGCTGGTCTTCAGCTGCTCATCGACCGTGATGTAGCCGCGCGCGTCGGTATTGACACCGGCCTCTGGCAGGCCGAGGTCGTCGGTGTTGGGTCGCCGCCCGACCGCCAGCAGCAGATGGCTGCCCGACACCGGCGCGGCACCGCTTCGGGCCGTCACCTGGAAGCCATCAACAGCCCCGTCGCCGTTGGTGATCGTGATGTCGTCCGCGTCTACGAAGACGTCGATGTCCTCGTTTCGCAGGATGGACGTGATCGCCTCAGATACGTCGTGGTCTTCCCGGGCCGCCAGCCGGGGACCCTTCTCCACGACGGTCACCCGGGCGCCGAAGCGGCGGTACATCTGCGCGAACTCGAGGGCGATGTAACTGCCGCCGATGATCACGAGATGCTCAGGCACGATGTCGAGTTCGAGGATCGACACGTTGGTGAGGTAGTCGACGTCGGCGAGGCCGGGAATCTCGGGCACCACAGCCCGGCCGCCGACGTTGAGGAAGATGCGGTCGGCCTGCAGGACGTCGTCACCGACCTGCACGGTGTGCGGGTCGGTGAACCGGGCGTGGCCGCGCACGAGTGTGCAGCGGTCCATGCCCTCCAGCCAGTCTTCGACGCCTTTGCGGTCGCTGAGCATGATGTCGTCTTTGCGCGCCTTGACTGCTCCCATGTCCACGTTGACCGGCCCGGTCTGCACGCCGTAGTCCGCGCCGCGGCGGGCCAGGTGCGCGGCGGCGGCGCTGGCCACCAACGTCTTGGTGGGGATGCAGCCGGTGTTCACGCAGGTACCGCCGACCAACTTGCGTTCCACCACAGCGACCGTGTGACCGGCCGCGGTCAGCCGGCCCGCGAGCGGGGGGCCGGCCTGGCCGGCGCCCACCACGATCGCGTCGAAACGCGTTGTCACAACGCGGCGGTGATGGCCGCGACGGCAAACCCGCCGAGCACCGCGACCGCATCTTCAGACAGCGCGATCGCGGTGGCGTGACCGCGGCCAGTGGTCAGCCGGGACCGCGCTTGGTAGCCGCCCAACGTTCCCAAGGCGGCACCGACGGCACCGGCGCCCAACCCGCCCCAGGTGTAACCCCAGGCGGTGCCGAGCACGGCCCCGGAGAACGCACCGGAAACGATGCGGGCCGCGAAGGACGGCGGCGCGGTACGGGCGGGCGTCTTGGGCAGTTTGTCCACCACCAGTTCACCGATTGCCAGCGCGGTGAAGATGAGGACGGTGATCAGGTGCCCGACCCAGGACAGCCAATGCCCGCTCAAGTTGATCCAGTGCAGATACGCAGCCCAGGAGACGACGGCGGGTGCGGTAAGGGAACGCAGACCGGCAACGACGCCGATCAGCAGAGCCAGCAGCAAAACGTAAAGGTGCGTCACGGTGACCTTTCCGGCAGCAGTCGAGCTGGGTGAATCGGCTCTAGCCGGACGCTAACACAGCAACGGTCATGCCGCCGGTGCACGGCAAGTCAGAAACGGCAGAACCGGATGTCGGAGGCCAGAATCGCCTTGGCGCCGATCGAGGCCAATCCGTCCATGATTTCGTTGACGCCGCGGCGCGGCACCAGCGCGCGTACCGCCACCCAGTCGGGGTCGGCGAGCGGGGCAATCGTCGGCGACTCCAATCCCGGTGTGAGCAAGGTGGCGTCATCGACAACCGCACGCGGACAGTCGTAGTCGAGCATCAGGTACTGCTGACCGAACACCACACCTTGCACCCGGGCCACCAGTTGGTTGCGCGCGGCGGCACTCGGGCCGTCTTCCACCGATTCGGCACTTTCGATGAGCACAGCCTGCGAATCACACAGCGGCTCCCCGAAGGCCACCAGCTCATGCACGCTCAGCGTGCGACCCGAGCTCACCACGTCGGCGATGACATCAGCCACGCCGAGCTGGATGGAAATCTCCACGGCGCCGTCGAGGCGAATCACGGTCGCCTCAATCCCCCTGGCTGCGAGATCTTTTCGCACCAGGTTCGGGTAGGCGCTGGCGATGCGCCGGCCGGGGAGATCTTCGATCTTCCAGTCCCGACCGGCCGGGGCGGCATACCGGAAGCTTGACGCCCCGAAGCCAAGTGCCAGGCGTTCGCGCACCGGCGCATCGGACTCGCGCCACAGATCGCGTCCGGTGATGCCGAAGTCGAGCTGGCCGGACCCGACATAAGTCGCGATGTCTTTGGGCCGCAGGAAGAAGAATTCGACATTGTTGTGTGGGTCGATGACCGAGAGGTCTTTGGGATCTGCGCGGCGGCGGTATCCGGCTTCGGTGAGGATCTCGATGGCCGGCTCGCTCAACGCACCTTTGTTGGGTACCGCCACCCGCAGCGTCGCAGCCATCACAGTTTCCCGTAGATGTCGTCGAGTGTCAGACCGCGGGCGACCATCAGCACCTGTGTCCAGTACAACAACTGGCTGATTTCTGCTGCGAGGGCGTCGTCGGATTCGTGTTCGGCGGCCAACCACACTTCACCGGCCTCTTCCAAGATCTTTTTGCCCACGCTGTGCACCCCGGCATCCAGCGCGGCCACGGTGGCGCTGCCGGGCGGCCGGGTGCGAGCGCGCTCACCGAGTTCGGCGAACAGATCCTCGAAGGTCTTCACGGCCAGCGATTGTTTCACGTACCTGCGCCCGCCGTCATGCGGCGTGCATGTCCTCCAGCGACACCCCGGTGGTTTCCCGGACCCACCGCCACACGAAGATGAACGACAGCACAGCGCACAGGGTGTAGAACGCGTAGGTGAGTCCCAGCGCCTGACGCAACACCGGGAACGTGACGGTGATCGTCCAGTTCGCCACCCACTGCACGCCCGCTGACAGGCCCAGGGCCGCGGACCGGATGCGGTTGGGAAACATCTCGCCCAGCTGCACCCACAGGATCGGTCCCCACGACACCGCGAACGCGACGACGAACAGGTTGGCCGCCACCAGCGCGATCAACGCCGCAGAGCCGGCCAGCAGCGGACGGCCGTCGACGATCGGGGCCCGGCTGAACACGACGGTCAACGTGGCAAGCATCAGGGCCATCCCGGTCGATCCGGCCAGCAGCATCGGCCGGCGGCCCACCCGGTCGATCAGCACGATCGCCAGCAACGTGATGGCCACGTTGACGATCGAGGTCACCAGGGCGATGGTGAACGCCGACGACTCGCCGAATCCCACCGCCTCCCACAACACCCGGGAGTAGAAGAAGATCACCGCGATGCCGACGAACTGCTGCGCGACAGCCAGGCCCACACCCGACCAGACCACCGGGTACAACCCGCCGGTGGGTGCGCGCAGATCGCGCCACGCCGGCGGCCTGTCCTGGTGCAGCGTTTCGGCTATCCGATTCAGGGTCGGCTGCACGTCGCGTGCGGCGAGCAGCTTGGACAGCACCTGCCGGGCATCGGCCAAGCGTTCCCGGGCGACCAGATAGCGCGGCGACTCCGGGATGGTGAAAATCAGCGCCGCGTAGACCGTGGCGGCGATCACTTCGCCGAGAAACGTCCAGCGCCAGGCGGCTAACCCCAACCACAGGTGCCCACTGGCACCGCCGGCGAGGTGCAGGGGCACCCAGTTCACCGCCAACGATCCGCAGATGCCGAACACAATGCCCAGTTGATGCAGTGAGCCGAGCCGGCCACGCAGTTGCGGCGGGGAGATCTCGGCGATGTAGGCCGGGGAGGCCACCGAGGCCACCCCGATTCCGATACCGCCGACGGTGTGGAAAGCGATGAACGTCGAGATGTTGCCGGCCAGACCGGTACCCAGCCCGCACGCGACCAGCAGCGTCGCCGCCAGCTTCATCATCGCCAGCCGGCCCATCCGGTCGGCGATCCGTCCGCCGATCATCGCCCCGGGCGCAGCCCCCAGCAGCGCGGCGGCCGCCGCGAAACCCAGCAGCGCGTTGCCGAGACGGAAGTCGGCCGCCAGCCCCCTGATCGCGCCGTTGGTCACCGAGATGTCGTAACCGAACAGCAGACCACCGATGGCGGCCACCGACGCGTAATGCAGGGCGGCCCGCACCGCGCGCCGGGCGGCGTGCCGATCTGAAGGCAGACCTTCCGCCGATGTGGTCAGTGGGTGGCTCGTCGGTTCCAGAGCCTGGTTGGCACCATCAGCAGCCATGTCAGACGTTGAAGTACTTCGCTTCCGGATGGTGCAGGATGAAGGCGTCGGTCGACTGTTCGGGATGCAGCTGCAACTCCTCTGACAAGGACACCCTGATGCGTTCGGGTTCCAGCAACGCCATGGTCTTCACCCGGTCCTCCAGATCGGGGCAGGCGCCGTACCCGAAGGAATACCGGGCGCCGCGGTAGCCGAGCTTGAAGTAGTCCTCTTTCGCCTGCGGGTCCTCACTCGACATCGCGCGGTCACCGGAGAACCGCAGCTCCTCGCGCACGCGCCGGTGCCAGTACTCGGCCAGCGCCTCGGTGAGCTGCACCCCGATGCCGTGCACTTCGAGGTAGTCACGGTAGGAGTTCGCGGCGAACAACTCGTTGGCGAAGTCGGCGATCGGCTGCCCCATCGTCACCAGCTGGAACGGCATCACATCGACTTGACCCTTACTGACCGCGATGTCGCGCGGCCGGATGAAGTCGGCGATGCACAAGAACCGGTCCCGCTGCTGGCGCGGGAAGGTGAAGCGGAACCGCTGTTCGGCGTCGGGACGCGGTTCGGTGAGCAGGACGACGTCGTCGCCTTCAGAGACCACCGGGAAGTAGCCGTACACCACCGCTGCGTGGGCGAGCACCCCGTCGGTGGACAGCCGGTCTACCCAGTACCGCAACCGCGGCCGGCCCTCAGTGTCCACCAGCTCCTCGTAGCTGGGGCCTTGAACACCGGAGTTGCCGCGCACCCCGCGCAAACCCCACTGCCCCAGGAACAGCGCACGTTCGTCGAGTAGTCCGGTGTATTCGGCCAGCGCCAGGCCCTTGACTATGCGCGAGCCCCAGAACGGCGGTACCGGCACCTCCACATCGGTAGCGACGTCGGAGCGCTCCGGCACCACGACCGGCTGCTCGGTCGCTTTGCGCTGCGCTGCAATACGTTTGGACCGCTCGTGGCGGGCTTTGCGTTCGGCTTCCTTCTGCCGCGCGGCCACCGCTTCCGGGCTGTCGACGTCGGGCGCCTCGCCCCGCTTGGCGCTCATGATGGTGTCCATCAGCTTCAGGCCTTCAAAGGCGTCTCGCGCGTAGTGGACTTCGCCTTCGTACATCGCGGCGAGGTCGTTTTCGACGTAGCTGCGGGTCAGCGCAGCACCGCCGAGCAGCACCGGGAACTTCTCAGCCACCCCGCGGGTGTTCATCTCCGCGAGGTTCTCCTTCATCACCACGGTGGACTTCACCAGCAGACCCGACATGCCGACCACGTCGGCGCTTTTGTCTTCAGCCACTTCGAGAATGCTCGCGATCGGCTGCTTGATGCCGATGTTGAGCACCTCATAGCCATTGTTGCTCAGAATGATGTCGACGAGGTTCTTGCCGATGTCGTGCACGTCGCCCTTCACGGTGGCCAGCACGATGCGGCCCTTGCCGGAATCGTTGTCGTCCTTTTCCATGTGTGGTTCCAGGTACGCCACCGCGGTTTTCATCACCTCGGCTGACTGCAGCACGAACGGCAGTTGCATCTGACCGGACCCGAACAGCTCACCGACGGTTTTCATGCCGGCCAGCAGGTTCTCGTTGATGATCGCCAGCGGGGGCTTCTGGGTCATCGCCTCGTCCAGATCGGCTTCCAGGCCGTCGCGTTCGCCGTCGACGATGCGCCGCGCCAACCGTTCCAACAGCGGCAGCTTAGCCAGTTCTGCAGCGCGCGACTCCTTCGACGACGCCGCCGACACACCTTCGAACAGCCGCATCAGCTCCTGCAACGGGTCGTACTCGTCTCGGCGCCGGTCATAGATCAGGTCCAGCGCGACGTCGCGCTGCTCTACGGGAATCCGGTTCATCGGCAGGATCTTCGAGGCGTGCACGATCGCCGAATCCAGGCCGGCTTCCTGGCATTCATGCAGGAACACCGAGTTGAGCACCTGGCGGGCGGCGGGGTTGAGACCGAATGAAATGTTGGACAGCCCCAGCGTGGTCTGCACGTCGGGGTGGCGCTGCTTGAGTAGGCGGATCGCCTTGATGGTTTCGATGCCGTCTTTGCGGGACTCCTCCTGGCCGGTGGCGATGGTGAACGTCAGGGTGTCGATCAGGATCGACGACTCGTCGACCCCCCAGTTGCCGGTGATGTCGGCGATCAACCGCTCGGCGATCTCCACCTTCTTCTCGGCGGTGCGGGCCTGGCCCTGCTCGTCGATGGTCAACGCCACCACCGCGGCACCGTGCTCGGCGACCAGTTCCATCGTCTTGTGGAACCGGGACTCCGGCCCGTCACCGTCTTCGTAGTTGACCGAGTTGATGGTGCAGCGCCCGCCGAGGTGCTCCAGACCGGCTTGCAGCACCGGGGTTTCGGTAGAGTCCAGCATGATCGGCAGCGTCGAGGCGGTGGCCAGCCGGCTGGCCAGCGCCGCCATGTCCGCCGCGCCGTCGCGTCCCACGTAGTCCACGCACAAGTCCAGCAGGTGGGCACCGTCGCGGGTCTGGTCTTTGGCGATGTCCAGGCACTTCTGGTAGTCCTCGGCGATCATCGCCTCGCGGAAACCCTTGGACCCGTTGGCGTTGGTGCGTTCACCGATCACCAGCACCGAGGCGTCCTGGGCGAACGGGATCGCGGTGTACAGCGACGACACCGCCGGCTCGTGGGTGATGTTGCGGCGGCCCCGCTGCGCCGTGCCGTCGTTGAATGACGCCACCGCGGCGGCGACCTGCCGGATGTGTTCCGGTGTGGTGCCGCAGCACCCGCCGACCAGCGACAGGCCGTAGTCGGCGATGAACCCGGCCAGCGCCTCGGCCAGCTCGTCCGGGGTCAGCGGATATTCGGCGCCGTTGGCGCCCAGCACCGGCAGCCCGGCGTTGGGCATCACCGACACCGGGATGCGCGCGTGGCGGGACAGGTGACGCAGGTGCTCGCTCATCTCGGCGGGCCCGGTCGCGCAGTTCAGCCCGATCATGTCGACGCCCAGCGGCTCGATGGCCGTCAGCGCCGCCCCGATCTCACTGCCGAGCAGCATGGTGCCGGTGGTTTCGACGGTGACGTGGGTGAACACCGGGATGTGCCGGCCCAACTGGGCCATCGCCCGGCGCGAGCCCAGCACCGCGGCCTTGAGCTGCAGCAAATCCTGGCAGGTCTCGATCAGAATCGCGTCGGCGCCGGCGTCCAGCATGCCCAGCGCCGCCTCGGAGTAGGCGTCGCGGATCACCGCGTACTCGGTGTGCCCGAGGGTGGGCAGCTTGGTGCCCGGCCCCATCGAACCCAGCACGTAGCGCTTGCGTTCGGTGGTGCTGAGTTCGTCGGCGACGACGCGGGCGATCGCCGTGCCACGGTACGCAAGTTCGCGGATTTTGTCGGCGATGTCGTAGTCACCCAGATTGGACAGGTTGCAGCCGAAGGTGTTGGTCTCCACCGCGTCGGCGCCGGCCTCGAAGTAGCCGCGGTGAATGGTTTCCAGCACGTCGGGGCGCGTCTCGTTGAGGATCTCGTTGCAGCCCTCGAGCCCGCGAAAGTCGTCGAGGGTGAGATCCGCGGCCTGCAGTTGGGTGCCCATGGCGCCGTCGCCAATGACGACCCGCTCGGAGAGGGTCGTCAGCAGGTCGGTGTCGTAATCGTGATCGGCAGGAGTCATCCGCGTAAGGATAGCTGGCCTATCGATTTCAGTGGCCTAGCTGCGCCGTTCGAACGCATCGCCGTCCTTGCTGAGCGTCAACCCTTAGGCTGAAACACGTGACTCCGGCCGATGGCGGCGCCGCGCTGCCCGAACTGCGCAACACGATCGTCGTGGCGGCTTTCGAGGGCTGGAACGATGCCGGCGACGCGGCCAGCGACGCGCTCGAGCACCTGGACGCCATCTGGGAGGCCGACCCGATCGTTGAGATCGACGACGAGGCCTACTACGACTACCAGGTCAATCGCCCGGTGATCCGCCAGGTCGACGGGGTCACCCGGGAACTGGTGTGGCCGGCAATGCGGATTTCGCACTGCCGGCCACCGGGCAGCGACCGCGACATCGTGCTCATGCACGGCGTGGAGCCGAACATGCGGTGGCGCACGTTTTGCGCCGAGTTGCTGGCGATCGCCGACAAACTGAACGTCGACACCGTGGTGATCCTGGGCGCGCTGCTTGCGGACACGCCGCACACCCGGCCGGTGCCGGTGTCCGGCGCCGCCTACTCCCCGGAGTCGGCGCGGCGATTCGGCCTGGAGGAAACCCGCTATGAGGGCCCTACCGGTATCGCCGGAGTGTTCCAGGACGCCTGCGTGGCCGCGGGTATCCCGGCGGTGACGTTCTGGGCAGCGGTGCCGCATTACGTGTCGCAACCCCCGAACCCCAAGGCGACGGTGGCGCTGCTGCGCCGCGTGGAGGATGTGCTCGATATCGAGGTGCCGTTGGCCGACTTGCCCGCCCAGGCCGAGGAGTGGGAGCAGGCGGTCAGCGAGATGACCGCCGACGACGAGGAGATTGCCGAGTACGTGCAGTCGCTGGAGCAGCGCGGCGACGCCGAGGTGGACATGCACGAGGCGCTGGGCAAGATCGACGGCGACGCGCTGGCCGCGGAATTCGAGCGCTACCTGCGCCGGCGCCGGCCCGGTTTCGGGCGCTAACGCGCCGCCAGCTTCACTACTCTGTCGTTGCCTCGGTCGGCGACGTAGACGTTTCCGGCACGATCGGCCACCACCCCTAACGGCGTGTTGAGACCGGCGAACGGCAGCACGGTCGGAGTGCTTGACCCGGGCGTCAGCTTGAGCACCTGGTTGTTGTCGTGTTCGGTGACATAGACGCTGCCACCCTCGTCGACCGCTATACCCCAGGGCACGGTGACGCCAGTGAACGGCAACTCGATCTGCGTGTTCGACCCAGCCGCCAACTTGAGCACCCGGTTGTTATCGGTATCGGTGATGTAGACGCTGCCGGCGGTATCGACTGCCACACCATCCGGGTCATTCAGACCGGTGAACGGCAGGTCAGTCTGGGTGTTCGAGCCGACATCCAACTTCACCACCCGGTTGTTGCCCCGATCGGCCACGTAGACCGCACCGGCGCCGTCCACCGCTACACCCTCGGGATAATTGAGGCCGGTGAACGGCAGCGCAATCTGCTTATTCGACCCGGGCTCCTGCTTCACAACCTTGTTGTTGAAGTCGGCGGCGTACACGGCGCCGGCGGAGTCCACCGCCAGCCCCTGCGGCTGGTACAGGCCGTGGAACGACAGCACCGTGGAGGTGCTTGACCCGGACGGCAACTTCACCACCCGGCCGTACATGCCCTCGCTGGTGACGTACACGTTGCCGCTGCTGTCCAGCGCTACCCCGCCTGGCGAAAGGCGAAAATCGATACCGGTGAACGGAAGGACGGTCTGGCCGGACGCCGTCGTCCATGAGCCTTCATGATGCGAGGGCCGCAGTATCAGGTAACCGATGACGATGGCGGCGATGAGGCTGACCACGGCCGCACCCACGAGGATCCGCCGCTTGCGCTTTTCGCGTGGCTCACCGGTCGGACTGAAATCTGGCGTGTACGCGGAGCCCACCGCCGCAGGGATTCTGGGCTGGCTCGGCCAATCGCCACTCGTGGCCGCCGGAGGCGGCGGTTGCGGTCGCTGAATTGGTGGAGCGGGAGACCGTGAGTACGCCCTCGCCTGGGTCGGAGCCTCGACACCCGCCGGCCCCATGTCGGCGCCGGCCGGTGGCGGCGATTCTTCGCTTCGACGCACAATCGTTGCGGCCTGGTATTGCTCAGCTGCCGTCAATGCTTCATGCGCGGCGGCGGCCAGGTCACCGGCGGTGCGATAGCGCTCCTCGGGGTTTTTGGCCATGCCGGTGGCAATCACCTGATCGAAAGCCACCGGCACTCTCCCGGGCCGCAGTTGGCTGGGCCGCGGTGGAGGTTCTGTGAGATGCGCGGCGACCGCCCGTTCGACGCTGTCGGTCGCAAACGGAGGCGCCCCGGTCAGACACTCGGCCAAAACACAGGCCAGTGAATAGACATCAGCGCGATAAGTGACGTCATTGCCGCTGAACCGCTCCGGGGCCATGTAGCTGTAGGTCCCCATCGCCAGGCCGGTTTGAGTCAACGCGGGATCGGCGGCGGCACGGGCGATGCCGAAATCGACAAGATAGGCAAAGTCATTCCCGGTGACCAAAATGTTTTCCGGCTTGACGTCGCGGTGCGTGACGCCCGACGCATGCGCGGCATCCAGCGCCGCGGCGATCTGGCTCACGATGGCCACTGCCCGCGCCGGATTCAACGGCCCGGAACGTTTCAACAGCGTGGACAAATCAGTGCCGTCGATCAGCCGCATCTCTACGTAGAACTTGCCGTCGATTTCGCCGTAGTCGTGGATCGGTACCACATGCGGCTCGGTCAGCCGGCCCGCAGCGTCGGCTTCACGCTGCATACGTGCCCGGAACACCGGGTTGCCGGAGAAATGCTGGGAGATCAGTTTCAAGGCCACCATCCGGCGCTTGCGGGTGTCCTCGGCCAGATAAACCTCGCCCATCCCGCCGTGGCCCAGTAACCGCACGAGCTGGTAGGGCCCGAATCGAGACCCCACCCGCGAACCCGACTCATTGCCGCTCACGGTCGACGCTCCTTGATTTCAGCCAGAGATGGCATCGACCGCCGTCGCAAGTCTGGAGTGGAATGATTTCGGCAGCGGAATCGATCCGTACTGGTCCAAGCCGTCTTGGCCCGGACCGATCGCGGCTTGCATGAACGCCTTCACTGCCGTGCCGGTCGCGGAATCCGGATACTTCGAGCAGACGATCTCATAGGTCGCCTCCACGATCGGGTACGCATTCGGCTGGGTTGGTTTGTAGAACGACGACAAGTCCAGCACCAAGTCGTTGCCCTGCCCGACGATTTTGGCCGCGCTGATGGTCTTGCTGACCGAGTCAGTCGTGATAGACACCGCGTCTGGACCCGCCGATGTAATGATCTGAGCCATGCTCAACTGCTTGCCGACCGCAAATGACCATTCATTGTAGGTGATCGACCCATCGGTGTTCTGCACGGCGGCCGACGTGCCGTTATCCCCGGCGGCGCCGTCACCGACGCCCCCTTTGAACGACTGGCCGGCGCCCTTTGCCCACGCGCCATCGGACGCGGCATCGAGGTATTGCTGAAAATTCGACGAATTAGCGGATCGGTCACTGCGGAAGAACACGTGGATAGGCGTTGCCGGCAAGTTGGCCCCAGCGTTGAGCGCGGTGATCGCCGGATCGTTCCACTTGGTGATACCGCCATTGAAGATCTTTGCCGTCGTAGACGCGTCCAGCTTCAGCGAATTGACCCCGTCGATGTTGTAGGTGACCGCAATCGGTTCGAACACGGTGGGCAGATCCCACGCCGGCGAACCGCACCGGGCTGCCGCCTGGTCATTCTGACCTTTCGATGGGTTCAATGGGTCGCCCGAACCCGCCAGGTCCGTCTCGTTGTTGATGAAGTCCGTCACTCCGGCGCCCGAGCCGTTGGCGTTGTAGTCCAGCGTGTGCCCCGGACAGGCATGAACGTAGGCGTACACGAATTGCTCCATCGCGTTCTCCTGCGCGGTCGCGCCGCTGGCCTTGAGTACGTTCTTACCGCCGCAATCCACCGGCGCCGAGGCGGGTTTGGAGTTGCTACCGCATCCTGACAACACCATCGCGCTGATGGCCAGCAGGCTCAGCGCAGCGCTACATCGGTCAAATCTCACGCAACTCCTATACCAGAACCGGAGCGACGGGCCCCCCGATCGCCCAGGCGAGCCAAGGCCCGGCAACGAACAGGTGAACCCACCGTGAATATACAAATTATCGGCAGATGAACGGAACATTACGGCGGTCACCCGCCAGCGTGGCGCCACGACGTATCATCGGATCTTGATGCACCGCGAACCACTCGACACCGAGTCCGGTGCCGCTGCTCCCCCGGTCATGCGGGCGGTTAACCTCACCCTGGGTTTCGGCGCCAAAACGGTCCTCGATCAGGTAACCCTTGACTTTTCGGCGCATGGGGTCACGTCCTTACTGGGTCCGACCGGCTCAGGCAAAACCACCTTCCTGCGCAGCCTGAATCGGATGAACGACAAAGTCCCCGGATACCGGTACAGCGGCGACATCCTGTTGAACGGGCGGAGCATTTTCGAAACCCAGGACCTCATGGACTTTCGGCGACGGGTCGGCATGCTCTTCCAGCGCCCTAATCCCTTTCCCATGTCGATTATGGATAATGTGGTCGCCGGTGTGCGTGCTCACAAGATGGTGCCGCGCAAGGAAATGAAGAACGTTGCGCAGGCTCGGCTCACCGAGGTAGGGCTCTGGGATGCGGTCAAGGACCGGCTCGACGATTCCCCGTTCCGCCTCTCCGGTGGCCAGCAGCAGCTGCTATGCCTGGCCCGTACGCTCGCGGTTCACCCGGAAGTGCTGCTGCTCGACGAGCCCACCTCGTCACTGGACCCGACCACGACCGGGAAGATCGAAGGGCTCCTTCGCTCACTCACCAACCGCCTTACCGTGGTCCTGGTCACCCACGATCTGGCCCAGGCCGCCCGGATCGGTGATCGCACTGCCTTGTTCTTCGACGGCAGGCTGGTCGAGGAGGGACCGACCGAACAGTTGTTCCTGTCGCCGAAGCAGGCGGAAACCGTTGACTACGTCTCCGGACTGTTCGGCGACCGCGTGCTTTCCGGTGTCACAGGAAGGTGCGTCGGGTCCAACGAGGCAGACGGCGCAATGAAAAGATAGAGAGAAAGGTTGAGGCGGTTGAAGTTTCGTTTATGCCCGTTCTTGGCAGCCGCTGCGTTGGTCCTGGCTACCGCCGCCTGCGGCGGGAAGTCGACTCAGTCGAACCCAGGGGCATCCACCGGTAGCGTCGCCACCACGCCCGCGACATCGCAGGTGACGTTGTCCGAAACGGGTGCGACGGAGCTGTACCCGCTGATCAACGAGTGGCGCGACGCCTATCACGGCAAATATCCCAACGTCACGATCAACACCGCGTCCACCGGGTCCGGCGCCGGGATCTCCCAAGCGATTGCCCGGACGGTCGACATCGGTGCTTCCGGCGCGTATCTGTCCGAGGGTGACATATCTGCGCATAAAGGAGTGATGAACATCGCACTGGCCATCGCCGCTGAGCAGGTTCACTACAACCTGCCCGGTGTCACCGACCATGTGAAGCTGAATGGCAAAGTGCTGGCGGCGATGTATCGCGGCACGATTAAGACCTGGAACGACCCGCAGATCACCGCCCTGAATTCCGGGGTCAATTTGCCCGCCACGCCGGTGGTTCCGCTACACCGTTCCGACGGAGCAGGCGACACTTTCGTATTCACCCAGTACCTGTCTAAGCAAGACCCCGACGGCTGGGGTAAGTCGCCCGGCTTCGGCACCACCGTCGACTTTCCCGCGGTTCCGGGCGCGCTCGGTGAGAACGGTGCCGGCGGCATGGTGACCGGTTGCGCCGAGACTCCTGGTTGCGTCGCCTACATCGGCATGAGCTACCTCGATAAGGCCAATCAGCGAGGACTGGGCGAGGCCCAGCTGGCCAATGCCTCCGGTAAGTACCTGCTGCCCGATGCTCAGAGCATTCCAGCAGAGGCTGCCGGGTTCGGCCCGCAGACGCCGGCCAATCAGGTGATCTCGCTGATCAACGGTCCCGCCGCCGACGGCTACCCGATCGTCAACTATGAGTACGCCGTTGTCTACGGCAGCCAGAAAGACGCCGCCACCGCACAGACGCTGCAAGCGTTTCTGCACTGGATTGTGACCGATGGCAACAGCCCCGCGTTTCTGGACAAGGTTCACTTTCAGCCGCTGCCGGCATCGGTGGTGAAGTTGTCCGACGCACAGATCGCCAAGATCACGGGCTAACCAGATTCGTTGACTCTTCCCACGCAACTGCCTGCGTCAGACGGCTTGAGCGGCTCGCCGCCCTTACGCAGCCGCATCCGCGAACTGCGCCGCGCCGGTTTCGTCGTTCGCTGCGCCGGCGGGGCCGCTGCGGTAATCCCACTGCTCGCGCTGGTGTTCGTGCTGACGACCCTCGTCATCGAGGCACTCCCTGCGATCAGGCTCAACGGGCTGCACTTTTTCACGGCTACCGAATGGAACCCGGGAAACCTCTACGGCAACACCGAAGTCACCGACGGTGTGCCACATCCGGAAGGCGCTTACTACGGGGCTTTACCGCTCATCGTGGGCACCCTTGTCAGCTCTGTGATCGCCTTGGTCATCGCTGTGCCGGTATCCATCGGAGCGGCGTTGGCAATAGTGGACCGGTTGCCAAAGCGTCTCGCCTCGGCCGTCGGCATGGTGCTCGAATTGCTCGCCGGCATCCCCAGTGTCATCGTCGGGCTATGGGGCGCAATGACATTCGGGCCGTTCGTTGCGCATCGCATCGCTCCGCTGATCGCCCGTAACGCTCCGGATGTACCGGTGCTGAACTACTTTCGCGGTGACACCGGCAACGGAGAAGGCATGCTGGTGTCTGGTCTGGTGCTGGCCGTAATGGTCATCCCCATCATTGCCAGCACCACCCGCGACCTGATGCGGCAGGTGCCGGTGCTGTCGCGCGAGGGAGCGACAGCGCTGGGAATGACAGATTGGGAGTGCGCGCGAAGGGTCACCTTGCCGTGGGTGTCCAGAGGCGTCATCGGCGCTGTGGTTCTGGGACTTGCACGTGCGCTGGGTGAGACGATGGCCGTCGCCATGGTGTCCGGTGCAGCGCTGGGCGCACTGCCGGCCAACATCTACTCGACCATGACCACCATCGCCGCCACAGTGGTGTCGCAACTGGATTCGGCACTGACCGACTCCACCAATTTCGCGGTGAAGACCCTCGCCGAGGCGAGTCTGGTGCTGATGGTGATCACGCTGCTGACGAATGTGGCTGCTCGTGCGCTGGTGCGGCGCGTATCGGGTACAGCCCTCCCGGTGGGGCGAGGGATCTGAGGGTGAGCGAACTGCGGTCGGTCGCCGTTCAGCGCAGATGCGTCAATGCGCTGTTCTGGGCGGCCTGCTTCTGCTGTCTGGCTGCGGTGATCGGCCCGACGTTGTGGATGCTGATCGGAGTCGTCAGTCGCGCGGTGCCGGTGTTCCACTGGAGCGTGCTGGTCGAGGACAGCCACGGCGGCGGTGGCGGTTTGCGGAACGCCATCGTAGGCACCGCGGTCTTGGGCGCCGGGGTCATGCTGGTGGCGGGCACTGTGAGCGTGCTGACCGGGATTTATCTGTCCGAGTTCGCCGTTGGCCGAACCCGCTCGCTCCTGCGCGGCGCCTACGAGGTGCTGTCTGGTATCCCGTCGATCGTGCTCGGCTACGTCGGGTATCTGGCACTCGTGGTGGATTTCGACTGGGGGTTTTCCCTGGCGGCCGGGGTATTGGTGCTGTCGGTGTTGAGCATTCCCTATATCGCCAAGGCCACCGAGTCCGCGCTCGGTCAGGTACCGACGTCGTACCGGGAGGGCGCGGAGGCACTGGGGCTGCCGGTCGGTTGGATGCTGCGCAAGATCGTGCTCAAGTCCGCAATTCCCGGCGTCGTCACCGGCGTACTGGTGGCACTTGCGGTGGCGATCGGCGAGACCGCACCGATGCTTTACACGGCAGGCTGGTCGGATTCCATCCCGACTACAGAACTGACCGACTCACCAGTCGCTTACTTGACCTACCCCATCTGGACCTTCTACAACTTGCCGTCGAAATCGGCCCAGGACCTGTCTTACGATGCGGCTTTACTGCTGATCGTGTTGCTGCTGCTGCTGATCGCCCTCGGGCGCCTGGTCACCTGGTTCGCACGCCGGAACGCGGAATCTTGAGCAACGACCGCTGAGACGGTGACCGTTAGCTTCACGTCACAGCTGCACGCCGAGCAGGGCGTCCACCGCGGCGGCCACCGCGCGCGGCGCGGCGCTGTCGTGCCCGCCGTAGTCCAGCGCGTCGGTGCTCCAACCGTCAACGGCGGCAAGAGCTTTGGGTGTGTTCAGGTCGTCGGCCAGGTAGCGGCGCAGCCGGGCGACCGTGTCGGTGGCGTCCGGTCCGGCCGTCAGCGCGGTCGCGGCGCGCCACCGCTGCAGCCGCGCGGCGGCTTCGGCGAGCACCTCAGCGTTCCACCCGCGGTCGGCACGGTAGTGCGCGGACAGCAGACCCAGCCGGATTGCTGACGGCTCGGCGCCCTGGCTGCGCAGGGTGGACACCAGCACCAGGTTGCCGAGGCTCTTGGACATCTTGTGCCCGTCCGAGCCGATCATGCCGGCGTGTACGTAGTGACGGGCGAAACGTCTTGCCCCGGTGACGCATTCGGCGTGGGCGGCGGTGAATTCGTGGTGCGGGAAAATCAGGTCGCTGCCACCGCCCTGGATGTCGAGGTCGCCGTGGATGCGACTGAGCGCAATCGCCGCGCATTCGACGTGCCAGCCCGGCCGGCCGGGCCCGAACGGCGACGGCCAGCTGGGCTCACCGGGGCGGGCGGCGCGCCACACCAGCGCGTCGAGCTGGTCGGTCTTGCCCGGCCGGTCCGGGTCGCCGCCGCGTTCGGCGAACAGCCGCAGCATCGTGTCGCGGTCATAACCGGACTCGTAACCGAATTGCACTGTTGCGTCGGAGCGGAAGTAGACGTCGGGATAGTCGGCGCCGTCGACGACGTAGGCCGCCCCGGACGCCAGCAGCTTCTCCACCAACTCGATCATCTCGGCCACCGTTTCGGTGGCCGCGACGTATTGATGCGGCGGCTGCACCCGCAGCGCGGCCATGTCATCGCAGAACAGCGCGACCTCGCGGGCGGCGAGGTCGCGCCAGTCCACGCCGTCGCGCTCGGCGCGCTCGAAGAGCGGATCGTCGACGTCGGTGACGTTCTGCACGTAGTGCACGTCGTGACCGAGGTCTCGCCACAACCGGTGAATCAGATCGAACGTCAGGTACGTGGCGGCGTGGCCTAGATGGGTGGCGTCATACGGCGTGATCCCGCAGACGTACATGGTGGCCGTGCGGCCGACAGTGACCGGCCGCACCTGGCGGTCCGCCGTGTCATACAGCCGCAGTTCCGGGCCGCGCCCGGGCAGCGCCGGGACAGGCGCGGCCGACCACGAGTGCATACCGACGACTGTAGGTGACCGTGCGACGTCGTCAGCCGGCCAGGCGGATGACGCCGAGCAGCACGTCGGCCAGCTCACGCCGACACATCAGCAGGTCCGGCAGATACGGGTTGGGCCGGTTGTAGATCAGCGGCGAGCCGTCCAGCCGCGACGCGTGCAGGCCCGCTGCCCACACCACGCCGGCGGGCGCCGCGGAGTCCCACTCCCACTGGCCGCCGGCGTGCAGGTAGGCGTCGGTGTCGCCGCGCACCACCGACATGGCTTTGGCGCCGGCCGAGCCGATGCGCACCATTTGGATGTCCAACCGCCGGGCCAGCCGGAACAGCACCGCCGGCGGGCGGTGTGCGCTGGCAGTGATTCGAATGGGACCGGAGTGCCCGAAGTGCACTGACGCGCCGGCCGTGACGGTGTCGCTGCGGTACACCTCGCCGATCGCCGGCAGCGCCACCGCTGCGTCGGTGATCGCACCGCCCGGTCCGGCGTCCCGCTGCCACAACGCCACGTGCACTGCCCAGTCCCGGCAGCCGGGTATCGAAAACTCGTTGGTGCCGTCCAGTGGGTCGATGATCCACACCCGGTCGGCGTGCAGGCGAGCCAGGTCATCGTCAGCTTCCTCGCTGAGCACCGCATCGTTCGGGCGTTCCGCCCGCAGGCGCTGCAACAGGAAGGAATTGGCCTGCCGGTCACCGATGTCTCCGAGCATCCACGGATAGTCGAAACCCACTTCGGCGCGCACCGCCAGCAGCAGCTTTCCGGCGTCGAGCGCCAGTTCGGCGGCCAACGCCGCATCAGACAGGCCGCGGGACCGGATCACCGCTCCAGTATTGCCGAATGATCTGGCGCGGCGGTGTTCGTCGACAGTGTGGGGCTTGTCGTTGCTGATCCGGCGAAACGGCGCACACAACCCACACACTCGGCGAGCGGTCAGAACGCCGGCCACGGAATCGGACGGTGCCGCTCGGCGGCCGGCATCACCGGGTTGGCGAGCATCCCGCGGGCGCGCCGGCGCAGCGCCGCCACCTCCGAGGCGCTGATGTGCTGGGCCAGCACGTCGGCGAAGGACCCGCACAACGCGTCGACGAGCCCGGACACCGCCGCCAGGGTATCGTCGTCGATCGGTTTGCCGGCCCAACCCCACAGCACCGTGCGCAACTTGTCCTCGACGTGCAGGCAGACACCGTGGTCGACGCCGTACACCTGGCCGTCGACACCGTGCAAGATGTGGCCGCCCTTGCGGTCGGCGTTGTTGATCAGCACGTCGAACACCGCCATCCGCCGCAGCCGCACATCGTCTGCGTGCATCAGGATCACTTCGTCACCGGCATAGTCGTAGGCGCGTAACACCGGCAGGTAGCCCGGCGGCAACTTGCCCGCCGGGCACAAATCCACCAGGTCAGGGCCGGGTTCGGCCTCGGAGTCCGGGGCGTCGCCGGGCTGGTCCACCCACAGCTGCAACATGCCGCGACCGGCCGGGCCGTGCCGAAGGATGGTGTGCGGCACTAGATGCCAACCGAGCTGAGCAGAAACCAGATAGCTGCCGACTTCCCGGCCGGCCAGCGTGCCGTCCGGGAAGTCCCACAGCGGCTGCTCGCCGGCTACCGGCTTGTACACGCAGTGCACGCTGCGCTCACCCAGCGTCGACTCGCACAAGAAGGTGGCGTTGCTGGCAGAGCGAATCCGTCCCAGGACAGTCAGGTCGCCGCGCCGCAACACCTCCTGATCGTCAGGCCTCGAGGTCATCGTCTGACCCGAGCAACGCGCTACGCCGGTAGCCGTTGGTGCGCGCACAGATGTGTCCCTCGGGATCCAGCGGTTCGTCGCACAGCGGACAGGGCGGGCGGCCTGCGGAGATCACTCGGTTGGAGCGGGTCGCGAACTGGCGCGCCGACTCCGGCGTCAGGAACACCCGGACAGCGTCGGGCCCCTCCTCGGTGTCGTCGAGCACCACCGACGCATCGAACTCGGCGTCGGTGACGGCCAGCAGTTCGACCACTACCGTCTGCGCTTCAGAGTCCCAACCCAGACCCATGGTGCCGACCCGGAATTCGGCGTCGACCGGAGTGATCAGCGGGCTGAGGTCATCCACCTCGTTGGTCTCCGGCGGCACCGGCGTACCGAACCGGCGGTTCACTTCGAGCAGCAACGCCCCGATGCGTTCTGCGAGCACCGCAACCTGCTGCTTTTCCAGCACCACGGACACCACCCGGGAGTCGTGCACCGCCTGCAGGTAGAACGTCCGATTGCCGGGCTGCCCGACGGTCCCGGCGACGAATCGGTCGGGTGTGCGGAAGACGTGGATTGCGCGAGGCATGGCAATTCCAAAATACCGGCAGTTGCGACTGCCAGGTAATTACGCGGCGCGATCAGTCGGTCGAGCCGCCCACCACCGCGTCGCCGGACGCCGTCTCGTCCTGGGGTTTCGGCGATGCGGTCAGCGCAGCGGTCAACCGGTTGCCGGTGTGGTTGACGTGCAGCACGAATGGGCGCAACGGGGTGTAGCGGATGACGCTCATCGACGCCGGGTCGGCGGTGATGCGCTGGAAGCTGTCCAAGTGCATGCCCAGCGCGTCGGCGAGGACGGCCTTGATGACGTCACCGTGCGTGCAGGCCACCCACAGCGTGTCGCCGTCGTGCTGCTCGGCCAGCCGGCGGTCGTGGTCGCGCACCGCGGCCACCGCGCGGGCCTGCACCTGCGCCAGCCCTTCACCGCCGGGGAACACCGCTGCGCTGGGATGGGCCTGAACCACCGCCCACAACGGTTCTTTGGCCAGCTCGCCAATGGTGCGGCCGGTCCACTGGCCGTAGTCGACCTCGGCGAGCCGCTCATCGACGACGGGCTCGAGATTCATGGCTTCGGCAAGCGGTTCCAGGGTGCGCCGGCAGCGCAGCAGCGGCGAACGCACCAGCGCCCGGATCGGCAGCGGCGCAAGAAGTCCGACCAGTTCGGCGGCCTGCTCGCGGCCTCTGTCGTCCAGGTCGACGCCTTCGGTCCGGCCCGCCAGAACGTGGGCGGTGTTCGACGTGGACCGGCCGTGGCGCAACAACAGGACGGTCAATGTGCGGCCACCACACCGGTCGCGAGCAGGCCCAGCACGATCGACCCGACCACCGCCCGGTAGCCGACGAACCAGTACATGCTGTGCCGCACCAAGAAACGCAGCAACCACGCCACAGCGGCGAGGCCGACCGCGAAAGCGATGCCAGTGGCCACCAGCAACTGCAGTCCCGTCGCGCTCATCCCCTCGCGTACCGGGTGGAAGGCGTCGGGCAGCGAGAACAACCCGGAAGCAAAAACCGCGGGAATGGCCAGCAGGAATCCGAACCGCGCCGCCAACTCGCGGTCCAACCCGAGGAACAAGCCGGCGCTGATGGTCGCCCCAGAGCGAGACACGCCCGGCACCAGCGCCAGCGTCTGCGCGGCACCCACAACCACGGCGTCGCGCCAGTTCAGCTGGTCGACGTGCCGCTGCTGCGACCCGACCCGTTCTGCGGCGGCGATGACCGCCGAGAAGACCACCAGCGCTGTAGCCACCACCCAGAGGTTGCGCGCGCCGGACCGGATCAGGTCGGTGAACAGCAACCCGAGCACGCAGATCGGGACGGTGCCGATGATGACAAACCACCCCATCCGGTAGTCGGCGTCGCGGTTAGCAGGGCCGGCCGAGCCGGCGAACAAGCCACTGAACCACGCCCTGAGGATGCGCACGATGTCACGCGCGAAGTAGACCAGCACCGCCGCCTCGGTGCCCAACTGGCTGACCGCGGTGAACGAAGCACCCGCGTCGCATGCGAAGAACACCCGCGAGACGATCGCCAGATGCCCCGACGACGAGACCGGCAGGAACTCGGTCAACCCTTGCACGACGGCCAAATCGATGACCTGCCACCAAGACATCGCCGGGCCCGCAGTCACGACGACGACCGTACCGGGTGACTGTGGGCCGCCACGGGCCGGGCAACAGGCCCGCTGTCAGGTCAGCGCGCGTCGGTCGCCGCTGCGGCAACCGAGTCGCGCACCGCGGCGGCCAGACTGCGCTCGTCGGTGACGTCCAGGTCGACGAGGCTTCGGCTCGCCCTCGCCATGACGTCCTCAGCCTGCGGCACCGGACCAGCCAGGCGCGGCCGGTAGATCTCCACGATCAGCGATCGGTGTTCGATGTGGAAAGAGAAGCTGCGACCATCACCGACCTGGCCGTAGCCGCTGGCGAAGACCCCGGTCGACATGTCTTCGATGGTGAAGTTCGAGCCACCGAATCGACGGTCTGCGGTGACAGTCATACGACTATGACCATCTGCTGTGCGGCCTGACATTCGCTTGTCACGTGCGGTCCGTTACCCGCCGTCCCCGAACTGTAAACCTGCGCGTCACCGGCCGGGGATGCACGCTTATCGATCCGATCGGTATCCCGGGCCACGCCGATATGCTTTGGTTAACATCTGACCAACGAGAGTCCACCGTCGAAACAGTCGAAAAGGTACCTGTCTTCACCGTGCGCCACCCCACTATGCCGGCCCGCGACAAGCGGCACGCCAAGCGGTGCCTTGCGGCAGGCCGGGTCGCCCGGATCAGCGAGCGGCCGGTGGGCTGGCGTTGACCGCGGCACGTGGCAGCTTGCCGGCCGGGTGGGACACCGAGATGTCCGACGAATACGAGTGGGCGCCGTTGCGGCTGCCGCCGGACGTGACACGGGTCAGTGCGTCCACTCGGCTGTCCATCGAGGCGGAATACCGCGGTTGGGAGCTGACGCGCGTGCGGCTCTACACCGACGGGAGTCGGCGGGTGCTGTTGCGTCGGAGAAAACCGCCGGTCGACACCTCAAGGCGGCCCGACCAGCCGGAGCTGTAGGTGAGCGTTCGGACCGACAACCGGCAGGGCAGCTATCGCCTGCTGCGCAGGCTGCTGTTTCTGGTGCCGCCGGAGAGCATTCACCGGGTGGTGTTCGCGGTGCTGCGCGGGCTGACCGCAGTCGCTCCGCTGCGCCGGCTGCTGCGGCGGCGGCTGTCGCCGTCGGATCCGATCCTGGCCTGCAGCGTGTTCGGCGAGCGTTTCCCGGGCCCGCTGGGGCTGGCTGCCGGCTTTGATAAGGACGGCACCGGCCTGCACAGCTGGGGCGCACTGGGATTCGGCTACGCCGAGGTAGGCACCGTTACCGCCGAACCGCAACTCGGCAATCCGCGGCCGCGGCTGTTCCGGCTGCCGGCGGACCGGGCGCTACTGAACCGGATGGGCTTCAACAACCAGGGCGCCGGCCGGTTGGCGATCCGGCTGGCCCGACACCGCCCGGATGTGCCGGTCGGGGTCAACATCGGCAAGACCAAGGTGACCCCGGCGGCCGACGCCGTCGACGACTACCGAACCAGCGCCCGCCTCGTCGGTCCCCTCGCCACCTATCTGGTCGTCAACGTCAGCTCGCCCAACACTCCCGGCCTGCGCGACTTGCAGGCGGTTGACTCGCTGCGTCCGATCCTGTCCGCGGTGCTGGCCGAGACGGCGACGCCGGTGCTGGTCAAGATCGCGCCGGACCTGCCCGACACCGAAATCGACGCAGTCGCCGACCTGGCCGTCGAACTGGGAGTCGCCGGCATCGTCGCCACCAACACCACGGTGTCCCGCGCCGGCCTGGCGACCCCGGATGTCGAGCGGCTGGGGCCCGGCGGTGTGTCCGGGCCGCCGATAGCGCGGCGAGCCACCGAGGTACTGCACCGGCTCTACCCCCGGGTGGGTGACCGGCTGGTGCTGATCAGCGTCGGCGGCATCGAAACCGCCGACGACGCGTGGGAGCGCATCGTCGCCGGCGCTTCGCTGCTGCAGGGCTATACCGGCTTCGTGTACGGAGGCGGCCGGTGGGCCAAGCACATCCATGACGGAATAGCTCGACGGCTCCGCGACGGCGGGTTCAGCTCGCTGGGCGAGGCCGTCGGATCGGCCACGCGCAGCTCCTAGCGCTACTGCTGCTCGTAAGTGCCGTGGATCACCGCGCGGGCGATGGCGTGCTGGAACAGGTTGAAGCCGAGAAACGCCGGCGTCGCGTCCTCAGGCAGGTCAAGCTTCTCGACGTCCACGGCGGCCACAGTTATGTAGTAGCGGTGCGGGCCATGACCCGCCGGCGGCGCGGCCCCGATGTAGCGGCGTTGGCCGGCGTCGTTGCGCAGCGTCAGTGCCCCGCCGGGCAGCGCACTGCCGTCGCCGGCGCCCTCGCCCAACTCGGTGACATCGGCGGGCAGGTTGGCCACGGCCCAGTGCCAGAACCCGGACAGCGTGGGGGCGTCCGGGTCATAGACGGTGACCGCGAAGCTGCGGGTCTCCTCCGGGAAGCCGGACCAGCTCAGCTGCGGGCTGACGTCTTCGCCACCGGCACCCATGATGCCGCTGACTTGGGCGTTGGCCAGGGCTTGCCCATCGGTGACCGACGACGACGTCAGCTGAAACGTCGGCAGCTCGGGCAACCCGGCATACGGGTCGGGCGATGCGCTCATGGTCGGTCCTCTCTGAGTGGTTGGGCTAGCAGTGTTGTAGAAGATTGGCCAGCACCTGGGTGCCGAATTTCAGCGCCTCGACGGGTACCCGCTCGTCCACGCCGTGGAACAGCGCCGCGAAGTCGAGTTCCGGCGGCAGCCGCAGCGGGATGAAACCGAAACAGCGAATCCCCAACCGGGCGAACGCTTTCGCGTCGGTACCGCCGGAAAGCATGTACGGCACCGTCCGCGCGTCGGGATCTGCGGCCAGCAGCGCGGTGTTCATCGCGTCGACGAGATCACCGTCGAAGGCCGTCTCGTAGGAGGGTTGCGAGGTGATCCACTCCCGGGTGACGTCCGGCCCGATCAGCTCGTCGACTTCAGCTTCGAAGGCCGCCAGCCGGCCGGGCAGCACCCGGCAGTCGACGACGGCTTGTGCGATCGCGGGCACCACGTTCGCCTTGTAGCCGGCGTTGAGCATCGTCGGGTTGGCGGTGTCGCGCAGGGTGGCCTTGACGATGCGGGCGATCGGCCCGAGCTTCTCGACGGCACCTTCCAGGTCCGGCGCTTCGGTGTCGAAGGTGTAGCCGGTCTCCTCCCCCACCGCGGTGAGGAATTCGGTGACGGCGTCGTGGACCACCAGCGGAAACTGGTGCCGGCCCAGCCGTGCGACCGCTTCGGCGAGCGTGGTGACGACGTTGTGGTCATGGGCCATCGAGCCGTGTCCTGCATGGCCCTGGGCGGTCAGCCGCATCCATTGCAGGCCCTTCTCGGCGGTTTCAATCAGATACAGCCGACGTTCGCCGCCGTCGCGGCGCGGCACTGTCAGCGAGAACCCACCGACCTCACCGATCGCCTCGGTCACTCCCTCGAAAAGGTCGGGCCGGTGATCCACCAGCCACTGCGCCCCGAGGCTGCCGCCGTTCTCCTCATCGGCGACGAAGGCGAACACCAGGTCGCGCGGCGGCACGACGCCGGCCTGCCGGAAGTGGCGGGCGACCACGATCATCATGCCCACCATGTCCTTCATGTCGACGGCGCCGCGTCCCCAGACGTAGCCGTCCTCGACGGCACCGGAGAAGGGGTGCACGCTCCAGTCGGCGGCCAGGGCCGGCACCACGTCGAGATGGCCGTGCACGAGCAGCGCCCCGCGGGAACTGTCGGCCCCGGCCAGGCGGGCGATCACATTGCCCCGGCCGGGTGCGCCGGATTCGACGTACTCGGTGCGGTAACCCACGTCCTCGAGTTGGGCAGCGACCCACCCGGCGCACTCGGCCTCACCCTTGGTGGTGTCCGGATCACCGGTGTTGGTGGTGTCGAATTGGATCAGTCGGCTGACGACTGCGGGGACCTCGTCGACCGGAACACCGGGTGCAGCCGTCACAACCACCTTTCCTACCATCGACTGCCAGTACCGGGCAGCGCGAGTTGGGTCGTGCTGGTCAATCCGATAGCCTTAGCTGCCGATCGATCGATTGGTCCGAGTGGCGGAATGGCAGACGCGCTAGCTTGAGGTGCTAGTGCCCTATTAATGGGCGTGGGGGTTCAAGTCCCCCCTCGGACACCGTTTTCGAACGGCGCGGCGGTGGTGCGCGCGGCGCCCCGGCGGGTACCCCTTCCGGCAAGATGGCTGACAACCTCACTCGCAAATCGATCGCCGACCACCTGCTCGACGGTGAGATGACGCCGGCCCGTGAAATCGCGTTGCGCGTCGACCAGATCCTGCTGCACCACGCAGGCCGGCCGGGAGCGACGTGATGCCGGCGGGCTTCCTTCGCCGAACGCCCCGGCGGACTTTTCGGAACCGCCGGGAAGCCGGTCGTGTGCTGGCCGAAGAGCTGGCGTCCTACCGGGGCAAGGACGACCTGCTGGTGCTGGGCCTTCCGCGCGGGGGGGTGCCGGTGGGCTGGGAGGTGGCCGCGGCGTTGCCCGCCGCGCTCGACGTCTTCGTGGTGCGCAAACTGGGCGTGCCGCACTGGGACGAATTGGCGATGGGTGCCCTTGCCAGCGGTGGCGGCATCGTGATGAACGACAACGTCATTGCCAGCGTCGGCGTCAGCAACGAGCAGATCCGGGCGGTGGTCGATCGCGAAGCGGTCGAGTTACGCCGACGCGAGCACGCCTATCGGGGCGACCGGCCGCCCGCCGACCCGCGCGACAAGACCGTCATTCTCGTCGACGACGGGATCGCCACCGGCGCCAGCATGCTGGCCGCGGTGCGCGCGCTGCGTGCTGTCGGTCCGAGGTCGATCGTCGTGGCAGTGCCGGTCGGCCCGTCTGCGGTGTGCGAGCAGCTCAACCGAGAAGCCGACGAGGTCGTCTGCGCGGTCACGCCGGCCCACTTCGAGGCCGTCGGGCAAGTCTTCGCCGACTTCCACCAAGTAACAGATGACGAAGTGCGCCGGCTGCTGGCCACTCCGCCGAACTTGACCGCCAGCTAGTCGGGATCGTCCGGGTTGTCCTTGGCGGCGGTGCCTTGGCCTGCGGGGTCGTGATCGTATTCGTCTGAGCCGCCGGGCTCGGCGCTCGCCCCGGCCCCCGATGCGTTGCCGTGAGCCGACGTGTTCCCGACCTCGCCTGCTGCGTCCTCGGGGTAGTCCTCGTCGCTGCCTTGACCGCGGGCCGGTACGGCCGTCCCGGGCTCGGCCTCGGTGGCCGCACGGTCCAGGGTGTCCGGTTTGCCGCCGTCGGCCGCGCGTCGTTGCCGCTCCCGCAGCGCATCGACGATCAGCAGGACCACGCCCAGCACACTGGCGGCGATGCAGATGTAGGCGATGAACTCATTGCTGGTGACGACCGCGAAGACCAGGGCGGCGAGACCTATCACCGCGAGCACGAGCGCGATAATCAGCATCGATCATCCTTTGACGGACGGGGGCACACTGCTGCCTGCACACCGCCAGGGCGTGCCGGGTCGGTCTTTCTAGTTGTTACCCCGGTTGAACTGGTTGAACCCACCGGCCTCGTTGCTCGCGCTCGAGTCCACCGGCGCAGCCGAACCGCGCTGACCGAGTTCTTCGAGCTGAGACTCCAGGTAGGTCTTGAGCCGGGTGCGGTATTCGCGCTCGAACGTGCGCAGCTGCTCGAGGCGGCCCTCCAGCACAGTGCGCTGCTGATTGATCGTGCCCATGATCTCGGAGTGCTTGCGTTCGGCGTCGGCCTGCAGCGCGTCGGCCTTTTCCTGCGCCTGCCGCAGCTGCGTCTCGGAGCGGTTCTGTGCGTCGGAGAGCAGTGCGTCGGCCCGCTGGCGGGCTTCGGAGACTGTGGTCTCGGCTTCGCGCCGGGCGTCGCCCAGAATCTGGTCGGCGTTGGCCCGGGCATCGGCGAGCAGCTTGTCGGATTCGGCTTTGGCCGTGCTGGTCAGGCGGTCTGCGGTGTCTTGGGCCAGGCTGAGCACCTTGGCGGCTCGCAGCGCGTTTTCCTCGTTGCTCGCCGTAGAAACCGCAGCGGCCGCCGGTGCCGCCACCGGCTCGGGCGCAGGCCTGACCGGTTCGGGCTCGGGTTCCGGTTCCGGCTCCGGCCGGTACATCGGAATGGCCTCGGTTGTCTGACCGGCGCCATTGCCGGAGCGGGCGCCGGCCAGTTCCTGATCGAGTTCGTTGACTCGCTGCCGCAGATCGGAATTCTCCTCGATGAGCCGAGTCAGCTCGTTTTCCACCAAGTCGAGGAAGGCGTCGACCTCATCTTCGTTGTAACCCCGCTTACCGATCGGCGGCTTACTGAACGCCACATTGTGGACATCGGCTGGTGTAAGCGGCATTGTCTGCCCCCTCGGGTCTGGTACTTCAAACAGATCAGGAAAGTGTAGAACGGTGCGCTTGCCGGACTGCAACTGGCGTCCATCCTGTCACAAGAGAACCGCAAGTCGCCGATATGCCCGCCAAATAAGACCTATTTTCAAAAACTAAGACACACCAAATACGCGTCTTAGCATTCGAGTATTACGCCCGAAATGGCTTGGCCGAACCTGTCTTTACCAAGCCGGGACCAAGCCGATGCGAACCCGTTCAGCCACGGACGTTGAGTGCGACCTGCATGCCGATGAACGCGACGAGCAGGAGCACCATGATCGACAGGTCGAACCGGACGGCACCGATCGTGAGCTGGGGTATCAGCCGGCGAAGCAGCTTCACCGGCGGGTCGGTCAGCGACATGATGACCTCCAGGATCACCACGGTGGCGCCGCGCGGACGCCAATCCCGGCTGACCGAGCGGATGAACTCGACGACGACCCGGGCGATGAGCAGCAGCCAGAAAACGAACAGCGCGAATCCAATGATGTGGAAGAACAGCGCCAACGAAAACCCGACCTTACCGAACGATGATGTGACCTTGCCGACATATGAGCCGACACCGCGGCCGGCATCGCGGCCGGCCGACCAGCGCGACGACCGCCAGCCTACCGATTACCGCGGCCGGCCCACATCCTGCCTTGCCCGTCGGCTACTGGTAGGCGTAGAAGCCCGTCTCAGCGATGCGGCGGCGCTCCTCGGGGGTGACGTCGACATCGGCCGGTGACAGCAAAAACACCTTGGTGGCCACCTTGTCGAACGACCCTCGGAGCGCGAAAGCCAGGCCCGCGGCGAAGTCGACCAGCCGTTTGGCGTCGGCGTTGTCCATCGTCACCAGGTCCATGATCACCGGCGTGCCATCGCGGAAGCGCTCGCCGATGGTGCGTGCTTCGCTGTAGTCCTTGGGCCGCAACGTGGTGATTTTCGACAGCGGGCTGCCCTCCTCGAAGAGCATCGCCATCCGGCGCGGGTCCATCGCCAGGGCGCCGCGGGTGGAGTTGCGCAGCATGCCGAAGCGGGGCCGGGCCAGGTCGCTGCGCTCGAAGTCGCGCGGATGGAATCGCTGGTCGTCGCCGTAACCGCCGCGGAAACCGCCTGGGCCGGGGTAGTCGGGTGCCTCACCGCGCGGGTCGTCGTACTCCGGGCCGTCGGGATTCCCGTACTGTCGGTAGCCGTCGTCGAAGCCGCGGTGCCGCGGGTAACCGGGGCGAGCGGGCGCACGGTCTTCGTAGTACTCGTCGTCGTAGTCCTCCATCGGCGCCATCCCGAAATAGGCCTTGACCTTGTGCAGTGTGCTCATCGCGTGACCCTTCTGGGAAAGCTCGTGATCCGGTGTCTGTGATGAAGGTGTGACTACAGTGACTGTTCACGGTGACCGTAACGGTCGAGGACCCAATAGCGCGGTACCGACACGCACACACGTTGAACCATGTTCGACAGCAGCTTCCAGGTCGCCGGACATCCCGGCCGACAGGCCCACCGCACCCGGGTGCGCCTCGAGCACCCGCGCGTGTTCGGCTTGCAGACGCGCAAAAGCTGCTTCGGGATCCCAGGTCAGCGGCGGGATGCTCATCAATCCGACCAACTCCAGATGCGGGCAGTCGGCCAGCTGGGCGCAGAGTTCGTCGACCGCCCCGGGCACGGAGATGTCGACACCACCGCGCGACACATCGCCGTCGAGGCTGAGCTGCAGGTACACCTGCAGCCGACCGCTGCGCTCACCTTCCTGCAGAGCGGCGCCCACCGCGCGTTCGAGCGCACTGACCACCCGTGCGCTGCCGGCCGAGTGCACCGTATGCGCCCAACGCGCCAGCGACCGCGTTTTGTTGCGCTGGATCTGACCGACCATGTGCCAGCGGATAGCTCCAGCGCCTGCACTCGCCCCGTCGGACACCTCGGCGATCTTCGCCGACGCCTCCTGCTCGCGGGATTCGCCGAACGACGAGCAACCCAATTCGAACAGAGTCTGCACATCGGATGCCGGGAAGAATTTGGTGACCGGCAGCAGTTCAATTTCTTCGACTTTGCGCCCCGCCGCTTGGGCGGCCGCCGCAAGCCGGTCGCGAACCGCGGCCAAGGCGTCGGCCAATTCGGATCTCCGGCTGGCCCGCGAAGAATTGTCTGCCGGCACCGCCGTCATTCCATCCACACCAATGACGCCAGCCGGCCCGTCGGTGCGGCACGGCGGTGACTGAACAAAGCGCGGTCGGCCATTGTGCAGCGTGGGTCGACATCGATCGCGTCGACGCCCAAACTTCTGAGCTGCCAGACGATCCCGGCCCGCAGGTCAACTCCGGCAGTGCCCCGGGCGGTGGTGGTGCGGCTGTGCGGCAACGTCGCCTCGACATCGTCGGCCATGGCAGCGGGCACTTCATAGTTCCGGCCGCTGACCGCCGGCCCGAGCAGCGCGGAGATGTCCGAAGGGTGCGCACCAAGCGACTGCATCACCTCCACGGTGCGGGCGACGACGCCCTGTTGGGCACCCACCCGGCCGGCGTGCGCTGCGCCCACCACACCGGCCCGCGCGTCGGCCAGCAGCACCGGCACGCAGTCGGCGGTGATCACCGCCAGCGCCAGCCTCGGGGCGCGCGTAACCATCGCGTCGGTGCCTACCTCGCCGCCGACGGCGGCACTCTGCGGCTCGTCGACCACCGCGACGCGAACGCCGTGCACCTGATTCATCCACACCACCCGCTCGGAGCCCAATCCGATGGCTTCACCGAGTCGGGTGCGGTTGGCCGCCACCGCGGACGGGTCGTCGCCGACATGGTCACCGAGATTGAACGTGTCATACGGCGGCGCGGAGACGCCGCCCGCCCGGGTGGTCGTCACACGGCGGATCCGGTAGCTCACTTGGCCCAGTATCCGCACCGCCGCCGCCAGGGTGCACAGCTGCGCGTCGCTTACCGGTGTGTCGGTGTTCGAACACGCACGTTCGCGCTGAAAAGGCAGTCAGTCGGCGTCAGCGGCGCATGAAGGGCGGCACGTCGACGTCCTCGTCGTCGCCCCCGCCGAGGTTCAGCGTGGAGCCGTTGGTGTGTGTCGGCACACTGACCGCGTCGGCCGGCTCGAACATGCTCGACGTCACCTTGCCGGCGGCGGCGGGCGCGATCGTCTGGGCGTGCGCAGGCGTCGGTGCGGCATGCGCAGGCGTGCTCACGACCGGCTTGCGGCCGGGTCCGAGGGCCTCGAAGCCGGCGGCGATCACCGTGATGCGCACTTCGTCGCCCAGCGAGTCGTCGATGACGGTCCCGAAGATGATGTTGGCGTCCTGGTGAGCGGCGTCTTGCACCAGCGACGCCGCCTCGTTGATCTCGAATAGACCCAGGTCGCTGCCGCCGGCGATCGACATCAGCACGCCTTGGGCGCCTTCCATCGACGCTTCCAGCAGCGGGGAGTTGATCGCGGTTTCGGCGGCCTTGAGCGCGCGACCCTCTCCGCGTGCCGAGCCGATGCCCATCAGCGCCGTGCCGGCACCCGACATGATGCCTTTGACGTCGGCGAAGTCCACGTTGATCAGACCCGGGGTGGTGATCAGGTCGGTGATGCCCTGCACGCCGTTCAGCAGCACCTCGTCGGCGCTGCGGAACGCGTCCATCAACGAGACCGCGGCGTCGCCCATCTGCAGCAGCCGGTCGTTGGGGATCACGATCAAGGTGTCGCAACTTTCCCGGAGCGCGGCGATACCGTTCTCGGCCTGGTTGCCGCGCCGCTTGCCCTCGAAGGAGAACGGCCGGGTCACCACCCCGACGGTCAGCGCACCCAGCTTGCGGGCGATGGTGGCGACAACAGGCGCACCACCGGTGCCGGTCCCGCCGCCCTCACCTGCCGTGACGAACACCATGTCGGCGCCCCGCAGCAGCTCTTCGATCTCGTCCTTGGCGTCGTCGGCCGCCTTGCGCCCGACCTCCGGGTCGGCACCGGCGCCGAGGCCGCGGGTGGAGTCGCGGCCGACGTCGAGTTTGACGTCGGCGTCGCTCATCAACAGGGCCTGGGCGTCGGTGTTGATGGCGATGAACTCGACGCCTTTGAGGCCCTGCTCGATCATCCGGTTGACAGCGTTGACGCCGCCACCGCCGATACCCACGACTTTGATGACGGCGAGGTAATTGTGCGGGGGGGTCATCATTGCGTCTTCCTCCGTGATGGGGACTGGCGTGATGCGGATTTACTTGGCTTGCCCGAAAACCCTCAACCTCAACCAGAGATTTAGAGTTATGTCAAGTAGTTCCGCGTGATCAGAACGGTATGGGGACGACGGCCGGGAACGATGCAGGCGCGCCGACGCGCCGCGGGCGAATTTCGGCGATTTCCGGCGATTTCCGTCCCGCGACGCCGAACGTCACGCCTGCGTGACGGCCGAACGGCCCGCCGCGGGAACCGGGCCGGCCTACTTGACAGTCGGTAGGTCCGGGCTGGACACGTCGTAGGTGTGCCCGGGCTGCGTCAACAGCGCCGCGAGCTTCTGCGCCTTCTCCTCGGTGTGGTCGGTGGTGCCCCACACCACCACTCGGCCGTCGGTCAGCGTCAAGGTGATGGACGCCACCGAAGGTGCCGCGATCCGGCCGACCTGACCGGCGACCTCCGGGCGCAGCGCAGTCAGCACCTGCAAGGCGGCTTTGGTCGCCGGGTCGGACGGCCCGGGGTTGTCGACGTCCAGGTACGGCAGCGCCGGAGGCGGCGGCGCGACCGCGAAGTCGACCCCGTCCCGGTCGTAAAGGTGCGGCCCGTCGGGATAGTCCTTGACCACGACCGGCACCCGCTCCACGATCGTGATGCGCAGGGCCGACGGGTATTGACGTTGCACCCGGGCGCTGGCCACCCGCGGGATCGCGGCCACCCGATCGGCGACCCGGTCGGTGTCGACCTGCAGCAGCGGCATCCCCGGCCGTATCTTGGCCGCGTCGAGCACCTCTTCCCGGGTGACGGTGGCGAGTCCGACGACGATGAGGTTGCGCGCCGACATCACCGGCGTGAAGTAGAGCACCAGTCCCAACGCGACGGTGAGCACCGCCAACAGCATCAGCAGCAGCGCTGTTTTCAAGCCGCGCACCGTGCCCCGCGGCGCCGAATCGACCGGCGGCGCGCCCCGGGCCTTGCGCTTGGCCTCGCGGCGAGCCAGCTCGATCGCGGTGGCGCGAGCCTGGGCGGCCCGGCGTTCTTCGCGTTCCCGGCGCGCGCGCCGGCGCGGGCCTTCGAAGTCAGGCTGTTCTTCCTCGCCGGACGGCGCGGGGTCGGGTGCGGTGGTCACGTCCTCGGCCGCGGCGGCCCGATCCGCCGCTCCCGGCCCCTCCGCGGCGGGCGCCGCCACCGGGCGTTCCGTCACCGGACCGCCGTCCGGCTCGGTCACCGCCGGGCTCCGTGCCGGCCCGGCACGCTGCGGTTGGCCCGCACCCGCAGTGCGGTGACGATCTCCGGCGCCAACAAGGTCACATCACCGGCGCCCATCGTCACCACGACATCACCCGGCCCGACGGCGGCGGCCACCGTATGGGCGACGGCGGACATGTCCGGCAGATAGTGCACCGGGACGTGGATGTGTTCGGCGACGCTGGCCCCGCTGACCCCGGCCAGCGGTTTTTCCCGCGCGCCGTAGACGTCGAGCACGAACACCTCGTCGGCGGCGTCCAGCGCGTGCCCGAAGTCGGCGGCGAGGGTTTTGGTGCGCGAATACAGGTGCGGCTGGAACACCACCACCGCGCGGCCCGACCCGCTTTGCTCCAGCAGCACCCGTACCGCGGAGAGCGTGGCGCTGACTTCGGTCGGGTGGTGGGCGTAGTCGTCGTAGACCCGGACCGCGGCCGCGCCGACGCCCGAGGTGCCGATCAGTTCGAACCGGCGACGTACGCCTTCGAAACCGGCCAGCCCGTCGAGCACCGACTCGGCCGGCGCGCCGGCCTCGACCGCGGCCAGCAGCGCCCCCAGTGCGTTGAGCGCCATGTGCCGTCCGGGCACCGAAAGCCGCATTACCCGGGGCCGGGACTCGCCGGCCAGCTGAATGTGGGCGACCGCGCCGGTGCCCTGTTGCTCCCACCACAGCAACGTGCCGGCCTGGCCATCGGTCGGCCCGGCATCCGGCGAGCCGTAGCGCAGTACCCGGATGCCCAGCGCCGCGGTGCGTTCGGCCAACGCAGCCGCGCCCGGGTCGTCGGTGCACACGATGAAGGCACCACCGGGGGCGAGGCGCTCCACGAAGGAGTCGAACACCGCCACGTAGGCGTCCGCGTCACCGAAGAAGTCCAGATGATCCGACTCGATGTTGGTGACCACCGCCACGTTCGGGGTGTACTCCAGCAGGGAGCCGTCACTTTCATCGGCCTCGGCGACGAAGCTGTCACCACTGCCGTGGTGGGCGTTGGTGCCCGCCTCGCCCAGCTCACCGCCCACCGCGAACGACGGGTCCCAGCCGCAGTGTTGCAGCGCGACGATCAGCATCGACGTCGTCGTGGTTTTGCCGTGCGTGCCGGTGACCATCAGCGTGGTGCGCCCGGCCATCAGCTTGGCCAGCACCGCCGGACGCAGCACCACCGGGATGCCGCGGCGGCGGGCTTCGACGAGTTCGGGATTGGTCTTGGGGATCGCGGCGTGGGTGGTGATCACCGCCGTTGGGCCGCCGGGCAGTAGATCCAGCGACGACGCGTCATGGCCGATCCGGATCGAGGCGCCGCGGGCCCGGAGCGCATGTACGCCGCGGGACTCTTTGGCATCCGACCCCGACACCATGCCGCCGCGGTCCAGCAGGATGCGGGCGATGCCGGACATGCCCGCTCCCCCGATGCCGACCATGTGGACCCGGCGCAGCTCTGCAGGTAACGACTCCTCGGTCAACCCCGTCCTCCCGTGGGCTGGCCGGCCGGTCGCGTATGGCGGGCCACGTCCAGCGCGACGGAAGCCACCTGCCGTGCTGCGTCACGATGCCCCACCCGGGCGGCGGCGTTGGTCATCGCCGCCAGCCGCGGCGGGTCGGTCAGCAGCCCGGCCACCTGCTCGGCGACGAAACCCGGCGTCAGCTGGACGTCGGCGATCAGCATGCCGCCGCCGGCGTCGACCACCGGCAGCGCATTGAGCCGCTGCTCACCGTTGCCGATGGGCAGCGGCACATAAACCGCGGGCAGGCCTACGGCCGAGACCTCGGCGACTGTCATTGCCCCGGACCGGCAGATCGCCAAATCGGCGGCGGCGTACGCCAGGTCCATCCGGTTCAGGTAGGGCACCGCGACGTACGGCGGGTCATCAAGGCCGGCCGTGCGCAAATCGAGAGTGTTTTTGGCGCCGTAGGCGTGCAGCACCGCGACTCCGGCGGCGGCGAGGTCTGCGGCCGCCGCGGCGACCGCCCGGTTGAGCGACGCCGCACCTTGCGAACCGCCGAACACCAACAACACCGGTGTGTCCTCGGCGAAGCCGAAGTGCGCGCGCGCCGCTGCCCGTAACGCCGCACGGTCCAGCCCCGCGATAGCCGCCCGGACCGGCACGCCGACCACCTCGGTGTGTCCTAACCCGCAGTTCGGCACCGCCGACAACACGCGCTGCGCGTAGCGCGCGCCGACGCGGTTGGCCAACCCGGCACTCGCGTTAGCCTCGTGAATGACCAGCGGAATGCGGCGGCGCCGCCTCAACCCGCGCGCGGCGAGGTAGGCCGGCAATGCGACATACCCGCCGAAGCCCACGATGACGTCAGCGCCGACCTCGTCGAGCACCGCCCTGGTTTCCCGTACGGCACGCACGATGCGCGGCGGCAGCCGTGCCAGGTCGCCGGTGGGTTTGCGCGGCAGCGGCACCGGCGTAATCAATTTCAGCGGATAGCCACGTTCGGGCACCAGCCGGGTCTCCAGTCCGCGTGCCGTGCCCAATGCGGTGATCCGGACCTGCGGGTCAAGGGCCACCAGCGCGTCGGCGACGGCCATCGCGGGCTCGACGTGGCCGGCTGTTCCCCCGCCCGCGAGGACGACGGACACCGAGCGAGGCAAGCGCGCGCGAAGCGCGGGCGCAGACGAGCGAGCATCGGACCCAGCGTCGTCTCCGGTGGGCTGTGGAACCGAGTCGTTCACCCGTAACGCTGACCTTCCAGTGCGCGGGGGCGCCCGCCGCGTGGCCGAGGCCGCCCAGCGTAGCGCTGTTCGCCTCCATGATGCCCCGACGGTTGTCCCGACCGGCGCTCCGGTCGGCCCGCAGCGGAGGACTTCACCTTGCCCGCCGTCCGGCCCGCTGAAGACGAGCGGTCCGGCTTGCGCTGCTTTTTGGGCGGTTTGGCGGTTTTAGGGGGCTTCGGGGACTTTGGCGGTTGGGGACGGGTGCGCAGCCGGTCGCGCAACACCTCGACCCGAGTCGGCACGTAAGGCTCGGGCAGCGGCAGTCGTAGCAGCCGGGTCATCCGGTCGTCGCGGCCGGCACGCAGCGCCCCGACGGCCTCCGGTTCGTGACGGGCGGCGCTGGCAATTACACCTACCATCAAAAGTGTTGTCGCCGTGGAGGTTCCGCCGGCGGAGATGAGGGGCAGCTGGATTCCGGTGACCGGCAGCAGGCCGATGACGTAGCCGACGTTGATGAACGACTGGCCGATCACCCACATGGTGGTGGCTGCGGTCAGCAGCCGCAGGAACGGGTCGGCGGAGCGGCGGGCGATGCGCATCCCGGTGTAGCCGAACAGCCCGAACAGCCCCAGCAGACCGAGTGCCCCGACCAGCCCCAACTCTTCGCCGATGACGGCGAAGATGAAGTCGTTGTGAGCGTTGGGCAGGTAATTCCACTTGGCGGTGCCCTGGCCTAGGCCATGGCCGAACACACCGCCTTCGGCCAGCGCGAACTTGGCCTGTCGCGCCTGGTAACCGGAGTCTTGCGGGTCTTGTCCCGGATCGAGCCAGGACCGTACTCGGTCGGAGCGGTAACCCGCCGACACGGCCAGGATCGCCGCCGAGAAGATCACCGCGAGTAGTGAACTGAGGAAAACACGCAGCGGCAGGCCGGCGTACCACAGCAACGCCAACAAGATGATGCCCAGTGAGACCGTCTGCCCGAGGTCGGGCTGCGCCACGATCAGGCCCAGTGCGATCACCGCGGCCGGCACCAGCGGGATCAGCATCTCGCGCAGCGAGGCCCGCTCCATGCGCCGCGCAGCGAGCAGGTGCGCACCCCAGATGGCGAAGGCGATTTTGGTCAATTCGGAGGGCTGCATCGAGAAGCCGGCGATCACGAACCAGCCGCGTGAGCCGTTGGCCTCCTTGCCGATGCCGGGCACCAGCACCAGCACCAGCAACACGATGCTGATGGCGAACCCGGAGAACGCGGTGCGGCGCATCAAGCGCACCGGCACGCGCAGGGCGACGTAGCAGGCCAGCAGCCCGATCACCGTCCACAACACCTGCCGGCCGAAGATCGTCCACGCCGAGCCGTCGTCGTCATAGGAACGCACCCCGGACGCCGAGAGCACCATGATCAGACCGAGGGTGGTGAGCAGCGCGGCCACCGCGATGATCAGATGGAAAGACGTCATCGGCCGGCCCAGCCAGGCACCGAATCGAGTGTGCGGGCTCCGCGGCGCCGTGGCGGTCTTCGGTCCGGGCTGGTCAGCCGCGGGCGGTTTTGCGGCGTCGGTATCTGCTGCTTCGACCGGCGCCGCTGAAGTGGCGGTGTCGACGTCAAGTCCGACGTCGGATGGCTCCTGCGCCGTCGCCGCATCGTCCGGCTTCGGTCCCTTGCGGCGCCAACGGGCCAGCATGTTGCCCACCGGGTCAGCCCGCCGCGGCCCGGGCGGCCGCGGCGAAGGCGTCACCCCGATCGCCGTAGCCGCTGAACTGGTCGAACGAAGCACCGGCCGGCGCCAGCAGCACCGTGTCCCCGGGCCGGGCCAGATTCCGGGCAGCGGCCACCACCGCCGTCATGACCTGCGCACCGACCGGCTCGCCGGACGGCGCCACGACGCTTGTCGCGGTGGTAACAGCAGACGCAGAAGTCGCAGACACATCAGCATCCTCGCCTGTCGCTACCTGGACGACGGGGACATCCGGTGCGTGTCGTGATAACGCCTCGGCGACCTGGGCCCGGTCCTGACCGATCAACACCGCTCCCACCAGCCGCGATGCGATCTTGGCGACGGTGTCATCGACCGAGGCCCCCTTGAGCAGGCCACCGGCGATCCACACCACCCGCGGGTAGGCCTGCACCGACGCCTCGGCGGCGTGCGGGTTGGTCGCCTTGGAATCGTCGACGAACGTGACGCCGTCGACGACGGCCACCACTTCGCCGCGGTGCCGGCCGGTCCGGAACGACGCCAACCCGTCGGCGACGGCGCGGGCGGACGCTCCGATGCTGCGTACCAGCGCCGCGGCCGCCAGGGCGTCGAGCACACCGATCGGGCCGGACATCGGTATCGCGGCCGCCGGGCTCAGCGCCACGTCGTCGGCGAACGCCCGGTCGACGAGGAGCCCGCCCCGCACACCCAACTCCCCCTCGGCCGGCTCACCGAGCCGGAACCCGACCTTCACCGGGGCGGCGGCGGTGTGCAGCAGCGCCGCGGCATGCGGGTCGTCCAGCCCGACCACCGCCACGCTGCCGTCCAGCACCCGCGCTTTGGCGGCGGTGTAATCAGCCATCGTGCCGTGCCAGTCCAAGTGGTCTTCGGCGATGTTGAGCACCACGCCGGCCGCCGGTCGCACGGACGGCGCCCAGTACAACTGGAAGCTGGACAGCTCGACGGCCAGCAGATCAGCCGGTTGGCTGAGCGCGTCGAGCACCGGGCTGCCGATATTGCCGCACAGCTGCGCGGACAGCCCTGCGGCGGTCAGCATGGCATGCACCATCGACGTGGTGGTGGTCTTGCCGTTGGTGCCGGTAACCGCCAGCCAGCGCCGCGGCGGGCCGTACCGGCCGGACTGGTCGAGCCGCCAGGCCAACTCCACGTCACCCCAGATCGGCACTCCGGCCGTTGCGGCTGCGGCGAGCGCCGGCGCGGTGGGCCGGAAACCGGGGCTGGTCACCACCAGTGCGTAATCGGTGATCTGGCGGGCCGCGGTGGCGGTGTCGACGGTTGCGACGCCGCGCTCGGCGTAGGGGCGCAGCATGGCCGCGTCGTCGTCAGACAGCGTCGGTCTGGCGCCGAACCGGGTGAGGGCAGCAAGGATGGCGCGGCCGGTCACGCGGGCACCGGTGATCAGCACCGGCGCACCCGCGTCCAGCGGCTCGAGCACCTCAGTCACCGATCGCGGAGAGCCACTCGCCGTAGAACAAGGCCACGCCCAGGCCGCAACTGATCGCGGTGAGCAACCAGAACCGGATGATCACTGTGGTCTCGGCCCAGCCGCCCAGTTCGAAGTGGTGGTGAAACGGCGCCATCCGGAACACCCGGCGGCCGGTGGTGCGGAACGTCAGGATCTGCATGACGACCGACGTGATCTCGGCGACGAACAGCGAGCCGAGCACGACGGCGAGAAGCTCGGTGCGACTGGTGACCGACAGCCCTGCGATGATCCCGCCCAGGCCCAACGACCCGGTGTCGCCCATGAAGATCCGCGCCGGTGCCGCGTTCCACCACAAAAATCCGACGCACGCGCCGGCGGTCGCCGCGGCGATCAGGGCCAGGTCCAGCGGGTCGCGGACGTTGTAGCAGCCCAGGCCCGGCGCGGTTGCGCAGGCGTTGCGGTACTGCCAGAACGTGGTCAGCACGTAGGCGGCGGTGACCATCGCCATGCAACCGCCGGCCAGCCCGTCCAGGCCGTCGGTGAAATTGACCGCGTTCGACCAGGCACTGACGACCAGCACGCAAAACAGGACGAACACCGCCGGCGCGAGCGTGACAGTGGCGATTTCGCGCACATAAGACAGGTTGGCGCTGGCCGGGGTCAGCCCGGCGGCGTTGCGGAAATGCAACACGAGCACGCCGAACAGCACTGCGGCGCTGACTTGTCCGATGGCCTTGGTCGTTTTGGTCAGGCCCAGGTTGCGCGCCCTGCGGATCTTGATCAGGTCGTCGACCAAGCCCACACCACCCAGCGCGGTCGCCAGCAGCAACACCAGCAGACCCGAGGCGCTGGGCCCTTCACCGCCCAGCGCCAGGCCCGCGAGGTGAGTGCCCAGGTAACCCGCCCAGATGCCGGCCAGAATCGCCACACCGCCCATCGACGGGGTGCCACGTTTGGATTTGTGGCTGGGCGGGCCGTCCTCGCGGATCTCGTGGCCGAAGCCTTGCCGGGTGAACAGGCGGATCAGTAACGGGGTCAGCAGGATCGACACCATCAGCGATATGCCGACGGCGATGAGCACCTGTTTCATCGGCGAACGTCCTCGCCGTCACCGGCGAAGTCGGCGACCAGTTCGTCGGCCAGCTTGCCCAGTCCGGCGGCGTTGGACGCTTTGATGAGCACCACATCTCCGGAGCACAGTTCGTCGCGCAGCAGCGCAAGCGCGGCGGCAGCGTCGGCGACGATCGCGGCCTCACCTCCCCACGACCCTTCCATGACCGCGCCGTCGTGCATGGCGCTCATAAGTTTCCCCGTTCCCACGACAACCAGTCGAGAGACATCTAAGCGCACTGCTAACCGGCCGATGTGATCGTGCTCGATCAGGGCGTCGTCACCGAGTTCGGCCATCTCACCGAGCACCGCCCAACTGCGCCGCTGCCGGCCGGCTTCCCGGCTGACCCAGGCCAGTGCCTGTAGCCCGGCCCGCATGGATTCCGGGTTGGCGTTGTAGGCGTCGTCGATCACCGTCACGCCGTCGGATCGGTTGACCACCTGCATGCGGTGCTGTGACACCGGATGCGCGCCGGCCAACGCGGCCGCCACCTGGTCGGGGGTGGCGCCGCATTCCAGCGCGACGGCGGCCGCGCACAGTGCGTTGCTCACCTGATGCTCGCCGTGCACGCCGAGGCGGACCTCGACGCTGCGGCTGCCGGCGTGCAGGGTGAAGCGGGGTCTGGCCAACTCGTCGAGGGTGACCGCCCCGGCCCACACGTCGCTGGTCCCCGCCGCGGTGTGCGCTGCGCGGCTGACTTGCACCACCCGCGCCGCCGTCACCTTCGCCATCGCCGCCACCACCGGATCGTCGGCGTTGAGCACGACCACGCCGGTCGACGGGACCGCCTGCGGCAGTTCAGCTTTGGTGGCGGCGATGGCCTCCCGGCTGCCGAACTCCCCGAGGTGGGCGGTGCCGACGTTGAGCACCACGCCCACGGCGGGTGGTGCGATGGCGGCCAGCGCGGCGATGTTGCCCGGATGACGCGCCGACATCTCCAGGATCAGGTAGTCGGTGCTGCGGGTGGCGCGCAGCACCGTCCAGGGATGACCGAGCTCGTTGTTGAACGAACCTGGCGGCGCGACCACCTCGCCGAGCGGCTTCAGCACCGCCGCCAGCAGGTCCTTGGTCGAGGTCTTACCCGACGACCCGGTGACCCCGACGATGGTCAGCCCGTCCGCTACGAGGTCGGCGGCCACGGCGGCGGCCAGCTTGGCCAGCGCGGCCAGCACCGCCGCGCCCGAACCGTCGGTGTCGTGTTCGAGCACGCTTGTGTGGCTGTCGTCAGGAACCGCGGGGGCCACCACTATTGCGGGGACGCCCACCGGGCGGGCCGCCAACACCGCGACCGCCCCGCCGGCTACCGCCGACGCGGCGTGGTCATGCCCGTCGGACCGTGCGCCGGGCAGCGCCAGGAACAACCCGCCCGAGGTGACCTTGCGTGAGTCGAATTCCAGCGTGCCGGTGACACGCACGTGCGCGGCGTCGTCGGCGGTGATGTCGGCCAGTTCGCCACCGACGATTTCGGCGATCCTGGCGACGGTGAGATCGATCATGACCGGCGACGCCCGTCGAGCGCGGCAGCCAGTTCGGACCGGTCGTCGAAGGGGCGGAGGTGTCCGCCGGCGCGCTGACCGGTCTCGTGCCCTTTGCCGGCCACCACCACCACGTCGCCGGGTGCGGCCCAGCTGACCGCATGTTCGATCGCCGCCCGCCGGTCACCTATTTCGACGACGCTGGCTGCGCCGCCGGCTTCGGTGGCGCCGGCCAGGATCTCACGGCGGATGGCCGCGGGCTCTTCGTCCCGCGGGTTGTCGTCGGTGACGACGACGAGGTCGGCGAGCTCGGCCGCGATCTTGCCCATCGGGGCCCGTTTGCCGGGGTCCCGGTTGCCGCCGGCGCCGAAGACCACGGCGAGCCGGCTGCCCGGCCGGCGCAGTGTGGTCAGCACCGCGTGCAGCGCCCCAGGCTTGTGGGCGTAGTCGACCAGCGCGAGGAAGTCCTGCCCGCGGTCGATCCGCTCCAGCCGACCGGGCACCCGGGCGTCGCGCAGGCCGGGCGCCGCCTGCTCCGGCGAGACTCCGACCGCATCGAGAATCGCCACTGCCACAAGGGCATTGGCGATGTTGTAGTCGCCCGGCAAGCCGATACTCAGCCGGTGGTGCACACCGCTTTGATCCACCGCGGTGAAGTCCTGCCGCCCGTCGCGCATCGCTACGACGTCCTCGGCGCGCCAGTTCGCCGGTCGCCCCGCGGCACTGACGGTGACCACGTTCTCGGCTCGCTCAGCCATCAACCGGCCCGCCTGGTCGTCGACACACACCACCGCGGTGCCGGCGTGCCACGGCAGGGCCGGGTCGAACAGTCGCGCCTTGGCCTCGAAGTAGTCGGCCATGCTGGGATGGAAATCCAGGTGGTCGCGGGAGAGGTTGGTGAATCCGCCCACGGCGAAGCGCACCCCGTCGACCCGGTTCATCGCGAGTGCGTGACTGGACACCTCCATCACGACGGTGTCCACGCCGCGTTCGGCCATCACCGCCAGCTCAGCCTGCAGCGCGGGCGCTTCCGGCGTGGTCAGCGCGCTGGTGATGTCGGTGCCACCGATGCGGATGCCGATGGTGCCGATCAGTCCCGGCGTGCGGCCGGCCGCCGACAACCCCGCTTCGACCAGATACGTCGTGGTGGTTTTGCCGGACGTCCCGGTGACGCCGACAACGGTGATCCGGTCAGAGGGATGTCCGTAAACGATGGCGGCCAACTCGCCGAGCACATTTCGCGGCGCAGGATGGACCAGCAGGGGCGCTGAACCGGCCTTACCGCCGAGCTGGGCCAGCCCGGCCGAGTCGGTCAGCACCGCGACGGCGCCGCGCTCGAGTGCGTCGGCCGCGTAGCGGGCGCCGTGTGTCGAGGCCCCGGGCAGCGCGGCGAACAAGTCGCCCGGCACGCTGTCCTGCGCGCGCAGCGTCACACCGGTGATCAGGACGTCGGGTATGGCGCCGCGTCCCTCCGAGGCGCCTGCTGCCTCTGCCCCGACGGCGGCCGCCAACACCGGCAACGGGATCCCCGTGCCGACTGCGGGGCGCAAGTCTGTGGACATCGGATGTCACCTCCTCCCGCCGCGTCCCGCGATGATCAGCGACGACACTACCCAGACGCTTCAGACGCCCGCCTCCAGTTGTCACATCAGCCTCAGCTTTCCCTGCGAGAAGGGACTGCTGTTGTGCCCACCTCGAAGCGACAACAGCCGCACTTCCCGCCAACCTGTGGCGATTGGGTGGCGCGTGGTGTACTCCTGCCCGCTCACCCGGACGTGCCGCAGCCGGGCGGTGACGGGCCGGGCCGGCGTAAAGCGACCGGCGGCGGGGTAGTCACGCAGGCGTGAATGAACCAGGATTGATCATCGTCGGCAGCGGCCCGGCGGGCCTCAGCGCCGCGGAAGCGTTCCGCGAACACAATTCCCACGACCCGGTGCGCATCCTGACCGACGACCCGGCGCTGCCCTACATGCGGCCCCCGCTGAGCAAGGAGTTCCTGCGCGGCCAGGCCGAAGCGTCCGACGGCGAGTTGCATCCTGCCGACTGGTTCGAGGAGAAGGCGATCGAGCTGGTCCGGACCGGCGTCGTGGACGCGATCGATGTCTCCGATCGGCAGGTGATCGTCGGCGGGAACCACTACCCCTACCGCTGGCTGGTGCTGGCGTCCGGCGCGAAGCCGGCGCCACTGCCGGTGCCCGGTGCTGAGCAAGCCTTGCAGCTGAGGTCGCTGGCCGATGCTCAGTCGCTGCGCGCCGCCGCGGAGAAGGCTGATTCGGCGGTCGTCATCGGAGCCGGCTTCATCGGTTGTGAGGCGGCGGCGTCGCTGGCGCTGCGGGGTGTGGCGACCACCTTGGTCGCTCCGGAACCGGTGCCGCAGGCCAAGCGTCTGGGTGGGGAGGCGGGCAAACGGATCATCGGCATGCTCACCGACACCGGTGCCCGCTATGTGGGGTCGGTGTCGGTCAACGGCCTGTCCGACGGAGCGGTTCACCTGGACAACGGGGTGACCATCGACTGCGATCTGATCCTCGCCGCGACCGGCATCGCACCGCAGTCTGCGCTCGCGGAAGCAGCCGGAATCGAAACCAGCGACGGACGCGTCGTCGTCGACGCACGGATGCGGACCTCGGCCGACAACGTGTTCGCCGCCGGTGACGTCGCATTCGCCTTCAACAGCACCGCCGGCCGGCGGATAGCGGTGGAACATTGGCAGGACGCCGACGACCAAGGTTCGATCGCCGGCGCCGTCGCGGCCGGGCAGACCGCCGAATGGGATGGCGTGCCGGGGTTTTGGACCACCATCGGCGAGGCGACCCTGAAATACCACGCCTGGGGTGACGGGTTCGAGCGCGACTCAGCTGGTGGAGCGCAACGGACGGCTTCACGGTCTGGTATGAAGCCGACGGCGCGACGGTAGGCGTTTTGACCTACAACGCCGACGACGACTACGACCGCGGCGAAGAGGTCATCCAGCAGGGCCGCCCGATCCCGGTGTGACGCGCTGTCAAGGAGTTGCGCCAGTCCTGCGTTAGTCCAAGTCACCGTCGACGTAACGCTGCAGGTTCGGGGCGATGGCCGCCAGCAGTTGGTCGTCGGTCATCGACGCGATGGGCTCGATCTTCCAGACGTACCGCAGCATCCCGAGGCCGATCAGCTGGCTCGCGATCAAGCTGCTCCGGCGCAGCCGCTCTTGTTCTTCGGTGCCGAGGGTGGACTCGCCGATCAGGCCGCGCTCCACAATTGCCCGCAACTTCTCGCGCGTCTTGGGTTCGTGTGCGGCGGTCAGGATTATGGCCCGCAGGGTGGGACCGACTTCCGGGTCAGCCCAGCTGGCCAGCACGTTGTGCAGCAGTCGGCGGCCCAAATCTTTTCTAGGTGTCGCCCACGTCCGAGTGACCGAGTTCAACCACTTCTGCGGTGCCGCGGTCGCGGCGTCGAGCAGTCCTTCCTTTGAGCCGAAGTAGTGGTAGATCAACGCCGGGTCAACCTCGGCGGTGCGGGCGACCGCGCGGATTGCCGTTCCGGCCCAACCGTGTTCGGCGAACTCGTTGCGGGCCGCAGCCAGGATGCGGGCCGCCAGCACACCCCGCTCATCGCGTGGGCCGGGAGTGATTGATCGTGTCGCCACCGGCTCACCATACCAACGAAATTTCATCTTGCGTTGAAACTAGTTTCAACGTACCGTGAGACTGTGTCACTTTTGCTCAATGGCCCACAGACCACCGGACGGACCTACCGCAACCTCAGCGAGCCGCACTACACCTGCCGCAGCGATAACAACGTGGCGGTCGAGGTGCGCGACGGCACCACCTTGTTGGCTGACATTCACCGGCCCAACGGACGAGGCCGATTTCCCGCGCTCATTGCCGCGTCTCCGTACCCGCGGCAGATCCAAAACATCGGCGCGCCAGCCGGATTCATTGAAGCCGGTGTGACGGACTTCTGGGTACCGCGCGGCTACGTGCACGTTATCGCCAATGTCCGCGGAACTTGCGGATCAGGTGGCACTTTCGGCTTCTTCGACCCGCAGGAACGCCACGACATGTATGACCTCGTCGAGTGGGTCGCCGCCCAGCCGTGGTGTGACGGCAATGTCGGCATGATCGGAATCAGCTACTTCGCCATGACCCAACTCGAAGCCGCCGTCGAGCGGCCGCCTCACCTCAAAGCCATTTTCCCTATCGGCCTGACGTCCGATCTGTTCGAAGCGGCCAACCACCACGGCTTGCTTAGTTCGGCTTTCCTGTCGTCCTTTCTCGCAATGATCGGCATCGCCTCCGAACGCAGCGACAAGCTCTGGCGTAGCAAGCCGATCGACCTGGCTCGCCGGGCGTTGAAAACATCACGGGTCCATAAGAAATTCGCGACGTCTAACGGCGAGGCCGCCATCAGCATGCTGCGACAGTTGATGAGGGTGCCGCACAACCCCCACCCGTGGGACGAGCTCTGGCAGGAGGCGGTGGTCAAGCATCCAGCCCGCGACGAATGGTGGCAACAGCGAAATCTACTGCCGCTGCTGAAGGAAGTCGACATCCCGGTATACCTGGGCTGCGACTGGGAAAACGCGCCGCTGCACTTGCCGTCGACCTTCGCGACGTGGCGCGGCCTGTCGAACAACAACTGCGTGCGGATGGGACTGCTCGATAAGTTCGGGCTGACTTGGCCTTGGGAAAGCCTGCACTTTGAGGCACTGGCCTGGTATGACCACTGGCTGAAGGGACGCGACACCGGCATTCTCGACGGCCCGCCGATCCGGTATTTTCTGCCGGCCGCCGGTGAATGGCGCGCCGCCGAAACCTGGCCTCCATCACAGGCGCCGCACCGAGAACTGGCGCTGCGCTCCGACGGGGTCTTGGACGACGACGAAGGTGAGCCGGGCGACCGCCAATTCGTAGTGCTGGGAACAGGTTTGGGTCGTGTGAAGGCCAGCGCGATCGATCCACCGTCAAAGCTGACCTGGACCAGTACGCCACTGAGCGATGACCTCGACATGGCCGGCGACATCGAGCTGCGCCTGGTCGCATCCGCGACGGCGATCGACACTGCGTGGATCGCGACGCTGCAGGACGTGGCGCCCGGCGACGAAATCTATGACGTGACCGCAGGCTGGCTGCGTGCCAGCATGCGCGAAGTCGACGAGCCGGCCAGCCGACCCGGTGCTCCAGTGCTGCCGTGCCGCAACCCACAGGCAGTGCCGCTATATGAGGACGTCGAGTACCGCATTCCGTTGGTGTCCAATGCGCGTCGGTTCAAGGCGGGCCACCGCATCCGGCTGGTGCTCACCAGCGACGACCAGGATCCGGCGACTCCGGCGATCATGACGTTTCGCCATGCCAGTGTGGGCACTACCAGCCTGAACACGGTTCGCTCATCGTCGCGGCTGCTGATCCCCGTTCTCAAGTAGCGCTAGGTGTCGCCGTCTTCGTCTTGGCGCAGCAGTTTTTCGGGGTGGTGGTAGGTGTTGGTTCGCGGTTGGCCATGATCGAGGTGGGGCGGTGGTATCCATTCGGTGTCGCCGTGAGCGTTCTTGCGGGTGGCCCAGCCCTTTTCGACGAGGCGGTTGTCGATCCCGCAGGCCAAGGTGAGGTCGTCGATGTCGGTGTGGCGGGTGGCCCGCCACCCTTGAACGTGGTGGACTTGGCAGCGGTAGGCGGGGGCGTTGCAGCCTGGTTTGGTGCAGCCGCGATCCTTGGCGTACAAGACGATTCGCTGGCCTGGTGAGGCCAGGCGTTTGGTGTGGTAGAGCCCGATCGCTTTGCCATTGTCGAAGATCGCCAAGTAGTGGTGGGCGTGGGAGGCCAGGCGGACTACGTCGTTCATGGGCAGTCGCGACCCGCCGCCGGTGAGTGCGGTGCCGGCAGCAGACTCCAGCTCGCGCAGTGTGGTGGACACGATGATGGTGGCCGGTAATCCGTTGTGATGTCCGAGTCTTTTACTGGCCAGCAGGGCACGTAGGGCAGCGGTCAGGGCGTCGTGGTTGCGTTGGGCGGCTGTGCGGGTATCGCGTTGGGCGGCCTGTTCGCTGGCTTGGCCATCCACGGTGGGTAGCTCATCGTCTGTATTGGCCATGCCGGGTGCAGCCAGCTTGGCCAACACCGCCTCCAAGGTGGCGCGCAGCTCAGGGGTCAGCCAGCCGCGCAGCGGGCTCATGCCGTCGTGTTCTTGTTTGCCCAGCATTAGGCCGCGCCGCCGGGCCCGCTCAGCGTCGGTGTAGTTGCCGTCAGGATTGAGGCAGTCGGTGAGTTTGGCGGCCAGTTTGTGCAATTCGTCGGGGCGGTGGTTGCTGGCTAATTGGGCCAGCTTGGCTTCGGCGTGTTGGCGGGTTTCTATATCAACGGTGTCGGGCAGTTGGCGGGCGAAGCCGCGGATGACTGCCACGTGAGCAGCACCGAGGTGGCCGGCACGTTGGGCTACGGCGGTAGCGGGCAACAGCGGCGGTAGCAGCTCGCCGGTGAGGGCGGTGCGTTCACCCAGATCGGCGGCCTCGCCGATGCGCCGCGAGGCCTCAGCGCAGGTGACCTGCAGCCGGTTGGCCAGCGCAGACGAGAGCTTGGCGCCCAATTCGGTCGCGCCGGCCTGTGCGCGAATTTGGTTGATCAGCTGGTGTTCCACGGCCGGTAGGCGCCGACGCAGGGTTTCGCAGCGGTGCAGTACGGCCATCCGCTCAGGAGTGCTCAACGCGTCGAAAGACAACCTCAAGGCTCGGTCCAGGTCGGCGTTGAGCGCGTCGAAGGTCTCGACGATCTCCTCCCGACTACTCGCAAGCATGTTCGAAGGATAGCAGCGCCGTACGACAGGCGCTTTGCCCTATCCACAAGCAAAACTGCAGTGGCGCAGGTAAATACGGTTGCCACCAAGGCGATGCAGTGACTCATTCAACAGGAACGCCGGTGCGGACAGCCACCGACGCATCGCTGCCCGTGTCGAACACCTCGATGGCCACGTCGGCGTCGCGGTAACTGCCGATCAGATGAAACCCAGCGGTGGCGGCGACGACCTCGTTGACCTGGTCTCCAGACGTCGGATAATCGTCGACCGGGTGACGCCAATGCGCGGTTAGCACGGTCGCGTTGGGGGCCAGCCGCGAGCATTCTCGGTCCAGCACTTCGCGCAGCGCATCGGACGTCAGGTAGTAGCCGACTTCGGAGAGCACCAGCAGGTCGAACGGGCCCGGCGGCCAGGGTTCGTCGATCGAGCGTTGCAGCAACTCCACCCGGTCACGCTGTCCTGCCTCCTCCAGTCGCAGGTGTGCGCTGTCCAGCGCCGCAGCCGCGACATCGGTGGCCGTCACCCGCGCACAGCGCTGAGCCAACAGCTTCGTCAGCACCCCGACCGAACAGCCCGGCTCGAACACATGCCGGTAACGCTGCTTGGGCAGCAACGCCAGGGTGATCGCGTACTTGCGCTCCTCATACCAGCGGGTGCCGAGTTCCCACGGGTCGGCGGACGACGCATACATGTCACCGAAGTAGTCGTCGGGCAGCCTGGTCAGACGAACACCACCTCCCCCACCGCCAACAGCCTGTGCACCACCGCGGGCGGCAACACCGGGCCGCCTTCCGGCTCCGGGTCGAACTGGCTCGAAAAGCACTGTGTCGCAGCTTGTTTCGCTAACCCTGCGGCTTCGGTCAGTGGGACGCGACGGGCTCGGTGCCACGGTACGGCCGGATCGTCGGGTTGGGCCCAGTGCCACATCCACACCGGGTACTCGACGAACACCGCGCCGCTGCGTGCGGCCGCGGCGGCCGCTGCACTTCCCACCGCCTCATGATCGGGATGACCGTCACCCCGCCAGGTCGCAGCACACCACCGGCCAGCCGGAAAGTCGTCGAGCAATGCGGCGATTGCCTGCGTCAGCTGCTCTCGATGACCAGACACCTCACCGTCGGGCAGCTGCAGCCGGATCGGATCGCCGGCACCCAGCGCTGCGGCAGCCAGGCGCACCTCGGCACAGCGCACGTCTTCCAGCGCGGTGCGACCCCGGGGATTCAACCCGGGATAGGCGGCTCCGCCGTCGGTCACCGACACCAGTTGCACGTCGACGCCGGATGCGCACAACATCGCCACCGTTGCGCCCAGACCCAGCGTCTCGTCGTCGGGGTGCGGGGCGATGACCGTCAAACCCGGGCAGTCGGCGAGGTCCAGCGGGGGGAATCGGCGCTCCCAACTGGTCCACTGTTCGACGGGCGTTCCGCCGGCGGCGATCGGGCTGGCGCGCAGCCGTGCGCTGGTCGACTCAGATAGTCCTGTCATCTCAGTCATGCATCATGACCGGCGGCTGCCAAGAGTCCCAGTGCGGCCAGGTCGCGCTCGGCGTGGCTTTGCCGGACGTAGACAGTCAGGTCGGCGACGGCACGGGCGTGCCGCTCATCGCCGCTCAGCGGTCCGGGGCCCAGCGCCCGATCCGTCCGTCGCAGTGTTTCGTCGACGGCCGTCTCGACCACCGCGCGGACCCGCCGGGCCGTGACTTCGGCCAGCCCGGAGCTGTTGCGGGGGTCCCGGTCGACCTGGTCGGCCGCCGCGTCCAGGGTCGCCTCGGCGGCGGTGATCGCGGCATCGACCGCACCGAGGTGAGCCAGCAGATGCTGGTCGGCTGATCCGCCGGCGGCCCGCTGGTAGAGCGGCGCCGCGACCGCCCTGGCGCCGCCCAGCCAGCACGCCGCGACGCCCATCGCGCCGAACCAGAAGCCGGGCCGGGCCAGGTACCCACCGGCGGGTCCGACCGGAACCGCGGTGGCAGCACTGAAGTCGACCGACCTGGTGTCGCTGTCGGCCATGCCCCAGTTGTGCCATGCGCTTTGCAACGGCCGCGCCCCCGAGTCCCGCAAATCCACCGCAAACAACCCGCGCCGGCCGTCGTCGAGGTTTGCGGTCACCAGCGCATGGCTGCACAGCCCTGCGCCCGAGCACCACGCCTTGGTGCCGTCGAGCACCACGACGTCGCCCGCGCCGCGCGCAGTGACCACTGCGCCCGGTGCCTCGGCCGCCCATACACCCCACCATTCGCCGCTGTCGGCAGCCGGACCGCCGAGTTCGGCCAGGATCGCCACCGCGTCGGCGTGCGCCTCGGCGAGCCGACCGGCGACCACGTCGATGGCAGTCAACTCGGAGAGGCGACGCCAACGTTGCGCCGTTCGGCCCGAACCCGGCAGCGGCAGCTCCAGTTCGCCGCTCGCCAACCAGCTGCGCACCAGGTCGGTGCTCATGCGTTACTTCTCCTCATCGCTTCGCTCTGCATCGTCGCCGGCGGGATCATGACGCCTCGGCTTCCTGATCGTCGTCGGCCGCCACCTCCTGGGACACCTCCGCCAGGTGATCGGCGAAGCCGCCGGGCGCGCGGCCGTTGCGGCGGTCAGAGGTCGTCACGGACAGCTCGTCGTCCCACGTGATGCGGCACCCGGCGGCTTCGAACCGCTGCACCAAATCAACGTCTTCACCACTGACCAGCGCCGCGAACCCGCACACCCGCCAGTAGGCGTCGGCGCTGAACCCCATGTTGGCGCCGTGAATATGACCGTGCCGGGACGCCTCGTAGCGCGATTGATAGAGGTCGGCCACCGCTTCGGAGTGGTGCCGCCACTGGCCCACCCGTACCACGCCCAGCACCACCTCGGCCTGCGCGTCGAGTTGGCGGAGCAGCCAGTCGCCGCCCACTTGGGTGTCCGCATCGGTGGTGGCGTACCAGGTTCGATGTCCTGCCTGGCGAAGAGCCGTCCTGGCGTGCCGGAAACCCGCCGCGCGGGCCGCACCGACGTTTCGCTCCTCGATCGCTAAGAAGTGGACGTCCGGCCCGTAACGCCCGACGAGATTGATGCTGTCGTCGTCACAAGCGTCCAGCACCACCACCACCGAGGTTTTGACCGCAACTGCGGCGGCGGCTTTTCGGACCGCGTTCAGACATCGGGGTAGCGCGTTCACCTCATTGTGCGCAGGAACGACTACTACAGCACCGTGCTCGGCTGTCACCGGGACGGAGTAACCACTGCGCCGTTGTTTGACACGCTAACTGGCCGGCGCACCCGTCACATTGCCTGCAGCGTCAACGGCGGCCCGGGATCCGCGGACAGCGGAACGTTCTCGCGCTGCATGAGCCAGCCGGCGATGTTGTGGAACAGCGGCGCGGCTGAGTGGCCCGGCGAACCATCGGCGTTGCGCTCCGGGTTGTTCATCATGATGCCGACGACATAGCGGGGGTCGTCGACGGTGGCCATCCCGGCGAAGGTGATCCAGTAGACGTTGTCGAAGTAGCAGCCGCAGGCGGGGTTGATCTGCTGGGCGGTGCCCGTCTTGCCGGCTATCTGGTAGCCCTCGACTGCGGCGGCCGGGCCGGTGCCCTGCTGATAACCCATCGGGTCGTGCTGGACCACCGCCCGCAGCATGTTGCGCACCGTTCGCGCCGTCTCGGGTGACACGACTTGAACGCCCTGCGGGCGGGGCTCTTCGGTGCGCACACCTTCGGGGCTGACGGTGGCCTTGATGACTCGCGGCGGTACCCGCACCCCGTCGTTGGCGATGGCCTGATACATACCGGCCATTTGCAGCAGGGTCATCGAAAGTCCCTGCCCGATCGGCAAGTTGGAGAATGTGCTGCCCGACCACTGGTCGATCGGCGGCACCAGACCTGCGCTTTCACCGGGCAGGCCGACGTTGGTGCGCTGGCCCAGGCCGAACTTGCGGAGCATGTCGTAGTAGCGCTCCGGTCCGACCCGCTGGGCCAGCATCAAGGTGCCCACGTTCGACGACTTCCCGAACACTCCGGTGGTTGTGTAGGGCATGACGCCGTGGTTCCAGGCGTCGTGCACGCTCACCCCGCCCATGTGGATGGTGCCCGGCACCTGCAACACCTCGTCGGGGTTGGACAGCCCGTACTCGATGAGCGAGGACGCGGTCACCACTTTGTTCACCGACCCTGGTTCGAACGGCGACGAGACGACGAGATTGCCCATCTGCCGGTCGCCCTGCCGCCCGATGTCCTGGGACGGGTCGAAGGTGTTGTCGTTGGACATCGCCAGCACTTCACCGGTTTTGGCGTCCAGCACGACCGCGGACACGTCGCGGGCGCCGGACAGGTTCTTCGCCTGCTGTACCTGCTGCTGGACGTAGAACTGGATGTCGTCGTCGAGGGTGAGCTGAATTGTCGAACCGTTGACGGCCTTGTGCTGGTTGCGGTAACTGCCCGGGATGACCACGCCGTCCGAGCCGCGGTCGTAGGTGATGGAGCCGTCCGTTCCGGCCAAGACCGCGTCCAGCGAATCTTCCAGGCCCAGCAAGCCGTGACCATCCCAGTCGATGCCGCCGACGATGTTGGCCGCCAGCGATCCGCCCGGATACTGTCGCAGGTCCTGTCGTTCGGCACCGACCTCGGGGAACTTCGACGTGATGGCGGTTGCCACCGCTGGATCGACGGCGCGGGCCAGGTAGACGAACGTCTCGTCGCTTCGCAGCTTCTTCAGCAAGGTGGACGAGTCGGGTTTGTTGTTGAGCCGGGTCGACACCTCCCGGGCGATGTCGCGCAGCCGCCCGTCCGGGTCGGGGGCAGCGGGGGTTTTCTGTTTGGCGTCGGCGAGCTGCTTGTGAATCCGGCGCGGCTGGAAAGTCAGCGCGCGCGCTTCAATGGTGAATGCCAGCTGGTCATTGTTGCGATCGACGATGCTGCCGCGCACGGCCTTCTCCACGTCGGTGACTTTGAGCTGGCTGGCGGCCTCGGCCCGCAGGCCGGCGGCCTTGGGGACCTGCAGGTAGAACAGTTGAGCGGCGGCCACTAGCAGCGCGACGAAGATGACTCCGTTGCCGGCGCGGTGGCGGAATACGAACGATGCGCCACGTGTGCCCAGTTCGGCGGCCTGCCGGACCCGCCGGTCCCGGGCTGAGTGGACGTTCGGGCCGACGACGAGGGATGTCTCGCCGCGCGACTGCTTCGCCGCCGGTGACGACTTGGCCTTCTTCTTCGGCTGCTTCGGATCGACGTCATTGCCTTTCTTTGCCTTGCGCGCAGCGCGTGGCCGTCGCCCGGGCCGGTCGCCTCGGCTCATCGAACGCCACCCGGGGCGGTGACGGTGACCGGTCCGAATTGCTCGCTGTTGGGCGGCGACAGGACCTGAGCAGGTGGCCCCACCGGCACCGGCGCAACGACCGGCGGCTGCACCGCGGCGGGCGGCACCGGCGCAACGACCGGCGGCTCTACCGCGGCGGGCGGCACCGGTGCAATGACCGGCGGCTCTACCGCGGCGGGCGGGTCGGCAGCTGCCGGAGCCGGCGCAGGCACCGGCGACGCGGCCGGAGCAGGAGCTGACAGCGGCTCGGCAGCCGGCGCCGGCCCGGGCGCGAGGGGCTCCGGCGCACCGGGCATGGACGGGCCAGCCGTCGCAGGCAGGTGCTGGATGCCCAGCGTCGAGGCGCCATCACCGGAGCGGACGAGGACTTCAGGGCCGCCGGGTACCGGAATCGCGGGCTGTCCGGGCAGGTCCCGCACCGGCGCCTCCACCGGATTCGGCGGCGGCTTCTGCCCGCTCGGGCGTTCGTCGGGCAGCTTGCTGTTCAGCGGCGGCGGCGGAACCCCTTGCGCCGGCTTGGGAGTGCCGACGACCACCCAGTTTCCCGACGGGTCCTGCACGAGGTGCGCGGTGTCCCGGGTCGGGATCATGCCCAGTTTGCGGGCGGCTTCGGCCAGAGCCGGTGCGGCTTGGGCCTCCAGCACGTCGCGTTCGAGCGCCTCCTTCTGCTGCTGAAGGATCTCGTTCCGGACCCGTGCGTTGCCCAATTGGTAGGAGCGTTCAGCGGCGTCAGTGGACAACCAGAGCGTGACACCCAAACCGACTCCCAACGATCCGATGATCAAGACGACGAACGGCACCTTGCTGGCCAAGGTGCGCGGCCGCAGGTCGATCGAGGTCAGCCGGTGCAGCAGACGGTCACGCAGTGGTGGCCGAACTACCTTCGGGGCCTTGGCTCTGCGTGCCTTGGCGCGGGCCTTGGCCTGGCTGGCGGTCTTCGGCCGGGCGGGCCGCTCGTTGGGGCGTGGCATCGGATTGGTCTGCGGCCCCGAACGGGACGCACCTGGTTCACGGCGGGGCGCCGCCGGCCTTCCGCTGCGCGATCGCACACGCCGCGTGGCCGCCGACTCGGATGCGCTGCGGGCCGCGCTGTCGCGTTGACGGGCACGATCGCTGCCGCGGCGCGGCGGTGTCTCGCGGTTGACTTTCATGATCGCCCCTTCTGGTCGCTACTTGGTGCCACTCGTTGCACAGCCCGCAACCGCACCGCGGCGCTGCGCGGATTGCGATCGACCTCGAACGCGTCGGCGCGCTCGGCACGGCGGGTCAACGATTCGAATTCCGGTTCATGGCCGGGCAATTCGATCGGCAGGTCCACCGGGGTCCGCGAGGCGACCGCCTGGGCAAGAAAACTCTTGACGAAGCGGTCCTCCAGCGACTGGTATGCCAGCACTACCAGGCGCCCGCCAACGGCCAGCGCATCAAGTCCGGCGGGCAGCGCGGCGTGCAACGAGTCCAGTTCACCGTTGACTGCAATGCGCAGCGCCTGGAAGGTGCGCTTGGCGGGGTGCCCGCCGGTGCGTCGGGCCGGCGCCGGGATGGCCTGGTAAAGCAACTCGACCAGTTCTCCGGTCGTGGTGAACGGGGTCTGCCGCCGGCGGCGCACGACGTGAGCGGCGATGCGGCGGGCGAACTTCTCTTCGCCGTAGCGACGCAGGATGTCCGTCAGCACCGTCTCGTCGTAGCTGTTCAGAATCTCGGCGGCGGTCAGGGGCGAGCCGGTGTCCATCCGCATGTCCAGCGGAGCGTCATGGGCATAGGAGAACCCGCGCTCGACGCGGTCGAGTTGCATCGAGGACACGCCGAGATCGAAAAGCAGGCCGTCGACCGAACCCGTTGCCGGGTAACCGAGTTCGCGCAGTACCGCAGCGATTTCGTCGTAGCGGGCGTGTTTCAGGCTGACTCGGTCGGTGAACCGGGTCAGGCGGCGGCCGGCGATCTCCAGCGCGCTGGCATCGCGGTCCAAGCCGATCAGCCGCAGCCCGGGTAGCGCGGACAGGAAACGCTCCGCGTGCCCGCCGGCGCCGACGGTCGCGTCGATCAGCACTGCGCCGGATCCATCGGGCGCCCGGCGGGTCAGCGCCGGCGTGAGCAGGTCGACGCAGCGGTCGAGCAGGACCGGGACATGACCGAACTCGCCTGTTGCGCCGGGCATGACAACACCTCCACGAGGGAGCTTTGGGCGGGAGACCCGGGGAGCGGCATCTCGGGCGACCCGCTGCACCCGGCTGCGCCGCGCTGGCGATCGCCCAATCTGTCCGGCGACCCGCTGCACCCGGCTGCGCCGCGCTGGCGATCGCCCAATCTGTCCGGCGACCCGCTGCACCCGGCTGCGCCGCGCTGGCGATCGCCCGGGTGCCCCTGCATCGAGGTCCCTGTCCGAGAGCACGAACCTGGCGTTGGGGAAGTACGTCAGGGTCGGTTCGGGCAGAGGCCACGGTGCACGGGCAGGCGCCTCAGATGATGTCGCCGAGTGCTTCATCGCTGGCCGCGGAGAAGTCTTCTTCGTGGGTCTCCTGGTAGTCCTGCCACGCCTGGGCGTCCCAGATCTCCAGATAGTCGACCGAGCCGATCACCACACAGTCCTTGGAAAGATTGGCGTAGCGGCGATGGTCGGCCGACAGGGTGATTCGGCCCTGGGCATCAGGGTGTTGTTCGTCGGTGCCGGCGGCCAGGTTGCGCAGGAATGCCCGGGCGCCGGGGTTGCTCCGGGATGCCTTGCTCGCCCGGCGGGCCAACTGCTCGAACTCTCCGCGCGGATAGACAGCCAGGCTGTGGTCTTGGCTCTTGGTGACCATCAACCCCCCTGCCAGCGCGTCGCGGAACTTGGCGGGCAGCGTCAGCCGCCCCTTGTCGTCGAGCCTGGGCGTGTAGGTGCCGAGGAACATCGCACCTCCTGCCCGGACTGCGGAGCCGTGCTCCTCCGCTGCGCACCACAATACCCCACTTTCCCCCACATTGTGCCATTTGCCGAGTGTCGTTGGTGTCGATTCCCCACCACGACGTGCGGCGCAACGCGCGCGGACAGATCCGGGCACCTGCCGACGGCACAAAATGGCAGCTCAGAGCGCATGACCGACGAGTGGGGCGATGTGGGGAGCTACCCGGCCGATCCGGCGTCCAGCGCATCGATACTGCGTCCACGTCGCCGCCCGGCCGCCATTCGCGCGCGGACCGCAACCTCGGCGTCCGGCCAGGCGCGCTCGCTAGCCGGGAAACGAAAAACGGGGCGGCCGAAGCCACCCCGTGCTGCTGGACGAGCGCTTACTCCTCGAAACGGCGACGGAACCGGTCCTCCATCCGGCTGGTGAAGGAACCGCCACCCTTCGGGCGGCGCTGACGCGCCCCTGAGCCGGAACCGGGCCGATCGCGACGACCCGACAGCCGGGGACCGGTGATCGCGTAGATGACCCCGCCGAACATGACGACGAATCCCAGGACCGACAGGATCGGGAAGCCTCCGATCATGGTGGCTTTAAAAGCCACGCCTGCGACCAGCATGCCCAGTCCGATGACGAACAGCGCCGCACCCTGCAGTCGCCGACGAGCGGTCGGCGCGCGGAAGCCACCGCCTCGGACGCTGGAAGCGAATTTCGGGTCCTCGGCGTAGAGAGCGCTCTCGATCTGGTCGAGCATCCTCTGCTCATGATCGGAGAGTGGCATTCGTCCCTCCTTGCCGAAAGGCTCTCACGTGACTACGCGTACGTGGCTGCCCGGTGTATGGGCAACTAACACAGATGATACGAGGTCAAGGTGCGCCGTACCACCGGTTCAGCTGCCGATTCTAGCGGGGACCGACAGACCCGAGCCGGCAGACGGCGCCGCTGGCGTATTGCCGCGACCCGATAATGGGAACTGAAGCAGCGCACCACATCTTCGGCAGAGGAGGACACCGCAACTTGGCGACATTCCTCATCGATCTGCTGCCCGAGGACATGCAACACCGTCTCGGTGACGCTCTGGGCGTCTACGTCGACGCGATGCACTACCCACGCGGCACGGAGAACCAGCGCGCCGCCATGTGGCTGGAGCACAGCCGCCGTCGCGGCTGGCAGGCAGTGGCGGCCGTGGAGGCCGACTGCGGCGACGGCGAACTGCCGCCTGCCGCCGAACTGGCGCAGGCCCGCATGGTCGGCGTGGCCTACGGCTATTGCGGGGCACCCGACCAGTGGTGGCAGCAGCAGGTCGTTCTGGGTCTGCAACGCGGGGGCTTCGACCGCCCGCGGATCGTCGAACTGATGGCCAGCTACTTCGAACTGACCGAACTGCACATCCACCCGCGCGCGCAGGGTCACGGACTGGGCGAGGCCCTGACCAGGCGCTTGCTGGCCGGACGCGGCGAGGCCTACGTGCTGCTCTCCACACCCGAAACCAACGGCGAAGCCAACCGAGCCTGGCGGTTGTACCGCCGACTGGGTTTCACCGACGTCATCCGCGGTTACCACTTCGCCGGCGACCCACGCCCGTTCGCCATCCTGGGCCGCACCCTACCGCTGGCCTGATGGCGCTGACCCGCTTCCCCCGGCTTCCAGCCGCGCTCGCGATCACCGCGGCCTGATGGCGGCGACCCGCTTCCCCCGGCTTCCAGCCGCGCTCGCGATCACCGCGGCCTGATGGCGGCGACCCGCTTCCCCCGGCTTCCAGCCGCGCTCGCGATCACCGCGGCCTGATGGCGGCGACCCGCTTCCCCCGGCTTCCAGCCGCGCTCGCGATCACCGCGAGCCGTAACGTTCGTCTGGCGAGGGCAGACGGCCGGACCGGGCAGCCACTCTGGCACGATGACGTGGTGCGCGTCAGGTTCAAGCCGCTGTCGACGGGACCGATCAGTGCTCGCCGACTACTGGTACTGATGCTGCTGCTGGTGGTGGTCCCGCTGGCCGCGGGATGTGTGCGGATCAGGGCATCAATCACGATCTCCCCCGACGATCTGGTGTCCGGGGAGATCATCGCCGCGGCGAAACCGCGCAACGACAAGGACAACGGCCCCCAACTCGATGCCAACGTGCCGTTCAGCCAGAAGGTGGCGATCTCGAAATACGAAGCCGACGGCTATGTGGGCTCACAGGCGGTGTTCTCCGACCTGACCTTCGCCGAGCTGCCGCAGCTGGCGCAGATGAATCCCGACGCCAACGGTGTCAACCTATCGCTGCGTCGCGCCGGCAGCCTGGTCCTTCTGGAGGGGCGGGCCGACCTGACGTCGCTGACCGATTCCGACGCCGACGTCCAGCTGAGCGTCGCCTTCCCCGGCGCGGTGAGTTCGACCAACGGAACTCGGGTCGACCCGAACGTCGTGCAGTGGAAGCTCAAGCCCGGCGTGGTCAGCACGATGAGCGCGCAGGCGCACTACATCGATCCCAGTACCCGTTCATTCACCAACGCCGCGATGTGGCTGGGTATCTCGTCGGTCGTGGTCGCCGCGGCGGTGGCGGTGTTGGCCTGGGCGGGTAGGGACCGTTCGCCGCGGCTGACATCCGGCGATCAGCCGGACCGGCCGCCGCTGCACAAGCGGATCGTCTCCTACCTCGAAGACCGGCTAACCTGACTCGGCCGGGACGCCGGTCGGCGACCAGTAGGCCAGCAGCTCGGCGAAGGTCTCGAAGGCCGGGCCGGAATTGCCGTAGGTCGCCTCCAGGTGAATGCTCAGCGGGTAGCCCAGGTCGGCGACACCGTCGATCACCCGCTTGTACAGGTCGAGCATCAACCGACGCTTCTCCGGCGGTTCGCTGCCGGCCAGCTTCTTGACGAACGCTTGTTCGGCTGCCACTGCCGCGTTGCCGGGATCTTGGATCAGCCAGTTGATCAGTCCCACCCGGTTCTCCATTTTCGGCACGAAGCCGAATGACAGCAGGATCTCTGGCCGGTGATCGGAGCTGTTGGCGAACTCGGCCAGGAAACCCACGATGGCGTCGGAATACAACAGCTGAGTCAGCGCGAAATTCGCACCTTGATTGCACTTGAAGTTGAAGCGGCCCTGCTCGCCTTCACGGGTGGGGATCATGATCACGCCACGATTGGGAACCAGATCGCGGTATATCGACAGCGCATCGGTGGGCGCGACCCCGGACCCTTCACCGTCGTTCATGGTGCGCGGCACGCCCACGAAGACGATGCCCTCGATGCCCGCGCCGGTCAGCTCGGTGAGCCGCTGTCGCAGCGACGGCTCGTCGGAGAACGCGGTGACCTGGGTGCACAGTCCGTGCACACCGGGCAGCTGGGGTTGGACGGACGCCCAGAAGTCCTGCACGTCGAGCTTCGGCTTCATTTCGATGGGCCGGTCGTCGTCTTCGGCGATGATCCCGGGAATCATCACGTGCCGGATGCGGCCTCGCAGTCCGGAGTCGGCGGACAACCGCAGCACCTTCTGCGCATCTTCGGTCGCCTGCTCTGCGCCGCGGTCGGCGTTCGGCGGCACCAGTTCCAGGGCAACGGTGTTGAGGCTCACGGGCTAGTCCTCGTCAACTGCCATCTCCTCAGCTCGCCGTGCCACCACGCCGAAGCCAGCATAGGTGCCCGCAGCGACGGCTCACTGAGCCCGCCCGGCGACGGCGTGCCCGCAACCGCTTCTACGCTTTACCCTTGATGCACTTTCCCGTTCCTGACGAGCCCGATCCCTACCACGTCGGACCTGAATAGCAGAAAGGGGCGCCGCGCTGAGCGTCGAGGCAGCGGCAACCGTCGAGTTGGCCGGCGCGATCACCGAGCACCTGCGGGCGTATCTGCGTGAACGCCGCGACGGGGCTTCTTACATCGGCGTTGAAGGTGGCGAGTACGACGGGCTGATCAGCGGCCTTGAGGAGTTCGTCCTCAGCGGAGGCAAGCGACTGCGGCCGGTGTTCGCCTACTGGGGCTGGCGCGCAGTAGCGGCCGGAGAACCCGACGCACAGGTGCTGTTGCTGTTCGCGGCCCTGGAATTGCTGCACGCGTGCGCGTTGGTGCACGACGACGTCATCGACGGCTCAGCCACCCGCCGGGGCAGGCCGACGACGCACGTCAAGTTCGCCGCGTTGCACCGAAGCCGGGGTTGGCGGGGCTCGGCCGACCAGTTCGGCTTGTCCGCGGCCGTCCTGCTCGGGGATCTGGCGTTGTCCTGGGCCGACGACATTGTCGCCGAGGTCGACCTGGCGCCCGATGCCCACCGCCGGGTCCGCCGGGTGTGGGCCGATATACGCACCGAGGTGCTGGGCGGGCAGTACCTCGACATCGTCGCCGAGGCCAGCGGTGCCGAGTCGATCAAGTCGGCGATGACGGTGAACATGTACAAAACCGCGTCCTATACCGTGTCCCGGCCGCTGCAACTGGGCGCAGCAGCCGCCGCCGATCGCGCCGATGTGCACGCCGTTTTCCACCAGATCGGTACAGACTTGGGTGTGGCGTTTCAGCTGCGCGACGACGTGCTCGGGGTGTTCGGGGACCCGTTGGTCACCGGCAAGCCGTCCGGTGACGATCTGCGATCCGGCAAACGCACGGTGCTGCTCGCCGAAGCGGTGCAGCTTGCCGACGCCTCGGACGCGGCGGCGGCCCGGCTGCTGCGCGACGCGATCGGCACTGATTTGACCGATATCCAGGTGCGCGAAGTGTGCGCGGTCATCGAGCAGGTGGGCGCGCTGGCTGCAGTGGAGAACGAGATCGAGCGGCTGACCCGGCAGGCGCTCACTGCGCTGGCCGACGCACCCATCGACACGACCGCCAAAGCCGGGCTGTCCGAGTTGGCCCGGCTGGCCGCCCACCGGTCCGCCTGAGTCGATGTCTGCCCCGACGCCGACCCGGCCGACGCATTCCGGCGTGATCGGCGACCAGCTGTCGCGGCTGCGGGAGTTTGCCGTGGGTCCCGAGGCCGGCCCGGCGCTGCAGGGTTTTCTGGGGGCGGCGCTGATCGCCGCGGGCGGGCTGGGTGCCGGCAGCACCAAGCAGCACGACCCGCTGCTGGAGTCGCTGCACCTGTCCTGGCTGCGCTTCGGCCACGGGCTGGTGCTGTCGTCGGTGCTGCTGTGGCTGGGGGTCGGTTTGATGCTGATCGCATGGTGGCGACTGGGCCGCCAGGTGGTCGCGGGCAACGCCACGGAATACACCATGGTGGCCACCACCGGCTTCTGGCTGGCGCCGCTGCTGGGATCGGTGCCGGTATTCAGCCGTGACACCTATTCCTACCTCGCGCAGGGCGCGCTGCTGCGCGACGGCTTCGACCCCTACGTCGCCGCTCCGGTGGACGACCCGAACCCACTGCTGGACAACGTGAGTCCGATCTGGACGATCACCACCGCGCCCTACGGTCCGGTGTTCATTCTGGTGGCACGGTCGATCACGCTGCTGGTCGGCAACCACGTAATCGCCGGAACGATGCTGCTGCGGCTGTGCATGCTGCCCGGGTTGGTGCTGCTGATCTGGGCGACGCCCCGAATCGCCCGTCATCTCGGCGCCAGTGGGCCTGCCGCGCTGTGGATCTGCGTGCTGAATCCGCTGGTGATCATCCATCTGATGGGTGGAGTGCACAACGAGATGTTGATGGTGGGTCTGATGGCGGCCGGAATCGCGCTCACCCTGCAGCGTCACCCCGTCGCCGGCGTTGCGGTGGTCGCGACGGCGGCGGCGGTCAAAGCAACAGCGGCGATCGCCCTGCCGTTTCTGTTCTGGGTCTGGCTGCGTCAGCTGCGCGACCGACGCGACTACCGTTCGCCGGCGGCGTTCGCAGCGGCCGGCGCGGCGTCGGTGCTGATCTTCGTCGGTGTATTCGCGGCGTTCTCCGCGGTGGCCGGCGTAGGCCTGGGATGGCTGAAGGCGCTCGCCGGCTCGGTCAAGATCATCAACTGGCTGACGGTTCCGACGGCGGCGGCCAACCTGATCCACGCGCTCGGCTCGTGGCTTTTCCCGGTCAACTTCTACGCGGTGCTGCAAGTCACCCGGATCGCGGGCATCGGCATCATCGTCGTTTCGCTACCACTCTTGTGGTGGCGGTTCCGCGGCGACGACCGCGCCGCCCTGACTGGGACCGCATGGGCGATGCTGGTCGTGGTGCTGTTCGTGCCGGCCGCGCTGCCCTGGTATTACAGCTGGCCGCTGGCCGTGGTCGCTCCGCTGGCGCAATCGCGAATGGCTCTGGCCGCGATCGCCGCCTTTTCGACGTGGATCATGGTGATATTCCGGCCGGACGGGGCCCACGGCATGTACTCCTGGTTTCACGTCGGCCTCGCGACCGCGGCGGCGGCCCTGGCGTGGTGCATGCTTTACCGCGCGCCGAGCCGGCCCGAAGTTGTGGTCGGGGCGGTCAATACGCCATAGCCTGCGCGCGGCGCAGGACTTCGCGTGCCTGATGGGCGTGCAGCGCGTCAACCGGTCGGGCGTTGCTGACCGCGTCGCGGGTGCCGTCTCTCGTGACCGTCAGCGACGGGTCGGGAGTGAACAACCAGCGCACAATCTCCGTCTCCCGATATCCGCCGTCGTGCAGGACGACCAGCAAGCCGGGCAGGCTCTTGACCACTTCCCCGGCGTCGGTGAAAAAGACTTGCGGTACTACCACGTCACCGGCCCGACGCACCGCCACCAAATGACCTTCGCGGAGCTGCTGATGCACCTTGGTGACCGGCACGCCGAGCAGTGCGGCGACGCGCCGCAGATCGTAGGTGGGCTCGTCGGGGTCGAGAACGTCGTCACCGGCCGGGATACTGCTCACCGCGCCAATTTTAGAACTCTCGGCGCGCTGCTCGGAACGGATGGTGCCGCCGCCCGCCGCCGTCCACCTACCATGGCCCCGTGGCGCCGGATCCGTTACAAGGGCTGGTGGGCGCGGTGCTGGACGATCGGTATCGCGTGCTGGCCGCCGTCGCCGCCGGCGGGACCTCGACGGTGTACCGGGGTCTCGACATGCGGCTGGACCGTCCGGTGGCCCTTAAGGTGATGGACTTTCGCTACGCCGGTGACGAGCAGTTCGTGACCCGCTTCCGGATGGAAGCCCGCGCGGTGGCGCAGCTGAAAGACCCCGGTCTGGTTGCCGTCTACGACCAGGGGCTCGACGCCCGGCATCCCTACCTGGTGATGGAGCTGGTCGAGGGCGGCACCCTGCGCGAACTGCTGACCGAACGCGGGCCGATGCCGCCGCACGCCGTCGTCGCGGTGCTGCGTCCCGTCCTGGGCGGCCTGGCCGCCGCGCACCGCGCCGGTCTGGTGCACCGCGACGTCAAACCCGAGAACATCCTCATCTCCGACGACGGCGACGTGAAGATCGCCGACTTCGGCCTGGTTCGCGCAGTGGCCGCGGCCAAGATCACCTCCACCAGCGTCATCCTCGGCACCGCGGCATACCTGTCGCCCGAGCAGGTCCGAGACGGTGACGCCAGCCCCCGCAGCGACGTCTACGCCGTCGGCATACTCGTCTACGAGCTATTGACCGGCCAGACGCCGTTCTCCGGTGATTCCGCATTGTCGGTGGCCTACCAGCGGCTGGACCGCGACGTTCCGCTGCCGGGCGCCGTGATTGCCGGCGTGCCGGCGCAGTTCGACGAGCTTGTCGCGTGCGCGACCGCACGTGACCCGGCCGACCGGTACGCCGACGCGCTCCAGATGCGCGCCGAGCTCGATGCGATCGCCGAGGAGCTGGCGCTGCCGGATTTCCGGGTGCCGGCGCCGCGGGAGTCTGCCCAGCACCGATCGGCAGCATGGTTGCGCAGCCGACCCGACGACGGTCGGACAGCCGCGCAGCGCCCGGCGCCGGTCGACGGCCCACCGGTGCGCCACCCGACCCGTCAGCTGTCCCGCCCGTGGGCCGCAGCACCCGAACCGGCCCGCGACGAGCACCGGCCGGTCTCCGGCCTGTTCGCCGGGATCGACATCGCCGAGTTCATCTGGGCACGCCAACGGGCCCAGCGCATGGTGGTGGTCTGGGTGGCGGTCGTGCTGGCTTTCACCGGCCTGGTGGCCGCCGCGGCCTGGACCATCGGCAGCAACCTGACCGGACTGCTCTGACTCGACTGTGCGCACCGATACGCAATGCCCGGCGCGTCGCGTATGAATCCGCACGTTCGGGCCGAAACTAGTCGCGCAGCATCTCCGCGACCAGGAAGGCCAGCTCCAGGGACTGCTGGGTGTTCAGCCGCGGGTCGCACGCCGTTTCATATCGGCCGCCCAGATCGGTGTCGGAAATATCCTGCGCTCCACCGAGGCACTCGGTGACGTTTTCACCGGTGATCTCGACGTGGATCCCACCCGGGTAGGTCCCCAGTGCGCGGTGAACCTCGAAGAACCCCTGCACTTCGTCGACGATGCGGTCGAAGTGACGGGTCTTGTACCCGGTGGACGATTCGTGAGTATTGCCGTGCATCGGGTCGCACTGCCAGATCACCTGGTGACCGGTGGCCTGCACTTTCTCGATGATGGGCGGCAACAGGTCGCGTACCTTGTTGTTGCCCAGCCGACTCACCAGCGTCAACCGGCCCGGCTTGTTGTGCGGGTCGAGCCGCTCGACGTACTCGACGGCCAGCTCGGGGGTCGTCGTCGGGCCGACCTTGACGCCGATCGGGTTGGCGATCACTTCAGCCAGCCCGACGTGTGCGCCATCCAGCTGGCGGGTCCGGTCGCCGATCCACAGATAGTGTGCGGACAAGTCGAAGAGTTGCGGCTCGCCCTCGGCCGCGTTGGACAACCGCAGCATGGCCCGCTCGTAGTCGAGCACCAACGCTTCATGACTGGCGTAGATTTCAGCGGTCTGCAGGTTGCGGTCGGCCACGCCGCAGGCGCTCATGAACTTCAGGCCCCGGTCGATCTCACCGGCCAGCGCCTCGTAGCGGGCACCGGCGGGCGACGTCCGGACGAATTCGCGGTTCCAGTCGTGGACCAGATGCAGCGACGCCAGTCCCGACGAGGTCAGCGCCCGCACCAAGTTCATTGCCGCGCTGGCGTTGGCGTAGGCGCGCACCAGCCGCGACGGATCGTGTTGGCGGACGGTGGCATCCGGAGCGAACCCGTTAATCATGTCGCCGCGGTAGGACTGCAGACCCAGCGCGTCGAGGTCGGCCGACCTGGGCTTGGCGTACTGGCCGGCGATGCGGGCCACCTTGACCACCGGCAGACTCGCACCGTAGGTCAACACCACCGCCATCTGCAGCAGGGTGCGGATGTTGGCCCGGATGTGCGGTTCGGTGTTGTCGACGAAGGTTTCGGCGCAGTCGCCGCCTTGCAGCAGGAACGCCTCGCCCCGGGCGACCTGAGCGAGCTGCTCCTGCAGTCGCACGATTTCCGACGGCACCGTCACCGGCGGCACACTCTCCAGCACCGTGCGCATCGCTTCGGCCTGGTCGGCGGGCCAACTGGGTTGCTGTGCGGCCGGTTTGATCAGCGCGGCGTCCAAGCGGGTCCGCAGGTCCGTCGGCAGCGGCGGCAGCGGCGGCAGCTGCTCGATCGGTACGTCGACGGTCCAGTTCACCCGTCCATGGTAACTAAGCGCGGTAGCCGGTTGAGTTATACGAACAGCTGGCCGTGCTCCCCGTTCGTGATCAGCCGGTAGCGCCGCAACTGGTCGCGGGCGTCGACCAGCGCATCGTGCGCGTCGTGCGGCCGGGGCGGCAGCTTCGGGCTGCCCCGGTCCTCCCAGAATTGGCGCAGTTCGCGGGTGAACCGCGGCATCGCCGGTGGTAGGTGGGTCATCGGACCCCACAGTTGGCAGAGCACGACATGGTCGTACGCGGCGATCCATGCCCACAACTCGATCGGCTCGTCGCCGTCGACGTCGAAAAACGTCTCAAGATCCGAGCGGATCTGCGCCCGCGATCGCCACAACCGAGAAGCCGGTGGCGGCAACTTGGGCAGTACGTGGGCGCGCACCCAGCTGCCGGCCCGTTCGGGATTGAATTCCGAGGAGACGCCGTAGTATTCGCGACCGTCTTCGGCGACCACCCCGATCGAGATCAGCTCGATGGTCCGACCGTCTTCGATGAACTCGGTGTCGTAGAAGTACCGCATGTCAGCCTGGGCTATTCACTGCCCACAGTCACCGGCAACGGCGCCGTAGCCGCATGCACCTCGCGGTCCAGCTCGGCGTCGACGACCCGCTCGTCAGGAAATCTCGGCACCCCTGCGATGGTGTTTTGCAGCCACAGTTTGGCTCGCACCACCGGGCGGCGCAGCCTGCGTTCGCGCTGCAACGCCCGCTCCATTTTGTCCAGCTGCGAGGTGTACCTCCAGCGTGCCCACGGGGCGTGCGGACGCGACAACCGCACGGCTGCCACGACCAACAGCACGACGAAGAACATGCCGATCAGGCCGGTCCACACCTTGCCCTTGAGCAGAACCACGATCGCCAGCGGCGGTGTCATCACCATCCCGGCGATCACGGCGGCCCGCATCACCGGCGAGTGGGTGGTGTCTTGCCAGAGCGCGAGGAAAAACATCAGTGGGTGCAGGCCCAGCACCAGCAGGCCGCCCACCGCGACCGCGGCGAACACCGCATCCACGGAGCTGCGGCCATCTTCTTCCCAATACACGTCGGACAGGTGCAGAATCAGCGCGTATTCGTCGAGCACCAGCGCGGCCCCGATACCAAAGAGGATTGCGGCGCCGGTGACTTCCAGATTGTTGCCGGTTATCGACAGCGCCACCAGCGTCACCCCGGACGCCATCACCAGGACCACCCCGACGACGACGTGATGGACGTGCTTGGAGCCGATGTGAACGTTGCGCGGTTCCCACCATCGCGGTGGCCGGGCGACGGCGGCACAGTAGCGGATGTAACGCACGCAGCTGCGGGTGATGGCGAACGTCACGATGAAAGCGATCAGGCACAACAACAGCGGCAACCGACCCCGGCCGATGATGTCTGCCTGTAGCCAATGCAGCACAAACCGAAAGTACGCCCATCCGCGCCCGCCATCCCGCTGGGCGCGCCACGGGCATCGATACTGTAGTTCCCGACATGAATACCTGGCAGCCGCCCGAGGCAGGCAGTTGGCGACGGCGGCCAGTGGTAGGGCAGCGGACCACCTGGGCGGTGCTGTGGTTGTCGGCCGTGGTGGGCCTGTGCCGAGCCGCCTGGCAGCTGTTTCGCCACATCCCCTACCGCATCGACATCGACGTCTACCAGATGGGTGCACAAGCGTGGCTGCACCGCCGGCCGCTGTACGCCGACGGCGTCTTGTTCCACATGCCGAGCGCGCTGAGTCTGCCGTTCACCTACCCGCCGTTGGCGGCCGTCGTGTTCTGCCCCTTTGCCTGGCTGGGTATGCCGACCGCCAGCATCGTGATCACCTGCGCGAATCTGGCATTGCTGATCACCGCGGTGTTCGTCCTGCTGAGCAGCCTTGAGGTGCGGCCTTCGACACGCTGGTTGCCCGGGCCGCTGTGGGTGCGCCGGCTTTGGCTCGCGCTCGCGGTGGCGGTTGCGTCGACGATCTGGCTGGAACCCATCAAGTCCAACTTCGCTTTCGGTCAGATCAACGTGGTGTTGATGACGCTGGTTATCGCCGACTGTCTACCGCGCCGCACCCCGTGGCCGCGCGGAGCGTTGGTGGGCGTGGGGATCGCCCTGAAACTAACGCCCGCGGTTTTCCTGCTGTACTTCTGGTTACGCCGCGACAGCCGGGCGGCACTGACCGCGCTGGTGTCTTTCGCCGCCGCAACCGCGGCCGGTTTCCTGCTGGCGTGGGGCGACTCCTGGGATTATTGGACGCATACGGTGAGCCAGACCGACCGGATCGGCTCAGCGACGCTCAACACCAACCAGAACATCGCGGGCGTGCTGGCTCGCCTCGGGCTCGGCGAACACGACCGCTTCCTGCCGTGGGTGGTGGGTTGCTTTGCAGTGCTGGCGGTGACGGTGTGGGCGGTGCAGCGGGTGCTGCGGGCCAGGGAGATCGAGTTGGCGGTGACCACGGTGGCGTTGTTCGGACTGGTGGTATCGCCTATCTCGTGGTCGCATCACTGGGTGTGGATGCTGCCGGCGGTGCTGGTGCTGGCAGTGCTGGCCTACCGGCGACGCGACGCCGCGTTGGCTGTGGCGAGCGCCGCCGGGGTGGCGCTGATGGTGTGGACGCCGATCGACCTCATGGTCAAGCACCACGAGACGACTGCGACGTTATGGCGTCAAATCGCAGGTGCGTCCTACGTGTGGTGGGCACTGGCTGCCGTGGTAACCGCCGGAGCCACCGTCATCGCCCGCACCGAGCCTGTTCCGCCGACGGTTGCCGATCCGGCGCCGATGTCGCCGGTGGCCGTCGCCGCGGAGTAATTGTCTAGCCGGCCGCCCTCTCGGGGATGCGGGCCAGGTCTTCGTGCGATTGGGCTTCGTCGCCGCGCTCTTTCACGCTGGCCGCGTAGATGTCGACGTACTCCTGGCCGGAGAGGCCCATCAGTTCGTAAATCACCTCGTCAGTCACGGCCCGCTCGATGAAATGATTTCCGGCCAGACCCTCGAACCGGGAGAAATCCATCGGCTTGCCGAACCGCACGATCACCCGGCCGAAGCGCAGCATCTTCTTACCAGGCGGGTTGACGACGTTGGTGCCGATCATGGCGACCGGTATCACCGGAACACCGGTGTGCAGCGCCAGCCGTGCCAGGCCCGTCTTGCCTTTGTAGAGCCGGCCGTCAGGGGAACGGGTGCCTTCGGGGTACATCCCCAGAAGCTTTCCCTCGCCCAGGATCCGCTCGGCGGTGTCTAAGGCTGCCTTAGCGCTGTCACCGCTGCTGCGGTCGATCGGAACCTGACCGGTGCTGCTGTAAAACCAGCGCAGAAACGCGCCCTTGAGTCCCGTGCCGGTGAAGTACTCCTGCTTGGCCAGAAAGGTGATCCGCCGCGGCGAAACAAGCGGAAGGTAGAAGCTGTCCGCCACCGCCAAGTGGTTACTGGCCAGGATCGCCGGCCCGGTGCGCGGAAGGTATTCCAGTCCTTCGACTTTCGGTCGGCCGAGCAGGGTGAACAGCCAGCCCATGAAGACGTACTTCATTAGCCAGTACCACATGGGGCCTCCGCTTACCGGTCGGTGTTGAAGGACAACTGTACCGACCAGGTGTGGATGCAACCATACGGTCGCCGGGAAGTGGTTATTCCTCCACGGTGAAACTTATCGGTTGGTAAAGGCTTTTTGACACACCGTCGCCGGTCGGCTCAGTAACGCCACCGCCGCCCTCCGGTGGCACCGATCCGGGCTCGTCTCCGGGCTCTCCACCATGCCTTTCGAGGTCGTCGAGGAGCGCACGGGCCACCGACAGTAGCGAAACACTGTGATCAGCGATGACGGACAGCAACGGGTGCTGCTCGCCGGTCACCAGCGCAGCCAGCGCGCACACCGGGCACCACACCTGCTGGCAGCGCGCAGGGCCTCCGCTCAAGGCCCGGGCCGCTGCCGCGCGCACCCCCGGATCGATCCCGTCGAGAATGGCCTGCGCGAGCTTGCGCACCTCCGGACCGACGTCGCGGTGAGTGGTCACCGTGGCCACACCTCCGGATCGGGTCGAAAACGCACGGTCAGTTGGCTACCCCGCAAGCTCGCATCTGACACCGTGCACCGCCGCAGGACTGACGCCAACCGCACCCTGCGACGCATGCCGCCGGCACCGATGATCAAGTCGTCGCCTACGCGGCCCAGACTGAGCTCACCGGGATCGAGTTGGGGCAACTCTAGCCGCATCCGGTAGACCGAATCCAAACCGGAGCCCGCCTCCCGATCCACCACTGGCCGCAGCGGCCCGGGCGGGGCTGACCCGTCGCGACGACGCGCGCTGTGCAGCAGTTCGCTCAGTGCCTTCGGTCCGATCGGTTCACCGGGCAGGTGCGGGGTCATCACCAGTGCGACGTCGCCGACGGTGGCATCGAGTTGTTTGAGAACAGTCTGTTGCTCGCTGATGCGTTCGGCATACCAGTCGAAGGCCGGGTGCGCGGGCAGATTCTGGTATTCGTATGAATCGTCTTGCAGCAGAACCTGATTGACGATCAGCTCCGCCACCCGCACGCCCATCAACGCCAACGAGCCCAGGGTGCGGACCGTCTCGGCCGCCACCACCCGCTCGGCAGTCAGCACCAGGTGCGCACTGACGACTGCATCGTCGGTCAGCACCGCGCTGAGTTGCTCGACACTGGCGGCGGTGCGCTCCAGCAGTTGCACCATGGCGGCCGATCGGGTTTCGTCGGCGGCGCCGAGCCGGCGATGCCGCGGCCACGCCCGCTCCACATACAGCGCGAAGGCGGCGGGCAAGGTCAGCATCCGCAACGCGTCGGCGGTCGAAGCGCAGTCGACCACGACGCGGTCCCACTGGCCGGTGGCGGCCAGTTGACCGACCTGATGCAAACCAAGTACTTCCTGGATCCCGGGCAGTGCCGAGAGCTCTTCCGGCGCAACCGAGCTCAGCTCCGACTGGGGAAACCGCCGGTCCAACGCGTCGACGACCTCGCGCCAGCGCGCCTCGAGCAGCGCGAGGGTGTCCAGCGCCAGCGCGTCGAGGAAGCCGCCACCGATTTCGGCTTCTCCGGTTTCCAGGTCGGCGAGCACCCGGACCGGGCTGGCCGGGCCGCTCGCCGGCACGGTGACGCCCAATACGTCACCGAGCGAGTGCGCCTGATCGGTGGAGATCAGCAGCACCCGTTGACCGGCCCGCGCGTCACCGACGGCGCTCGCGGCCGCAAGGGTGGACTTTCCGACCCCGCCCTTGCCGACGAACAAACTGATTCGGGCGAGAGCGGGCGTGGCGGGATCACTCAGCCTCGACTCGTTTCTTCAGGTCCTTCAAAGCGGTGTCGGTCAGCCGGCGCTCCGCTTTGCGCTTCAACAACCCGATCATCGGGATGGCCAGGTCTACCGTGAGTTCGTAGGTGACGTCGGTGCCAGATCCCTTGGGCGCTAAGCGGTATACCCCGTCAAGAGATTTCAGCAAGGAACTGGAGACCAGCGACCACCGCACCGACTTGTGATCCGTCGGCCAGTTGTAGGACAGCACCAAGGTGTCTTTGAGGATGCTGGTGTCGAGCACCAACCGGGCCACCTTCGGGTAGCCGTCGTTGTCGGCCTCGAGCACCTCGGCCTCCTTGTACTCCGACACCCAGTCGGGGTAGGAGCCGATGTCGGCGATGACGTCCATCACCGTGCCCGGGTCGGCGTCTATGAAGATGGTTTGCGCTGTCTTCTCCGCCACCTAATCGCTTCCCTCTCCCCCGCAAGGCCCCCCGCGTGCGGGTTGGGCAGAGAGTGCCCCCTCGCCCTTTCGCAGAAACGGTACTCCCCGCGCCGGAGTCGGCCGGCTAAACCACCGGGGAAACCCCGACCGGCCGGGAACGCTCCAGCGAACTCTTGATTTCGAAGGCCATGTTCTTGCCGGCGACACGGCGGCGATGGGTCATCTTCGCCAGGTTCATCCGGGCCAGCTGCCACGCAGAGACCCCCGACGGCTCAGCATGCAGGAAGTAGTGCAGCAGCACGCCGTCGAGCATCGGCTCCAGCCAGATCTCCATGGTGCCGGTGAGCGCGCCGGTCACCGACCACCTGACACCCAAGGCGCCGCGGTCCTCGACCACTTGTAGTCGCAGGTCCGGCCACCACCGCAACCAGCTCGCCCGGTCGACGACCGCCTTCCCGACGCGTGTCGGGTCAGCGGCGACGAACGTCTCGTCGGCGACCTGAATGCTGTGCATCGGCACAGCTTCACACACTCCCGCGCGAACTCACACCGCGCCCCACGATCGCAAGCGCGACTCGCATCAGACACACGTGGCGACCCGCTGCGCCCGGCTCCGCCGCGCTTGCGATCACCACTAGACCCCACCCGTGGCGACCCGCTGCGCCCGGCTCCGCCGCGCTTGCGATCACCACTAGACCCCACCCGTGGCGACCCGCTGCGCCCGGCTCCGCCGCGCTTGCGATCACCACTAGGCTGACACCCAGCCAAACCGGCTGCCACCACACATCAAGCGAGGTCGAAGCGTGCGCGAGCTCAGCGTTGCCGCCCCATTCACCGTCGGCGAACAAGACAGCGTCGTCACCACTGTCTTCGAGCACGAGCGCGACGATCCTGACTTCGTCATCTTCCAGCGGCTCATCGACGGTAAGTGGACTGACGTCACCTGTGCCGGCGCTGCGGCCGAAATCCGGGCCACCGCACTCGGTTTGATTGCGCTTGGAGTTCAGGCCGGAGACCGGGTCGCCATCTTGTCGGCGACTCGCTACGAGTGGGCGATTCTCGACTTCGCCATCTTGTCGGTGGGTGCGGTGACAGTGCCGATCTACGAGACGTCGTCGGCCGAGCAGGTGCGCTGGGTGCTGGAAGACTCCGGAGCGGTGCTGCTCTTCGCCGAAACCGACACCCACGCAACGTTGGTGGCCGAACTCGCCGGCCAGTTGCCTGCGCTGCGCCGAGTGCTGCACATCGACGGCTCGGGCCCCAAGGCGCTGAACGTACTGGCCGAGGAGGGCGTCCCGGTCGACGCGGGCGAGCTGACGGCCCGCCTCGCCGGCCTGCGCGCGGCCGATCTGGCGACCTTGATTTACACCTCAGGCACCACCGGGCGGCCGAAGGGCTGCCAACTGACCCACGCCAACCTCGTCTACGAGACCCGCGGCGTCAAAGAGGCGCTGCCGTCCCTACTGGTCAAAGGTGAGCGGCTGCTGGTCTTCCTGCCGCTGGCGCACGTGCTGTCCCGCGGGCTCACGATGGCGGCGTTCAGCAGCAAGCTAACCGTCGGTTTCACCAGTGACATCAAAAACCTGGTGCCGATGCTGTCGGTGTTCAAGCCGACGATCGTGGTGTCGGTGCCGCGGGTTTTCGAGAAGGTGTACAACTCCGCCGCCCAGAACGCCGACAACGACGGTAAAGGCCGGATCTTCAAGGTCGCCACGGAAACCGCGGTGGAATGGAGCGAAGCACAGGACCGCCGCGGACCGGGATTGCAGCTGCGGGCGAAGCATGCGGTGTTCGACCGGCTGGTGTACGGCAAGCTGCGCGCCGCGCTGGGCGGCGACTGCCGGGCGGCGATCTCCGGCGGCGGTCCCCTGGGCGCCCGGCTGGGCCACTTCTACCGCGGCGTCGGCCTGACCGTCTATGAGGGTTACGGCCTGACCGAGACCAGCGCGGCGATCACCGTCAACCAGATCGACGGCCTCAAGATCGGGACGGTCGGAAAGCTGGTGCCGGGCAACAGCATGCGCATCGCCGACGACGGCGAGCTGGAGGTACGCGGCGGTGTGGTGTTCAGCGGCTACTGGCAGAACGAGCAGGCCACCGATGACGCCTTCCACGACGGCTGGTTCAAGACCGGCGACCTCGGTGCGGTCGATGACGACGGCTTCCTGAAGATCACCGGACGCAAGAAGGAGATCATCGTCACCGCCGGTGGTAAGAATGTCGCGCCCGCCGTGCTCGAAGACCAGCTGCGGGCGCACGCGCTGATCAGCCAGGCCATGGTGGTCGGTGACGCCAAGCCGTTTGTCGGGGCGCTGATCACTATCGACCCGGAAGCTTTCGCGGGCTGGAAACAACGCAACGGCAAGGGCGACGGCACCTCGTTAGGCGACCTGGTCACCGATCCCGACCTGGTCGCCGAAGTGGACGCGGCGGTCAAACAGGCCAACCAGTCGGTTTCGCACGCCGAGTCGATCCGCGAATTCCGCATTCTGCCGGTCGACTTCACCGAGGACACCGGCGAACTGACGCCCACCATGAAGCTCAAGCGCAAAGTGGTGGCCGAGAAGTTTGCCCCGGACATCGAAGCCATCTACGAGAAGAACTGAGCTTCAGCGCTCGCCGGTCAGCATCGCGATCGACTGGCGCAGCTGCTGTTCGGGCGGTGCGGGCGGCAGGGAAGAAACAGGCAAACCCGGGGTTACCGCGAACCCGTCGATCATCAGTGCCGCGAACCGGCGCCAGGCGTCCGGGGCAGTGTGGCCAGTGGCCCGCAGCACCCCCGCGTTGGCCAGCAGCATGACCACAATGTCGGCGACCACCACGTCCGGTCGCAGACTGCCCTCGTCTTGAGCCCGTTCAACGAGCACTTTGAGTTTGTCGACGCCCTCGTTGGTCCGTTGCTCGACCACGCTGCTGGCCGGGAACGCCGTCGTCAACAGATCCCGCATGCCCGCGTCGATTGCCTGCAGCTTGCACAGCTCGAAGATCAGCGTCCGGAAGCCGTCCCAAGCCCGGGGGTTGGTCAGTGCCCGGTCGACGGCGGTGGTGTAGCGGGAAATGTTGCGTTCGAACGCTGCTGTGGCGAGGTCGGCGCGGGTCGGAAAGCGCCGATACAGTGTCGCCACCCCGACGCCGGCGCGGCCGGCGATCTCTTCCAGCGGCACGGACAGGCCCCGCTCGGCGAACAATTCGGCGGCCGCGCTCAGGATCCGGTCGCGGTTCAACTGTGCGTCCGCGCGAAGTGGCCTGGCTCGCTTCGTGCGCGGCGTTGCGCCTGAAATCACAGCTCAAGCATAGCGGCAGAAGTGGAAGAACGCATCCACTTATGCCTATCGTGGACACAAGTAAGTGGTAGTTGTCCTCCACATAAGGATCGGAGCAAACTTATGGCTGTCACCCTTCCCACCGCGGCGCCGACGCACGTCACCCGCCCGGCGCGGAGCCGCAAGACCCAGGGCCATCCCTGGTGGACGCTGGCTGCGGCCTGCGTCGGGGTCATCATGGTCGGCCTCGACGCCTCCGTCGTGGCCATCGCCAACCCCCGCATCGCCGCCGACCTGCACGCGTCGCTACCGGACCTGCAGTGGATCACCGATGCCTACATGCTGGCCCTGGCCTCGCTGCTGATCTTCGGTGGCAACCTCGGCGACCGGTACGGCCGCCGGCTGATGTTCTTCGTCGGCGTCACCGGATTCGCTGTGACGTCGGTGGGCATCGGCCTGATCGGCACGGTCGGCGGCGTCATCACCCTGCGCGCGCTGCAAGGTGTCTTCGGTGCCCTGCTGATGCCGAGCACCCTGGCCATCGTGCGGGCCGCATTCCCGCGGGAGAAGCTGAATACCGCGGTCGGCCTGTGGGCCGGTGCATCCGGTGTCTCGATCGCCGCCGGCCCGATCGTCGGCGGACTTCTGGTCGAGCACGTCAATTGGCAATCGGTCTTCTATATAAACGCACCCATCGGAGTCGCCGCACTGCTGTTGGGCGGCGTCGCCGTCGTCGAGAGTCGGAGCGCGGGCGACCGCCACCTCGACATCCTCGGCATCGCCACGCTTTCCGGCGGCTTGTTCCTGCTCGTCTTCGGCCTCATCAAAGCGCAGAACTGGGGCTGGCTGGCCGGTCGCACGCTGACGTTCCTGGTCCTGGGCTTGGGCGTCATCGCGGTGTTCGTCCTGATCGAGTTGCGCACCGCAGAGCCGTTGCTGCCGATGCGGCTGTTCGCGAACCGGTCGCTGTCGGTCGGCACCGCCGTGGTCGTCGTCAACTTCTTCGCGCTGTTCGGTGCGGTGTTCTTCATGTCGCTGTACCTGCAGAACGTGCACGGTTTCAGCCCGGTGACGACCGGTGTCCGCACCCTGCCGCTCAGTGTGGCGCTGATGGTGACGGCACCGCTGAGCGCAGTGCTGACCAACAAGTTCGGTCCGCGCCCGGCCATGGTGATCGGCCTGGCCGCGGTCGCCGTGGGCCTGACCGTGTTGGCCTATCTGCACGCCGACTCCGGATATCAAGCCTTGTGGCCACCGTTCGTTCTGCTCGGCGCGGGTATCGGGCTGGTGATCACCGCCAGTCTGGACGCCATCGTCGGCACCGCCGAGGTCGACGACGCCGGTGTGGCCGGCGGGCTCCAATCCACCGCGCTGCAGCTGGGCGGTGTGCTCGGCACCACGATTCTGGGTTCGGTGGTGTCCAGCCGGGTCGGCTCGGTGCTCGTGGACCGGCTCACCTCCGCCGGCACTCCGCCGCCGTTGGCGGGCAAGCTGGCCGCCGCCAAGGAACTGGTGGCGCAGGGAGTGACGCCGACGACACCAGGGATGCCGGCTGCGCTGGCACGAGCCGTGACGCAAGGCAGCCACGACGCCTTCATGGCCGGGCTGCACACCTCGATGGTGGTGGCCGCCGCGACGGCTGCTGTCGGGGCGGTGCTGGCCCTGCTGGTACGCCGCTCCTGAGCGAGCGCTAATGGTCCAGCAGATGCCCTAACCGGGCCGCCAGCATGTCCCATCGCCACTGCTCGGTGACCCAGTCCCGCCCGGCCGCGCCCATCGAGGCGGCGCGGTCCGGGTGGGACAGCAGTTCGGTGATGGCATCGGCGACAGAGGCCACCGAGCGACCATCCACGACGACGCCGGTTTCGTTGTGCCGCACGGTTTCCGGTGCACCCCCGGAGCGGCCGGCCACCACTGGGACACCGGTGGCCGAAGCTTCCAGAAAGACGATGCCCAAGCCTTCCACGTCTAGCCCGGCGCCGCGCGTGCGGCACGGCATGGCGAAAACGTCGGCCAGGGTGTAGTAGGCGGGCAGCTCCGCGGCGGGCACGCCGCCGATGAACGTGACGTGGTCGGCGACCCCGCAACGCCGGGCCAGGCGTCGCAGCGCCGGCAGGTAAGGGCCGCCACCCACGAGGACCAGCGTCGCACCCGCGACCCGGCGCCGTATCGACGGTAACGCTCTGATCAGCGTGTCTTGTCCTTTGCGCGGCACCAGTCGGGACACACAGAGCACCACCGGCCGCCGGCCCAAGCGATACCGGGTCCGAAACTCGGTGCGGGCAGCCGAATCGGGCCGGAACCGGTCGGCGTCCACGCCGGGCGGCAGGTGTTCCAACACGGCCGCCGGTCCGAAAGCCGACGCGAAGCGGCCGCGGGTGTAGCGGCTGACGAAAGTCACCCCGTCAGTGGTGTCGCCGATACGGCGCAGCACTTCCCGCGCCACGGGAAGCATGGACCAGCCCACCTCGTGGCCATGAGTGCTGGCCAGCACCCGGCGCGCACCGGCCTGCCGGGCCCGCGGCGCCAGCAACGCCAGGGGCGCGGCCGCCCCGAACCATACGGTGTCGATGCCATGGTCGCGGATCAGCCGGCGCATCCTGGCGTCGACACCGGGTTCGGGAAGCATCAAGGTGCCCGGGTGGCGGACGACGTGGTAGCCGGTCGCGCCCGCGTCGAAAGCTTCCGCGCCCTTCCACCGCGGCGCGTACACCGTCACTGCATGCGACCCGTCGGCGGCGAGCCGTTTGACGAACTCACCGAGGTAGGACTGGATGCCGCCGGTCCGGGGCGGGAAGTCGTTGGTGACGAGGAGGACCCGGGACACCCGGGTAACTTAGCCCGGCGACGATGCGGGCCGCTTGCGGCCCGAGGAGAAGCGGCAATCACGCTTCAGCGTGCCAGCCACCGCCGCCAGCGCGCGACGACTTCACCGGTGTCGGCGCCCAGCACCTCCTGGACGGCGACTGACATGCCGGTGTGTGCTGTCCCGCACGCGGCCTGGTAGAGCCGGCGCAGGGTGCCGGCGCCGTAGGCGTCAGCGACGAAGCGGGCGAACCACCATGCCCGGTCGTAGGCCAGCGAACGCTGCGGCCCGGGCGTATCCAAATCGGCGTCGGAGGGCAGCGCGTCCGGCAATTGGCTGACCGCGGGCAGCGCGGTCCGCGGCCGGGCGACGAAGTCGGCCACTCCCTCGGTCAGCCAGCGCGGCGCATCCAGCGCGGTGTCGGCGCGCGCAGCGTAATGAAACAGCTCGTGGCGCAGCACAATTCGCAGCGACGACTCGCTCATCCGGACCGCTCCGGGCGCGAATACGATGCGCTGGTTGACCACGACGTGGCGGGCCGGTTCTACTTGGTCGGCGACCGCGACCGCTGCGATGTCGGCCCACTGTGCGGGCGGCCCGCCGCCCGCCTCGGTGCGGAACTGACTGTCCGAGCCGGTTGCGAGCACCGTGATGGTGCGGGGCCAGTCGGTGCCCCAGAATCCGTCCACCGCGTCGACCGCCGGTCCGATTTCGGCGGCCACCCGGTTCAGCAGGGAACGGCTGCCGGACCCACCCAGGTCGACCAACCGAACGGTGCGGCCGGCGGCGACGACGGCTGCCGGTGCGCCGGCCGACACCGCCTTCGGACGGTCGGACCGCCCGGACGAGGCAGTGACGGCGACGCCTGCGATCAGTTCGGCGGCGAGGACCACCGCCAGCAGCGCCGACAGCCACCGGCGACCGGCGTGGCGCGCAGACTCAGTATCGGCGAGCGTTGTGAATCGGGCCGGACGACGACATCGGCACTACCCGCACCGGCTGACCGAAGGTGGACGAGTGGATCATCATTCCGTCGCCCACGTAAATGCCGGTATGGGATGCGTCGGAATAGAAGGTCAGCACGTCACCAGGCTGCAGGTCGGACATGGACACCGGTTGGCCACCGTTGGCCAGCGCCTGACTGGAGTGTGGCAGCGCGATGCCGGCCTGCTGAAACGCCCACATCACCAACCCGGAGCAGTCGAACGAACCGGGGGTGGCACCGCCCCACACGTAAGACGAACCGATCTGGGTCAGTGCGGCCTGTACCGCGATCGCACCCTCACTGCTGCCCTCACCGCCACCGGGTACCGGCCCGGAGAAAGTGGGCGGAACGGCCCCCGGCGGCCCGTCACCGGCCCGGCCTTCGGGGCCGGGAGCCGCAGCGCCCGGGGGCGCCGCAGCGGCGAGCGCGGCCGGCGGAGGCGCCGGACCAGGGTCGGCCAGGATGGTGCGCTGGGTCGGGGTCAGCGCCGTGTACTGCGACTTGACGACGGCGATCTGCAGCTGCAGTCGACTCTGCTTGGACTGCAGACTCGCCCGGACGGCGGCTGCCTGCTCCGCTGCGGTCCTGGCGTTCCCGGCTGACGTGGCCGACGCGTGCTCGGCCTTCGTCGTCTGGTCGGAGGCGACGCGGAAATCGGCCATCTGCGATTTGATGTCGCTGGCGATGACGCGCTGCACGGCCAGCTTGCCGATCAGCTGCTGCGGTGATTCAGCCGTGAGGATCGCGTTCATGCCGTCGGTGCGACCGCCCATGTACATCGCGGCGGCGAACTTGTTGACAGCGGACTGGAAGGTGGCCAGCCGAGCTTTGGCCGCATCGAGCGCGGCCTGGTCATCGGCATGCTTCTTTTCCGCCGCGCGCATCGCCGTGAGCTTGCTGTTGAGATCCAGCTGAGCGCTGTGCATCGCCTCGGTGGTCTGCTCGGCTTGCCGGGACAGCTCGTTGAGCTTCGCCAGCGCGTCCGCGGATGGGTCGGCGAGCGCCAGTGGACCCTGCGTCCCGCAGAGGGCGAGGCAACCTGCTGTCACCCCGACGATGAATAGTTGGAACCTGCGAATTGTGTTCAACGTGCGTTTTGCGCGCACTCTACCGTCAGCACCCGACCCCAAGATTTCGTATCCTTAACCCGTCGACGGAACCGTCAATTTTGCTCTAGGTCTCAGACAGGTTACGAAACGGCATCGGCAATGTCCAACCGCGAGACATTAAGAAATCTCGAAGATTTGGGCGGTCGTCGAAACTCAGGCCACGCCGGGAGATTGCCGGTGCATCGGTACCAAACGCAGCCTCGGAGCCAGGCCGGCGTCGGCCAAGTTCTCCAGCGCCGCGCACTCGTCGTCCAGTAAAGCCGTTGGCACACCGAGCAATACGCTGACGACGCAGTCGCTGCACGCCGCCCCGCGCACGGCGCAGTCATCGCAGTCGATGACCACCCGCCCCGTCGGCCCCCGCGCCGCGCCGGCCCGCTCCCCGAACTCTGACGTATTGGTTGGTGCCATCTGTCGAGCCCTTTCAATGCTGTTGAACCATCTGTGCGCACGTTAACGGCTGCTACCGACAAGTCGCCGAGCGCTGCGGCAAGAGCGGAACCCGCGGCGTGGGAACCAGGGGCTGTCGGTGCGGGTGCTTAACGTCTTAAGACCGTGGGCGGGACCGGCGCAACCCAGCTCAGCTTCGCCGACGGGGCGTCGGCGTTCGAGGTGTCGTTACGGGACACCGCGTTCGTGGTGGTCGACCTGGAGACCACCGGCGGACGCATGACGGCGGCGCCCGGAACCACCGCCGACGCCATCACCGAGATCGGCGCGGTTAAGGTGCGCGGCGGCGCGGTGCTCGGCGAGTTCGCCACCCTGGTCGATCCACAGCGCAGCATCCCGCCGCAGGTCGTGCGACTCACCGGCATCACCACCGCGATGGTGTCCGACGCCCCCAGTATCGACGCGGTGTTACCGATGTTCCTCGATTTCGCCCACGGCAGCGTGTGGGTGGCCCACAACGCCCGGTTCGACACCGGGTTTCTGCGCGCCGCCGCTGAGCGCTGCCAAATTCCCTGGCCGCGACCGAAGGTCCTGTGCACCGTCCAGCTGGCTCGCCGGGTGCTCAGTCGCGAAGAAGCCCCCAGCGTGCGGTTGGCCGAGTTAGCCCGGTTGTTCGCCGTGGCCACCCAGCCCACGCACCGCGCCCTCGACGACGCGCGGGCCACCGTCGAGGTGCTGCACGCCCTAATCGAGCGGGTAGGCAACCAGGGCGTGCATACCTACGCGGACCTGCGCGGCTATTTGCCCGGCGTCACCGCAGCTCAGCGATGCAAGCGCGGGCTGGCCGAGCACCTTCCGCACCGGCCCGGGGTGTATCTGTTCCGCGGCCCGGGCGGTGAGGTGCTCTATGTCGGCACGGCGGTCGATCTGCGGCGCCGAGTCGCCCAGTACTTCAACGGCAGCGATCAGCGCACCCGCATGAAGGAAATGGTGGGACTGGCCGAAACCGTCGACCATGTGGAGTGCGCTCACCCGCTGGAGGCCGGTGTCCGCGAGCTGCGCATGCTGGCCGCCCACGCCCCGCCCTACAACCGGCGGTCGCGGTTCCCGCACCGCTGGTGGTGGGTGGTGCTGACCGAGGAGGCGTTTCCGCGCTTGTCGGTGGTGCGGGCCCCGCGACACGAGCGCGCCGTCGGGCCGTTCCGCTCCCGGGCCGACGCCGCCGACACCGCCGACTTGCTGGCCCGGTTCACCGGTGTGCGGACCTGCACCACTCGGCTGGCGCGTGCGGCGCTGCACGGTCCGGTCTGCCCGCTCCGCGAAGTCGCGCCCTGTCCTGCGGTCCGCGACGTCCCGGCTGCCGGGTACGCGCCGGCGGTGCAGCGCGCTGCGGCGTTGATGGCCGGCGTCGACAACAGCCCGCTTGCGGCGGCGGTCGACCAGGTCAACGCACTGTCCGGACGCGGCCGCTACGAGAGCGCCGCGCGGCTGCGGGACCACACCGCCGCCGCCGTCGAGGTGCTGTGGCGCGGCCAGCGGCTGCGGGCGCTGGCCGCGCTGCCCGAGCTGGTGGCCGCCGCGCCGGACGGCGCCGGCGGCTGGCAGCTGGCCGTCATCCGCAACGGTCAGCTGGCCGCGGCAGGTACAGCGCGCCGCGGCGTGCCGCCGATGCCAGTCGTCGACGCGCTGAGCGCAGCTGCTCAGGTGATCCTGGCCGCTCCGGCGCCGCTGGGCGGCGCACTGGTCGAGGAGACGGCGCTGATCGCCCGGTGGTTGGCCGCTCCCGGCGTGCGCATTGTGCGCGTTCGCGGCAGCGATGAGGAAGAGCGAAGCGATGAGGAAGAGCGCCGCCAAACCCACGGCAGCGTTGATGCCGGCTGGGCGTCACCGCTGCGCTCGGCCGGACCTTGGGCCGCGTGGGCGCAGTCGGCGCGCTCGGCCAAGCTGGCCGCCGAACAAGCGCTGCGGCACGGCGCGCCTTCTCCTCGGTCCGCTGCGCGGACGGCATCGTCACCGGGCGGGCGAGAGTGGGACTCAGAGCTGTTGGGTGAACCGTGCCCAGCGCGCGAGCAACTGTTCGGCCGCGCCGCTGTCGATCGCAGCACCGGCCCGCTGCAGCCCGTCCTCCCACGCCGGCAGCCATTCGGCGCGACTGGATAGCCCGGCGTGCGCCACCATCGCGCCGGCGGCGTTGAGCACCACCGCGTCGCGGACCGGCCCCTTGTCGCCGGCCAGCACCGAACGAGCCTCGGCGGCGTTGGTTTCGGCGTCGCCGCCCTGTAAGTCGGAAAGCGCCGCGCGCACAAAGCCGAACCCCGCCGGATCGAAGGTCAGCCGGTCTACCGTGCCGGCCTGCACCCGCCAAATGGTGCTTGTCGTCGTGGTGGTCAGCTCGTCGAGACCGTCGTCGCCGTGCACCACCAGCACGCTGGACCGGCGCGCCGCGAACACGCCGGCCATCACCTGGGCCAGGTCGGCGAACGCGCAGCCGATCAGTCCGGCCGGCGGCTGGCCCGGGTTGGTCAGCGGCCCCAGCAAATTGAACACCGTGGGCACCCCGATCTCGCGTCGCGGCGCCGACGCGTACCGGTAGGACGGGTGAAACCGGGGAGCGAAGCAGAAGCCGATACCGACTTCAGCGATGCTGCGCGCCACCTGGTCCGGCTCGAGGTCGACGCGCACCCCCAGCGCCTCGAGCGTGTCGGCACCGCCGGAAAGCGACGACGCAGCCCGGTTGCCGTGCTTGACCACCGGTATACCCGCGGCCGCCACCACGATGGCCGCCATCGTGGACAGGTTGACGGTGTTGATGCCGTCGCCGCCGGTGCCGACGATGTCGACGGCTTGGAAGCCTCGAGCACCCCGGTTATCCAGGTCGCCGGTAGGCAGCTGGCGCCCGTGGGCGAGCATCACGTCGGCCAGCTCGCCGACCTCGGCCGCGGTCGGCACCTTCATCCGCATCGCGACGCCGAACGCCGCGATCTGCGCCGGTGTTGCCGCGCCGGTCATGATCTGCGCCATCGCCCAAGCGGCTTGGCCGAGCTGGAGGTCCTGCCCGGCCGTCAACCGGCCCAGAATCAGCGGCCACGACGCAGTTGACAGGCCCACCGGCCGATGGTCGCACGCCGCCGACACGGCCACCACAGTGTGGCCGCACACCGCCGCCGGCGGCCGCGGCGGTTCGGGCGCACAAATTGGCGCCCCGGGTGGAGATCATCAACTACAAAGCGTCATACTTGCGGATGTGACCAGCGCTGTGGGGACCTCGGGTACTGCGATCACCTCGCGGGTGCATTCGCTCAACCGGCCCAACATGGTCAGTGTGGGCACCATCGTCTGGCTGTCCAGCGAACTGATGTTCTTCGCGGGCCTGTTCGCGTTCTACTTCACCGCCCGCGCCCAGGCCGGCGGAGTCTGGCCGCCGCCGCCGACCGAGCTGAACCTCTACCAGGCCGTCCCGGTGACGCTGGTGCTGATCGCTTCCTCGTTCACCTGCCAGATGGGCGTGTTCGCCGCCGAACGCGGCGACGTGTTCGGGCTGCGCCGCTGGTATGTGGTGACGTTCTTGATGGGGCTGTTCTTCGTGCTCGGCCAGGGCTATGAGTATCACCACCTCATCAGCCACGGCACCACCATCCCGGGCAGCGCTTACGGCACGGTGTTCTACCTCGCCACCGGGTTTCACGGGCTGCATGTCACGGGCGGGCTGATCGCCTTCATCTTCCTGCTGGCGCGCACCACGATGAGCAAATTCACTCCGGCGCAGGCCACCGCCAGCATCGTCGTGTCCTACTACTGGCATTTCGTCGACATCGTGTGGATCGCGCTCTTCGCCACGATCTATTTCATTCGATGAGCAGCGCAACGAACAGGAGTGCTCAGTTGAAGAAACTGGGGTTCAGCCGCCGGGCCGATCCCGACGGCGCCACGCCGGAACCTGTGCGCCCGCGACGACGCCGGATGAGCGAACGCTCGCGCCGGCGTTTTCGGCGTCGGCTCTCCGGCGGTCTGCTGCTCGTGGTCGGGTTGACAGTCGCCGGCGGGCTGGCTGCCGTGTTGACCCCGAAGCCGCAGCTGGCCGTTGCTGACGAATCGCAGTCCGCGGTGCTGCGCACCGGCAGGCAGCTGTTCGAGAACTCATGCATCACCTGTCACGGCGCCAATCTGCAAGGCGTTGAGGACCGCGGGCCGAGCCTGGTCGGCGTGGGTGAGGCCGCGGTGTACTTCCAGGTGTCCACCGGACGCATGCCGGCTGCCCGGGGCGAGGCCCAGGCGCCGCGCAAGCAGCCGATGTTCGACGCGAATCAGATCGACGCGCTGGCCACCTACGTGCAGGCCAACGGTGGCGGTCCCACCCTGGTTCGCGACGCCGACGGCACCATCGCTGAACGGTCACTACGGGGTGACGACCTCGGCCGCGGCGGTGACCTGTTCCGGCTGAACTGCTCGTCGTGCCACAACTTCACCGGCCGGGGTGGAGCCCTGTCGTCGGGCAAGTACGCGCCAGCGCTGGATCCCCCGACCGAGCAGCAGATTCTGACCGCCATGCTGACCGGGCCGCAGAGCATGCCGAAGTTCTCCGACCGTCAGCTTTCGCTCGACCAGAAGAAAGACATCATCGGCTACGTCAAGTCGGTGACCGAGGAGCACCAGCCCGGCGGTTACGGACTGGGCGGCTTCGGCCCGGCACCGGAGGGCATGGCGGCGTGGATCATCGGCATGGTCGCGATCATCGGCGCCGCGCTGTGGATCGGGGCACGAACGTGACACCTTACCGGTGCAGCGATGAGGAGGAGCGGCGCAAATGAGTGACGTCAGCGACCCGGTCGGCGCCGACACCGACGCCACGCCTGCCTCCACCGAGCCCACCGAGGCCGAGCTCAACGCCATGTCGCACGAGGAGCTCGTCGAGCTCGGTGGCCGGCTGGACGGTGTGCAGATCGTCTACAAGGAGTCGCGCTGGCCCGTTGAAGGCACCCGCGCCGAGAAGCGCGCCGAACGACAGGTGGCGCTGTGGCTGCTGCTAGGCGGCTTCTTCGGGGTGGCATTGCTGCTGGTCTTCGCCTTTTGGCCGTGGGAGTACAAGCCGAAAGAGGCCGAGGGCAGCTTCCTTTACGCGGTGACGACGCCGCTGTACGGGCTTACCTTCGGGCTTTCCATCCTGTCGATCGCCATCGGCGCGGTGCTGTATCAGAAGAAGTTCATCCCCGAGGAGATCTCGATTCAGGAGCGCCACGACGGCCGGTCGCCGGAGATCCACCGCAAGACGGCGGTGGCGAATCTGACCGATGCATTCGAAGGCTCCACGATCCGCCGGCGCAGGTTGATCGGACTGTCGCTGGGCATCGGGCTCGGCGCTTTTGGCCTCAGTACGCTGGTGGCTTTCATCGGTGGCTTGGTCAAGAACCCGTGGAAACCGGTCATCCAGACCGCCACCGGCAACAAAGCAGTGCTGTGGACGTCCGGCTGGACTCCGATGTATCCCGGCGAGACGATCTTTTTGGGTAACGCCACCGGCAGCAACGGCGGCCCGCCCTTCGCCAAGATCCGCCCGGAAGACGTCGACTCTGGCGGCATGCTGACAGTGTTCCCCTGGCGGGAGTCCGACGGTGACGGCACCACGAAGGAGTCACACGAGCGGCTGTCGGCCACCATGATGGGCGTTCGCAACCCGGTGATGCTCATCCGCCTCCGCCCGAACGACGTCGTCAAGGTCGTCAAACGAAAAGGCCAGGAGAGCTTCAACTTCGGTGAGTTTTTCGCCTACACCAAAGTGTGCTCCCACCTCGGTTGTCCGGCATCGCTTTACGAGCAGCAGTCCTACCGCATTCTCTGTCCGTGCCACCAGTCGCAGTTCGATGCGCTGCAGTACGCCAAACCGGTCTTCGGTCCGGCTGCGCGCGCGCTGGCGCAACTGCCGCTGACCATTAACAATGACGGGTATTTGGTCGCCAATGGTGACTTCATCGAACCTGTTGGCCCGGCATTTTGGGAGCGTACGACATGAGTCCGAAGTTGAGTCCGCCGAAGTTGGATGTAGGTGCGGTGCTGGCCCGTCAGGGCGATGACATCGACTCGCGGTATCACCCGTCGGCAGCGGTGCGGCGGCAGCTCAACAAAGTCTTCCCGACGCACTGGTCGTTCCTGCTCGGTGAGATCGCGCTGTACAGCTTCATCGTCTTGCTGCTCACCGGTGTGTACCTGTCATTGTTCTTCGATCCGTCGATGACCGAGGTCACCTATAACGGCATCTACCAACCGCTGCGCGGAGTGGAGATGTCGAAGGCTTACGAGTCGGCCCTGAACATCTCGTTCGAGGTGCGCGGTGGCTTGTTCGTGCGCCAGGTACATCACTGGGCGGCGTTGCTGTTCGCCGCGGCGATCATGGTGCACATGGCGCGCATCTTCTTCACCGGTGCGTTTCGCCGTCCCCGCGAGACCAACTGGGTGATCGGCGCGCTGCTGTTGATCCTGGCGATGTTCGAGGGCTACTTCGGCTACTCCCTGCCCGACGACCTGCTGTCCGGACTCGGGCTGCGCGCCGCGTTGTCGTCGATCACGCTGGGCATGCCGGTGATCGGCACCTGGCTGCACTGGGCCCTGTTCGGCGGCGATTTCCCTTGCGGCGGTGTGGGATACAACTGTGCCGAGGGCGGCTTCATCGTCCCGCGGATGTACGCCCTGCACATCCTGCTGCTGCCGGGCATCATCCTGGCCCTGATCGGCATCCACCTGGCGATGGTGTGGTTTCAGAAGCACACCCAGTTCCCCGGACCGGGGCGCACCGAGACCAACGTGGTCGGGGTGCGGGTGATGCCGGTGTTCGCGGTCAAGTCGGGCGCTTTCTTCGCGCTGACCGTCGCGGTCCTCGGATTGATGGGCGGACTATTGCAGATCAACCCGATCTGGAACCTCGGCCCGTACAAGCCCTCGCAGGTGTCGGCGGGCTCGCAGCCGGACTTTTACATGATGTGGACCGAAGGCCTGGCCCGTGTCTGGCCGCCGTGGGAGTTCTACTTCTTCCACCACACCATCCCGGCGCCGGTGTGGGTCGCCATCATCATGGGTTTGATCTTCGTGCTGCTGATCATTTACCCGTTCCTGGAACCGCGGTTCACCGGGGACAGGGCTCACCACAACCTGCTGCAACGGCCGCGCGACGTGCCGGTGCGCACCGCGGTCGGGTCGATGGCGATCGCCTTCTACATGGTGTTGACCTTGAGCGCGTGCAACGACGTCCTCGCGTACAAGTTCGACATCTCGCTGAACGCGACCACCTGGATCGGGCGGATCGGCATGGTGCTGCTGCCGCCGCTGGTCTACTTCGTCGCCTACCGGTGGTGTGTCGGGCTGCAGCGCAGCGACCGGACGGTGCTCGAGCACGGCATCGAGACCGGCATCATCAAGCGACTGCCGCACGGTGCCTACATCGAATTGCACCAGCCGCTGGGCCCGGTCGACGACCACGGCCATCCACTGCCGCTGGAGTACCAGGGTGCCCCGGTGCCCAGCAAGATGAACCGCCTCGGCTCGGCCGGCACGCCCGGTATCGGCAGCCTGCTGCGCGCGGATCCGGCGTCCGAGGACGCCGCGATCCGGGCAGCCCAACACACCGGTGAGCAACGGGCGATGACTGCGCTGCGCGAGCACCAAGGCCGACGCAACGGCCACAACGGCCAGAACGGCTCGGCCAACGGGCACGGTAACGGCTCGAGGAACGGCCACTAGTAGGGGCACCCCGGCGGCTCGGCGACGTTCGGGGGCGGCGCCGCCGCGGTCAGTTGAGCGAAGCCTTCACTCGAATGCTGCGCCTGCGGCGAGCATGCGGTGCATCTGCCGGTCGTGCCACCACACGAGTACCGGCATGGCCGCTGTGATCACGGCGGCCAGACCGTAGCTGGTCCACGCCAGACCGTCGCGGCCGATGGCCATCAGGTAGGTGGCCATCGCGACGAAGATCAGCGCGCCGCCCATCACCGCCAGCAACGTGACAGCTCCGCGCAGCCAGATCCGATCGACCTCGGCATTCGACAGTGCGGCTGCCTGCAGCGTCGGCGTCCGCTCGGTGCCGGGCTCGGCCGCACCGGTAGCCGGCGCAAAGTAAGCCGACTCGCTCGTCTGCCCCGCCAAACGCCGCATCGGGATGCCCGCCGGGTGGCTGGCCGACCGGGCCTGACTGATGCGCCGGGCTCGCAGCAGGACCGGAACGGCCCCGGCGATGACCAGTGCCGAGACGATGATGACGGCGTACAGCACCGCAGGCGTGTGCTGGCTGCCCGGCGACTTGCTGAAACCGCTCCCTAGATCCATCAGCGCCACGACGGCGGCCACGCTGACGCCAACCAGGACCAGCCAGATCGCGGCACACGTCCCCACCAGGATGCGGTCGGTGGCCACCGGCGATGTGACCGGCCACCCGCGCCGGCCGGCGCTGAATCTGTCGGCCATCAGCAGCTCGTCTGCGGTGCGTTGGCGGCGTTCGAGCTGAGCACCGTCCCGTCACTGGTGGTGATCGAGCAGTTCAGCCGGCTGAGCCGGAAAAGGCTGGATGCCTCGACCGAGCCCACCTCCGACTGCGAGATCGGCGTCACGGTGATCGACCACGGGATGTAGACGTTGTGCTGGGTGCGCCGCCGCCCGCTGGCATCGACGTACGTCACCGTGATGATGTCGCCGGGCGCCTTGCTACCGGTCACCGAGTACGTCACCTGGCGGGGCCCGGGAGGCGTGGTCGAGGCGGGCGGTGGGGGTGCAGCCGAGCTGGTCGCCGGTGCGGCCGACGTCTGCGGCGGCGGTGGCGGTGGGGCCTGGGTGGTCGGCGGTGGCGGCGGTGGCTCCGGCGACGGTGGCGGCGGCGGCGCCTCGGTGGTCGGCGGGGGCGGCGGAGGTTCGCTGGCTGGCGGAGGCGGGGGCGGCGGCGGTGTGGTGACGATGATCTCGTCTTGGAACGGCGGCGACGACGGTGCGGCAGTCCCCGGCGTAGCCAGCTTGTTGGTGTCATTGCGGGCGAACAGCAGCGACACCGAGACTACGAGAGCGATGGCCGCCAGAATCGCCGCGACGCCAATAATCCATGGCCAGCGCGGCGCCTCGGCGTCGTCTTCGTCCTCACCCTGCTGGTAGCTGTCGTAGTCGTACAGGTCCAGGTTGACCGGTAAATACGGGCCGCTGCTGAAGTGCTCTGCCTCTGGAGCGGAGTAGGCCTGCGAGAAGAAGTCGGTCTCGCCAGTGGGGTATTCGCCTTGCGCCGCCAGGTCGTCCGAGTCGCCGGACCCGACGCCGGAGCCCGGTTCGCCGCCGGGATGGTTACCGTGGCCCAAGCCTTCGGAGTCCGCTCCTGGTGGATTCGGCCCACTCATGTCTGCCTGCCCTGTTCAATTCCATCTCCAGCGCGCGCGGCATTGCGGCTGGATCGCCACCTCTCGCACCGGGACGTTCTCCCATTGTGCTTCGGCAACCCTACCCAACCCGGCGAGGCGGATAACTGCCGCGAACTCGCCTGCGCGGAACTGGTGCCTCGATTGTGACCTTGTGCTCGCCCGGCTTCGCCGCTCAGTGCTTCTCGGGTCCGACGTAGTACTCGAAGACCAGACCGGCCGAGGCGCTGAGGATGAACACCACCCCGGCACCGATCAGCCACGGCAGCCATAGCGCGATACCCACCGCCGTCACCGAGCCGGACAGCGCAACCAACAGCGGCCACCAGCTGTGCGGGCTGAAGAAGCCCAATTCACCGGCGCCGTCGCTGATTTCGGCGCCTTCGTAGTCCTCGGGCCGGGTGTCGAGGCGACGCGCCACGAAACGGAAGAAAGTGGCCACGATCAACGCCATGCCACCGGTGAGCACCAGTGCCGTGATGCCGGCCCACTCCACTCCGCCGTTGGCGAACACTGCGGTCAGCGCGCCGTACAGTATCGCCACCAGGACGAAAAACGACGCCACGAACTCGAACAGCCGCGCTTCGATGTGCATGGTGCCCCTACTTGCTCGCTACCTGGGAGAGCTCGCCGCGCCGCGTGTCGAACGGATGCGTCTTGACCGCCATCGGCGGTTGGTTGATCGCCTGCAACGCCTCGGCGTTGGTCTTGCCACCGATCCGCTGCTGCAGATACGCCTTGAAGTCGTTGGGCGACACCACCCGAACCTCGAAGTTCATCATCGAGTGGTAGGTGCCACACAACTCGGCGCACCGGCCGACGAAGGCCCCGGTCCGGGTGATCTCGGAGACCTGCAAGACATTCACCGAGTGATTGGCTTGCGGGTGCGGCAGCACGTCGCGCTTGTACAGGAACTCCGGCACCCAGAAGTCGTGCACGACGTCGGCCGAGGCGAGCTGGAACTCGATGCGCTTACCGGTCGGCAGCACCAGGATCGGGATCTCGTTGCTGGTGCCCACCGTTTCGACCTTGTCGAAATTCAGGTAAGACCGGTCCTCGGAGTTGGTGCCGCGGATTGGGCCGACGATTTCCTCGCCGCGCAGGTTGACACCTTCTGGCTTGGAGGCCACCGCCTGCTTGCGTGCCGGTTCGGCACCGTTGTACTTGAAAGTGCCGTCTTTGAAGTTGACTTCCTGGTAGCCGAACTTCCAGCCCCACTGAAACGCGGTGACGTCGACGACGACCTCGCGGTCGCCTTTGATCTCCAGCAACTTGTTCTGCACGACGACGGTGAAGTAGAAGAGCACCGAGATGATCAGGAACGGGGTGACGGTGAGCACCAATTCCAACGGCATGTTGTAGCCAAACTGCCGTGGCAGCTCATCATCGCCCGCCCGCTTGCGGTGAAACGCCGACGACCAGAAGATCAAACCGAAGACGATGGCGCCGACCACCAGGGCGGCGATCGTCGATCCGATCATCAGCTCCCGGTTCACCTGGCCGTCCGGGGTGATGCCTTTGGGCCAGCCCAGGGAGAGCGCATCCTGCCAGGTACAGCCGCTCGAGGTGATCGCCACTGTCCCCAGCATGGCGGCCAGCAACAGGAGCCGGCCCCGGCGGGAGCATGAACCGCACGGTGTCACGGTGGCGCCTCCTGTATCACAAGCTGGGCAGACCGGACGTCCCGCAAGCGGGATCAGAGCGGCCGACTCGCTGCAGCAATCGAATACTACGCAGCGTAGACCACGCACTGCCGGTCGGTGCGGCCCGGTGGCGAGCCTGCTGGTCAAGGCGCCGCTACCGGCCTTCTCTAGGGCATACTGGGCGCCGATGTGTGGACTGCTGGCCTTCGTGGGCGCCTCGGACGGCCCGGCCGCCAGCGCCGTCCCCGCCGTGGCCGACGCGTCCCACCTGATGCGCCACCGCGGCCCCGACGAGCCGGGCACCTGGGCCGACGGGCCGGTGGTGTTCGGGTTCAACCGGCTGTCCATCATCGACATCGCGCACTCCCACCAGCCGCTGCGGTGGGGACCGCCGGAGACGCCGGACCGCTACGTCCTGGTGTTCAACGGGGAGATCTACAACTACGTGGAACTGCGCGAGGAACTTGCCACGGTACACGGGGCGGTGTTCGCCACCGACGGTGACGGCGAGCCGATCATCGCTGCCTACCATCACTGGGGTGCCGAGGCGCTGAGCCGACTGCGCGGCATGTTCGCGTTCGCGCTGTGGGACACTGTCACCGGTGAAATGCTCTGTGCGCGTGACCCATTCGGTATCAAGCCGCTTTTCGTGGCGACCGGGCCGGGCGGCACCGCGGTGGCCAGCGAAAAGAAATGCCTATTGCAGCTGGCTGACCAGTTGGGGTTCGACACCCGCATCGACGACCGGGCAGTACAGCATTACACCGTCCTGCAGTACGTCCCTGAGCCAGAAACCCTGCACCGCGGAATACGCCGGCTGGAGTCGGGTTGTTATGCCCGCATCCGCCCGGACCGGCCAGAACCCGCGGTCACCCGCTACTTCGCGCCCCGATTCGCCGCCGTGCCGATCCGCCGGGGAAGCGAGCAGGCCCGCTACGACGAGATCACCGCGGTCTTGGAAGACTCGGTCGCCAAGCACATGCGCGCCGACGTCACCGTCGGTGCCTTCCTTTCCGGCGGCATCGACTCCACTGCGATCGCGGCGCTGGCCATCCGCCACAACCGGCGGTTGATCACGTTCACCACCGGCTTCGAACGCGAAGGCTTCTCCGAGATCGATGTCGCCGTGGCCTCGGCCGAGGCGATCGGTGCCCGCCACGTCGCCAAAGTGGTCAGCCCCTCGGAGTTCGTCGCCGCGCTGCCCGAAATCGTGTGGTACCTCGATGAGCCGGTGGCCGACCCGGCGCTGGTGCCGCTGTTCTTCGTGGCGCGGGAGGCCCGCAAACACGTCAAAGTGGTGCTCTCCGGCGAGGGCGCCGACGAGCTGTTCGGCGGCTACACCATTTACCGGGAACCGTTGTCCCTCAGGCCGTTCAACTACTTGCCGGGGCCACTGCGCCGATCGATGGGCAAGGTGTCCAAACCGCTGCCCGAAGGCCTGCGCGGCAAAAGCTTGTTGCACCGGGGCTCGCTGACGCTGGAGCAGCGCTACTACGGCAACGCGCGCAGTTTCTCCGACGAGCAGTTGCGCGCGGTGTTGCCCAAGTTCCGGCAGGAGTGGACCCATACCGACGTGACGGCGCCGGTCTACGCCGAATCGCAAGGCTGGGATCCGGTGGAGCGCATGCAGCACATCGACCTGTTCACCTGGCTGCGCGGCGACATATTGGTCAAGGCCGACAAGATGACGATGGCCAACTCGCTGGAGTTGCGGGTGCCGTTCCTGGATCCCGAAGTGTTCGCCGTCGCCTCGCGCCTGCCGCAGGACGCCAAGATCACCCGCACCACCACCAAGTACGCGCTGCGGCGGGCTCTGGAGCCGATCGTGCCGGCTCACGTGCTCAACCGGCCGAAGCTGGGTTTCCCGGTGCCGATCCGGCACTGGCTGCGCGCCGGCGAACTGCTGGAATGGGCCAATGCGACCGTGGACTCGTCCGCGGCGGATGAGTTCGTCGACGTCGGCGCGGTGCGCCGGATGCTCGACGAGCACCGCAGCGGCGTCGCCGATCACAGCCGCCGGCTGTGGACGGTGCTGATCTTCATGCTGTGGCACGCGATTTTCGTCGAGCGCAGCGTGGTGCCGCAGATCAGTGAGCCGCACTACCCGGTGCAGCTGTGAAGCGGATCGGTGAGTACCGAAACATAAACGTGAGCGACGCACCGCGGCGCGTCTCCGCAGCCGTTTAAGTGTCGCGGAACGCAGCCGCGCTCGCGATCGCCTAGGCCAGCGCGCCGGCGATCTCCTGCGCGGCGTCGTCGCCGTAGGCACCGGCCAACCGGCTCACCGCGGTATCGCGGTCCCACTCCCATTCCTGGGTGCCGGTCGACTCCAGCACCAGCACCGCCACCAGAGAGCCCAGCTGCGCCGACCGTTCCAGGCTCAGCCCGGCGCTACGGCCGGTCAAGAACCCGGCCCGAAACGCGTCACCGACGCCGGTGGGATCGGTCTGGCTGGTCTCGGGCACCACGTCGACATGGATGGTGCTTCCATCGCGATCGACGATGTCGACGCCCTTGGCTCCCAGTGTCGTCACCCGCAGGTCGACCTGCGCCATCACGTCGGCATCGGTCCAGCCGGTCTTGGACAGCAGCAGGTCCCACTCGTAGTCGTTGGTGAACAGGTAGGCGGCACCGTCGATGAGCTTGCGGATCTCGTCACCGGACAGCCGCGCCAATTGCTGGGACGGGTCAGCGGCGAAGGGCAGCCCGAGTTTGCGGCACTCCTCGGTGTGCAGAATCATCGCGTCGGGATCGTTGGCGCCGATGATCACCAGTTCCGGAGTCCCGACGGCCGAGACGACGTCGGCGAGCTTGATGTTGCGGGCCTCTGACATCGCGCCCGGGTAGAACGAGGCGATCTGCGCCATGTCGAGGTCGGTGGTGCAGACGAAGCGGGCGGTGTGGGCGGTGTCCGACACCAGCACGTTGTCGGTGTTGACGCCGTGGGATTGCAGCCACTCGCGGTATTCACCGAAGTCGTCGCCGACGGCGCCGACCAGCACCGGGTCACCGCCGAGCACGCCGATGGCGTACGCGATGTTCCCGGCGACGCCGCCGCGGTGGATCACCAGATCGTCGACGAGGAAGCTGAGCGACACCTTCTGCAGGTGGTCGGCGAGCAGTTGTTCGGAGAACCGGCCGGGAAACCGCATCAGATTGTCAGTTGCAACAGAGCCGGTCACCGCGATAGTCACGAAAAAGCCACCCTTCAGTTCCTAAGTTCGTCTAGCTAAGCTTACCCGCCTCCCGGTGCCCGTCGTCCCCGAGAGCGGGGGCCGCGAGTGCGCTAGCCTCTGCCTAGACATCTCACCCGGAACCCGGTAGACCGGACGACCACCATTCGGCGTCCAGTTCCGTCTGAATCCCCTTACCGTAGGAGAATCACCGTATGGCCGGCCCGTATCCGACGAATTATGGTCTAGCCGCCAACGGACCGCTTTACACCGACCCGCATCCGTCTCAGCCGCTTCCCACTCAGCCGCTGTTCACCCAGTCCGACTCGGCGTCCCTGTCGGCCGCTTATCCAGGGCCGTTGCCGCCGCCGGTGCAGTACCCCCGAAAAAACCGGCGGCCGCTGTTCATCGGTGTCGCGCTCGCCCTCGTTCTGGCCGCCGCGCTGACCGGCGCCATCGTGTGGGGCGCACACCAACCGCAGACCACCGCCGAGCCGACGCTTTCCGACGCGACGGCCAAAGCGGTCATCCAGGAGTATCTGGTCGCGCTGGAAAACCGGGATACCGACAGGATCGCGCGCAACATGTTGTGCGGGATCTACGACGCGGTGCGCGACCGCCGCTCCGATCAGGCATTGGCGAAGCTCAGCAGCGACGCGTTCCGCAAGCAGTTCGCCCAAGCTGAGGTGAGCTCGATCGACAAGATCGTGTATTTGTCCAGCTACCAGACCCAGGTGCTGTTCACCATGCAGGTAAAGCCGGCGGGCAGCGGACCGTCCCGCCAGCAGGTCCAAGGCCTGGCCCAGCTGTTGCTACAGCGCGACAAGGTCTTCGTGTGCTCGTACATTCTGCGAACCGCGGGCGCGTATTAGCCGCGGTCAGACGGTGCTCGCTTAGTTGAACGAGTCCCCGCACGCGCAGGAACCGGTGGCGTTCGGGTTGTCGATCGTGAAGCCCTGCTTCTCGATGGTGTCGACGAAGTCGATGGACGCGCCCTGGACGTAGGGGGCGCTCATCCGGTCCACCGTCAACGTCACACCGCCGAAGTCAGCGGTCAGGTCGCCGTCCAGTGTGCGGTCGTCGAAAAACAGGTTGTACCGCAATCCGGCACAACCCCCCGGCTGCACCGCGATGCGCAGCGCCAGGTCGTCGCGTCCCTCCTGGTCCAGCAGTGACTTCGCCTTGGCAGCGGCGGCGTCGGTCAAGATCACACCGTGAGTTGTGGTGCTCGACTCGCCTTGAACGGTCATTGCTTCTCCCTACAAGTTCTTGATCGCTCGACGGGCTCCCGCCCGATGACGGCCCGGCCGGACCGGGTCTGAGCCCACTGACTCAACGGTACCTTGTCGACTCGCTATTCCCGACCTGCGCGGCGACCTGACTGGCCAGGCCGGTGAGTTGACTGGCGGCGTCGGTCAGGGCCAACCGCACCGAACCGGCGTAGTCGGCGACGGCGTGCGCGGCGACGATGCCGGCGGCCCGCAGCGCTTGCCCATCGAGGCTGACCTGGCCGGCAAACACCAGCAGCGGCAGCTGATGCGATCGGGCCGCGGCGGCCAGTGCGCCGACCACTTTGCCGTGCAGCGACTGCTCGTCGAGTCGGCCTTCACCGGTGACGATCAGATCCGCGGCGGCGACGTCGTCGGCGAGGCCGGTGTGTTCGGCGACGATCGTCGCGCCCGATTCTCGCCGCCCGCCCAGCGCGAGCAGCGCTGCCCCGATCCCGCCGGCGGCACCCGCGCCGGGCTCGGCGCTGACGGCTCGCCCCGCGGCCGCGTCCAGCTGACCGGCCCACTTCGCGAGGCGCTGCTCGAGCGCCGACACCGCCGTCGCATCGGCGCCCTTCTGCGGCCCGAACACCCGGGCAGCGCCCGTCGGGCCCAGCAGCGGGTGATCGACATCGCTGGCCGCGACCAATTCGACCCCGGCCATCCGGCGCCGGCCCTCGTCCAGGCCGCCGAGCTCGTCGACCAGTCCCCGACCGCCGTCGGTGCTCGCCGAACCACCCAGCCCGACCACGATCCGTTGAGCGCCCGCCTGCAGTGCCGCCGAGATCAGCTGGCCCACTCCCCTACTGTGGGCGGCCAGCGCGGTCCGGGGCGTCGGCGGCCCGCCCAACAGGTGCAGACCGCAGGCTTGCGCGCATTCCAGATACGCCGTGCCCGACGCCGAGTCGAAGACCCACTCGGCTCGGGTTCTCGGGACGTCGCGGTCCAGCGGTCCGCACACCGGCGTGTGGCGCAGCGGGCCCAGCCGGCCGGCCAGCACCCCGACGAAGCCGGGCCCGCCGTCGGACTGCGGCGCGACGACGCACTGGTCGCCGGGCCGGGCGCGGCGCCAACCGGTGGCGATCGCGGCCGCCGCCTGCACCGCGGTGAGGCTGTCACCGAAGCTGTCCGGGGCGATCAGCACCCGCAACGCCGGGCCGGTGCCGTCGGGCCCAGCCGTCCGGCTCCCTGGCAAGCCGCCCACCCGCTCAAGCGTAGGGTCCGCCCGGCAGTAACCTGACGGTTGTGAAACTGCTGGGCCGCAAGAAGGACGTCGGGCTGTCTGAAGGTGCCTTGGACGACGCGGCAAACGACGGGTCGGATGACGTCGTGGCCGGCGCGGATGCCCCGGAGACTGCAGCCGCTCGCCGCGCCCGGACCACCGCGCCCAAGGGCCGGCCCACGCCCAAGCGCAGCAAGGCGGCCAAGTCGAACCGCCGGGGGCCGGTGGCCCCGGCCCCGATGACCGCTGCCGAAGCCCGGGCCCGGCGCAAATCACTGAAGACCAAGCTCAGCCGGGAGGAGCGCCGCGCCCAGAGTGCGGTCCGGCGGGCACGGTCCACCGAGCGACGCGACCGGATGATGGCCGGCGAGGAGGCCTACCTGCTGCCGCGCGACCGCGGGCCGGTGCGCCGATTGGCGCGCGACGTCGTCGACGCCCGCCGCAACGTGCTGGGATTGTTCATGCCTTCGACGCTGGTGCTGCTGTTCGGTGCATTCGCCGTGCCGCAGCTGCAGTTCTACATGTCCCCGGCGATGCTCGTATTGATGGCCGTCATGGCCGTCGATGCGGTGCTGCTCGGCCGCAAAGTCGGCAACGCGGTCGACGAGAAGTTTCCCGGCAACACCGAAACCCGCTGGAAGCTTGGACTCTACGCTGCCGGGCGAGCTTCGCAGCTGCGCCGCATGCGCGCGCCGCGGCCCAGGGTCAGCCGCGGCAGCCGTGTCGACTAGAAGCCGTCCGAAGGTCAGTTGACCCGTCGTGCGGACCTTGACTCTCGGCGGAATCAGGTCAGGCAAGTCGCAGTGGGCTGAGGCGGCCATCGCCGAGGCGCTCGCCCCAGATCAACCGGTGCGCTACCTCGCCACCGGGTCGAGCGCCGGCAGCGATGCGGCGTGGTCTCGGCGGCTGGACGAGCATCGCCGCCGACGGCCCCCGCATTGGTCGGTCCACGAGACCGTCGACCTGACGGTGGAGTTACGGCGATGCGCCGATGCGCCGACGCTGGTGGACGACATCGGCGGCTGGTTGACCGCCACTCTGGACCGCCGCGACGCCTGGCAAGGTAAATCCGTGACCGGCGACGTCGACGATCTGGTGCAAGCCGTCGCCGCGTTCCGCGGGCCGCTGATGCTGGTCAGTCCGGAGGTGGGCCTGACGGTCGTTCCGGCCACTGACGCGGGCCGGCGATTCGCCGACGAGCTGGGCTCGCTGAACCAGCGGCTGGCTCAGCGGTGCGAGCGGGTGGTGCTGGTGGTGGCCGGGCAGCCGGTTCCGGTCAAGCCGGGCAACCGCTGATGGCTTTCGGCCCGGTGCCGACACCGGACGCCGACGCCGCGGCTGCGGCGCGGGCCCGGCAGGACGTTCTCACCAAGCCGGCGGGTGCGCTGGGCCGGCTCGAGGAGCTGTCGGTGTGGCTGGCCGCCTGCCAGGGACGTTGCCCGCCGGTGCAACTACATCGCGCTCGCGTGGTGGTGTTCGCCGGTGATCACGGTGTCACCCGGCATGAAGTGTCGGCGTATCCGCGGGAGGTTACCGCGCAGATGGTCGGGAACATCGATGCCGGCGGCGCGGCGATCAACGCCCTCGCCGGGATCGCCGGCGCCACGGTAAGGGTCGCTGACCTGGCGGTGGACGCCGAGACTTCAGATCGAATCGGCGCGCACAAGGTGCGACGCGGCAGCGGCGACATCACCGTCGAGGACGCGCTGTCGGATGCGGAAGTCGCGACCGCCATCGAGGCCGGCCAGCAGATCGCCGACGAGGAAGTCGATGGTGGTGCGGACCTGCTTGTCGCCGGTGACATGGGTATCGGGAACACCACGCCGGCCACAGTTCTGGTGGCCGCGTTGACAGACGCCGAGCCGGTGGTGGCGGTCGGCTACGGAACCGGTATCGACGACGCCGGGTGGGCGCGCAAGACAGCCGCGGTGCGCGACGCGCTGTACCGGGTCAGCGGCCTGCGCTCCGATCCGGTGGCGTTGCTGCGGGCTTGCGGTGGAGCGGATCTGGCGGCCATGACCGGCTTCTGCGCACAAGCCGCCGTGCGCCGTACACCGTTGTTGCTCGACGGTCTGGCCGTCACGGCGGCGGCGCTGCTCGCCGAGCAGCTGGCGCCCGGCGCCCGGCAGTGGTGGCAGGCCGGTCACCGCTCCCCCGAACCGGCGCACGGGCTCGCATTGGCGCACCTGAACCTGCAGCCGATCCTGGAGCTGGGCATGCGGTTGGGTGAGGGCACCGGCGCCGCGGTGGCCCTTCCGGTGCTACGTGCGGCCGTTGCCGCCCTGTCGGAGATGGCCACCTTCGCCGCAGCCGGGGTGACCACCCGGCGAGATGCCGGCAATACCGCGTGATCCGCTCCGTGGCATCTGCTTTCGCGTTCGGCACCGTGTTGCCCGGTGTCGGCGCGGACCGGCCGCTGAGCCGCGGCACGATAACCGCGCTGCCGGTGGTGGGTGCGGTGTTGGGAGCGCTGGCCGCCGCGGTGACCCGTGGCGGCGAGGTGGCGTTCGGTGCGGGAGGCCTGCTGCCGGGACTTCTCGCGGTGGCAGCGCTGCTGGCCGCGACCCGCGGTCTGCACATCGACGGCCTGGCCGACACGGCCGATGGGCTGGGTGTCTACGGACCCCCGGCGCGCGCGTTGGAGGTGATGCGCGACGGGTCGACCGGACCGTTCGGGGTGGTCGCCGTCGTGCTGGCCATCATGCTGCAAGGCCTGGCGTATCCGGCGGTGAGCACCGTCGGGATCGTCACCGCAGTGGTCGCGGGCCGGGTGGCGGCGGTACTGGCGTGCCGACGGTCGCTGCCGGCGGCCGAGGGCAGCACGTTGGGCGCCCAAGTCGCGGGCAGCCAGCCGGCGGTTGCTGTCAACGCCTGGCTCCTGGTGGTACTCGCGGCGTCGACGTGGGCCGGCCCGCGACTGTGGGAAGGACCGGTGGCGGTGGTGGCCGCCCTCGGCTGCGGCGAGGTCCTGGTGCGGCATTGTGTGCGCCGCTTCGGCGGGATCACCGGCGACGTGCTGGGTGCGGCGATCGAACTCACCACGACGGCGGCTTCGGTGCTGCTGGTAGCGCTGTCCAGGCTCTGACCCCCGCCCGCGAGCGTGACGCCTCAGTCACTCTCCCGTCCGAGCGTGACGCTGCGCTCACGTTCGGTGAGGAAGCAGATCAGCCCAGGCGGGCCATCCAGTTGTGGGTGTCGGCGAAGGTGCCGCGCTGAATTCCGGTGAGCGTGTCACGCAACGCCATCGTGACTTCGCCGGGTTGGCCGTCGGCGACGGTGAATTCACCGTCACCGTATTTGACGTGCGCGATCGGCGTGATGACCGCTGCGGTGCCACAGGCAAAGACTTCGGTGATCTCCCCAGCGACGGCCTTCTTCTGCAGCTCGTCGATGTCGATCTTGCGCTCCTCCACACCGATACCGGCGTCAGCGGCCAACTGCAGCAACGACTCTCGGGTGATTCCGGGCAGTAGCGACCCGGACAGCTCTGGAGTGACGAGCCGCGCCGACGCGCCGCTGCCGAAGACGAAGAAGATGTTCATGCCGCCCATCTCTTCGATGTAGCGCCGTTCCACGGCGTCCAGCCATACCACCTGGTCGCAGCCCTTTTCGGCGGCCTGTGCCTGAGCCACCAGCGACGCGGCATAGTTACCGCCGAACTTCGCCGCACCGGTGCCGCCGGGGCTGGCCCGCACGTACTCCGTCGCCACCCACACGCTGACCGGCTTGATCCCGCCTTTGAAGTACGCCCCGGCCGGCGACGCCAGCACCAGATAGCGATACTGCTTGGCCGGCCGCACGCCCAAACCCGGTTCGGTGGCGATGATGAACGGCCGCAGATACAGCGACTCCTCGCCGCCGGCCGGCGGCACCCAACCCTGGTCTACGGCGATCAACTGGCGTAGCGACTCGATGAACAGCTCTTCGGGCAACGCCGGGATCGCCAGTCGCCGCGCCGACGACCGCATCCGGGCGGCGTTCGCCTGGGCGCGGAAGGACACGATCGAACCGTCCGGCCAGCGGTAGGCCTTGAGTCCTTCGAACACGCCCTGGGCGTAGTGCAGCACGATCGCCGACGGATCCAGTTCCAACGGGCCGTAAGCGAGGACACGGGCGTCGTGCCAACCCCGGCCGTCGGTGTAGTCGATCGAGACCATGTGGTCGGTGTGGTAGCTGCCGAAACCAGGGTCCCGCAGGATGGCGGCCCGTACCTCGTCGCTCGTCGGGTTTGCGGTGCTGTCAACCGTGAACTCGAGGACGGCGCTTGTCATGTGCGCCGCTCTTCCCCCGCAAGCGGGAGGTGCCCCCACCTCATCGCACGGGCTTGATTGTCGCAGGCGCGGGTCATCCTGCGATTGTATCTGCGGCCTATCGGGTTCTGGCCGCGACAAACGGTGGGCGCACCACTTCGCATTCCAGCGTCCGGCCCCGCACATCGACGTGCACGCGCTGGCCGTCGTCCACCCCCGCATCGGTATCGATCAACGCCAACGCGATGCCGACTTTCAGTGTCGGAGAGAATGTTCCCGAGGTGGTGACCCCGACGTCGGCACCGTCGTTGCGCACCGTCAGTCCGGGCCGCAGCACGCCACGGCCGAGCGCGCGCAACCCGCGCAGCAAGCGCCGCGGCCCGTCCGCTTTTTCCGCCAGCAGCGCGTCGCGGCCGAAGAAAGCGTCTTTCTTCCAGCCGATCGCCCAGCCGCAGCGAGCCTGCAGCGGCGAAATGTCGGCGGACAGCTCATGCCCGTGCAGCGGATAGCCCATCTCGGTGCGCAACGTGTCACGCGCACCCAGACCGGCCGGCTGCCCGCCCGCCCGCTGGACTGCGGCCAGCAGCGCGTCGAACACCGGTCCCGCCGATGCCCAAGGCGGCAGCAGCTCGTAACCGTGTTCGCCGGTGTAACCGGTGCGGCACACCCGCACGGGCACGCCCTGCAGCGACGCGTCCGCGTAGGCCATGTAACCCATCTTGGTGGGCAGACCGAGTTCGCCGAGCACTTCGCCGGATAGCGGCCCTTGTACCGCGAGCACCGCAAACGAGCGGTGCTCGTCGGTGACAGTCAGTCCGGTCGGCGCGGCGGCCTGCAGCGCCGCGACGACCGCGGGGGTGTTGGCGGCGTTGGGCACCAGGAAAATTTCGTCGTCGGCGACGTAGTAGGCGATGAGGTCATCGATGACGCCGCCATACTCGTTGCAGCACAACGTGTATTGCGCTTTGCCCGGGGCGATCCGGCCCAGGTCGTTGGTGAGGGCGGAGTTGACGAACTCGGCTGCGCCGCGACCCCGGATGGATGCCTTGCCCAGGTGGCTCACGTCGAACAGGCCGACGGCGGTCCGGGTGGCGGTGTGCTCGCTGACGGTGCCGGCATAGGACAGCGGCATCAGCCAGCCCCCGAATTCCGCGAAATTGGCGCCTAGGTCGCGGTGGCGGTCTTCCAGCGGTCCGTGCTGCACTGAGTCGCTTGAGTCGCTTGGGTCGCTCACATTGCTCACGCCGACTCACCCTAATCGGCGGTGATTAGGGTGAGTCGAGTGAGCACACAACCCGGTTATGCCGCCCCTGCCGTCACTACCGCCACGTCGCTGCCGCGCCGCGGCACCGGATCGGCGGTGCTGATGGTGCCGGTCGTGTCCACCGGCTCGAATAACGGGGGAAACGGGGACGAACAACCGGGCGCCGCGGTCGTCGGGGCCGAGCAGTTCCTGCCGGACGATGCCGTCGCTGAAATCGAGGCCGGGCTGCGCGCATTGGCCGCCACCGGGAGCAGTGAGCAGGTGCATCGACTGGTGGTGCCGTCGCTGCCGGTGGCCAGCGTGCTCGCCGTAGGTCTGGGCAAACGTCGTGACGAGTGGCCTGAGGAGGTGGTGCGCCGGGCCGTCGGCACGGCGGCCCGGTCGCTGGGCAATGCCGAGGCGGTGATCACCACGCTGAGCGAACTGCCCGGCACGGGCATCCTCGGGGCTGTAGTCGAGGGCCTGGTTCTGGGCAGCTACCGGTTCACCGCGTTTCGCACCGCCAAAACCGCGCCGAAAGATCCCGGGCTGCGCAAGATCACCGTGTTGTCCACCGACAAGAACGCCAAGGCGGAAACAGCAGAGGCCGCAGCGGTGGCGACCGCGGTGGCCACCGCCCGCGACCTGGTGAACACCCCACCCAGTCACCTCTATCCCGCAGAGCTGGCGGCGCGGGCGCGGGCGCTGGGCGAGGCGGTCGGATTGGACGTCGAAGTACTCGACGATAAGGCGCTGCACAAGGCCGGCTACGGCGGCGTGATCGGGGTGGGCAAAGGCTCGGCGCGCCCGCCGCGGCTGGTGCGGCTGACCTACCGCGGAGCGAAGCCGGCCAAACGAAGCAAGCAAGCCAAGAAGGTCGCGCTGGTCGGCAAAGGCATCACCTTCGACACTGGCGGTATCTCGATCAAGCCGGCAGCGTCGATGCACTACATGACCTCCGACATGGGCGGCGCTGCGGCAGTCATCGCCGCAGTGGCGGTGGCCGCACAACTGAAACTGCCGATCGACGTGACCGCCACCGTGCCGATGGCCGAGAACATGCCGTCGGCCACCGCGCAACGCCCCGGTGACGTGCTCACCCAATACGGCGGCACCACCGTCGAGGTGCTCAACACCGACGCCGAGGGCCGGTTGATCCTGGCCGACGCCATCGTGCGGGCCTGCGAGGACAACCCGGACTACCTGGTGGAGACGTCAACGCTGACCGGCGCGCAAACCGTGGCGCTGGGCGCCCGCACCCCCGGCGTCATGGGCAGCGACGACTTCCGCGACCGGGTGGCCGCCATCTCGCAGCGGGTCGGTGAGAACGGCTGGCCTATGCCGTTGCCCGACGATCTCAAGGAAGACCTGAAGTCGACGGTGGCGGACTTGGCCAACATCAGCGGGCAGCGCTTCGCCGGCATGCTGGTGGCCGGGGTGTTCTTGCGCGAGTTCGTTGCCGACGGGGTGCAGTGGGCACACATCGACGTGGCCGGCCCCGCCTACAACACCGGCAGCGCGTGGGGTTACACACCGAAGGGCGGCACCGGTGTGCCCACCCGCACGATCGTCGCCGTGTTGAAGGACATCGCCGAGAACGGCTGAGATCTGCGACCAAGCGGCCGGTCAGGGACATCCGGGTCTCGGCGCAGGCTACTTCGTCAGCAGCGATATCACCCGGTGAGTCAGCTTGCGCCGCGGCCACCGCAGCGCCCCGTCGACGCGCAACGCGGCGTTGGCCGCATTGCGGCCGCAGGCGCCGTGCACCGAACCACCCGGTGTCGCCGACGCGCTGCCCAGATACAGCCGCTCGATCGGCGTTTCTGCGCGTCCCATCCCGGGTGCAGGGCGGAAGATCAGCATCTGCTGCAGCTGTGAGGTTCCGCCGTTGACCGCACCATGGTGCAGATTGGCGTTGTTGGCTTCCAGATCCGAGGGTCGCTGCAGGAATCGGCCGATCACCTGCTCGCCGAAACCGGGCGCATGGTCTTCGATGACTTGATCCATCGATGCGGCGAGTTTCTCCGCCGAGTCGTCGTCGGAAACTTCGCGCGGCAGGTGGGTGTAAGCCCAGACACTTTCGGTGCCCTCCGGCGACCTGGTGGCGTCCGCCGTGGTGGTCTGGCCCAACAGCATGAACGGACGCTCCGGGACGACCCGGGTGTTCAAATCCGCCATCCACCGGATCAAACCGTCGGTGTCGGCGCCCAGATGCACTGTGCCCACGCCCGCCAGCTTCTGCGCCCGCCACGGAATCGGTTGCCGCAGCGTGTAGTTCACCTTTACTACCGGTGGATCCCAGCTGTAATGGCCGAGCTCGCGAAGCATGCCCGTTGGGACCGCGTCACGCGGCAGCATGTCGCAGAACAACCGCGGCGCCGTGACGTCGGCCACGATTGCCCGCCGGATTGCCACGGTGCGTCCCTGTGCGGTGCTGACCGCGACCGCCCGGCCACCTTGGACTTGAATACGCGAAACCGCCTGCCCGCACTCGATCTGCGCACCGGCCGAGTTCGCCCGGTTGACCAGCGCTGCAGTCAGTTGGCCCGAACCGCCGACCGGCACCGGCCAGCCGACGTCTTGGGCCAGCATCATCAGCAGGAAGCCGAACGCACCGCTGCCGGGCGCGTCGGGTGGGGCGTCGGCGTGCATCGCGTTGCCCAGCAACAACAGTCGCGCGGCCTCACCTTCGAACAGCCGAGATGCCATCGAATTCGCGGGCTGCACAATAAGGTTCGCCAGCCGCAGCGCTTCTGAAGTGCCGAGGGCCCTGAGCAGTTGGAGCATCGGCCGCACCGGAGGGAAGGGCGCCAGGATCGCATCCATGAACGGTTTCTTGATGGTCTCCCACAGGTGCACCAGCCGCCACCAACTCTCACCGTCTGCCGGATGTTGACGCTCCAAATCTGCTGCGGTGCGGGCAGGGTCGTGGTGGATCAGGGGAATATCGTCATCTTCACCGTCGCGGGGATGCCCGACCACAGCCGGGGCATGTGACCAGCGCAGGCCGTGGTCCTCCAGGTGCAGCGCGGCCATCGCCGGCGAGGCCGCTGTCATCGGATAGAAGGAGCTGTACAGATCGGTGACGTAGCCGGGGGTCAGTTCCGCACTGCGCACCGCGCCTCCCGGCTCGGGCTGGGCTTCGAGCACCAGCACGTCCCAGCCGGCGTCGGCCAGCATCGACGCGGCGACCAGTCCGTTGTGTCCGGCGCCGATGACCACGGCGTCCACCGACTCTGCAGCGTCAGTTGCCATCAGCTTCCCTTCTTCAGAGATCGGTGCCCGTTCTTCTTCGATACTTCGTGCGGCTCAAGCCGTTCAGCCATGGCGGCGAGTCGCCACAGGCACTCCCGGTTGCGGGGGGCCACCCCAAGCAGCACCAACCGGTCGGGGACGAGACGCAGCAGTCCGCTGGCCGGCAGTTCGATCATCTCGATCCGGCACCCATCAGCAGTGTCGTGAAGTCGCAGGGTGATCCGCATGGCCCCGAGAGGTCCAAGGCCGGCGTGCAGCACGAGTTCGCGCGACGGCGTGCAACTTTCCACCACACTCTGGTCGTTGATCACGAGGGGCCAGATCCCGACCGAGTGCCGGATAACCGCGCCGGGCTCTGGCCAGTTCGCGTCGACTGCGCGGGTTCGGCTGTTGCCCACTACCCACTGGGTGTACGTCCAGCCGTCGGCCATCACCGCCCAGACCTGTTCGCGTGTCGCACCCACGTCCCGGGTGGTGGACATGTCTTGCTTGGCTTTCATCTCCTCGGGCCCTCCGCAATCTGGCGTTTCGCTGCGGAGTACCCGCATCAGCCTCGATCGGCAACGTTTAATTGCCGATCGCCACGGTTAACTAGTCCGTCCGAACCGTTTACCGCGAGGAGGGACTCATGTTCACAGGTCGGCGATTGATCCTGCTGGCAGGCCTGGTTCTGCTGATCGCCGGTGTCATCGGCCTGTTCATGCCGGTTTCGATCTCCGGTGGCGGGAGTTCGGGTGGCGGGTCTATCGGCTGCGGCAGCGCTGTGCACTCAGATGTGTCGGCCGCCCGCAGCCAGGACAATCAGAACGCGGGAAATTCCCCTCTGGTGCAGCAGATTCCGGTCATCAACCAGATTGCTCCGCAGAGCCACTATGTCGCCGACTGCAATTCGGCGCTGGGCAAACGGCGGTTGTGGACGATTCCGCTGACACTCCTCGGCATCGCTGCCATCGCTTCCGCGGTGTTCGTCCAACGGCCGCGGGGCGCGCCCGCCACCGGCATCTGAAATTCTTACATCACCCGCGCACGGGCGGTGCTGCGCAACACCTGCGGGAGTCCGCGGGCCAGGCCATATAGCAGGTAGGCCTCCGGCGTGACCGGCCGGATCGGCTTGTCTTTCCGGACTGCAGACACGATTGCGCCGGCCACCTTGTCCGGGCCGTAGCGTCGCAGCGCATACATCTTCTCCAACTGGCGGCGTCGCCCCTCGACGCGCTCGTCGGTGCCCGGCGGGGCGTCGAACCGGGTGGTGCGCAAGATGTTGGTGTCGATGATGCCGGGGCAGACGGTCGTCAACCCCACTCCCGCCGCGGCGAGTTCGGCGCGCAGACAGTCCGAGAACATATACACCGCTGCCTTGGACGTGCAGTAGGCGTTGAGACCCTGCGACGGCGCGTAGGCGGCCATCGAGGCGACGTTGACGATGTGCCCGCCGGTGCCGCGCTCGACGAGGCGGCGCCCGAAGGCCCGGCACCCGTTGACCACACCGCCGAGGTTGACCTCCAGCACCCGGTCGAACCGCTCGGGCGGCGTGTCCAGGAAGCGGCCGGCGTGCCCGATACCGGCGTTGTTGATGACGATGTCGGGGACACCATGTTCGGCGCTGACCTGTTCGGCGAACGCCTCGACGGCGTCGGCGTCGGTCACGTCGAGCACATACGGGTGGGCGATTCCACCGTGGGCGCTCACCTGCGCGGCAGTTTCCTTGGCGGCGGCTTCGTCGATGTCGCTGACGACGATTTCGGCGCCGTCGGCGGCGAACGCCAGCGCCGTCGCACGGCCGATGCCGCTGCCGGCGCCGGTCACCGACACCAGGGTGTCGGAGAACTCGGAACCGGACCGGCCGACTCGCGCGCGCAGCAACGCGCGACTCGGCGGCTTGCCCTCGACGAAGTCCGCCAGTTCCTGCACCGCACCGGCCAGCGCCTGCGGATGAGACATCGGTGACCAGTGACCGGCTTTCAAGTCGCGGCGCCACAGCTGTGGCACCCACCGGGGGGTGGCGTCGAAACCGGAGGGGCGCACGTACGGGTCAGCGGTGTTGACGACGAGCTGCACCGGCACGTCGACGTAGTGGTCGTGCCGCTCCCGGGAGAACGAGCGGAAGTAGTTGGCGGGATAGGTCTTCACCGACCGCGCCGCGTCTTTGGCGATCCCGGCCGAATGGTGGATGTGGCTGTCCGCGATGTTGCCGACGAGCAGACGCCGGATCGGCGGGCTGGACAACGCCATCCGGATGAGCAGCGGTGCCAGCAGCGGCGTGGAGAACGCCACCATGTAACTGAGCCGCAGCGCCTGGCTCAGCGCCCGCAGGAAGGTCCTCGGCCGGTACGGACGACGCAGACCACTGAATATGTAGTCGACCAGGTGGACCTGGCTGGGGCCGGACACCGAGGTGAACGAAGCCACTCGGTCGTGCGCGCCGGGCCGGCTGAGGTACTCCCAGATACCCACCGAACCCCAGTCGTGTGCCAGGACGTGCACCGGCTCTCCGGGGGTGAGCGCGCCGGTCACGGCGACGAAATCGTCGGCGAAGCGCGCCATCACATAGGCCGAGACCGCTTTGGGCGCTGTCGAGCCACCAACGCCACGATTGTCGTATCGGATCACCCGGAACCGCTCGGCCAGCAGCGGGACGACGCCGTCCCACAGCACGTGCGAGTCGGGCCAGCCGTGCACCAGCACGACAGGCGGCCCATCGGGGTTGCCCTCTTCGTAGACCGCAATCCGGACGCCGTCGTGGCTGTCGACCAGGCGCGTGGCCACCCGTGGTATTGCTGACATCAGACCTCCGCGCCTGCGCACACGTCCCTGCTAGAAGCGCGTTAGACCTTGCCTGCGTGCCTCCGGAGTGTCAAGCGTGCCGCCGCAGTGACAGGATGGTTTCGGTTTGCCGCGCCGTTCCCGACAGCTACACCGGGCTGTGGTAAGCCAGAATTCAGTCGCGCGATCGACCGATCAATCGAGGAGTCAACAAAGATGGCCTTCTCAGTCCAGATGCCGGCACTCGGTGAGAGTGTCACCGAGGGGACGGTCACCCGTTGGCTCAAGCACGAAGGTGACACGGTCGAGGTCGACGAACCGCTGCTCGAGGTGTCCACCGACAAGGTCGACACCGAGATTCCTTCGCCGGCGTCCGGTGTGCTGACCAAGATCATCGCCCAGGAGGACGACACCGTCGAGATCGGCGGCGAGTTGGCGCTCATCGGTGACAGCGCCGAAGCCGGCGGCACTGACGGTGGTCAGCCGGTCGCCGCACCTGAGCCGGCCGCCGCACCTGAGCCGGCCGCCGCCCAACCCGAGCCGCAGCCCCAACCGGAGCCGGCGCCTGAACCGCAACCACCGGCACCTGCCGCCGCGTCGGGATCGTCTCAGCCGGTGCTGATGCCTGAGCTGGGCGAATCGGTGACCGAAGGCACGGTGACCCGGTGGCTGAAGAAGGTCGGCGATTCAGTCGAGGCCGACGAGCCGCTCGTCGAAGTGTCCACCGACAAAGTCGACACCGAAATCCCGTCGCCGTTGAGCGGCACGTTGCTCAGCATCACCGCCGAGGAGGACACCACCGTCGCAGTCGGCGGAGAACTGGCCCGCATCGGCAGCGGAGCGCCGTCCTCAGCGCCTGCCCCGGCCCCTTCCCCTGCTCCCGCGGCACCGCCCAAGCAGACTCCGCCGGCGCCCGAACCGGAGGCCGACCCGCAGCCGGCCACGAAGGCCGCGCCTGCGCCGGAGCGCCAGCCGATCACCCAGCCCGCACCCGCGCCCGCACCGATACCCACCACCGCGCCGCAACCCGACGGTCAGCCGGACGCTCAACCGGAGCCGCAGCCCACCGGGCCCGGCGGCTCCCCCTACGTCACACCGCTGGTGCGGAAACTGGCTGCCGACAACGATGTCGACCTCACCGAAGTCAAGGGAACCGGTATAGGCGGACGCATCCGCAAGCAAGACGTGCTGGCCGCCGCGGAAAAGAAGAAGCAAGCGCAGGCCGCACCCCCTCCGCAACCGACCGCGGCTCCCCCGGCGGCCGCTTCGCCCGCTGCTGGGGCCGCACCTGCAGCGCCCGCGGCAGCTACCCCGGCACCAGCGCTGGCACACCTGCGGGGCACGACCCAGAAAGCCAGCCGGATCCGCCAGATCACTGCACGCAAGACCCGCGAATCGCTGCACGCCACAGCGCAACTCACCCAGGTACACGAGGTCGACATGACCAGGATCGTGGCGCTGCGGGCCCGGGCCAAGACCGGCTTCGCCGAACGCGAAGGGGTGAACCTGACCTACCTGCCGTTCATCGCCCGCGCGGTGATCGACGCGCTCAAGGTCCACCCGAACGTCAACGCCAGCTACAACGAAGACACCACGGAGATCACCTACTACGACGCCGAACACCTTGGCTTCGCCGTTGACACCGAGCAGGGGCTGCTCTCTCCGGTCATCCACAACGCCGGCGACCTGTCGCTCGCCGGCCTGGCCCGGGCGATCGCCGACATCGCCGCACGGGCGCGGTCGGGTGACCTGAGACCCGACGAGTTGTCCGGCGGGACCTTCACAATCACCAACATCGGCAGCCAGGGCGCGCTGCTGGACACTCCGATCCTGGTGCCGCCGCAGGCGGCGATGCTGGGCACCGGTGCCATCGTCAAACGGCCGCGGGTGGTGCTGGACGACGGCGGTAACGAGTCGATCGGGGTGCGCTCGACCTGCTACCTGCCGTTGACCTACGACCACCGTCTTATCGACGGAGCAGATGCCGGGCGTTTCCTGACGACGATCAAGCACCGGCTGGAAGAAGCGTCCTTCGAAGCCGATTTGGGTCTGACGACTTAGCGCGAAGCACATACGGGTACTCGGTCGGGGTCTTTAGCTGTAGCGATGAGGAGGCTGCCCGACTGTGGGGACTAGGGCCAGGAGCGTTGTCGCGATCGCGGGCTCGTCGGGACTGATCGGCTCGGCGCTGGTCGCGGCACTGCGCGCCGACGATCACCAGGTGCTGCGCATCGTACGGCGCACGCCGGCCAATGCCGGCGAACTGCACTGGAATCCCGAAAGCGGCGAATTCGACCCCAGCGCGCTGAGCGGCGTGGACGCCGTGGTCAACCTCTGCGGTATCAACATCGGCCAGCGACGCTGGTCGGGGGCGTTCAAACAGAACCTGCGCGACAGCCGCATCACGCCGACCGAGGTGCTGTCGGCCGCTGTCGCCGACGCCGGAGTCGGTGTGCTGGTCAGTTCCAGCGCAGTCGGCTACTACGGCAACACCAAGGACCGGACCGTCGACGAAACCGGTGCAGTGGGTGAGAATTTCCTGGCCCAGCTGTGCCAAGACTGGGAAGCCGCGACCGAACCGGCCGAGCAGGCCGGCTGCCGGGTGGTGCTGGCCCGCACCGGTGTGGTGCTGTCTCCCTCGGGCGGGGCGCTCGGCCGGATGCGACCGTTGTTCTCGGTGGGGCTGGGCGCGCGGCTGGGCAATGGCCGACAATATATTTCGTGGATCAGCCTCGAGGACGAGGTGCGCGCTCTGCAGTTCGCCATCGCCCACGATGAGCTGTCCGGGCCGGTGAATCTGACCGGCCCGGCCCCCGTCACCAACGCCCAGTTCACCTCGGCGCTGGGCCACGCGGTGCACCGGCGCGCCCCGCTGATGCTGCCAAAGTTCGCGATCCGCGCCGCGCTCGGCGAGTTCGCCAACGAGGGTCTACTCGACGGCCAGCGAGCTATTCCCGCGGCGCTGGAACGCGCCGGTTTCGAGTTCCACCACAAGACGATCGGCGAAGCGCTGGGTTACGCCACCGCCCGTCGCAGCGCCGCCTGATTTTCGCGCCGAGCGTCACCTTTCGCGCGAAACAGAACTCAGGGCTGCGCTTTCGGCGGGAGGAGCAGCCGTAACGTCTGTCTCGCGACCCTGAGGGCAACGCTTGTCCGAGTAACCTCGCCTTCGTGACCTCCATCCGGTCGAGCAGCGCCGCAGTCGACGTCCGAAGACTCGGCAGCCTCGACTATCTCGCCGCCTGGCAGTTGCAGCGCGAGCTCGCAGATGCTCGGGTCGCCGGTGGCCACGACACCTTGCTGCTGCTGCAGCACCCTTCGGTGTACACCGCCGGGAAACGCACGCAACCCCACGAGCGGCCCGCCGACGGTACGCCCGTCGTCGACGTGGACCGCGGCGGCAAAATCACCTGGCACGGCCCGGGGCAACTGGTGGGCTATCCGATCGTCGGGCTCGCTCAACCGCTGGACGTCGTCAAATACGTTCGCCGCCTTGAGCAAGCGTTGATCACGGTGTGCGTTGACGTCGGCCTGGCCGCCGTAGGCCGCATCGACGGCAGATCCGGGGTGTGGCTGCCCGCGGACGGTGGACGGCCTGCCCGCAAGGTTGCCGCCATCGGAGTACGGGTGTCACGCGCCACGACGTTGCACGGCTTCGCCCTCAACTGCGACTGCGATCTGACCGCGTTCGCACCGATCGTGCCGTGCGGCCTCGCCGATGCCGGGGTGACGTCGCTGTCGGCCGAACTGGGCCGCAGGGTGGGCGTCGACGACGTGTGCGACGCGGTGGCCGCGGCGGTGTGTGCTGCGCTGGGCGGCCGGCTCACCCGCAATTTCGCGCCCGCTGCCCGCGTACCATCGGCGTCATGACCGCTGCCCCTCGGCCTGATGTCGCCGGCTGGGCGGCTCCGCCAGGCCGCAAATTGCTGCGACTGGAAGTACGCAACGCGCAGACGCCGATCGAGCGCAAGCCGCCGTGGATCAAGACCCGGATGCGGATGGGTCCGGAATATACCGAGCTCAAGAGTCTGGTGCGCCGCGAAGGCCTGCACACCGTCTGCGAGGAAGCCGGCTGTCCGAACATCTACGAATGCTGGGAAGACCGCGAAGCGACGTTCCTGATCGGCGGCGAGCAGTGCACCCGTCGCTGCGACTTCTGCCAGATCGACACCGGCAAGCCCGCCGCGCTGGATCGCGATGAACCGCGCCGGGTCGCCGAGAGCGTCCAGGCAATGGGGCTGCGGTATTCCACCGTGACCGGGGTCGCCCGCGACGACCTGCCCGACGGCGGAGCTTGGTTGTACGCCGAAACCGTGCGCGCCATCAAGCGCCTCAACCCGACCACCGGCGTCGAATTGCTGATTCCCGACTTCAACGGCGACCCGGCCCGGCTGCGGGAAGTGTTCGAGTCCGAACCGGAGGTGTTGGCGCACAACGTCGAAACCGTGCCGCGCATCTTCAGGCGGATCCGGCCGGCGTTTTCCTATCAGCGCAGCCTTGACGTGCTGACCGCGGCACGCGAGCACGGCCTGGTGACCAAGAGCAACCTGATACTCGGTCTGGGCGAGACATCCGCCGAGGTCTGCACCGCCCTGCGTGATCTGCACGACGCGGGCTGTGAAGTCGTCACGATCACGCAGTACCTGCGCCCGTCGGCGCGCCACCACCCGGTGCAGCGGTGGGTCAAACCCGAGGAATTCGTCGAGTACTCGCAGTACGCCGAGCAACTGGGCTTCGCGGGCGTGCTGGCGGGGCCGTTGGTGCGCTCGTCTTACCGGGCGGGGCGGCTCTACCAGCAAGCTGTGCAAGCTCGCCCCTCCGGCGACGATGCAGAGCGCGTAGCGCGATGAGGAGAAGCCGGACAATAGAGCTCGCCGTATCCTGACCGTATGCCGAAATCCCGTAATGCCAAGGCGACTAAAGCCGCCAAAGCCGAGGCGAAGGCCGCCCGCAAAGCTGCCGCCAAGGAGCGTCGCACTCAACTGTGGCAGGCGTTCAACCTTCAGCGCAAAGAAGACAAACGGCTGCTGCCCTACATGCTGACCGCGTTCGTGGTGATCGTGGCCGCCTCGGTGGCGACCGGGCTGGCTGTCGGCGGTTTCACCATGATGCTGATGATTCCGCTGGGCGTGCTGCTCGGCGCGCTCATCGCGTTCATCATTTTCGGCCGCCGCGCGCAGCGGTCGGTCTACCGCAAAGCCGAGGGTCAGACCGGCGCCGCGGCTTGGGCGTTGGACAACCTGCGCGGCAAGTGGCGGGTGACGCCGGGCGTGTCTGCCACCGGCCACTTCGACGCCGTGCACCGGGTGATCGGCCGGCCCGGTGTCGTCCTGGTGGCCGAAGGCTCGCCGGCCCGGGTCAAGCCGCTGCTCGCGCAGGAGAAGAAGCGCACCGCGCGACTGGTGGGAGAAGTACCGATCTATGACATCGTCGTGGGCAACGGCGAAGGTGACGTTCCGCTGGCGAAGCTGGAACGGCACCTCAACAAGCTGCCGGCCAACATCACCGTCAAGCAGCTGGACGCGCTCGAGTCGCGACTGGCGGCGCTGGGCTCACGGGCCGGCGCGGCGGCGATGCCAAAAGGCCCGATGCCCTCCGGCGCCAAGATGCGTGGGGTCCAGCGCACTGTGCGCCGTCGGTAACAATCCCCCGCTTCAGCGCCGAACGACGGCCGTGGCGGTGATGCGGTCCTGGATGCCGCGGCCTTCGGAATCGACGAACAACGCGGGTACGACGAACGCGATGAGCAGACCGCGCACGATCGCTCGGCCGATGCCGACGTGGACGCGCTGATCCACCGACGTCACCAGTAATCGGCACGCGTACTGACCGGGCGTGAAGCTGAACAGCCGGACGGCGGCGGCCCCGAGCACGAACCAGATGACCAGCACCGCTGTAGACAGCGTACTGGCTTTGACCAGCCCAAATGCCATGGCCAGTGCTGCCAGACCATAGGCGATCAGCCAGTCCAGCATCAGCGCAGCCAGCCGTCGTCCCATTCGGGCCAGCGAACCCGGTCCCTGCTCTGGCAACCCGAGTGACTCACCGGGGTATCCCGCGCGCTGACCGGATTCGCGCGGGCCGGACATCCACGATCCGATGGTGCGGGCCATGCACCCACTGTAGGACGGAACGCAATCTCGCTGAGCCAGCCAGAGTCGCGTAACGTCAGCGCAACCTAGGTGTGATTGCTGGGCAACATGATCTTCATAGCGTCGGGACGGGCCGTCACGAGACGCGCGGCCAGTAAAGGAGAGCGCTGCACATGACCGCCATAGACTCGAAGCCCTTAACGAAGGAGAGCGCTTCGGTGTCCGAAAAAACCGCGGATGACCTCATCAAGCTGATCAAGGATGAAAAGGTCGAATTCGTCGACGTCCGGTTCTGCGACCTGCCCGGAGTCATGCAGCACTTCACGATTCCTGCGTCGGGCTTCGACCAGAGCGTTTTCGAGGACGGGCTGGCCTTCGACGGGTCGTCGATCCGCGGTTTCCAGTCGATTCACGAGTCGGACATGATGCTGCTGCCCGACCCGGACACGGCGATCATCGACCCGTTCCGCGCCGCCAAGACGCTGAACTTGAACTTTTTCGTTCACGACCCCTTCACCCGTGAGGCCTACTCGCGGGACCCGCGCAACGTGGCGCGCAAGGCCGAGAACTATCTGATCAGCACCGGTATTGCCGACACCGCCTTCTTCGGGCCGGAAGCCGAGTTCTACATCTTCGACTCGGTGGCATTCGACTCACGCACCAACGGGTCGTTCTACGAAGTCGACGCCATCTCCGGTTGGTGGAACACCGGCAATGCAACGGAAGCCGACGGCAGCCCCAACCGTGGATACAAGGTCAGGCCCAAGGGCGGTTACTTCCCCGTGGCGCCGGCCGACCAGTACGTCGACCTGCGTGATGCGATGCAGACCAACCTGATCAACGCGGGCTTCGTGCTGGAGAAGGGCCACCACGAGGTCGGCACCGGCGGCCAGGCCGAGATCAACTACAAATTCAACACGCTGCTGCACGCGGCCGACGATCTGCAGTTGTTCAAATACATCGTCAAGAACACTGCGTGGCAGAACGGCAAAACGGTGACGTTCATGCCCAAGCCGCTGTTCGGCGACAACGGTTCCGGTATGCACGTACACCAATCGTTGTGGAAGGAAGGCGGGCCGCTGTTTTACGACGAGGTCGGCTATGCGGGGCTGGCCGACATCGCCCGGCACTACATCGGCGGCATCCTGCACCACGCGCCGTCGCTGCTGGCGTTCACCAACCCGACGGTCAACTCCTACAAGCGGTTGGTGCCCGGGTTCGAGGCGCCGATCAACCTGGTGTACAGCCAGCGGAACCGCTCGGCGTGTGTGCGTATCCCGATCACCGGTAACAGCCCGAAAGCCAAACGGCTGGAGTTCCGTTGCCCGGACTCGTCGGGTAACCCGTACTTCGCTTTCGCAGCCATGTTGATGGCCGGGCTGGACGGCATCCGGAACAAGATCGAGCCGCAGGCGCCGGTCGACAAGGACCTCTACGAGCTGCCGCCCGACGAGGCCGCCAACATTCCGCAGGCGCCCGTCCAATTGTCCGCCGTCATCGACCGGCTCGAAGCTGACCACGAATACCTCACCGAGGGCGGCGTTTTCACGCCGGACCTGATCGAGACCTGGATCACCTACAAACGCGAGGTCGAGATCCTGCCGGTGCAGGTGCGGCCGCACCCGTACGAGTTCGCGCTGTATTACGACGTATAACCGAGCTAACGTGGAGCAGCGCAGATACGGCTAGGGTGCGGGTTTCGCCCGTCGTCCGCCGAGCTGTGCCGCCTGCGGGTCGGACAGGCCGAAGCGGAGGAGACCCTTCGAAGCCGAGTATCGTCCTCTGGCTGAGTTGGGACTACGGGGCAGCTGAGGTCGCCCGTGGGCCGGATTCCGGCGATGTGCATGGTATGAGCGCGTCCCTTGTGAGATTCTGCCGGTGTGTCCGCTCCTGCGGCGGCTGCTCCTTCGGGGGTGGTGACGTTCTTGTTCACCGATATTGAGGGTTCGACCCGTCGGTGGGAGGCCGACGCCCAAGCGATGCGGGCGGCGCTGGTCGTCCACGACAAGGTGTTGCGCACGGCGATCGAGGCCTATGACGGGTTCTTGTTCAACCACACGGGCGACGGTTTCGTAGCGGCCTTCGCGTCGCCGACCTCAGCCGTGAACGCCGCGATCGGCGCCCAACGGGAGTTGCAGTTGCCGGTGCGAATGGGTTTGGCGACCGGTGAGGCCGAGCTGCAAGACGGGGACTACTTCGGAACGGTGCTCAACCGAGCCGCACGAGTGATGGCCGCTGGACATGGTGGTCAGATCCTGCTGGCCGAGTCGACGGCGGGTCTGCTGAGCGGAGTGGATCTGCTGGATCTGGGGCGGCGACGGTTGCGGGACCTGCCGACGCCCGTTCAGGTGTTCCAGGTCCAAGCGGAGGGCCTACCGGAAGGCTTCCCGCCATTGCGGACCCTCGACCCGGGTCCGGGAAATCTGCGGCCCGCGACCACCAGCTTGATCGGACGTGAGTCCGAGGTCGCCGAGTTGCAAGCCGTGGTGAAGGCTCATCGGTTGGTGACGCTGACCGGGGTAGGTGGAGTTGGCAAGACCCGCCTGGCGCTGGAGGTCGCGGGGCGTCTGGTTGATGAATTCCCCGACGGGGTCTGGTTTTTCGAGCTGGCTGCGGTCACCGATCCGGTGGCAATACCCGATGCAGTGGCGGCGGTACTGGGCATCATCCAGCAACCGGGTAAGGCCGTCAGTGAGTCGGTGGCGGCTGCGTTGGAGGGCCGGGTCCGGCTGTTGGTGATCGACAACTGCGAGCATGTTCTCGACGCTGCCGCCGACGTGATCGAAGCCATCCTTGCGCACTCGGCGACTGTCCGAATCCTCGCCACCAGCCGCGAAGGACTCGGAGTCCCTGACGAGCAGCTGTGGCCGGTGCGCTCTCTGGACGTGGCAGGAGGGATCGACTCGGCGGCGGTGAGCCTGTTCGTCGAACGCGCTCAAGGCGTGGCACCGGGCTTCGCGATGGTCGACGGCGATGAAGCCGCCGCAGTCACTGAGATTTGTCAGCGCCTCGACGGGATTCCATTGGCCATCGAACTGGCCGCCTCGCGGATGGCGTCGATGACCGCCAGCGAAATGCGTGATCGTCTTGATCACCGGTTCCGGCTGCTGGTCGGATCGCGGCGCGGCTTGGAACGCCACCACACGCTGCGCCACGCGGTGGCCTGGTCCTACGACCTTCTCGACGACACCGAAAAGACAGTGCTGGAACGCTGTTCGGTCTTCGCGGGCGGATTCGACCTGCAAAGCGCCTGCGCGGTAGCCGGATCAGATGACCTCGACGAGTACGCCATTCTCGAGGTACTCGACGCTCTTGTGCGCAAGTCGCTGCTGATCGCCGACCGATCTTCAGGGCGGACTCGGTTTTCGATGTTGGAGACGATCCGCCAGTTCGCCGAGGAACAACTCGTGGCCCGCGGCGAGGCATCCGAGGCGCGGGCCGCCCACTCGCGGTACTTCGCCGGACGTGAAACCGACATCATGGCCCTGTGGGATAGCCCCCGCCAGCGGGAGGCGTATAACTGGTTCACCGTCGAGCTGGCCAATCTGCGCACCGCATTCCGCTGGGCCGCCGACCACGACGATCTGGATGTCGCCGCCACCCTCGCCACCTATGCGGGGTTGCTCGGCTCTGGGGTCCAAACCCTTGAGCCGATAGCCTGGGCCGAAGAGCTACTCGAGCCCGCCCGCGTCGCCGACCACCCCCGGCTGGCGTTCCTGTACGTGGTCGCGTCGTGGTGCTACATGACCGGACGGATCGAGGCGGCTGTCCGCTATTGCGAGGCCGGGCAGATCGTTCTCGGCAAGAGCCGCGATGCGCCGCCGTACGGCATCGAAGGCTTCCTTGGAGCTGTATACGTAGCCATCGGGCAGCCCGAGCGGATGGCCGAGTTGTGCCGCGCCCAGCTCGCACGCCGCCGCGACACCCACGTCTACATCCGGGCATGGCTGGTTGGCGCCCTTGCAGTGGCCGGTTCCGGTGGGGAGGCGATGGATTGCGCGGATGGCCTTATCGAGGCTGCGGAGGCAACGGGCAACCCGCACATGCTCGCGTGGGCGCTCACTGCCTACGGTGCGGCTTTCGGTGACGCCGATCCCGTCGGGGCGCTTAACGCCCTGAGCCGGGGTCTGGTGATCGCTCAAGACAGCGGCAGCCGCATCAACACGTCAGTCCTGGCGGTGATTCTGGCACGACTTGAGGCCGAACACGGCGACACACTGGCCGCGTTCGATCACCTCACTCTGGCGATCCGCAACTTCCACAATGCGGGCGACACCACGACGATCCGCGTCCCGCTGGCCGTCCTCGCCGTTATTCTCGACCGGCTCGGACGCTACGAACCGGCGGCCACTATCTCCGGCTTCGCCCTCAGTCCCATGGCCGCGGCGGGGTTTCCCGAAATCACCACCGCGATCGCCCACCTGCGCGAAGTCCTCGGTGAGGCGACCTACGAATCGCTTGCCCGCACGGGTGAGACGATGACCACCGCCGCCATGGCGACCTACGCCTACGACCAAATCGACCAGGCCCGAACAGAACTCGAACACCCCAGTTGAGTCGCGCGAGTCGCGTGCCCAACGCGATAGCGGCGCAGCATCCTCTCAATCGCCTTCAGCAGTCTGTTCGGCCAAGACGCGGTACACCGTCGCCCGGCTCACGCTGGAGCAGTCGCAATCGTGCTGGCCGACTCACCGCTGGCCTGCAGCGCCAGGGCCGCTTTGGACTTGTCTAGCGCCTTGGGCCAGGCCAATGTGCCGACCCCGTGACGGTAGACCCGGGTGTCTCGAGGCCGGGTTCCCTCGATGTGCAACGTGGCAGCGTGTCTCATGTGGCATTCTGCTGGGGTGTCCGCTGCTCCGGCGGCCGCTGCTCCTTCCGGGGTGGTGACGTTCTCTGTTCACCGATGTTGAGGGTTCGACCCGTCGGTGGGAATCCGACGCGCAAGCGATGCGGGCGGCGCTGGCGGCCCATGACGAGGTCTTGCGAGCCGCGATTGAGGCGCACGGGGGCTGGTTGTTCAAGCACACCGGCGATGGTGTGTTGCGCCGCGTTCGCCTCGCCCAGGTCAGCGGTGGAAGCGGCACTGGCGGCACAGCGGGCGCTGGAATTGCCGGTGCGGATGGGCATCGCGACCGGCGAAGCAGAAATCCGCGAGGGCGACTACTTCGGTGCCGTGCTGAATCGTGCGGCGCGGGTGATGGCCGCTGGGCATGGTGGTCAGATCCTGCTGGCCGAGTCGACGGCGGGACTGCTCAGCGGAGTGGATCTGCTGGATCTGGGGCCGCGTCGGTTGCGGGACCTGCCGACCGCCGTGGAGATGTTCCAGGTCCGAGCGCCGGGGCTGCGCACGGAGTTTCCGCCGTTGCGGGCGCTGGATACGAGTCCTGGCAATCTGCGCCCGTCGGTCACCAGCTTCGTCGGGCGGGAGTCGGAGGTCGCCGAGCTGCAGGCCGCGTTGAAGGCTCATCGGTTGGTGACATTGACTGGTGTGGGTGGGGTCGGCAAGACGCGCCTGGCGACCGAAGTCGCGACACGGCTGGCTGATGAGTTTCCCGACGGCGTTTGGGTTTTCGAGTTGGCCGCAGTCTCCGATCCGGCGGCGGTGCCCGATGCGGTGGCGGCGGTGTTGGGCATCACCCAGCAACCGGGCAAGAGCCTGGCTGAGAGTGTGGCGGCCGCGCTGGAGGGCAGGGTGCGGCTGTTAGTGATCGACAACTGCGAGCACGTCCTGGATGTTGCGGCCGACCTGGTCGAGGCCATCTTGGCACAGTCGGCCACGGTGAGGATTTTGGCCACCAGCCGCGAGGGGTTGGGAGCCGCCGATGAACAGCTATGGCAGTGTGCCGTCGCTCGATGTCGGTAGCGGGAACCGAATCCGCCGCCGTCAACCTCTTTGTTGAGCGTGCCCAGAGTGTCGCGTCGGATTTCTCGGTGGCCCACCCCGCCGAAGCGGACGCAGTAGTGGAGATCTGCCGCCGTCTGGATGGTATTCCGTTGGCCATCGAGCTGGCGGCCTCGCGGATGCCATCAATGACGGCCAGCGAGGTGCGTGATCGTCTCGATCAGCGGTTCCGGCTGCTGGTCGGATCCCGGCGCGGCCTGGCCCGCCACCAGACGCTGCGCCACGCGGTGGCAGTGGTCCTACGACCATCTGGAGGACGCCGAGAAAGATCAATGCTGGAGCGGTGTTCGGTTTTCGCCGGTGGATTTGATCTCCACAGCGTCTGCGCCGTGGCCGGGTCCGACGACCCCGACGACTACGCGGTCCTGGATCTTCTGGACGCTCTTGGTGCGCAAGTCGCTGCTGGTGGCTGATCGGTCATCGGGGCGGACTCGGTTTTCGATGCTGGAGACGATCCGCCAGTTCGCCGAGGAGCAACTCGTCGCCAGCGGAGCTGCAAACGCGGTACGTACCGCGCATGCCCGCCACTTCGCCGGGCGCGAAGCCGACATTCTCGCTTTGTGGGACAGTCCCCGGCAGCGGGATGCCTACGACGTGGCTCAGCGTCGAGCTGGCCAATCTGCGCACGGCGTTTCGGTGGGCCGCCGACCAGGGCGACCTCGACGACGCCGCCGCCATCGCCACCTACGCGGCGTGGCTCGGCGCTCTGGTCGACAATTACTGAGCCGATCGCCTGGGCCGAAGAGCTCATCGAACCCGCCCGCGCCGTCGATCATCCCCGGCTCGCGTTCCTGTACCTGGAGGCGGTGATGTGTTGGATGCCCGGACGGATCGAGGCGGCTGTCGGCTACGCCGACGCGGGCCAGCTGGTGATCGGCAGCGGCCGCAGACGAGGTGCCGTTCGGCTTCGAAGGCGCGCTGGGCGCTGCCTACGCGGTTATCGGCCAGCCCGAACGCTATGTCGAGTGGTGCCGCGCCCAGCTCGAACGCGGCCGTGACACCCACGGGATCACCAGGGCATACCTGGTCTTCTCACTGGCAGATCGCTGGCTGCGGTGAGGAGGCGAGGATGCCGCCTGACCGGCCTGATCGAGGTCGCCGAAGCAACCCGTAACCCCGCGTGTGCTCGCGTTGGCGCTTTACGTGCCTACGGCATGCGCGTTCCGCGACGCCGATCCCGTCGTCGCGCTGGACGCCGTGCGCCGGGGCCTGGTGATCGCCCAAGATAGCGGCAACCGCTACATCGAGTCACTCCTGGCCATTATTGTTTGCAGCCTCGAGGCCGAGCACGGCGAACCGCTGACCGCGCTCGACCACGTCACGCTGGCCATCCGCAACCTCCACGACGCGGGCAACACCACCGCTGTCCGCATCGCCCTGGCCGTCCTCACCGCCCTGTTCGACCGGCTCGGCCACTATGAACGGGCGGCCAGCCATCGCCGGGTTCGCCCTCAGTCCCCTCGCCGCGGCGGGGGTCCCCGAAATCACCATCGCGATCACCCATCTGCGCGACGTCCTCGGTGAGGTGACCTACGAATCGCTCGCCCGCAAGGGCGAGACGATGACCACCGCCGCGATGGTGACCTACGCCTACGACCAAATCGACCAGGCCCGAACAGAACTCGAACACCCTACAAGTACTGCGACGTAGCTTCTGAGAGGACTTGTGCGACAAGTCGACGTGGCCTCTCTTTCGCCCGTTGGCTACTCGCCCTGCCGTCTCAGAATCAAGATTCGAGATAGACGGACTCAAAGCGACCCCGCGCGGGGTTCGTCTTTTCACTTAGTCAAAGGTGGCACTTCGTATAGCTGGAAGTATCCGCAGGTCGAGACGCTTGACGTTTAGTCTTCCGGCATGGATCGCATCTGGCAGTGGGCGTGGGATCGACACGGGGCGAGGTATACGTGGGCGCTTTGCGTGATCGGGTTCCTTGTTTCACTTGCGGTCTACCTCCCCCTCTTATCGTTGCCGGTCATCGCTTTTGAAAAGTCCGATCGCTACGTCGAGGCAGCAGCCGTCACTGTTGTCGCCGTGCCACTGCTCGTAAGCATCATCCTTTTTCCCGGTCGCCGATTGATTCGACCTGTGGAGAAGTGGGCAGCGGGCCACGAGGTCGATCGAGCCACCGCCCTGAAGGGCACCTATTCCTATGCCCGGAGGGCAGTTCCCCGAACAGTGTGCGGCACTGGGGTATGGGCCGCCGTGTTGGCGGTCGCAGTCGGTGCGATCGCCGGCGCGACGTGGTCGCGGCTGGTTCAATACGGGATCCTCGGCGCCGTCTTCGGAACAGCGGTCCAGCTCATCGCTTTTCACAGCATCGTGGAGTCAGCATGGCGCCCAGCCAGGGTCGCCCTTGCGGGTGGCACGGGGATCGGTGATTCGCTGCCGCGATCTCGCCCGACGTTTGCCGTGCGGTCGAACGTGTCCGTGGTTGCGGTCGCGGTCGCGTTCGCCGTCAGTGGCGCAATGCTCGGGGCTGTGTTCAACAGGGTCGGCACTGTCCCAATCCTCTCCGTTGTGATCGGATGTACGTTGGCGTTTAGTTTCGCGGTGCCGATATCCGTCGGAATGGGGTTCTCACCGTCTCTGCAGCCCATTCGGGACATCGCCAAGGGAGCCGAACGTGTGGCGGTCGGCGACTACAGCAAACGGCTGCCGGTGGTTCAGGACGACGACCTCGGTGCGCTCGCGGCGTCGTTCAACCGCATGCAGGCCGGATTGGCTGAGCGGCAACGACTTCACGCCGCGTTCGGCACCTACGTCGATCCGGCCCTGGCTGCCCGGCTGCTTGAGCAGGGCGACGACGTGTTCACCGGTGAGCGACGTGAGGTGACGGTGATGTTCGTCGACGTCCGCGACTTCACCCCGTTCGCCGAGGCGAATACCGCCGAGGACACCGTTGCCCGCCTGAACGCTCTGTTTGACAGCGTGGTGCCTGCCGTCGTCGACGCCGGTGGACACGTCAACAAGTTTCTAGGTGACGGCGCGCTGGCTGTCTTCGGGGCACCAAACGATCTCGCGGATCACGCCGACGCTGCGGTGTCTGCGGCTGTGTTGATTCAGCGTCTTGTCGCCGAGCGATTCGGCGGCGAGCTTCGCATCGGCATCGGGATCAACACCGGTGTAGTGATCGCCGGAACCATCGGTGGTGGCGGCAAGCTTGAGTTCACCCTCATCGGTGACACCGTCAACGTTGCAGCCCGCGTCGAGCAACTCACCAAATCCACCGGCGACGCTATCCTTCTCACCCAGCAGTGCGTCGATACCTTGGCGTCTCGACCACCCAGACTCATCGACCGGGGATTCCATGTCCTGAAAGGAAAGTCAGCCTCCGTGCAGGTCTTCGGGCTCGTCCAAGAGAGCGCCGTGCGGGTTAACCTCACCCACTAAGGAGCGGTGAATCAGGCGTCTGCCGCGTCACCATGGCGGCCCGTCACTTCCGTTGCGGCTTTTGAGAAACTCACAACGAAAGTATCGAGACGCCAGTATCGGTGGCCGACGCGTGAAGCCCAGTAGCTGTACTACGGCGTGTAAGGGCGCGAGCTCAAGGCATCGCCTCAGCCCAGTCGATATGGCCTTCGAATTCCAGCGTTTTGGCCATGTCGCGGTAGCGATCCCGATATTCGCGATACCCGGCCTCGTTGCCGCGAGCACGCTGCAGGACAGCGCGGATCCGTAGCAGCCAAATCTCGCGTGTCACCGAACCCTCATCGGCCGGGGCGGTCGCCAGGCGGTCCGTGGCGGACTCGGCCTCGGCCATGTCACCCTCGGCGCCACGATCTAGCAGCGTTTCCACCAGGACACTGGTCGCTACCGAGCCATACGCCTGCAGCCGTCCGTCGCGAAACAAATCGGCGGCGGCGACGCGCAGAAGCGGCAGAGCCTCATCGCGGTCACCACGCCGAACCGTCTCACGCGCCAAGCACATGTTGATAACCGGCAACAACCCCACGTTCTGCCCCCGGCTCTTGTACACCTCGCTGACTCTGGCCAGCAGATCTCGTCCGCGGTCCCGCTCCGCGGTCGTGTGGCGATGTACCAGCGCGACGCTGAGCGTCAACCACGCGAAAGCCAATGCGACATTGTCGCCGGACCTTTCGGCGATCTGCACTGCATCCTCGATCTCGCGTATTGCGGAATCTTCAGGCCTGAGCACTCCGTTCAGAATTCCCGGGAAGTACACGTAGGCGATAACCCCTGTGTAGGACAGCGAGTCAGCCGCGCGGCGCGCCATGGCCACAGCGTGCCGCTGATCGTCGCGCCACCCGGCAACGCCCAGCGAAAAACGGGCAACGCCCCGTACCGCGAGGGCGTTCGCGAGCGGACAGCCGATGATGAAGTTGCCTTTGGACTCATCCCCGTCGGCGAGATCGATCACCCGTTGCGTCCACTGCAGCAGCACCGACCACTCGGAGGTGGCGGTCTTCGCGCGGATCGGCAGGGGTGAGAGCCCCACCGTCAAGACCGCATCGCCGAGCGACTCGATCAGAGTCCAGGTTTCAGAGGCATGTTGCGAGGCCTCGCGGATCCGGCCCTGGTAAAGACAATCGTGTCCGAGCCCCGCAGTGGCGATCGCCAATGAAGCCTTATCCCCCGCGGTGCCGCACAATTCCCGCATTTCTTCGAAACGGGCGCCGGCGACGTGTTCGTGAACGCGCCAGGCGATTGCGCACAACATAGTGCGCGGCGCGATGCGCATCGCTGTCCGATTCGGGTCGTCGGCGGGTAGCGCGTCAGCCATCGCTCGAGCCCGCTCCCAACTGAGATGCGCGGCGGTGATGTCGCGGTTGGTCGCCCACTTCGCGGCGCGCATGTGCCAGCGGTAGGCGCCGTGCAGGTCCCCGGCGGCTTCGAGATGCTCGGCGATGAGCCCGGCATTCTGGTCGGCCGATTCTGGCTCGCGGGTTTCCATGGCCACAGCGAGCCGCCGGTGCGACTCCGCTCGATCAGATCTGAGCTGTGCTTCGTAGGCCACGGTCCGGATGAGCGGATGACAGAACGTGTATTCGGTCACCGGCGCGGACCTCACTTGCTCGATCAACTCGGTGGAGATCAGCTCCTCGATGCGGGAATCGATGCCGAGGCTGGCCAATAGGTCGCAACTGAAGCGGGACCCGACCACCGCCGCGGCGGCTAGGGTGCGTTTGGCCGCTGGCGGTAGCCGGTCGATACGGGCGCCGATGGTGGCCTGCAGTGTGGCCGGTACTCGCACCTCAGCGGCATCGGCGCGGCAGGAGTAGTTGGCTCGCCCGCCCACAAGGACACCGCGTTGGGCAAGCTCCCGGGTGATCTCTTCGGCGAAAAATGGATTGCCGGCCGCGCGGGCAGTGATGATTCGGCCGATCTGTGCCACCGACGGATTCGGACCCAGCAGTTCACCCACCAAGGCGGAGGTTTCCGGCTCACTGAGCGGTGCGAGGGTGAGGTGGTGCGCACCGGGCACCCGGCTTAACGCGCCCCGATACTCGGGGCGGTAGCTGATCAGCACCAGCGAGTGCGTCTGCGGGATCACCTCGAGGAAGTCAGCCAGCATCGATTCGCTGACCGCGTCGATCCAGTGGACGTCCTCGATGACGTAGAGGGCGGGGGTTTTGCGGGCCAGCGATGCGGCGTTGACCAGCGCGGTCAACCGCCGTCGGCGGGCGTCGGGATCGATCTTGGGCAGGGTCAATTGGGGATCGGCGATGCCCAGCAGGTCATCGAAGAGCACCAAGTCCTCAGGGTCGGCATCGGGAACCTGAGCACGGACCTCGGCGCGGGCGGTCGGCGCCTCAACGCCCTCGACCCCGAACGCCGCGCGCAGCAGGCGGGCGACAGAACGAAACGAGACATCGGTGGCGTGCGATTCGCAGAAGGTGGTGAACACATCCACGTCGCGGCGACAAGCGATCATGCCAAGCTCCTGCGCCAACCGGCTTTTGCCGATGCCCGGTGATCCCATCACGGCGACCACACCGCCATAGCCCTCGACTGAGCGGTCCAACAGACTTTCGACCGTGGACAACTCCCAGCGTCGACCGACCAGGCTCGACTCGCCGCGCCCGGGAGCGCCGCGCCCATCTTCCATGCCCATCAGCCGGTAGGCCACCACTGGTTGATTGGCACCTTTGATGTGCACCAGCTCGGATTCGCCCAGCGCCGCAACGCCGTCAACAAGTCGTTTAGTCGACGCGCTGAGCATCACTCCACCTGGCTGGGCCACGGATTCCATCCGTTGCGCCATGCCGACTTGCTCACCGACAGCGGTGTAACCGAAGGGCCCAGAACCGATTTCACCGGCGATCACCTGACCGGAGTTCAGTCCTACCCGCAGCCGAAGGTCCACACCGTCTCGATTGAAGATGTCGACAGCGAGCCGGTTCGCCTCGTCCTGGACCCCCAAGGCCGCAAGACTGGCGCGAATCGCGTGGTCCTCCAACGCCGCTGGCGCACCGAAGACGGCCATGATCCCGTCGCCCGTGAACTTATCGACGGTGCCGCCGTACCGCTTGACCACCGACGAGCACCGTTCGACAAGGTCGGTGATGATCTCGCGAAGTCGTTCCGGACCTACCGCCGCGGCAATGTCCATGGAGTGCACCACGTCGGCGAACAGAACGGTTACCTGCTTGTACTCCGCACGCGTGTGCTCTTGGGTAATGGGTGTACCACAGCCGTCACAAAAGCGCGCCTCCGCGCGCGGCAGAGTGCCACACGTGCGGCACGCGATCGCTGCGGTCATCCGACTCTCCGCCGCTTTCGGCCCCCGAGCTCCTGGTTCACCAGCATAGGGCGCTACTCGTGTCACACAAGAGCTTCGATCCGGTCCGTTCACCTGCCGCGCGGCTTCTTCTGGCCGCCGCGGCGGCCGAGATCGGCACCCCTTGTGCCCACCTTCGCGCGACTTCTCGCGCTGACCGCAAGACCGCGGCGGCGCAGCGGAGCGCTAACTGCCCGCCCAACGCAGCGACGAGCAGCGTCTCAACCCGTATCGTCGGGCCATGACGATCCGCAACTTGGAAGCGCGGCTCTCCACGTATTCGCCAACAGCCCTGGGCGTCTTTCGAGTGGTGTTCGGACTGCTGTGGTTGTGCCACGGCCTGTCCAAGGTCGTCGGCTGGCCGGTGGGTCCCGCAACCGACGTTGGCCGATGGCCCGACTTCTACGCCGGTTGGATCGAGCTAGTCACCGGCCTACTCATCACCGCCGGGTTGTTCACCAGGATCGCGGCGTTCTTCGCATCCGGCGAAATGGCGGTCGCGTACTTCACCGTGCACCTCCCCCACGGCTTCCTTCCGTTGGTCAACCACGGCGAGGAAGCGGTGATGTTCTGCTTCGCGTTCCTGCTGTTGCTGTTCATCGGGCCCGGCGCCTACGCGCTGGACGATCGCCGCGGTGCCGCAGGCCCCGGCTGGCGCCGCAGACGCTCCCAGAGCGTGTCGCGTGCCGGCGCGCCATGGTCGAGCTGGTGGCGCAGCCGACGAGCACGGTATCAAGCCTCGCGACTGCGTTAGCGCCTCGCCGCGGCTGCGCGGTGCAACAGACGGAACATGACTCGCGGGCGTCAGTGCAGAATCGGGATCAGCCCGACAGCAAACATTAGGTAGAGCACCGCCACCAGACCCAGCCGCATCGCGGTGAGCCTGGCTGTCCGCAACGCGATCATCAGGTAGACGATCGCGGCCATTGTCACCACACCGGACCAAAGCAGGGCGTGATCGAATCGCCAGTCGGTGAACAACAGACCCAAGCCGCTGGGCACCGTCGCCTGGATCATCATCGCCCCGGAGATATTGGCCAGAGCCAACTGCGTCTTACCCTGCCGCACCCAGATGACCGCGTTCATGACTTCGGGCAGCTCGGTCGCCAGCGGTGACAACAGCAGGGCGGTGACCGCACCCGACAGTCCGAGCATCGGGCCGATGACGTCAAGTTGGTGAACGAAGACCTGCGATGCAGCGAAAATCACCGCCAAAGCGGCCATCGTCTGCACGATCACCGCCGTGGTGGCCGGCTCCGCGGCCTTGGGCTGCAGCTTCAGCGGCGCCAAGTCGCCCTCGTGACCAGGCAGACGGCCACTGTTGATCTCGCGCCAGAAGTAGACGCCGTAGACGGCGAAGAACAGCAACCCCAACCACGGCTTGACGGTGAACGCGACCAGACCGAGAGCGACTTTAACCAGAAATACGGCCAGAAACCAACGCTGATCCTTCATCAGACGCGCCGCCTCCGTGGGGTCGGCGAACACGCCGCCGCGGTCGTCGCGGTTCTCCGGGTGGTGCTCCCTGCTTGCCGAATCACCGCCGACGGCGACGAGTTCGCGGCAGCGGCGCCGGCGGCGGACAAACAGCATCGCACCGGTCAGCCCGTACGCGACGGTCGCCAGCACCAGTGGACCACCCATCGCCGCACCGACACCGATGTTGCGAATCTGTGCGGTGGATCCAGTGGTGACGGCGACAAGGGTGACTACGGACTCCGGCAGAGCCGTGCCGAACGCGGCCAGGATGGTGCCGACGGCCATGGCGCCGATGTTCAGCCGACGGCCCAACCATTCCACGGCGTTGATGAACCACGCGCATGACAAATAGATCGCAGCCGCGCACCCGATCAACAGCGCAACATGCACCACGATGGTTTGCCTTTCGCAGCCGCTCCGATTCTTGAAAGCCGCATTCGGTGAATCGGTTGCTGCTTCATCGTGCCAGTTGTTGAGTTCCATTCGCAAATAACTAGACATTTCGCGGTGGTGAATTTCCTTGCCGCGAACGACCCTAATGCCAAAATGGTCGACGCGAATACTAATTATCGGGTACCCGAAACCGTGGATTCGGGTGTGCTTTGAGAAGAGACTTACCGAACTGCTGCAAAGAAGGCACGGACATCGTCGACGAACAGTTCCGGCTGCTCAAAGGCCGCGAAGTGGCCGCCGCGGGGCATGTCGGACCAGTGCGAGATGTTGTACGCCGGCTCACACCAACGCCGTGGCGCGGGTAGGACTTCTTTGGGAAAGGAGGCGACGCCGGTCGGCAACTCCACCCGAGCAGCCTTCGCGAACGCGCTCAACGACTCCCAATACAGCCGAGCCGATGACGCAGCTGACCCGGTGACCCAGTACATCATCACGTTGTCGAGCAGCTCATCACGGCTGAAAATATTTTCCGGATGGCCGTCGCAATCCGACCATTGCCAGAACTTTTCGACGATCCATGCCAGCTGCCCGACCGGAGAATCCACCAAACCGTATCCAAGCGTCTGCGGGCGGGTGGACTGCTGCTTGGAATACCCGGTGCCCCAGCGGCGGTGGTTCGCCAACGCTGCCAGTGCCCGCTGCTCGTGCTCGGAAAGGTCGTCTCCCAAATCCCTGGGCGGCGTGGCCAGCGGCATATTCAGGTGAATCGCGGCGCACCGGCCGCCGTTTCGGCCGATCTGAGTGGTCACCGCCGCACCCCAGTCACCGCCCTGGGCGCCGTAGCGCTCATAGCCCAGACGCCTCATCAACGTCTCCCACGCCTGCGCAATTTTCTCCACGCCCCACCCGGTGGTAGTGGGCTTACCAGAAAATCCGTAACCGGGCAGCGCGGGGCATATCACGTGAAATGCATCCTCGGCGCGACCCGTCGGTGGATTGACCAACGGGTCGATTACTTTGTGAAATTCCACAATCGATCCGGGCCAACCGTGGGTGATCAGCAGCGGAAACGCGTCGGCGTGGCGCGAGCGCTGATGGATGAAGTGAATATCCAGCCCGTCGATTTCAGCGACGTACTGATCGAACCGGTTGAGCGCAGCTTCGCTCGATCGCCAGTCGTAGCCCTGCGCCCAGTACTCGGCCAGCTCGCGGGTGTACCCCAGGGGCATGCCCTGGCTCCAGTCGTCGACGCACTCGGCGTCCGGCCACCGGGTGCGCGCCAACCGAGCGCGCAGGTCATCCAGCACTGCATCGGAAACTTCGATGCGAAATATCCGGACTCCTGAATCCGGCGTCACGGAGTTCGCCGGGGTGACCTGCCCATGCGATAGCCGGCTGGGAAAGACATCTCGATCACCCGGATCTGGTCGTTCGCTTTGGACTCCAGTTCGAGGATGATGCAGCTTTCGCCGATGGCCTTCGCTTCGAGGACTATGTAGTGCTGGCCGTCACCGTCGATGTCAGTGACGGGGTCACCTGAGCGCAACGCCTCGACCGGCACCAACTCGGGAATTACGTCCGACTCCACCTTCGCAACGCTAAGTCAACCGGCCAACGGGTGTACCGCTTTTGCCGGGCTTTGGTCACGTCTGGTCTGACGGAGAAAGTCCGGCGATGATGTCGTCGACCGTGCGGTGCGCCAAGGATTCGACGTCGCGGCGATCGACGTTGCGGAGCGGTCCGTGCAGAACGAGTTCGGCGAAGCCGTGTACCGCCGACCAGCACGGCCATTCCGCGCCATCGCGACGCTGGGGCGCGAGCACCCCCGCGCTGACCATTGCGTCCAACGCCGTGACCAACGCCTGATACGGAGGTGCGCTGCGCGCAGCCTCGGACGCGTCGCCGGACGCGGTGAGGTCTGCGCCGAAGAAGGCCACGGTGAACCATCCCGGTTCGTCCAGCGCGAACTGGATGTAGCCGAGCCCGACGGCGCGCAACTGATCTCGCGCCGCCGACTGCGCGGAGCCGAGATGACGTGCAGCGCTGCGCATCCGCGCCGCCACACTGTCCAAGATGGCCAACGCAACCGCTTCCAGCAGCGCCTCACGATCGGCGAAGTGACGGTAGGCGGCATTGGGGGAAACTCCAACCCGTCGAGTCGCTGCTCGGATGGTCAATGCTTGCGGACCACCTGTCCGGGTGAGTTCCAGGCCGGCAGCGATCAGTGCCGACCTCAGGTCACCGTGGTGATATCCGATTTTCGGGTCGGCCACCTCTTGACAGCTCCCTCGGGTCAAAGTGTACGGTGTCCACATTGTAGATGTTCACACCATCAACATTTGAGCGGGAGGCTTGTTTGTGACGATTTCGGTACTGCCGCCTATCGCGGACCAGCAAACCTGGCAACGCGAACTGGATGCTCTACGGGTTCGGGAGAAAGCAGTAACTCGCGAGTTGGACGCCATCGCCGCACAACGACGGCGACTGCCGATGGTCGCGCTGCCCGACTACACCCTCGAGGGCGAGAACGGGTCGGTGCGTCTGGTCGATGTCTTCGAGGGTGAACCGCAACTGATCGTCTATCACCATATGTGGTCACCGGGACAGGAGTGGCAATGCCCGGGCTGTACCGGTTTCACCGCTCAGTTCACCCGGCTGCAATTTCTGGACAACTACGATGCGCGTTTCGTCATCGTCACCCAGGGACCCATTGACGAGGCGATGCGCTACAAGCGGCGCGTCGGTAACCAAATGACCTGGTACTCGACTGCGAACAGCCCGTTCGGCGCCGATATGGGTGCTCCGCCGGGCGGTCAATTCGCCATCAATGTCTTTCTCCGTCACGAAGATCAGGTCTTTCGCACGTGGTACACCGATCGGCGAGGGTGCGAACAGTTGACGCACGCGTTCGCGCTGATCGACACGCTGCCTTACGGACGCCAAGAGGAGTGGCAGGATTCTCCTGCCGGCTGGCCACAACATCCCACCTACAGCCGCTGGGCAAGTTCTCAAGACATCGCGCGAGCCTATGGAGACGGACAATGACCACTACAACAATCGGCCTCACTGCAATCGGCCTGGTATGCCTGCCCACCATCGAGCAGGACGAAGCAGTTGCGTTCTACGAGTCGCTCGGGTTCGAGAAGCGAACCGACCAGCCGTTCGGCGGCGGCTACCGCTGGATCGAGGTCTACCCACCCGGGGGCACAACCGGCATCGCGCTGGCCCCACCACCGCAGAACGTGGCGGTTGAGCCGACCGTCACCGGCATCACGCTGACCACCAGCGACATCGACGCCACTCACCAAGCGATGACAGAACTGGGCGTCGACGTCGACGAGCAGGTGTCGCGGATGGGTGCACCAGTGCCGCCGATGTTTTGGTTTCGTGATCCCACCGGGCACACCCTGATGGTCGTCGAGTCTCAATAGTCGAGCGCTAATTCTTTCCGGAATTGGCGCATCCCGTCGATCTTTTCGGCCAGCGACGCGTCCGGCCCGGTGTAGAACATCCACGGCATGGTGAGTATCCCGGTGATTCCGGCGGCCTCGGCACGCTGGTAGTCAGCGATCGTGAATGCATCGGTCAGCGGTGTCAGGATCGTGAAACCTTCCTGCGGCAAACCGTTTTCGGCGCGCAGTTCGCGTAATCGGGCGGCCGCCTCGATGGCGCGGTCGGTGGTGATCAGATCGCCGATCCAGCCGTCGTTACGGGCGGCGCGGCGCAACGCGATGTCGCTCAGACCGCCGACGTAGATCGGGATCGGTGGCGGCGTCGGCTGCATTTCCAGTCGCGGCGTCGTGTAGAAATCACCGTCGAACTCGGTCCACCCCGGCTCCCACAGCGCCCGCATCAAGTCGAGCATTTCGTCGGTGCGCCGGCCACGCGCGTCGAACTGCTCATCCATCAGCTCGAACTCGTCCCGGCACCAGCCGACACCGATACCCAATTCCACCCGTCCGGCTGCCAGTACCGCAGCAGTGCCAATTGCTTTGGCGGCCGCATAAGGGTTGCGCATCGCCGGAATGTAGACGGTGGTGACGAACCGCAGCCGGGTCGTCGCCTGCGCCAGCGCGCCGACCAGCACCCACGGGTCCGGCCACTCGGTGAAGGGCTGCCAGCGCCGCTCCCCGTTCTTCGTGTAGGGATAAGGCGTTCGCAAAGTCTCCAGGTTGACCACGTGATCGGGAATCCCGATGCCGTCGTAGCCGAGTTCGTCTGCTGCTCGGGCGATTTCGATGATCTCACCGGTATGCAGGAAGGCGCTGCTGATGTAGTACTTCATCGGGCCCACGCCGGCCGGATGAAGACGCCCTCGGCTTCGGCGGTAGGCCCCGCAGCATCCGAAATGGAGCCTCGCGCAAAGGTTTTGATGTCTTCTGTGCGCTCGATGACAGCTTCGGCGTGCAGCCGGCCCAATGGTGTACCCCGCAGATACCGCACGGTGATCGTGCCGGTGAACAACGGTTTGGTCAGGCCTTCGCTGGCCGCCTCGCCGAGCATGTGGTCGAGCACCAACGCGCAGACACCGCCGTGCACCAGCCCCGGTGGCCCCTCATAGGCCGCGCCGAGGATGAAGTCGCTGCAATACCTTCCGTCGTCGCCATGCTCAACGCGCAACGGCGGAGCGATCGGATTGCGCATACCGATGACCGCATTGCCCCAAGCCAACGGCCGCCCATCGACGGCGTAGCGCACGCCGGCCGACTCACCGGTCTCCCGGAACCGCAAGGTCTTTGTCACCGCTTCGATCGCGCGGCGGGCGTCGTCGAGGTTTTCGGCGTCAGCGTCGGTGACGATCGTCGCGCTGATGAGTTCCCGGACGGCGTCAGACAGCGGGCCGTAGAGCGCGGTCAACCGGTGATGCTGGTCGGCGGTGATGGCCTCGTAGTTGACGTCCACCGGCCCGCGCTCCCCTCAACCACCGAAAACCCTGCGCACCACGGCCTTCGCCCGCCGGGTCACGCGAAGGTAGTTGTCCAGGAACTCGCTGCCGTCGCCGCTGGACCAGCCGGCCGCGACCGCCACGGCGTTGAGCATCCGGCCTGGCCCGGGCAGTTGATCGGTAGGCTTGCCGCGCACCAGGGTCAGGGCGTTGCGGGCCCGGGTCACCGTCAGCCACGCTTCGCGCAACTGGTCCACGTCCTCCCCGGCGATCAATTCGGCCTCGGCGATCGCGTCCAGCGTCTCCAACGTAGAGGTGTTGTGCAGCGCCGGAATGTCGTGGGCGTGCTGCAGCTGCAGCAACTGCACAGTCCACTCGATGTCCGTCAATCCCCCGCGCCCGAGTTTGGTGTGGGTGTTCGGATCCGCGCCATGCGGGAGCCGTTCCGCGTCGACGCGGGCCTTGATCCGGCGGATCTCCTGCACGGTTTCCAGCGATACGCCGTCAGCGGGATAGCGCGTGTCGTCGACCATCAGCACGAACCGCTGACCCAGGTCGTCGTCACCGGCCACCGGGTGAGCCCGCAGCAGCGCCTGGATCTCCCACGGCTGCGCCCACTGCGCGTAATAAGCGCGATACGAGGCCAGTGTGCGCACCAGCGGGCCGTTGCGGCCCTCCGGCCGCAGGTTGGCGTCTAAGTGCAGCGGAGGGTCGGCAGTCACCGTCCCCAGCAACGCGCGCATCTGGTCGGTGATCAACGTCGCCCACCGCACCACCGCGGTGTCCTCGGTAGCACCGTTGGCATCCCTCGCCTCACAGACGAACATCACGTCGGTGTCCGAGCCGTAGCCCAGCTCGCGGCCGCCCAGCCGGCCCATCCCGATGATCGAGATCCGGGCCGGCGGTTCACCGTCGCAGTTGGCCCGGACCACCGCGTCCAGCGCCGCCTGCAGAACCGCCACCCGAATCGAGGTCAGCCCCTTGCCGACCTGCCGGACGTCGAGCATGCCCAGCAGATCCGCCGAAGCGATGCGGGCCAGTTCCCGCCTGCGCAGCGCACGCGCGGCGGCGACGGCCCGCTCCGGGTCCGCGTGCCGGGCCGCACACGCAAGCAGCGCCGGCCCCACCTTCTCCGGCTCGACGTCGAGCAGCTTGGGCCCGGACGGCCCGTCGCCGTATTGCCGGATCACTTGCGGTGCCCGCATCAACAGGTCGGGCACGAAGGCCGAGGTGCCCAGAATGTGCATCAGCCGTTTGGCGACCGCGTTCTCGTCGCGCAACGTCGACAGATACCAGCGCTGGTCGGCCAGCGCCTCACTCAGCCGGCGGTAGTGCAGCAGTCCGGCGTCGGGATCTGGAGTGTCCGACAGCCAGTACAGCAGCTTGGGCAACAGCACCGACTGCACCCGGCCGCGGCGGCCGCTGTGCTTGGTCAGCGCGGCCAAGTGCGTCAGTGCCGCCTGCGGGCTCTCGTAGCCGAGAATCGCCAGCTGGCGCTCGGCTGCGGCCGGGGTGATGCCGTTGGAGAATTCCAGACCCGCCGGGCTCACCGACTCCAGCAGCGGTTGGTAGAAAAGCTTGGCGTGCAGCCGCGACACCCGCAAACTCTGGCGCTTGAGCTCCTCGCGCAGCACCCCCAGCGCGTCATGCTGGCCGTCGGGCCGCACGTGCGCCGCGCGGGCCAGCCACCGCAGCGCCTCTTCGTCGTCCGGCGCGGGCAGCAGGTGGGTGCGTTTGAGCCGCTGCAGCTGCAGCCGGTGTTCGAGCAGCCGCAGAAACTCGTAGGAGGCGGTCAGGTTCGCGGCGTCGTCGCGGCCAATGTAACCGCCGGCGCCCAGCGCTGCCAGGGCATCCACGGTGGACGCCACGTGCAGCGCATCGTCGCTACGGCCGTGTACCAATTGCAGTAATTGCACGGCGAATTCGACGTCGCGCAGCCCGCCGGTGCCGAGTTTGATTTCGCGGTTGCGCATGTCGGCCGGAACCGTCTGCTCGACGCGGCGGCGCATCGCGCGCACGTCCGGCACGAAGTCGTCACGCTCGCTGGCCCGCCACACCAGGGGCATCACCGCGGCCAGGTACGCCCGGCCCAGCTCCGCATCACCGGCGGCCGGCCGCGCCTTGAGCAACGCCTGGAACTCCCACGTCTTGGCCCACCGCTGGTAGTAGGCGGCGTGCGAGTCGACGGTGCGCACCAGTTCGCCGCACTTGCCTTCCGGCCGCAGCGCCGCATCGACGTCGAAGAACACGTCGGAGGCCAGCCGCATCAGTTCACCGGCCACCCGGGTGGTCACCGCGTCGGCACGCTCACCGACGAAGACGACGTCGACGTCACTGACGTAATTCAGTTCGCGGCCACCGCATTTGCCCATCGCGATGACGGCCAGCCGCGGCGGTTCCCCGTCTCCGCACACCGTTTGCTCGGCCACCCACAGCGCCGCGGCCAGCGCTGCGTCCGCCAGATCGGCCAGATGGGCGCCGACCGCGGGAAACGGCAGCACCGGCTCGTTCTCGACGGTCGGGGCCAAGTCCAGCGCGGCCAGCACCAGCAACCGGTTCCGGTAGACGGTGCGCAACCGCGTCCGGCAACCGGGTTCGGCGGCGCACTCCAGAAACGACCGGCGCAGCGCGTCAGCCGACGGCAACGTCACCTTGCCGGCCAGCAGACGCCAGGACCGCGGGTTGGCGACAAGGTGGTCGGCCAGCGCGAGCGACGAGCCCAGGACGCCGAACAATCGGCCCCGCAGGCCGCGGTCAGTCAGCAACGCGGTGTTGAGTTCGTCCCAGTCGCACCCGGGCGCCTCGGCCAGCCGGACCAGCGCACTCAACGCGGCGTCGGCGTCCGGTGCGCGCGACAGCGACCACAGCAACCCGACGTGTGCTTCGTTTTCATCGCTGAAGTCCCAGCCCAATCGCGCTAGATACGAGCTCGCGCGAGAGTCGACCAGTCCTAGGCGGCCCACGCTGGGCAGCTTGGAACGCTGCACCGCGGGTTTGGTCACGCCTCGACGGTAGCGCAGTCAGCCAGAAGATCCCCGGAAGCCCTTGACGGCCTCCTTAAAAGGCCCGTTAAAGGCCTAGGTAAGTCTTGAGCTCATAGGGCGTGACTTGGCTGCGGTAGTTGGCCCATTCCCGGCGCTTGTTGCGCAGGAAGAAGTCGAATACGTGCTCGCCCAACGTTTCTGCGACCAGTTCGGAATTCTCCATCTCCTGCAGCGCACGGTCCAGGCTGCTGGGCAGCTCGCGGTAGCCCATGGCGCGCCGCTCCTCGGACGTCAAGTCCCACACGTTGTCTTCGGCCTGCGGTCCCAGCGCGTAGTTCTTCTCGACGCCGCGCAACCCGGCCGCCAGAATCACGGCGAAGGTCAGGTAGGGATTGCAGGCGGAGTCGGGGCTGCGTACCTCGATACGCCGCGACGAGATCTTGCGCGGACTGTACATCGGGACGCGCACCAGCGCCGAGCGGTTGGCCGCACCCCAGGACGCCGCGGTGGGCGCCTCACCGCCGTGCACCAGCCGTTTGTAGGAGTTCACCCACTGGTTGGTGATGGCGCTGATCTCGGAGGCGTGCTCGATGATGCCGGCGATGAACGACTTCGCCACGTCTGACAGCTGCAGCGAGTCGTCGGGGCTGTGGAACGCGTTGACATCGCCTTCGAACAGGCTGATGTGGGTGTGCATCGCTGACCCGGGGAATTGCCCGAACGGCTTGGGCATGAAAGTCGCTCGCGCACCCTCCTCCAGAGCGACTTCTTTGATGACGTAGCGGAAGGTCATCACGTTGTCGGCCATCGACAGCGCGTCGGCGTAGCGCAGGTCGATCTCCTGCTGCCCGGGCGCACCTTCGTGGTGGGTGAACTCCACCGAGATGCCCATCGACTCCAGCGCGTCGATAGCGTGCCGGCGGAAGTTCGACGCGGAGTCGTGCACCGCCTGATCGAAGTAGCCGGCGTCGTCGGCGGGCACCGGCTCGTCGTCAGTACCGGGTTTGAGCAGGAAGAACTCGATCTCGGGATGCACGTAGCAGGAAAAGCCGAGGTCGTTGGCCTTCGCCAGCTGCCGCCGCAGCACATGCCGGGGGTCGGCCCAGGACGGCGATCCGTCGGGCATCTTGATGTCGCAGAACATCCGCGCCGAGTGGTGATGGCCGGCCGGCGTGGTCCAGGGCAGCACCTGGAAGGTCGACGGATCGGGGTGCGCGACGGTATCGGACTCCGAAACGCGGGCGAAGCCCTCGATCGAGGAGCCGTCGAATCCGATGCCCTCTTCGAAGGCGCCTTCGAGCTCAGCCGGGGCGATAGCGACCGACTTGAGGAACCCCAGCACGTCGGTGAACCACAGTCGGACGAAACGAATGTCCCGTTCCTCCAACGTGCGGAGAACGAATTCCTTTTGTCGGTCCATGTCCGTCAAGAGTATGCACTACCTGTTATTTCCGTGTTACATCCGCCCACTCAGGTAGGGGAAGTGTCACGCCGTTTTCCTGCTGATACGCCTGCCGTCGCGTGCCTGCTGTTAACTGTAACTGCCGCCGAATCGTGGCCACGGCGTGGCCATGGGTAGCCCCGAAAGAATCCATGAGACGAATCTGACTGACCACACCCGAACAGAGCATTGCGACCACGGGTGAATACCCTTCCCCAAGCAGCGGGTACTCACTCAGCGAGTTCATTGGCGGAGGGGTCTGAGGTGCGTTCACGTGAAGGGAAATCCCAAACTCCAACTGATCCTATGGATGCGGAGAACATCGTCGCGGCATGGCACGATGTGGCCCGCTGCGAGGCAACCGAAAAATGTCGACGGCCGGCGGTCTGGCGCCTGAACCTGCACGACTGCGAACAGGCGTTCATGTGCGGGCAGCACATAACGGGGTGGAAACGCCGGCAGAACACCATCCTGAACAAGGGCAAGTCCCTTAAGTGCCATTGGTGCGGGCAGCAGTTCAAGCACCTTGACGACGCATGCTCGGTGACGCGGCTATGAAACGCACCTACCACCGCCGGCATTGCCGCGATCGGCGAGTGTCGGCGACGGCCACCGTGCGCCGGTCAACCACCTGTTATTTCTGTGGTACCGGTGCTAGCAGCGTAAGTTATCCGGCGGCCTGGTCTGACCGACGAAGTAGCGGGTCACCGCTGTGTCGATGCACTGGTTGCCGGTGAACACCACGGTGTGCTGGCTGCCGTCGAAGGCGATCAGCGGCGCCCCCAGCTGCTGAGCCAGATTCACGCCGGCCTGGTAGGGAGTGGCGGGGTCGTGGGTGGTGGACACCACCACGACTTTGCCGGGCTCCACCGGCGCGGCCGCGTGGGGTGCCGAGGTGGCCGGTACCGGCCACATCGCACACAGATCACGAGGCGCGTAACCGGTGAACTGCCCGTAGCTGAGGAACGGAGCGGCCTGGCGGATCTTCCGGTCGGCGTCGGCCCAGGCCGCCGGGTCGGTCGGCGACGGCGCGTCGACGCAGCGGATCGCGTTGAACGCGTCCTGCCCATTGTCATAGTGGCCGTTCGGCTCCCGGCCCTGATAATCGTCGGCGAGCGTCAGCAGATCCCCGGGGTCGGTGCCGCGCGCCAGCCCGAGCAGCCCGCTGGTCAGGAACTTCCAATACTGCGGGGTGTAGAGCGCATTGATGGTTCCGGTGGTCGCGTCGGCGTAGCCCAGGCCGCGCGGGTCCTGCGTCCGGGCCGGCGCGGTGACCAGCGGATCGACGAGCTCGTGGTAACGGCTCACCCACTTGTTCGGGTCGGTGCCCAGCGGGCAATCGGCCGACCGCGCGCAGTCCGCGGCGTAGTCGTTGAAGACGGCCTGAAAGCCGGCCATCTGCCGGATGTTGTCCTCCACCGGACCGACCGTGGGGTCGATGGCACCGTCGAGGACCATGGCGCGCACATGGTCACCGAATTGTTCGACGTACGCGGTGCCCAGCTCGGTGCCGTAACTGAAGCCCAGGTAGCTAATCTGCTGGTCGCCCAAAGCCTGGCGCACCACGTCCATGTCGCGCACCGCGGACGCGGTGCCGACGTTCGCCAGGTAACTCAGTCCCATCCGGTTCACGCAGCCCTGCGCCAGCTGCTGGTACACCCGCTCGATGTGCGCCACCCCGGCGGGGCTGTAGTCGACCATCGGGTCTCGGCGGAATGCGTCGAACTCGGCGTCGGTGCGACACCGGACCGCCGGGGTGGAATGACCGACACCTCGGGGATCGAAGCCCACCAGGTCGAAGCTCCGGCTGATCGGGCTGTCCGCGAGCACCGGCCCCAGCCCGACGACGCTGTCGACGGCCGAGGCGCCGGGACCACCTGGATTGACCAGCAGCGACCCGATCCGGGTGCCGGAAGCCGGGATTCGGATGACCGCCAGTTGGAGCTGGCCCGCGCCGGGGTTGCTGTAGTCGACCGGGACGGCCACCGTGGCGCAGCGCGCGGTGGGCACCTTGCTGGTGTCCTTGACCACCCGACCGCAACCGGACCAGGCCAGTGGTGCCGCTGCCGGTGGGGGGGCGGGCGTGCCGGACGGTCCTGCACCGGATTCCGGATTGGCCGCCGCCGGCTGCATCGGCAGGACGCCCGCCGCGATCAGGACACCCGAGGAAAGCAGCGCTGAGCCCACCCGTCTCATGCGCCCCATGGCTCACATCGTCGCATGTGCGTGGCACCGGCGGAGCGGTGGCAGATCACACCTTGGTCTCGTCTCGGCACCGGCGATTTGTCGCGCGCGCTGTGGTCAGCACTTGGCGCCGGTGGGCGGCACAGTACCGTTCACCAGATAGGCCGTCGCGAAGTTGTCGATGCAGCGGTTGCCCTCAAAGACGACGGTGTGCTGGGTGCCCTCGAAAGTCAGCAGCGAGCCGTGCAGCTGCTTGGCCAGATCCACCCCGGCCTGGTACGGCGTCGCCGGATCGTGCGTGGTCGACACCACCAAGGTCGGCGCCAGACCCGGCGCCGAAATCACGTGCGGTTTGGTCGTCGGCGGCACCGACCAGAAGGCGCAAGCACCCAACGGGGCATCTCCGGTGAACTTGCCGTAGCTCATGAATGGCGCGAGCTGGCGGTAGCGGCGGTCTTCGTCGACGACCTTCGCATGGTTGGTGACGGGCGGCTCGTCGACGCAGTTGATCGCCACCCGCGCGTCGGTGGCGTTGGTGTAGTGCCCGTGCGGGTCGCGGCGCATGTACATGTCGGCCAGGGCCAGCAGCGTGTCGCCGCGATGGTGGGTCAGCTCGGTCAAGCCGTCGGTCAGGTGTCGCCACAACGTCGGGGAGTACAGCGCCATCAACGTGCCGACGATGGCGTCGCTGTAGCTCAGGCCGCGCGGGTCTTCGGTCCGCGTCGGCCTGCCCACCAGAGGGTTGTTCTTGTCGACCATCGGATCGACCAGGTCGTGGAAGACGTCGACCTGTTTGGCCAGATCGGTGCCCAACGGGCAATCCGGGTCCTTCGCGCAATCTTTGCCGTAATCGTTGAATGCGTCCTGGAAACCCTTGGCCTGCCGCAGGTCCGCCTCGACCGGGTCGGTGTTCGGGTCAACCGCGCCGTCGAGGATCATCGCCCGCACATTGCGCGGGAACGCTTCGGCGTAGGCCGAGCCGATCCGGGTCCCGTAGGAGTAGCCGAGGAAGGTCAGCTTCTGGTCGCCGATCGCCGCGCGGATCGCGTCGAGGTCGCGGGCGACGCTGACCGTTCCGGCGTTTTCGAGGAACCCCTTGCCCAGCTTCTGGAAGCAGCGGCCGACATATGCCTTGGTCTCACCCTCGATCGCCGCCACCCCTCTAGGGCTGTAGTCGACCTGCGGTTCGGTGCGCTGATGGTCGTTCTCGGCGTCAGAGTTGCACCAGATCGCGGGCCGCGAGGACCCAACCCCGCGCGGGTCGAAACCGATCAGGTCGAACTGTTCACGCACCTGCGGCGGTAACGCCGCGACGAGGGTGACGGCGGCCTCGATGCCCGACTCGCCGGGGCCGCCGGGGTTGATGATCAGCGAAGCGATCTTCTTCTTGGTCGCGGGAAAACGAATCAGCGCCAGCACTGCGGCGTCCCCGCGCGGGTACCGGTAGTCGATCGGGACGGCGACCTTGCCGCATTGCACGCCCACGGGCAGCTTGAGCACCGCGCCGCTGACCAGTCGACACGGTCCCCACGACACCGGCGCGCCGATGCGTGGCGTGGCGAGCTTGGCGCGGCCACTGACCAGCCGGGTACAACCGGACACCAGCATCGTGGCGACCAAGATCAAGATCAGCCCAAACTTTGCGGTTCGTGCGATCTTGTCGCGGCGAGGCAGGCCCATGGGAACCTATGCTGCCATGCCCTCTTGAGCGGACCCGGTCACAGCGCCGCGCGCGATGAGGAGGAGCCGGGCAGTTCTATTCAGCGGGCAGCGGCCAGTAGCTCCTGAATCCCCTTCTCGAAGCCGTCGGCGAGGTGCCACAGGTCGGGCAGCAGTTCCGGGCAGGAAATGATTCCGACGTCGAGCTTGCCGTTCAGTGACAACACGGTGATGTTGAGGCCTGACCCTTCGAAGAGTGGACCGAGCGGATACATTGCGGTCAGTTCACAGCCGAGGAAATACAACGGTTCCTGCGGCCCGGGGACATTCGAAACCACCAGGTTGTACACGGGCCGGCTGCGGGTCAGCCGCGTGCTGGCGTAGGCGCGCATCGCCAGTCCGAACACCGCAGGCGCGGCGAACTGCGTCCAGTCCTGCAGCAGCGTGGCGCCGATCGCCGAAACATGTTCTTTGGCCGTCGAATTCGCCTCGGCGATCGCCTTGAGCCGTTCCGCCGGATCGGCGATGCCGGTTTGCAGGCTGGCGAACATACCGGTCACCTGGTTGCGTCCGGGACGGTCGGACTTGCCGTGCGTCGAGACCGGCACCATCGCGATCAACGACGACTCCGGCAGTTCCTCCCGGTCCAGCAGGAACTGGCGCAGTGCGCCGGACACCAGCGCCATCACCACGTCGTTGACCTTGACGCCGAAGTGGTTCTTCACCGTCTTGACGTCCTCGAGGTCCAGCCGCGCGAAGGCCATGTTGCGCTGGCTAGACACGCTGGCGTTGAATGCCGTCGGCGGCGCGGTGAACGGGCGGGCCATCGCCGAACCGCTGCGCGCCCGCGCCAACGTCTTGACCACCGACGTGACCGTGGTCGGCAGCACGTTGACCAAACGCAGTGGCCGGCTGGCAAAGCGCACCAGCCCGCCCAGCACGATCTCGGCGTGGTTGGCACCGCCGACGCCGTCGATCGGATCCGGCGGCGGCGCATCAGGTTCGATGCTGCACAGCTGCGACATCAGGTCTGCCCCGGTCACGCCGTCCACGCTGGCGTGATGCACTTTGCTCAACACCGCAAGGCGACCCTCTTCGCGCGGATCGGTGCCGGCGAGTCCCTCGAGAACCCACATCTCCCACAGCGGCCGGCTGCGGCTCAACGGCAGCGACGCGATGTGCCCGCACACTTCGGCAAGCTCGGCCTGGCCGCCCGGCGGCGGCACGCCGATGCGGTGCACATGGCGGTTGATGTCGAAGGTGTCGTCGTCCACCCAGACCGGATGGTCCAGGTTGAACGGATTGTTGACCAGCTTCTCGCGGAACTGCGGCAGTGCCTTCAACCGCAGCGACAAGGCGTCGCGCAGCCGGTCGAAGGTGTAGCCGCCGGGCATTGTCGAGCTGTCCAGTTCGTGCACCGCGCACACGTGCAGATGCTGCGTTGGTGTCTCCAAGTACAGAAAACTGGCGTCGAGTCCGCTGAGCCGTTGCATGTACGCCGATGCTACTTCCGGCGCCAGATGCTGGTATCGGATTGACCCAACCGTCGCCGGTGTGAGCATAAGCGTCCGGGCCGCCCTGTCGCGGCAGCGTCGAAACTGGCAGAATGGCCACGTCAATGAGCCCGGGGACCGATTCCGGCCACGAGGTTCGCACGACGATCCCTAGGGACAACGATGTCTGAACAGCATTTGTACGGTGCCTCCGTCCGCCCGGCTCCGGCCGGGGCAGCGCGAGCCAAGACCCGGGTGCACCACCTTCAGAAGATGAAGGCCGAAGGCCACAAGTGGGCGATGCTCACGGCCTACGACTACTCCACCGCCCGGATCTTCGACGACGCCGGTATCCCGGTGCTGCTGGTCGGTGATTCGGCCGCCAATGTGGTTTACGGCTACGACAGCACCGTGCCGATTTCCATCGACGAGCTGATTCCGCTGGTCCGCGGGGTGGTGCGGGGCGCACCGCACGCGTTGGTGGTCGCCGACCTGCCGTTCGGCAGCTATGAGGCCGGACCGGCGGCCGCACTGGCTGCCGCCACCCGGTTCATGAAGGAAGCGGGTGCGCACGCGGTCAAACTGGAAGGCGGCGAGCGGGTCGCCGAACAGATCGCCTGCTTGAGCACCGCCGGCATTCCGGTGATGGCGCACATCGGTTTCACTCCGCAAAGCGTCAACACACTGGGCGGCTTCCGGGTGCAGGGCCGTGGCGACGCGGCCGAACAGACGATCGCCGACGCGATAGCCGTCGCCGAAGCCGGGGCGTTCTCCGTGGTGATGGAGATGGTGCCGGCCGACCTAGCCACCCAGATCACCGGCAAGCTGACCATCCCGACCGTAGGTATCGGCGCGGGTCCCAACTGCGACGCCCAGGTGCTGGTCTGGCAGGACATGGCCGGGTTCACCGCCGGCAAGACCGCCCGTTTTGTCAAACGGTTCGGTGACATCGGTGGCCAATTGCACAGGGCGGCAACCCAGTACGCGAAAGAAGTCGCCGAGGGCGCTTTTCCCGCCGACGAACACTGCTTTTGACAATCGTGGGCGTATCGGTGCCCCGGTGACTGGGCACTTGTGGCAGGCTGAGCAGCTACACGACCGCAGCGCTGCAGTGCCGATCCGGAGGCGGAAATGCTCGTAAAAGCCCCACGTACCTCGCGGCATGCGGAGGTGGAGCGCAAGTTCGAGGTGGTGGAATCGACGGTGTCGCCGTCGTTCGAGGGCATCGCGGTGGTCAGCCGGGTGGACAAGCCGCCGGCCCAAGCGCTCGACGCGGTGTACTTCGACACCCCTGCCCGCGACCTGGCGACCAACCGGGTCACGTTGCGCCGCCGCACCGGCGGCGCCGACGCGGGCTGGCACGTGAAGTTGCCCGCCGGGCCGGCCGCCCGCACCGAAGTTCGCGCGCCGCTGGGCGATGGCGACGACGTCGACGCGATCCCGACCGAGTTGCTCGATACGGTGCTGGCCATCGTGCGCGATCGTCCGCTGGCACCGGTCGCCCGGATCAGCACGACGCGCGGGTTGCAGGTGCTGTACGGCGACGACGGCAGCGTGCTGGCCGAGTTCTGCGATGATCAGGTCACCGCCTGGACAGACGACGGCAGCGATGACTCGGGCTCCGAACAGCGGTGGCGCGAGTGGGAACTCGAGCTTTCCGAGGCCTGTGCCGCAACCGGCTCTGACCTGTTGGACCGGCTGAGCAACCGGTTGCTCGATGCCGGCGCGGTGCCCGCACGACACGGCTCGAAGCTGGCTCGGGTGTTGGGGTCGTTGCCGAACGGTGTCCCAGAGCGCCCAGCCGACCCGGTGCACCGCGCGATCGCCGAGCAGGTCGAGCAGCTGTTGGTCTGGGATCGCGCCGTGCGGGCCGACGCCCCCGACTCGGTGCATCAGATGCGGGTGGCAGCACGCAAGATCCGTAGCTTGCTGCAGGCCGCCGAGCAGCTCGGCAACCACTACGACACCTGGCTCCTCGACGAGTTGCGGGAGTTGGGCCAGGTGTTGGGCATCGCGCGGGATGCCGAAGTGCTGGCCGAGCGCTACCGGCACGCGCTAGACGGGTTGCCCCCCGAATTGGTGCGGGGACGGGTGCGAGATCGTCTGGTACAGGGAGCCGAGCGCCGCTATCAGACAGGTCTGCGTCGGTCGCTGATCGCAATGCGCTCCCAGCGGTACTTCCGGCTGCTGGACGCCCTGGAATCGCTGGTGGCCGAGCCGCCACCGGCCGCAGCCGAACAGACGCCGATCGAGGAGATCGTCGGCGCCGCCTATAAGCGGGTGCGCAAAGCCGCCAAGGCCGCGGCGGCCGCAGCCCTCGCCGACAGCGAAGACCGCGACGAGGCGCTGCACAAGATCCGTAAGCGCGCCAAGCGGCTCCGGTACACCGCTGCGGCGGTCGGCGACACCACGGTGTCCGAACTGGCCAAGACGGTGCAGTCGGTGCTCGGCGACCACCAGGACAGTGCGGTCAGCCGCGAGCACCTGACTCAACAGGCCGAAGCAGCACACGCGGCGGCCGAGGACACCTTCACCTATGGGGTGCTCTACCAGCAAGAGCTGGCCCTTGGTGAGGACAGCGAACAACAGGTCGAACCAGCGCTGCGCAAGCTGAAGAAAGCGGTCCGCAAAGCGCGCCACTAGCCCGGCCCTGCCGGGGCGGGCGAGTTGGCCTGTAAGCCGGAATCATCTCTAGCATTTTCCCAGTTCATAGCAATTTAGTGCTGGTAGTGGGCACGTAGCAGCTAGGTGTTTGATTATGCAGTTCAGCGCCGATTTTCTGGCGCGCCTCATGCTACCACCAGTGGGCGCAGAGTGGTGCTGTGCGTAGCACCTGCGTAGCGTGGATACCTGCTCTACACCCGATACCCCATATAGACCAGCGCAAGCGACCTCCGCAAGGCAAGCGTCTGGCCTGGCGAGAATCAACACCAAACCGTCGGAGATACGTGCCGCCAGGACGTACACGGCATGTACTCGCGGTCGTCTGGCGCTGACAGTATGTTCGCAGCCATGACGGACAGATCGACTTGCGAGAACTCGACGCGAACGGCGACCAGTATGAGCATCGTCGGTGAGCAGGTTTGGCTAGTCATGGTCACAACCGAGCCAGCCGAAGAAGAGCTGGGAAATCCCTCGCTTACAGGCTATTTCGTCCACGCCACTGCCGAAGTGCTGCACAAGGGTTGCGGGAAACTCTCGCCGAAGTCGGGAGCAACTCCCTGATCCCCGAGTTGATCGCCTTCGAAACCGACGAGACCGGCTACCACGGCAGCGTCACAATCGACGGCCAGATCATCAGTTGTAGCGTGGCGTCACTAACGTTAAACGCCTAACCAAAGGTGGCAACGCATCCGGTCGGCCTCGAAGTTTCGCCGACCAAATCGGTCACAAATAACTGTTGTTCGAGCTGCCGGTAATCGAAAGACGCATATAACGTGCCTGACCTGTCCCAATAGGACATGGGCGACATGGGGAAACAGGGCTGAACAGGAACATGCGCTGACCGCCGTCAGCACGGCTAGGTGCACGCCGCACTCGGCCCGTATACCTCTAGTAACCACGAAAACCCGCCAACCCCAATATTCTCGGCGCGCCTGCGCGGACTACCGGCACATCTTGTGCACGCTGAGCTAGCAATCGAACACACTAGCGAAAGGCGGATTGGCAATGGCGATCTACTCGGAACGTTCAATTGACCGCTCCCGGCGGTCGACGTGCTGCGGCGCGGACGTAGTTGTGGAAAGACGCTCGGTGGGCGTGTGGGGTGGGCGCGTCCCGCTGGACGTACTCGTTCGTTGCGACGGTTGCGGGCAACTACTCGCCGCTTAAACTGCGCGTTCAAAGTCAAACTGGATACTCTAAAGCTGTTGTGCGGCAAAGCTTCTAGGTTGTTGACGAGTGCCGTTGCGCTTGCGGCAAGGTTGCGCTGGCAGTCGCGGAGCTTTAGCGAGCCTCCTGAGCCGGTGCCCTTCGTCACGGTGATGAACTTTGAACAGAACGCGGCGAACCGCGCCGAGCCGTCCGACCGTGGCCGAAACGGCAACACACTGTCATCAACGGCCCGCTTAGGGCCAGCTCTTATCAGATAATCTCCTACAGATTGCTTCTCGAAAGGTGCGGATACCGTGGTTCTGAAATGACGGTCAGCGCTTTTAGCTGGCCAAAAGTCGAAATAGCGTGGACGAATGTCCATCCCCACTGGGGCGCTTACGCACAAATTGCTGGGGTCTGCGGTTTCGTGTTAGCAGTATTTGGTCTCTGGCGCGCCATGCGCGAGAGCAAAAGGCTTCATCAACGTAAACTACGGGACGAATTGCGTGAAACCTATTATGGGCTTGAAACACAGTTTCGAAAGGCCGTGCGAAGCTTAGACGAGTGGGTATCTTCTAGCTCCACTTCTTTCCCTGACCCGCCAGATGTTCGGGACCGCCTTGAAGAGCTCCGACGAATATCTTTTGGGAAAATCAAAGTGCCAACTGGCCGCCGTATTCGGTTCTACCGGTATTGGATAAACTCGCAGGTCGATGAGTGGCTCGAACTTCGGGACGGCGACACAGCACGTCTAATGAACGATGCGCGGGACGACCTAATCGCCCACACCAACGTGATAATCCACTACATCAGGAAAGAAATAAATCACCTTAACAAGCTCGACAACGGATCGCTTCTAAGCTACGTGCGGCTCCGTTTCAGGCGGCATTAGCCGAGCGTCGAGTGTAATCGTCCCTGCGCTGGCCGCTCGAGCTGAGCATTGAGCCGCGCGGGGCGGGTCCCCACCCTGCGCGTTTCACGCAGGGCTACCGGGGTCACGCTCCTCGTGTCGTGGTGCTTGGTTAACGTTTTGGGATGGGTAATGATGGCGAACTTTGGGGCGCTCTGAATGGGCCGAATGTAACGTTCTTGAGTCGCTGGTCTTCGGCGTGGGCCGACCTTCAAGCAGCGGATATGGCGTTGTTAGAGCGCAGGGAACTGTACGACTCGAAGATGGCGAACATTTTTCACCGCCGAGCACTCTGGGAGTCCGCCGTAGCGTCGTACGGGCGCTGCGCGGTTAGCAACAAGAAGCGCAAGATTGCCTTCAAAGACTTCGTCTCTGAGATTACCGGCGAGGATGGGCTCGCAGTGCACGAGCGGATCATGGACTGGCGGCACGGCCACGTTGCCCATCGGAACGGTGCGGAGTTCGAGACCGTGGAGACGGGGTTTGTGTACGCGGACGGTTCGGCTCATCCGACTTCGCTCAACGTGGCGCTAGTTATTGATGCGGGACCGCCGAACAACTCGGAGTTCGTCGCTGACTTCGAGAATCACGTTAAAACGATGCGTGATGCAGTGTGGGAGCAGAAGTTGTTCCCGTTAGCGGGTGAGGTTGTGGGCGACGTGAACGCGGGACGCATCGCACGGCCCACACAGCCGCACGCTCTTGCTGATCGGTCCGGCGACGGGCGTTACACCCTCAACTTGAACATCACGTCGCTTGGTAGAGGCGAACCCGTCTCATGAAGGCGGCGTCCACGCGCGTGGGTCGCGCGGCGGTGTCGTCGATTAGCTGGACGTGTAGCGCGGCTATTTTGTCCCCCATCTGACAGAATCTCGTAATGCTGATGTTGGCCGACCAAGCCGCGCAGACGTCGTTCACTTGGCCTAGCCTTATCGGCCCTGCGGCTGTAATTGTAGGCGCGATAGTGACGGGCGTATTCGCTTGGCGCGCTCGCACAAAGTCTCCGCATGAGCGCCTGGAATCATTGCTGTCGGCTTATGCCGATTGGCCGGACAGCCTTGGCGGAAAGTCCAAGCTTGACCGCCCGATTTCTTTGCTCGTCGAGCAAGTTCGACAGCGAGAAGGCGTCAGCGAGAGTTCGCCCGCAACGCCGGCCCTAGAGGCGCTACAGCGGGAGGCGCGGACCAGCGTGCGGCGGGACAGAGTATCAGTTGCCGTTGCGATCATTGCGGCGATAGCGACGCTTCTTTCAGCAGCGCTCACTAGCTTCTTCGAGCGGAAATACAGCCAGCCACCCATCCCTGCGATAGTGATAAATCCGCCGCCAGGCTGGCAGCCTGCGGGCGCGGGTTCCTCGACTGCCCCGCCGTCCATAACAATTGTCCCTTCGCCGCCGCGATGAACGGGATGGGCAGGTACTACAGAAGCTGACGACAGCGCCGCAGCTCGCGCGCTTGAATAGCCTCCTGTACCTGGTCAAGCTACGCGTTCGTGCATCGGTCGCCGCGTCGCCCGTTGCAGGATCGGCAGCGCGTCGTCAAGCTCAGGGGTTCGTGTGCGAGGTCTGGTCGCTCAGCTACCGGGATGATGTGATCGGCGGTTAGGTCCGCCTTCGCCTAGCAGCTATGGCAACCACCGCTGCGCTTAGCGCTCAGCCGCTTCATGCAGTAGCGCCTAACCTACCGAACTACTCAAATCTGGCATTCTCAAAACTAAAGATTGGAGACTAGGTAGCGGCTATACCGCTAGTCGCAATAACTCCCAGCTCGAACTGTCGCAGAAGTTGTATCAAAACCTATGTCTCATATTTACGACTTATGCGAGTTATGAGACACTCGATGCATGGCCGCACCCACCGCCCCCGCTGTTACCGGAACCGCCCTGGGCTACGCCCGCGTGAGTACCGGACACCAGTCGCTCGACCAGCAAGTCGACGCGCTCATTGCCGCCGGGGTCGACGGGGTGCGGGTCTACAGCGACAAGCTATCGGGCACATCGACGCGCGAGCAGCGACCCGGCTTGGCGGCGCTGCTGGACTACGCACGCGAAGGGGACGCCGTCGTGGTGGTCGGCATCGACCGCCTGGGGCGCAACGCCGCAGAAGTCATGACGACCATTAGGGAACTTGGCGAGCGTGGCATCGTGTTGCGCTCGCTACGGGAAGGTATCGACACCTCGAACGCAACGGGTCGAATGGTGGCGGGCGTTCTGGCGAGCCTGGCCGAACTTGAACTGGAACTTGGTCGTGAGCGCCGGTCAGCAGCGCGTGATGCGCGGCGGGCGCGTGGGCAGTCCAGCGAGCGACCAAAGAAGCTCGACCAATCGAAAGCGGCACTGGCGCAGCGGATGCACGCTAACGGCGAGCCAGCCTCAACTATCGCGTCCGCGCTTGGCGTGAGTAGGGCGACGGTCTACCGTGTGCTGGCCGATGCCAATGACGAGTTGACCTGAGGCCACCTCTGCCGCCCTCAGCCCGCGACCGACACCGCAGCGAAGGGGCTAGCGCGGCTATGCCGCAGAAAGCAGCGCCGCAGCGATAGTCGGCGACGAACCCTGACCAAACCGAAGCAGCGACGCAGTCTGGCGGTTCGACACGCTTAGGCGAAGCCCGTCGGAGTACTGCGCAAGTCCAACGAGCTTGTCCCGACGGAACTCCAACGTCTTCTTCGCTCCCATAAACACCGCTCGGCGGTTGGTCACGACCAGGTCGCCATAATCTGCGGCTTCAAGGTGCGAACCGACGACCACACTCCGGGCGCGGACCTGGCCAACGCGGTATGTGACTCCCTTTGCGATCCGCACACTCACACCCTGCGAACCGCCGCGCATCTCACGGTCAACGACTTCTTTCATCAGGGCGACCGAAAAGCTTGGGAAGTAAGAGATTTCGCCAGGTTGCGCGATGAGGGGCGCGTTGGGGTTCTCGACGGGACGCCCGTCGTTGATCCGCGCCACCATGACCTCTTCGTATAAGGCGAAATTCCTCGTCGGAAGATCGACGCCCCACTGCTGTATGCCGAGAGCAAAAGAGAGCTGCGCGACGTGTGTTTCCTTCTGTTCGGTCATCACGTCGTCGGCCAGGATGTCACGCAGTGCCACCGTCATCGCCGCCCACGCTTCGTTCCAATACTGGTTGTCGTCCCGGTAGAACTCCCGCACACGCTGCGCGGCGCTAGGTAGTTCCCCCAAGGCGTCAACGTCGCCGTGCGCGGCTTTGATCGCGAGACCCTCGAATTGGCCGCGCTCCCGCGCCGCGATCTGCTCGAAACGGATTCGCTCTTGCTGCGCAATCTGCTCTGCTCGTTCTCGTTCCTGTCTCGCGATTTGTCGCTTCGACGGACCGCCGCGAGAAAACAATGGACTCATCGAACCCCCTCCATCTGGATTGAGCGCCCCGGCGGTCAGGATAGGTGAAACCTGACGATGAATCTGCAGAAACGCATGAAGCTTCACACGGTCGGCGGACTGCTGGGCTCGCCGGAGAAGCCAGTGGCAGGGGGTGGGGGGCGCCCCCTTGAACCGCCAAGCGCCCGCCTCGAACGGCTAGCGGCGCTTCTCTCTCTGCGAAAACTCAGCCGGTCAGCGTCCAGTGAGTTCCCTTGTACCCCCGACTATTGGCTGCAACATAGAGCTGATTCTTCTTGTACCCGACAGCTTCGCCCGCCTTTCGCACAGCGGCTCCCTCTACGGTTTCCTGGCCCTTGCCGCGTAGCTCAGCGAGGTGGGCATCAAACCATTGCTGGCAAGAAACCTTCGACTCGCCCGCTTTCTGCAACTTGTGCGATTCCATACTTATGACGGTGGCCGAGTGTTCATCCTGAACGCGCTGTTCTCCCCCTCCGACCGGCGACAATGCACCCTGAACGGACTGTTCACCCTGAACAGATTCGGTCAACCGCAAGCGAGTGCCGCCAGCAACAGCAGTTGTCACCGCGCGCCCGGCGTCAACCAGTTCAGCGAGCGCTTGGGCAAAGAACTTGCGACGGTGCGGCTTTCCCAACGCCGAGTTCAATTCGCTCGCCGACGCGCTTCCGCCCCGCTTAGTCAACGCGGCGACGATGCTGTTCTTCACCGACTCAAGTTGGTAGTCATCGCGCCCTTCGGAGCGGAGAGCGTCATTCTTGCCACGTTCACGAATTGCCGCTGCCCGAATGTCAGCTTCCTGTTGCAGCAGTGAGGCGCGAGTCCGGTCTGATACCGCCATGATCTCCCCCGATTTGTTCCAGTCGTCTTCGGTGACACCTACGCGCTGATGCATGATCGCCACCAGCGCGGCGACCTTGCAGCGGGTCAACAGTGCGTGCCCATCTAGCGCATCGGCCTCGCCCCGATTGCGCGCAATAAACGCCGTGCGGATAGCGGGTTCGATCTCTGGCCATTCGTATTCGATCTCGACCACATCGTCTACGCCTGGAATCCAGAACGGCATATCCGTCACAAGCGGGGCGGGGTCGCGAAAATCGCCATCTGCAATATTCGGATCAGCCACCGGGACCCACAAGAACCGCTGAGGCGTACCGCCGGTCGCGTCTGCAAACAGAACATCGGCGTGACCCGGCTGCACTCCGACTGACAAGCACGCGCGATATGAATGGGCAGGGACGTTCCGGCTGCTCTCTTTCGTCGCGTTGGTCTGCCCGAGCTGTTCACCCATCGCCAGACTCTTCACCGTCGGCAGCAGCACGCTGCCTTGGGTTTTCGTCAACCCGGCGAGAGTATCGACTTCTGGAACGTCGAAGATAACCGGCTTTATCTCGTCTAATTCGGACCGCCGCGTGAATGCTTCGGCGATCCCTTGGCCCGACCCGAGAGGGCGCGTGAGGACTTCGTCAGGCCATGCCAAAGCCGCAACTTTGGCGCTGTTCCCCTTACCGGCTCCGGACCGACCCACAAACGCGCACAACAGGTTTAGGCTGGCGCGGTCACCGATTACCGGCGGCAACTGCACATTGGGCGGGACGCTAGCCGCTACGCGGAGCAGCACCCCAAACAACACCGCCCACGGCGAAACGTAGCGTGCGCGTGCCCATTGGTGAATCTTTTTCAACTGCTCACTACCAGATTTCAAGAAGAACTCGTCAACGTCCATGTTCACGCTCCTACGCCGCGAACATCGCGTCGAAATCTCTTGAATATCCGTGCGCTTCCAGACCCGCCTACGCCCGACCTTCGCCGAAGGCGGCAACTGGCCCAGCCGCTCCCAGTACCGCACGGTGTCGATGCTCCGACCGCAATACTCCGCGATACCGGCAGCATCAACGAAAAGGGAATTTACCGACACGTCCAACCTCAAAATCCCGGCAGCACGAAAGACCCCTGCCGTTTAGGCTTGCGCGGTTGCGCACTGGACGCCATGGGGTTTCGTGTCAGGTTGGTTCGCTTCGTTGCTACGTGCTGTGGGCGTCCACTGTTGACGAGGCTACACGAACATTTGTTCGACCCAAGGCGACGCGCCGGGCGTGTCGTAACCGACTGTTTAGCGACCCCTACCTAAGCACTGAGTCAATCGCGTCCCGCGTCCGGTCGTCCGAATCCGGCCACAAGTGCGAGTAGGTGTCCAACGTCTCCGCAGCAGACGCATGCCCCAAGCGGGCCTGCACCGTCTTGACCGACTCGCCGTAACGGATGAGCAGGCTTGCGTAATAGTGCCGGAGCGAATGCAGGCCGCTTCGTGGCGGCAGCTTCGCAGATCGCGCCGCTGCGCCCCAGTGGTAGCCGAAGGTCGAACGGGGAATCGGTTTACCGCGCCATGTAAACACCAGACCATCAGGACCGGGCGGAACCTGTTGCAGGTGTTCCTTGAGCGCCACGACCACCACATCCGGCAGTGGGATCGTTCGATAGCTCGCCCGCGTTTTCAGCGGCCCCAATTTTGGAGGATTCCCCCGGCTGAGTTGCTGGTTCACCGTCACCGTGCCACTACGGTCACCGGACCTCTGAGGCAGATGCAGTCGGTCTACAACGAGGCCGAAGCACTCCGACTGCCGCATCCCCGTACCGCGGCGGACATCGCCAACGCTTGTAGCTCAGCCGGTAACTTGCTCCGCACGGTCTCAAATTGCTCTGTCGTCGGCGGCACAACTTGCTTGGGTTCCGCCTTCGGAGCTTGGTGCCGTCGCACGGATTAGACGCAATGCACTTGTCCCGCACTGCATCCCGGAAGATACCGAACACGATGCCATGCACGACCGCCACGCTCGACGGTGCCAGCTCAACGCCGGCAATCCATGCCTGTATCTGGCTGGGCAGAATGTCAGAAATTCGGCGATCACCTAGTACCGGATAAGCGTGGAGCCGTAAGCGGCTTTCGACGTGCTCCGCCGAGCTGTCCCGGTGGACCTGACGCTTACGCCATGCTTCCGCGTACTCGCGGAAGGTGACCTGCCCCGCTGCCGGGTCGATATAGCTACCGGTGTGCAATTCGGAACCAACTCGCCGGATGTGTGCGTCCGCATCAGCGCGCTTCTCGTACGACGCCGTAAGTTCCTTGCCGTCCGGATCAACCCACCGGCAGCGCCACCTCCTGCCCTTGCCGTGGAGCTTGGTACACACCGCGCTGCCGGAGGTTTTGAAGTGGGTGCGGTCGGTGCACCACAGCGGCCCGCCTGCGTTGTCGGCGGGGTAGTACACCTGCTCGCCCTTGCGGGGTGCCCGGTGCCACTGGTCTTCCACACCCGACCGTACGGAACGCTTCACGATGAGAATCGTACGCTGGTCTGCGTAGCGTCTGCGTAGCAGCACGCACTCAACGCAACATATTGCCTGCTAACAGCATGTAGGCGGGCGAGTTGGCCTGTAAGCCGGATCCTGTTCCGCGCACCTCCGGCGACCGGAGACGCACAGTGGCGACCATCCATCTGGACACACCGTCACCGGGTGCCTCGAGCGGCCTACCCGCAGGCTCGGGCGAGCAACCCTCGGGCGCCTGCGCGATCGCACCGAGATGCGATCTTCTTGGCCTTGCTTCGGGTGGGGTTTACCAAGCCATCCCGGTCACCCGGAATGCTGGTGCGCTCTTACCGCACCGTTTCACCCTTACCACCGCGAGCGGTGGCGGTCTGTTTTCTGTGGCACTGTCCCGCGAGTCACCTCGGATTGCCGTTAGCAATCACCCTGCTCTGTGAAGTCCGGACTTTCCTCGACGCAGGCGCCGGTGCCCTGCAGCAGCAGAGGCCCAGCCCACGCCGCGGCCGCCCGGCCAACTCGTCCGCGAGAAACACCGTACTCGCTCGGGGAAGAATCCGAGCTATGCCCCAGCCGGAGCCGTCGGGTAGTTTTCTGCGCGCCGCTGTCGGATTCGAGTCGCGTCACTCGTCGGACGGGTAGAGAGTGGGACACGGGGTTCCACTCGCTACCTGGAGGTGACGACATGCAGTACTTGGCCCTGCTGATCAGCGAGGAGCGCGAATTAACGCCCGATGAACGAGCCGCCGAAATCGCGGCCTACGAAAGCTTTCACGCCAAGGCCGCCTCGGCGATCCGCGGCGGCGACGCACTGCTGCCGGCGGCGGCCGCCGTTCGTATCAGCGGCGGCCCGGACGCGCCGACCGTGACCGACGGTCCGTTCGCCGAGACCGCCGAGGTCGCCGGCGGCTACTACGTGTTCGAGGCCGATAACCTCGACGACGCTCTGGCGCTGGCCCGCGATGTCCCGGCTGCCACACATGGCGCGGTGGAAGTCCGGCCGATTTACCACGAATTCGATCCCGCCTGGCCGCGCGACGGCGGCCGGTGGCTGGCGCTGCTGCTGGAACCACCGGCATCTGCGTTTGTCCCGGGCACACCAGAGTGGCAGGTGGAAGCGGCACGGCACGGCGAATTCGCCTCCGTTGCAGGAGATCAGATTGTCGGCGGCGCCGCGCTGCATGAGCCGACAACGGCGACGACGGTGCGCGTCCGCGACGGCGAGGTGCTGTTGACCGACGGGCCCTACGTGGAGGGAGCCGAGATCGCCACCGGCTTCTACGTGCTCGCCGCCACCGACCGCGACGAGGCCGTCAAACTGGCCGCGTTCATCCCGGCCTCGGCCGTGGAGCTACGCCAGTTGGCGGGGGTCTCCGGCCTGTAGAGCATGGCCGACTTGGACGGCGTCTTCCGGCAGGAATGGGGCCCGGCCGTGGCCACGCTGGCCCGCTGGTCGGGCGACTTCACTGTCGCCGAAGATGCCGTCCAGGAGGCCTTCGCCGAGGCGCTGCGAGTGTGGCCGCGCGACGGCGTGCCGCACAATCCCGGCGGCTGGGTGCTGACAGTCGCGCGCAACCGCGCCCGCGATCGACTCCGCCGCGAATCAGCACGTCCCGGAAAGGAATTGGCAGCTGTGGTCGACAATATCCTGGCACGCACCGATAACAGCGAGCCGCATCCTGTTCGCGATGACGAACTGCGGATGATGTTCACCTGTGCACACCCGGCACTCGACCGGCTATCGCAGCTCGCGCTGACGCTGCGGCTGGTTTCCGGGTTGACCGTCCCGGAAATTGCCCGCGCGCTGCTGCAGACCGAAGCCGCGGTCGGTCAACGTATCACCCGCGCCAAGAACAAGATCCGGCACGCTCACATCCCGCTGCGGGTGCCCCCGGCAGAGCTGCTGGCCGAGCGCACACCGCATGTGCTCAGCTGCATCTACTCTTTGTTCACCGAGGGGTACTGGTCGACGGCTGGACCGTCGGCGATCCGTGACAAATTGTGTGACGAAGGGGTCCGGCTGACCGGCGAGCTGTGTGCACTGATGCCGCGCGAGCACGAGGCGCATGCCCTGGCAGCGCTTGTGCTGTTGCATGATTCGCGACGAGCGGCGCGGGTGGACACTGCCGGGGCGCTGGTGCCACTGGAGGAGCAGGACCGTCGCCGGTGGGATCGCGCCCGCATCGCCGGCGGGCTGAATAGACTGCAGTCGGCCAAGGGATCGACCGGGCCCTACCTGCCGCAGGCGGTGATCGCCGCACTGCACGCGACGGCCCCGTCGTGGGAGCAGACCGACTGGCCCGCCATCTGCGCAGCTTATGACCGGCTGCTGCAAACGACCGACTCGCCGGTGGCGCGGGTCAACCGTGCGCTGGCGGTCGGTTTCCGCGATGGTGTCGATGCCGGCCTGGCGGCGCTGGAGAAGGTGGCGCATGACCCGCGGCTGAGGCGCTTGAACCTTGTCGCGACGGTCCGCGCCGATTTGCTGCGGCGTGCGGAACGTCCAAGCGAAGCTCTTGTCTGGTACCGAACAGCACTAGATTCCAACGGTTCTGAGGCGGCCCGCAATTTCCTGCGGCGGCGCATCGCCGAGTGCGGCGGCTAGCTGACGTCGGCACTGCGCTCTGGGTCCGCTACCTGGTGACGGTGCTTTGCCGGCCAAAGAGTGCTAGAAGCCAGTCGCCGCGCGTCGCAGTCATCGGTGGCGAGCACGAGGCGGCCTTCACGTCGATGCTGCGGCCGGGCGATTCGGTGGCTGCGTGAACGTCTGCGGGCAGCCGAATTTGGTGACCAGGCGCGGATCGTTGAACGCAACGATTCGGCCGATGCGCCCGCTTCGCAGTGAGAGCACGTCCAAGCCGGCGGCCTGGAAGGAGCCGTCGACTGTGCGTTTGTACATGGCGAACGCCGGGGCACCGTTGGCACGCGTATAGATCAACCGCCATTGATCAGGGACTGGCAATACCACGTTGGCGATGAATGAGATCACCGCGTCGCGTCCGATGAACCACGTGGGTATCGGCGGCATTTCGAGTTCGACATCGGCTCGAAGCAACTCGGCGAGCGCCTCGGCGTCGGCGTTCTCGAACGCCGCCATATAGCGGTCCAGCACGTCGCGCACGTGCGGGTCGGAGGGTTCGCCGAGCTCGTCCACGATCGGAGCCGACTGTGACAGTTGCGCGCGGGCACGCTGCAACGCACTGTTCACCGCCGCTCTCGACGTGTCCAGCATCTCGGCGACTTCTTGAGCGTGCCAGCCCAGAACGTCACGCAGCACCAGCACCGCGCGTTGCAGGGGGGACAGATGCTGCAGGGCAGCGATGAACGCCAGACGGACAGTGTTGCGTTGCGAGACAACGACCGCCGGATCGGCGGTGGCGCCGTAGAGCAGACTGTCCGGTGCAGGTTGTAGCCATGGGATATCAGGTTGCGCCGCCGCAAGCCCAACTCCTGCATACTCGGCCGGTGCACCCAGTCCGGACGGAAGTGGTCGCCGACGACGCGTCTGCAGCGCCGTAAGGCACGTTGTGCTCGCGATTTTATAAAGCCACAACCGTAACGACGATCGGCCTTCAAACCGGTTGTAGGCGCGCCACGCGCGCAGGTATGTCTCTTGCACGAGATCTTCGGACTCGTCCACGGATCCGAGCATTCGATAGCAATAGGCCAGCAGTTCCTGGCGATAAGGTTCGGCAACTCCCGCGAAGTCATCAGTGCTGGTGGACAGCATCGCTCAACTCACCCCTCACGGCGCCTCAAGAGTCGCCGCCCTTCGGCTTTGTGCGCGGCCGGGGGTCGGCAGGGTCGCGGTCTTGCGCGTCGGTGTCGCTCCACCACTGGGCGAGGGGAGCCTCGACGTATGCGTCGTGCCAGTTCCACCACGCGTACGGCGGGGTTTGCGGGTAGCCCTGCGGGGAGTCCTCCCAGAGCTCCTGGCGGCCGAGGGCTGTCATGTCCAGGTAACTCCACGTGGAGCCAAGCACCTCGTCACCGCGGTTGTTGATGAAGTAGGTGCGGAACACCTTCGCGCCGTCGCGGATGAACGCATTGGTGCCATGCCACTCGTCCACCCCGAAGTCGACGTCAAAGCTGTCGGTCACGGTGTACCACGGCATCTGCCAGCCCATTCGCTCTTTCACGCGCTGAATGTCGGTTTGCGGCGCACGCGAGACGAACAGCAGCGTGGTGTTGCGGGCATTGAGATGCGCGAGATGACCGACATGGTCGGCGATCATCGAGCAGCCGCGACAAGCATGCTCGGGCCAGCCGTCCACACCGGGCTCGAAGAAGGCCCGGTAGATGATCAGCTGCCGACGGCCGTGGAACAGGTCGAGCAGGTTCACCCTGCCTTCGGGCCCGTCGAACTCATACCGCTTCTCCACCGCGAGCCAAGGCATCCGGCGACGCGAAGCCGCCAGCGCATCACGCGCGCGCGAGACCTCCTTTTCCTTGACCAGCAGCTGCTGTCGCGCCGCCTCCCAATCCTGGGCCGACACTATCGGGGGTGTCTGCATTGGCTTCCGCCTTCCGTTTCGGTCCGTAGATTCCGGGTCAGGCCAGCTTTTTCAGCCCAGCGCCGTCCAGCAAATAGCTCGGAGCGATGGTGGCGGCATCTGCCTGCAGCAGCTCGACCACCGACACGCCGGCCACTTCAGGGGTGAGCGGCTCGCCGAACTGGCCGACGTAATCCTGTTCGGACAGCCCGCTGCGGGCCGCGTAGGCCTCAACCGCCGGCCGGCCGAGGTCGGTCATCGGGGTGAGCCGGGGCAGCACAGCGGTGAAGGTGATCTTCAGATCGGCGAGGTTCGCTTCGTCTTGGGCATAGCCCGTGATGAACCGCTGGGTGGCTTTGGCACCGGCGTACCCACCACTAAGTGGTGACCCGGCGAGCGCGGCGCCGCTGCTGATCACAACGACCCGGCTGCCGGGCGGCAGCGGCTTGAGTAACGTCTCCCGCAACCAGAAAAATGCGATGCGCACATCGGTGTTCCAGTTGACCGAGAACGTCTCCCAGGTCTGCTGCTGGAGCGGACGCATGAGCGGGTGAGCGCCAGCCACCAGAATAAGGGCGTCGGGTTCGTACCGATCGAGTAGGGCGCCTGCAGCCGACGCGTCACTGGCATCGGCGACCACCGGTTGGATGTTGCCGGTGTCATCGGCCGGCTCGGCTTGTGGTACCGCGCTGCGCGCGACTGCGATCACTGTCGCTCCGGCCGCGGCGACGGCCGAAGCGACCCCCCGGCCGAGGCCGCGGCTTGCGCCCACGACAACGGCTGTCTTGCCGTTCATGTTGCTCATGTCGTGCTCCTTCTCAACGTGCCGTCGCGTGTGCTGCCTCGACGAGCAGCTCGGCATACCGGCGTTCGAGTGCCTTGGTGGCGCCACTTCGCCAGCCTTGGGCGATCGACTGCGACATCGGATCGGGGAAGATGTCGTCCTCACCCTCGTCGACTCCGTCGAAAATTCCTTGCGCGACGGACTCGGCGGTGGCCTTGGTGAGCGGCGAACTCAAATCGACGCGGTGAACTGTCTGCAGCGCGAGCAAGTCGGGCTACAGATGTATAGACATCGTCCGGCGCCGAAATTCATCGCTTCGCCTCGACTGAACATCCTTGATCGACGCCTTCGGCGTCCCCGCAGACGCGATCGAAACGTTCATCGCCCAGTAAGACAGCGCTCACGCCTGACGAGCTCGGCTGAAGGTTCTAACTGGGCCGACCTGCACCAGGCCACCGATTCAGAGACCCGAGTCCAACTCGTCAACGTCAGCAAACGGTGCAGTCGGGCCAGTCGCGTCATCGTGGGTTAAGACGCGTGTGGTGCCCTGGCATACTGCGGGAATGGCCGCGCCCACGCATCAATCCGCGCTGTCCTGATGGCGCGGAGCCGGTGGCAACAACGCGTCGACTCCGGCGACTGGGACGCGATCACCACGGCAGTCGACGAGTGCGGCGGCGCACTGCTCCCGCGACTGGTGACGCCGGCGGAGGCGAAGCGGCTGCGGGCGCTCTACGACGACGACGAGTTGTTCCGCGCCACCATCGACATGGCGCCGCGCCGTTACGGGTCCGGTCAGTACCGGTATCTGCGCGCACCGTATCCCGAGCCGCTGCAGGCACTCAAGCAAGCTCTGTACCCGCGGTTGCTGCCGATCGCCCAGGACTGGTGGGCAAGGCTGGGCCGGGAGGCGCCCTGGCCGGACACCCTCGACGAGTGGCTTCACACGTGTCACGCCGCCGGGCAGACCAAGCCCACTGCGCTGCTGCTCAGATACGGCGCCGGCGACTGGAACGCTCTGCACCGGGACCTTTACGGCGACTTGGTTTTCCCGCTACAGGTGGTGATCAATCTGAGCGATCCGGCCGCCGATTACACCGGCGGTGAATTCCTGCTGGTCGAGCAGCGCCTGCGCGCCCAATCCCGCGGCACCGCAATACAATTGCCTCAGGGCCACGGCTACGTTTTCACCACCCGGGAACGACCGGTGCGGTCAACGCGCGGATGGTCGGCGGCGCCGGTGCGACACGGCCTATCCGTCGTCCGCTCCGGCGAGCGTTACGCGCTCGGGCTGATCTTTCACGATGCGGCCTGAGCCGGCTCGGGCTGCTCGAGGACCGGTGATTGCGGCGCGGCCCGGCGGGCCCACCATAGCCACCCGGCGGTGCCGAGCACCGCGGCAAGGAACACATAGACGTAGGTGCCGGCGACGACGTCATTCCATGCGCCACCCGGTCGCAGCGACAGCACGCCCGATTCCCGCTGGGCGCCCAACGAGGTGAACCAGCCGCCGAGCAGAACACACAGCGACCACATCGCCCATGCTGAGAACCTGCCCCGCAGTACATAGCCGCGGTAGCCGAGGTGCACGACCAACGGCGCGAACCACACCCAGTGGTGGTCCCAGCTGAACGGCGACGCCACTGCGCACCCCATCCCGACCAGCGCGATGCCCAGCACCTCCTGACCCCGTCGATAGGCGACGGCGGCCACCGCCACCGCGACAGCGGCCAACGCGATCGAGATCAGCGTGATGCCCGCCGCCGGGACGTGCAGACGAAGCAGGATGCCGCTGACGCTGGTGCTGCCCCGCTGGTCAGCTGCGATTCGGTTGACGTCGTCAAAGCCGCGCCGCAGCCAGTAGAACGCCGAATCGGTGGGCAGCAGGACGAATCCGATCAGCACGGTTGCGCCGAAGGTGCCGCCGGCCACCGCCGCGGCGCGCAGCCGCCCGATCGCAACCAGATAGAGGATGAACAGTGCCGGCGTCAGTTTGATGCCGGCGGCCAGCCCGATTCCCACTCCGGCCCACCGGCGCTGCGCCGGTCCGAGCAAATCGGCCAGCACGATCGCGAGGATGACCAGGTTGATCTGCCCTAGTTGCACCGAGAGCCGGAACGGTTCCAGCCACGCCACCAAACCGAACAGCAACGCGCCCAGACTCCACAGGCCGGCCGGCGCCGTGAGCCGTAAGGCGGTCAGCATCCGCCAGATCGCGTAGCCGATGAGCAGGCAGGCCAGTGCGAGCCACAGCACCTGCACGGTCGGCTCGGTGATGAAGGTCAGCGGCGCGAAACACAGCGCCGCGAACGGCGGATAGATAAACAGCAAGATGTGCCGATTGCCGGTCAGCCCGACGGAGTACAGGTCGAGACCGTCACGCATCCGCATTGCGCCGAAGCGGTATACCTGAAGGTCGACCTGGGTGGCCAGCGAGGGCCAGTGCACGTAGAACCCGACGTAGAGCACCAGCGCCGCGGCCAGCACCATCGGGCCGCCACGACGGACCCAGGGGGCGACTTCGCGCGGACCGGTCACGAATGACAAAGGGTAGCGGAACCCACAGTCCCATCGCGCGCATCGGTTACGGTCTTGCCCTGTGGCGGAAACGTCTTATGCACCCTGCGGTGATCTCAGCCTTGCCTACCAGGTCGTCGGCGACGGGCCGGTCGAGCTGGTCTTCGCCGGGTCGTTCGCCAGCCACGTTGAGCTCTATTGGACCATGCCCGAATTTGGGGCATTCATGGAAAAGCTGGGCGCCTTCTGTCGTGTCCTGCTGTTCGACAAGGCCGGGGTCGGGCTATCAGACCCGGTCCCGCAAGTCCGCACGCTTGACGACCGAGCGGCCGAGATCGAGGCCGTCATGGATGACGCGGGCTTCGAAAAGGCCGCCCTGCTCGGCGTGAGCGAGGGCGGCCCGGCCGCCATCCTCTTCGCCGCAACGCGACCGGAACGAACGCGGGCGCTGATCCTCACCGGTACGACGTCTTATACCCCCATTGACGGCTGGGCAGACCTCGAGCGCGATCCGGCCGAGCTCCGAGAGCGCTGTGTTCGCGAGCTCGGTGAGCGCTATACGCCGTCGACCGAACAGATCGCCCGTGCACTGACTTTCGGACGCGCAGCCCGGTCGGCGTGGGGCAGCGGTGAGGCACTCCAGTGCCTCCTTTCGTCCGTACGGTCAACGCGCCAACTCGGAATGCTCGAGCGCATGTGCGCCAGCCCGGGAATGGCGCGGGCAACGCTCGAAGCGTCGTTCCGGATCGATGTCCGGCCGATCCTGTCCGCCATCAACGTGCCAACGCTGGTTGCTCACGCCCGCGACGACCCTGGCGTTCCGGTGCAGTCGGGTCGATACCTCGCCGACCACATTTCCGGGGCGCGGATGGTGGAGCTCAGCGGTAACGACCACGCGCCCTGGTTTACCGATCCCGACCGAATCGTGACCGAGATCGAGAAGCTTCTCACCGGTGGCCACGCCGCGCCCTCGCAGTCGCACCGTGCCCTGCGCACCGTGATGTTCAGCGACATTGTCGCGTCGACTCAACGTGTAGCAGCGTCAGGCGACGAGCGGTGGCGCCTGGTGCTGCAGCGCTTCGGTGAATTGACCGCCGAGCTCACCGACCGATTCGACGGCACAGTCATCAAAAGCACGGGCGACGGCCACCTCACTACATTCGCCGGACCGACTCAGGCCATCGGTTGCGGCGAGGCCTTACGCGACGAGGCCGAGAAACTGGGCTTCGAACTTCGCATAGCTATCCACACCGGCGAATGCGAATTGCTGGATCTCGACATCGGAGGGATCGCGGTGCACATCGCTGCGCGCATCCTCGGCCAGGCCGGCGCAGGTGACATCCTCGTCTCCCGAACTGTCCGGGACTTGGTCGTCGGGTCGGGCGCTGGCTTCGACGATCGCGGCACCGTCGAGTTGCGGGGCGTGCCTGGCACCTGGCAGCTCCTCGCGGTCGATCGCGACGGGGCGCGCGCGGGATCGGCCGAGGCGCAGTTGGCGTCAGCGCCTACTCCTGGACCTCGGGTCGGGATGCGAACGTCCGACCGTGCCGTGGCGGTGATGGCGAGGCGAGCACCGTGGGTTCTGCGCGCATTCGCCCGCATCGCCCCGGCCACCGACCGCGGCTGAATCGCTGCGCGAGTCGCCGCGCACTGAGATATCTCGGCACCGCCGGAACCGGAACCCCTACGTGCCACATGATTCGCAGCTGCCACGCAGGTATCAGCAGCATCAGCGCCGAACCCTGACTGTTCATCCGGAACTGACATCACTGGTGATATCACTTCGCAACACCGTGTCATGGTCCACCGGCGGTACCGTGACCTGCGGGACTCACGGAGCCAGAGGCTCCAAATAAGCGGTTTGGTTCACCAGCCGCACCGAAGAGGCACCGTCCGGGTAGAACTCGGCGATGCTCAGCGACGCCAAGTCAAGATGCAGCCGATACAAAATGCTTGGGCCGGCATCTAAAGCGACTCGCAGCAGCATCTTGATCGGGGTCACGTGCGACACCACGAGCACTGTCGTGCCACCGTGTTCGTCGATGATCCGGTCGCGCGCCCGCTGCACCCGGGTGTGCACCGCAGCGAAGCTCTCCCCACCGGGCGGTGAGGTGGTCGTGTCGCGCAGCCACTGACGGTGCAGCTCGGGGTCCTTGGCGGCCGCCTCGCTGAACGTTAGCCCCTCCCAGCCGCCGAAGTCCGTCTCGATCAGATCGTCGTCGACGCTGACATCGAGCCCAAGCGCCTTGGCGGCCGCCGTCGCGGTGTCGTAGGCACGCTGCAGCGGCGACGCGATCACCGCACTGATGCCGCCGCGCTGGGCCAGGTAAGCCGCCGCGGCGCCGGCCTGGCGCCGGCCCAGATCGGTCAGGGCCGGATTGCCTCGTCCGGAGTAGCGGCGCTGCACCGACAGTTCGGTCTGCCCATGCCGGAGCAGGAGCAGACGGGTGGGGGCGCCGCGGGCACCGGTCCAGCCCGGAGACGAGTTCTGCTCCGTCTGCCGCTTTTCGGCGGGCTCGACGGCGGGCTGGGCGGTGGGCTCGGCCGCCGACCCGCCGGCCGCAGGCGCCTCGGCCGCAGCGTCCATCGCTTCGTTGGCCAACCGGTCAGCGTGCGTATTCTGCTCCCGCGGGATCCACGAGTAGCTGACCCGGTCGAACCGTGAGGCAAGCGCACGGGCCTGCGCGTGCAGCGCCGCGAGGTCGGGATGTTTGACTCGCCACCGGCCCGCCATCTGCTCCACGACCAGCTTCGAGTCCATCGACACCGCGATCTCGGTGGCGCCCAAGTGGACGGCGTCGTCCAGGCCGGCGATCAGCCCCCGGTACTCAGCGACGTTGTTGGTGGCCCGGCCGATCGCCTGCTTGCTTTCGGCGAGCACGATCTGGTGATCTGCGCTCCACACCACCGACCCGAAACCTGCCGGCCCCGGGTTGCCACGCGAACCGCCATCCGCCTCGATCAGAACTTTCATCCGCCGAAGTCCCTGACCCGCAACAGGATCGCGCCACATTCCGGGCAGCGCAGCACGTCGTCCTGCGCGGCGGCGGAGATCCGGGCCAATTCGCCGCGGTCGATCTCGATCCGGCAGGCACCGCACCGGCGGCCCTGCAGCGGCCCGGCGCCGGCCCCTCCCCCGGCGCGCTGGCGCTCGTAGAGGGCAACCAGTTCCGGATTGAGCGACGCAACCAATTCGTCGCGCCGCGACGAACGCTGCGAGCGGGTCTCGTCGATCTCGGTGAGCGCGGAATCCAGGGTCTGCCGGGCGCCGGACAGCTCTGCCTGCAAGGCGTCGATCGTTTTGAGTTCGGCGGTCTGCTGTGCGAGCACCTGCTCGCGGCGTTCCATCACCTCGAGCAGGGAGTCCTCCAGGCTGCTGCGACGCCGTTGCAGCGTCTCCAATTCGTGTTGCAGCTCGGAGAGTTGTTTGGCGTCGCGCACCGATTGCAGCAACCCCTGATCCCGCTGCTCGCGGCGCTGCACCGCATCCACTTCGGCTTCGAAGCGCAGGACGTGCGCGTCCAGGTCCTCCAACGCTATCTGCAACGCGGCGAGCCTGTCGTTGGCCGCGACCTCGTCGACCCGTACCCGCTCGTATTCCTGCCGTTGCGGCAGATGGCTGCTGCGGTGGGCGATGCGCGCCAACTCCGCATCCAGCTCCGCCAATTCCAACAGCGAACGCTGTTCTGCCACATCAGCCTTCATTATCAGCTCTCGTGCCGGCTTTCGTCATGTTCGCTCCGTCTCGATGTTCCAGGGGTCGGTGCGCACGCTGCTGATCCGAATCGGCAACCTCACACCGAAAGCCGTTTCCAGCACGTCGGCCGCCTGCCTGCACCACGGGAATTCGCTGGCCCAGTGCGCCACGTCGATCAGCGCCACGTCGGATGCCCGGCGATGTTCGTCGGCGGGGTGGTGCCGCAAGTCCGCCGTCAGGTAAGCCTGCACGCCGGCCGCGGCGACGGTGTCGAGCAGGGAGTCGCCCGCGCCGCCGCACACCGCTACCCGCGATACCGGCAGGTCGGGCCGGCCGGACGCGCGCACACCCCACGACGTCCGGGGCAGCGCGTTGACGACCCGGCTGACGAAGTCGCGCAACGGCTCCGGGTGCGGCAGAGTGCAGATTCGGCCGAGCCCGACACCGGCCGGCGCTGAATGCGCCGAATTCTCCCAGGGTTCCAGCACCGCGTCGACGGCCAATCCCAGCGCTTGGGCTAGCGCGTCGGACACCCCGGGAGAGGCGGAGTCGGCGTTGGTGTGCGCGGTGAACAGCGAACTGCCCGAACGGATCAGACGATGCAGCAGGGCGCCTTTGGGTGTGCTGGCCGCGACGGTGTCGACCCCGCGCAGCAGCAGCGGGTGATGCGCCAGCAGCAGGCCACCGTCGGGCACCTCGTCGATCACCGCGGGCGTCGCGTCGACGGCGATCGTCACCGACGTCAGCACGTCGCCGGGGTCACCGCAGACCAGCCCGACCGAATCCCACGACTGGGCGAGCTGCGGCGGGTAGGCATCGTCGAGCACGGCGATGACCTCGGCGAGCCGCACGCTCATCGGGCCCCCCCGTGCACCGCCGCGTCGGCGATCGCCTCGACCAGCAGCGGCCACTCCGGACGCACAGCGGCCCGCAGATAGCTGTCGTCCAGGCCTACGAAGGTGTCGCAGCGGCGGACCGCGATGTTGCCGGCCAGCAACCGCGTCCGCAGCCACTCGGCGCCGGGGGTGCGGAAGAGCACGAACGGCGCATGGCCGGCGACGACGCGGATACCGGCGGAGCGCAGCCCGGCCGTCATCTCGGCCCGTAGCACCGCCAACCGCCGGGCGTGGGCGGCGGCGTCGGCGACCGGCTGCGGTGCACAGCACGCCGTGATCGCCGCCATCTGCAAAGTGCCCACCGGCCAGTGCGCGCGCCGGGCGGCCAGCCGGGCCAGCAGCGGTGGCGCGGCCAGCGCGTAGCCGACTCGCAGCCCGGCCAGCGACCAGGTTTTGGTCAGACTGCGCAGCACCAGCACATCCGGCAGTGCGTCGCCGGCCACCGATTCGGGCTCCCCGGGCACCGAATCGGCGAACGCCTCGTCGACCACCACAACGCGGCCCGGGCGGCGCAACCCGAGGATCTGCTCGCGGTTGTGCAGCACCGCGGTCGGGTTGGTGGGGTTGCCGACCACGACGAGGTCGGCGTCCTCGGGTACCTCAGCGCTGTCCAAGCTGAACGGCGGCGCCAGCACGACGTGGTGCACTGGGACGCCCGCGGCGGCCAGCGCTACCTCCGGTTCGGTGAACGACGGCGCGATCACCGCCGCCCGGGCCGGGCGCAGGTTGGCCAGCAGGGAGAAGCCTTCGGCTGCCCCGGCCAGCAACAGCACTTCGCCGACGCCTCGACCGTGCCGCGCGGCGACCGCCTCTCGAGCCCGGCGCTCGTCGTGGGCGCTGGGATAGCGGGCCAGGTCCGGCAGCCGGGCCGCCAGCACGTCCAGCAGCCAGGCCGGCGGCCGGTCGTGCCGGACGTTGACAGCGAAATCCAGCATGCCGGGCGCGGCAGCCTGATCACCGTGATAGCGGGCCACCGCTAACCGGCCGGGATCCAGACTCACCACGGGTCAACAGTAGTCGGCGTGCGCGCGGGCGCCGTCCGGCAGCGTGACGGAAGCAGAGACAATGGGAAGCGTGACGCACACCGTCTGCCAGCAGCTGGTGATCTTCGACCTCGACGGCACACTGACCGACTCGGCGCACGGGATCGTGTCCAGTTTCTGCCATGCGTTGCGTGAGGTCGGGGCCGACGTGCCCGACGGCGATCTGGTCGGCCGGCTGGTCGGGCCGCCGATGCATCACACGTTGGCCGCATTGGGTTTGGGCGAGCACACCGACGCCGCGATCGCGGCGTACCGCGCCGACTACAGCGCCCGGGGCTGGGCCATCAACAGCCTGTTCGACGGCATTGCCGCGCTGCTGGCTGACCTGCGGGCCGCCGGCGTCCGGCTGGCCGTGGCCACCTCGAAGGCCGAACCGACCGCGCGGCGCATCCTCGGCCAATTCGGACTGGACGGGCATTTCGACGTCATCGCCGGCGCGGGCGTCGACGGCTCGCGCAGCACCAAGACCGAGGTGCTGGCGCACGCCCTGGCTCAGCTGCAGCCGCTGCCTGACCGCGTGTTGATGGTCGGTGACCGCCGGCACGACGTCGAGGGTGCCGCTGCGCACGGTATCGACACGGTGGTTGTCGGCTGGGGTTACGGGCAGGCCGATTTCTCCGACGACAGCGCACCGCCGGCCGCCCATGTCGCGAGCGTCGCCGAACTGAGGAGGGCGTTGGGTGTCTGACGGGGTGAAAGACCAGGTCTCCGATCGGCCGCTGCATGTCACGTTCGTCTGCACCGGCAACATCTGCCGGTCGCCGATGGCCGAGAAGATGTTCGCCCACCAGATCAGCCGGCGCGGCCTGGCCGACGCGGTGCGGGTGAGCAGTGCGGGCACCGGCGGCTGGCACGTCGGCGAACGCGCCGACGTGCGGGCGTCGCGGGTCCTGCGCGCGCACGGTTACCCCACCGAGCACTGTGCAGCACAGGTGGACGTCGATCATCTCTCCGCCGATCTGGTGGTGGCGTTGGGCCGCAACCACGTCCGGCTCCTCGAGCATCTCGGCGTGGACCCGGCGCGCATCCGGATGCTGCGTTCGTTCGATCCGCGTTCGCAGGCCGATCCGCTCGACGTCGAAGACCCTTACTACGGCGATCACCAGGATTTCGAGGCGGCGTTCACCGTCATCGAAGCCGCACTGCCAGGGCTGCATGGCTGGGTCGACGAACAGTTGGCACGAAACGGCCGGCACTGATGCGGCGCTGGGCCTTTCTGCTGCGACCAAGCTGGCTGGCGCTGGCGGTGGTGGTCGTCGCGTTCGCCTACCTCTGTTTTTCCGTGCTGGCGCCGTGGCAGCTGGGCAAAAACGCCAGGACCGCTCGGGAGAACCACCAGATACAGCAGTCCCTGACCACGCCGCCGGTTCCCCTTCAGGAATTGCTGCCCGACCAGAATTCGACGGCCCCGGGCGCGCAGTGGCGCCGGGTGACGGCGACCGGGCATTACCGCCCGGACGTTGCGGTGCTGGCCCGGCTGCGGGTGGTCGACGGTGAGCCGGGATCCGAGGTGCTGGCGCCGTTCATCGTCGACGGCGGGCCGACCGTCCTGGTCGACCGCGGCTTCGTTCGGCCCGGACAGGACTCGAAGCTGCCGCCAATCCCTGCGCCGCCCGCCGCAACAGTCACCATCACGGCGCGGCTGCGGGACTCCGAAGCGCCCGCGGCGGGCAAAGAACCCTTCGTCGAAGGCGGTGTGCGGCAGGTGTATTCAATCAACACCGCTCAGGTGGCGAAGCTGACCGGAGTGGCCCTGGCCCAGCCCTACCTCCAACTGGTCGACGACCAGCCCGGCGGCCTGGGCGTGATCGGGCTGCCCCACCTGGACGCCGGCCCGTTCCTGTCCTACGGCATCCAGTGGATCACCTTCGGCATCGTGGCGCCGATCCTGTTGGGCTATTTCGTACTCGCCGAAATCCGTGCCCGCCGCGCCGAGGCGGTTCAGTCGGCGCCGGCGAAGACTTCGGGTCCACCTAAACCGATGACCGTCGAGGAGAAACTCACCGACCGCTACGGCCGGCGGCGGCCATGACCGCACAGCAGGCCACCGTGGCCAACATCTGAACAGCGCGGGACAGCAGCACCGCACGACGCAGGTCGGCCACCGTCGGCGGTCGTCCGTCGCCCAACGCCGGCCGGATCTGCAGTTCGTGGCGGTAGTGCGTCGGCCCGCCCAACCGCACGTCCAACGCCCCGGCGAACGCCGCCTCCACCACACCCGCGTTGGGGCTGGGATGACGGGCGGCATCCCGGCGCCAGGCCCGCACGGCACCGGACGGCGATCCCCCGACCAGCGGTGCTGCCGCCACCACTAGTGCTGCGCTCATCCGCGCGGGGACGTAGTTGGCGGCGTCATCGAAACGCGCTGCGGCCCAACCAAATCGGGCGTACCGCGGCGAACGATGGCCGATCATGGCGTCCAGCGTGTTGGCGCCCCGGTAAGCCAGCACTGCGGGCACACCACCGACGGCCGCCCAGAGCAGCGGCGCCACCTGCGCGTCGGAAGTGTTCTCGGCGACCGATTCCAGTGCCGCGCGAGTCAGACCGGGCGCATCGAGCACTGACGGGTCGCGGCCGCAGAGCGACGGCAGTAGGCGCCGGGCAGCCTCGGTGTCCCCTTGGCTCAGCAGTCCGGCCATCATTTCGGCCACGCGCAGCAGCGAGGTACCGCCCAGCGCTGTCCAGGTCACCGCGCCGATGCTGAAGGCTGACCACAGCGGACCACGCCGTCGGGCCGTCCGCTGCACGGCCGCGCCGAGCAAGCTCAACGTGCCGATCAGCACGCCGGTATGCAGTGTGCCTGCGATCCTGCTGTCGCGGTAGGTGAATTGCTCTAATCCCGCGGCCGCAGCGCCGAAACCGGCGACCGGATGACCTCGACGCGGGTCACCGAATACCCGATCCGCCACACAGCCGGCCAGCACTCCGGCTGTGCGGGTCCGTGTCAGCACCCCCGCAGCGTGTCACACATCCGAGGCGGTAAGCCGATCGCCCCGCGGGGTATCGATCTTCTCCGATTGCAATTAGACATTTGACTAATTGCAATCGTGTAGCACCGATTAAAACTCAGCAACTATTCAGGGTAATTGCCGTTTCACCGCCTGACCACTGGGTTAACCAACGCCTACTCTGGTGTGACAAGCACCACAAGTTATTTTCGAGGAGGGTGAACGGAATGGGATCTGTCTCTTTCGCTGTCGCCGGAATGAACGTCAACGACCGGGAATACGACAACTGGCTGGCGACGCTGATTCAGGCCTCTGAGCGTCTCGACGCCTTGGAGGCTGCGGTCAACGAACTGAGCCAGGCGTGCCAGACCGAGGACATCCACAGCGAGCAGGTCCTACAGATGCTGGAGAAGCACGGGGCGATCTCGAAAGCAGCGCAGGCGACGACCGCTGCCTGACGGTTTCGAGGCTCACACACGGCGGTTCATTCACCTCCCGACAAATGGGCGACGCCGCACCTGACCGGCCAACCGAATTCCTGATAGGCCTGCAGCCCTCAGCGACCCGCCCAGGTGACGCTGACCTGAGTCAACATTGGTGGGCGCGGACGGTATCGAACCGCCGACCGCTGGTGTGTAAAACCAGAGCTCTACCACTGAGCTACGCGCCCGTGCCCTGGGGCAGGCTACCCGCTAGGGCAGTCAGTGCCCAAACGCGCACACTGCCGCCCGCGAGCGTGCGCAGATTGCCAGCCGGTGCGGCGTGTCGGCGTACAAACACGCACGCTCGCGCAGATTAAGCTTTCAAAGCTGCCAAAGCGTCGGTCCACACCTGTCGATCGCGGGCTTCGCCGGGCTGCTTCATCTCCGCGAACCGAATCACGCCGGCGCGGTCGATGACAAAGGTGCCGCGATTGGGAAATCCGGCCTGGGAGTTGAACACCCCGTAGGCCTGGCTCACTGCGCCGTGCGGCCAGAAATCCGACAGCACCGGAAAAAGGAAACCGTTCTCGACCGACCAGATCTTGTGGGTCGGCGGCGGACCCACCGAAACCGTCAGCGCCACACTGTCGTCGTTCTCGTAGTCCGGCAGGTGATCGCGCAGCTGGTCCAGCTCGCCCTGACAGATCCCGGTGAACGCCAACGGAAAGAACACCAGCAACACGTTGCGCGTACCGCGAAACGCGCTCAGAGTGACGGGCTGCTGATTCTGGTCTCGCAAAGTGAAGTCCGGCGCGGTGGTACCCACCGACAGCATCAGCGGCGTCCGGCCCGCGACTTCGGCTGCACCAAGCGGCTGGCGCTCCAGTCGCCCAGGTTGACCGACGACGTCGGCATCAGACCGGCGGTGGGCGCCGACTCGGCGATCTCGGCGGGCAGCACATGGCCGGGTTTGCCGGTCTTGGGTGTCAGCACCCAGATCACGCCGTCGTCGGCAAGCGAGGTGATCGCATCCATCAGCGTGTCGACCAGGTCGCCGTCGCCGTCGCGCCACCACAGCAGGACCACGTCCACGACTTCGTCGGTGTCCTCGTCGAGCAATTCGTCACCGCACGTATCCTCCACGTCGGCGCGCACGTCATCGTCGGTGTCTTCATCCCAGCCCCACTCCTGGACAACCTGCCCCCGCTGGATGCCCAGTCTGCGGGCGTAGTTCCGGCCGTCATCCGCCGCGACCACCGTCCGACCTCCTTAACCGCGCGCCGTGCGATGCGCACTATCGTTGCACAGCACGGCCTGCGCCACACCGCTGACTCAGCAGGAGATATCTTCCCGGCCGGCCGGGAAGAGTCAGGAAGCAGCGATGCAGAGCTGCACCGCTTTGGTCTTGGTGTCGTTGAGCTGATCGACCTGGCGGTTGAATTCCGAGATCGGAGCGTGCGAGGAAATGGCGTTGGCCACGCCCCGAGCCGAGTCGACGTAGGCGTTGAGCGAGTTGCGCAGATCCGGGGACAGCGGGTCGCTGATGCTGCCGGATACGGCATCGGCGCTGTGGTTGAGCGCGTCGATTGCCGGACGTTCGGTGGGTCCGGTGCTGCGGCCCTGATTGAAGGCGGCCACGAACGCGTTGACCTTCTCGATCGCGTCCTTGCTGGTGGTTGCGAGCGCGCCACAGGTGTTGTGCACCGCCCGCGTCGTCAACGACTGCTGGCGCTGAGTCTCGCGAATGCGTGAGGTTGCCGACGAGGCCGAGACCGACACGGACACCGATGCGCGGTACGCCGGAGCGATGGCCGTATCGGGTGTTCCCATGCCCTCGGTGACGGAGGTACAGCCGACGATCGCCATCAGTGCCGTGGCGACACCGCCGAGCATCAAGCCGCCGAATCGCAGGCGACGAGCCACCGGGTGCGCCGGTTCGCCCGCATCACGTCTTCGGTTCAGCACAGCCCGTGACGTTACAGCCTCGACCGCCCCGGTGTTTTGGGCGCGCCGGATTCCGCTGGGCCGAGCCGGGGGGAGGACTCGGTGCCGTGGGGGCTGCCGGTGCGGCACGATAGGAGGACCATAGGAAAGACACCGCAGTTCTGACCGGGAGCAGCGTCGCAGCAGACTTCAGCGCCAACTACAGGAGTAGTGCATTGACTACCGAGTTCGTCCGCCACGACTTGGCGCAAAACACCAGCGGTGGAAGCGAACCCGACCGCGTCCGGGTGATCCGCGAGGGCGTGGCCGCTTACCTGCCCGACATCGACCCCGAGGAGACGTCGGAGTGGCTGGAGTCCTTCGACGAGTTGCTGGAACGCTCCGGGCCGTCGCGGGCGCGCTACCTGATGCTGCGGTTATTGGAGCGGGCCGGCGAGCAACGGGTCTCGATTCCGGCGCTGACGTCGACCGACTACGTCAACACCATCCCAACCGAATTGGAGCCCTGGTTTCCCGGCGACGAGGACGTCGAGCGCCGGTACCGGGCGTGGATCCGGTGGAACGCGGCGATCATGGTGCACCGCGCCCAACGGCCCGGCGTCGGTGTGGGCGGCCATATTTCGACATACGCGTCCTCGGCTGCGCTCTACGAGGTCGGCTTCAACCACTTCTTTCGGGGCAAGTCGCACCCCGGCGGTGGGGACCAGGTCTTCATCCAGGGTCACGCCTCCCCCGGTATCTATGCGCGCGCGTTTTTAGAAGGACGACTCAGCGCAGATCAACTTGATGGGTTCCGTCAAGAACACAGCCACCCCGGCGGCGGACTCCCGTCCTACCCGCATCCGCGGTTGATGCCGTACTTCTGGGAGTTTCCGACGGTGTCGATGGGCCTGGGCCCGATCAACGCGATCTACCAGGCGCGGTTCAACCACTACCTGCACGACCGGGGCATCAAAGACACCTCCGACCAGCATGTGTGGTGTTTCCTGGGCGACGGCGAGATGGACGAACCGGAAAGCCGCGGCCTGGCACATGTCGGGGCGCTGGAGGGTCTGGACAACCTGACCTTCGTCATCAACTGCAACCTGCAGCGTCTGGACGGCCCGGTGCGGGGCAACGGCAAGATCATCCAGGAGCTGGAGTCGTTTTTCCGGGGCGCCGGCTGGAACGTCATCAAGGTGGTGTGGGGCCGCGAATGGGACGCCCTGTTGCATGCCGACCGGGACGGCGCACTGGTCAACCTGATGAACACCACACCCGACGGCGACTATCAGACTTACAAGGCCAACGACGGCGGCTACGTTCGCGACCACTTCTTCGGACGCGATCCGCGCACCAAGGCGCTCGTGGAGAACCTGTCGGACCGCGAGATCTGGAACCTCAAACGCGGCGGCCATGACTACCGCAAGGTGTACGCCGCTTACCGCGCCGCGGTCGAGCACAAGGGCCAGCCGACGGTGATCCTGGCTAAAACGATCAAGGGCTACTCGCTGGGCGCCCACTTCCAAGGCCGTAACGCCACCCATCAAATGAAGAAGCTTGCCGCCGAAGACCTCAAGTATTTCCGGGACGCGATGCGCATTCCGATCAGCGACGCACAGCTCGAGCAGGACCCGTACCTGCCGCCCTACTACCACCCGGGCGAGGGCGCCCCGGAGATCCGGTACCTGCTCGACCGGCGCCGTGCGCTGGGCGGATTCGTGCCCGAGCGCCGCATCAAAGCCAAGGCGCTGGCACTGCCCGGGCGCGACACCTACGCCGCGCTGAAGAAGGGTTCGGGCCACCAGGAGGTCGCCACCACGATGGCGACCGTGCGCACGTTCAAAGAGTTGTTGCGCGACAAGACCATCGGACCCCGGCTGGTTCCCATCATTCCCGACGAGGCGCGCACGTTCGGCATGGACTCCTGGTTCCCCAGCCTGAAGATCTACAACCGCAACGGCCAGCTCTACACCTCCGTCGACGCCGATTTGATGTTGGCGTACAAGGAAAGTCAGATCGGGCAGATCCTGCACGAGGGCATCAACGAGGCCGGCTCCACCGCGTCGTTCACCGCCGCCGGCACTGCGTATGCGACGCACAACGAGCCGATGATCCCGATCTACATCTTCTATTCGATGTTCGGCTTTCAACGCACCGGCGACGGACTGTGGGCCGCCGCCGACCAGATGACCCGCGGGTTTCTGCTGGGCGCCACCGCCGGACGCACCACGCTCACCGGGGAAGGTCTGCAGCACGCCGACGGCCATTCGCTGCTGCTGGCCGCCACCAATCCCGCAGTCGTGTCCTACGACCCGGCGTTTGCCTACGAGATCGCCTACATCATCGAGTCGGGACTGGCTCGCATGTTCGGCGAGAACCCCGAGAACATCTTCTTCTACCTCACCATCTACAACGAGCCGTACAACCAGCCCTCCGAGCCGGGCAATTTCGATCTCGAAGGTTTGCTGCGCGGCATCTACCGCTACCGGCCGGCCACTGAGCAACGCGCCAACACCGCCCAAATTCTTGCGTCGGGAGTGGCGATGCCGTCGGCACTGGCGGCCGCCGAAATGCTGGCAGCCGAATGGGACGTCGCTGCCGACGTGTGGTCGGTGACGAGTTGGAGTGAGCTCAACCGCGACGGCATCGCCGTGCAGAAAGAGCAGCTGCGCCATCCCGACCGCCCGGCCGGCGAGGCGTATGTGACCAGGGCGCTGGCAGGTTCGGCCGGCCCGGTCGTCGCGGTGTCGGACTGGATGCGTGCAGTGCCTGAGCAGATTCGGCCCTGGGTCCCCGGCACCTACGTCACCCTGGGCACCGACGGGTTCGGCTTCTCCGACACCCGCCCCGCCGCGCGCAGGTACTTCAACACCGACGCCGAATCGCAAGTCGTCGCGGTGCTCGAGGCGCTGGCCCGCGACGGTGAAATCGACCCTTCGGTAGCGGTTGCCGCGGCCCGCCAGTACAAGATCGACGACGTGGCTGCCGCGCCGGAGCAGACGTCGGATCCAGGGCCGGGCGCCTGACGCGCCGCCGAGCGGGACGCCACCGTCACGTTCAACGCCGAGCGGGACGCCACCGTCACGTTGGAGCCGACCTGGATGTCCTTGGCGGTTCCGACCACAAAAGCGGCGTAGTTTTTAGTCATGGCCGACAAGCAGTTCGTGCTGCCACGCTCGACGCTGGAGCTGCTGGACAGAGTTCCGGAGTCGCTGCTGCGGCGGCTCAAGCAGTATTCCGGCCGATTGGCCACCGAAGCGGTGAACGCGATGGGAGAGCGGTTGCCCTTCTTCGCCGACCTGGAAGCTTCCCAGCGCGCCAGTGTGGCGCTCGTGGTGCAGACCGCCGTCGTCAACTTCGTCGAGTGGATGCAGGACCCGCGCAGCAACGTCAGCTACACCGCCCGAGCGTTCGAGCTGGTGCCGCAGGATCTGACCCGGCGCATCGCGCTGCGCCACAGCGTCGACATGGTGCGGGTCACCATGGAGTTCTTCGAAGAAGTAGTCCCGCTGCTGGCCCGTGACGACGAGCAGCTGACCGCCCTGACCGTGGGCATTCTGAAGTACAGCCGCGATTTGGCGTTCACCGCCGCCACCGCCTACGCCGACGCCGCGGAAGCCCGCGGCACCTGGGACAGCCGGATGGAAGCCAGCGTGGTGGATGCGGTAGTGCGCGGCGACAGCGGCGCCGAATTGCTGTCGCGGGCCGCCGCACTCAACTGGGACACCACCGCCCCGGCCACCGTCGTGGTCGGCACTCCGGCCAATGGGCAGAACGGCACCGACGGCCAGGACGCGCGCCGGCTGGCCAGCCAGGGCGTTCGCGATGTCGCCGCCCGGCACGGACGCGCAGCGCTGACCGACGTGCACGGCACTTGGCTGGTGGCGATCGTGTCCGGCCATTTGTCGCCGACCGATAAATTCTTCAACGACCTGCTGGCCACTTTCTCCGACGGTCCGGTGGTGATCGGGCCGACCGCGCCAATGCTCACCGCGGCCTACCGCAGCGCCAGCGAGGCGATCTCCGGTATGAACGCCGTCGGCGGCTGGCGCGGGGCGCCGCGACCGGTACTGGCACGTGAACTGCTGCCCGAGCGGGCGCTGATGGGCGACGCCTCGGCGTTGGCGGCACTGCACACTGACGTGATGCGGCCGTTGGCCGATGCCGGGCCGACGCTGAGCGAGACATTGGACGCTTACCTGGACTGCGGAGGCGCCGTCGAGGCGTGCGCGCGCCAATTGTTCGTTCATCCAAACACGGTGCGTTACCGGCTGCGCCGCATCGCCGACTTCACCGGCCGGGATCCCACGCAGCCGCGAGACGCCTACGTGTTGCGGGTGGCGGCCACCGTCGGTCAACTTGCCTACCAGATGCACCACTCCCGCATCGGAAACCCCCGCGACCTGCAGCCCAGCACTCATACTCTGATGCCGACGGACATGCAGCGGTCCGGGTGACAGGTCGCGAGGTGATATCGAACACGTCGCATCTCCACCGCGTTTTGTAGGGGTTCCACAAAAACCTAAGACAACATTCATAATCCCTTACACCCTGCAAAACCGTTTTCACAGTGTTCCCTTAAACATGTGATTGCTTTACTTGCGCCCGGACAGGGATCGCAGACACCTGGGATGCTCTCGCCGTGGCTGGAGCTGCCCGGCGCGGCCGACCAGCTGGCGGCCTGGTCCTCGGCCAGTGGGCTGGACCTGGTCCGGCTGGGCACCACCGCCTCGGCCGAGGAGATCACCGACACCGCGATCACGCAGCCGCTGGTGGTGGCGGCCACCCTGCTCGCGCACCGGGAGCTGACCGGCCGCGGGTTGCTCAACGGACCACAGCGCATTGTCGCAGGTCACTCTGTCGGGGAAATCGCTGCGTGCGCGATCGCGGGCATCATTTCGCCCGACGACGCGGTCGCGCTGGCCGCTACCCGTGGCGCCGAAATGGCCAAAGCATGCGCCAACGAGCCGACCGGCATGTCGGCGGTCCTCGGCGGTGACGAGACCGAGGTGCTGGCCCGGCTCGAGCAGCTCGACCTCGTTCCGGCCAACCGCAATGCCGCCGGACAGATCGTGGCCGCGGGTCGCCTGGATGCCCTGGACAAGCTCGCCGAAGACCCACCGGCCCGGGCACGAGTGCGTGCGCTGGGCGTCGCGGGGGCCTTTCACACCGAGTTCATGTCTTCCGCGCTGGACGGCTACTCCGCGGCAGTAGCGAAGGTGCAAATCGCCGAGCCCACCGCCACGCTGCTGTCGAACTACGACGGGAAGCCGGTATCGTCGGCCGCGGAGGCGATCGAGAAGCTGGTCGCTCAGTTGACTCGGCCGGTGCGGTGGGACCTGTGCACCGCGACCCTGCGTCAGAACAATGTCCGCGCAATCGTTGAGTTTCCGCCGGCAGGCACGCTGGCCGGCATCGCCAAACGCGAACTCAAGGGTGTGCCGGCCCATGCCGTCAAGTCGCCCACAGACCTGGAGGCACTGGCCGAGTTGCACTAGCCCGGCTTTGACCCCAGCACAATCGCATATCGCATGTTCACGCAGTAATAAAACACATCACGAAGGGAAAACGCTGTGCCTGTCAGTCAGCAAGAAATCATCGCCGGTCTCGCCGAGATCATCGAAGAGGTTACCGGTATCGAGCCGTCCGAGGTGACGCCGGAGAAGTCGTTCGTCGACGACCTGGACATCGACTCGCTGTCGATGGTGGAGATCGCCGTGCAGACCGAAGACAAGTACGGCGTCAAGATTCCGGACGAGGACCTCGCCGGTCTGCGCACCGTCGGTGACGTCGTGGAGTACATCCAGAAGCTCGAGGAAGAGAACCCCGAGGCCGCGCAGGCGCTGCGTGCCAAGCTCGAGTCGGAGAACCCGGATAAGGCCGAAGCCGTCCGCGCCAGGATTGATGCGGACAGCAAGTGACCAAACCTTCCACTGCTAACGGCGGTTACCCGAGTGTGGTGGTAACCGCCGTCACAGCGACGACGTCGGTAGCGGCGGACATCGAGGGCACGTGGAAGGCGTTACTGGCCGGCGAAAGCGGCATCCGCGTTCTCGAAGACGAGTTCGTCACGAAGTGGGACCTGCCGGTCAAGATCGGTGGCCACCTCAAAGAGTCCGTTGACGACCACATGGGGCGGCTGGACATGCGACGCATGTCGTATGTCCAGCGGATGGCCAAGCATCTCAGCGGCCAGTTGTGGGACAGCGCCGGCACTCCCGAGGTCGACCCGGACCGGTTCGCCGTCGTGGTCGGTACCGGTCTGGGCGGCGCGGAGCGGATCGTCGAGAGCTACGACCTGATGAACGAGGGCGGGCCCCGCAAGGTGTCCCCGCTCGCCGTCCAGATGATCATGCCCAACGGTGCCGCTGCCGTCGTCGGCCTGCAATTGGGTGCCCGGGCCGGGGTGATGACCCCGGTTTCGGCATGCTCGTCAGGCTCGGAGGCGATCGCTCACGCGTGGCGCCAGATCGTCCTGGGTGACGCCGACATCGCCGTCTGCGGCGGTGTAGAGGGCGGCATCGAGGCGCTGCCCATCGCGGCGTTCTCGATGATGCGGGCGATGTCGACCAACAACGACGACCCCGAAGGGGCGTCGCGCCCGTTCGACAAGAACCGGGACGGGTTCGTGTTCGGCGAGGCCGGCGCGATGCTGGTCATCGAGACCGAGGAGCACGCGAAGGCCCGCGGCGCCAAGCCGCTGGCCCGGCTGATGGGAGCCGGCATCACCTCCGACGCCTTCCACATGGTCGCGCCGGCGCCGGACGGTATCCGCGCCGGTCAGGCGATGAAGCGCGCGCTGGAGTTGGCGGGCTTGTCGTCGAGCGACATCGACCACATCAACGCACACGCAACAGCAACGTCGATCGGTGACGCCGCCGAGGCCAACGCCATCCGGGTCGCCGGTTGTGAGCAGGCCGCGGTGTACGCGCCGAAGGGCGCGCTGGGCCACTCCATCGGCGCCGTGGGCGCACTGGAGTCGGCGCTCACCGTGCTCACCCTGCGTGACGGAGTCATCCCACCCACGCTGAATTACGAGACACCAGATCCCGAGATCGATCTGGACGTGGTCGCGGGTGAACCCCGCTACGGCGAATACCGTTACGCGATCAACAACTCGTTCGGCTTCGGTGGGCACAACGTCGCTCTCGCCTTCGGGCGTTACTAGAAGTCACGAAAGGAACGTCAGCAAGACCCATGACCGGACTTGTTACGGGGAGGGGTTTCCCCAATGTGGTCGTCACCGGCTTTGCCATGACGACTGCCCTGGCAACCGACGCGGAAGCCACGTGGAAGTTGCTGCTGGACGGCCAAAGCGGCATCCGCAAGCTCGACGACCCGTTCGTCGAGGAGTTCGACCTACCGGTGCGCATCGGCGGGCACATCCTCGAGGAGTTCGACAGCCAGCTGACCCGCATCGAAAACCGCCGGTTGGGTTACCTGCAGAAGATGGCGACCATCCTCGGCCGGCGGGTGTGGGACAGCGCCGGTGCGCCCGAGGTCGACACCCGCCGGCTGGCGGTGTCGATCGGCACTGGCCTGGGTTCCACCGAGGAACTGATCTTCGGCTACGACGACATGCGCTCACGCGGCATGAAGGCGGTCCACCCGCTGATCGTACAGATGTACATGCCTAACGGCGCTGCCGCCGCAGTGGGGCTCGAACGCCACGCCAAGTCCGGGGTGATGACCCCGGTGTCGGCGTGCGCGTCCGGTTCGGAAGGCATCGCCCGGGCGTGGCAGCAGATCGTGCTCGGCGAGGCGGACATGGCGATCTGCGGGGGCGTCGAGACCAAAATCGAGGCGGTGCCGATCGCGGCGTTCGCCTCGATGCGCATTGTGCTGTCGAAGAACAATGACGACCCGGCCGGTGCGTGCCGTCCGTTCGACCGCGACCGCGACGGGTTCGTGTTCGGTGAGGCCGGCGCCCTGATGGTCATCGAGACCGAAGACCACGCCAAAGCTCGCGGGGCCAACATTTTGGCCCGGCTGATGGGGGCCAGCGTCACCTCTGACGGCTTCCACATGGTGGCCCCCGATCCCAACGGAGAACGCGCCGGGCACGCTATCACCCGGGCGATTCAGCTCGCGGACCTGACGCCGGCCGACATCGACCACGTCAACGCGCACGCCACCGGTACCTCGGTCGGCGACCTCGCGGAATCCAAAGCCATCAACAACGCCCTGGGCGGCGACCACCACCCGGCGGTGTATGCGCCCAAGTCCGCGCTAGGCCACTCGGTCGGCGCGGTCGGCGCCGTCGAGTCGATTCTCACGGTGCTGACGCTGCGCGACCAGATCGTGCCGCCGACGTTGAACCTGGTCAACCTGGACCCGGAGATCGACCTGGATGTGGTGGCCGGCCAACCGCGACCGGGCAAGTACGAGTACGCGGTCAACAACTCCTTCGGCTTCGGCGGACACAACGTCGCGTTGGCTTTCGGCAAATACTGACGTTGGACCTATCGACAGGAGAACTGCCGTGACGATCGTGGCCCCCGAGGCGGTCAGCGAGTCGCTCGACCCTCGTGATCCCTTGCTGCGACTGAGCGCGTTCTTCGACGACGACAGCGTCGAGCTGTTGCACGAGCGGGACCGCTCCGGGGTGCTGGCGGCCGCGGGCACCGTCAACGGCGTGCGGACCATCGCGTTCTGCACCGACGGAACGGTGATGGGCGGTGCGATGGGCACCGAGGGCTGCTCGCACATCGTGAACGCCTATGACACCGCCATCGCCGAGCAGAGCCCCATCGTGGGCATCTGGCACTCCGGCGGCGCCCGGCTGGCGGAAGGCGTGCGCGCGCTGCACGCGGTCGGGACGGTGTTCGAGGCCATGATCCGGGCCTCCGGGTACGTCCCGCAGATTTCGGTGGTCGTGGGGTTCGCCGCCGGTGGAGCTGCCTATGGGCCGGCGCTGACCGACGTGGTGATCATGGCGCCGGAGGGCCGGGTGTTCGTCACCGGACCCGACGTCGTGCGCAGCGTCACCGGTGAGGACGTCGACATGGCGTCGCTGGGTGGGCCGGAAACCCACCACAAGAAGTCCGGGGTGTGCCACATCGTCGCCGACGACGAGCTCGACGCCTACGCCCGCGGGCGCCGGTTGGTCGGGTTGTTCGCTCAACAGGGACATTTCGACCGCGGCAAGGCCGAGGCCGGCGACACCGACATCCGGGCGCTGCTGCCCGAGTCGGCGCGGCGTGCCTACGACGTGCGCCCGATCGTGACCGCGATCCTCGACTCGGGAGAAGACGGGGCCGCGTCCTTCGACGAGTTCCAGGCCAAGTGGGCGCCGTCGATGGTGGTCGGGTTGGGTCGGCTCTCCGGTCGGACGGTAGGTGTGCTGGCCAACAACCCGCTGCGCCTGGGTGGCTGCCTGAACTCCGAAAGTGCCGAAAAGGCAGCACGTTTCGTGCGGTTGTGCGACGCGTTCGGCATCCCGCTGGTCGTCATCGTCGATGTACCCGGGTATCTGCCGGGCGTCGACCAAGAGTGGGGCGGTGTTGTCCGCCGCGGTGCGAAGTTGCTGCACGCGTTCGGCGAGAGCACGGTGCCGCGGGTCACGCTGGTCACCCGCAAGATCTACGGCGGGGCCTACATCGCAATGAATTCCCGGTCACTGGGCGCCACCAAGGTGTTCGCCTGGCCGGACGCCGAGGTTGCGGTGATGGGCGCGAAGGCTGCGGTGGGGATCCTGCACAAGCGCAAGCTGGCTGCCGCGCCGGAGCATGAGCGGGAAGCGCTGCACAACGAGCTCGCTGACGAGCACGAGCGGATCGCCGGCGGGGTGGACAGTGCCATCGACATCGGTGTGGTCGACGAGAAGATCGACCCGGCGCATACCCGCAGCAAGCTGAGCGAGGCGCTGGCCGAGGCGCCGGCGCGCCGCGGCCGGCACAAGAACATCCCGCTGTAAGCCACCGCGAGCGTAACGCCACGGCGAAATAGCGCGCGAAGGTTCGCAACGGCGTTACGTTCGTGCAGAGCGGCGGCTCAGCCGCGACAGAGAATAGCCGAAAGTGCCTCTTGCAGATCGTCTTCGGGGTGCGCAGGCAGCACGTCGGTCCGCCAGCCGATGAAGTCGTCAGGACGCACCAGCAGCGCGCCGTCTGGTTGCAGCGCGGTCATGGCCGCCCACTCATCGGGTGCGATGCACTGCAAGGTGATCGAGACGCCGAGTGCGGTCGAGGCCGACTGGACGGCTGCACGCCATCGCTCATCCGCCGTAAACAGCGAGAACCCCGTATCGAGCAAGTCCAGCGTGGACATGCACTTGCCGTCGCGACGTATCCAGGCATGCGGCAGCCGGGTGCCGGGTTGCCCACGCAGTTCGTCGACGAGCAGAATGTCGTCCGGATCCTGTTGAGCCGGAGCGTCACTCAGCACCGCGGCAGACTGGTATTGATAACCGGCCAACAGCGCGAACATCGGCGCCTCCTCGTCCGGCGCCAGACGCGGCTCGTTGTCGTCCAACCGCAGAAACGAAAGCGCGGGTCCGGTCAGCGACTGACGCGCATTGAACCGCCCGACCGGGTGCCGCTCGCTGTAATAGGTCGCCAGCAGCCCGGGATCGGCGGTTCCGTTCAAGACGGCGGCCAGCTTCCAGGCGAGGTTGTGCGCACTCTGAATCGCGGTGTTGGCACCACCAGCCTTGAACGGCGGCATGGTGTGCGCTGAGTCGCCGACAAGAAAGATCCGGCCGCAGTTGAATTGATCGGCCACTTGCTCGTAGGGCTGCCACGGCGCGACATCCACCACATCGAGGTCGACCGGCTCACCAATCGCCTTGGTCAGCATCTCGCGGCAATGCTGCTTGGTGAACTGAGCGGCGGTTTGCCCCTTGCGCGGAAAGTAAGTGGTGATGAACATGCCGAAGTCGTCGCGGACCGGCAAAAAGACTCCCTGCACCTCGGGGTTTTCGACCTGCACGGCGTCCCCGTCCCCGAAGTTCGGCACGAATTGCCGCCAGTCGCCACGGAAGTAGATGAAAACGACATAGATTGGCAACGCCCCGTAACCGCTGGTGGTCACGCCGAGCGCGTCGCGGATCGGGCTGTGCACGCCGTCGGCGGCGACGAGGTAGTCGGCGCGCACTGTTTCCAGTGCTCCCGAATCCCGAACCTGCAATGCAGCTTTCACGGTAGAGCCGTCCTGCTCGAACGAGCGCAATTCGACAGCGTAGCGTGCCATACTGCCATGCCCACGGAGGTAGGCGAGCAGAATCGGCTCCAAAGCGCTTTGCGGACAATACTGCCCGGCAGGCTCGGGACTCAGTTGCTCAAAGGGTGCGAAGATCGCGTTGGCGTCCAACGCCTTTGTCTCTTCGGCGCTATTCAGCGTCGGCTTGGCGACCATCCCCGAGACGCCGTCGGCGATTGCGTGGATATCGTCGGCGAGGCCCAAGCCGCGCAGGATTTCCAGGCTGCGAAAACTCAGGTTGCGCGCTTTCGGGTAGATGAACATCTCGCGGCGCTTCTCGACGATCAGCGATCGGACGCCGTGTTTGGCCAGCAGCGCCGAGGTCGACAGCCCCCCTGCGCCGGCGCCGACGATTAACACCGGGACGTTGTCGCTCATGCGTCCTCCTTGCTAAACGGCACTGAATAGTTCCGTATAGAATCGACTATGGCACCGCTGAGCACCACGCGCAACTGCTACGGCGCCGGCGCGCCCGCAAGCGGCAGAATCACGCCTTCGAGCACCCGGCGGGCAAATACCCGGTCGATAGGCCGCCCGGTCAGCACCCGCAGCACGTTGAGGCCCATGGCGGCGTCGGGGATCAGACTCAGGTCACGGTCGGCCGGGATTTCGCCGCGAGCCACCGCATGCCCGAGGACCACTCCGATCATGTGCCGGGGGGTATAGAGCACCAGGTCGTCCAGGGCAGCCGCCAGGACGGGGTCGTGTATTGCTGCCGTCGCCACTCCGACGATCACCTGAACTGTGCTGATATCGGCGGCATTTAGCTCGGGCACGGCCGCGACCAATGCCGCTATGTCGCCGCGAAGGCTGCCGGTGTCGGGCGGCTCGACGGGACCGAGACGTCGTCGCCAGTGGGCGACCGCGTCGGCCACCACCATGGCCTTCGACGCCCATCGGCGATAGATCGCGGCCTTTCCGACGCCGGCTCGCGACGCGATGTCGTCCATGGTCAACCGGTCGTAGCCGAGTTCGGCCACGCCCGCCAGCGTCGCCTCAAGGATGGCCGCGTCCAAGGACGGATCGAGGCGCCGCGTCCTTTGTGCCAGCCGCCGAGTGCTCGCCGCTTGACTCTTATTGCTGCCCATAGTGCGACCTTACCGATACGGGTGAGTTCCGCCTTGCGCCCACTGTATCCGATTCCCATCGAGAACCGCCGGTGCCAGTGGTCATAGTTGCCCCGCTGTGGAGCGCACGACTCGTTGCCCCCACCTCAAAGCGACAACAAAGGAACCAGCCCTACAGCTGTCGCTACGAGGTGGGCACAAAGTACATTCCTTCTCCGCCGTGACAGCTGTGACGGCGTGAGCAGACCTTCAGCGCAGCGCCAAGAACTCTTCGGCTACGTCGACCACCCGAGCCCGATCAGCCGCCACCAAACCGATCCGCGTTCGGCGGTCCACGATGTCGTCCACTTCAAGCGCGCCCTCGTGGGTGACCGCGTATTCGAATTCCGCTCGGATCACATCGATCCCGTCCGCAACCGGATCAGTAGGCCGCTCACAGCGCGCCACCGCGACGACGTTGGCCGCTTCTGCGCCGTAGCGCGCGACCAGCGAGGCCGGCAGATCGGTGGTCAGCGCCACCGGCGAGCCGGGGTTGGTCAACGCTCCGACCAGCGGAAGATCGCGCGTGCGGCAGGTGTCGCCGGTGAGTCTCCGCAAGCCGACGGCGTGGTCGAGGACGTCTTGGGCCATATGGCGGTATTCGGTCAGTTTGCCGCCGATCACACTGACCACGCCCTCGGGTGATTCGACGACGGCGTGATCGCGCGACACGTCGGCGGTGCGGCCTTCCCCGGCATCGATCAGTGGCCGCAGCCCGGCGTAGGCACCGATGACATCACCGGCGTCCAGGGCGATGCCCAACGCGGTGTTGACGGTGTCCAGCAGGAAGGTGACTTCTTCCGAACTCGGTTGTGGCACATCGGGAATGGGTCCGGGCGCCTCTTCGTCGGTCAAGCCGAGATAGATCCGGCCGAGCTGCTCGGGCATGGCGAACACAAAACGGTTCAACTCCCCGGGGATCGGTATGGTGAGCGCGGCGACGGGGTTGCCCAACGTCTCGGCGGGCAGCACCAGATGTGTTCCGCGGCTGGGCCGTAACTTCAGTGACGGATCGATTCCCTGCGCCCACACCCCGGCGGCACTGATGACGGCGCGGGCGGACACGTCGAACGACTCCCCGGTGCGCTGGTCCGCCAGGCGCGCCGAGGATCCGGTGGCCTGGGTGGCGGCGACGTAGGTGAGGATCCGGGCGCCGTACTGAGCGGCGGTGCGCGCCACGGCCGTGACCAGTCGGGCGTCGTCGATCAATTGACCGTCGTAAGCCAGCAGGCCGCCGTCGAGTCCGTTGCAGCGGACCGCCGGCGCCATGTCGAGCACTCGCTGCGGCGAAAGCCGCTGTGAGCGCGGCAGTATGGACGTCGGCGTGCCGGCCAGCCAACGTAGAGCGTCCCCGGCCAGGAAGCCGGCACGTATCAGCGTCCGCTCGGTGCGGCCCATTGACGGCAACAGCGGAACCAGCTGTGGCATGGCGCGTACCAGGTGCGGAGCATTGCGGGTCATCAAGATCCCGCGTTCGACGGCGCTCCGGCGCGCGATGCCGACGTTGCCGGTGGCGAGGTAACGCAAGCCGCCGTGCACCAGCTTGGAACTCCACCGGCTGGTGCCGAACGCCAAATCGTGTTTTTCCACCAGCGCCACTCGCAGCCCCCGGGTAGCGGCGTCCAGCGCTATCCCGGCGCCGGTGATGCCGCCGCCGATGACGAGCACGTCGAGCGGTTCGCCGTCCGCGAGTGCGGTCAGTTCCGCGCTGCGGCGCGCCGCGTTGAGCGCGGACGGGTTGTGCATCAGGCCAGATACAGTAACGCATGGCCGAACCCGAGGCACTGCTGCCGCCAATGAAGTGGAACGCCTGGGGTGATCCCGCGGCCGCCAAGCCGCTCTCCGAGGCCATCCTCTCCCTGCTGCAGCAGGCCCTCGGCGTCGTCGAGTCCGACGATCCCCGGCTCGACGCGGACCAAGTGCGGCTGCGCCCCACGGCGTTGACCGACGCCGATCGCGACGCTCTGACCGCGATCGTCGGCGCCGGCTACTGCCGCCTGGGTGACCAGGACCGCTTGCTGCACGCCGGCGGCAAGTCGACGTTGGATTTGTTGCGGCGCAACGACTCCGGCGTTCAAGACGCACCCGACGCCGTCGTGCTGCCCACGGAGGACGACGTAGCCGCGGTGCTGCGCTACTGCTCGCAGCATGGCATCGCCGTCGTCCCGTTCGGCGGCGGCACCAGCGTGGTCGGCGGACTCGATCCGGTTCGCGGCCGGTTCAGCACGGTCATCGCGCTCGACCTGCGTCGGATCGACCAGCTGTTCGCGCTCGACCCGGTGTCCGGTGAGGCGGTGTTGGGCGCCGGTGTGACGGGCCCGCACGCGGAACGGCTGCTGGGCGAGCACGGCTTTTCGCTCGGGCACTTCCCGCAGAGCTTCGAGTTCGCCACGATCGGCGGCTTCGCCGCCACACGTTCGTCGGGCCAGGACTCCGCCGGATACGGCCGGTTCAACGACATGGTCCGGGGGCTGCGGGTGATCACGCCGGTGGGCGAACTGGAGCTGGGCCGCGCCCCCGAATCGGCCGCCGGTCCCGACCTGCGCCAACTGCTGATCGGCTCTGAGGGCGTGCTCGGGGTGATCACACGGGTACGGCTGCGGGTGCACCGCATTCCGGCGGCGGTTCGCTATGAGGCGTGGTCGTTTCCCGACTTCGCCGCCGGCGCCGCCGCGCTTCGGGAGGTCACCCAAACCGGCACCGGACCCACCGTCATCCGGCTGTCTGACGAAGCCGAAACCGGCGTTAACCTCGCCACCGCCGAGTCGATCGGTGAAGATCAGCTGACCGGCGGCTGTCTGGCCATCACGGTGTTCGAGGGCACCGAAGCGCATGTCGAGAGCAGGCACGACGAAACCCGGGCCGTGTTGGCCGCACACGGCGGTACGTCGCTGGGTGAGGGGCCGGCCCGGGCCTGGGAACACGGCCGGTTCGGCGCGCCCTACCTACGCGACTCGTTGCTGGCCGCGGGCGCTTTGTGCGAGACGTTGGAGACGGCCACCGTCTGGTCAAACCTGCCGGCCCTCAAGACCGCGGTCAGCGAGGCGCTGACCGCCGCGCTGGCCGCGTCCGGCACACCGGCGCTGGTGCTGTGCCACATTTCGCACGTCTATCCCACCGGCGCCTCGCTGTACTTCACCGTCGTCGCCGGGCAACGGGGTAATCCGATCGAGCAGTGGCGCACGGCCAAGGCGGCCGCCACCGACGCGATCGTCGCCGCCGGCGGAACCGTCACACACCACCATGCGGTGGGCTCGGACCACCGGCCCTGGATGATCGACGAGGTCGGCGAACTCGGAGTTCAGCTGCTGCGGGCCGTCAAAACGACGCTCGACCCGGCCGGAATTCTCAACCCGGGCAAGCTGATTCCGTGACCGGTCGGCTGCACCGGCGAGAAATCGGCCAGGTGACCGTGCTGACCAACCCCGCCTCTGGGCACGGGAACGCCCCGCTCGCCGCCCAACAAGCGATCGCCCGGTGGCAACAGCGCGGTGTCGACGCGGTCGAGATCGTCGGCGCCGACGCCGCACACGCCCGTCGCCTGATCGACACGGCCGTCGAAGGGGGCACAGACGCGTTGGTGGTCGCCGGCGGTGACGGCGTCATCTCTCTTGCGCTGCAGGCGCTGGCCGGCAGCGACATTCCGCTGGGCGTCATCCCGGCCGGCACCGGCAACGACCACGCCCGCGAATACGGGTTGCCTACCCGCAATCCGGTGGCCGCCGCCGACGTGGTTGCCGACGGCTGGGCGGAAACCACCGACTTGGGCCGTATCAAGACAGCCGACGGCAGCACGAAGTGGTTCGGCACTGTCGCCGCAACGGGATTCGACTCGCTGGTGAGCGACCGGACCAACCGCATGCGCTGGCCGCGCGGTCGTATGCGCTACAACCTGGCGATGCTCGCCGAGATCTCCCAGCTGCGGTTGTTGCCGTTTCGGCTGGTACTCGACGAAGCACAAGAGATCCGCACCGCGCTCACCCTCGCCGCGTTCGGCAACACCCGCAGCTACGGCGGCGGCATGCTGATCTGCCCGGGCGCCGACCATGCCGACGGCCAACTCGACATCACCATGGTGCACACCGCGTCGCGGGCGCGGCTGATCCGCCTGTTTCCCACGGTGTTCAAAGGCACCCACATTCACCTCGACGACGTGACGACAGCGCGCGCCACCTCGGTGCAGGTCGAGTCACCCGGTATCAACGCCTACGCCGACGGCGACTACGTCGGTGCCCTGCCGGCCGAGATCTCCGTCGTCCCGGGCGCGCTGCAGATCCTGCGCGGTGGAGCTAGCCCACTCCCCGGGTAAGCCAGCTGACTTCCCCGACGTCGCCGCCGTCGCGGTAGGCCTCCAGCGCTTCGTCCCAGGCGGTACCCAACGCCGAATCCAGATCGGCGGCCAGCGCGTCGGCGCCGGAGGCCATCATCGACCGCAGCCGCAGCTCCCCGACCACGATGTCACCGTTGGCGCTCGTCGTGCCGCTCCACAGTCCCAGCTGCGGTGTGTGACTGAACCGCTGTCCGTCGACTCCGGGACTGGGATCCTCGGTCACCTCGAAACGCAGCACCGACCAGGAGCGCAGCGCGCTGGCCAGCCGTGCGCCAGTACCGACCGGGCCGACCCAGTTGGTCACGGCACGCAACTGACCCGGCATCGCCGGCTGCGGCGTCCACTTCAGGTTCGCCGGGGCTGCACCGGTCCCTAACGCCGTGGTGAGCGCCCACTCGACATGCGGGCACACCGCGGCGGGCGAGGCGTGGATGTACACCACACCGGTCGTCACCTCGGCGAACTGGTTTGACGTGCGCATCTGCTGCTCCTTCGGCTTCACGAGGGACGTCTTCCCCAACGACCTGGTGAGCGCGAACGAGCATGATTCTGGTATTTGTGTGCCTTGCGTGTCTATTGTGCCTTGTGTGACCCCTGTTGCGCTAGTCTGCGCGTAAGTCGGCAATCACCCGGTCGGACAACGCGGGCCACAGCGGCAGCGACCACGCACCGAAATCGCGGTCGGTCAACACCACCAGGGCGAGTACGGCGGCCGGATCCACCCAGATGAAGGTGCCCGACTGACCGAAGTGGCCGTAGGTCTGCGCGGAGTTGGACGCGCCGGTCCAGTGCGGCGACTTGGTGCTCCTGATCTCGAAGCCCAGCCCCCAGTCGTTGGGCCGCTGCACGCCGTAGCCGGGCAGCACCCCGTCCAGTCCGGGGAACTGCACTTCGGTCGCTTCGGTGTGCGTCTGCGCCGACACCGTCGACGGCGCCAGCAGGTCGACGGCGAAGGAGGCCAGGTCCGCCACGGTCGAGACCGCGCCGAACCCCGCTGCCCACGCCCCCTCGTCCAGCCGGGTGTCGGCCATGGCCAGCGGTTCCAGCACCGCCTCGGTCAGATAGGCGCTGAATTCGATGCCCGACTCCTGCTGGATCGTCTCGGCCAACGCGGTGAACCCGAAGTTGGAGTAGATCCGCCGGACGCCCGGTGCGGCCAGTCTGTTGTCGGAATGCATCGACAACCCCGACGCGTGTGCCAGCAGGTGGCGCACCGTGGCGCCGGGCGGCCCGGCCGGACTGTCGAGCTCGACGACGCCTTCTTCGACGGCGATGTGTGCGGCGCGGGCCACCAGCGGCTTGGTCACCGACGCGAGTGGAAAGACGCGTCCGGTGTCGCCGTGACTGGCCAGCACCCCCGACGGACCGATGACCGCAGCGGCGGCCGTGGTGACCGGCCAGTCGTTGAGGACGTCGAGGGCAGCCATCGCGCAGAGCCTAGCCCGACGTAAGTTGACAGCCATGAGTCAGACAGTGCGCGGCGTGATCTCCCGTCAGAAGGGCGAGCCGGTCGAACTGGTGGACATCGTCATCCCCGACCCGGGCCCCGGGGAAGTGGTCGTCGACGTCACCGCGTGCGGGGTGTGCCACACCGACCTGACCTATCGCGAAGGCGGTATCAACGACGACTATCCGTTCCTGCTCGGCCATGAAGCCGCCGGCACGGTCGAGTCGGTCGGAGCCGGAGTGACCGTCGTCGAGCCCGGCGACTTCGTCATCCTCAACTGGCGGGCGGTGTGTGGTGTGTGCCGTGCCTGCAAGCGCGGCCGCCCGCAGTACTGCTTCGACACCTTCAACGCAGCGCAGAAGATGACGTTGACCGACGGCACCCAGCTGACGCCGGCGCTGGGCATCGGTGCCTTCGCCGACAAGACCCTGGTGCATGCCGGCCAGTGCACCAAGGTCGATTCTCAAGCCGACCCCGCGGTGGCCGGCCTGTTGGGTTGCGGAGTGATGGCCGGATTGGGCGCCGCCATCAACACCGGTGCCGTCACCCGCGATGACACCGTGGCGGTCATCGGCTGCGGCGGCGTCGGTGACGCGGCGATCGCCGGGGCAGCGCTGGTTGGCGCCAAGCGGATCATCGCGGTGGACACCGACAACACCAAGCTGGAGTGGGCCCGTAAATTCGGCGCTACGCACACCGTCAACAGCGCCGAACTCGCCGCCGAGAAAGACCTCGTTGACACGATCCAGGACCTCACCGACGGCTTCGGCGCCAACGTGGTGATCGACGCGGTCGGGCGCCCGGAGACCTGGAAGCAGGCGTTCTACGCCCGCGACCTCGCGGGAACGGTCGTCCTGGTAGGAGTTCCGACGCCGGAAATGCGCATCGACATGCCGCTGCTGGACTTTTTCTCACACGGTGGGTCGCTCAAGTCCTCTTGGTACGGCGACTGTCTGCCCGAACGCGATTTCCCCACCCTGATTGACTTGTACCTGCAGGGCCGCCTGCCGCTGGGCGAGTTCGTCTCTGAACGCATCGGGCTGGGCGACGTGGAAGATGCCTTCCACAAGATGCACGAGGGCAAGGTGCTGCGCTCGGTGGTGATCCTCTGATGGCTGTCGAGCGAATCGTCACCCACGGCACCTTCGAACTCGACGGCGGCAGTTGGGAAGTCGATAACAACATCTGGATCGTCGGCGACGGCTCCGACGTCGTCGTCTTCGACGCCGCGCACTCCGCGCAGCCCATCGTGGCTGCTGTCGGCGGGCGCAACGTGGTTGCCGTCGTGTGCACCCACGGGCACAACGACCACGTGACGGTGGCGCCCGAGCTGGGCAAGACGCTGGACGCACCGGTGCTGTTGCATCCGGCCGACGACGTGTTGTGGCGAATGACCCATCCCGACAAGGACTTTCGCTCGGTCTCCGACGGTGACAAGGTGCAAGTCGCGGGCACCGAACTGCGGGCGCTGCACACGCCGGGTCATTCCCCGGGATCGGTGTGCTGGTATGCCCCCGAGCTGAGCGCGGTGTTCAGCGGTGACACGTTGTTCTCCGGCGGTCCCGGCGCGACCGGACGCTCGTTCTCCGATTTCCCGACGATCCTGGAGTCGATCTCGGGACGGCTCGGCGAGCTGCCGCCCGACACCGTCGTCTACACCGGACACGGCGATACCACCACCGTCGGCAATGAGATCGTGCACTATGACGATTGGGTGGCCAGAGGCCACTGAGCCGATTTGGGTGGCCAGCGTTTCGTCACAGCCGCCACTTCTGCCACTGGCCGACGACGTGCCCGTTGTGCCCACCTCAGCGCGACACCGGTCGAAGTGTCGTCGCAAGACACTCACGTTGAGCGAAACTTTCGAACTGCTTTCCGGCACTACACCGGCGGGTATGGTCGGGAAGCGCCGGGCAACGGGCCGCAACTCGAGGGATGGGATGGGAAGGCTATGAGCGGGCAGGACAGCGAACAGACCAAAGACGACCAGGACACCAAGAGCAGCGACGAACACCGCGACGGCGAATCTCACGACTCCGGCGACAAGCACGACGGCGCCGACGAGCACGACGGCGACAAGCACGACAGCAGCGACGAGCACGACTCCGGCGACAAGCAGGACGGCAGCGACGAGCACGACTCCGGCGACAAGCAGGACAGCGACGACGACGACGACAAGTTCACTGGCGAGCACGGCGAAGACATGAGCGAAATCGGCCAAGTCTCGGAAGACAAAGTCTCCGATGAGCCGAGCGAAGAAGGCCAAGAAGAAGTAAAGAAGATCGCCGAGGCGTATTCGGACAAGAAGACCGCGGTGATGCCGGGCACCGACCGGACCATCACCGGCACCGCGGTCAACGAATGGCTCGACGACGAGGGCAACCCGAAGTTCGGTGACCCCGACGAGCACCCCTTCGCCGAAGACGAGGGTGGCGACGACGACAGCGACGGAGAGTCCAAGGACGCCTCCGACGAGTCCGGGAAGTCAGAGGACGACTCAGAAAAGTCAGACAAGTCGCAGGACGACTCCGCAAAGTCAGACAAGTCGCAGGACGACTCCGGAAAGTCAGAGAAGTCGCAGGACGACTCCGAGGAGTCGAAAGAGTCCGCAAGCAAGGACTGACCTGACGGACTAGCGACCGCCCCGCCCCGGCTCCTGAACGCCCTGCCCCTGCCCCGGTTCGGGATAGCCGGGGCCGCGCGGGAATCCCGGGCCGAAAGGCCGATTAGGGGGGTATTGCGGCGGCTGCGTCGTCGTGATCTGACTTGTCGAGGTCTGCGTCGACGGCTCGGTGGTCGTGGTCGTGGTCGTGGTCGACGGCGCTTCACTCGTTGACGACGGCGCTTGGCTGGTAGTCGACGACGGTTGATTGGTGTCCGACGGCGAGGTTTCGGTCGGGTTCTGGGAGGCGGTGCTTTGCGGCGCCGACGTGGTGGCGCCTGACCCGGTGGTGGTGCCCGGTGTCGGCGTCACCGGCGCAGTCCCCGAGGTGTGGTGCAGCGCGAGCATGATCGCGCCCGCAATTGCCAGCAACACCATGGCCGCGGCGATGATCAGCACCACTGTCCGCCGATACCAGGGAACCTTCGCAGAGTCATCGGAATACGAGACCTGGCCTTCGTCGAGGCGCTCGGCCGGAGGAGGTGGCGCCGCAACGCCTTCCGCGGGGTACTCACCGCTGAGCAGCGGCGAGACACCGGTGTCGTCGTCGGCTTCCGACCACGCCAGCGCCGGCCCGCCGCTCGTCGCCGGCGCCTGATCCAGCACCGTCGTCACCTCAGCAAGCGGTGCGACCGGATCGACGGCGGGAGCCAGCGCGGTAGCACCCGCATCAGCCGGACCGCGGGCAGCCCGCAGCGCGGCGCCGATGGCGGGGATCAGCTGTGGCCGCGGCGCAGTGACCACCGGCGTCCGCAGCTGATCGGACAGCGTCGTGGCGACCACCGGGATGTTCGCCCCACCGCCCACCGCGGCGACCGCGACCAGATTAGATGGTTGTATGCCGTTGAGCTGCAACACGTCTCGAATCGCGGAGACGAAGGCGGCCAATGGCTGGCGGATGGCTTCGTCGAGATCGGCCCGGGTGAGATGCAGATTGCCGCGATACCCCGGCAGATCGGCGGTGAGCATGGTCACCGTATTCACCGAAAGCTGCTCCTTGGCGTGCCGGCAATCCGCCCGCAGCCGGGTCAATGAACCGATCGCCGACGTGGCGGAGGTGTCGAACGAACCCGCAGCCGACAGGTCGGCGACGACGTGGTTCAGCACAGCCTGGTCGACCAGGTCGCCGGAGAAGTCGGTGTGCCGCAGGGTGGCACCGATGCGTTGATAGCCGTTGGTGGCGTCGACGAGGGTCAGACTGGTGCCGCTGCCGCCGAAGTCGCAGACCGCGACGACGCCGCTGTCCGGCAGACCGGGATTGGTCTGCAGCGCATTGACCGCCGCTGCGGCGTCGTCCAACAGCACCGGCTCCTCGGCGCCGAGCCACCCCGAGCCCGGCGAGAGCGCACCCCGCAACGCGGTCACCGCCGGGGGTGGCCAGTGCGCCGGATAGGTCACCACCACCTCTTTTGGCGCCTCCGGACTCACGCCACCGTTGGTTGCCGCATACACCAGGGCGCGCAACGCATCAGCGAGGAGCACCTCGCTGCGGTGCGTCGAACCGTCGGTGGCGACCACCCGGGCCGATGAGCCCACCCGGTTCACGAAATCGGTGATGACCAGGCCGGCCTCGTCGAGGTGCGGGTTCTCCGACGGAATGCCCACTTCGGGCGGCCGATGCCCGTACAACGTGAGCACCGGTTTGCGGCTCACGGAACGGTCGGCAGTCACCGCCGCCAAGTTGGTCGCCCCAATGGATAGGCCGATCGCCGGCCTCGTCGCGTCTGCCATCTTGTCCCATCGACCTGCTCCGTCTGATTACCCGGCCACCAACCTATCGGTATTCGCTTGGCTCGTTGTCCGGGCTTGTCTGAGCTTGTCTAGGCGCCCGATCAGCGGATGGTGCCGGCGCCGGCGATCAGCGGCAGGTCGAGCGGTGTCACCCAGCCCGGTGACAACGCGTTGACGGCGGGCACGGCGTTGAGTGCGCGCATCCCGGTCGCCAAGCATCCCGCCGCGGCGGCGTCGCGCCCCGAACCGTCGGTGAAGCGGAACGCGGTCTCCTGGGAGATGCTCGGGGTGCCGTCGATGTCCACCCGGTAGACGTCGTCCTGGCTGCCGGCAGGCCAGTCCGGTGCGGCGTCGTGCCCGATGCGGTTGACGTGTTCGAGCTGAATGCGGGTCCGGCCCTGATAGACGCCGTTGATAGTGAATCGCACGGCGGCAACGTGGCCCGGCTGGATCACGCCCTTAGCTGTTCGGCGCTCGGTGGGTGTCACCCACTTGTCCCAGGTGGTGGTGATGTCGTCGAGCATGATGCCGGCGGCGTGGGCAATCATCGGAACAGTGCCGCCCCACGCGAAGATCAACACGTCACGGTTTTCCAGCACCGGCCGGAAATCGGGCGAGCGGCCGATTCCCATCTCGTCCTCGTAATCACCGGTGTAGTTGGTGTAGTCGAGCAGCTCGGAAGCCCGCACGGTGCGCACTTCGGAGCAGACGCCCATCAAGGTCATCGGGAACAGGTCGTTGGCGAAACCCGGGTCGATGCCGGTGGTGAAGCACGACGCCTCGCCGAGTTCGCAGGCTTCGGTGATCGGCTGGATCCAGTTCGGCGGGTTGAGGTGCATCGTCGGCCAGACCCAGGGCGTCATCGCGGTTGAGCAGACGTCGATGCCGGCACGCAGAAAGCGAACCATCAATGCGATGTTGGCTTCGGCGTGCGCAGCGGTCGGACCGTAGTGCACCAGTGCGTCGGGTTGCAGCGCGATCAACGCGTCGACGTCGTCGGTGGCTGTCACTCCCAAACGCATCGACAAGCCGCAGATCTCGCCGACATCGCGGCCTACCTTCGCCGGATTGCTGACGCCGACGCCGACCAACTCGAACAGCGGATGGTCGACGATCTCAGCGATCACCAGCTTGCCGACAAAACCGGTGCCCCACACCACAACGCGTTTGGCCTCGGAGTGACCCATCACGGAGTCACCCTAAGCGGCGGCAACCGCGCCCGGGCGGCATTGGCGCATGCCCGCGACGGCCGAATGGCTGCGAAAGCGCCCGCGAACGGCCAATGCGGGGCACGATGAACAACCATGACCAGACCTGCGCTTCGCATCGTGCTCACCGGGCTGGCGGCCACCCTGGCGTTCGGCAGCGCACCCTGGACGGCGCACGCGGGCGACCAGGTGATCCGCTATGAAGTGACCGGCGCACCGAGCATGGCGGAGTACCTGACCTACGAGATCGACTACAACCAGGCGCACGAGACGAATGTCGGCCTGCCGTGGTCAAAGCAGTTCTCCGCCGGACCAGGTCGTACTTTCCTGCTCAGCGCGCAGGGTCACGGCACGGGATCGCTGACCTGCCGGATCCGGGCCAACGGCCGGGTGATCAGCGAGGCGACCGCGTCGGGGCAGCCCGCCCGAACGATGTGCGCGCCAAGTGGAGGCTGAACCAGCCGCCTGAGCGATCGGCCCGGCGGGTTTGCGGCCATACTCGCGGACATGGCTTTCAAAGTGTGGCTCGGCGGCGAGGACAATCCCGGAGATTGTGGGGACGGTGACACCTTCGAGTTTCAACCCGGCGGCGCCCTCGCAATTCACTACGCCAGCCCGGGCCGGTGGTCGGATTTCTACCCGCCCGGCATCTGGATACGCGTCTCCGCCCAGCCCAACCACCGGCCGGGTGAACCGGCGAACCGTTCGATCGGGCCGGACTTCGAGGACTGATTTCGCGCCCGACGCGCAGGCCCGACATGTTTGCGGCCCTCACTGACCCGGCGTTATGGTGCTGACAGATTGCCGACGAAGTTGCTGAGGGAGGGTTGTTGGCGGGCACGACGTTCGGAAAGTACCGCCTGATCGAGTTGCTGGGCCGAGGCGGGATGGGCGAAGTCTGGCGCGCTTACGACACCGCGCTGGACCGTGTGGTGGCGATCAAGATCCTGCCCGCCGACACCTCAGCGGACCCGGTGTTCCAGCAGCGCTTCCGCCGCGAGGCCCACGCTGCGGCACGTCTGAACAGCCCGCACGTCATACCGATTCACACGCACGGAGAAATTCACGGCCGGCTGTTCGTCGACATGCGACTGATCGACGGGCGTGACCTGCAAAGCCTGTTGGCCGCCGGGCCGCCGCTGTCGCCGGACCGCGCGGTCCACATCGTCGAGCAGGTCGCCAAGGCTTTGCATGCGGCGCATCGGGTGGGGCTGTTGCACCGCGATGTCAAGCCGTCCAACATTTTGCTCGACGACGACGACTTCGCCTACCTGATCGACTTCGGGCTGGCCCGCACGGCCGGCGAGATGGGCTTGACAACGGCCGGCGCCGTCGTCGGCACCTTCCACTACATGGCGCCGGAACGGTTCACTGACGACGACGTCGACCCGCGCTCGGACATCTACGCGCTGGCTTGCGTGCTGTACGAATGCCTGACCGGCCGGCACCCGTTCCCCGGTGACAGCCCCGCAGCGCAGCTGAACGCGCATCTCAACGCCCCGCCGCCGAGGCCGTCCGCCAGTCATCTGGGGCTGCCGCGGGGTCTGGACGCGGTCATCGCGAAGGGCATGGCCAAACGGCCCGATGAGCGGTACGCCACCGCGGTGGACTTGGCGCACGCCGCCCGGGAAGCCGTCGCCGCAGCGATCACCCTGCCGCGGCCGGCCGTGGCCGCAGGACCGGCCGCCCCGCCGCGGGCCGGCGGCTACCTCCGCCAGGACAGCCCCCCACAGGGCCACCCTTCGTCGCCGCAGCAACTGCCGACGACGACGCCAGGCACGGGCTGGTGGCGCCGCAGACCCGTACTCATCACGGCCGCCGCGCTGACCGTCGTCGCGACGGTGATAGCGGTCGGTGTGGCGGTTACAGACGATCACAGCAACAGCAGCGCCCGATTTCAGCAGTCGACCCTGCCGTTCACCGACCTCGACGCCCCCGAAGGGCTATCCGTGGACAACGGCGGCACGGTGTATGTCGCCGATCCGCGGCACAACCGCATACTGGCCTTGGCGGCTGGCTCGACCAGTCAGGCGGTGCTCCCCTTCGACGGCCTCAACCATCCGACCGGTGTCACAGCGGATCAAAGCGGCACGGTCTACGTGACGGACGCCGGCAACAAACGGGTCGTCATCCTTCCCGCCGGCTCGGCGCAGCAGACCGTGCTGCCCTTCACCGACCTGACTGATCCGACCGGTGTGACGGTGGACAACAGCCGCACGGTGTATGTGACCGATACCGGTCGGAACCAGGTAGTGGCGCTCACCGCCGACTCGAACCGGCAGACGGTGCTGCCGTTCACCGGTCTGCGCGGCCCGACGGGCGTGGTGGTCAACGACAAGGGCACCGTGTACGTCGCTGACGGCGGTAATGACCGGGTGCTGGCGCTGCCCGCTGACACGCGGATGCAATCGGCGCTGCCATTCGCCGGGTTGCGTGATCCCGGCGGCGTCACGGTTGACGGCGCCGGGTCGGTGTACGTCACCGACCGGGGCCACAACCGGGTGCTGAAACTGCCGGTCGGCTCGACGGCGCAGACCGAACTGCCGTTCACCGGCCTGATCTTCCCGTGGGGGCTGGCGGTCGACAGCGTAGGCACGGTTTATGTGGCCGGCAACAACAACCACATCTTCACGCTGCGGCCGAAATAGCCGATCTGCCTGGAAAGCGGTGTTCGGTCGTTGTGTGCTTCGGTAACCTGTTACGCCATGAAATTTCGACGAATTGCTTGCATGTTTGGCGTCGCGGCGGTGACGAGCTGCTCGTTGCCGACCGCAATTGTCCCGTCGGCGACAGCGCAGCCCTGCCCCGACGTCGATGTGGTGTTCGCTCGTGGCACCAGCGAGGCGCCCGGGATCGGCTCCGCCGGAGAGGCGTTCGTCAACGCCCTGCGTCCGCGGCTGGGCGAGCGGTCGATGGACGTCTACCCGATCAACTATCCCGCGACGAATGACTACGTCACCGGCTATCAGGGCCTCTTCGACGAGAAAGCCCACATCGAATCCGAGATCGCCAATTGCCCGAGCACCCAGATTGTGCTGGGCGGGTACTCCCAAGGCGCAGCGATCGCCGGATTCGCCACGTCAGCCAACATTCCGGCCGGCGTGGATCCCGCCGACGTGCCCAAGCCGCTGGCGCCGGACGCGGCCAACCACATCGCCGCGGTCACGCTGTTCGGCACGCCGTCGAACAACTTCATGGACCAGATCAATCAGCCGCATGTCGTCATCGGGCCCGCCTACGTCGCCAAGACCATCGAGCTTTGTGCGCCCGGGGACCCGGTCTGCGCCGACGGCAACGACTGGGTCGCCCACGTCGGCTATGCGGCGAACGGAACCCCGGATCAGGCGGCGGATTTCGCGGTGAGCCACCTCAGGCCCCCGCCCGCCGGTCCGCCTCCCCCCCTGCCCGGTGAGCCGGGGCCGGACGGCGGGCTTCCTGCCTGACCGGACTCGGACCCGTCTCGGCGCGGTCATATCTCCCCGTATGTCACGCGGCGCGTTGAACATCGGTAGGAGAGGATGTCTGAGTGTTCGGCCTCGTCGTGATCGTCGCGTTGTTCGCCACCGTCGTGGTGGGCACGGTGCTGGGCAAGCGCTATCGCGTCGGGCCTCCCGTTCTGCTGATCTTTCTCGGCACCTTGCTGGGCTTGATCCCGCGCTTCGGCGGGATTCACCTGCACGGCGAGATCGTGCTGCTGCTGTTCTTGCCGGCCATTTTGTACTGGGAAAGCATGAACACCAGCTTCCGCGAGATCCGGGCAAACCTCCGGGTGATCGTGTTGTTCAGCGTCGGCCTGGTCATCGCCACCTCGGTCGCGGTGTCCTGGACGGCGCGAGCGCTGGGCATGGAATCACACGCCGCGGCGGTGCTGGGCGCGGTGCTGTCCCCCACCGACGCCGCCGCCGTAGCCGGTCTGGCCAAGCGGCTGCCCCGGCGGGCGCTGACCGTGTTGCGTGCCGAAAGCATCATCAACGACGGGACGGCGCTGGTGCTCTTCGCTGTCAGCGTCGCGGTGGCCACCGGCGCGCCCTCGATCGGTCCGCTCGCCGTCGTCGGCCGCTTCGTCGGCTCCTACCTCGGCGGAATAGCCGCCGGGCTGCTGGTCGGCGCAGCGGCGACGTTGCTGCGGATGCGAATCGACGCACCGCTGGAAGAGGGTGCTCTGAGCGTGCTGACACCGTTCGCGGCGTTTCTGCTCGCTCAATCCATCGACTGCAGCGGTGTGGTCGCCGTGATGGTGGCTGCATTGGTCATCACCTATGTCGGACCCCGAGTCATCCGGGCGCGTTCCCGCTTACAGGCGTTCGCGTTCTGGGACATTACGACGTTCCTGATCAACGGATCGCTGTGGGTGTTCGTCGGTGTGCAGCTGCCCGGCACAGTGCGCGGCGCCTCGCACATCGACGGCGGGCTCAGGCACGCCGTGCTGCTGGCCTTGACCGTCACCGGTGTCGTCGTCGTCAGCCGGATCGGGTGGGTCGAACTGACCACCGTGGCATTTCGCGCTCTGGACCGTCGCGAGGCGCAGCGCACCCGGCGGGTCGGGTTCCGTCAGCGCACCGTGTCCAGCTGGGCAGGATTCCGCGGCGCGGTGTCGCTGGCCGCGGCGCTGGCTGTCCCGATGACCACGCGCAACGGCGCCGCTTTTCCCGACCGCAGCCTGATCATCTTCGTCGTGTCCGTGGTGATCCTGGTTACCGTTCTTGTGCAGGGCAGCACGCTGCCCGCCGTCGTCCGTTGGGCCAACATGCCCGAAGACGTTGCCCGCGTTGACGAACTGCGACTGGCGCGCAACCGCGGCGCCCAGGCCGCCCTGGAGGCCCTGCCATCGGTCGCCGGCCGGCTCGGGGCCGACGACGACGTGGTGCGCAAGCTGCAGCAGCAATACGAGCGGCAGGCGCAGGTCATCGCCGCTGACGGCGACAGTTCGGTTCCCAACGACCTCACCGAGACCTACGGCCTCATCCGGCAGATACGTCTCGGCGTGCTGGAGCAACAGCGCCGGGCCGTCACCGAACTGCGCGACCAGAACCGCATCGACGACTTCGTGCTACGAGAACTGCAGGCGGAGATGGACTTCGAGGAGGTGCGCCTCCTCGACCCTGCCGACAGCGAATAGGCCGCAGGCTATGTCTCGAGGGCCTTGGCGCAGCCGGCCAGGACCGCCTGAAAGCTCGCGTTGAGCAGCCGTTTGCTCGCCTTCTCCAGCAGCCTGCCGCCCGCTGCAGCCGGATGGGTGTAGCGGCTCACCCAGTCGACGTGCGTGCCCTCTGCTGTCGGGGTGAAAGTCAGCGTGCCGCCTTCATGGTTGAACGGCGGGAACGACTTGACGATGTGGTAGGAGTAGGCCCGCGGCCGGTCGTAGGCCGTGATCTCTTCCCGGAACCACGTGCCCAGTCCGAGTACCTGGCGCACCGCGCCCTTGCCGGGGCCGGGCGTCTCCGCGCGGTAAGCGCTGCGCAGCACCAACGGAGCAGTGGTCAGGCCCGCCGGGTCGGCCAACCAGTCGAAGACTCGTTCGGGAGGCGCGGCGATCGTCCGCTCTACATGCAATTCGACCATGAGACCCATCCTTCGCAGTGGCCGCTCGTTTTTGGTCATGTTAGAACTTGTTACAGTTTGCCGACCCGCCCACCGGCCCTGGCGTGGCGCCAGAGGAGGCCCGCCGATGACTAAGGCCCGGTCGCTGGCGCTGATCGCGGCGGCTTACGTCGCCGCGGTCAGCGCGGGCGCGGTGTGGCTGACCTGGGGTCCCAGCACCGGCCGGCTCTGGCTGGATGCGCTGCTGGCCGACGTGCTGGCCACGTTGGTGGTGTTCGCCTTCAGCCGGGCTTGCCGCAATTCCAGCTGTTATGACGCCTACTGGAGCGTCATTCCGCCTCTGCTCATCTTGTATTGGTGGAGCCGCAGCGGGCCCGGTGTCGATCAGCTGCGCTGCTGGCTGGTCACCGCGCTGGTCCTGATCTGGGCGGTCCGGTTGACCGCCAACTGGATCTACGGGTTTCCCGGGCTGGGCCACGAAGACTGGCGCTACGCCATGCTGCGCGAGCGCGCGGGCCGCTTCGAGTTACCCGTCGACCTGATCGCCATCCACCTCATTCCCACCTTGCAGGTGTTCGCCGGGATGCTGCCGGTGTATGTGAGCCTCACCCACGCCGGTCGTGACATCAGGTGGCTGTCGGTGCTCGCCTTCGTCATCGGCCTGGCCGCGGTGACGGTCGAACTGGTGGCCGACGTCCAACTGCATCGTTTCGTCGCGGCCCGCCGTCCCGGTGAGGTGATGGAAAGCGGACTGTGGCGGTGGTCGCGGCATCCCAACTACTTCGGCGAGTTCGGCTTCTGGTTTGCCTTGGCGTTGTTCGGTGTCGCGGCCTCGCCCGGCGATGCGTGGTGGTTGTTCGCCGGGGCGCTGGCCATGCTGGCGATGTTCCTCGGCGCCAGCATCCCGATGATGGAGCAACGGAGCCTGCAGCGACGGCCCGGCTACGCCGACGTCGTCGACCGGGTGCCGCGATTCGTGCCCCGGCCACCGCGCCGGACGGCGGCATGACCCGGCCGGGTCGCAGACGGGTTGTCATCGCCGGACTCGGCGACACCGGCGTCCTGACCGCGATCCGGCTTTCCGGCCACGCCGACGTCGTCGGCATCTCCGTCAAACCGGCGCTGGTCAGCGGTCAGGAACTGGGCGTGCGGCTGTCGCGGCCGACGGTCTGGGCCCGTGACTACTGGATCCCGTTCGACCGGTTCCGCCGCCTGGACGGGGTGCGCACCGTGCACGCCGCGCTGACTGGATTGGACCTGGCGGCCCGGACGGTGTTCGGCACCGCCGCGGACGGTCAGACCATCACCGAGCACTTCGACACGCTGGTCATCTCCACCGGCGTGAGCAACGGCTTCTGGCGTCGGGCGACCATGCAGTCGGCCGCCCAGGTCGACGCCGAACTGCGCGCCGCGCACAGCCGGCTGGCCACTGCGGGATCGGTGGCCGTCGTCGGCGGCGGCGCAGCTGCAGTCAGCAGCGCCGCCAATTTGGCCGGCACCTGGCCGGACAAGCGGATCGGGCTGTACTTTCCCAGCGCGCGGGCACTGACGGCCCACCATCCGCGGATCTGGGCCAGCATCGCGCGCCGGTTGACCCAGCTGGGCGTTGCGTTGCATCCCGGGCACCGTGCGGTGATCCCGGCCGGCTTCAGCTGCGACGAGATCACCGGCGGGCCGGTCAGCTGGAGCACCGGACAACCGCCGGCCTCCGCTGACGCGGTGCTGTGGGCGATCGGGCGGGTGCGGCCCAACACCGACTGGTTACCGGCCGAACTGCTCGACGAGCAGGGGTTCGTTCGGGTCACACCGCAGCTGCGGGTCCCTGGTCATGCCGGCGTCTTCGCGGTCGGTGATGTGGCGGCCAGCGACCCGCTGCGCAGCTCGGCCCGCAACCGCGCGGACAAGCTGTTGGCCCACAATATCCGGGCCGACTTCGCCGGCCGGCCGCTGCGCAGTTTCCGGCCACCGAACCGGCGGTGGGGTTCGGTGCTCGGCGTGCAGCCGGACGGGTTGGAGGTCTTCACGCCCACCGGGCAGGCGTTCCGCTTTCCGGCCTGGTCGATTGACCGGGTGTTGATGCCGTGGATCGTTCGGCGCGGTATCTACCGTGGCGTGCGCCCTAACCAGCACGCCGGATGAACTTGCGAGCACCGCCGTCGGCGTCCCTAGTTGGTCGGCGGTCCCGCATTCGGATACGACGGCTCGAGCCACCGCGTAGCACTGCGCGAGCATCCTCTGGCCAACAAGCTCCGCACCGAGCACTTCACCTTCTAGGTGACCGGCGCCGGCCCGCCAGACTCAACTACGGTGGTGGTCATTGAAATACCTAGACGTCGACGGAGTGGGCCGGGTCAGCCGGATCGGGCTCGGCACCTGGCAGTTCGGATCCCGCGAATGGGGCTACGGCGACCAGTACGCATCAGGCCCGGCACGGGAGATCGTCCAGCGGGCCCTCGCGCTGGGCGTGACGCTGTTCGATACCGCTGAGGTTTACGGGTTCGGGAAAAGCGAACGGATTCTCGGCGAAGCACTCGGCGACAAGCGCGCCGAGGTCGCGGTGGCCAGCAAGATCATGCCGGTCGCGCCGATCGCGCCGGTGGTCAAGCAGCGCGAGCGCGCCAGCGCGCAGCGGTTGCAGCTGGACCGCATCCCGCTGTACCAGGTGCATCAGGCCAATCCGATCGTTCCGGATTCGGTGATCATGCCAGGGCTGCGCAGCCTGCTTGACAGCGGCGACATCGGCGCGGTGGGCGTGTCCAACTACTCGCTGGAGCGCTGGAAGAAGGCGGACGCCGCGCTGGGCCGGCCGGTGGTCAGCAACCAGGTGCACTTCTCCCTCGCGCATCCGCAGGCACTCGATGACCTGGTGCCGTTCGCGGAGCAGGAGAACCGCGTGGTGATCGCCTATAGTCCGCTGGCGCAGGGACTGCTGGGCGGTAAATACGGCGTCGACAACCGGCCCGGCGGGGTGCGGGCGGTGAACTCGTTGTTCGGCACCGAGAACCTGCGCCGGGTCGAGCCGCTGCTACAAACCCTGCGCGAGGTCGCGGCCCAGGTCGACGCCAAGCCGGCACAGGTGGCGCTGGCATGGCTGATCCACCTGCCCGGTGTGGTCGCCATCCCCGGCGCGTCCAGCGTCGAGCAGCTCGAGTTCAACGTCGCCGCGGCCGATATCGAGCTCAACGCCGAGTCGCGCGACGCCCTGACCGAAGCCGCGCGGGCGTTCCAGCCGGTTTCAGCCGGGCGTTTCCTCGTCGACACGGTTCGCGAACGAGTCCTGAAGCGCTGATCACGTTGGCGCCGGCCCGGTCAGCAGCTGCCGGAATACCGGGCCTGCCCATCGGCTCAGTTCTTCGCGGCTGAGGTTGGCCACCGGCGGGTTGGCGAGCACGGACCTGGTGGTGGCCAGCCCGATCACGAATGCGTCGGTCAGTGCGATCCGCTCGAGGTGATGGTCCGGGGTGGCGCCCCGCAGGGTCGGCGCGACATGAGTGGCCAGCGTCCGGTTCAAGGTGTCGGCGGCCACCCGGCTCGTCATGGCGGCCCGCAGCAGCGCGAGGAACGTGTGGTCTTCTTCCCACACTGCGAAATATCGGGGCAACAGCATGTCCGGGATGTCGTCGGGTTCGGCGTCGGACAGGTCGGGCAGCTCGATCGTGAAATCGGTCGCGGTGGCGAACAGGTCCTGCTTGCTGCCGAAGTAGCGGATCACCAGCGCGGCGTCCACACCGACGTCGGCCGCAATCGCGCGCAAGGTGGTGCGCTCGTAGCCCTCGGAGGCGAATCGGCGCCGCGCCGCGGCCAGAATGTCGGCGCGCGTTTGGGCGGCGTTGCGCGGCCGTGAACCAGAACGCTCGGAAAACCGTGGTGTGGGCATAACCGAATCGTATGTCAGCCGTCGTTGACTTCAGTGGTATCCGGGCGTCCGGATCAAGTGATCGATTGTTGACAAAAGTCACCTGTTGTTGATTGAGCCTCGGCAGGCAACGTCGCCGGCGAGTCACTGCGCTTTCGGAGAAGGGCAAAAGTTATGACGCGCAACACTTTTCAACGCAGCAACATCGGCAGCGTGCTCGCCGGTGTGCAGGGCGCGCTGCCGGCGCACCGCTATTCACAAAGCGAGATCACCGACGCACTGACCGGCTACCCGGCTTTCCAGGGTTTCGAGCAACCGCTGCGCAAGCTGCACGCCAGCGCCAAGGTCAACAGCCGCTACCTGATTCTGCCGCTCGAACAGTACGCGGCCCTGACCGACTTCGGCGTGGCCAACGACATCTTCATCCAACATGCGGTCGAATTAGGCTGCGCCGCTCTGATTTCGGCGTTGGATGAGGCGGGCCTGCAACCGCAGGACATTGATGTCATCTTTTCCACGACGGTCACCGGCATTGCGGTGCCGTCACTGGAAGCCCGGATCGCCGCGCGGTTGGGCTTGCGTCCGGACGTCCGGCGGGTGCCGATGTTCGGCCTGGGCTGTATGGCGGGTGCCGCCGGGGTGGCCCGGCTCAACGACTACCTGCGCGGCGCGCCCGACGACGTTGCGGCGCTGGTGTCAGTTGAGTTGTGCTCGCTCACCTACCCTGCGGCGGGCCGCACGATGGCAAGCCTGGTCGGGACGGCACTGTTCGGCGACGGCGCGGCCGCGGTCGTCGCGGTCGGTGAGCGCCGCGCCGAACAGATCGGTGCCGCGGGACCGGCGGTTGTGGAATCACGCAGTCACCTTCATCCCGACTCGCAGCAGACGATGGGATGGAATGTCGGCCCGGCCGGATTCGACTTGTTCCTTGCTCCAGATGTCGCCGACATCATCGAGCGAAGTCTGCGTCCCGACGTAACCAGCCTGCTGGCGGCGCACGGACTCGACATCCCGGAAGTGGCGGCCTGGGTGTGCCATCCGGGCGGCCCGAAGGTCATTGAGTCCATTGTCGCGTCCTTGGAGTTGCCCGACGAAGCACTCGAATTGACCTGGCGCTCGCTGAACGAGGTCGGGAATCTCTCGTCGGCGTCGGTGCTGCACGTGTTGCGGGACACCATCGCCAAGCGACCACCGGCCAACACTGCGGGAGTGATGCTGGCGATGGGTCCCGGCTTCAGCTCCGAACTCGTCTTGCTGCGCTGGCGGTGATCGGTCATGACCTGGTATTCGGTGCTCATCTTGGTTGTCACCGCAGAGCGGCTGGCTGAGCTTGCGGTCACCAGGAGCAACCGCGCCTGGAGCCGGGCACATGGCGGCCAAGAGTTCGGCGCCGGCCACTACCCGGTGATGGTCGCGTTGCACACCGCGTTGCTGGTGGGCTGCCTGGCCGAACCGATCGTCCTGCACCGTCCGTTTCTGGCCGCATTGGGCTGGCCGATGTTCGGGGTTGCGCTGGCCGCGCAGGGTTTGCGGTGGTGGTGCATCGCCACTTTGCATCGCCAGTGGAACGCCCGGGTGATCGTCATCCCCGGCGCGGCGCGCATCACCGGCGGGCCATACCGATTCTTGCCGCACCCGAACTACGTTGCGGTCATCACCGAAGGCTTCGCGCTGCCGTTGGTGCACACCGCGTGGATCACCGCGCTGGTGTTCTCGGTTCTCAACGCAGTCCTGCTCAGAACGCGGATCCGCGTCGAGAACGCCGCGCTGGCGAGTCTGGCGTGATCGACCTGCTCGTCGTCGGAGGCGGTCCGGCCGGCTTGGCGACTGCGCTGTACGGCGCCCGGGCCGGCCTGCAGGTGGTCGTCGTCGAGCGGCGCACCGGTCCCATCGATAAGGCCTGCGGCGAGGGGTTGATGCCACACACCGTCCGGCATCTGGACGCCCTGGGGGTGCACCCGCACGGACGGCCGTTGCGCGGCATCAGCTACCGGGACGCCACCCGGCATGTCGAAGCACCGTTCAAGCGAGGCAGCGGGCGTGGCGTACGCCGGACGGTGTTGCACGGTGCGCTGCTCGACGCGACGGTGGCGGCCGGTGTGCAGATCGAGCAGTACGACATCGGGCCGGTGACCCAGGACGCGACGTCAGTGCGGGCCGGCCGTTGGTGCGCACGCTATCTCGCCGCCGCCGATGGGCTGCACTCCCCCATCCGCCGGGCCCTCGGGTTGGAGCTGCCCAGTGCGGGTCCGCGCCGCTGGGGCATCCGCCGGCACGTGCGGACCGCGCCGTGGTCGGACTACGTCGAAGTGCATTGGGCGCCCGGCGCCGAGGCGTATGTGACACCGGTCGCCGACGACTGCGTGGGGGTGGCGTTGCTGACGTCACGCCGGGGTGGATTCGACGGCCGTCTCGATGAGTTCCCTGCTCTGCAAGAGCGCATCGCCGGCCAGCCGCACGAGCCGGACCGCGCCGCCGGCCCGCTGCGGCAACGGGTTTCACGACGCTCGGCCGGACGAGTGCTGCTGGTCGGCGACGCGGCCGGCTACATCGACGCGTTGACCGGCGAAGGCTTGGGGCTGGCGTTCGGTGCCGCGCAGCTGCTGGTGAATTGTGTTGTCGCAGGGCGTTCTTGCAGCTACGACCAGCAGTGGCGCCGGCTGACCTGGCGGTACCGACTGCTGACCGCGGCGCTGGTGCAGGCCAGTGCGCACCCGCCAGTGCGGGCAGGCATCGTCCCCGCGGCGCGGGCGTTGCCCTCGGTCTTCGCGACGGCGGTCAATCTGCTCGCGCAGTGAAGTCGTCGACCTCAACCGTCACTTGAGTAACGGGCGAGAAGGTATGCGTGTTGTGCCCACCTCGCAGCGACAACTGACGGGGCAGGGAAATTGTCGCTACGAGGGGGGCACAACGCCACTTGCCGCCGCCCAGTGACAGCTGAGACGCGTGTGACTCCGCTCGTCCGGTTGGCGGCTCTCGTCGCCGCTGGCCTGCCTAGTATTCGGGGTGCACATGTCGTCCAGCACCGAGGAAGCCACCGTGAGTCAGATCAGCCGACCCGGCGTCGGCGAAGCCCACAGCCCCATCGAAGACGAGCTGGAGGACGCCTTCATCAGGATGGTGCACCAGGGCACGCAGCGCTTGCAGCGCAGCTGGCACGGGGTGCTGGTGACCGGCTTTTTCGGCGGCACCGAGGTTGCGATGGGCATCCTCGCCTACCTGTCGGTGTTGCATCAGACACACAACGTCCTGCTGGCCGGCTTGGCATTCTCAATCGGGTTCCTTGCTCTGCTGCTCGGCCGCAGCGAACTCTTCACCGAGGGCTTCCTGGTTCCGGTGGCCGCGGTGGCCGCAAAGCGGGCGACCATCGCCCAGCTGATCAAGTTGTGGGGCGGCACAATGGTCGCCAACCTCGTCGGCGGCTGGCTGCTCATGTGGCTGATCATGGTCGCCTTCCCGGACCTGCACGCCCAAGCGGTGCATACCGGCGGCCGGTTCGCGACAGCGCCGCTGTCCGCGCAGAGTTTTGCGCTGGCGATCCTCGCCGGAATGGTCATCACCTTGATGACCCGGATGCAGCACGGCACCGATTCGTTGTTCGCCAAGATCGCGGCGGCCGCCGCCGGGGCGTTCCTACTCGCCGGGCTGCAACTGTTCCACTCGATCCTCGACTCACTGCTTATTTTCGGTGCTCTGGTCACCAACCACGCACCGTTCGGTTACCTGGATTGGCTGTATTGGTTCGGCTACACCGTCGTCGGCAACATGGTCGGCGGCCTGGTGCTGATTTCGCTGCTGCGCATGCTGCGCAGTAAAGACCGCTTGGCGCTCGAACGTCGCAACGCCGAAGCCGGTCTGCCGCAACCGCGGAACCCGTCGTAAGCCATTCACACAGTGTTCAGCGCGCCGTCGGCTGCACATTGTTGAGCGCACACGCGTAACGGTTCTGCTCGAAAGTATGCGTGTCGTGCAGGTCGCCAACTTCTACGGACCTCGGTCCGGCGGCCTCCGCACTGCGGTTGACCGTCTGGGCGCCGAGTACTGCGCCAGGGGACACGAGGTGTACCTGATCGTCCCCGGCAGTCACGCCGAGCGAAGCCGACTGTCCACCGGAGTGTTGCGAATCACCGTGCCGGCCATGCTCGATTCCGCTAACCGGTGGCTACCGTGCGGTGATGCCGGCGCCGGTACGCACCCTTCTGGAGGCGCTGCGGCCCGATGCCCTCGAGGTCTCCGACCGGCTCACGCTGCGGTCGTTGGGCCGGTGGGGCCGCGCACACGGCGCCCGGACGGTCATGATCTCCCACGAGCGACTGGACCGCCTTGCCGCTCAGGTACTTCCCCGTCGCCTCGCGCGCAGGTTCGCCGACTTCGCCAATGCCCGCACCGCCGCGGACTACGACACGGTGGTGTGCACGACGGCGTTTGCCCGCCAGGAGTTCGACCGCGTGGGCGCGGCGAACACCGTCACCGTCCCGCTGGGGGTGGACCTGGCGATGTTCCACCCGGGTCGACGCTCGGCCGCAGTGCGGCGACGGTGGGCCGCGCCCGGGCAGATCCTGTTGGTGCACTGCGGGCGGCTGTCGGTGGAGAAGCGTGCCGACCGCAGCATCGACGCGCTGGCCGCTCTGCGCGCGGCCGGGGTGGACGCGCGGCTGGTCGTCATGGGTGAGGGTCCGCTGCGGGCACGGCTGCAACGGCAAGCCGCCGGACTGCCCGTCGATTTCACCGGTTTCATCGCCGACCGGCCCACCGTCGCTGCGATGCTCGCTTCCGCCGACGTCGCATTGGCGCCGGGTCCGCACGAAACTTTCGGGCTGGCGGCGCTGGAGTCGCTGGCCTGCGGGACACCGGTCGTCGTCTCGCGGACGTCGGCGCTGGCCGAGATCATCACCGCCGACAGCGGCGCCCTGGCCGACAACGACCCGGCCGCCATCGCCGCAGCGGTCCGCGCAGTGGTCGATCAACCGGCACAGACAGTCGCCGCAGCAGTGCCCGCCGACGCGCCGAGATGTTCACCTGGCAGCGGGCCGCGGCCGGCATGCTGACCACGTTGGGCGCCGACGACGGCACCGACGCGTACCACCGTTCGCAGAACACCGCCTGACGCCATCTTGGCGCTCTGGGCCGCCTTGTTGTAGATCGCTCTCAGTGAGCGGGCACAAACCGGATGGGCTGGGTGGTGCCGCGACCACGGCACCACCCAGCCGTCAGGGAACGAGCCGTCCCTGCCAAGCCGGGGCCGGCCGGTCCCACAGTTCAGGCTACTTTCGGTTGAAAGTTGGGCTGGTCGGAGCCGTGACGGCGCCAACCCAGCTCAGGGCTCAGAACCCAACCTGTCCGAACGGCGTCACCGAGTCAAAGTACGGCATGAAGGCGGTTCCACCATGGGAGATATCGACCGGAACGCTTGAGCTACCGATGTCGTTACCCGTGACGCCTACCACGTCATAGCTTTTGGGGTCCAGCACATAGTCGCCACTGGTCGGCGTTCCGCCGGCGACACCGACATTGTCATGGCTGCCGGTGACGGCGATGGAGTCACTGCTGCCGTAGACGCTGAGGTTGTCGTTGGATCCCCAGGCTCCGGCGCCGTATTGGCCGCTGTCGTTCGGGTTGTTGCCGATGTCGTACGCAGTGTCATGGCTGCCGCCAGCGGTGCCAAAGTAGCTGTTGCTACCGCCAGCATCGGCATAGGCGTTTGTGCCGCTGGCGTAGGCATTGTCATTGGTTGTGGTGCTGTTGGCTCCAGCGACGGCGTCGCTACCAGTGCCGATGGCGACCGCGGAGTCACTCTTGACGCCCAGCACGGACGAGGAGTTGGCCGCCCCGTCAACACCCGTGTACCCATCGTTGAAAGTACCGGCAGTGTCGGAGACCGAAACCGGTGTATGGGCTGCTGCGGCGGCTTCGGCGGCTGCGGCTTCGGCTGGTGGAACACCTTGACTTACCAGAGTTTGGTAATTCGGGAGGTCATCTCCTCCTTGGGCCCACGCGGTGCCCGTTGCGGCGATTGGGATGGCCGCGCCGGCCAGGATGGCACCGGCAGCCAACGTCACGCGACGACGCGATTTGTTGCTCATTGGTATTTCCTTTACTTTTCGTCGGTTCCGATGTGGGTTTTCACCCACGGGTGATGTTGGGCCTGTAGCCCTGAGTTTGAAGTCGCTGTGCTGCGCCCCCTTTCGCCGTTGAGTGATGACCGGTGCGGTCAGGCCGGCTGGATGCGACCGCAGAGTCGGTGTCGGGCATGTTGCTGCCCGGGGTTTGCGCCCTGGCGCAGCGGGTGTTGGCTTGTCCTTAAGACTGAGCGGAAGTCGCGGCCAAGGTCGGTCGTGAACTGTTGGCATGACACCGAGCCGGCGCCTCCCCAAAAGTCCGCGGGACCAAGTACCTCGCGGATAGGGGCCCAAGTAATTGCTCATAGTCGACAGCCCTCTGCTATCCGGCGACGGATGGCCGGGGCATCACGAACCGGCGTGGCCCGACCTTCAAGGCACCGTTGACACCGCCAGGGAACGCGCCATGGCCGGCCCCCGGTGCGCCCCATGGCACCCCGCCGTACATGCCGGCCGGTCCACCCGCGGTTTCCGGAATGGCATCGCCAACCACGCTCGGCGACGTCGCGGCGGGATTGATCGGGGCCGCCGCGGCCCAGGTGCGCGGCACCGACAGCCCACCCAGCGCGTTGGCCTGACCTAGTCCCGCCGCTACCGGCGGGTGCACGCCCGAACCCAGACCAGCCATCCCGCCAAGCCCGTGACCCAGTATCTGCAACGGTTTTGCAGCGTTGGCCGCGATATTGCCGAGTGCCGGCGCTGCTGCACCCGCCCGCGCCATCTGCGAGAACACACCCATCATCTGGGTGGGCAGCATCGCGCCATAAACTCCCGGATACATCACCAGAGACAGATCCGCGGGGTTGACCAGCGCTGGCAGCATCGACAACAGCAGGGACTGCCCGAAGGACGACGACGTCGACGACCCACCGAGCAGCCCACTGAGCGCTCCCGACGCTCCGGTTGCCGACGGGACGGACGCCGCGGGTGACGCCAGTGACTGGCAGCGCCTGGTGCACCGCCGAAATCGTCTGCGCTGAGTTGCCGGCGGCGTTGAGGGCCGACCCGGCCACTGCGGTGTGCTGGGCGACAAGCCCGCCCACGTTGGTGTTCTGCAGCGCCGGTGTCCACGGTGTTGCCTGGGCGGTGGTTGCCGACACATGTGCGGAGTAGCCGTACATCGCCCCGGCATCCTGAGCCCACATCTCGGCGTACTCCGCCTCGGTGGCCATGATCGCCGGGGTGTTCTGGCCAAGGACGTTCGTGGCCACCAGCGTCGCAAGCTGGGTGCGGTTGGTGGCGACTGCCGACGGGTGCACCGTTGCCGCGTGCGCCGCCTCATATGCGCTTGCGGCCGCTTGGGCATTGCCGGCGGTCTGCGCGGCGTGCGCAGCGGTCGCGTTTAAATAGCCGACGTACGAGGCGGCCGCGGCCGCCATCGACATCGACGACGGGCCCAGCCACGGCCCACTGGTCAGCCCCGAGACGACCGAGGCATACGACGTTGCCGCCGAACTCAAATTTGCGGCCAGGTCGTTCCAGGCGGTCGCAGCCGCCAGCATAGGCCCCGATCCCGCACCGGCATACATGCGCGCGGAGTTGAAATCCGGGGTGAACATCCCGTAATCAATTCCGATCATCGAACCGCTTCTTAGCCGGCTAGCGCCGTGTTGGTGACCTCGGCGGCCGCATAGGATTCGGCACTGGTACCCAGGGTTGTGACAAACATCTGGTGGGTCGCCGACGCTTGGGCGCTTACCGCTTGATACATCTGGGCTTGCGCGACGAAGTGCGCCGCGGCCAGTGCAGAGACCTCATCGGCGGAGGCGGGCATCACCCCCGTGGTCGGGGTCGCCACAGCTGCATTCGCTGCAGCAATCTGGGCGCCGACGCCCTGTAAATCCAGGGCTGACGCCGCCATTATCTCGGGGTGCACGGTCAGAAATGACATGTGTTTTCCTCCTCAATGACCACTCACTAGGACATTCACTTCCGATAAGCGGCCGAGCCTGGTCGCCGAATGCGCGACCGGGTCCGCCGGGGATCGCCGTCAACTGGCGCCGTCGTGGCTGTCGCCCGCTGATTCATTCGGGCATGCGCAGCTATTGCACCACTGTCAAATGCCGAGGTCTCGTGGGCCGCTACACTCCACCCACCGTCGGGAAAAAAGTAGCGCTCAACCGAATACTGCTCAGCAAACACCACACCGAGTCTCCGGCAGATACCAGCATCCGGCGATATTAGTTCCGGTTCGACGGTCAAATCCGACATTGCTTTCCCTCAAAGGCCTGCAGTAATCGCTATCCGTCAGCGGCCGCTACTAGCGAAATACAATCGGTTGTTTCGGGTTACCAACCGCCCCAGCGCCGGGACGGTCCGCGTCACGTATCCTTGCTCCGGCCACAGTTGCCACCAGCCGCCGCCGGAACGGCAAGTCGGAGTCGGCGGTGAGGTTCAATGAAATAGCAGGTTGAGCCAGTGCTGACATCTGCGGCGAACAGGCGATGGGCGCGACACACACCTACGCTGCAGAGTGTCAACCCGCCGCCAGCGGCGCCGACAACTCCTACGGTAGCTGCGAAGGTCATTACTCATTCAAGGCCCGATTCTTGAAAACCCGCCAAGGTTCGCGGTGAATGCTAGCCCGCAATATAAAACGGTGTCAACACCCAAAATGAACTGTCAGCTGCGTCACAACAATCGTTGAGACTGGCGCGTGGCAAAGCCAGCAGCAAAATAAAATTGGAGCCTGATATTCATGAAAGTATTTGGTCGGTTATTCTGCAATTCCAGGAACTGATCGGGTGCTGTAATCGTTTTCGTCAAAGAACCGTTATTGAACGATTCGTTATGAGACGATCAGCGCATGCACTCCGGACAACGAGTTGGACACCGAACTCGTGCTGGGGTGCCGGCAGCATCCGCAACCGACTACACCGAGAGCCTGGGGTTCCTACTGCGCCAACTCGGCTTTCTCTCCACCACGCTGTTCGCCGAACAGCTCGCGACCATCGAGTTGACCGCGGCACATGCGGGGATCCTGCGTGCCATCGCAGCAGAGCCCGGCCGCAGCCAGCATTCCCTCAGCGCGTACCTGCGCCTCGTGCCCGGGCGCCTCGTCGGCTACCTCGACGAGCTCGAAGAGCGTGGATATGTCGAGCGTCGCCGCAACTCCGGTGATCGCCGCCGCAATGCCCTCTACCTCACCGCCGAGGGAAAAAAGCTGATGCGGAAGATCGCGTGTTTCGCACGCCAGCACGAGTATCAGCTCACCGCCGGACTTGACCCCGAAGAATTACGTGCGCTTCGCGATCTTCTCGCGACTTTGGCCCAGCACCAGGGCCTGACGCCGCACGTCCACCCCGGCTACCAGGCCCTAGACAGATGGGTGCCTCAGTCACGCCGCTGATCTTGGCCGCCGGCGTTGAATCGTTCATCTCTTTAAATGTTTTTCGTGGCGACACTTAAGAGCGGTCGCCGCCTGACAAAGCTCGCGCGGCGCTGTTATGAAATTGTTACGTGAACTTTTGTTTACTCAGGTTACGGTGACGTAGGTGTTACCTGAAGTAACCGGGCGCTCGTAGACGAATATCTCTACCCGGGGGACGACCTGCATGACCAGCTTTGAGGCCTGCGAACTCCGCCAGCACATCGACGCCGTCCTCGACACCGGCAACATTGACACGGTCCGCGGACGGCAAAGAGCAGCCTCAACATCCGACTACACCGACAGCGTGGGGTTCCTACTGCGCCAACTCGGCTTTCTGTCCACGGCGTTGTTCGCCGAACAGCTCGCGAGCATCGAGTTGACCGCGGCGCATGCAGGAATTTTGCGTGCTATCGCGGCAGAGCCCGGCCAAAGCCAGCATGCCCTCAGCGCCTCGCTGGGCCTCGTGCCGGGGCGCCTGGTCGGCTACCTGGACGATCTCGAGGAGCGGGGATATATCGAGCGTCGCCGCAACTCCGGTGATCGCCGCCGCAATGCCCTCTACCTCACCGCAGAAGGCAAGAAGCTGATGCGCAAGTTTTCCTTTTTCGCACGCCAGCACGAGGACCAGCTGACCGCCGGACTCGGCCACGAAGAATCCTGCGCATTCCGCAATCTCCTTGCGACGGTGGCCCAGCATCTGGGGCTGAGGCCGCACGTCCACCCCGGCTACCAGGCCCTGGACGCATGGATGCCTGAGCCACGGCGGTGACCGCCGTTCGCAGAGCACTGCGTGACGCTGCCTACTTGTAGCCGCGCTTCAGCAGGTGCCGAGCACCGGCGTCCGTCGCGGCAGCGCTGGGAATAGCGAAGTCGAAAGCGTTCGCCAGTCGGGTTGTGAAATCGAAAACAAAACCGACGGCCAGGGCGTCTTCGATCTCGCGCGGGGCAACGCCCGCGACGAGCACTGCGTCGATGTCCTCGCGGCCGATGCGGTGCTGCCGACTCAACTTGGCCAGCAGCCGCAGCGTCGCGCGCAGTGGCTCGTCGATCGGCGCGGTGTCCAGATCGGTAAGAGCCGCAGCCACCTTTGCCGAATCCCGATACCACCGGCTCGATGTGCTGGTGTGTGCGGCGACGCAGAACGGGGACCGGTTGGCTTGGGCGACGATCGCCGCCATCAACTCGCGGTCACCTACCGACCAGGCCGACGGCCCGCGCATCGCCTCGTGGGTCAGCGGGCCGCCACCGAAGAACTCCGGACGGTAGAACGCCAGCTTGACCGCGTCGACCACCGGTTGTCGCGAGACCAGCCGGATCACCGCCAGCAACGCCTTGACGTGCGGGCGGTGACCTCGATCCAGGACGTCAAGCCTCATGGCCCGGGCCTGCCTCGCTGGTCGCATCGGCCAGCACAGCGAGCGCGCTGGTGTACTGCCGGTCGGCCTGTCCGACGGCAGCGCACACCACAACCTCGAAGATCTGGTCCTCGGTCAAACCCGCAGCGCGGGCAGCGGCGACGTCCTCGTCGGTCACCTGAGCGGAGTGATAGGCGACCTTCTCGACCAACGTGCGCAGCGGTTCGCTCGACGCGCCACCGTCGAAAGCAGACCTCCGCAGACTGCGTGGCGCCTCGCCCCGGTCACCCAGCAGGCGAGCCACCAAGGCGCTGTGGAGCTCCTTGATGTCGGTCATGTCGATATGCTCGTTGCTTCTGACGCCGCAGACAAGGAGCGCCGAGCCGGTGGTGACACGAGCCCGGGTGCTGATCACCGTCGGGGAGCTTGCCGAGTTGATGCGGTCCGGGCGTCCGATAGCAATTCTGGACGTGCGGTGGAAGATCGGTGAGCCAGATGGCTATTCGGCGTACCTGCAGGGTCACCTGCCGGGTGCGGTGTATGTGTCCCTCGAGGACGAGCTGAGCGATCACACCGTCGCCGGCCGGGGACGCCATCCGTTGCCGTCGGGCCGCAGCGTCGAGTCCGCCGCGCGCCGCTGGGGCGTCCGGCGTGACGTCCCGGTCGTGGTGTACGACGACTGGAATCGGGCCGGGTCGGCGCGGGCGTGGTGGGTGTTGACCGCGGCCGGAATCCCGGAGGTGCGCATTCTGGACGGCGGCCTGTCCGCCTGGCGGGCAGCCGGCACAGCTTTGGACAGCGGCCCGGTGCACCCGGACCCGGGCAATGTCGTTGTGCCGCAAGATGATCTGTATGCCGGTGGCCTGCCGACCTTGACGGCGGAACAGGTGAGCGGCCGGACGCTGCTCGACGCCCGCGCACCGGAACGTTTCCGGGGCGAGGTCGAGCCGCTCGATCCGGTTGCCGGTCACATCCCGGGCGCCATCAACCTGCCCAGTACCGCAGTGTTGGCCGACGACGGAACCTTCCTTGACGGCGCCGCGCTGACCGGGTTGCTGGCTGAGCGCGGCATCGCGCCCGCCGACGAACTCGGCGTCTACTGCGGCTCGGGCGTCACCGCTTCCGTGGTGAACGCCGCACTTGCCGCCGTCGGCGTGCAGGCAGCGTTGTTCCCCGGATCGTGGTCGGAGTGGAGTTCCGATCCGGCCCGTCCCGTCGCGCGCGGCTCGCGATAGCCTTGGCCGACGACGGCGCTACTAAGAGCCGGGCACAACGACACACCACCGGCTCAGCTACGCGTGGGGCAGCTGAAACCAGCGTGACGCCCACCAGGTCCGGCCGGTCGGCTAAACAGCCTCGTCAGCCGGCACGGCCTGCAGCACAACGGTGGCTCGGGCGTCGACGGTGAAAGTCGACGCTGCGCCTATCTCGACGGCCGGCTTGGTGGTGTCGGCGGAGGTGGACACCACCGTTCGCCAGTGCGGGGCGAAATCGTCAGGCGGCGTTGTGAACTCGAGCGGCTCGTGGTGGGCGTTGAAGCACAACAGGAACGAATCGTCGGTGACCAGTTGGCCGCGGGGGTCGCGGTCGGGAATACCGTGCCCGTTGAGGAACACCGCGACCGACTTGGCGAAACCCGCGCCCCAGTCCTCCCCGCCCATCTCGTCGCCGTCGGGCGTGAACCACGCGATGTCGGGGAGCCCGGCTACCCCGCGGCGGCCCACCGGCTCGCCGCTGAAGAACCGCCGCCGGCGAAACACCGGATGGTTGCAGCGGAGCTCGGACACCTTGCGAGTGAATTCCAATAGGTCGTCGTCCGCCTTGGACCAGTCGATCCAGGTGATCTCGTTGTCCTGGCAGAAGCCGTTGTTGTTGCCACCCTGGGAGCGGCCGAGCTCGTCGCCGTGACAGATCATCGGCACACCCTGCGACAGCAGCAGCGTGGCGATGAAGTTGCGCTGCTGGCGGCCGCGCAGTTCGTTGACTTCCGCGTTCTCGGTCGGCCCTTCTTCGCCGCAGTTCCACGACCGGTTGTGGCTCTCGCCGTCGTTGTTGTCCTCGCCGTTGGCCTCGTTGTGCTTCTCGTTGTAGGAGACCAGGTCGCGCAGCGTGAACCCGTCGTGGGCGGTGACGAAGTTGATCGACGCGACGGGCCGGCGCCCGGTGTGCTCGTAGAGGTCAGCCGACCCGGTCAGCCGGTAGGCGAACTCGTCGAGGGTGGCGGGCTCACCGCGCCAGAAGTCGCGGACGGTGTCGCGATACTTGCCGTTCCACTCCGTCCACTGTGGCGGGAAGTTGCCGACCTGGTAGCCGCCCGGACCGACGTCCCACGGCTCGGCGATCAACTTGACCTGGCTGACCACCGGGTCCTGCTGCACGAGCTCGAAGAACGCCGCCAGCCGGTCCACGTCGTAGAACTCCCGCGCCAGCGTGGATGCCAGGTCGAAGCGGAAGCCGTCGACGTGCATCTCGGTCACCCAGTACCGCAGCGAATCCATGATCAACTGCAGCGCGTGCGGGTGTCCGACGTTCAGGCTGTTGCCGGTGCCGGTGTAGTCCATGTAGTAGCGCTTGTCGTCGTCGACCAGCCGGTAGTAGGCGGCGTTGTCGATCCCGCGCATCGACAGCGTCGGGCCCATGTGGTTGCCCTCGGCGGTGTGGTTGTAGACGACGTCGAGGATGACCTCGATGCCGGCCTCGTGCAGGGTGCGCACCATCGCTTTGAATTCCTGCACCTGCCCGCCCGGGATGGTGGCGCTGGAGTACTTCGAGTCCGGCGCCAGGAAGCCGACGGTGTTGTAGCCCCAGTAGTTGGACAGCCCCTTGTCGACCAGGGTGGAGTCGTTGGCGAAGTGGTGCACCGGCATCAACTCGATCGCGTTGATGCCCAGGCTCTGCAGGTGCTCGATGATTGCCGGATGCGCGACCGCGGCGTAGGTGCCGCGGATCTGCTCGGGAATGTCCGGGTGCGTCTGGGTCAAGCCTTTGACGTGCGCCTCGTAGATGACGGTGTCGGCGTACTCGTGGCCGGGCGGGCGGTCGGTGCCCCAGTCGAAGTAGGGGTTGATCACCACCGACTTGGGCATGTTGACCGCGGAGTCTTCCTCGTTGTGACTGTCCGGGTCACCGAAGTTGTAGCTGAACAGCGACTGGTCCCAGCCGAAAGTGCCGTCGATGGCCTTCGAGTAAGGGTCGACGAGCAGTTTGTTCGGGTTGCAGCGCAGCCCGTTGGACGGGTCGTAGGGCCCGTGGACGCGGTAGCCGTAGCGGTGACCGGGCTGGATGTTGGGGATGTAGCCGTGCCAGACGTAGTAGTCGACCTCGGGCAGCGGGATCCGCGACTCGATGCCCTCCTCGTCGAACAGGCACAGCTCAACCAGGTCGGCGACCTCGCTGAACACCGCGAAGTTGGTGCCGGCGCCGTCGTAGGTCGCGCCGAGCGGGTAAGCACGCCCCCTCCAGACTTCACCGGTGGGTGTGGGTGCTAACCCTTCTGCGGCCTCTGCGCTGGTCATGGCGCTCACCGTACCCGGGGGGTCCGACGGCCAAACTGTGATCCTTTTCGTGGCAGGCTTTCAGCCGGGATGCCGCCGGGAGAGGAGCTTCATGCCCGACAATGCCGGGCGACGCCGCTGGGCTGTGAGCGCTGCCGCGGCGTGGCTGGTCGCAGCGGCGGGATACCTGGTGCTGGAAGCCGTTGCGGTGCAAGGAGCAATGCCGCACTACGGCTACACCCGCAACTACATCAGCGATCTCGGCGTGCCGTCCGAATCTCCGCTGGCGGGTCTGATGAACACCGCATTCTGTTTGCAGGGAACGCTGTTTCTGCTCGGCGCGGTCCTGGTCGTCAAAGCGTCCGGTGAGCGAGCTGGACCGTTACTGGTACTCGCCGGGGCGAACGCCGTCGGCAACATTCTGGTGGCTGTTGTGCACAGCGGCCCGGCCGCGCACGCCGACGGCACCATTCGGGTGCACTCGACCGGTGCGGTGCTGGCGATCGTCGGAGGAAATGCGGCGATCCTGGCCGGCTCGGCTGTCATCGGAAAACACGGGCGGCGCTGGTATCGCACCCTCTCGGTGTGGTTCGGCGCGCTCGGCTTGCTTAGCTTCGTGCTGCTGCTCCTCGACATGACAGGCAAGGCGATCCGTCTGCTGCCGCCACCGGTGTGGGAACGGGCCAGCGTCTATACGATCATTGCGTGGCAGCTACTCAGCGCCGCTTACCTGCTGACGCGAGCATTCAGGGTCCGCCACGCCAGTGTTCGATGCGGTGATGGTCTGGGGTGAATCCGTGGTCCACGCCCCACAGCACCGCTTGGGTTCGGCTGCCGGCGTTGATCTTTCGGTAGATGCTGCGAATGTAGGACTTCACCGTGTTGGGGCTGAGGTAAGTCAGTCTGGCCACGTCGGCGTTGCTCTTGCCCTGGGTGATCAACGCCAGGATCTCCGACTCGCGGTCGCTGAGCCCTTCGCCGCGGCCTGGCCAGTCGAGTCCGGGAACGCTGCGAGCGCGGGGCGGGACGTCGCTTATGACGTTCTCGCCGGCGTGCACCGCCTCTAACGCGGCGACCAGTTCCCGCGCCGGCAACGTCTTGGACAGGTAGCCGTGCGCGCCCTGCTGCCGGGCGCTCGCGACCAGGTCGGGGTGAAAGTTCCAGGTGTACACCACAACTCGGTGTGCGCGCGGGTTGGCGACCAGGACGGCGATCTCTTCATGGTCGGATTCCGGTTGGGCAAACGAGTCGTACAAGACGATGTCGACGGTGTCTACCACCGGCATCGTTGAGTCGAGTTCTGCGATGACGACCCGGTCGCGGTACCGGTCGAGCATCTTGGCCACGCCCATCACGACCACGTCGTAGTCATCGACCAGCGCTACCGTGATCGGCCGGCCATTGGCAGTGGGCATGTCCCAAGACATTACCTCCCTAGGGGTGTGTTGCCACCCCCCTCAGGGGTGGTCGACTGAGCCATCGTCGGACAATCGCCCGACCTGAGCAGAAAGGCTCCGCCATGATCGTTCTCGGCATCGTTCTCATCGTCCTGGGACTCGTTCTACCCAGCCTGGTTCCCACTTTCGCTTTTGCACACCTCTTAGTGGTTTTCGGCGTCATCCTGCTCGTCATCGGCGCGCTGCTGGCGATCCTGGGCGCGACGGGACGCGCTGTCGGCGGCCGCCGCCACTACTACTGATCCACGCCCGTCCGGGTCAGCTGCCCGACCATTGACACCGCGCGGACGCGAGGCTGACGATTAAGGCGAAAGGAGCGAAAAATGCCTGTATGGGAATGGATTTTGATCGCGGCGAGTGTCCTTGTCGTCGCCGTGTTGATCGCCGCAATCTCGGCGAGCCGTCGCAAGAGAACTAAGCGCCTGCAAGAGCGGTTTGGTCCCGAATACGAGCGCACCGTATCCGAGGCCGGCGACCAGAGGGCAGCGGAGAAGGAACTGGCCGCCCGCGAGCGAAAGCGTGGCAAGCTCGACATTCGTCCGCTGTCGCCCAAAGCGTTAGAGCAATACTCGATCCGCTGGCAGGCGGTGCAGACAGCCTTTGTCGACAACCCGTCGAACGCCGTCGGTGATGCGGACCGGCTCGTGACCGAGCTGATGCGCGAGCGTGGTTACCCCGTCGATGACTTCGAGCAGCAGGCCGCCGATATCTCGGTCGACCACCCGACGGTCGTCGAGAACTACCGAGCCGCTCACGGCATCCATCTTTCCCAGCAGAACGGCGACGTCGGCACCGAGCGTCAGCGTCAAGCGTTCGTCCACTACCGCACGCTCTTCGAAAAGCTGCTCGAGACAACGAAAGACAACACCACTTCGCAGGAGACAACCGCATGACTACTCACGATTCTCCCGCTCAGCCCGTACAGCCCCCGGAAGGCTTTGCGCCAGCGCGAGCCGAAGATCTATCCCAGCAGCCGCCGGCGTCTGCGGCGAGCGCAGACGCATCGACGGCACCCATCGAATCGACCATTCCTGAGTCCCGACACTCGACTGATGCACTCGACACGGCGCCGAACCAAGAGCCACCGCCGGTAGTGCCCTCCGAACCTTCGAATGCGCAAGCACCGGCTGACGTGCCGCAAGATTCTGGCGCGGTCGCCGAATCACCCACTGAGAAGGACTTGTTCGCTGACGACGAGCTCGCCGGCCTTCGTGCGCGTTGGGACAGTGTCCAGGCGGCGTTCGTCGACGACCCCAAAGAATGCGTCCACAAAGCGGACGCGCTGGTGTCCGATCTGGTCGAACAGCTCACGAAAAGCTTTGCCGAGACGCGCTCACGGCTCGAAGGACATTGGGCCCGTGGCGAGGACGCTTCCACCGAAGACCTTCGTCTGGCCCTGAAGCGCTACCGCGACTTCTTCGACCGGCTGCTCTCAGTCTGAGAGAGCGACGCCTGCCGGCTTGCATCAAACACGGATGTGTTGATCGCAGTAGATCGGCACATCCGCTCATGCACCGCGGCGAGTAATTTCGGTGCGGACAATCGAATAGCGCGCGCACAGAACTCTGCCGTTATATAACGGCATCCATGAGCCAGCGCAGTAAAGCGGACGGACCGATCGACGCGTGGGCTTTTGAATTATCGGCTCGGGATCACAGCGCGCGATCGATATGACCGCGACAGTGAGCGCTCCGGAGGCCAGTCCGGCTGACGCCTTGCCGCCGTCGGCGGAGTTGCGGCTGGCAGTTGCCTTCACCGGTGGTGTGAGCCTGGCAGTCTGGATGGGCGGCATGGCCCGCGAGATGAATCTGCTTCTCGCGGCCAGTAGGACTCGGCGCAGTACAGCTGTCCCGAAGACGGGCCAGGGAAGCCGCGACGAGGTAGTGAGAAAGTATGCGGCGCTGCTGAAAATCCTCGACATGGATTGCAGTATCGATATCCTATCCGGCACCAGTGCCGGCGGAATCAACGCTGTCATACTCGGGCTGGCCTGCGTTCAGGGTTTCGACCTTGACGGGCTTCGAAAACTATGGTTCAAACAAGGCTCCCTTGCTGATCTGTTGCGCGATCCAGCAGATAAGCAAGCAGCTTCCTTGCTCTATGGCGACAAGGTCCTGCTGCAACGCCTTCGCGACGGGCTAGAGGACTTGGTGAAATCGTCGGCGGGCACAAGTATCCCAGACGACGACCCCACGCGCGTATTCGTCACCACCACGCTTCTCACCGGTCAGGCAAGCACCTTCACCGACGAATATGACACGCTTGTTCCGGACACCGACCATCACGGGTTGTTCTGCTTCAAAGCCGCGGATCTGACGCCAAAGAACGTGCCGGCGCTCGCGTTGGCCGCACGTTGCAGCGCGTCTTTTCCGGTGGCGTTCGAGCCCGGCTTCATCCCGGTTGGCACGGAAGCCGGCGACAGCCACCCCGACATGGCTAACTTCACCGGCGTCAAGAATTCGCAATTCGCCGCAGACGGCGGTCTACTCGCCAACCGGCCGCTCGGCCCGGCGCTACAGGCGATCTTCGACCGGACGGCCGACCGCGAGGTGCGGCGGGTGCTCGCGTTCGTTGTACCAGAAGTCGGTAGCTCGAAGCCGCCGGCGACGGACCTCACCTTGGCACAGGCGCCAAGCCTGCCCGCGGCTTTGGCCGCGGATCTGGGTGCGGTGCTCGAGCAAACTATCTCGAGCGACCTCAACGCGATTGCGGCGCACAACCAACAGGTGCGCGCAAGGAACGACGCGAGGCAGCAACTCGCTGTTCTGGGCGCGCAAATGGAGGAGCGGCTGGGCAAGCTGTTCTATGACAGTTACCGAGCGCGGCGCGCCGACATCATCGCTGTGTCCGCGTCGAGTTCGGTCTTGAGCCAGATGCCGATCGAGTCCGGCGCCGACTCGAGAAAGGTGCGGGAGGCCGCTTACACGACGGCAGCAGGAAGGTTAACTGTCGAGCTGCCAGGGATCGGTAGCTACGAGGACATGAACTTCGCGGGACGGGAACCTCTCGATGAAGGAAGAGCCACCGTCCTTGCGTTGATCAGATCTGCCTACCGGATCTGCTCGTCCCAGCCGGACAAGACGGTGCTAGGCGAACTGAGGAGAACAGCAAGCCAGGCGATGCCCAAACGAGACGAACCGACGAAAGCAAACGCCTCCGCCGCTGAACCTGCAGCTGAGCTACCCCAAATTCGGGCGGCCGCGGAAACCGTTGCAGGCAACCTGCTTACAGCAGACATGAGTCATCAGGACGGCCCTGAGCCGTGGCGCAAACTTGCCACCGTGGTCATCGGCTTACGCGATCTGCTACCACCAGCACGCCTGGCGGGCGAGCCACCGTCGAACGACGCGCTTGAGGATACGTCTGCTTCAGATCGCAAGTTTATTTCAGACCTGCTCTGTTATTTGACCAAGCCGATCGAAGGCTACTCGACCGAAGGCGACTCGGCCGACGTCGCGGCGGCCAGGCTGTTCGATTTGCAGGTCGCGCGATACACCCTTCAGCCGGACGGGGTTCTTGCCGATCAAGCCGCTGAACTGGTGCAGATGAGTTCAGACACACGGACTAAGTTAGACACCAGAAAGCTGGCTAGCCAGAAGCTCACCGGTCTGCAGCTGCGCCATTTCGGCGCGTTCTATAAGGCGTCGTGGCGCGCGAACGACTGGATGTGGGGCCGACTCGACGGCTCGGGCTGGCTCGTGCACGTACTACTCGATCCGCAGCGGCTGTATCAGCTTGCCGTGGAAGCGAAAGATCGGGAAGCCTTCAAGAGGGACCTGCGAGGAAAGCTGGAGACGATCGCAGGCGATTCCCCGCCACCTGGGATTTGGGAAGCAAGCGCTGAGATGGCTTTCCTCGACGCCGCTACACCGCCACCACCGGGCACCAGTCTGCCGAAGACGGCGATTTGGGTTGCCGCCGGCCTACAGCAGTTCATCGCAGGTGAAGAACTCAGCCACGTCGCAGAGCAGATTGAAGTAGACCGAAGCAACGGCGCCGACGAAGGCAGCGCGGACACTTTCATATCTGCTTACCGGAAAATCACCGGCGCAAAGGATGGCTTCTACCCACCGGTGCCGCCGGAGAACGCCGCTGAGATTTTGAACCAATGCCAGGTATCGGCGGAGATGCTCACCGATGAGGTTGGCAGCCAGCTGTTCACCCAAACCGTTACCCGCGCAGCCGCTGTGGCCATGAAGATGGTCGACTCGGGTCGCGTCAAGCCAACGTTTCTCCGCCCGTTGGTCGCCACGTCTCGGACCATCACCACACTGGCATATCGAGTTGTTCGCGCCGGCCCGGTGGCGCGCTGCGCGTCAATCGTTGGGCTTTTTCTCATCGCGCTTGGTGTGCTCGCGAGCACCAGTGTCATCAGCTGGTTCAGCAACGCCGGGCCGGTGTCGGTGCTCGTTGGGCTGTTCCTTCTCATAGTGAGCGCCGCCCGACCCTTGATGCTGGCGCTGGGCGTCGCCACCGTGATCGCAGGTGCACTTCTGGCCCTCGCCGGCTACACCCGGCCGGGGCGCACTTGCCTGTTCCCGTGGCTGAAAAACACTGTCGTTCCCTATCTTGCGAGCCACCCTGCGCAATGGATGCTGTTAGTCGTGTTCGTGTTACTGCCACCGTTCTGGACCAGCGTCACCATCGCAAAAGCGTTGATCCGAAAGTCGAGGCGCCCCGCTCCTAGATCGTCCGCGCCAGCCGATCAGTGACCAACTCGGCGAAGCGCGCCGGATCGTCGGGAGCACCACCTTCTGCGAGAAGGGCTGCGCCGTACAGTAACTCGGCGGTTTCCGCGACGTCTCGGTCGTCTTTGCGGTCAGCGTGCGCCTGGCGCAGGCCGGTGACCAGCGGATGGGTCGGGTTGAGCTCCAGGATGCGCTTACTGGCCGGGATGTCCTGACCGGACGCGCGGTAGATCGCCGCCAGCGCCGGGGTGATGCCGAAGGTGTCCGTGATCAGGCACGCCGGCGACTCGGTGAGTCGGCTCGAGAGCCGCACCTCCTTGACGTGCTCGCTCAAGGTCTCCTTGAGCCAGGTGAGCAAATCGGCGAACTCTTTTTCCTGCTCCTGACGCTCGGCCTCGTGCGCGGACTTCTCCTCCTCGGAGTCCAGGTCCACCTCGCCCTTGGCGACGGATTGCAGCGGCTTGCCGTCGAACTCGGTCACCTGTTGCACCCAGATCTCGTCGACCGGGTCGGTGAACAGCAGCACCTCGTAACCCTTGGCCTTGAACGCCTCCAGATGCGGCGAGCTGAGTATCTGCTGCCGACTGCCGCCGGTGGCGTAGAAGATCTGCTGTTGCCCCTCCTTCATGCGCTCGACGTATTGCGCCAAAGTGGTGGGCTCCTCCTCGCTGTGCGTCGAGGCGAACGACGAGACCTGCAGCAGGGTTTCGCGGTTCTCGAAGTCGGACAGCAGGCCCTCTTTGAGGACCTTGCCGAACTGCGTCCAGAACGTGCGGTAGTCCTCGGCGCGCTCGGTCTGCAACTCCTTGATCGTCGACAGCAGCTTCTTGGTCAGCCGGCGACGGATGGCGTTGATTTGTCGGTCCTGCTGCAGAATCTCGCGAGACACGTTGAGCGACAGATCTTGTGCGTCGACGACGCCCTTGACGAACCGCAGGTAGGTGGGCAGGAGCTGGTCGCAGTCGCCCATGATGAACACCCGCTTCACGTACAGCTGGATGCCGATGGGGCTGTCCCGGTTGAACAGGTCGAACGGCGCCTGCGACGGGATGAACAGCAGCGCCTGATATTCGAAGGTGCCCTCGGCGCGCAGTGTGATGACCTCGAGCGGGTCGTCCCAGGCGTGGGCGATGTGTTTGTAGAACTCCTTGTATTCCTCTTCGGAGACCTCGTCTTTGGGCCGGGCCCACAGCGCCTTCATCGAGTTCAGGGTTTCGGTCTCGACGGTGACGGTCTCCTCACCGCCCTCTTCTGCGGCCGGTTGGCTGCGCACCACCTGCATCCGGATCGGCCAGGCGATGAAATCGGAGTATTGCTTCACCAGGCCGCGGATCTTCCACTCCGAGGTGTAGTCGTGCAGCTCGTTGTCGACGTCCTCGGGCTTGAGGTGCAGGGTGATCGACGTCCCCTGCGGAGCGTCTCCAACGGTCTCGATGGTGTAGGTGCCCTCGCCGCTGGACTCCCACTTAGTGGCCTCGCTCTCGCCGGCCTTGCGGGTGAGCAGCTCCACCTTGTCGGCGACCATGAACACCGAATAGAAGCCGATGCCGAACTGGCCGATCAACTCCTCCGAGGTGTCGGCGTTGGCCTCACGCAGCTTGTTGCGCAACTCGGCGGTGCCCGACTTGGCCAGGGTGCCGATGAGGTCGACGACCTCGGGGCGGGTCATGCCGATGCCGTTGTCACGAATGGTCAGGGTGCGGGCCTCAGTGTCGGCCCCGATCTCGATGTGCAGATCGGAGGTGTCAACGTCGAGGTCTTTGTTGCGGAACGCCTCGATGCGCAGCTTGTCCAGCGCGTCGGACGCGTTGGAGATCAGTTCCCGCAGAAACGAGTCCTTGTTGGAGTAGACGGAGTGGACCATCAGATCCAACAGCTGGCGCGCCTCGGCCTGAAACTCCAGTTGCTCGACACCGGCGTTCATGCGATCCCGTTCCTCCTCCTAGCACTTCGATTCGACGGTTGACGATCATACGTTCAGCAGTTCCGTGGCGGACCAGCTGCCGGAAGCACGGGTCGTACTACCACCAGCGTAGGGTGAACGCCATCGGCGGTTTTCCGACGCGCAACCGGTCTGGTCGCCTCGCCGCCAATCGAAATGAGCTGTCATGTGCGGAACCGTGCGCTGATGCTGGATCGCCTTTCGGCGGTGGATGCGATGTCGCTGCACCAGCAGACATCGACCATGCCGGCGCAAACGGTAGCGCTGATCGTCATCGAACCGTCTGAGCAGCTCAACCACGAGCGACTGCACCGGCTGGTCGCCTCGTCGCTACCGCAGTTGGCGCACTTCCGCAGCCGACTGGTGGGCAAGCCGTTGGGTATCGGTCAGCCGGTGTGGGCCGAGATCGAACGCTACGACCCGACCCCGCAAATCCATCGCGCCACGGTCCGCTCGCCGGGTGGCTGGTGTGAGTTGGCCGAAGTGATCGGTGCGCTGAGCGCCCAACGGCAGCGCCGACGTCAACCGCTGTGGCAGGCCTGGAGCATCGATGGTCTGGCCGGCGGATATTGGGGGCTGGCGGTGACGACCTCGCCGCTGCTGAAATTGCCGGATCATGGCGCCGCGTCGTTCTGGTCGCGTCTGTTGACTGGCGATCCGAACGACGACCCGGCCGACAACCTGCCCAGCGAACTCAGCCTGGGCGCTGCCCCCAGCCTCGGGGAGCTGGCCACTGAAGCGGTGACGGAAATGGTCGAGAACCAAGCCGCCGGCATGTGGCTGATGGCCGAAACTGTCACTGGCGCGTTGCAGACCCTATCCCATCGTCTGCGCGGCACTAACAAGCACGATTCCGTTGCGCCCGCTGGTTTCTCAACTCGAAATCCGGGGCTGCAGAGCATGTTCAACGCGCCGATCACCCGGCGGCGTGCAGTGGCTTTCGCCGCTATGCCGTGCCCCGACATCGAGACGGTCAGCGCCGCGTTCGGCGGTAACACTGCCACTGTGCTTCTGGCCGCCTGCACGATTTCGCTGCGCAACTGGCTGAAGCGCTACGACGCCGTGCCCGACGAGCCCGTGCTGATGCGGGTGCCGCTCTCCGATCCGGCCCGAGACCCTGCGGTCCGGGGAAGTCCCCTCAAAACAGGGGTGATTCGGCTGCCCGTCCATATCGAAGATCCGGTAGCGGTACTGACGAATTTGCATACCGCAACCGAACGGCTCTCCCAGGCAAGCAGACACGACGACGAAACCACAAATGCCGATTTCGCGGCCATTGCGTCGCTGTTTCCACCTGCAGTCACTCACCGCAGCATGCAGATCTATGAGCGGCTACGGCCGGCGGCCCGACGGTTTGCACCGATCTGCCTGGGCCGTATCTCCTATCTGTCGGAAACCTCCGCGCCGGCCTACTGTGCCGGCGCGAAGGTCGTGGGCATGCACACCGCCGCGCCACTCGAGGACGGCTGCGGGATAAAAATCACCCTGACCTCTCACGATGACGTGATGGACCTTTGCGTCTGCGTTTGCCCTGACAATGTGCCCGGGGTGGAGGCTATCGCCACCGGAATCGCCGAATCGGTCGGTGTTCTGGTAACCGCCGCGCGCAAGTCTCCTCGCGGAAGTGGCCGTTCCGTCGTCACCGAGATGACGTCGCACGTCGAGAGGCGCTGGCAGGCCCGACGCGGTAAACGGCCTTCATAGCCGAATCGCGCCACGCTGAAAGTATTTGGCTGCAGCGCTGTTCGTTGCAGGTCGCTAGGTGGCGACGGTTTCGGTTCCCGTCTTGAGTAGGCCGGCGATCGTCGAGGCGTCATCTCGAGTCGCCGCCGCCATCATTGCGTCGTGAGCGAGCCTCGGTTCGGTTTCAGCGGGTATCACTAGCAGGGCGATTTTGTTGCGGCTGGAACCACTTACTTCGATCGTATTGACCGGCTGTCGGTGGTAGCCGGCCAGCCGCACGACCATTGCGATGCCCGGAGTTTCATTCATAACCACCGGCGCGCTTCACCGTCATTTTGCTTTGAAGTAGCTACAGTCAGGGCGTTCCAGACCACCTGAGGAATTAACTGAGGGGAGTTTCACTCTTACCAGGCTGAACTCTGTCTTTCATTGAGACGGACGCAGCCGAAACTCAGCGGCTAATCGTCAGCACCCATTCGACTACCAGTCTGCTCGCGCAAGCCTACGAGCGGAGTCCAGCCCGTGGCTCAGTCGCGCTTGATCCGGAGGAACGTCCGTGAGCAGGTTCACTACAACGATGTTCGACAACGCTCTGTCCAGTTCGAAGGGCATGAACACCGGTGAGCCCAGCGCGCCCGTGCGGCATACCTGGGCGCAGGTGCATGAGCGGGCCCGGCAAATCGCGGGCGGGCTGGCTCAGGCAGGCGTCGGGCACGGTGATGCGGTCGCGGTGCTGGCCGGCGCGCCCGTCGAAATCGCGCCTACTGCCCAGGCGATCTGGATGCGGGGCGCGAGCCTGACCATGCTCCACCAGCCGACGCCACGAACCGATCTGCTGCGCTGGGGCCAGGAGACGACGGCCGTCGTGCAGATGATCGGCGCGCAGGCCATCGTCGTCTCCGACCCGTTCATGGCGGCGGCGCCGCTGCTGTCGCAATTGGGCATGCGGGTGCTGACCGTCGCGCAACTGCTCGATGGTCGCCCGGTCGACCCGGTCGACACCGACGACCAGGACTTGGCGTTTCTGCAATTGACGTCCGGCTCCACCGGATCGCCCAAGGCGGTGCACATCACCCACGCCAATGTCGTCGCCAACGCCGAAGCGATGTTCGCCGGCGCGAACGTCGACCCGGACACCGACGTGATTGTGAGCTGGCTGCCATGTTTTCACGACATGGGCATGACCGGCTACCTGACCGTGCCGATGTATTACGCCGTCGAGCTGGTCAAGGTCACGCCGATGGACTTCCTGCACGATATCTTGTTGTGGGCCAGGCTGATCGACAAGTACCGGGGCACCATGACGGCGGCACCCAACTTTGCCTACAAGCTGTTCGCCAAGCGGCTGCGCAGGCAAGCGGTGCCGAACCAATTCGACTTGTCGTCGCTGCGCTGGGCGCTGTCGGGCGCGGAAACCGTCGAGGCCGCCGACGTCGAAGACCTGTGTGCGGCCGGGGCACCGTTCGGACTGAAGCCACAGGCCATAGTGCCGGCCTACGGGATGGCCGAAACGACTGTGGCGGTGTCATTTTCGGACTGCGGTGGCGGCATGGCCGTCGACGAAGTAGACGCCGATCTGATGGCCGTCTTGCACCGCGCGGTACCGGCCGGCCGGGGCCGCACCCGCCGGCTGGTTCGCTTGGGGCGTCCGCTGCAGGGGATGGCGGCACGGGTTGTCGACGAAGACGGCAATGTGCTGGCAGCGCGTGGCATCGGCGTCATTCAGGTTCGTGGCGGCGCGGTGACCCGCGGCTACACCACCGCGGCCGGGTTCATGGCAGCCCAAGACGCGCACGGCTGGCTGGACACCGGTGACCTGGGATACCTGACTGCGACCGGGGAGATCGTGGTGTGCGGCCGGGTGAAAGACATCATCATCATGGCCGGACGCAACATCTACCCGACCGACATCGAACGCGCCGCGGCCCGCGTCGACGGTGTGCGCCCCGGTTGTGCGGTGGCGGTGCGCTTGGACGCCGGGCTGCAGCGGGAGTCTTTCGCGGTGGCGGTGGAGTCGAATGCCTGGCAGTCGAGCGGCGAGGTGCGTCGCATCAAGCACCAGGTGGCGCGTGAGGTGTTCGCCGAGGTCGACGTGCGGCCCCGCAACGTCGTGGTGCTCGAGCCCGGGATGATCCCGAAGACACCGTCGGGCAAGCTGCGACGCGGCTACGCGCTGGCCCTGGTCAGCTGATCGGCCGCCGAAGTTATTCCGTGTTAGGCTCTGCCGCGGATGTTTTAGGTACATCCTTTAAGAAAATGAAAGAAGTAGTAAATGGCACAGGGAACTGTGAAATGGTTCAACGGCGAGAAGGGCTTCGGCTTCATCGCCCCTGACGACGGCACAAAAGACGTGTTCGTCCACTATTCAGAAATCCGGGGCAGCGGATTTCGTACGCTGGAGGAAAACCAGCGCGTCCAATTCGACATCGAGCAGGGCCAGAAGGGTCCCCAGGCAGTCGGGGTGACCGCGGTCTAGCTGACACACCTACCGTGGGCTGGTGCGCAACCGCACCAGCCCATTGGTGTCTCTACGCGTCGGACAGGCGCTCCCCGCGCCGAGATTCAGGTCTGACCTGGGCCGCCGTGGCGGCGACGCCGTCCGGCGTCGGCTCAATCCAGCACGCACTTTCCGCGCAGGCTGCGCGCACGACGCAGTCGGCCGTTTTGAACACTGTGCTGGTTCGTTCGTCATAAGGGATGCGCAGCGCCGCCGCCCGGCGCAACACCATCAAACTCAGCGCTGACGAGGTCAGATGCGGCACGACCAGCAACTTCGCGCAGGCTTGACGACCGGAGATCATCATCAGCCGCTGCCGGCCATGCCGCCAGCCCGGGATCGACATGGCGTAGGGGGTCATCGCGCTCAGGTCGGGAGTCCGCTCGGTGATCGCCCAGTTGACCCGGATGTCGACGATCTCACCCAGCGGACGATGCAACGCCTCGACCAACTCCGGCAGTTCAGCCGCCACCGAGCCGCCGCGCGGCCACCAGGCGCCGTCGATGTCGCCGCCCAGCGAGATGGCAAGCGTCATCCGCACCGGAGATGCGGAGCGTCGCGCCCCTCTCATGCCGTTCACGGCGACAGCGCTGTCACGTCAGGTTTCGCTTAGGCTGATCCGAAAACGTCGGGTGCTCTACTGGTTCGGTGGAGGCTTCGCCCGAGCGGACGAATTCCGGCGTCTCGGGATGAGAAAATAAGTTCGAAGAATCCATGCAGGGTTTTCTTTCTGAGGTTGCAGGGCCGACCCGTACGAGTCCTGAAGGACTCAGTGCATCAGTTATTTCGACGACGACGGGTCGCGATCACCGCGGAGGGAAAATTCAGTTCGCTTTCGACGGTACACCAACTCACATGTGCACCCCACCGAGGGCTGCTCTGTCACTCAGATGTCTTCGGCGAGGCCGTGCGAACCCCGTTGTGCACGAATGCGATCGAGATAGCGGTTCCGATCGGGCCGGCTCTGTCGACGAGCACAGCCGAACCGGTGGCCACCCCGTCCTGGCTGAAGTGGGTCAGCTAGGCCAGCCCGAGGTGGGGCCGTCGGGCAGCCGGCTCAGCGTGAGGGTGTAGTCGACGTTGCTGAACTGCAAGCCCTCGGTGCCCCAGTTGGCGATCGCGGCGGTGACGTCACCGGCGATCGCCGCGCGGGTGAAGGCGGTGAGCGGTTGGCCGTCGACCAGCGAGCGGGTCTCTTGTAGCCAGGTGTACTTCTGGCCAAAGTGGTTGTTCCACTGAGGATCCGGACTCTGCAGATCGATGCCCCAGCCGTAGGTCCGGATGAACAGCGACTGCCGTTGTTCGAGTCGAGTCGGCAGCGGCGGCATCGGCACGGGAGGTCTCCAGACTTATCCGTCCGGTTGCATTCCGCGCCGCAGAAACAGCGTCGTGGCCCGCGCCACGGTGTCACCACTCTGGACGAGGCTGGCTTCGACCAATTCAAGGCGTCGTCGCTCATGGTGCACCTGCGTGCGGATTTCCAGGGGTTCCAGCGGCGCGGGTCCGGGCAGGTCGACGGTGAGCCGCGCCGGTTGAAAGTCCGGGTCATTGATCGTTTGCCCGGCTGCCCAGCTCAATAGTCCGCCGGTGACGTGACCGCTCAGCGTCGGTCCCCAGCCGCCGCGCGCGATTTCAATCGAAATGAAGTGGTTGCCGTCGCGACGGAAGTACGGCGTGGCGGATTCGTCGTCAGCGTCCGCGCTGCTCGATGGCATTGTTGCTGTTCTTTCCCTTTTGCGATGTCTGAACTGCCAGACCATCACATTTCCGACGAGCGCCGGCCTCGATTGCCATTACAGACGGTCCGTCCATCGCCGGCACGCTGAGCGCCGCGGCATTCGGTGTCGGTGCCGGTGTGGCTTACGCAGACCCCGGGCAGCCGGGTGGTCCGGGCGGCCACGGCGCGCCCGGCAACCCCGGAGGCGGCGGTCCGGGCGGTCCTGGAGACCACGGCCCGGGGGTCCGGGCGGGCCTGAAGACCACGGTCTCGGCGGGCCGGGAGATCGTTGCTCCGGCGGTCCGGCGCCTTGGCATGGCGATGCGCAGCGGCGACTTCCACGACGCCCCCTGGGGTGACGGGCCCGCGCCGTGGGGACCCGTTGAGCCGCCGCGGCCCGATCGGGGCCGGCCGTTGCCTCCCCCCGGCGGCGAATGGCGCGACGGTCCGATCAACTACGACGGCTACCAGGAAACGCCGGTCTGGAACGCGAAGGTCAACCAGTGGGGCTTCGACTTCTTCGCGGTTTGGGTTCCGCTGTAAAGAGCTCGCATCAAGCGGCGGCCGCTTTGCCTTCGAGCGAAGCGGCCGTTGTATCTGCCGGGCCGGATCAAGGGCACATTAGCCTGGACGGGTGACGGACCGGCAATGACGAGCTCGACGCAGGTCACGACGCGGCGACGCTTGTGGGCCACCAGCGCGGCCGGCTTATGGATTGTCGCGGGATCTGCGTACCTGGCGTTCGAAGCCGTTGCGGCGGGGCGTTTTAGACCGAAGTACAGCTACGCGCATTACTTCATCAGTGATCTCGGAGTCCCCTCGCGCGCCGTCTATCAGTGTCACTTGATCGACTCCCCGCTGGCTTACCTTATGAACACCGCGTTCTGCCTGCAGGGAACTCTGTTTCTCCTCGACGCCCTTTTCGCCGTCGGGGCGTTCCAAACCCGTGGGCTGCGGCATTTCTCGCTTTCGCCGCTGCGAATGCGGTGGGCAATGTTGTGGTGGCAGCCTTTCACAGCGGACCTGTCGCGCACGCCGACGGCACTATTTGGGTGCATGAGACCGGTGCGCTGCTGGCGATCGTGGGCGGCAACTTGGCGATTCTGGCGGGATCGTCGATTGTCCGGAAAGCCGTTACGCCGTCGTGGTATCGCGGCCTGTCGGTCGGGCTCGGCGAGTTCGGCCTGCTGAGCTTCGTGCTGCTGGTCTTGGAGTTACACTTCCCGGCGGGAGATATTCTGCCGCCGCCGGTGTGGGAACGAGGAAGCGTCTACTCGATTACAGGGTGGCAGCTGTTCACTGCCGCCGTCTTACTCACGCGCCGCCGCGAGAACATTCAGGCGTCGCGCGCAGCCCAGCCGAACACAACGTCTTGCAGTGCGACGCATCCTGGGTGGCGTTGATCTTTCAATTTAGCGGGCTGGCTCCTACCTACGACCAAAGACCAACCGTTCTTTGTGGTCGGCATCATGAACTTCGCTAGCGGAGAAGTCGTGCGCGAGACACAGTATTTCAGCGAGCGGTTCGACCCTGGCCAATCTCGCGTTGAACGGGTCGAACGATGAATGACAAGCGAGAGCCAGCTAAACGAGACCTTCGCTGAACGCCCGGTGTGGTCAGCGCCCCACCGAAACTTCGATGCGCCAGCCAATCCCTATCGAACCACCGCGGGGCGGCCGAAGCGGGTTCGCACCCCGGGTGAAAAAAGTGCGCGCATGCGCTCGCCAGCGGGCTGCACCGAGCTGGCGCCCAGCAGGTCGTCGTCGAGTTCGACGATCTCCGCCGCGCGCAAGGGCCACGGTTCGTGCTCATTAGGAAACCACCACGTTCGGCCCGCCTTACGGGTGTGCGCGCCCCAACGGGCGGTCAGCCAGACCTCCAGCGGCGTCGGTTCGACCACTTCACCAACGGTGATCGTCAGGCGGCTGTGCAGCCCTCGTCGCGGCCAGCGCCGCACGCTGTGATACGCGATGTGGTCGCCGGACCGGGTCATCCGCATCTTCGCCCAGGTGTACGGGATGCCCAGGCCGATCCGGGTCAGCGGCACTACCGCCAAGCGAGATGTTTCCAGCGACCGGAAGAGCACGCCGTGGCGGCCGGCGTCGTCGACAGAGTACAACCGGATGTTGGTCTCCAAGAAAGTGCCGAAATAGGGCAACCGCACGGAGGTCCCGGGAAGGGCAGCGCTCATTGCGAATGGCACCAGGGCAACATAAGTCTTCCCGTCAGCGAAGACGTCGGCGCGGGTCCCCGGCGGGTACAAGTGCTCGACGCTCTCGGGCAGCACCGGCCAATGGACGAAGGTCACGTCACCCCAGCGCTGGTCGAAGAAGACCGGACGACGCAGGGGTGGCGGGGTGACCGAGTACCCGGCGACGGCAGCGATCCCGTCGAAGTCAGTGGCGAAGGGGTTGGGTACGGTGGTCACTTCACCATCGTGTCACTGTGCCGACCGGATCGCGTAGCCGCAGACCAGCGTGACCCGAATCGATGATCTCGTGGCAGCCTGCTCGGCAACCGGTGTAACGTCGATCTCGCTGATTCCACAGCCGGTTCGGAATGAGGCCAGCCGTCCGCCGCTGTTCTTAGTGAGCGTTAGCTCGCGCCGAACACACCGGGATATCGTCGCCTTAGGATCACCTTGGACCTCCAGAGCTCGCAAGCTCGTCATTCCCAACGTGCCGCCCGCTCCGCGGTGCGGAAAGCGCTGTGCTCAAGCGAGATCGCCATGCTAGCTGATAACCAGCCCAATGCCCGAGCCACCTCGAACGCCAGGGCGATCTGGTCCGACGGCGCTGACGAACACCCTGAGGCGCTGCTGGACACGCCCCCGAACGTACGCCGATGCTCTCGGGCGGAGCATCGGCGCGAAGGCCGTCCACGTAGCGAAATCCGAGCTGTTCCAACAGACGCTAAACCCTGGCTTGCAATGAGCCGAAGTCTCGATGCACCCGGGCACGGGTGACCGACAACCAACGGAAGAGCGCACTGTGGAGAACCGACAGACTTCGACTGATTACGCTCGGACCACGCAACCCCGTGCCGGGGAGTGGTTCAAAAACTCGCGTGACCTGTTGGGACTTTTCCTACTGGCGGCCGGCGTAGTCGCGGTGGTGTCATGCTTGGCCGCAGCAGCACACGGACAAACCAAGTCTGCTCTCTGGCTAGGCGTCGCGGCAGCTCTGGCCCTCAGCGGCGGATCGGCTTGGCTTTTCATGGAGGGCCGACGAATCAGGCGGATCGACTTGCAATGGTACGACGATCGAGATGAGCAACGCGCGCTCTCTTCCACCGGCAACCCTCAGACGGATCGCCCGACCCGGCCACCAGCAGTGGACGACGGGCCCATGCGCAGAAGTGGGTTTCCTATCGAATGATGACGAAGTCTCACGCCGAGAGCCACTTTCGGCTTCAACCCACGCTGTCTTATCTGATGCCTAGGAGGCGACGATGATCCCCGATCAACTGACCAAGGGCCAGTTTGACTCGGTCTACAACCTGCTGTCACTGGCGATCGCCGCACTGTTGTTCACCGCGATCTACCTGCTCGCCGCCCAACCGCGGGTGCTGCCGCGGTATCGGCAGGCGTTGGTGGTCGGAGCGATCGTCTGCGGCATCGCGGTCTACAACTATTTCCGGATATTCGACTCGTTCCGAGCAGCGTTCGTCAACAACACCGCCGGCGGGAAAGGTATCTACACGCAGGCGCCCGGGGCGTCGTTCAACGAGGGCTACCGCTACGTTGACTGGCTCCTGACTGTGCCGCTGCTGCTCGTCGAACTCGTGATGGTGCTGGCCTTTGCGAAGAAGGTGCAGGCATCGCTGCTGTGGCGACTGATCCCGGCGTCGACGCTGATGATCGGCCTCGGGTATCCCGGCGAGATCAGCGGGAATGACAACCTGCGCAACATCTTCGGGCTCGCTGCGACCATCCCGTTTGCCTTCATAGTCTACGTCTTGTTCATCGAACTCACCCGATCACTCGACCGCCAGCCACCGGCGGTGCGCCAGACGGTCCGCCGCGTCCGGATCTTGCTGTTCGCGGCCTGGGGCGTCTATCCCATCGCATATCTGTTGCCGCTGCTCGACGTCAACGGTGCTGACGCTTGGGTCGGCAAGCAGTTCGGCTACTCGGTCGCAGACATCGCGGCCAAGGCGCTCTACGGCTTGCTCATCTACAAGATCGCCCGACTCAAATCCTTCACCGACGATCCTGTCTTCGCCGCGGTGGAAAGTGCCTACAACCAAGCGGGCAACTCCGACCGTTTCATCGGCGAAGAGCCACCGAAAGCGGCAGTGACTGAACAGCGCCGGTAAGAATCCGGAAACCAACGCCGCGGGCCTCTTCGCCCTTCAGGGACATGCTCAAGCCGTACCTTGCTCGTCACGAAGATGTCGTTGAGCGTGACCGACCGAAGTCTGCGATCGCGGATCACGTCGACCAGTTGGCCGTAGACACGGGTGACGGGCGCGTGGTTGAGATACCGATGACGATGGTCTGCGAGGTGAAGTACCGGTCGGCCATCTTGAGGATGTACTCCTCGCTGACCCGCCTCGCATCCCCCAGGTCTCCGGACCACAGGGTCATCACCGCATAGCCGAAGCCTGCCGCGACCGCGTCGACCGTGGGGTTGTGGCCGCCGTACGGCGGCCACAAAAACGGCCGGGCATCTGCGCCGTAGGTCTTTCTCAAAGCAAGTCATTACGGCTGATCTCATCGATGATCCGAGGTACCGGCAGAGTAGTCAGATCGGGATGAGACCACGTGTGGTTCGCCAATTGAACCTGCCCGGACTCCACCAGCGGACGCAACAGCGCCTGGTTATCTGTCCAAGAACGGTAGCGGCCGTTGACGAAATACGTTAAACGCATCCCAGTGTCCTTGGCGAACTGTGTGTACAGGCGTATCACGTCGCTGTCGACACCGTCGTCCAGTGTCAAGGCCAGTGAATCACCCTTGCCTGGCAAGCTCCACAGCGTTCCACGGCCGGGCAGGAGGATTCGAAGTGCTGCCGGTGGAGGTGGCAACAGTCCGGGCAGTCGAACCGGGGGGCGACGGACCCGATGGCGCAGCCGCTTTGGCGACGCGAAGGATTCGCGGTGGCGCGCCAACTTGACAGCGGGCCATACCAACGCCCGAAACGATGGCGACGGCCAAACCTGCCATGAATTTGCGCAGATTCAGCTCTGACACGTGAACTCCACCAGATCAAGACGCGAACCCGAAAAGCCGGTTGCCCATTGGCGGCAGCGCATTTCACCGCCGCGAACCGTACCAGTGACACCGCCAACACGCGTTGAACACAGCCATGAGGAAAGGTTTCTATCTCGTCACGGGTTCCTAGCCACACCGGAGCATGGCGAGATCGTCAGTTCACCTCAGTCTGGCGCCGCACACGGGCCACGCGCCCCAGCCCTGCCGTCCGCGGGTCGCCATGGCGATCGCGATCTGCTCTTCTCGGGTGGCCAGGTCGGGACGCGGCGCGTAGCGCAGCCCACCGTATGCCTCCCAGGTGCTTTGGTTAAATTGCACACCGCCGTAGAAACCATTGCCAGTGTTAATGTCCCAGTTGCCGGTCGACTCGCAAGATGCCAGTGCGTCCCACGTCTCGCCGTCGCTCACCAGCGGCACCTCAGTACCCTCCTTGGCGCCGATGCGCTGAACCGACGGACGCGCGGGTGTCACAATGTCGTGGGCCAAGAGTTGCCGATCGGTTACGGCGCCGTTGACGGTCCAGACGGCGAACGTGACGTCCTGCGTGCCGGGACTGCCGGGGGCCTCCATGATTTGGCGACTTATGTTCATCGTCGGGTCCTCGATGCGCCACGTCGAAGGCGGCAGCGGCATGCGCGCGGTAATGGTCTGCATCCGGATGCGGGTGACCTCAATCTGCATGCCCTCGGTGACCGGCGTCCACGCCGGCGGCACCACCTTGTCTTGTTGGTCCAACGGCGCGCCGTCCGCGGCCAGCAGCACCCCAACGGTGGGTGCCGCCAGGCGCGCGGTCCTGGCCACACCGCCATCGTCGATGTCAACCTGCTTGGGGCTCACCAGCGGTAACGCCATGCCCGCCAGCGGTAATCGGCTGGCACGGGACGCCGCAACGGGGGCGTCGTCACTCATCGACAGCTGCTTGAGGGCCTCATCGACCGTCGTGGCCGTTGTCCACACCTGCCTACTCGGCTCGCCGTCGATCGACACCTGCAGCGGCCGGCCGCGTCGCAGCACGATGCTGTCGGACCGGCGGACCGGCAGATCGGCGGCCGGAGCGAGCTCGTCGTGGTCACCGACGATTAAGCCGTTCTCCCGCAATACATCGATGACCCGCGCCTTCATCGTCGCTACGGTCTTCGGTGAGCCGTCAACAGAGAGCGTGACTTCCTTATGCACTGCGACGCAGTAGCTGCCGGCGACGGTCAGCGCTAGCAAGATCGCAGCGACCAGCGCACGCGGCATCTTGGTTTTTCGGAGGACGGCGGCCGCTCGGATATTGGCCGGCCCAGTCTCGTTTCGACGCAACCGCTCTGGCAACTCGCCACCGAAATCATGGGTGCCGAATGTCGCATCTTCGACCTTATCGATCTCCTCGGCATCGGCCAGCATCGCAGCCGCGGCCGCCTCAGGAACAATATTGACCCGCGCTCTCCGCCCATCCTGCGCGACTCGCACCAGAGTGACCATTTCCGCTGCCTGGCACAATGCCAAAGCCTGCACAAAGAGGTGCCACAGCGCAGCCAGATGCGCCCGGCGGAAGCGCATGATCGCTCGATATTCCGGAACCGCTCCAGCGGCGAGCCACCGAAAAGGTGGGTTCCCAGCGCATTTGCGTTCGATGACCCGCGACGATCGCACGCCGGTGATGTAGCCGTACAAGAGGATGCGCACCATCGGCCGTGGATCGTAAGACGGCGCGCCGGACAATTCGGTGCATGAGTACCAGATGGGGGCGAGGTCCAAATGCTCGTCGACCAACTCGGCAACACATCGGGCGAGGCGCGCGGCCGTCAGCTGGTCATCAAGTGACGGCTTCAACTGGAAAGCCTTGCCCACCGGACGACTCGAGGTCATCATATGGGCTTGTGCACGTCGTCCAAAATCAACCTCGAATCCACCATCACTGGGCTCATCGGCCCGCCCATCGTCGCGCGTGCCGGGACAGTTAGCCGATAACCCGCCCGGCGTGTCGCCATCCAACTTCCGCGCGAACTGTTATGGCGTTGCGCCGTCGGCTCACCACACCGGCGCCCTCCCCGCCCGAATCCTTTCCACTTCGGAACGCGCGAACCGCACCCGCCCGCTATCCGCACCCCGCGAAGCAGCCAACGCCCGCGCAAGGTCATAAGCGGCATGCAGAACATAACGAGCCCGCCGACGTTCTCGCCGCGTCCGCCCGGCGGCGCGACGGTACCGCTTGCGCGCCTTGCGATTCCCCACCATCGCATCGAGTTCAGCGGAAGTGATGACGTCCCGTGTCTCCTCGGGAGCCATCACCTCGCGTAGAAATTCCCGTTCCCGCGCGACCGTCACCCTGTACACCCGCGACGCGATGAACAGCGCCAGCACGATCACCGCCAGCAAGAGCCCCAAAGTCCCAAGAGGACTGCGGCCGGCCACCGCGGTAGAGGTGTCCCATGCCCCGTGTAGCAACATCGCCAAGATCACAAACAGCAGACCGCGCCCCAGCCGGCGCGGCTCCGCGGGCCGGCCGAGCAAATAGATAAGTCCCGCACCGAAAATTGCGCTGTAGACGATGTGCGCCCCGACCCCGCTGACCATCCGCAGCACGATGGTGCCCAGCGACGCCCCAATCTGGTTGGCGCCGAACTCCGAACCGGCCGACGTCAGCGCGTAGGCGATGTCTTCGATGATCTGGAAGCCCAGACCGATGAACGCACCGAGGATGAATCCGTCGAAGGCAGTGCGAACTTCGCGCGGCGCCAACGCAATCAGCAGCAGCAGCCCGAAACCTTTGGCCCATTCCTCGGTGAACATCGCCGACAGGCCCGCACCCCAGTCTAGCGCCCACGCCTGACCGAAAGACTTGGCGTACAACGCCAGTATCGCGTCGTTGGCATTGGCCGCCATGTTCCACGTCGCCGCGAAACCGCCGTACAAGAACGCGACGACCATGAGCTTGACGGGCAGTTTCGCATACCGGTCGATGTGCACGGTGAACCACCAGAGGAACACCGCGTAGATCCCGAACAGCGTCACCGCCAGCCCGATCGCCGCACCGTAGGCGTTGTACTCGCGGGCTAGCTTGGCAAGGAAGCCGAAGAAACCCGTCACCACCAGCAGCAGGTAGCCCCAGAACGCGAAATTGCGCGGCTGATAGAAGCTGAATTTCCTGCCCCAGCCCGACAAGTCCAGCGCGGTGTCGCGGGCCCGGTCCAGATCAGCCAACGTCATGACTTCCCCTGTCCCCGTTGCGGATGCTGCGGATCATCCCGATCACCGCCGACGCCGGCTCGGCGGTCACCTCGGTCGGGCCGGTCGCCTCGGCTTCCACACCGTGCTTGTCGAACACGAACGCGGCGATCACCCCGCCGATTTGCGGGCCGGTGACCTGCGCGGTGGCGCCCTGCTGGCCCTGCTCGGTGACGATGGTGGTGTGCAAGCTGGTGACGTGCACGCCGCGGCCGCGGTTGAGCGCATCAGAGGTCTTCTCGATTTGGTTGAGCAACGCGTCGGCGTCGCCGTGAAACGGTGCCGTGCGCACCGTGAAGGTCACGTTCGCCTTCACCACGGTCGCACTGTCGGGATAGGCCCCGGAAAACGGCGCCCGCCCGGCCCGGAGACCCGAGGTGATCCCCCAGCCGGCCGCCGGGACGAAGGTCACGTCGCCGCGCAGCTGCATGACGTCGCCGGCCTTGACGGTGTCGCGGTAGGGCATGGCGGCGTTGATCAGCGGCAACACCACCGACATGGCGATGACTAAGGCGTGTACCGCCAGCGTGGGGGCGATGGTGCGCCGGTCCAGGCCGAAAAGCCGCTGATCAGCGGGCACCCAGCGGTCGTCGGGTTCGAACCTCGTTGCCGAGGATTCGTCGGTCGCGACATCCGACATATTTGTCTCTACCTTTCTGCCCGCCGCCCGAACGCCTGAGTAACGTCCGGGTAGACACTAGCGACGGCAAGGTAGACCCGGTCACATCGGACGTCAACGATTAAGCCCGCTCAAAAGTCGACTGCTGTTCAGCACCGCGTCAACACAGAGGGGTCGTAGCGTTACGGAAGGCCTGAGACTCCCGGAAATGAGCACTCCGGTAAGCACGTCCTCCCCCGGGCCGGGCTGGTGGCAGGCGTCAGACGGCCAGTGGCACCCGCAGCGCTGGGAAACGACTTTCACCTACAACACCCACGAGTCGCTGCAAGCGGTGATCGAGGAAGCCAGCCGCCAGACTCAGGAGTACGGGCGGCAGGGCTGGGAGATTGTGGGCTCCTCGGTTCAGCGGGTCCAAGTGGCACACCACTTCCGTGGCTGTGACAAAGGCGGCGACCTCTATTTCGAGTGGAGCGTCGTATCCACCTTGAAGCGGCCGCTTTTGCCCGGAAACTTCAGCCGATAGACATCGGACAACGACTCGACCGTCGATGACCTGCTGACGTAATCCTGATTCGCCTTAGCCACGGCCTTCGCTGAAGCGCGAATCGCTGTGCAAAAAAATTGGAATGTCGGGTCAGTGTTTGAATGCGTCTCTTAGCTTGGCTCCGGCCTGCCTGACGTTTCCGTTGGCCTGATCGGCGCGTCCCTCGGTGCGCAGGCGGGTGTTCCCGGTGGCGCGACCGAAGAACTTCTTGGCGGACCCCTTAGTGGCTTCCGCCTTGTGCGCGATTTTCTTACCGACGCTCATTGCCGGCTCCTTCGTTTTCGATGGGCACAGCCCGCGACTGCGGGTCGGAAGTTCGCCGGCTCCGTCAACGTATCGGTTGCCGATTGCGCGCAAACCGGTCGAGCAGCCGACTCCTGGGCTGGCGGGTCGTCACTGCGTTCGAGTTCGTCATTGAACTGGCAACTGCGCCGCCGTGCGCCTCGTGTTCGAGCAGTCGGTTACGGTCCTGAGCCAAAAACGCGTTTTCGCGTTGGGAGAGTTGGAGATCGCGTCGCGCGTTGCGGCCGCGGCGCGCAGTGCGGCGGGCACCGGCAAGCAACACGCTTAGCCCCAGCAGCGCGACCGCCCCGACCACGATTCCGAACAGGAACAAGGTGCCGGTCGACCCGGTGACGTGATAACCCAATACCGAGAAATTTTCGGTCAACGGGTGCGCGGCGCCCGCGTTGCCGAGCACACCCACTAATCCGACGATCGCCGCGATAACCAGAAGGACCAACCCTCCGAGGACAAGCATGTCGATGCCTTCCGCTGATTCTGAATAGATCTCCAGTACACACCGCACGAGCTAGCCTGTCAACGCTGTTGCGGAACAGCAGTAACCTACGGCGTTAACGCACTGGCGCGAGCGGGCGCAATGCCCCGTTCGGGCAGGACCAAGCGGGCGAGGCAGGGCGCCTTGGTGATCCTCGCGACGAACGACAACCATCGTTGCTTAGTTCTGGTGAACCGCAGAACGCCCTGCTAAGGCCGCGTCAACAACGATCGTCAACGGTAACGGTAACGGCATTGACGTACCAAGTAGTATGGCCCTGGATCGGGGTACTGGCTCCGGAGAAAGTTGTGCTGCTGTGAGGAAACGGGCGACCGCCGGGCCTGGTGCAAACTCTGACAGTGATGTTGCGTCGGTGCGCGCCGGCGGTGAAGACAACGGACAGATCAGCCGCTCACTGATTTTGCGGACGGCGCTGGAGATCATCGATCGCGACGGCGCGGACGGGTTGTCGATGCGCCGACTTAGCGACGCGGTCGGCCGGGATCCCACGGTGCTCTACCGGCACCTACCGAATAAGGCCGCGGTGCTCGACGGTGTCGCCGAAATCGTGCTCGAGAAACTTCGGGTGGACACAGCCGACCCGGATTGGGCCGCCCAATTGCGCACCGTTGCCCATGACTTTCGTCGGCTGGCCATTACCCACCCCAACGTGGTGCCGTTGTTGGCCACTCGGCCCCTGTCCACCCCGCTGGGGCAACGGCCGCCGGGGATGCTGCGCCCTCTCGAAGACGTCCTCGCGCTGCTCATCGGCGCTGGCTTCAGCGGGGTCGACGCGTTGCATGTCTACCGGTTGTTGTTTGGCTTTTTGTATGGCCACATACTCAACGAGCTCCAGGAGGTCGTCGAACGGCCCGAGGAAACTGACGATGTCTTGCGCCTTGGCCTCCACCGGCTGACAATCACCGAATTTCCCCACGTACGTGCGCTAGCACCGGCCCTGGCCTCATACGATGGCGCCGCTGAACTCGACCGCGGCCTCGATCTCCTGCTCGCCGGCCTCACCGCGGAACAGGCCGAGAGGGCGCCCCGATCGACATAAGACGACGCCCCTCACTCCTCTTTGCCATCGGCGCGGCGCCCGGTACGTATATCAGAACTGCCACCAGCGAGTCGAAAATGTCGACGGCGGGGTCGTCGTCGGCTATCAAAAGCCAACGCTGCAGCAAGGCGTCTCAGCTCAGGATGAGTCATAGTTTTCCAAGCCGATCTCCGGAACTGTCAACACCGTTGGTGGACATTTAAGGCCCACGGTGTAGTGTGAGCCGGAGTGCCGTTGATTCCGGACGTGACAGCGACTTGGCAGTTGCCGAATGTCGTTGCGTGCCGGGAGGATTGGCTGCAGCCAGTGCCGTCCTTGGCTCGATGCCGGCAAGCCGGCGAACACTTCAATTCCGAGCTGCACGCTCGGGTAGCGAATGGAGCATGATGATGGACCGGTTGACCGGTTTGGACGGGGTGACTCTGCACGGCGAAACGTCGGCTATGCCCACCCACGTACTGGCGCTGATGTTCTGCGAGCCCGCAGCTCGTGGCGAATTCCCGGCAGCACGCGGCGAATTGGCGGTCGAAGCAATTCTGAAGCTGCTGGCTGAGCGCACCGCGGCGATGCCGGGTTTCCGGCAGCGTCTGCTCAGCAAACCTTTCGGGTTGGGCCAACCGGTATGGATCGAGGACCCCGCGTTCAATGTCGATGACCACCTGCATCGTGTGCGGCTGCCCAGCCCCGGAACGATGCGAGAGCTGACCGCGCTGGTCGGCGAGCTGCACGCGCAACGCCTTCGTCGTGACCGCCCCCTGTGGGAGGCCTGGGTGGTGCAGGATCTCGCCGACGGCCGGCTTGTCGTGGTGATCAAGTTCTCCCACGCCATGAGCGATGGTGTGGGAGCGGTGACTTCGATGCTGCCTCAACTGATGACGACCGATTCAGAGGCCGTATTCGCTACGTTGGCGCGGCGGGCTCCTGCCCGGATGCCCACTGCGGCGGCGGTGGCGCTAGACATAGTTGACGAGATCGCCGCCAACACCGCAGTCGGCGTTCGCATCGCGGTGAGGCTGGCTCCCGACGCGGTGAAGTCAACGACGGGAATCGCGGTGCGATCGGCCCGCCGACTTTTCTCGGGCGGCGGCCCGCAACGACCGGAAGCGCCGACGCCCGATGTCGACGAGAGCTCGCCACGGACGCTGCTGAACGCCCCGATCACCGCTCGACGTAGCGTCGCGTTGGCTGCCGTGGCGATGGACGATCTGCACGCGATCACCGACGCATTCGGCGTCACGGTCAACGATGTATTCCTCACTGCGGCAACGTCGGCGATGCGTCAATGGCTGCAAGAACACGACACGATACCCGGGCAGCCGCTGCGCACCCTGATGCCGATTTCGACCCGCGGCGCCGGTGACGACACGTCGAACAGCTGGTCGCCGGCCGTCGTCAAACTGCCGGTGTATTTCGCCGACCCGGTAGAGCAGCTGGCCAGCATCCGCACCGCGACATCGCAGATCAAGAGCCGACGACGAGCAACGCCGCCCGTCAACCTTGCCGACGTCATCGATCTCGTGCCGCCAGTGATCGTCGGGCAGGTCGCGCGGCTGTACACCGACCTAAAGCTCGAGCGATTCCACCCTCCGCTGGCTCACGCGATCACCTCTAATGTCCCGGGCCCACCCGAGGAAATTTATTGCGCCGGTTCACGTGTCGTCGGCATCCATGCCCTGGCACCGTTGTTCTTGGGCGCCAACCTCAACATCACAGCGGTGTCCTACGAAGACACCCTCGCCGTCGGTATCGTCGCCTGCCCCGACAACGTCGAGGAGGTCGCATCCTTCGCGCGGCGCATCGAAGATGTGGTGGGTGAGCTGAAGAAGGCCGCCGAGCAAAAGACGGGTCAGAGCGCAGTTGGCCCGCACCAGACCACCGGCCCGGGCCACAAGTCCACTGCCGAAACGCAACGCTCCACCACGAGGCGCGTGAGCGCGACGAAGTCGACTCCCGGCAGCAAACAGCCGGCTTAGTTGCCTTTAGGTCACTGACCACCCCAATGACTCGGGCAGTTCCTCATGCCACATAGCTACCGTTTTTCGGATGCTCTCAGCGACTTCGTCAATGGAGGCTCGGGCGCTGGCGTCGGTATCGTCGTCGGTCTGCGGGATCGGGAAAATAAATCGGCCGTTCTTTCCCCATTGCCACACCGCAGAGAAGTCGCCGCGGCCGAGCGGCCGGAAAATGACTTCTGTTCGTGCGTCGTTCATCATCACTTCGAGCCACGTCGCGTACTCGACGCGGTCATCTGTTAGGCGCGGCTGATTGTTGACGTGGACCTCCGCAGCACCGTCCAGCCGCCTGCGGAGTACCTCGGCCAGCGGTTGCAGCAAATCTCGTTCGAATTTCTCTGCTCTGTCCTTTTTCATCCTTTTCCTCCCTCGGCATCTGGCTTGAGTTCGCGGCGATGACATCGTGGTTATCACCGCCGTACCGTTGCTGATGTTTAGTGCGGGATCGACCCTGCCTGGCTCCCCCACGCCCAGGTTGAGGACCCATACTCGACGACTTCTTTCATGGCGCTGCATCCGCATCCGCCGCCGCAGCGGCGCCCGGGTGCCGGATCGACTTACTCCTGAGTCGACGGTTGTTCATCGGCTGGCGCGCTGACTTCTGGTGCTCGAGCTGACGGATCAGCTCACGCTTCGCTTCGCCGAGAGCCCAGGTCAGGTTCACATCTTCGGCGATCGCCAGCACCTGCGGGCGACCGGGCAGTGTCGTACGCAGGGTGACGCGCTGTTCCTTCCCGCCGCGGTTCTGCACGGAGACTTCCACGTCAACATCCTTCGGATCCCAACGTCCCAGGCGTGCGCCTAGCCCCGACAGCGTCTCGAGTACGTACGATCGCTCTTGCTCTCTGAAACCGGCACCCATGTGTAACGGGTGCTCAGCGAAAGCATCTCGCCGTTGGTTATCGCTTGCGCTCACCGTGGCCTCATCTCCGGATCGTTAATTGCAAGGGTTCGGCTTTCCCGGCGCCGCGCGCCGGCCAACGATCCGCCCGGCCGTGCGAACGCCATCGCCTTGAGCTGCCGCCGATCCGCTGACTCAATACGGCGAAGCTGTCATGGGTGCCGGCCGCACTGATCAGTTTGGTGAGCACAAATGTCACGGCGACTAGCAAAACAATCAATCCAATGATGACAAACATGTAAATACCTCAGACTCGCACTCTGTCCTCAGTAGACGCCGCAATCGGACATATGTCAACGCTGTGGGCCTACGCCGTCCACCTACGTCGTTACAGGTCTGAACCCACTATGTGTAGCACTCTGCTACGCTTGTAGCAGAGTGCTACACATGGAGGAATCGTGACCGCTGATCGGGTGACCCGCGTGGCCGCCGATCTACTGGACAGCGCCGCGGCTGAGGGTGCACGGCTGAGCCGCTCAGCCAAGCAGCAGCTCGATCATTGGGCACGGGTGGGACGCGCGGTGTCGAGTCAGCAGACAGCAGCTCGGCGGCGGGTGGAATCCGCGCTGGCTGGCGACCTCGACCTGGCTGAGCTGAACGCCGAAGAGGGCGTGGTGTTCAACGCCGAGATCGCCGCAGCCATCCAGGAGAACCTCGCGCAGTCGAATTACGGTCAGGCGCTGGCGCACCGTGGCATCACCACCGTCGCGCTCAACGACGACGGTGACATCGTCGAGCACCGGCCCGATGGCACCTCGGAGGTCCTTCGAACGAAACGACGCCGGAAGGTCACCGCCCGCACCCGATGAAGCGGCTCGATCTCGTCGTCGGGCCCAACGGCGCGGGCAAGTCCACGTTCGTCGAATTCACGTTGGCGCCGCTGCTTCCGGGCAGCGTCTTCGTCAACGCCGACGAGATCGCCAAGCAACGCTGGCCGACAGACCCGGCCGCGCACGCCTACGAAGCCGCCCGGGTAGCCGCCGACACCAGGACGAAGCTGATCAAGCTGGGCACGTCGTTCATCGCCGAAACCGTATTCTCCCATCCGTCCAAACTTGAACTGATCGACGCCGCCCACGCCGCGGGCTACACGATCGTCTTGCACGTACTGCTCATTCCCGAAGAGCTGGCGGTACAACGGGTCCGCCTGCGCGTCAATGCCGGCGGGCATGACGTGCCCGACGCCAAAATTCGCCAACGCTACCAACGTCTTTGGCCGCTGGTCGCCACCGCGATCACCCGATGCGATTCGGCGACGGTGTACGACAGCGGCGGGCTCAAAGGGCCCCGCATCGTCGCGCAGTTCACCGATGGCTTCGCGATCGGCGCACCGGCCTGGCCGGCGTGGACGCCGAGCGCAGTGAGGTAACGAGACGACCCGGGATTCGTAACGGTTGCACAATAACCACGCGTCAATCGAGCGGACTCTTATTACACGGAGGTACATTTCCGCCGCCACCTTACATGGGGGACATATTTGCAAGGGAGTTAGCGGTGAAGATTGTTGCTTTCGGCGTCGCAGCAGCCGCCGGTGTCGGATTGTGCTGGGCTGCGGCGGCTTTCGACCCGCGCGCGGCAGCTGCTCCCCCACCGACGGGTGGCCCCGCTTGCACGCACCAGTTGTCCGACCTCGACGCTCCCGTGGCCGCCGCAGGAGGGCCCGCGGCGGCCGGCGCCGGGCCCGCCGCGGGTAGCCCCGCGTGTGCGGAGGCGGGGCTCGTCGCACCAGCGGCCGCTGCACCGCCGGTGCCGATGGCCCTTCCCGGCCCCCTACCCGCCGCGGGAGGTCCCCCGGTGCCGCCTGGCGCTCCGGTGCCTGCTGCCCCGGTGGTGCCCGCCGCCCCAGCGCCAGCCGGCGCGCCGGTGCTGCAAATGGCGGGCGGAGGTAAAGGCGTGCCGACCGATCCAGGCCCCGCACTCACCACGTTCCCGGTGATTCTGCCGGGCCCGCCCCCGGCGCCCGACGAACCGCGGTAGTCAGCCGACAGTCTGCGGAACCGCTTACCGCACAATGACCGGGTCGCCGACTTTTACGTTGTTGAAGTACCACTCGGCGTCGGCGGGGCTCAAGCTGATGCAGCCGTGGCTCACGTTTTCGATTCCCATCGACAGCACCGCCCACGGAGCTGCATGCACGTAAAGTCCACGGCTGCTGATCCGGACGGCATCATCCACCTTGAGTCGGTAACCCTCGGGATCGTTGACGGGAATACCGACCGAGCTCGAATCCATTGTCACCGAGCGGTCTTTGGCCATGACGGCATACCGACCAACGGGCGTCGGGAATTCCGGCTTACCCATCGACGCCGGTAAGACGCCTTCTTCTCCGAAGTGCGGCCGGTGATGCGGTGCCGGTAACCGCGGCGGCGTGCCGGCGGGCACCCCGTCGATGCTCACAGTGAACGTGTGGTTCGCGATGTCCGCGACGCCAAGGACTTTGGCTCCCGTGTCGAATTTCGTCGACTGGTCACCCACCGAGAGTGCCACCGTGGTGTGCGCCGGCCAATACTGGTCCGGAACCCATTGCAGAACATCGGCTTGCAGCCACTCGAATTGACCGGTTCTGGCGGGAGTCGATTTGACCGCTATGGCGCGTTCGGCGGCGCGCCGGTTTGCGACGGGCCTGCGGAACGTCACCACGACGGGATGCGCGACACCTACCAATTGCCCTTGCGTGGGTAGTACCGATTCGACGGTCAAGTCGCCCAAAAACCTTGTCGCGGTGAGACGCACACCGGCGGGATCGGCGATCACTGCCGTAGCGATCCCGAGCATCACAACCACCGACCTGATGACAGCCCGCATCGCCTCACCCTTTTGCAGATGTTCTTGTCGAACGATGATGCTAGGGGCGTCAGTAACCGGCACGCGCTGAACACGCACCAGTTAGTGGATCAAGTCTTCAACACGATTCGATCACGGGTGCCAGTTCGCCACCGCTACTTGCTGACTTTGCCCGCGATCTGATGCGCGATGTTGACCGCGGTGCCGGCCGCGTTGGTGTGGCTGCACGTCGATACGTCGACGGCGACGTTGTTGCTGACGGTCACTGCCCGTTCGCAGATTTCGCCGCTGTCACCCTGTTCGGTGATGGTGTTGCTCAACGTGCCGTTCGTGTTGGAAATCGGCCCCACCGCCCATTGCTGGGCGGCCACCCCGGCCGGGGTACGGGTGAACTGACGATTGGAACAGGCCGGCCACCGTTGCGCTGTGGCGGAGTAGAAGGCAGCCGCCTTGGCGGCGGAGGGAAACAACACCACGGCTTGATCGGCGTAATGCGCAGCGTGATGGCCGCGTTCACGAAGCGACTGCTCACGCACCGCGGTCCAGCCGCTGTCGGCGTAGCTGTCGGTGTCCGCGTCGATAGCGGTGATTCGGCAGGCCTTGTCCGCAACGATTTTGGTGTCGTCGACGAAAGTGTTGTACGTGCCGGAGACGGTCATGTCGGTGGCGCCCATCGCGGTGTTGATGTCGGCGGGACTCAGCAAGAATCCTTCCAGTGTCGCCTCGGCGACCGGTGGCTTCGACGACGATGCCGTGGTCGAAGCTGGGCCGGCCTGCTTACCGCTGTGACACCCCGCGAGCAGGAGAACTGCGCCGATGGCGACGATGGACGCGGCTCGTGACTGACGCATCAGTTGGAGTCCTTCCGTTCATTCGAGCGGTAAGCCCACACTGGATCAGCCCGGCCTGCCGACTGCCTCACCAGTTCCGGTTCCGGTTGGTGAGCGTAGCTTCGCGGCAACGGCCAGCCCGGTCGATTCTCCTATTCGTGGCCCGTTGTTTCCCTCATAGACAATTGCGCCTGGCGGTTTCATACCTCGGAAGATGACGCTCAGCGGCCTGGCGCAGCGGTCGGAAGGCTCGCCGCGGCGCCGGCTGTGAGAAGGCGTTCATCGTAGGTGACGAACGCGGTCAACTGGGTGCCGAAGACCGCGTCTCCGGTCGCGAGATGGATTGCGTCTAGGGACCGTAACGCGGTATCCGGATACGCCGCAGCGGCGGCCCGCACCACCTCGTCGACTTCATATCGCGATACCCGGGCAACAATGGCGGGCACAGCGGCAAGCAGCGCAGGCTCGACCCGACGCAGGGCGCGAGGAAGTTCAACCTCGATCAGCGTCGATGACACCCACGGCGCCGACGCTCGCGCGTCAAGCCAGTCAGCGAGGGCATCGCTTTCGGGCTCACGCCGAATCAGTTTCATCAGAGCCGAGGTGTCTAGGTAAAGCATCAATAGCGCTCGCTGTCGCGCAGCTTGCGCACCAGTTGGCCGGCCTCATGATCGGTGTTGATCGGTCCAGGTGGACGTGGCGCCGGTCCGGTGAGGGTGGCCGGATGAAGCCTCCCGGCGCTGATCATCTCGGCTAGTGGATTGTCCTGAGCCGGAACAAGACGGGCCACGACGGCTCCCCGTTCGGTGATGTCAATTTGCTCACCGCGTTTGACCCGTGCGAGCACTCCGGCAGTATTTTGGTTCAACTCGCGCACCGGTACCTCGGGCATGCCAGCCAGTGTAGTACAAAGCTGTACTACTTATACCCGACGCTGAATGTCGCTCCGAGGCGGGCACTTCGCATGGTCGTCCGCGCACCGCCGCCGCTACCGCTGCCCCGCCTCGAAAAGTTTCAGGCGGCCCTCCCGGGGTAACGCGTGCCTGGAGTCAACGCGCGGGAGGTTGCAGTGACAATCGAGGTCCGGCCCGGGACAGTGACGGCGTTCACCGATGTGGTGTGCGCCTGGTCCACCATCGCCTTTCACCGCTTCTACCAGGCCCGGCATCGCGCTGGGCTCGACGACGAGGTGCACCTGGATCATCAGTTATTCCTGCTCGAAGACGTCAACCGCTTCGCTCTCCCGAAGCGCCACCTCGATGCCGAACTGCCCGTCGTCGCCGCCCTTGCACCCGAGTTGCAGTGGCAGCCGTGGCAGGGTGAGACCTCCACGTGGCCCATCACGTCATTGTTGCCGAATGAGGCTGTGCACGCGGCTAAGCGCCAATCCGCTTCGGCCGCTGAACAACTCGATATGGCTCTGCGGCAGGCCTTCTTTCGTGACAGCAGACCCATCGCGCTGTTGCACGAGATCCTGGAGGTCGCCGACCACTGCGACGCGGTCGACAGTGCCGCGCTGCGCCGCGACCTGGACAACGGCGCCGCTCGCGGAGCCATGATGGCCACCTATCGAGCGCACGTCGACGACGTACAGGGCAGCCCACACTTCTTTTTCGCCGACGGCTCGAACGTGCACAATCCCGGAATCGCCGCGGGCACTTTGGGCGAGACGGGCTATCCCGTCGTTGAACACGACGACCCGTCGGTTTACGACGAGCTCGTTCGCCGCGCCGCAACCCGCGACTGACCGGCAGGCGCGCCAGGTGCTGATACAGCGCCGGGCGCATACTGAGTGCCGTGAGGCGGTGTGGTAGCGACGCTGAGCCGATGCGGGTCGCCAGCTTGTGGCGTTACCCGGTCAAGTCGATGCTTGGCCAAGTCGTGGCCAGCATATTCGTCGACCAGCACGGTGCAGACGGGGACCGGCGGCTGGCACTGGTCGACGCGGTCACCGGGCGGGTGGCGAGCGCCAAGCAGCCGCGGCTATGGCGCGAGCTGTTGCATTGCAGTGCGCGTCTGGACGCCGGCAAGGTCCGCATCGAGGTGCCCGACGGCACAAGCGTGGCGGCCGATGAGCCAGGTGTCGACGACGTGCTTTCCCGCCTGTTGGGACGACCGGTGCAGCTGGTCAGCCAGCGCCCGCAGGGCGCGACGCTCGAGAGGCCGGACCCCGAGCGGGTCTTGGAGCTTGGTCTGGATGCCGAGGTCGAAGGTGAGCTGCTCGAGATTGCTCAGGCAACGCCCGGCAAATCGTTCACCGACGTTGCTCCGGTGCATGCCATTACGACGGCGACCGTAGAGCAGGTGGGCACCGAGGCGTTGCGCTACCGGCCCAATCTGGTGATTGCGACACCGCCCGGCTACCCGCCTTATGCCGAAAACGATTGGGCGGGTCGCGAGTTGCTCGTCGGTGGAGCACGGCTGAGCGTGCTGAAAGCGACGCCGCGGTGTGTGGTTCCTACCCTCGAGCACGGCGCGTTGCCGCGTGCCCCGCACGCCCTGCGCACGTTGGTGGCCGAGAACCGGCTGAAAGCGTCCGGATCGGCGCCGCTACCGTGTGCGGGGGTTTACCTCGAAGTGGCGGCTGCCGGCATCATCAAAACCGGCGATGCGGTTTGCTTGCGCTGAATGTCAGCATCCACGCCGACCGCAGCCCAGTTCGGAGAAGTTCGCGTCGTGACCTCGAGTAGCCGCCCGAACTCGCTACGCTGTCCAAGGTATTCATCGATAGCTCGCATCGAATCCGGACGAGTCAACGGGGCCCGGCCAGTAAGTACTTCGCGTTGAAGGTAGCCATTGTGTCGACTGTGGTGCTGGCAATCACTGCGGCTTCGTCGCGCTGCCAGGCCTCGCAGGCGTCGGTAGCGGCTCTCACAGTTGATAACGCGCCGATCTCGCAGCTGATGAACGATGCGGTTGCCGCGCACAGGTTGCCGGGTGCGGTCGTCATGGTCGGGCACGACAGCACGATCGTCTTTCATCGGGCTTACGGCTTGCGCAAGGTGGCTGGCGAACCGGGGCTCGATGGATCACCCGCACCCGCCGAGCCGATGACTGAGGACACCGTCTTCGACATGGCGTCGTTGACGAAGTGCCTCGCAACGGCGACTGCGGTCATGCAGCTCTACGAACAAGGCAGGGTGCAGTTCGACGATCCCGTCCAAAAGTACTTGCCTGACTTCAACGCGGCCAACGATCCCCTGCGTGCCAAGGTGACGGTTCGCATGTTGCTGACGCACACGTCAGGTGAAGCGCCCGACGTAAGCCTCAAAGACCCGTGGGGACTTGCCCGCTCCGACAGAACCGAAGGCTTCCGTCGCGCTCTGACCAGGCCGCTGCAGTCGGCTCCCGGTGCGGTCTTTCGCTACTCGGACATCAACTTCATCCTGCTCGGCGCGCTGATCGAAAGAATCACCGGCGAGGCTGAAGACGTGTACGCGCAGCAGAACATCTTTGCGCCGCTCGGAATGAAAGACACCGGCTACCGCCCCCGCGCCGAAACATGCACTGACGGCCGTTGTCCTACGGGTTCTGACAGCGTCGATGTTCTGGCGCGCATCGCACCGACAGCGCACGACGATGAAAGCCGCAACGACCCGGGCAAGAATCCCGATTACGATCGCCTGCTCCGCGGCGTTGCGCACGACCCGACGACGCGCCGCATGGGTGGCGTGGCTGGGCATGCCGGTGTGTTCTCGACCGCGCACGACGTCAGCATCTACGCGCAGGCGCTGCTGGATCGGCTGGCCGGCCGCCCGAGCAAGTTCCCGCTGAAACAAGCGACCCTGCGGTTGATGACCACTCCTCAGCAGCCCGGGCACACAGCTCGACAACTCGAAGCAGCCAACCGTGCCACCCGAGAAGCCACCGCTAAGAGCCCCAACCGGACCTATCCGCTGCTTGCCCCGACCTATCCGGCCATCGACGGACAGAACCTGCGCGGCTTCGGCTGGGATATCGATACGGGCTACTCGTTGCCACGCGGCAGGGTCTTTCCCATCGGTAGCTTCGGGCACACCGGCTTCACCGGAACCACGCTTTGGATCGACCCGGGCTCGGATACCTACGTGATCCTGCTCTCGAACGCCGTCCATCCGCGAGGCAACCCGCCGATCTCGGTGCTCCGCGGCGAGGTGGCAACAGCGGCAGCCCAGGCCTTGGGTCTGTACCCCGGTACGACGTAGCCGCCCCCACCCGCCGGGTAGCGAAATGCCGCACCATCGAAGGCAATTTGTTATGGCTATTCGCCGTTATCTCCGGCCCGCGCCCCCGATACTTTAAGAATGTCGGAGCGCCCGACCAGGGCAACGGTTGCCAGGCTTGCAGGGTGTTGCCTGCTGGCCGGGCTGGTGGCGGCCGCGTTGATGTTTCCGGTCGCGGGCGGTATCGGATGGTTGTTCAACCGCGCCTCCGACGTCGTCGCCGACGACTCCGCAGAGATTCTGGAAGGCGACGTCCCTCAGGTCACGACGATGGTCGACGCCGCCGGAAAACCGATTGCCTGGCTGTACTCCCAGCGGCGATTCGAGGTACCCACCGACCGGATCGCCAACACCATCAAGCTGGCCATCGTGTCGATCGAGGACAAGCGGTTCGCTGATCACCACGGGATGGACTGGCCGGGCACGTTGACCGGCCTGTCGGGCTACCTGTCCGGAAAACTCGACACCCGCGGCGGGTCAACCATCGAACAGCAGTACGTCAAGAACTACCAGTTGCTGGTGACCGCGCGAACCGACGCCGAGCGGCGAGCCGCGGTGGAAATCACGCCGGCGCGCAAGGCGCGCGAGATCCGGATAGCGCTGACGCTGGACAACAAGCTCTCCAAACCGGAGATCCTCACCCGTTACCTGAACTTGGTGCCGTTCGGCAACGGTGCGTTCGGTGTGCAAGATGCCGCTCAGACCTACTTCGGCGTCGACGCTTCGCAGCTGAACTGGCAGCAGGCCGCCTTGCTGGCCGGCATGCTGAAGTCGACCAGCTCGCTCGACCCATACACCAATCCCGACGGGGCGCTGGAGCGGCGAAACGTGGTCCTGGAGACCATGATCGAGACTCTCCCGCAGTACTCCGACGAATTGCGCGCCGCCGAAGCAGAACCACTGGGCGTCTTACCGCAACCCAACGAGCTGCCGGGTGGCTGCGTCCCGGCCGGCGACCGCGGTTATTTCTGTGACTACGTGTTGGATTACCTCGCGCGAGCCGGCATCAGCAAAGAACAGGTCGCCCGTGGTGGCTATCTGATCCGCACGACGCTGGACCCGAAGGTGCAGACGTCGGTCAAGCAGGCCGTCGAAAAGTTCGCCAACCCGACGCTGAACGGCATCGCCAGCGTGATGAGCGTGGTGACGCCCGGCAAGAAAACGCACCAGGTGCTGGCGATGGCCAGCAATCGCACCTATGGCCTCAACAGCGACGCGCACGAAACGGTGCAGCACGAGCCGTTTTCGCTCGTCGGCGATGGGGCGGGCTCCATCTTCAAGATCTTCACCACGGCCGCGGCATTAGAGATGGGCATGGGTATCAACGCTCAATTGCAGGTGCCGGGCTTTTTCCAAGCCAAAGGCTTGGGCAGCAGCGACACGCCCGGCTGTCCGCGCGAGACCTGGTGCGTGGCGAACGCTGGCCGGTACCGGGGTTCGATGAACATCACCGAGGCGCTGGCCACCTCGCCGAACACCGCGTTCGCGCGGCTGATCCAGCTTGTCGGGGTGCCCCAGGCGGTCGACATGGCGGTCCGACTGGGGTTGCGGTCTTACGCCGATCCCGGGACGGCGCGCGCCTACGACCCGAAAGGCAATGGAAGCCTGGCTGATCTGATCAAGCAACACAACATGGGCTCGTTCACTTTGGGTCCTTTCCAACTCAACGCGCTGGAACTTTCCAATGTGGCGGCGACCCTTGCGTCGGGCGGCATGTGGTGTCCGCCCAACCCGATCGACAAAATCGTCGACCGCAAGGGCCACCAGGTGCGCGTGGCCTCCGAAGCCTGCGACCAGGTAGTGCCGGAAGGACTGGCGAACACACTCGCGAACGCTTTGAGCAAAGACGACCAGGGCGCCGGGACCGCAGCGGGCTCGGCCAACGCGGCGGGTTGGAAGCTGCCATTGTCGAGCAAGACGGGCACCACGGAGTCACATCGCTCGTCAGGGTTCGTGGGCTTCACCAATCACTATGCGGCGGCAAGCTACATCTTCGACGACACCGGCACACCCTTGGGCATCTGTTCCTATCCGCTGCGCAGGTGCGGCAACGGTGACCTGTATGGCGGTAGCGAACCTGCGCGCACCTGGTTTGAGGCGATGAAGCCGATCGCCAACGACTTCGGCGAGTTACATCTGCCGCCCACCGATCCGCGCTACGTCGACGGCGCGCCTGGCAACCGGGTCCCGGATGTGTCCGGCCTGAAGGTCGACGCTGCACGTCAGCGCCTCAAAGACGCCGGTTTCCGGGTGGCCGACCAGCCGTCCTGGATTAACAGCGACGCACCCTCTGGTGTCGTCGTGGGCACTACCCCGGGCGGTCAAATCATCCCCGGGTCGATCATTACCATCACCATCAGCAACGGGATTGCGCCGGCACCGCTGCCGGTACAGCGGGCGCCGATAATTGCGGCCGCCGAGCCAACCCCGGAACCTCCCCCCGAAGCGGAACCACCGGTCAACCAGATGCCTGGGCTGCCGCCGTTCCTGTTCGGACCGCCACCGCCGCCGCCCGAACCGCCACCGGCGCCGGCGCCCGAAGCAGCTGGTTAGGCCGGCGGCTCATTCGGCGGCTGCGGCTTTACTCGATCTTGACCGGGTGTTGAATTGCCTGACCGACGATGGGCGACGTGAGTAGGCTTCCATCGATGGAACTGGGGGTTTTAGGACCTCTCCAGGTCCGGCAAGACGGCGCGCCCGTCACTATCCCGGGCGCGAAACCGCGCGCCATCCTCACGATGCTCGGTCTGCGCGATGGTTCCATAGTGTCGGCCGACACATTGATTGAGCTGCTTTGGGGTGACGAGCCACCGCGCACTGCCGCCAAGGCCTTACAAACCCACATCTCCTCCCTGCGCCGTAGCCTCGGCGACGGCGTCGTGGTAACCGAGGGAGCCGGCTGGACCCTCAAAGGGCCCGCCGTCGATACGGCGCGCTACAAACTCGCCGCGAAGATGGGGCGCGACGCAGCCGCCGCCGGCGACACCAGTCAAGCAGTGGCCCGCCTCGAAGAGGCGCTGATCCTATGGCGCGGAGTTCCCGAGCTGCCCGACGGTCACCGGGGATGGTCTGAGAAGACCCGCTGGATCGAAGGCTACGCCGCACTGGTGGAGGATCGCGCCGATGCCCTGCTCGCGACAGGCCGTGCCGCGGAGATCGTCGGCGAGCTCGAGGCCGCGGTCGCCGATGCGCCGCTACGCGAGAGGCGCTGGGGCCAGCTGATGCTCGCCCTCTACCGCGCCGGCCGACAAGGCGAAGCCTTGGGTGCCTACCAACGAGCGCGGTCGCTGCTGGCCGACGAGCTGGGGATCGACCCCGGGCCGGAGCTTCGGCGGCTCAAGGCCGCGATCGTCGCCCAGGAGGTAGCCCTCGATAACCCAGTGGCACAACACCTTACGTCGATCACACGCGCCGTGACTCTGCTGCTCACCGACATCGAAGGGTCGACCGCCGCTTGGGAGGCCGATGCCGATGCCATGGGCGTGGCGCTCGCGCGCCATGACGAGCTCGTCGAACAGGTCGTCACGTCCCGCGGAGGACGGCTGATCAAGACGCGGGGCGAAGGCGACGCCACATTTTCGGTGTTTGAGCGGCCGTCGGCGGCCTCCGCCGCCGCAATGGAGCTGCAGGATGCCATCAGCCACGAACCGTGGGGTTTGTTGCAGCCCCTGCGCGTCCGCATCGCATTGCACACCGGAGAGGTCGAGCTGCGCGACGGCGACTACTTCGGTCGGGCCGTCAACCGCGCTGCGCGGCTCCGGTCGCTCGCCGTCGGCGGTCAGATTCTGTGCTCAGGTGCCACCGCCGAGCTTGTCATCGATTCGCTGCCAGACGACGTCGTGCTGGCCGACTTGGGCATGCGCCAGCTCCGCAACCTCGCGCGTCCCGAGCATGTGTTCGAGCTCCGTCTGCAGACCGGCAGCGACAGTGCTGAGGCACCCACGACCGATTTGCCTCTGACCCGACCCGGCCTCCCTTCGGCGTTAGCCGGTCCCGGGCCGTTCGTCGGGCGCGGGCGCGAGCTCGACCGACTCTCTGCCGCTTGGCAATCCGCGCGCGCGGGAGGCATGCATGCGGTGTTGATCGCCGGCGAACCGGGAGTGGGCAAGACACGCTTGGCCGGTGAATGGTCGCGCCAGGCCTACCAGCAGGCAGCCGTCGTGCTGTACGGCCGTTGCGACGAGGACCTCGGTGCGCCCTACCAGCCGTTCGCCGAAGCGCTGCGTTCACTCGTGCCGTACCTGGGCACCGGCCGGCTGCTGGGACTGCGCGGAGTCGAAGCACTTCTTGCCTTGGTGCCCGGGCTGACCGACGTGCTGCCCGATCTGTCCGCGCCAACTCGTGCCGACCCAGACACCGAACGCTATGCACTTTTCGACGCCGTCGTCGCACTATTGGAAGTTGCCTCCGCGAGCGCGCCCATCGTCTTGATTCTCGACGACTTGCACTGGGCGGCTAAACCGACGCTGCTACTGCTGCGCCATCTCTTGCGCTTCGGCGAGCGGGCGTGCGTGCAAATCGTCGGCACCTACCGCAGCACCGACCTGGATCGCTCGCATCCCCTAGCGGCGATGCTCGCCGACCTACATCGGGACGGCACCGCCAACCGCCTGCAGCTCAGCGGGCTGGACGAGGACGACGTGACCGCCTACGTCGCCGAAGCGGGTTACGACGACGAAGAACTGGCGCGGGCCCTCGCGTCGGTCACCGGAGGCAACCCGTTCTTCCTCATCGAAGCGCTGCGTCACGTGGACGAAAGCGGCGGTAGTTGGGATCCGAGTACCTTGCCGCAAGGTGTTCGGGAAACCGTGAGTCGCAGGCTTTCCCGACTATCCGCGGAAGCGAATAAGGCCCTCTCGGCAGCCGCAGTCGTTGGCAGTCGGTTCGCGGTGGAGCTGGTTGAGCGTGTCGTCGGAGACGAGCTGATCGACGCGTTCGACGAGGCGTTCAAAGCCGGCATCGTCATTGAAGAGCCTGGAGGGCACTACCGGTTCAACCACGCCATTGTCCGCCAGTCGCTGCTCGCCGAGCTGGCGTCGGTGCGCCGGATGCGGCTGCACCAGCGCATCGCCGCGACATTGGAGGAACAGGCCGGCAACGCCGACGAACTGTTGGCTGAACTGGCGCACCACTATTTCGAATGTGCTTGGGCGGGTAACGCGGCCAAAGCCGTCGAGTACTGCCGGCGTGCGGCAGACCAGGCGATGGCTCGTCTGGCTTACGAAGGCGCTGCCGACCTGTATGACCGGGCCTTGCACGCGCTAGAGGAGCTCGACGATGAGCTGGCCGACCGTAATGATCACGCCGCCGAACTGTTGGTCGCGCGTTGCGAGGCGTTGCTGGCCGCCGGCGATGTGTCTTCTGCGGCAGGCGCGGTGTCTCAATTACAAACCACCATTTCACATTCGCCGCGGTTAGCGGCATGGGCAACCTGCTTCGAGGGCCAGCTGTCGATGCTGACTCATCCCGAATCATTGGACGAAGTGGAGGTCGCGTTAGGTGCGGCTGCCGACGAGTTGGCCGGATTAGGTGATGCCGCAGGCGAAGCCAAGGCGCACACCGTGCGGGCGGCGTCCCTTGCCCGGCTCGGCAGAATCGGTGACTGCGAAGCGGCGCTGGACGACGCACTGACGGCAGCGCGACGCGCAGGGGACCACCGCCGGGTGAACGCTGTGCTGGCGGGCGCGCCGCTTGCGGCGCTGTGGGGCCCGAACCCGGTGCCCCGCGCGGGCGGGCGGTGTCTTGATGTGGTCCGGCTGCTTCGAATCACCACTGACTCCCCTGCCGTCGAAGCGACGTCGACCCGTTGTCAGGCGGTGTTGGAAGCCTTCCGGGGCCGCGCCGCCGCAGCCAGACGGATGATCGACTCGGCCCGGCGCACGGTCAGCGAGCTCGGCTTGCGTCATGCGCTGCTCGAAGTTGAACAATTCGCCGGCATCATCGAACTGGTCGTCGACGAGCCTGCCACAGCCGAGAAACACTTGCGCAAGGCTTACAACGGTTTTCGTCGCATGGGCCTCGATGGCGACACTGCTGAGACGGCCGCGCTGTTAGGCCGAGCCTATCTTGCACTCGACCGAGACGCCGAGGCAGAAGAATTGTGTAGAGAAGGTGAGCGTCTCGCCGGCCACGCGTTGAAGGCATCGATCGCCTGGCGCACGCTTCGGGCTCGGCTGCTTTCACGTGGCGGTGCTCATGACGAGGCTCAGCGGATTGCGGAAGCCGCTGTCAAGCTTGCCGAGCGCACGGATGCGCTGGTCGATCACGGCGACGCATGCGCAACGCTGGCAACCGTTTTGGTCGCCGCCGGCGACGTAGCGGGTGCGCGGGCGGCCGCTGAGCGAGCGGTCGACTTGTACGAGCGGAAAGGCGCTGCGGCGCTCGCTGCAAAGGCGCACAGCATTTCGGGCGAGCGCGAGCTCCCGAAGGCCCCGACGCCACCAGAACCACCCAACATAGAGCTCGCGAACGCTTGCGTGGAAGTGGTCGACCAGTTCGATGCCGCCGTCGCTACCGAAACGTGGGCTGAGTTCGAGCAGATGATCGCGCCCACCTTTTCTATCGAGAGTCGCCGGAAAATAGTCGGCTTCCCCAGAAGATTCTTTCATGCGAGCGAATTGACAGCTGAGGCCAGGCGTCTCTGCGAGGAGGGCGCGACGCTGGATCGCCGTGTCGTGCTTGCCATACGAGGCGAATTTTTGGCTCTCACCCGGTTAAAGGTAGGCACGAGAGGCGGAAGCTCCGACGCGCCGCAAGACGAGCTGCTGCAGGTAGTGGGTCTCGATGAGAACCGTCGAATCGCGGTCCAGGTGTGGTTCGACGTCGACGACATCGACGCAGCGATGGCCGAACTCGACGCCGCCCACGCCCGGATTGAGGAGGTGAGCCTACCGGCGCGACCATGGCGGCTTGAAAACGCGGCAAGCCGGGTGTACGAGCGATTCCAGGTGTGCTTCGCGGCCCGCGACTGGGGCGCCATAGCCGAGATGCTGTCCGAGAACATCTTGAGCGAGGACCGTCGCCGGGTGGTCAACACCGGCCACCGACAGGGCCGAGAAGCCCTGCTCGCCGAACTCTCGCCGCTAGCTGAGTTTAACTTTGAATTGACCGCAGACACCATTGCGGTCCGCGGCGCGAACCTCGTCCTCAGTCGGGTCGGAGCCTCGCAAGGACCCGAGGGCTTCGACGCAGTCAATGTCGACGTCCTCGAGCTCGGCGCCGACGGACGCTTGGTGACCCGGATCTTGTTTGATTTCGACGACTTCGAATCCGCCATCTCCGAGCTTGATGCCCGGTACCTTGCCGGCGAAGCGGCCGCTCATCCCCATATATGGGCTGCCGTATCAGACGCTTACGCCGCGATCAATCGGCGCGAGCTTCCTGCCACAACATCCGATTTCGTCAGCAAGGACCATCGGCGAGGGGCAGCTTTCGCCCCCAGTAGCATGGTCGAATATCTTCGCGCCGGTTGGGATCTCGGGCACCAAATCAATTTTTACATCGAGGCCGTCCATCGCCTGAGTGACTGGGGAGTAGTCGTCACTCACAAAGGGCGGGGAACCTCACCCGACGGTTTCGATGCGGAGTGGCGGGAAGTCATGCTGTTTACGCTTAGCGGTGACGCCTTCAACCGCTGCGAGGTATTCGACGAAGGTGACCTCGACGCCGCATTAGCGAGGTTTGAAGAGCTCAGCCGACCGGCACCTCGCTTACGAAACGCCGCAAGCCGGGTCCACGAGCGCTTCCAGGCGTTGTTCGCTACCCGGGATTGGGACGCGTTAGCCGAAGGATTGGCCGAGGACATGTGCCACGATGATCGTCGGCGGGTAGTCGGTTCGGGACTTCGCCAGGGCCGCGATGCTGTGATCGCCGAGATGCCGGCACTTGTCGCAATAGGGGTCAAGAGCTCGACGTCGAACGTCATCGCGACCCGTGGCGAGCACCTCGTCCTCAGTCGTATTCAAACCTGGGGCCGCGAGCAGCGACCGGACGCTTTCCACACCGATACCTACGACATCGTCGAGATCGATGCACAAGAGAAAGTCGTCGCACGCGTCGTGTTTGATCTCGACGACTTCGATTCTGCCATCGCGGAACTCGACGCTCGATACCTCGCCGACGAAGCGGCCGCCCACGCCCAGACATGGTCGGTGATCACACAGGGCTATGCCGCGCTCAATCGAGGTGAAATGCCGGCGACAACCCCTGACTTGAAGAACATCGACCATCGGCAGCTCGCGACGATCGGACCTGGCGACCTAAGGGCTTACCTTCGTGCCGCGTTAGACGACATGGCGGGTAACCGCCTCTACGTTGAGGCCGTTCACCTGTTGACCGATCTCGGGGCGGTCTTCACCCATACGGCGAAGCAAACGTCACGCGAGGGTTTCGACGCTGAGTGGCGCATGACCGACATCATGCTCGTCGAAGGCGGCGTCATCAGCCGCTGCGAGATGTTCGACGAGGCGGACGTCGACAGCGCGCTAGCGCGATTTGATGACCTCAGTCGACCCGTGCGGCGGCTGGAAAACACGGCAAGCCGGGTGGCTCAGCGCTTGCTTGCGCTTTTTGGTGGCCGCCAGTTTGACGCCATCGCCGAGATTCTGGCAGACGGCAATTTCGTCGACGATCGCCGCCGCATCGTGAATGCCGGACTCTGGCAGGGTCGCGATGCTGTCATGGCCAACCTGAGGGCTCTTGCGCCAGGGGTGAACACAACGTCGACCGTCATTGCGATCCGTGGGGAGCGCCTCGCGCTCGCGCGTGTTCATTTCGCGAATCTCGAGCTGCAACAAGGAGATTTCGACCTCGGGATTGTGAGCGTCGTCGAGGTCGACGACGCTAACCAAATCGCCGCAAACATCGTATTCGACACTGACGACATCGACGCTGCCTTCGTAGAGCTCGAAACCCGTTACCTCGCCGGTGAAGCGGCAGCCTACAACCGAGCGTGGTCGGTGATTGCCGCTGGATACGCGGCGTTCAACCGGCACGAGTTGCAGCCAATGACGCCGGAGTGGGTCACCATCGATCACCGCCGAGCCACACCGTTCGAGCCCACCGATCTGGCTGCACCCGTTCGAGCCATCTGGGACTTGACGCCAGATCTCTGCATCCGCATCGAGACGGTGCATCGGCTCACCAGTTGCGGAGCAGTCATCACCCACACGGGGCACGCGACTTCAGACGACGGCTTCGACGCCGAGTGGCGAGCGACCGACGTCTTAACAGTGGACGGTGACCGGATAAGCCGTTGCGAGGTATTCGATGAGACCGACCTCGAGGCCGCGCTCGCCCGCTTTGACGAGCTCGCGGGTCCGTAGAGAGGCCGTCACATGACCGTAAGCCCCTGGCACGTCAGTCGTTGCAGCTCAACAGAAACGCAGCTTCGAGGGTCACATCTCCGATGCGGTCATCTAACCGGGCCTGATCTGTGTTTTGCCGAGCGCGTCCCGCACGCGTCCCCGCGCCTCGTCGAGTAGGTCGACGGCCTCCGCCGCGTCGACGCCCGCGAGCAGCGCGACGATCGCGGTCTTGGCGTGACCGCCCGCGTCGGCGAGCGCAGCGGTCGCAGTCTCCTCGTCGACGCCGGCGGCGTCACGGACAATCCGCACTGCGCGGCGCCGCAACTTGGCGTTGGTCGCTCGCACATCGACCATCCGGGCTCCGTAGACCTTGCCGAGAGCGATCATCGCGCTCGTCGAGAGTGCGTTGAGCACGACTTTCTGCGCCGTGCCCGCGGTCAGCCGCGTGGAGCCGGCGAGTACCTCAGCCCCGGTCAGCAGCTCGATCACCACGTCCGCAGACGCCTCGCTGCCAACGTTGTTGACGATCGCGACGGTCAGCGCGCCCGCCGCGCGCGCATGCTCGAGCGCCCCAAGCACGTATGGCGTGCGGCCCGACGCCGTGATCCCGACGAGTACGTCGGCGGCGGTCAGGTCAGGGAAATCGGCTGGATTAAACGTGTCTTCGGCACCTTCGATCGCCTCGGTCAGCGCCGCCTGCCCGCCGGCGATGACGCCGCGCACCAGGTCGGTGCCGAACGTCGGTCGGCACTCGGCAGCATCGAGCGCACCCAGCCGCCCAGGTGTCCCCGCGCCGGCGTAGAACAGGCGGCCGCCGCGGTCGAGTCGCGCGGTGATCGCCTCGGCCGCCGCCGCGATCTGCGGGACCGCCGCCGCCACCGCGCCGTGCGCCTCCCCCTCGGCGGCGATCAGCAACGCGACGACCTCACCGATGGGCCGCGCGTCGAGGTCGTCCAGGCCTGGCCGGGAGCCTTCGGTGGCCAGCGCATCGATTTTCTGTGTCGCAACGGCTTTCGGAGCCGCTTGGACGCGAATCACATGCGGCTCGTGAATCGCGCCCAGCCGCAGCGCGCCGTCGAGCGCGTCGCCGGCGGGCGGAACCAGGTCCAGCTGTTCGCGCAGCGCCGTGAACCCAGCCAGGCCGCCGACCAGCGCCACCGGGCCATCCCCGACCGCGCGTGCGGTCGCGGCCAGCGCCTCGGCGGCGGCGTCCACAACCGCCCGCGCGGCGGCGTCGCCCTCCGCAGCGAGGACGTCGGGCGCAAACGACGCGAGCGTGGCAGCACCCGTGAGCTGCCTGGGCCAAGTGTCCGGCGGGCCAAAGCGAGCGCAGGCCGCGTCGAGCAGCGTGGTCGACGGCCCGCGGCCGTCATGAGCGCGCAGCGCTGCACGTAGGCCGGCGGCGCCGATCCACGCACCGCCGCCCTCGTCCCCAAGCCGCGGACCCCAACCGTCAGCGGTCCGCAGCGCGCCGTCCGCGTCGATTGCGACCGCAACGACGCCGGTACCCACGACCAGCACGACGCCCGGCTGCCCGTCCAGCGCGCCGGCGTGCGCTATCACCGCGTCGCTGGTAACCGCAACGCGCTTAGCCGGCAGCGAGGTCAGCAGCGCATTGCCCAGCGCGCGCGCCGCATCCGGCGCCGAAAACGCCCCGGCGGCGCCGACGATCACCTCGTCGACCGGGCCGAGCTCGCGCGCTACGTCGTGGGCCAAGGCCAGGATCGCCGCTTCTGCGGCCCGCACACCGCGAGGTTCTGCGAGCCCCGGCGCGCCCGGCCCCCTTACCCTGCGGCCACCGACCGCGGCTCGGCAGGACGTTTTGCCGAGGTCGACGGCGAGGATCATCACCCAATTTTTTCATGAGAAGCCGCAAGTGTTACCCGCATGATGAGCAAGTTGCTCGGCACGAGGTGCGGGCGCAGCATGATCACTGTGTTAGTAATTAGCGTGCGCGGATTCGGCCAATCCCGCGATTACGGCCGGCGTCAGACGGTGCGCGGTGGCTAAGACGGCGCCACAACTCCAACCGCTATATCTGCTGGCGGACAGTCAGCTGCTGTTCTGCAGGCGGCAGGGCCGTCCGCTCCTCGAGGCAGCCCTCGATGGATTAGGTCGAGACACACCACCCAGCGCGGCCTACATCGGTGCCTCCAACGGAGATCGCCCGGAGTTCTACGGAATGTTCGAGGCGGCAATGGACGCGATTGGGGTAACCGACCGTCGCATGATCGGTTCGTCGTTCGGACCAGACGACCGCGCCTGCCTGGAGGTTGCCCGGTTCATCGTCCTTGCGGGCGGTGATGTTGCTCTGGGCTGGAAGACGTTTGAGAAAACCGGTATGAAGGACGTGATCCTGTCCCGGTACGCGCAAGGGGCGGTCCTGGTAGGCATCTCAGCCGGCGCTGTCCAGCTCGGACGCTATGGAATCGTCGACACACCGGAATCTCCCGCCACCAAGCTGCTCGATGTGTTCAACCTCGTCCCGGTGGTCGTCGACGTGCACGACGATCGAGCCCAGTGGGCGCGGCTGTCGAATGCGATTCGTTCGCTTAAGGGAGCGGCCACCGGGCTCGGAATACCTTCGGGTGGCGGAGCCATTGTGCACGCTGATAGCACCATCGAGCCGGTGCGGCGTGCTGCGCACGAATTCCGTTTCGAGGGCACTCGCGTCACACACTCATTGTTGTGCGCCGAAGAGGACAGTTGAATGGTCCTCCGGTCGGCCCGTGAACCCTTGTCCGGTCTGCGAAGTAAGGGCGCGCGAGCCTCGTGCGAGCCAGGCGCAGTCGCGCCACATCTCAATGGCCGGCCACCTAGCGAAGCCTGCAAGTACATGCCGCGAGCGCCGCGGGTGGACCCACCAGCCAGCGGCGCCGGCAGCACCGACGGCCGCGCGACGAAGTCAAGGGCTACCTCCGGCGAGCAGGCATCCAATGACATTCGGCGACGCTGTCTAACGACCTTCAGAATTACAGCCAATCTCGCCGAACACTCGGCACACCAGGTGTCTGGCTCGCGGCCGAAAGACGCAGTAACGTCTGAGAATGCAAACGGCAATAAGCGATATTCGCACCGACATCGTGGTCAAGTGCCCCGCCACCGGTGAAGTGGTCGGCAGGGTGGCGGTGACATCCGCCGCGGAGGTGGAAGCGGTTGCGGCCAGGCTGCGTGCGGCCCAGCCCGCGTGGCAAGCCATAGGATTTGAGGGACGCGCCCGGTGGTTGGGCAAGTGGCGCGACTGGATGCTAGACCGCGCCGACGAACTGCACACCTTGGTGCAACTCGAAATCGGCAAGTCCTGGGGTGATACCTCGAGCGAGATGCTGTTGGGAACACAGATCGTCAACTATTGGATTGACAACGCCGCCGAGTTCTTGGCCGACGAGTCGGTGCGCCCGTGGGGGGCCGCGAACGCCGCGAAGAAGCTGACCATCGTCTATGAGCCGTACCAGCTCGTCGGGGTCATCACTCCGTGGAATGCTCCGTTGGGGGCGCCGCTGCTGGATATCCCGGCGGCGCTGATGGCTGGGTGCGCGGTGCTGTCCAAGCCGTCGGAGTTCGCGCCGCTGGCGTGGCAAGCCGCGGTCGACGGCTGGAAGGAGATCGGTGCCCCTGCCGTACTCGAGGTGGTAAATGGTTTCGGTGAAACCGGCGCCACCTTGGTCGACGTCGTGGATTACGTCATGTTTACCGGATCGGCCAACACCGGGCGCCGCATCGCCACCGCGGCCGCGCAGCGCCTGATCCCCTACAGTCTGGAACTCGGGGGCAAGGACGCCATGATCGTCTGCGCCGATGCCGACGTCGACCGGGCCGTCGACGGCGCGGTATGGGGCGGGTTCGCGCTCACCGGCCAAGCTTGCATATCGGTGGAGCGCCTGTACGTCGAGGAGCCCGTCTACGACGAGTTCGTGCAGAAGCTGGTAGCCAAGACCTCGCAGCTGCGTCTCGGGATGGACACCAAGCACGACTATTCCTGCGATGTCGGATCGATGGCGACCGAGCAGCAACGGGCCATCGTGTCGCGCCACGTCGACGACGCGGTGAGCAAGGGTGCGAAGGTGCTTACCGGCGGAAAGGCGCGCAGCGATGGCTTGTTTTATGAGCCGACGGTGCTCGTCGATGTCGACCACGGTATGGACTGCATGCGCGAGGAGACCTTCGGCCCGACGTTGCCGGTGATGAAGGTGCGCGACGCCGCGGAGGCGATCGAAAAGGCCAACGACTCCCGGTTCGGGTTGTCGGGCAGCGTCTGGACGCGTGACAAGGTCAAGGCGAAGTCGCTTGCTCGGCAGATGGACACCGGATCGGTGACCATCAACAACGTGTTCACCACCGTCTTCCAGTTCGCAGTTCCATTTGGAGGCAGGAACGATTCGGGCGTTGGTGCCCGTTCCGGCGGCGCCCGAGGGATCCAGAAGTACTGCCGAGCCAAAAGCATTGTGGCCGAACGGATCGCGATGAAGAAAGAACCCATGTGGTACCCATACAGCCGCAGGAAGGGCAAGACCCTGGTCGCGGCGGGAAGGTTCCTCTCAGCCCGGGACTGGCGGCGCCGACTCGGCCGTTGACCCGGAGGTCTGACCTAGAATTTCAAGTCCAGCAAACGGATTGAACTCCGTGGCCGTGACACCTGGTGCCACTAGCTCTGCGCCACATTTCTCCAAGCGAAGGCCGAGACCAGGGCTTCGTCGACGCCACCTCGGTCGACTGGAAACGACACCAACCAACGTGCGGCGAAGGGGAACCAGTCAGCAGCGTAGGGGCGGCCGTTGCGGGCCGCCCCTGGCTTTTGTGCTGTTGACTTTCTGTTCGCTGTCCAGACTTAGTCCAGATGCCCTAGCTCATCGGACAGCACCGTCTCGGGTCGTTGCGGCGGAAAAAATGGTCTGTTCCGACGGCACCCGATTCGTCATCGAATGGGTCAGTGCAGGCGCCGGCCCTGGACGTACACCTGAGCGATCGACGACTCACGGATGCCCATCAGTAAGGCGAAAAGCGTCTGCTCGCGCGCACGTGTGGGGTCCGGGGAGCGCACGCCGTATTTCAGCGCTGATCCGAGCGCGGGCGTTCCGCTCGGATCGACGACGACGAAATCGGCTTCCTTGCCAACGTCGAAGTTGCCGAAGCGCTCCTCCTGGTCGAGCGCCCTGGCGCCGCCGAGAGTCCCCAGAAACAACATCTCCGCGGGGTGCATCGACACTCCGGCCTCGCCTAATTCGGTGATGTGCACCTTGAATGCATCGCCCAGCACCCGCGGAATCAGGAATTCGTCGCCGCCTCCGACATCGGTTCCCGCGGAGAGGTTCACGCCGGACGCCACGGTTCGCTTCCAAGGCATGGTGCCAGAGCCGAGGAACAGCTGCGAGATCGGGCAGTGCGAGATGGATGTGCCCGTCTCGGCCATCCGCTCCAGCTCGGCGTCCTGGCAATGCACCGAGTGCGCCATGATCGTGCGTTTGCCCAGCAGGCTTTCCCCGCCGACCTCGGAGCCGGGCAGGAACTTCCCGTCATAGGTGTCCAGGTAGGAGTTGACCTCGAAGTGTTCCTTAGTGGTGGCCAGCTCGCCGGTGCCGGGCTTGTCGTTCTCGTTGAGGTGGCTGTGAAAGTACACGCCCCGGTCGCGCACCGAATCATAAAGCTTCCCCAGCGCTTTGAATGTCTCGACGGTGATCGACAGGGAGAACCGCGGAACGATCGCCACCTGGAGCAGTGCGGTCGTGGGGTCGCCGGTGTCGGCGGCATGCCATTTCTCGATCTCCTCGGCGGTCAGCCGTATCGCGTCCTGCTCGGACGTGACCAGTGGAGCGGCGGTGCCGAAGGTGACGGTCTGAATTGCCCTGCCTGAAGCCAGCCGCAACCCGCGCCGACAAGTCTCACTGAACAGGGCGTCCTGGGCATGCGGGAAGGGCGAACCGAAGACCATCGCCGCGGTGGTACCCGCCGCGATCCGGCGGTCGCAGAATTCGACGGCAGCACGCTGGGCGAACTTCGGATCACTGAAGAGCGCCTCCGACGGATAGATGCAGGAGTTGAGCCATTCCAGCAGTTGTCCGCCACCATAGGAGTCGTACGCGAACACCTGCGGGAAGTGAATATGGGTGTCTACGAACCCCGGCAACAGGAACGCCGAACCGTGGTCAACGACCCTTGCGTCCCGCGCACTCTCGGGAAGTGCGTCCCTGTCACCGCAGTACGCGATCACACCGTCCTCGATGACCAACGCTCCCCGCGGTACGGCGACGAGGGCCGAGTCCGCTTCGGTGATCTTCGGACGGCCTGCAATGTGATAGATATGGCCGACATGGACCTCGGTGGCCATAGCCGTCTCCTTCACTGATGGTTCCGGCGGACTGAGGAGCGGGAATTCGCGGAAACGACGTCGCCCAGTCGAGCACCGACGCGCGAAGTCCTGACTGCCGTTGCAATGCAGGCCAATCGCGGGTCAGGTGAGCGATCCAACCCGCAGTGCATTCGCGCCGTCGATCGCCCTTCGAAAGGCGAACGGGCCGAAGGGGCGAGCGTTTCGCTCCTGTCAGTTGACTCCGGCATGCCGTGTAATTGTATAGAGTCGGCCCGACGAGCCGCTCATGCCCGACTTGACCCGACAGGACCACGGAGCCCGGTTGGACACATTGAATCCCGACGACGCGGGCCCGACGGTGGTCATCATCGGTCACAAGATCCGCGCCGGCTGCGAGCAAGCCTACGAGCGCTGGCAGAACGACATGAACCGAGAAGCTTCAAAGTACCCGGGATTCGTTGTTGCCGAAGTCACTCCGCCCAGCGCGGTGCAACCGGAATGGGTGGTCATCTACCGCTTCGATTCCGTCACTCACCTTCAGGGGTGGCTCAACAGCGCAACTCGTCAGGAGCGGCTGGTCAGCGGAGAACAGTACTTCGACGGTCCGGGCACTCAGCAGGTTCTCGGCGGTGCGTCGCAACCGAAGGATCCACTGGTCACCGTTGCGGTAAGTCACCGGGTGAGCCCAGAGCACGTCAACGAATTCGTCGCGTGGCAGGACCGGCTTAGGCTGGCCGAGAGCAAGTTGTCCGGATATCGCGGCTCCGAATTGTTTCGACCCATTGAAGGTGTCCAGGACGAATGGACGGCGCTTTACCGGTACGGCAGCGCGGCCGACCTCGAAGCGTGGCTGGTATCCGAGGAACGCAAGCAGCTCCTCGAGGAGGGTGCGAAGTTCGCCGACTTTCATTCGCGCACCATCGACAATTCGTTCGGTAGCTGGTTTGCCTTCGATGCCTACGGCGAACAGGCAGCTCCCCCGTCGGAGATCAAGACATCGTTGGCGGTGTGGTTCGGGTTGTACCCGACCGTTATGGTGCTTACTCTTCTGTTGTCGCCCATGCGTTTCCCGCTGTGGCTGAACCTGCTGATCGGGAACCTGTTGTCCAGCGTCACGATGACCTTCTTCACTATGCCGTTCTACGTCAATCGGCTGCTCAAAGCCTGGCTGCGTCCGCATCCAATTTCACCTACACCGCAGACGAACTGGCGAGGCCTTGCAATCATCGTTGGCGGGCTGGGCTTTTGGACGATCACCTTTTACCTCATCACGCGGGTGTTCTGGCAGTTGCCATAATCGGGTAGCCATCGAGGTACAAGCGCGCTTTGTCCCAACGCGGACTTCCGCCCGCTCTCGAGCAGCCTGCCGCCCCGGAACGGGGTGACGCCGGGATGAAATGCGGCAGGGCGGTGTTAGCTCGATCCTTAGGTCCGACGATGCGGCCGATCAACCAGCACCCGCTGTCCGTCTCGCCACTGAACGACGCGAATCTGATGGCCGGTTTGCACGCCGGTGACCGGGTCGACACGAAAGCGACCGAACAAGGTGGTGGTATCGAGTCGTTGTGACGCGGCCAGCACCGGCAAAGATTCAACAGTGCCGGCTTCCTTCACACAGCGCTGCCAAACGACACCCGCGGCGAAGGCCGCAGCAGCGGGATAGGGCGGCTCAGTACTGTTCGCGGCCCGGTAACAACGGCTGAACCACTCGCTGTTAGGCCCGTCCACGGGATCATCTGTCCCGTCATCGAACCACTGGCACGGTCCGTAAAACCGCTCAACGAGATCACCGATGACAAGCCGGAGCTCAGCGACCCCCGCGGCCACCAACCCAACTGCACGCCAACGGCGTTGGCTGCCCCACTGTGCGATGGCGACGTCATCGTCGAAGGAACCGGCCGATAACAGCACATCGCCTGCGGGGACTTGCGCCAGCACGTCTCGCGCCCGACCTGGCCGAAAAGTGATTGACCGCCGCCGCAGACCAAGTCGCCGCGCAACCGTCGCCGCCCCTTCGGCCACCTCGCGGCCGAACCCCGTGTCGACATGCATTATTACCACCTCCGATCCCTCACCAAGACCTTCGGCCACCAGCGTTTCGAGCACACCGGCCAGATAGCGGTAAGCAGGAGACTCCCCGTTGACAACACGCGGATACGCCGGACGCGCGAGCCGGGCGGTAGCGCCACCGTGGTTCCAGACGACCCCTTTGCTGGCGGCCGCGGCCGCGAGCGCGGGCCCCGAACCGTAGGGCCCGAACACCACGTCGGGCCGGCAAGCCTCGGCGAGCCGCATCGCGGACGCCGCGGAGGGGTAAGCGTCGATGACCTCCAGACTTACTCCGCAACTGTCCGCCCAGAGAGCAAGGGCGCTCGCCCCTGCTTTCCCGAATCTGGCCAGCGGCCCCGACAGCGGAGTAACCAGGACGGCGCGAGGTGCCACGCCCACAACATAAGCGAGTCGAACAACTGCCCACCACCCCGCCTGCCCGGCCTCATTCTCGCAGTCCCATCTGGGGCTAACAGCTCCGGTAAAAGGTCCGGGCCTGTCCTGCTCAATTTGCGCGTCCGAACTTGGTAATTTGCAGCATCGAGCGTGCTTCACCGCTACGTTGAACTACCTGGTTTCAGGCAGACGACTGTCGTAGCAGCTGTAGAGCGAGGTTTATTCGGTTCCGATGGTGAAAGACTGATGTCCCGGTCGGACTACGAGCGTTTGCGTACCGCCCATCTCGCTGCGGTGCAAGCAGCGCTCGAGGACCATGTCGGTCGATTGGAATGGTCGCGCGAGCAGATCGAGCGGTATCAGAATCACCGGCTGCGGGCACTGCTTACCTACGCGTGCGAGCGCTCGCCGTTCCATGCCAGGCGATTACGCGATATCGATCCGACCACTGCGACGGTGGCCGATCTGGCGTTGCTGCCCATGATGACCAAGGCGCAGGCGCAAGACGAGTGGGATGCGATCGTCACTACTGGCGATCTCAGCCGTGCCGGCGCCGATCGCCTACTTACTGACCAGCAATGGTTTTCGTACACGCCCTCAGGGTGTCAGGTGTTCAGTTCGGGCGGCTCCAGTGGCGTGCGCGGGGTTTACGTGTGGGACTGGCAGTTCTTCGTCTCCGTCGCATGCCTGGCATGGCGGATGCAGGCACGTGAGGAGCGGTGCGCGTCCCAGCCGACGTCACGCCTTGCCGTCCTGGGGGCGGGCGTGCCGCCGCACGCCAGCACCCCGCTCTTCGACGTGCCGACGGCCCCGGGAATGGAGACGCTCGTCATCGCCGCCGGTGCTCCCTTCGACGATGTGCTCGCCGCGGTGACGGCCGCTCGGCCGACCCACATGGTCGGCTACGCGAGCGTTATCGGCAGTTTGGCGCGGGCCTCGTCGGCCGGACAACTCGACGTTCATCCGGTCCGCGTCAGCACCAACTCAGAACCACTGCTGCACGAAGACCGGCAAGCCATTCACGAGGCATGGAACGCGCCGATACACAATCTCTGGGGCTCCACCGAGATCGGCGTGCAGGCAGTCGGTTGCGGCCGCGGCGATGGACTGCACGTGTGCGAAGACGAGGTAGTGCTCGAACGCGTCGACGAGAATGGGGTGCCCGTCGGCCACGAGCAGCCGGCGGCCCGCACGCTCGCCACCGGGTTGGCCAACATGACCTTCCCGTTCATTCGCTACGACTTGGGAGACCAGGTCACTTTGCTTCCGGAACCATGCGGGTGCGGCAGCGCCTTCGCGCGGGTGGCCGACATCGGCGGGCGGCGCGACGACGACTTCAGCTACGGGGCGACGGTCATTCCCGCTAGCGCCTTCCGGCATGTGCTTGGCACACATCCTCGCGTTTCTGAATATCAGGTGAAGCAAACAGTCTCCGGCGCCGAGGTTCTCGTTGTCGGTGGCCCGGACGTAGCCGCTCTGAGGATGTCGGTGATCGCAGCGCTGCGCCGATTTGGATTGTCAGAGCCCCACATCGAAATCCAAGTTGTCGACCGCATCACCCGCCATGAGGCGACCGGAAAGCTTAAGCGGTTCATCGCATTGCCGCCGCCGGTTGGTTGACGTGCGGTCATGGGCCTGTCGGAGATCGAGCGCGAGGAGTTTCTGGCACACCCGCATCGCCGCGTTAGCCGTCAACGCCGGCGATGGCCGTGTCCGATAACGTCACCAAATATTTGACGCAAACGGACTTCGTTGTGATCCGGTAACCCATATCGTCGACTGGTGACGTCCGTTGCGATCTTGGGGGGCGGGGTCGGCGGGCTGAGCGCCGCACACGAACTCGCCGAGCGTGGCTTCGAGGTGACCGTCTTCGAATGGCGGGACCAGTTCGGCGGCAAAGCCCGGTCGATGCCGGTGCCCGGCTCGGGTAAGAAGGGCAGGAAGGATCTGCCTGCCGAGCATGGCTTCCGCTTCTTTCCGGGATTCTACCGGCATGTGACGCACACGATGGAACGGATTCCCCACGGCGCAGGGATGGTCAGTCAGCACCTCGTCGAGGCCAAGCAGACTCTGCTGGCGCAGGCCGACGGTAAGAACGAAGTGATCGCTCCCACTCAATGGCCGACGTCCATCAGCGATGTCGGGGCCTTGCTCCAGGCCGTGTGGGACATCGGCTTCCGCGTTGGCGTCCTCCCCTGGGAACAAGCGTGGTACATGCTGCGGCTCCTCACTCTGCTCGTGTCGTGCGACGAGCGCCGCTTTGAACAGTGGGAATACCGGAGCTGGTGGAGTTTCCTGTGCGCCGACAGCATGTCCGAGCAGTTCCAGAAGTTTTTCGCCGACGGGACTCGCACGCTGGTCGCCGCGCGGGGCCGAGAGATGTCTGCGCGCACCGGCGGTCTGATCACGTGCCAACTGATGTTCAGCATGATGCGGGCCGGCGGGCACGTCGATCGCCTGCTGAACGGCCCCACGAGCGACGTCTGGATCGACCCCTGGGTCACATATTTGACAGGCCAGAGAGTTACGCTGCGAAACAACTGCAAAGTGACTGGAATCGATTGCGACGGAAAACAAATAACCGGTGTCGCCATCAAAGGGCCGAACGGAGCCGAACGCATCGTTTGCGACCACTACGTCGCGGCGCTGCCGGTCGAGCAGCTGATACCACTGGTGACGCCGGCGCTTCGCAAAGCGGAGCCGCAGCTGGGCCGGCTTACCAGGCTGCGAAAAAGATGGATGAACGGCGCGATGTTCTACCTCGACAAGGATGTCCCGCTCAAGCGCGGCCACACCATCTTCATCGACTCCGAGTGGGCGCTGACCGCGATTTCACAGGCCCAGTTCTGGTCTGATGTGAACCTCGAACACTACGGCGACGGAACAGTCGACGGCATCTTGTCGGTAGACATCTCAGAGTGGGAGCGGGCTAGCAACTACACCGGCCTGACCGCGAAGGAAACCCCCTCGGCGAAGCAGATTTGCAGGGAGGTGTGGCGTCAGATGGAAGAGCACATCGACGACGGCACCCTTCTGGGGTGGGAAAACGTCCGAAAGTGGTTTCTCGACCCGGCAATCCAGCGTCCGAACCCGAGCGAAGTCACGAATTGCGAACCGCTCCTGATCAACACCGCAGGGTCGTTGGACAACCGTCCCGACGCGGTAACGAACATTCGAAACTTCTTTCTGGCCGCCGACTTCGTCAAAACGAATACGGATCTCGCAACGATGGAAGCCGCGAACGAGGCCGCGCGCCGTGCCGTCAATGGAATCCTGGATGTGGCAGACCCTTCCGCGCCGCAATGCATGATCTGCGAACTGCACGAGCCACGAATGCTAGCACCGTTCCGCGCGCTCGACGCGCTGTGCTGGCGGTTGGAACGCCCGTTCAAGCCGCTGGTCGAGGCGACCGCGTCGGGCGCACTGACGCTGACCGGTCTCGTCGCCTCCGGGCTTCGCGCAGCGGCCGGCCGCTCAGGCTGAACGGACTCAAAGCGCGTCGCACACCCGGGTGGCTTAGCCGTCCGTCGGACCACCCTGACGAGTAAGAAGTTCATGAGCCTGGGCTGACTCCGGGCAAGCGCTATCGCCAGGTATTCTGCTTGCCACGTCGACTAGGGCGGCACGGGCTGCCTCGCCGCGATCTTCGAAATCATCAATGGCGGCACGCAATTCAAACAGCGTAGCGCCTTGGCGGCGGGCAAGTTCCAGAGCGGCGGCGATGCCGGTTCGGCGAGCATTCGGGTCGGTGCAGGTCTGGGCGCGCAACCGCAGCAGTTCCGCGTCGTAGAAGTGCATCCCGGTCTCTTCGGCCATCTGCAGTCCGGCGTCCAGGCGGGCGCGGGCTTGCTCGGATTGGCCCGCCGCGATCATCAAACGCCCGAGAATCGCGTCGGCGAAGGTGAGATAGAGGCTTAGCCCCAGGGAACGCAGGAAGTCCAGGAGGCCGGTCATCGTTGAGATATGAGCCGAAAGCCCTGCTGCATCCTGCTTTCCAGCACGCAGCGACGCCAGACCACTGACGATGCTCTGCTCGGTCGCCCCGACCAACCGCCATTGGTCGAAGCCATACCGCTCGCCCCGCTCGCTCAAGTCCGCGGCGAGCCTCGCAGCAAGCTCGAGCTGACCACTTTCCGCGCGTATCCAGGTCTCCACGTACTCCACGTAGCCGAGCGTGTACGGTCCTTGCGGGAAGCCGAGCTGTGCCGCCAGATGTGCCGATGCCGCCAGGTGGGAATCCGCTTCGGCGAGATCGCCACGCAGAAAGTCGGTCAGGGCCAAGTTGATGTACGCCGACGCGATTGGCTCGTTGGGCATGTACCACAGGGCGTCGATCCGAGGGTCGGGTACCGTCCGTCCGGCCGTGGCCTGCGCGAGGTGATCCCGAGCGACCGCTATCTCGCCGCGGACCGACGCAACGGTTCCGTACAACGCCTCGATCACCGGGCCGAACCAATCCCGCTCTTCGCCGAGGCCCGCACGCAACAACTCACCCACCTGATCCGCCCGCCGAAGGTCGGCACGCACCACGTAATAGCCCGTCAGGGCGGCTAGCGTGGCGACCAGCTCGTCGCCACTCAGATCTGTTCCCGCGAGTTGCAAACACCGCTCGAAGTCGACGGCCGCGGCATGACTGGAGTGGCCCTCTGCTGCTCCGGCGAGGAATCCCCTTTTCAACCTGGCGACGATCTCGCTTAGATCACGGGTCGGGCCGGGCGCGGCCCGGTCGAGCTGCGTGATGGCGAGGCTCAAATAGGTACGCGCCTCAGGCAGCGCACCTCGACGCTGTGCTTCTTCGGCGGCCTGGTGGTAGGCGGCCGCCGCGTCGTCGAAACGTCCGGCCTGCTCATAGTGTCCGGCGACCAGACGCCAGTCCGGCTCACCGCCCATACCCTGCGCCAGAGCATCGGCAACCTGGGCGTGCAGCCCCCGACGCACGGTCGGAGGAGCCAATTCGTAGGCCAGTTCGCGCAGCAGTTCGTGGCGAAACCGCCAGCCGTCGGATCCCCACGGTTCCAGCACCATGGCGTCCTCCAGCACATCAATCACATCGTCGACGTCGTTCTCGTCAAGAGTGCATGTCGCCACCAGCAAGCGGCGATCGACGTGGCGGCCAATCACACCCGCCGTCTCCGCGACCGGTACCACGAACGCATTTGCGCGAAGCCTGGCGAACAATGGCTCATACAGTGCTTCTGGCACTCCGCCCTCGGTGAGTCCACCTACCACCTGTTCGATGTAGAACGGCACTCCATCGCAGCGGTCACGCACAGCCGCCCGGTCGTCGGCCCCCAGTGTGGGATCGAGTGCCATGATCAACTCTTCGCTTTGCGCGTCGGTCAACGGATGAAGGTCGAACACCTTGACAGGCCAGCCGGCCGGCAACCAGCCGCCCGGCCGCCCGGCCATCGCTACCAGTAGCCGACCCTCGGCCGCGGCCAGCAGCGAACCGAGTACCTCCAGGGTGGACGGATCGAACCACTGCACATCATCGGCCACAATCAGTCCCGCGCCGTCGCCAACGTATGCCAGCAGGTAGTCGTGAACCGCCTGGGCGATGAGCTCATAGAGCTTGCGGCCCTCTGCGGCCACGGGCGCGTAGCCATGCTCGGCGGCGATTCCCAACACCGGAGCCAACAACGGAACCGCGGTGACCGGATTCAGCCCACGCAGCTGCACCTCGGCCTGCAGGAGACGCAAACGCTCGGCCTGGTCGGTGCGACGATCGATGCCGCAGTGGCGCTCGAGCAGCGCGCGCACTGGTTGCAGGCCAGCATCGGTGTGAAACGGCGAGCCGACCAACTCCACCACCATCGCGCCTGAATGCTCGACGAGATCGGCGGCCACCGACAGCAGCCTGCTTTTGCCGATGCCGGGCTCACCACGAAACGCCACACCGGGCGTGGTCAAAGTGCCTGCTCGCGCGCGCGCCCAGCTCTTCTCCAGTCGCGAGCGCTCGCGGTCACGGTTCACCAGCGGGCTCTGTCCAGTCCTTCCCGCATTAGGCAGGCCATGGCGCTCTTCCAGCACCCGGTAGTGAGCAATCAGTCCCTTCACGCCCTTCACCTGTGCGGGCGGAAGTTCCTCCAATTCGAAGCCGTGCTTCACCAGCGGCGCTACGGCATCCGATACGACCACTGCGCCCGGGGCCGCCAAGCCCGAGATCCGTGCCGCCAGATTGGCAGCAAGGCCGTACACGTCGTGCTCGGATGTGTCGAGATACACCAGTCCGCGATGCACGCCCACACGGGCGGTGATTTGCACCCCGAACCGGCGCTCGGCCTGATCACTGAGCTTGGCCACCTCACGCGTGATCTCGAGGCCGGCCAATACCGCGCGCCTGACATCGTTGTCATGCGCCCGCGGATATCCGAACAAAGCCAGTAAGCCGTCACCCTTCGTAGAGCCGATGTACCCCTCGTATCCGTTCACGATCCGCAGCACCTGCTCGCGATAGCGCCCAACCACCGTGCGATACGTTTCCGGTTCAACCTGTGTGGACAGCACCGTCGAATCGACAAGATCCGCGACCAGAATTGTCAACCGCCGAATTTCGCCGGCATCCCCGGGCGCGACGAGTAAATCTTCGGCTTCAGCGTTCGCACCATCGACGGCCAGAACCTGACCAGCCAGTGCCGTCGCGGCAGCCCGATCCCCCCGGTTGATCGCTGACACCGCCCGATCAAGCAACTCGTCGATCGACGCACCGCGTTCAACCAAGGCCACCCGCCTCTCCTACCCTGTCAGCGCGCAAATCATACCGCCGAGTCGCCGCTGGTCACCGAAGAAAGCCGCCGGTCAAGTCGCTAACTCCTTTGGCCAACCTCAAGTGATACGCCGGAGCAAAGCTCGTCATGGCAAGGTCGCGAAAATGCCAGGCCGCCGTCACTGCAGCCGCCGACTCCTCATCCAGAATGGGGCATCACCCGAAGCTGATACGTCACGCGTCAGCCGAGGTAATACAAAATACCGTGTGGGGCTTCTTGAGTGGGACGGGCGGGGCTCGAACCCGCGACCAACGGATTATGAGTCCCTATTCTGCGCTCACGCGACCAGGCGAAAAATCAGCTGAAACCAACCAATTGACTGCGAGACAGCAAATCTCCCTGTTGCACGTACGGTCTCGGTACGCCTCCGGTACAGCTACAAATCGCCCTCAGTCGCCGGGGTGACGCCGGGGTGAGGCAGTGGCCGGGCTTGTTAGCTACTACGACGGCACCACATGCCCGGATCACATCTACACCGCTTTATTGTCACGGTTGATGCGAGTATCCGGAGCTGCGGTTCTTTGCAAGGGACCATGCGCGGGACTCCAAGTAGGGCGGCGATAGGTAACGCCACATCCGCGTGACCGCGCTATGAGCCCCCCGCCTCCCGCTTCCGTCAATTGCTCAAAACGACGAGCCAGTCTGCGTTGCTGACCATGCCGGTCAACAACTCGCTCAGCTGCTCCGGGTAGTGGCCTCCTGCAACTTGGCCATCACCTGGTCCATACTGAAGCTCGCGGATTTCTGTCGTTGCGGGAATTCGACCAACGTCTCGAGCATTTTCGCGACATACGCCTGCGCCGGGACGAACAGGAAGATGTGGTCCATCATCCAGTCGAAGTACGTGTTCGACGTGATATCCGCCCGCTCGTACGGATCGGTGCGCAGGTTGAACAGCTTGGGCACGCGCAGTTCAACGTAGGGTTCCGCCCAGATCTGCAGAGTGCCAGCGCAGCGCTGCTCAAGGAACACGAATTTCCAGTTGTCGAACCGCAGCGCGGTGAGATCTCCGTCGTCGGACACATAGAAGAAGTGCTTGCGGGGGCTCGCGTCGCTCTCGCCGGTGATGTACGCCAACTGGTCGTACCCGTCGAGGTGCACCTTATAGGTCGTGCCGTTGAGGTCTGTGCCCGCGCGCAGCCGCTCGGCGATGTCGGGCACTCCCGCCACAGACAGCAGCGTGACGAACCAGTCGGCATGGCTGACAATGCCGTTCAACACCGAGCCGACCGGGATGTGCCCCGGCCAGCGCACCAGCGCTGGGACGCGGTAGGCGCCCTCCCAGTTGGAGTTCTTCTCGTTGCGGAACGGGGTCATGCCGGCATCGGGCCAGCTGTTCATGTGCGGACCGTTGTCGGTGGAGTACATGACGATCGTGTTCTCGGCGATGCCCAGCTCGTCGAGCAGATCCAGCATGCTGCCGACCGTGTCGTCGTGATCGAGCATCGTGTCGTGGTAGCGCGACTGCCAGCGCCCCGCGCGGCCCACGCTTTCGGGCTCGGTGTGGGTGCGGAAGTGCATGTGCGTGGTGTTGAACCACACGAAGAAAGGGTTCTCTGCTTGGTGCTGGCGCTTGATGAAATCGACTGCGGCGTCGCGGAATTCGCTATCGCAGGTTTCCATGCGCTTCTTCGTGAGCGGGCCGGTGTCCTCGACGCGCTGGGTGCCGTCGCCGTTGGCCCAGGTGTGCAGCACGCCGCGGGGCCCGAACCTCTTGCGGAACTCGGGATCCTTCGGATAGTCCGGCAGTTCGGGTTCCTCTTCGGCGTTGAGGTGATACAAGTTGCCGAAGAACTCGTCGAAACCGTGCATGGTGGGCAGGTGCTCGTCGCGGTCACCGAGGTGGTTCTTGCCGAACTGGCCCGTGGCGTAACCCTGCGCCTTGAGCGCCGTCGCGATCGTCGGGTCCTCCGCCTGCAGGCCCAGCGGCGCCCCCGGCAGGCCCACCTTGGTCAGGCCGGTGCGGTACGGATTCTGGCCGGTGATGAACGCCGCCCGCCCGGCGGTGCAGCTCTGCTCCGCGTAGTAGTCGGTGAACAGCACCCCCTCGGCGGCGACGCGGTCGATGTTAGGGGTCCGGTACCCCATGAGTCCGTTGCTGTAGCAGCTGAGGTTGCTCTGCCCGATGTCATCGCCCCAGATGATAAGGACATTCGGTTTGTCGCTCACTGGTTGGCCTTTCGCGGTCGAAGCCCCGATGTCCTCTCACCTGGCCCAGCTGATGCTGGTGTGAACCGGGCACCCCATAGGGATCGTAGACGCAATTTCCGCCGCCGCCATGGGCTTTCGGCTCGCGATGGCGTGGCGGCGTTAGCCCTCATACGCGGCACGCGCGAACTCGCGGACGCGCTAGTTTCTCCGTCTCGCAGAATGTGATGAAGCGTGCGAACGGCAGACTCACCGGCGTGAACAACACCCTCATCTGAGGAGTGGTCAAGCATCAGCCGAAGTAACTGTCAACCATCAGCCGAGGTAATACAAGCAAACGAGTGCGGCGGGCGGGGCTGGATCACCCGTCGCGAGGCTCGAGCATCGGCAATAGCACGTTGCGCACGAGCGTCACGATCGTCTCGTCGTCGTCGAGCGTGATTGTTCCCTCACGTGTGAGGAGGAGCGAGATCGCGAGCCGCGCGAGCACCTCCGCGGCCTGGTCGACGTCGACCGGGGCAGCACGTCCGGCGCGCACTTCGGTGCGCAGCCGCTGACCGATCAACTCGCGGTACAGCGCAAGCGCCGCCGTGCCGTCGATGGTGAGCAGCGGCAGCAGCAACTCCGGTTCGCTGCGCAGCAGGCGGTCGAACAGCGCGTGTCCGCGGACGAAGTTCACGGCGAACGAGAAGCCGAGCACGACCCGCTGCTCGAGGGTCTGCTCACGCTCCCAGACTCGGTCGAGCTCGGCCATGCCGCGACGGATCTCGCGTGCGATCACGACCCCGACGAGTCCTTGCTTGCTCTGAAAGCGCCTGAACACGGTCATCTTCGAGACGCCGGCTCGGCGCGCGACATCGTCGATCGTCGCGCGGCGGATCCCGTACTCGGCGAAAATCTCGAACGCCGCCGCCGCGACGCGGTCAACGGTCGCGTCCTCCCCCGGCGCCGGCCCCTTGTCGAGCTGCGCGATTGACAGCGCCATCGACTGCATGTTGTGATGTTATCAAATGACGCACTTGATAACACACCAACTGGCTGACCTGCCGCGACTACGTACTCCGGCGCTCCTCAATGCAGCTGAGTACTGGCTGGCGCCCGAGCGCTTCGCCCGGCGCTGCGAGTCGCTCGGCGACCGCTTTCTCGTGGCGATGCCCGCATCGCGGCCGTGGCTGTGCCTCACCCACCCCGACGACATCAAGCGCGTGTTCAGCGCCGACACCGGCGTGCTGCGCCTCGGCGCCGCGCTTGCAAAGAATTCGCCGCATCCGCTCGTCCTCGGCCCGACCGGTCTGACGAACGTCGACGGTGACGAGCACATGCGCAGTCGCAAGATGCAGCTGCCGCCGTTCCGCGCCCGGGCGCTTGCCAAGTACGAGAACGTAATGGAGCGCAAGACCGAAGACGCGCTAGCGCGCTGGCCGTACGGACGGCCGACCCGTGCCGACTCCCAGATGCAGGCGATCTCGCTGGAGGTGATCATCGCCGTGGTCTTCGGCGTCACCGACCCCGACCGCGTCGATCGCCTGCGCGCGGCAACACTGGCGCTGATGCGCGTGGGCAACTCGCGGCGATTCTTCGTGCAGACGATGATCGTCACTGCCCGCAACAAGGGCTGGGACGGTTCTTTCCCGCGCATCCGCGCCGCGATGGCCGCGGTGGACGCGATCGTGCTGGAAGAGGCCGCCGAGCGGCGCCACCGCGGTGACCTCGACCGGGACGACGTCCTCGGGATGTTCCTGCGCGCCCACGAAGCGAACAGCAAACCGATGCCCGACAGCGAGCTCTGTGACGCGATGCGCACACTGCTGCTAGGCGGACACGAGACCACGGCCTCGACGCTCGCGTGGATCCTCGAGCGCGTCACCCGCCACCCCTACGAGCTCGCGCGCCTCGAGGCGGCGGCCCTCGCCGGCGACAACGACTACATCGACGCCGTTATCAAGGAGGCGATGCGTCTGCGCCCGGTGTTCCCGATCACTGGGCGGCTCGCCGCCGAGGAGTTCGCGTTGGGTGATCTCACGATCCCCGCCGGCACCCTCATCATTCCGCACATCACCCTGGTGCACCGCCGCCCCGACCTCTATCCCGACCCGCTCACGTTCCGCCCGCAGCGCTTCCTGGACAGCCGCGCCGGGACCTACACGTGGATCCCGTTCGGCGGCGGAGCAAGACGCTGCATCGGCGCCGCGTTCTCGCTCGTCGAAATGCGGATCGTGCTGCGCACAATGCTCCGCCACGCGCGGCTGCTCCCGACGAACCGGCGCGCCGAACGCGTCGCACGACACACGGTCACGATCGCCCCCGCCCGCGGCGCGACCGTCACGCTCAAACGGCGGCCACCCTTTGCGCACCTTGACGAGCCTGCGGCGAGAATGAGTCACGCCAGTCTTCAACAATCGGCGCCGCTGTCGACACGATCGCGCGGCCGAGATTACCCCGCTTCGTAATCTTTCGACACTGCCCGGCGTCGATGGCCATGATCCGAAACAGGCTGTGCGGACGGTACTTCGCCGGGCGCACCGAACCGTGGCGCGGACACGCCGTTGTTCACCCTCGACGCAACGGATTATGAGTCCCTATACGCCGCTTTAACGACCAGGCGAAACGGTTAGCCGAAATGACCTAATCGTCTGGCCAGGGCAACTTTTGGCCGTTGCCGGTACGGTCACGGTACGCCCAAAGTACGGATTGGGATCGCCCCCGGACGCCGCGATTTTGCCGCGACGAGATGGTTGAGGCCGTGTTAGCTAACGCTCACGGCTCGGAAGCTTGAGCGCATGATTTACCCTTGTATCTGTTGACGGACCGAGTCCGCCGCATCCGGCATTGCTAGTCATCAACGCGGGGGTAGGAATGTTCGACGCGAAGGTCCTAAAAGTGTTGATCTCCGCACCGGGCGATACGGCAAGCGCAGTCGCAGCCGCAATAGACGCGCTTCATGGCCTAAATGGCTCTCGAGCCGAGCGTGACGGAGTCATGATTCTTCCTCGGCACTGGCAATCCGACGCGATCCCTCTCTTGCACACCGATGGTGGGCAAGGGGTTATTAACCAGCAACTTGTTGATAGCGCCGACATAGTCGTTGCACTATTTGACAGTCGTTTGGGTCAGGCCACTCCAAATGCCGTTTCGGGTACGGCCGAAGAGATCGAGCGCGCGTTGGCAGCCGGGAAGCCAATTCATGTTTATTTTTCGGACGAACCGATTCCGCGCGACGCAGACCTCGAACAGCTCGCAGGCCTCCAGAAGTTCCGAAAAGAGTTGGAAGGAAAGGGCTTGCTCGGAATCTACGCCAACTCCAATGATTTGGCCTATAGAGTCCGCGCAGCGATCGAGCACGACATCGATCAAATGGATCTCGGTGGTCAAACTGTGCCGAGCCGTCCGCCCACAACCGAGCATGCCATGCCACGGTTGCGCTACGACGAAGGCCGCAAGCGTGTCATTCTTGAGAACAGAAGTCCGACCGTCCGCGCCGACCAACTTACGCTTGAAGTGCTAGAACAGGGGCCGTTCAGACTTTTCTACGACGGCGAGCCTTTTGACCTGCCGCCATTGGCCGAGGCCAGCTTTCCGATCACACTTGCGTGGGGCGCGAACAAGATTGTGGTTCGGATACGCTGGCTTGAGAATGGCGAAATGCAAGAAGAGACAATTACTCTCACGTTCTGAACCCTGTGCTTACATTCCTCGCAGACGTACTCCCAGCTGAGATCACAAATCATACGGCCTGGTGGCAGCCGTGGCTTCCTGTCGCCGCGGCACTTCTGGTTGCGTTGGTGGCATTCGCCGGAGTCTTGATCGGCAACCGAACCAATCAACGAGCAATTGAGGCCGCCGACCACCGAGAGGTCGAAAAGTGGCGCCGGGATACCGTACTTCGTCTGTGTTCCGAAGCAGTCACGGCATCTCTCGATGTTGAAAGCCTGTACGAGAACGGCGTGCTACCACAGGGAAACATTGATCACAACGCGATTGCGGCTGCGATCCGAAAGATTGGACCTGTCCACGAAACGATCAACCTCATCGGCATTATAAGCTTGACGGAATTAGGCCGTCGGCTTGAGGAGGCTTGCAATGGAATTAGAACATTCGCGGATGACTTTGTCATTGCGCAGATCACATGCGAGAACATTCTAGACCAGTTCAAGAAAGACAATCCTAAAGCCCCACCCAAAGATGTCGCAGAACAGTGGAACGAAATTCGACGTAGCTTTTTTTTCCAATCCGAAGCCGAGTTTGCTGGCGCGATGAGTCGGATGTCGACCGTGCGAGGAATTTTTATTCAAGAGGCTCGCAACGTGCTTAGCCCGACGCCCCGGTCTGAGACAACGAAAAGGCGTTGGTACCTACTCTAGCTCCGCTAGCCGCGACAAGGTTGAGCAAGTCAGAACGAGGAGATCCGCCCATCCTAAGCATGCGCGGCCGGCAGGGCCGCCGTCCAATCGACAATCCTCAATTCCCAACCTTCGAGCCCCGCGCGACCTCGAGCAAGAACGACGTTAGACGGCAGTCGTTGCGCTTGTCCTAATATTCCTTCGGACAGTCGAACCCGCTTGCGCAACAGATCGCTCGTGTGGGTTGCGTGCTCGAGCTTGATTTGAAGCGATTCTGGGCTCTCCCAATCTGGATCACGCGCTGGCAAGTTGCCGCTCTCTACAACCTGCAAAATGCTCCATACGCTACTATGCCGGACGGCTATGGACCTCGAACCGGTGGCGCGCCGGTGAACTTCGTAAAGCAGACCTCTGAGTTCTCCCGGCGCGCCAGATGTCAACATGTCCCCGAGCTGTTTGACACATGCTGCGACGAGCTCCTGGCCAAAAATTTCTTCATCCTCCGCGAGTTCGCGGATAAGTGTTTCTACTTTTTGTGACCATCGGTCGAATGGTTGTCTTTTCTTGAGGCGAAGACGAGCTGCCGCAAGGCTATCTTCTATTCTTTCTTGCTCTGCATCGGCTGACATTATGGTGGCGAGCTCCACTTCGACGGCACTCACGATCGCTTTTACTAGTCGATAAAGCGATAAGTCTGGCCGCAAGGGAACCAAGACTGCTACGCGCTCCCAATAGCTTAAGAAAAGCAACGCCGGAAGTTGACTTTCGGAGATGCCAAAGTATGACGAACACCGAGACACCGCCTCGGAGAACGCGGCTTGATGCGTAACCTCGTCGTGTGTTGGGCGTGCCCGCGCGTATCTTCGTAAGTAGCCGCGCATTTCGTCGACGTCGTCTCTCAACTGCGGGTCCGCCGGTCGTGAGAAATGTCTTCCGAAACGTGATTTCTCGCGTTGAGAAGGATGATTGACGCGGAGACCGGGGACGTGGACAAATTCCGCATGAGACGTAATTTGCACCGCTGACTCTCCTATCGCGTCCGGATCGGGACAGACGACAGCCAGCATCGGCCCTGTTACGTCATGAAGACTCGTCCAATCTCGTAGGAGCTCATCGTGTTGTTCCCGCGCGTCCGCTGTTCGCGCCAATATCAGAAGTAGACCTGAGTATCCGGAGGATTCGGCTGCATCGACGACATGGCGCAGGTAGCGGTCAGCCGAGATCGGTACAACGAGCATCTCATCTCCTGCGATGTAGATCTGCGACGAGCATATCCAAGACCCGACGACAAAATCCGCCGTTGTCTTCGTCGGCGATTGTGAGTATCGCGGCGTTCGTCGGCCCCGGGGATCCAGAATGTGCGAAACCTGACAATCAACTTTGGAACGCTTGACCAAGGTGGGACACGATCACGGCACAGGCATCACTGCAGCAGCGTTCAAGCGCGTCTCAGCGTTCCGACTCGTGCGCCAGATGTACTTAAAACCGCACTTGCAGCTGGAATTCCGGTTAACCGCTAGGGCCTCTGAGCAGGCGGAGTGGAAAGTCGGTTCGGGCCTGAAATCAGCTTCCCAAGCTAATTGCGATCTTATTGAGGCCACTTGCACGGACCTACGAGTAACCCGGCCGCAACAGTTAGTAGGCCGCCGACGTCGGCGGAGCGATCCCCCCGCTCGCCGCGATGTCGCTGCGATGAACGCTCCTACATCACCGATCCGGCCGCCAAAACCGAGCAGACACGATTGTTTCTCAGTCATTCGCGATGAATAAACGATGACTGCTACGCCGTGTGATTTTGGCCCGGCTACACCAGCCCCGCAGCGGCGAGCGCTGCCCACGCCGTATGTGGGTGCACGATGTCGCTGTGCGCGCCCGACGGCAGCCCGCCGTGGATGATCACGGAATTCCCATCCAGGTTAAGCCACTTCCCCTTCTCGAATGAGTAGCCGGTTCCGGGGGGGCCCAGCGATGTGCCGGCGGCGTTGACCGCCTGCGCGCCGTCGTGGCCCATAGCGCCGAAGCGAACCGACTGATCGATCGCGGCCGCGGCGTCATCCCGGTTCACGAAGCTCGCCGCAGGGTACGACAAGCCTACTGCCAGATCTCTGCGTGAATGTGTTGTGATGAGCGGACCGTCGACGAATCGCGCCATGCCCTTGAGCGCTCCTGATCGGCTCGCGTCATGGGGAAGTTTGTCGGCAAACGCATAGTGCGAGAACGCACCTTGAAGTAGGAAGAGTGATTTAACTGGCGACGATGTCTCGGCCGCCTCAGCCGGCAGGCCCGCCAACGAGAACGAGACCAGTCGTGCACCAAACGAATGGCCAAGGAGGTGAACGTGTGTCTTCGGCGCTTCGCGCGCCAGACGCGTCACGACGGCGCCCAATCCGTTTCGTCCAACGATGCCGGCGCGCTGCTTCATCTGCCAGTAAGTCGCGATGCGCATAGCGTCTTTCGCGCCCGCCCACAGTTTCTTGAACGGATCGCCGATGCCGACTCCGCCGCCCGCCATCCCGCCGCGCTGCGCCGCCAAAATTCCGAGCGTGTCCAGCAGTTCTCGCCACTGGTTGTCAGTCAATTGGGTGATCGCACCTTCGGCGGAGTCTGGCAGCTTGCGATCACTGGGGTCACTGGGCGATTCCGAAGTCAATAAAGCCGCGAGCTTGTCCTTGAACACTCTTAGCGCCTCGTCGGTCTTCGGCTGGTCCTGCAGCAAGGTGGTGAGCTCATCGATGAGCGATTGCTGTTCAGACTGGTCGTATACCTTCTTCAGTTCGCTGTTGACAGCCGTCGGTATCGCTACGCCGGCCGCCGATGGGGCCGGCATCCCGCTGACGGAAGCTGCGGGCCCTCCCGCCGGCGCGGCCACTACAGGCATGGCCGCACTTGCGGCATCGTCAGGCCAGAGCATCGATGGCCACACGACACCCACCAAACCGACCTTCGCATCGGTCTTCCGCTTTGGCGTCTGTGCGTCGTTGAGTACCTTGGTCATCTCGCCGAAGAAGCGGTGGTAGAGAGACAACGCTGTCGCCTTATCGTTGTTCCATCCATGCGAGAAGACGAAGACGTCGGTGACGCCCTGCGATGCGACGTCGGTCACGAACCGGTCGACCGACCCCTGGTCTGTTGGCAGGCCTTCCTTTTTGAACTCAACAATCCACAGCGCAAAGCCGTCGAGCGTGTCAGTCATTCCGTCCCCCTGCCCTGCGTGCTTACACGCTCTGAATGGCGCGCATTAAATCAACGAGACCGTGCCCTTCGAAATAGCGCTCGCGGCCCAGCGACGTCGCGCTGTCGAGAAAAATCCTTTTGACGTCTTCTGGACGCTGGATGAACTCGCGCCGGATAGATAAAAAAGCCGCGATTGCGCCCGAAACATGCGGTGCCGCCATGCTCGTTCCGCTGTCGTCAACGTATACCGCAGCGTCGCCATCAATGTTGATCCCCAAGTTGTCGCACTTTGCCTTCGCGGCGCACGACGTGATGCGCTCGCCGGGGGCCACAAGATCAGGCTTGAGACGACCGTCGCCGGTGGGTCCTTTCGACGAAAAATAGGAGACGCCGAACGTGTGAGGGGAGTCGCGATGGGTACTCCCGACGGTGATCGCGAGCGCCGCATTACCGGGATCGTTGATCGTGTTCGAAAGTCCTGTTTTCGTGTTCCGTTCAGCGGAGCCGACGATTCCGTAGCCAGTGTTTCCCGCCGCCGCGACAACCACGACCCCGCTTCTGACAAGCCGATCCACCTCGACACAGAGTGGGCTTTGACCACAAGCGAACATCTGCGCATCGAAATCGTAGCCAAGGCTCAAATTGACGCCATGTATCCGCAGCATTTTCGGGTCGTCATTGAGCTGTTCGCGCACATAGACAAGCGCGCGCATTACGTCGCTGACACGACCGGTGCCTTCGCCGTCGAGAACCTTTAGGCTGACGAGCAAACACTGCGGCGCTACACCGTGCAGCGCCTCGGGTTGCCGCACACGGCGCTCGACCGGAAACTTGCCCCAGACCCGTTGCCCCTCGAGGTCGGCCTCGAATACTTGCTCGTAGACGCGATAGCGTAGGCCGGGCGTTTCTGCCGGCGTATCCACCGGTTTTGCCGTTGGGGGAAGTCCACCAGAAATGATGCCCGCGACATGGGTGCCATGGCCAAGGTCGTCGCGGAGCGCCGCTTCACGCGCACGTCGCAGACGGTCCTGTTCTCGCACCTCCTCAGCCGGCTTCACAGTCAGCTTCGGCGCGCCGGGTTGTTGAGGCGCCGAGACCATCGCACCGGTTTCGACGAAGTCGCAGTGCAGGTCAGCCACCTGTGGATGGTGGATGACGCTGTTCTGGGGATCGGCACGGGTCCCGAAATGTGGATGGCTCCCATCGATACCGGAGTCGATCACCGCCCAAGTGATGCCGAGACCAGTGGCTGAATACGCCTTAACGGCAGCGTCAGCTTTGACCGTCGGGATCGACCGATCGATGAGCGCCTTAACCTTGAAGTCGGGCCAGAGCTTGTAAATGACGCGCAGACCGGGGTCGCCCATGGCCCGGTCATCGTCTTCCTTTAACAGCACGCGCCACTGGTTCACGCTCAACAGCACCTGAACGTAGCTCTTCGAGATCATGATCGGTGGGGGTTTGCTGGGGCCGGTCGGCCCGAGCACCTCTTCATGCAACTTCTCATAAGCCTTGGCGGCCTCGCCGAGGCCTCCCCGGTACAGGATGTTCAACTCGATCATGTACCGCCCAGGTGTGGCATCATCCTCCGGCAGGCCAAGACCGGTCCGCTTCTTCGGGTCGTACAGCATCGGTGGTACAACACCGCGTCCGATCACAGCCATCAAGTCCGACTGCTCAGGCAGTGCTTGTGCGGGCTGGTTGTCGTCGTTCGCCATAGAATCCTCGAAACAAGGTGAGAACGAATAACGTTACAACGATACGCGCCCGGCTGCTATCGAATCGCCGCGCGCATGGCGCGGACGGGTATGGCATAGGCGTTGCGGCCGCGAGGCTCAGATGCCGCGAGAGCGTATCCGGCGAGCTGACTCTCAACTACTGGAAGCCACGATCTGTTGACGGCTTTCGTGCGTAACGCCAGCGATTTGAGATCTGATCGCGACTCCAGGGTGCTCGCCCTGAAACTTCAGTACTGGAATAAGATTCAGCTCGGACGGAAGGGACCCCATGGCAATATTCGAGGATCTGAAGGTTAAGAACTGGACAGAGCTTCAGAAAAAATTGTTCAGCGACTCATGGATTTCCCGCCCAGGAGAGTTTCATTCGAACCTGCTCCACCGAGGAATGGCCAACTGGGCCTGGCCGTTAAAGACGTCGATTCAACGTCAGAACTTGTGCGCTCGGGAACGCGACCTGCTGCGCAATTTCCGGAAGTTTAGCCGAACCCCCGGTGCGAGCGATCTCGGTGCGTGGGAGCTCGTAACTATCGCCCAGCACCATGGTTTGCCTACCCGAGTCCTCGACTGGACATACTCACCGCTTGTGGCACTTCACTTTGCGACGGAGGACGATAAGGAAAAAGACTCGGATGCCGTCGTTTGGAGCGTGGACTATTCAAAGATTCACGAACAGCTGCCCGCCAAGTTAAGGCGTGCCCTGAACAGCGAGCACGCTGCGGCTTTCACTACCAAAATGCTTGACGACCTCGAAGTCGACCCGCTCGATAACATCGATCCGCCGTTCACCTTGATCCTTGAGCCCCCCTCGATCGATGATCGTGTCGTCAATCAATATGCGGGGTTGTCGGTAATGTCTCGAGTAGATGCTGTATTCGAAGATTGGCTCAACAAACAACGTGGAAACTTGGCCCGAAAACTCTTGGTCCCGGCCTCTCTCAAACCGGAGATTCGTGAGAAGCTGGATCAGTCCAACATCAACGAGAGAGTAATATATCCAGGGCTTGACGGTCTCGCCAGGTGGTTGAAGAGGTACTATTCGGTCCCGCCAAGGACTTGGAAGTGACGTCGCGAAATATTGGCGCGGGATTGGACCTTGCAACGGGTTTTGCGCACATCCCTCGAAGGCCTTGCGACTCAAGCCTAGCCGCTGGTGAGGGCCTGCAATCGGCGGTACAGACGGGGCCCAATGTCAGCTTGGCTCATCGCCTTATCGCCATGCAGACTAGAAGAGCTGCGAATGCAGATCATTCGGGTGAACTGCTTCGGATAGGCGCTCGCTTAGCCTCCAGGCTTTGCTCCGCGACTTCCGGAAGCGACTGGTAATTCCTGTACGACAACGTCTTTCACAACAAAATGGAAAGCATTGCTGATTTCTCTTTAATTCTCGATTGTCGATTAATGATGATCGTCGCGATTTTCGCGGCGGCCCATTTGCGACCCGTGTTGACTCATCCTAGTGTTCATGTGTCGGCCGATGTTGAATCTGGTTTCAATGGGCCCATCACGTCGGGCGGAAACGGAATCCTCGTGCCGACGGTTCGCCACCTTAAACCTATTCCCGCGAAGACGTGCGGCGTACGCCTGAGGCGTCAGTTAAGTATCCAGGGTAGGCGCCGGTTCTAGCCGGCGCCCTTCGAAATTCCGCTTCCCGCAAGCCGGCGCGGAGCCGGTTTTGTACAACGTCAAGACGTCAACAACACCAGCGACGCGGGCCCCAGTCCGGCATGGGCCGCACACGCTGCCGTCAGCGCCGTGCGCCAGCTGGCGCACGGTGGCGTAAGACGCTGTGGGTAGGCCAACCTCGCCAAGGCCCCGTCCGGTATCGATCTTGCTGCTCGGCTCGATGACATGGACCCGCGCCAGATGACGGACACATTGACGCCCTTACTTTCTCATTTGCACCCAGTGCGTGATACTGCGCCTAATCCGAGGGCTCCCGAGTGAGCCAATTCAGGTACCCCTTCGGACAACCCGAGCCGGGATTCGACTCGGCTTCCGCGACCTCATCCCCTTAATGCCGACGGCCGCGATGGTCTCCGAAACTCCGGGGCTTCGAAGACTCTGGGGCGGTCGAGTGCCCCTCATCTGGCGCCGGTTGGCCCCCGGTCGTACCCGTGAGAGCTGCGAGGTCTTTCGCCAGGGCAGCGGCGCTCGGGTGGTCAGGTCCGTGCGACTCTCTTACGATCAAGGCAGCGCGTTCGAGCGACGTCCGCGCCGCCGCGGTATGCCCTTGTTTACTAAAGATTTTGGCGAGCGTCTTCAGCCGGGCGGCAATATCGGGATGGTTGGGTCGATGGGGATGTCCGTTCTCAATGATTTCGATCGAGCGCTCAGCAAATTGGCGAGCCATGTCGTAATCGCCGAGATCATGCATGACTTCTGCGAGGGTGTTCAGCGGAACAGCCACGTCAAGATGCCCAGGTCCATTAACCTCTTCGGCAAGGTCGACGGCGCGTTGAGCGTATGGCCTCGCAGCGCCCGGATCGCCGATGGCAAGCAGGATGGTCGCCAAATTATTCAACCGGATATAGACCCCGGGCTTGCTTCGTTCGATGTTACCTTCGGCGATCGCGAGCGCCTGGCGTGCCAAAGGGAGCGCCTCATCCAATGCATCGAGGTCGCGCAGGATGACGGCGAGCATTGCCAACCGGATTCCCATCAATGGGTGATCCGGAGCATATGCCGCTTCGGTGATCGCCCGAGCTCGTCGGGCGTACACGAGGGCGCTTGCTGGGTCACCCAAGTCTTGCAGGACTGAGGCGAGATTGTTGAGCCGGCTTGCAATGTGCTCGTGCTGAGATTCGTGTTTGTGGGTGTCTTCTTCGATTTGCAGAGAGCGCTCTAGCAATGGCAGGGCTCGGCGAGGCCGCCCCTGAGTTTGCAAGTACACGCCAGAAAGGTAAAGCAGCGAGGAGATCGTTTCGCCGACCACTGCCGCGGCGGTGCCATCCGGGAGTGCCGCTGCGACCAGGATGTGCGGCAACAGCAGCGCCCAAGCCGGCCAGTTTTGTGGGGCGTGCAGGATCTCAGTGGGCGCCGCCGCTTCCAGCAGCGTCAAGGTGGTCACCAAGGGATGCCCGACATCGTCGCCGTCAGAAGACAGCTTGGTGTGCCGGGATCGAATCGCGGACTGCACCAGACGATGTAGTTCAAGCCCGCTTTCTCTGCGCTTGGCCATGGAATAACCGATGACGGTGCCCAGTGCCTCGTTCAGCAGACGCGCGTCTGCTGCCGTGGCGGCGAGGGGCTCGGGAAGTAGGTCGTGATGATCGATGAGCAAATGCAGCGGAATCGGCACAGGCGCCAAACATGCACACAAGTCAAGGATTTGACTCGCCGCGAGATTCTCGTGTCGGATCCGGTCTAAGGTGAGCTCCCACACTGTCGCGACCGGTCTGGCGCGCAGCTGTCCCCCGACTTTCCTCAACATGTCGCTTTCGTGCGTTTTGAGTAGGTCGAGGTACTCATGGGGAGGAATCTGGGTATGGTCGAGATAAGCGGCGGCCTGTTCCAGTGCGAGCGGTAAGCACCCGAGTTCATTGGCAATGGATTCGGAAACGTCGTCGCCGAGGTTGGGTGCCCGTCCCTTCAGCAGCCGGACCGCGGCGGCAATATCGATGACTTCCAGGTCGAGAACGGTTCCCAAGTCCCGGAATCCACCGCGCCGCGTGGTGATAACCACGTGGCCGCGTGTGTCTTCTGGCAGCGGGCCGGTCGGTAGCCACGGGTCCACGTCGGCAACTTTGTCGGCGTTGTCGAAGACCAGCAACCACCTATCGAAAGTCGCCAGTGCACCGTGCACCGCCGACCGTAAATCAACAGGGTCCCTCGGGTCTTCGGGAAGCGGCAGCCCAAGTTTCTGAGCAAGAGCGGCGAACTGATCTGGAATGGCGCCCGGTTCCTCGGCGGCGATCCACCACACCAGGTCGTAATCACGTGCGTAAGTGTTGGCATACTCTATGGCTAGTTGGGTCTTTCCGACCCCGCCGAGCCCAGCGACCGAGTGCACGGTCACAGTCCTCTCCGCGCCTAGGCTTTGCCTTATTTCGCGAAGCGAGTCGTCGCGTCCGGTGAAGTGGGGGTTGCGAGCCGGTACGTTCCAAATCGAGCGTGTTAATTGGATGACAGTTCTCAGGTCCGTAATCGTCGTAGCTGTCGGCTCCTTCGGCGGTATTAAATCTTTCAGAAAGCCGTTAAGGTCATCATAGTGATCGCCATAAGGAACAGGTATTATCGCTTTGTCAGTATTGTCTCTGTTTATATTTGCGAGGTCTCCTCGCAAGCATGAAGTATAGTGCACAAGGTTCTGCGCGAGTAGAGGTTTAAGAAAGTTCCAAAGATCCTCGAAATGAGGGTCGTTTAGACCGGCGCCATAACCAATGAAGATTATAGTTTTCATAACCCCCATCGCTTCCCTCAAAGCGCTGATATTAGGGTTTTCTAGGATCTTCTCGTAGTCCGCCGTCGTCAGTATTACCGTCTCGGGGTCGTCCCAGATCCCGTGCAGATGAATTACCTCAGTTGAATTCGCCGTAATCGATGACCTGAATTTCCGGGGATCGGCCCACGTTGCGGAAGGAGCTTCGGTTATTTGCTCATACAGCGTATCATAATTGGTAGTCATTACAGGCGCGTTTAACTGTTGAATGGTACGGCCAAGCGCACACTTGTTTTTGTCGAATTTGAGTGATCCGACCGTGTTGCGCAGAAATGCTGCAAAATGTGGTGAGGTGGAGCTAGATCGATGCATCAGAGTTGCAATCTTTTGCCCTGCTGAAAGTAGAAAGGATCCATCCAGCGTCTTCCCGATAGATATATCAGATTCTTTGCTTTCGCGCAGTCGAGGCTCAGTAATTAAGCCATTTTCATCTAGATAATTGACACCCGCTTCGAGCAATCCAATCCACGATGCGTTTGTCTTGTCCTGTGCAACGGCGGATGAGAAGCCAGTTCCCAGCATGATGATAGCATCCCGCCCACTTGCGATTTTTCCTCTAATGTCGTTGACATGCGTCATTTCAATACATGCCATTGACGTGAGAATTTTGAGCTATGCGACATCGAGAAAATTCCCCCCGTACTTCTGGCACAACCGAACTCGTGTTTTTTAACGCCGTCTCCACGACGGCTAGCCGAGCAGCTCCACCTTCCTCTACCTAAGGAGTTGACCCTGGACTCGCATCGACCAAGGCGATGGTTGTGGCAAGGCAGGGTTGCTCTCCAGAATAGATGCAGTGAGTCCTTGCCGATTGTTGTCTGCGACTTAGCCCGGTTCGTCGACTGGAGCGTATGCGCCAACAAGGGTCGACCGCGACGAAATTAGAAACATATCCCAAAGGTGTCCAGCGGGCACTACCACACATGGTGCGAGGCCAACCGATGGCGCATCAGCAGTCAGCCTTTGAGCGGATGAGCCGACTTCCTGGGTGTTTACCTCAAGTACACCTGTTGGACATCCGTCGCGAGGACCCGGTATGCCGTGCTCGGCTCATGTCGAGAGTGATCGCATCCGCGCTCGCCGATTCGCCCCTCTAATGCATTTGCCGAGGCCGGAGGTTGAAATCGTTTCACCCCGGTCACGTCACATACCGCGCGGGTGCGCTCGCGGGCCATCAACCGCGTAAACACGGACATCCGCCGGTGATCATCGACCCCAAGTACGGCTTCCGAACGACCTCGGTCGCCGCGTCCAGGCCGCGATGGGAAGGTTTTAAGGATGTTAGCTATACCTGAACCGTAGCGACGGCTCTCCCTTCGGGCGGCTGGCCTCGTCTAGCGGTGCCGCGCGAGTGCGGATAAGAGGAGGGAATTGAGTTGGTAGTGACGGCATGCCTGAGAATTGGCGGTGACCGTCGCGCAACGGTCGTACCCGTCGTTGCCCTGTCGCTTCGCTGCCTCGAATGGGCTGCTAGGGTATCTTACCAATATCTTGTACGATCGCTCGCATCGATCGGTAGGCGAGGGCGTTGATTATTTGGTTCGCCTGCCGGGCCAGAAGACTTATAGAGTTTGACTAACGACGCGACGGAGTACTCCGGTGCTGATGATCAGGGCCTGCCATGGCGTCTACTCTAATGGACCCCTTCACTGTGTGTTTGGCTAAGCTTACGGAGCGCTCGCCGTCGAAATCGGGCCGGTTGCCTCTAATGACTGCGTTCTTTAGAGCATTGATTGGGTGGAGCGAGCTCAACTACCTCGTAAACTAGCCCATTCGCCTTCGATAGACTTTGCCCGGTATCGGCATTCAATTGAATGCTTACTTGAGCGGCATTTGACTCCCCTAACTGGCTTAACATTCCCTGCGCACTCTCGGTCCAGCTATCGTCGGCGGCGGAGGGTCATAGCCGCCTCTCGAATGCGAGTAAATTTGGCGACTTCTTCGGCGAATGAACGACTCGGGACAGGGTTCAGGGAGACCGAAATCCCACCGAAATTCAGATTGATGCGGCCATATCGTGTTAAAAATCGCTCAATTTGGTATATTCCGGTCGCCTACGTTCTAGAAAAAATCGTCGACTTTGAGGTAAGACGATCGCCCAGGCGTCATTAACAACAAACCTATCTGAGCCTCGATTTGCCGCTTCAGCCTTAGCGGTACTAAGGTCGTAAACCAAAGGCAGTTCATCAGACCTGCCAGTGACAAACCGCAATGCAATTTGGTCCTCCTGCCGACTAATTTGAGCTATTGCGACAGTATCACCGCTAAAATCGAACCTCATGTCATGTGGATCAGCTTGTGCAAGGTGGTTGAAGAACGTTGTGTAGTCGACAAGATCTTCCTCGGGCTCGCCCGGGCGAACATGGCCGTGGATGCTGTACGCCTCAATTGTGCGGGCAACCGGCCTAGCCATAAATTCCCCTTCTGTCGTGAGCATGTGTGGTAATAGCGGGATTACTCGCCGACGAATAGGTTAGCGGGAGGATGGACAACTTACCAAAGCCGCATTCATCCATCTGGTTCGAACCCTTCCGAAGTGCACTACCTACGGTGCGCAGCGTGTCCAAAAATACGCGAGGCCGAGTTATGGGAGAATAGGGCGTGGCTGGCACGGGCGGCGATGGGTCGGCCCCGCGACTAGTTGAAACCTTCAGTGACCTCTCTGACCACCCCCGGAGCAAGCACAGGCAGCTACTGGGCTGTCCATGACCACAGGTGCCCATTGTCAACTGGACGAAGGCGGTGGGAGCGCCTCCCCGCCTTGTCTCCCACCGCGGTTAGGATCCGCCTATGACCGGGGCACGACAACTTAATCGGATGCTCGCAAGTGGGGTAATTCAAGGCGACGCGGCCGACCTGTGCCGAGGTCCCGGACGGCAGTGTGGACCTCTTTTTTACGTCCCCGCCGTATGCGGATGCCCGCGCCTACAGTCGAATCCACCCTGGATCATTACGTCGAGTGGTTCTTGCCTTACGCAAAGCAAATGCTGGCAGCCACAGCAGAGAGCGGCAACCTGGTAATCAACATTAAGAACCGTGTTGCCAACCGTGGGGCGTTGCGGGGGCAGCGACATCCGTACGTCTACCAACTTGTACTTGCTATGCAAGACATGGGATGGCGGTGGATCGAGACGTACATCTGGGCCAAACCTAACGCCGTCCCAGGCCGATTCGGCCCGCGAACAAAGGACTGGTTCGAGTACGTGTACCACTTCGCGAAAGGAACGCGCCCATATTTTGATCTAGATGCCGTCCGTGTCCCCTATAAAGCCGATGCCGCGGAGATCGCTCGGCGTAATCAGGATGGCAATGGAAGGAAGACCACCGAGGCCGGATTCGGCAGAGACAGGACCAAAACGTACCTGCTCGGCGGGGCGGACCCGGGAAACGTAGATCTCGGTGCCTCAGTCCTTCAACCAATATCGAGGCGTGTCGCACACAGCGGCGATGCCCGAGGGATTGGCCGAGTTCTTCATTCGCTGTGCGAGCCCTGCCGGTGGCCTAGTGGTCGACCCATTCGCCGGCAGCGGTACAAGCGTCGTTGTCGCCCGGCGGTACGGCCGACGATCGTTGGGGTTCGAACTACATGAGGATTACGCGCTCAGAGCGCGGGGGCGCATCGCAGCGGACATCGCTGACGATCCAGCGGTCGTCCTGCACACGGTTTGACATTGAGGGAAATCACGGATCTTGGCGGTTGGACCACCTTGCGTTCGTCGCCCATCCGAATGTAGCGACGACGGACAGCATTGGAACGGTCCAGGGGCCCGAGAAGAGTCAACGGTTGACCAATGTTCAGTTGTTTTCGTTTGCGGCGGTTCAATCAGATGCGGGGATGCCTGAGATGATCCAACGATCTCGAGAAGCCGCTTCGCAGACGGCCGACCGCCACGACGCGACGCGGACAGGATCGATCTTCTGACATGCCTTCAGACAAAGTTGGACCATCGGAAAATGCTCTTTTGGAGTCTTTGATGGACGCAACAGGCCGCCCCGACCTGATCGATGCCCTTCATTGGATTGCGGAAGGAAGACCTGTAAAAGGCACGATCAACAGCTTGTCGGCGCGCTGGTCGAGAGCATCCAAGCGTGGACACCGTGGAGCAGATGCCGCGCTGAGATTCGCATCGCGTGCCGCCTTAAGAAGCGATATCGACACGAGCGCCGATTTGCTCGCGACTGATGCGATCGTTCCGCCCGATCGATACATGAATGCGCTTGCGGCGGTGGCTTCACGCACAACTTCGCAGACACTTTCGACGATAAGTGCGGAGGCGGTAGGTGCTGCGCAGGCGGCGAACCCCTACGTCCGTGGAAGCACTTTCACTCGTTGCCGGTCTAAGCTGGCGTGACCTACGTGAGCGATGTGAATCAAGCGGTGTTCCGCTCCCACCACAGTCTGATCGTCCCTGGAGCGGCAGCCAGATTCGGGCGGCATTCCCAGGATTATCGATGAAATCGTCACCGGGCAGGCAAAACCTCAGTTGCCGGAGGCTGTCGCCGCACGGCCGATCGAGCTATTGATAGGCGCCAAGAGGTCCTGGGATGACGTCGAGGCATTTAGAATTGGCGGCGTCACCTACGGAACACTATTGGCACAGCGTGACGTCGGGAGTGCCTGGAGCGCCCACCGCAACCGCACCAACGGTGAGATCAGTCGTCTGATGGTTGAAAGGCTGTTAGCCGCTCTGACGACAGCGGGCGTCGAGCACTGGTCGACTGAAGGACCCAATCCCATCCCAAGAGCCGAACTGGCGGAGCAGGCGGTACACCGCGGAAGAGCCCCCGGGCAACTCTCTGTGGTAACGCGTGACGCCACGGGCAAGCCGAAGTACGCCGTTCTGGTGACCGTGGCCAGGGACGGCGGCACGGCGCGTAAAACGGGTGCAACCTTACTCAGGCTTCCAGACATGTTTTCGATTTCCGCCGCGGCCGTACTAGTTGGCAGGGGATGGGCTGATCGCGGGGAAAGTGACAACCTCGTGCGCGCGTTTGGCGGCCGTATCTACACCGAAAGGTCGCTTGGGTCTTTCGTCGCCTTGGCCGCCGAATCGTCAATGGTTGAATGACCACGATGTCAGCTTGCTACGAAACCTAGGAGAACGCGTTGACTGAGGTCACTGCAGAAACCAGAAAGATTGGGATCCAGGCTGCCGTCGAGGCCGCGCAAGCTGCATCCCAAGACAGCATTAGTACCGCACATGCAATAACTTGGAAGGGATATGAACTTGTCCTACCTGTGGCCACAGTCGGGTTCAACCTTGCCCTACTGAATCCCCACAGTCATCGCATCAGCGCTCAGCTGCAATCGATGCCCCGCGAGGATCAGGAAACGGTTAAGGGCGACCCATTCGGTACTGTTGCTCAGCGGATTATTGCCGGGATTCTCGAATCTACGCCCGGGTATGAGCGAATCAAGAATGCTCTGCAAAACGATGGTCAACTCGAGCCTGGTGTAATCACGACTGAGGGCGTTCTTGTCAATGCGAACACCCGCGCCGTTGCCCTCCGCGCCCTGCGTGAAAAATATATTAAAGTACTTGTTCTCCCTGCCGACGCCACAAGCAAAGAAATAACGGACCTCGAACTTCGTCTCCAGATGGAGCAAGAAGTCAAGCAGGCGTATAGCTTTACAAGTAGCTTGTTATTCATCGAA
>CAWFTT010000002.1:0-245411 GCA_963818785.1 uncultured Actinomycetota bacterium | reverse complement strand
GCGCGGCTAGGCTTTCCGGCGGCTACGTACCGCGACCTGGCGGCCCCGAGCCCTTGCCGGATTCCCGCGGTCTGGAACGCCGCGGCCGGATACTGCTTCGACGTGCTCGACGGGCCAGGTGGGAACGAGTGCCGGCTTCGGCCCAACCAGCTCTTGGCGGTCTCGCTGCCCACGAGCCCGCTCCCCCGCGAAGGCAGCGGGCCGCGGTCGACGCTTGCGGCGTGCCCGCTGGCCTTGGAGGGGCTCCGGAGCTCGCCCCCGGCGACCACGACTACCACGGCTACCTACGGCGGCGACCATCCCACGACTCCGCGTACCACCAGGGCACCGTCTGGGGTTGGCTGATGGGGCCCTTTGTCGAGGCCCACCTGCGGGTCTACGGCGACCCGCCCGGCCCGTCCTTCCTGTGGCCGTTCGACGATCTGGTCCCCGCCTGGACTGGGCACCATCAGCGAGTCTCCGACGGCGAACCGCCGTTGCGCCCCGCGGCTGCATCGCCCAGGCCTGGAGCGTCGGCGAGGCCCTGCGGGCCTTCGACATGGTCACGAGCCCGCCTCCCACAGGGCCCCGCCCCACTAAAACCAACCGATTGCGTAACCGAAATGACGCGCCAGGGGTCACCGCAGAGACAAGCGGCTCGCCGGCGCTTACGAAATTCAAGGCGGCATCCCGGACCCCCCATGAACTGGCGGCTCTGGGGCGCCTATCTCAGCGATCGCCAATGGGGGACCGTCCGCGAGGATTACAGCGCCGGCGGCATCGCTGGGCTACCTACCCCACGACCACGCGCGGTCGCGCGCCTACCGATGGGGCGAGGACGGCCTCGCCGGCTTCTCCGACCTCAAGCAGCGGATCTGCTTCGCCATCGCGCTGTGGAACGGCCGCGACCCGATCCTCAAGGAGCGGCCCTTCGGCCTGACCAACAGCGAGGGCAACCACGGCGAGGATATCAAGGAATACCACTTCCACCTGGACAACACGCCGACACACAGCTACGCGCAATGGCTCTACAAGTATCCCCAGCGGGCGTTCCCCTACTCCGACCTCGTCGCCGAGAACGCCCGCCGGGAGTGCGACCGCACTACTCCATGGAGTACGAGCTGCTCGACACCGGCTGCTTCGCCGACGACCGATACTTCGACGTCACGGTCGAGTTCGCCAAGGCGTCCGCCGACCGACATCCTGATCCGGATCATTGTCAACAACCGCGGCCCGGAGGCGGCCACGGCCCACGTCCTGCCGACGCTCTGGTTCCGCAACACCTGGTCCTGGTACGAGGACGCGGTCAAGCCCTTGCTGCCTGGACGCCGCGGCGGGTCCCGGCGTCGCGGTCATCCGGTGCTCCCCGCTGGAGGAGCTGGGGCAGATGAGGCTGTATGCCGGACCCGCGGGAGCTCCTGTTCACCGAGAACGAGACGAACAACCGCCGCGTCTTCGGCTCGGACGATGCCCCCCCTACACCAAGGACGCGTTCCATCGCTACCTGATCGACGGCGATCACGCCGCGGTCAATCCCGGTCGGGTCGGCACCAAGGCGGCCGCCCGCTATGAGCTTGTCGCTGGCGCCCGGCGGGTCGGCGACGATCCGGCTCCGGCTGACCGCGCGCCGAGCCGACTCCCTCCCCCTTCGGCCCGGACTTCGACGCGACCTCGCCGCCCGCCTCGCCGAGGCCGACGAGTTCTATGCCCAGTCAATCCGTTCTCGAAGGACGCCGACCACCGCTCGATCCAGCGCCAGGCGTTCTCGGGGATGCTCTGGTGCAAGCAACTCTATTACTACGTCGTCGCCGACTGGCTCGACGGCGACAAGGGGTCCGTCCCGCCGCCACCGCAGCGCCGGACTGGGCGGAACAACCGTTGGCGGCACTTCTACAGCGACGACGTCCTCTCGATGCCCGACTCCTGGGAATATCCCTGGTTCGCGAGCTGGGACATGGCGTTCCACACGATCGTCTTGTCGATGATCGACCCGGATTTCGCCAAGCGGCAGCTGATGATCCTGGCCCGAGAATGGCAGATGAACCCGGACGGCCAGATTCCCGCCTATGAATGGTCGTTCGACGACGTCAATCCGCCTCTGCACGCCTGGGCCGCCTGGCGGATCTACAAGATCGACGAGAAGAGACCGGCAAGCCGGACCGGGGCTTCCTCAAGGCGATCTTCCACTGCTGCCTGCTGTACGCCACCTGGTGGATCAACCGCAAGGACCCCTCGGGCGCAACTCTTCTCGGGCGGCTTCCTCGGGATGGACAACATCGGGATCTTCAACCGCGACTGGTCCCGCCCGGTTACGTCCTCGCCCAGTCCGACGGCACGGGCTGGATGGGGATGTTCGCGCTGGTCATGCTCAAGATCGCGATCGAGCTCGCCAACTACGACAGATTACTATGGCCTGGGACTGAAATTCTTCCAGAACTTCGTCTACATCGGCGACGTGCTGAATAGCTACGCCGACCTGGCCGGCGGTGGCGTGGGCCTCTGGGACGCGAGGACGGTTCTTCTACGACGGGCTGCCACCCGTTGACGACGCGCTACACCCCATCAATGGACGACCCATGATCCCGATCAAGGTCCGCTCGTTCACCGGCCTGGTTCCCCTGTTCGCCGTCAGACCATCGAACGGGAGGTCTTCGACCGGGCCCGCACGCTGGACCCGACTTCACGGGCCGGGTCGGCTGGTTTGTCCGAACACCCAGAACTGGTCGGACAAGTCATTAAAGACGTATCCGGCAATGGTCGCGAACTAACCTCAGTTCGACCCGCACGACCGGCTGGGCCTCTGCTGGTGGACGAAGACCGGCTACGGGGGGTCCTCCGCACGCTGCTCGACGAGGGGACTTTCTGGGCCCGCACGGCATCCGATCGGTCTCAAGCGCTACTCCGGCGGCGCGACTACGAGCAGCAGTCGACGGGACTACGTATCGGCTCGAATACGGGCCGGCCGAGTCGATCACGAAGGATTTCGGCGGCAATTCCAATTGGCGGGGCCCGGTCTGGTTCCCGGTCAACTTCCTGCTGATCGAGTCGCTCCAGAAGTACCACCACTGGCTGGGCGACGATTTCAGGTCGAGTGCCCCACCGGCTCGGGCCGGAAGATGAACCTCTGGCACGTCGCCGCCGAGATCTCTCGCCGGGATGGTCGCCGTCTTCGAGCGCGGCGCCCTATGGCCGCCGCCCGGTTTATGGCGGGACCGAGGTCTTCCAGAATGACCCCAACTGGCGTGACCACATCCTCTTTTCGAATACTACCATGGGGACAACGGCGCCGGCCTCGGGGCCTGCACCAGACGGGATGGACCGGGCTGACCGCGAAGCTGATCCAACAACTGGCCGAATGGACCTCCACCGCCCGAAGGTGGAGCATATTGACTCGTCCCCGAAAGTGGCTGCTGGTTCGGGGTTGAACGCGGCGGACGCCCGTCATTTCGTCGGTCGCTGGATGTTCTCGACTTTCAGAAGGAGCCACGATTATCGAAACCTTCACTCCGCCCACAAGCCCGAGGGGCGCCGCCGTTCCCTCGTCATACAGGTCCTTCGGGTCCCTCCCGGCCGACGTCTTGATCATCGGCTCGGGACCGATCGGGGCCACGTTTGCGCGCAAACTCGTTGATGCCAAACGCAAGGTCTTGATGATCGATGCGGGGGCGATGCAGTCGCCCTGCATTGGGGAGCACCTCAAAAACGCGTTCATTTACCAGCGAAATATTGACCTCTTCGTCAACGTCATCAAAGGCCACCTGCAGCCCCTTTCAGTCCCCACCAACAAATTGACGGTGCCAACCCTAGATCCCGCGTCCTTTAGCGTCGATTACCAGAAATCCAAAGGGCTGGACCACAACGCGACAGAACCCCGAGCAAAAGGCGGCCAGAAACTTGGACGGCGCCGCCGTGACATACGCGGTTGGGGGAATGGCCACCCACTGGACCTGCGCTACGCCACGCCACCATCCCAACAATTGAAAGGTATAATCGACATCCCCACCGCACGAATGGGACCAGCTCTACGCCGAGGCGGAAACAACTGCTCGGCACCTACATCTGGATCAATTCGATGACTCGAAGGGTCCGCAACACGGTGGTACAGCGAGCTCTGCACCCAAGAGTATTACGAGCTTGAAAGAACCGTACCAAGTCCAACGCATTGCCCCTCGCTGTGAAGCGAAGTGAAGACAACGACGAATTCGTCACGTGGAGCGGCACCGACACCATCCTAGGAGACCTGGCCGTCCCGGGACCCGACACACGAGTTTTTTCAAGCTCCAGTCCGCAGTGGCGATGCAAGCAGTTGATCTTCAAATCCGACGGTAAGAGCATCGACTGCGCCGTAGTCGAGGATTTGATTAACTGCGAGGGTCTGACTATATCTATGCCAAGGTCTTCGTCCTTGCCGCAGGAGCCCATTCTCCCTCCTCAAGTGCTTTTCAACTCATTCAACTCGAACAAGGAGTGCGAAAATAAGTTACCCGCGCTCGGCAGGTATCTGTCCGAGCAACCCCTGGCCTTTTGCCAGATCGTTCTAAAAAAGCAGCTAATTGACCGGATCCGGGCTGGTCCTGCATTCAAAGAGAAGGTTGCGAGCATACAGCCCAAATGAGCTGGATCTGTTGATCCCGGTTCACGACCCCGAGCCGCAGGTGTGGATTCCGGTGTCGGAGGGCCGGCCCTGGCATTGCCAAATCCATCGCGACGCATTCAACTATGTCGTCTTGCTCCCAATCTCGACAGCCGGTTGGTGGTGGATTTGCGCTGGTTCGGCATCATGCAACAACGCAGGGAAAGCCGCGTCACCTTCTCCGAAAAGTACTTCGACACGACTGGCATGCCCCAGACCACCTCAACTTCAAGGCCTCAGACCCGGACCGGAAAAACACCACCTCATGATGGTCGACATGTGCCGGGCTGCCGGAGCCTTCGGCGATTTCTGCCCGGTTCGGCACCTCAGTTCATGCCGCCGGGTCTACCGTTGCACATGCACGGCACATATCGGATGGGCACCAACCCGAACACCAGCGTCGTTGATACCAACTCGCAGGTGCACGGCATCGACAACCTTTATCTGGGCGGCAACGGCATCCTGCCCACCGCCACCGCCAGCAACCCAACCTTAACATGCGTTGCGATCGCACTGCGGGCGGTCGACCACCTGATCAACAGACCTGACCAGGCTTGAGACCCGCCCTGCGGTGGATCGACCATGCAGGCATGACCAGCCTCGAACTCCTCACCGCGGAAACATCTTCCCAGTGGCTCTGTACGCGGGGCGAAACACATTGAAGGGGTGGCCTGCTAATCGCTCCCACTAACCCGCTGATTTTCCCCGGGTATCAATCTGTCCGTTCGCGCGTTAGCATTGCAGGATGCGGAATATCACCGTCGAGACTTGGACTCAGTTTGATGAGTTTATGGCGCCGGACGGCGACAACCAATACCGCAGTTGGCTATTTCGCGGCCAACGTGACAATAGTTGGAATATATGGAGCTCACTGTCGCGCCACCTACGAAACTTTCAGATTCACGAGTCAGTATGGCCAGAGCAGGAGGCGAGGATCCTTCGTATCTTCAAGAGAAAGGCCCATCTCTATTTGCCAAAGGTGCCTCGCGACGATGACGACTTTCAGTGGCTAGCATTAATTCAACACTACGGCGGCCCGACTCGTCTGCCAGATTTCACCTGGTCGCCATATGTGGCCGCATTCTTTGCAATGGAGACTGCGGTAGCCGATGCCGCAGTGTTCGCATTCGACCCGAGGAGCCTACCAAAGGAATTGCCAAACGTTGATGTGGACGGTCAGCAACGTACCTTCTACAGCGTGGGAGGCATGGGAGACGCTGGCGCATACTCAGCATTGTTCCTTCCTGGAACCCATGATGTGATCAGCCACGCAGATCCGGCGGCACTGAACCAGCGAATTACGGCCCAATTAGGCACATTTTTGGTGCCTGGAAGTCTTAATAAAAGTCTTAATCACATCATCCATGGCCTGTGCGCCGATACCGATTCTGCACTTGTGAAATTTACACTGCCAAAAAGTATCCGGGAAATCGCCATGCAATCGCTGCATAATCGAAATGTAAATAATGCCAGTCTTTTCCCTGACCTCAACGGGCTCGCACAATCTCTACGTTATGAATTAGAATTTCATTGGGCCTTTAACCCAAGAACCGGAGAGGACTATCCCGGGTGACTATCCCGGGTATAGTGGGGACCGCTAGCGCACAGCCGCGCTACTTCGTACAACGGCTGAACTAATAAGACCTCAAATGTGTTCGTCGGTAGGATACATGTCGAAGACATCGAGAATACCAATGCCAATCACATTGAATCAGCATGCGACATTTATCTGAAACGCGAAAAGAAAGCCAGCGCGGAAAAAATGCTCGTCCACATTGAAGCAAAAGATCCAGACCGCGCAGGTGTGACGACGTTGCTGAACGCTCTAGCTCCGAGCAGGAGCATGTTGGCGCGCCGCGCTACATCCAAGGCCGCGTCAGAACTCCTCGGTTACGGAGTTCGGCGAAAATTGCGATAAATCCCATCGCGCGAAGAATCTTCGGTCGCCTCGTCGGCGGGTCATACGGCACCTCTGTTCAGGTAGAAGGATGCGTCGGTTAGGTATGAGCCAGCTACTGACATCCGTCAATCTCGCGGCGAAGTGTGGCGATCGCTGCGCGCGCGATGTGATACGCATCCGGGCGGCCCGGAACTGACGCATCCTCCCCGGGGATGAGGAATTTTCCTCTGGTAAGCCGCAAAGGCTTCACGAACTCGGGTAGCGCGTTGAAAACCTCAACAAGAAATGGTCCGGTGTAGCTTTTCAGGATTGGCTTGAGGAATGTTTTCCAGGGAATCCAGCTGTCGTGTACTGCGCCGCGGTCAGGTGCGGAAATGTGCACATAATGGAGCCGGTGCGCGGCCAGGGCATCCAATACCTGATCGGTGAAGGCCGTCGGTCCGTCGCTGCCCAGCACGACATGAGCACTGTCGATGCACACTCCGACCTGCCGGCTATCAATGTCGGCGAGGAAATCCATCACCTCGCCCACCAGGTTGGGCGGCGCCGTTTCCCAGTGGCCCACCGGTTCAATCGCCACCTTAACGTGTTGCTCTGCCGCATGGCTGGCCAATTCCTCGATGACAGGCCGCGCGTTTTGATAACGACTCACCACCCAGTCCTGCAGCGTGTCGCTCCAGATTTGCTCGCCGATGTCGGTGACGGGAAAAATCCCATAAGGCAACGCAAGCGGGCCAGCCATAATGCGACCGCCCAGTGCCTTGGTGATATCCACCCGCGACTTCAAATAGGCAAGTGCGCGCTCGCGCTGATCCGCATCATCCGATGACGGATCAAACGTTGCCGTCGCGGCGACATTAGTGCTGAAACCCATCTCACCCAGACCAGCTTCTTCCAGAGCTTCCCTTAGCCGCCGATAGTTGTCCACTTCCTCCTGGTGAGACAGGTTTTCCGCCGCCGCGATCGGAAGATCGAAGCCGGTATATCCTTCCTTCTTGAGCGCTTTCATGTGCCTGACGATCGCCTTGGTGTATTCCGGATCGGTGGGGTGCAAATTGACGGTGAACATAAAAAAGCTGAAGTAAATGTCACGCGCTGCAGAGTTCGTCATCACTAGTACCCCAGATTCAGTTTGAGGAATTCGCGCGCCATTTTTGCGTACTTCAAGGGATTCGCTTTAGCGGGATCTTGCTCGGCCTCAACCACCAGCCAGCCCTCATACTCGGCCGCCGCGAGAGCGCCGAAGATAGGAGCGAAGTCAATTGCTCCTGCGGGGTCACCCGGTACGGTGAAGACCCCAGCCTCGATGGCGTCCTGGAACGAAAGGTTCTGATACATAGCTTGCTTCACGATCTTCGAGCGAACGTTCTTCAGGTGGATATGTTTTATGCGCGGACCGTGAGCCTGAACGATTGTGCACGCATTCACACCGGCAAATTCCAGGTGACCGGTGTCAAGAAGAAGATGCACGAGGTCAGGATCGGTGCCGCTGATCAGCTGGTCGATCTCTTGCCTTGTCATGACGCCCGTCCCCATGTGCGGGTGATAGCACAGGCGCATTCCCTTGTCGCTGGCTAATGCACCCAGCTGGTTTAAGCCGTCGCAAAGCGCGTTCCACTCCTGCCGTCATTGGCCGGTCTGCGAACACAGGGAGCGGCAGCGGGTTGACGGCACGACCGAACTCCGCCACGACGATGTCCCCCGCGTCCATTTGCTCGATGAAATCCATTTGACGCTGGAACAATTTCAGTGTCTGAGTTTTTTCATACAGACAGTAAAATAGGTGCTAGCCCACGGCTCCGATACGCGCAAGTTACGCAATCCTAGCTCGAACTTCAGCTTGACAGGATCTTTGGTTGGGTACTTATGGCCGATGCTGCAGCCTTCGTAGCCGGCCAGCGCCATTTCACTGACGCACTGCTCGAAGGGGATACCGATGTCGATGGAAATGAAGTCGTCATTCCACCACAGCGTGGGGGTGATGCCGATAGGCACTTTTGTAGGATCAAATAGCGTAGCTGGCTCGCTCATCAACGAAAGGCTCCTTTCGATTGTCGTCAGCCCAAGGCAGGTATGGGCGGGATTTTTCCATCATCCTGGGACCACCGATCCCTCAGAGGACATCTCAAACGTCGGAGCTGCATTGACGCCGACTTGTCCGGGAATCGGATTATGAATTAACTGGCAGATCGCGTTGCGCAGGTTGAACATCTGGGGAACCGATTTCATCAATAGTTCGGGCGCACCGTTGTATGCTGTGGTCAGCAAAGCCAGAAAGATCGCGTAGGACTGGTTGAATGTGACCACCGCCGTATGAAGCTCAGGACAGTCTCGGTAGTCGCTCAGCGTGGCGTTCTTTCTAACTGGATAAACAGCATCCCAGGCCACTTCGAATTTTTCGCCTGAGGGCTTGCCCACTGGGTCACCGGGCCTGTAGTGCTGGCCCAATTTCAGTTCTTGAAAGCGGTAATAGTGCGAAATTTCGCCCTCGTAGTCATACACTCCACCGCCGAAGCCTTCGCCTTGGTCGATGATTCGATCGATTGCGAGTTGAGCCGAATCGTAGTCAGTGACCGGAAACACTGTGCCGCCGCCCGAGTAGTAGTATTGCGGGGTGACTTGTCTTTCGATGACCCCGGTAAATAAGCCGTCTGGATCGCGTCGGTGTAGGTAGGTGAATCCGCGCCGGATCTCTTCATAGAATGCGCCGATGCTGTAAAAATGCTCGCCCTCTCCGAGCGGGTGTGCCAGCATCTTTACGCTGCGTGTCGCCTCGACTACGCGTTGGTTTTCGCTCGGCGCTTCGCTGGGCCGTTCGATCTTTAAGAACATGTCCAGCGCGCATGGCGAGAACGGCAACAGTTCAATCAGAAAATCGTTGACACCGTCGGGCATACCGGTCGGGTAGACCGGCACAAAACCCGGTGCTGTCAGGTTGGGCCTTCCGCCGACCGCATTCAAAAGATTTGCCGCCAGCGTGAGATGGCGCATCTCTTCCACCACCACGGTACGAAGCACCGACCTCGCGTCAAGATTTCTTTCCGGACGCAGGGAATACAGTGCGAGCAGATACGGAGGTATCACCGCGTGCTCGATCTTCATCGCGATGTAAAGATATCTTCGCAGCTCCTCAATGGTGGTAATTCGGCATGAAGTCATGTCCTTCTCCGATTAGTGAACAGGGCTGTGCGTCAAAAAGATTCTGTTGGAAGCGATGGAGTTTGAAGGGGTATCATTCATCCTCCCTTCAATTCCGCGGTTAGATGTTCGGCGGTGCGTATCGCCAACGCCGACAGGGTCAGCGTAGGGTTCGATGTCCCCATGGTGGGAAAGCTGCCGGAGCCTACGAGATAGAGGTTGGGGTGGTCCCATGAGCGCTGATAAGAGTCCACCACCGAATCATGTGGGCTGGCACCCATGGCATGGGTGCCAGCAAAATGGCCCATCCCGTGATAATGAAAAACAGTGCCCCTATGTGTCACCGATGGAAACCACAGGCCCTGGTTCGGGTCGGTGCAGTCGGTGATGCCCGCACGGCGGAAGACCTCCTGGTACGCCTTGGTGGCGGCGACCATGCCAGCAAGTGTGTACTCATCGATCCGATAACTGATCACCGGCCGTGGATTGCCGAGCGGATCCAGATAGCGTGGATCGATAGTGACGCGGTTAGCAGGATCGGGCAGTTGCTCGACGGCAAGCGAGAACCGCACGTGGCGCGAAAGGGTTGAAGCGAGCTGGTTAAAAAGCTTTCGTCCGAACAGGTTCTGCTCAGCGACTGCAACCCTGATGGCAGCGTCGGGGGCACCAGTGGTGGCCCGCCAGCCATCGTTGCCGATATCGAAGCGAAATGCGGCGTGCTTGGCCCGGAACTTGCCGGCACGGAAGTCTTCTATGCCTGCCGTTGACAGCGGACCCCGGTAGGGTCCCACAGGCTCTGGCGCAAGACCCCATGCATATAGCGCCGGATGGTCCATCAGGCTCTGACCCACCAAGTTCCTGGGGCCACTGAGCCCGGAGGCGAGCATTAACTTCGCGTTTTCCACTGCGTGCGCCGCGAGAATATACACACGCCCCGTCGCCTGTTCGACGGAGTGATTGGTGCCGTCGTACCGGTGGTAAGTGATGCTCTCGACCGCCTTATTGACCGGATCAATATTGATCTTCGAGGCGACTGCCTGCGCCAGCACCCGCAACATGTCACGGTTGGCCTGCACCAGCGTTTTTCCGGCGTGGTATTTCGCTTGAATCGGGCAAATCGGTGTGCACGATGTGTTGCCGGCGCAGCGTTGGCCCTCGTAGCGCTCAGCCAAGTAGCCGTCGGCGCGTTCGTCGATGGCGCCGACCGGCAGATAGTCATCCCGTGGAATCGAGTTTCGCGCCGCCGGATAGCTCCGGACCTTGAGAGCGACCCGCTCCTCGCCCAGCGCGATTTGCATGCCATCGATTGCCGCGGCGAGCTTTCGGTCTGAGTAGCTCGGCGGGATGCGGTGCATCGGATAGTCGTAACCATTGGGGAAGGTCAGCCCGTGGTATTGCTGCTCGGCCACATCGGCGGCGACGCCGATCTCCCGCTCGGCTTTTCGATAGTACGGTTCGAGGTCGTCATAGCTTAGTGGCCAATCGCGCCCAACCCCGTAACCCGAGTGCAGCGCGAAGTCTTCCGGAAGCATCCGCAGCGACACCCCCAGCCAGTGCAGGGTTGAGCCGCCCTGCAAGCGGGAGTAGCTGCTACCGTAGAGATTTGGCCCGTTCTGGACGAAGTAGCCATTGTTGAGCCGTAGGTCACTAGTATCCGGCTGGGGTGCATTGGCATTGGGAGGCCAGGCCGATTCGGAGCTCTTGCCGGTGGCGCCATAGAAGTGCCACAGATGGCCGTTGTAGCCTTCGAAGTTCTGTGCGGTGGGCGGTCCAGCTTCGAGCACGAGCACCCGGAATCCGGCACGGGTCAGGTACTTTGCCGTCAGCGCACCGGCCACTCCAGCACCCACGACGACCGCGTCGTATTCTTGCTGGCCGCTCACAGTCAGCTGCTTTCGGGTGGCTGGGACCAGGACCCGAACCCCTGTTGTTGGGCCCCTGGCGGATGCGCTCCGGCAGCTACCCACTGCAGGGCCGCCAAGTACGCCTCTGCCGAGACGATGTCGCCTCTCCAGCTGCCGCAATACCACAGCAATATCAGGTCTCGCGTAATCGGACCTAGGTGCGAATTACCCAGGAGCTCAGCGGTAATCGCGGATTCGCGACCGGGCCCCGCAGGCAACTTGGCGTAGGCGGCCAGCAGTCCATCCAGTGCGCCTGCAGGCAATTTGGCGTCCATCGTCTTGAGGTAGGTGCCAGCCATCGCCGTGCCGAGCAGCTGCAGGCGGCTAAGGCCCGTTAGCTCTACTGATAACCCGAGAAACTGCTCCAAACGGTCCTGCATTGTCGTTTATCCTCAGACGCCCTGATCGGTCTTTGCGTAGACCGCAGAGAGAAACGCCGGGTAACCCCAGGTGAGGTTCCTGACGCTCTTTTCACAACCGGTGGCACCGTCAAACTGCTCGTTGAGCTCCAGGTCATCACCATTGACCGCTCGCAACATAGCGTCGCCAGCGCTTTGCCATGCGCTGACCACATCCGCTGGCGGTGTGCTCGTCATGCCGGTCTGACTGGAAAAAGTCGACGAGAGCCAGCACCCGACACTTGGCGTTTCATGGTGACTTGGCTTCAAATTTCCCAGCATCGGGTCGAGCCGGTAGAGCGTAGTCGCCTACCCAGTTGTGAACCGCCGAATCGGGCTCCGGACGCGATGACAACTACTTCGGTCCCGATGACCACACAAACGATCGCTTCCATGGCCGTGCCTCCCGGCTTGATGCTAAACGGTCAGCTCACAAACATACATCGATCCCGGTGCAGAATCCTGCAAAAGGACAAGTCCGGGGGTGTGATGTACGAGGTCGCCGTGTGATTCTTTGGCTTGGTTGGTTAGGCGGAAAGTGCTGCTGGTGTGGCCTCCTGTTCTGTCGTGGGGCCGAAGTCAGATCAGGATTTGCTGAGGACGTTGGGGCCAAGGTAGCGCCGTGATTCGGCCCATTCGTCGTGTTGTTCGGCGAGCACGACGCCGACGAGGCGGATCAGTGCCGCACAGTCGTTGGGGAATATGTCGATCACGTCGGTACGGCGTCGGATCTCTTTGTTGAGGCGTTTCTGGGGTTGTTCGACCAGATCTGACGCCAGATCTGTTTCGGAAATGCGCTTGAACGCCAGCAGGTCGGGGCGGGCGGCGTGTGGCGCTCAGCGACTTTGGGCAGCTTGTCGGTCAATGCATCGACGATGCGGTCATATGGCGCAGCAACGGAATCAGCGTCGGGTTGGTCGTATACCGAGTGCAGCAGCGTACGCACCCACGGCCATGGGTTCTTCGGCGTGATGGCCATCAAACTGGTCGCGTAATGCTTGCGGCACCGCTGCCAAGACGCCCCGAGCAGGGTGGCGCCGATCGCGGCCAACAGCCCCGCATGAGCATCAGAGGTGACCAGTTTGACCCCGGACAGGCCGCGGGCGATCAGCGACCGCAGAAAGGTCAGCCAGCCCGCCCCGCCCTCAGCGGTCGTCACGTCGCCACCGAGAATTCGCGGTAGCCCTCGGCGTCGACCCCCACAGCGATCAAGGCGTGCACGTTGACCACGCGGCCAACCTCGCGGACTTTGAGCACTAGGGCATCGGCGGCGATGAACGTGTACGGGCCGGCATCGAGCGACCGGGTCCGAAACGCTTCCGCGGCGGTGTCGGGTTTCTTGGCCATTACCGACACCTGCGATTTCGACAACGACGATGCCCAACGTGTCGACGAGCTTTTCCCTCCGCCGCGTAGATACCGCGCAGATAGCAGGTGGCCACCACCGTGGTCAGCGCCCGCTCGGCGCGCTTGCGACGCTCCAACAACCAATCTGGGAAATATGAGCCCTGCGCAGGTTGGGATCGCCAGATCCAATGATCCTGCAGGAGTACCGAATGGCGGTGGCGATAGCCGTTGCGAGAGTTGGTGCGCTCAGGCCTGCGCTGACCATAGCCCGCGCCGCGCAGGGCGTCGACTTCAGCCCCCATGAGGGTGTAGATGAACGTGGCCAGCAGCAAGCGCAGGCAAGACAAGCACAACGCATCTTGGAATGGTCTGCGTGGAGGGTGCCGCTGGCGCGAGTGGTGCAGGTGGGGTTGTAGTCCCCATTCCTTGTGCGGTCGTGGTACATGGGCCGGCCGCACCACTCGCACGGCGAGCCGTCGCGGTGAGCCCTGCGCAGTGCGTCGGCGGCGTTTCGGTGTCGGCGTAGTCCGAGGTCGCGCTGTGTGGCTGTGCGCCGGAATTTAGTCATCAGATCGCTTCACTTCCACGTGGTTCTTAACGTAATTCGCCTCTCGTCCGCCAAAATTTCGACCCGCGAAAAAAAATCCCGCGACGTTCGTCGCGCCGCGTTGGGGGGGTACCCCTCAGTTTTTTTGGGGGGGGTATCGCGTTGTGCTGCAAGGTGTTTGGCGTGTGCGCTAGGGCTGGAATGTGTTGTGCACCAATGGTTTGCGGTCACCATGGCCACTGTGGTGCGATGGATGTAAGGCGTTGTAACACTGCGTGTTTCGCACTGCCTACTGCATCCAATGCCGTTGCGACAGTGTATACCTCGCGATGCCTTAAGCCTATGGATGTGCATCTGCGATGACCATGTCCGTACGGTAACCATGGCCACTCCAATGGCTCTACGTCCGAGCTGGTCGTTCAGGGATTGGCCTACATCCGCCGGCACTATGCGCTGCACCCCACCGTCGCGGCGCGCGATGTTGCTGCATCGGCCGTGTAGTAAGCGATCGGGCGATGGGATCGGGATCCCACTGCGCAGTGCCTCTGACCTTGACATGCCGGAGTTGTCTGCGCGCAGCTTCCCACTGTTGAGGCTGCCCTGCGGGTCGTAGTCCCAGTTCCTTGTGCGGTCGAGGTCCGTGAGGGTTAAAGGGTCAGAGGTGGTCATCGGATCGCCCTCGATGGCTGACCGTGATGCGCCGGACGAACTCCAGCGGCAACGGACCCAGCTGCTCGTGCGAAACGTCCTGGCAGATCGGGTCATATAGCACCGACATGTCGCCCAGCGCGTCGCTCTGCGCGACGACTAGGTGCTCGCTGCCGTCATCGGCTACGACCACCGCGGCGACGTAGCCGGGCGCGTTGGCATCGCACAGACAAGCCGAGCGCTGGACGTCGACAATTCCCGCGTCACCCTCGTCGCTCGTCGGCCCGCGCCTTCCGGAAGCACCTGGCCGGCGACGACACCGAGAGGTCTCTGGCTGGGCGGCATGCTGTCGAGCCAGTCGCGGCAGCCATTGAGCGACGGACATGTGTCGCAGAGTCGCCGTGTGGCTTGGCGCGCGTAGTCGACAACTTCGGTCACCTCGCCGCGGCCCGAGTGGATCGTCGCGTCGAATAGCTCCCATTGGCCGCGACACCGGGCGTCCGGCAAAGCGGGAATGGCACCGAGTGCGTCGCGCAGATTGGTCAAGCTCACGTTGTCCGCCCAGTCCCCGTCTCAGGTCTCAGTGGTCTCACCCTCAGGTCTAAAGACCTGAGGGGTGGTGAGACTGGTTCCACCCTGGGGTGAGACCACGTGAGACCACTTGAGACCAACGTCATTTCGTGGCCGCCTTGTAGAACGGACGCTTGTCGGTGCCCGTGTTGGTTAGTTCGCCACGTTTCTGCAGGTCAGACAGTGCGCGGTAGAAAGTCGCCTTTGACATTTCGCTGACTTCCATCAGCTGCGTCGCGTAGGCACCACGGTCGCCGAAGTGAGACCTGAACTGAGACAAAAGCTTGTCGCCGCGGCCTGCGTTGGTCTCACCCCTTGAGACCTCGATAATCATGCTTTCGGTGCCCTCGACCGGCTCCAGTTTCAGCCGGTGAACGTCGAGCTGCGGCCCGTCTTTGCGCTTCTCTCGGTCCAGGATGACGGCCGCGCCGTCGAGGGTGGTGGAGTAGACGGTGTCGGCTCCGGCCTCGAACACTGAGGAGCCGCGAAACGTTTTGCCGTCCTTGCCGCTGTGGTGGACGCCGAGCACAACACCGCGCCCGTCTGGCGTGTGCTCGCGTAGCCGTGTCAGCGCGTCAACCACGATGCCGCAGTCTTGGGCGCTGTTTTCGTCGGCGCCGACCATGCAGCGGGCCAGGGTGTCGACCACGACGAAGCTGTAACCGCTCCAGTCGATCAGCGCGGCCAGGTTGCGGACTTCTGCCGCGTTGGTGAGGTTGACCGGGCGCGGCAGGGTATCGAGGGCGCCATCGTGGATGGTGTTGTGCCAGCCCTGTTCCCAAGCGTTCATGCGGCCCTTGAGCCCGAAGGCGCCTTCAGCGGCGATGTAGAGCACCCGACACTGCTCCGTGAACCTGCCCTGCCACGCACGGCCGGTGGCCACCGACGCCGCCCAGTCGAGCGCGATGAACGACTTGCATGAGCCCCACTTGCCGTAGAGCAGGGCGACGGTGCCCTGGTCGAGCACGTCGTCGATCAGCGGCTCCGGGTCTGGCAGTTGGCGCAGGGCTGAGCGGCTGAGAAGTAGGTCGGCGAGTACGGGCGTCGTGTTCTCGGGCGTAGTGTCCTTGGCGCCGGTGCGGCGGTTGAGAACTATGCCGTTGATGTCCGGTGTGGTCATGCCACCCCCCGCGGTGCTGGCACGTCACGTGGTTCGGCAGCCGTGAACGCCGAGCGCAGCGTGGATTGGATCTCGCTGTGCGGCAGCCCAGATACTGCGGCGATGCGTTCCAGCTCGGCGCGGGCGATCTTTTCATCGGCGTGACCGCCCTTGACGAACCCGAACACCGCGAACGCCACCCGGTTGAGCGTGTCGTTGCGAGCACCTTCGGCGGCCGCAGCTAGGCGCTCGAACTCGCGGCGTATCGCCGCGGCCACATATCCCGGATTGGTGCCAGGTTGTGCGATGTCGGTTGACTGCGAAGCTCTCGCTTTGAGACCTTCACCGCATTCGGCCGCTTTGGCCGCTTTGGCGGCTTTACGCCGGCGCATGTTTTCGAGGAAATTGTCAGTCCGCTCATAGTCGAGTCGCGGCGAAGGTGGGGGCCCGACGTAATGCGGCGGGTATGGGACCGGTGGCGTGTGCGGGCAGATGATGACCATGCCGCAATACGGGCAGTTGACGTCCGGGGCGATGTCCACTTACGCCGCCCAGCGCTCAACGACGAGCTCTGCGATGCGGCGGTGATGACCGCCGCGCTTCCACATCTGACGCAAGCCCTCACGGTTCGGGGCGGGAAGTAGCTGATACTGATCCATCAGGCCGCGTCCCCCGGCGTCGCCCTTTGCCAGCACACCCGGCCGTGATGCCGCGACACGGACAGCGGCGCGCTCAGGAGTCGTCGGCATGCTAAGCACCGAACTGCTAGATTGAGCTCATCGATCTGGTCGGTCGTGTGGGTGCTGGTTCGTTTGGCGGCGGGCCAGCATCTTTTTTCGCTAGGCGGCCCTGTCACGACGTGCCCACCAAGGGTGTCGCGCCGATGTCACCACCACGCAGAATCGCCGCAATGCGGTCTCTCTGCTCTGCTGTGAGCGGTGGTGCGGCCTCAACAATTTTCCGAACGTGTTCTTCGAGGCGTAAGGCGCGCAGATTGCGCTTCGCCTCAATGAGGTCGGGATCATCGGGTTGACGTTCGCCGGTGGCGATGCACCGAGAAAGCGCAGCCACCTTTGCGCGTTCACGCGTCCAAGACACGGGGCCTCCAGAGGGGTCTATCCATCGCCCCTACTGCTGGGAGGGATGACCCCTCGGGCGTATGCCGCGCCCGGTCGCCCCGTATGGGATGGGAGCTGCGTCCGAAGGTTCCTCGGAGGAGACAGCTACCGCTGCGCTAGATGCTACCACCCCTTAGCTTCAACAAAGAGAGACTCGACTCTCCTTGTACGACAGCCTGATTCAGGGCAGGCAGCAGCGTGTTCTTGCATGCACTTATCGGCGGCAGTCCTCGGCCGCAGAGTTTGCACTTGTATTCCGGGTCCTCTTCGATCTTCTCCTGCGGATCGGCGCTCCTGCGGCCTTGGGCTTTGTGTTTCGTCCACTGACGGCCACGATCAGCACTCGTGACTAACCAGCTGTCGGTTGTTTTAAGCCGACTGAAAGTGGCAAGCGTCGTGACCTTCCCTCGAGCGTGCTCGTCGCTGTCGCAGACAACCGCGACCGTAGCGTCGAAGAGCGGATCTTCGAAGGTATTGGTTTGATCCCGCGTCATGACGGTGTCTTCCAACGGATTTCGACAGTTTCCGGCCGGAATGTTCGCGTTCCGGCGCCGACGAGATGTAGGACCGGCGTCATCAGGGCCGAGATGATGTTCCGCGGCGGCGCCCAGTGGACAGCCCTGTCCCAGGTCGCCTCGACATCATCTGATGCGACGATCGCCAGCGGCGAAGACTTGACCGGCCGCCGCGATCTTGGCCTCCACCTCACCCGAGCGTTCAAGTACGCGCGTTTGGCGACGCGGAATTGTTCGCGTGTCATTGCGCCATCTGCGTAGTCAAGGGCTACGTCGTCTCGACGGCGACGCAGCGTGTCAGCTTCACCATCATTCAGAGCGTCAGGCAGCTCCGCAGCCCACAGCTTCGGCGGCGTCGGGTTGCGTGAACAGAGCTATGTCACCTCGCTGATGTATTGGTCGATCGGCGCAGCCTTGCGTGCAACATGCCGGCCGACTGCGACTGGTAGGTCGAACGCCCGGATGAGCGGTGGCACCGCGGTGAACCGTTTCGCTCGCATACCCCGCACACGGCCATGCCGGTGAGGATCCCTTGCCGCCCAGGGTGCCTGCCGCCGCGAAGGATCACTCACAATCCGAACTGCGGCCCGCCATGTCGCTTCATCAACGATCGCACTCCATGCCGCTTTGCCGGCGATTCCTAATTCCGGGTTCTGTCGAATCACCGGCGCTCTTCCTGTCGGCCGGTGGCGTCGCAAACCCGCGTGCCGTGGATTCGTCAGCACGTCTCGCACGGCCGGCGGCTCCACCCTGCTCCCTGGCTGCTGAGGTAACCCGCCTTATCCCACCTTCGAGCGACCTCGACTGAGAGATTCCCCGGCGAGGATGTCGGCATAGCCCTGCTTAATTAACGCCGCCTCCGTCTTCGCGGATCGTCACGCCGTCCGGCTCATACCCGAACGCGCGTCGCCCACCGACCCAGCGGCCCTGCTTCGCGGCCTGCTCGTGCGGCCGACCGCTGCCGGGCACCTTTTCGCTCAACCTCGCCCTGGGCGACTGAAGACAAGATCCGCGCCACAAGACGACCACCGTCGGTCGATGTGTCGACGCCGTCAGCGGCAGTCACGATCGCGGTTTGGTCTTCTTGCATCGCTCGAGAACTTGCTCGAGTTCGGCCAGCCGCCTCAGCAGTCGATCCATATGCCGGGCCACGATCACATCGAACTCGCCCACGTCCACCCGCTGCATCATCTCAGTGAACTGGGGGCGCGGCTTGCGGCTGAGAGCAGACACGTCGTTGTCGACGAACTCAGCCACCACTTGCCATCCGCGTGAATTTACAAGGCGCTCAACATCTTCACGCTGCCGGTCGACACCGTAACCGGTGCCGTCGCGGTCCTGGCTCTGACGCAGATACATTGCCACGCGCTTCATACCGGACAGTCTTACAACACCTCTGCTAACTTGTTGTCCACGCGACCCGCAGCGAGCGGTCGACGCCGCGGATGCTCAGCAGCCCCCGATCCAGTGCGGTGCGCAGCGGCTCCATCGCCGCCGCGGACGGCCGAAACTTCCGCCGCAACAGGGTGCCGCTGACTTCGCCGTTGGTGCGGAACCCGTGCGGCAGCCAACGCTGCGCAGCAGCGTCGCGGGCCTCAGCGACCCTGTTGCGCACCGCAGCCGTTGATTCGGCGTCGGCCGTGGCAAACGCAGTGAGCCGCACCGGGTGCATCTGCACCCGCAAGTCGACACGGTCGAGCAGCGGCCCCGACAGCCGACCGAGGTACCTGCGTTTGGCCATCGGCTTGCAGATGCAGTCGCGGGGATCTGCCGGTGCACAGGGGCACGGGTTCGCAGCCAGCACCAGCTGGAAGCGCGCCGGATAACGTGCCACTCCGTCGCGGCGGGCCAGCCGTATCTCGCCGTCTTCCAGCGGAGTTCTGAGTGCTTCCAGTGCGCTGACACCAATCTCGGCGCATTCGTCGAGGAACAGCACCCCCCGGTGGGCTCGACTCACCGCGCCCGGCCGGGCCATCCCCGAACCGCCGCCGACCAGCGCGGCGACGCTGGAGCTGTGGTGCGGTGCCACAAACGGCGGCCTGGTGACCAACGGCGTGGAATCCGAAAGCAAACCGGCGACCGAGTGGATGGCCGTGACCTCCAATGCTTCACTGTCGGACAGCGGCGGCAGCAGTCCGGGAAGCCGTTGCGCCAACATGGTTTTGCCGACACCGGGCGGCCCGGTCAACATGAGATGGTGGGCCCCGGCAGCGGCGACCTCGACCGCGAACCGGGCCTGCGCCTGGCCAACCACGTCGGCGAGGTCCGCCGACGGCTCAGCGGCAGGAGGCACCGCGATGTCCGGTTTCTCCAGCCGTGCCGAGCCGCCGAGCCAGCTTTGCAGTTGAGCGAGGGTGCGCACACCCAGAACCGCAATGCCGTCAACCAAAGCCGCCTCGGGCAGATTTTCGACCGGCACCACCACCGCCGACCAGCCGCCATCCTTTGCCGCCAACACAGCCGGCAGCACACCGCGCACCGGCCGGACCCGCCCGTCGAGAGCCAATTCACCCAGCAGAACAACGGATTCCAGCTGGCGCCAGGGTGTTCTCCGCTGCGCGGACAACACCGCAGCGGCCAGGGCAAGGTCGTAGACAGAACCGACTTTGCGCAGTGTCGCCGGCGAGAGCGCCAGGGTCAGCCGCGACATTGGCCACTTGTTGTTGCAGTTGGTGATCGCCGCACGAACGCGGTCACGCGACTCCTGCAAGGCGGTGTCGGGCAGACCAACCAGATGCACGCCGGGCAGACCAGAGGTGATGTCGGCCTCGATCTCCACGATTTCGCCGTCCAGGCCGCGCACTGCAACGGAAAACGCCCGGCCCAGAGCCATCAGCCGACTCCCTGCACGTGAACAATCTCGGGAGTGCGGCGCCGGCCCACCCGTACACCTATGACGTCGATCCGCACGCTTGACCAGGTCTCGTTCTGGGCGGCCAGCCACAGCGCGGCGAGCCGACGTAGCCGGCGAACCTTCTGCCCGGTGACCGCCTGCGCGAGCCCGCCGAACCCGTCTCCGGTTCGGGTTTTCACCTCGACGAACACGATCGTGTTCGTGGCCGGATCGGCGGCCACCACGTCCAGTTCGCCGTACCGGCAGCGCCAGTTACGGCTGAGAATTTTCAATCCCAACCCGGTCAGGTGATCGGCGGCCACCTGTTCACCGAGCGCACCCAACTCGCCCCGCGTCAACGTCGTCATGCGGTCACCTTGCGTGGGCTGGCCGACACGGACGTGCGCCCCGAGGCGGCTAACCCGGTTCTGGACCGCAGTTATCCCCAGCCGGTCGGTCATCCACAGCCGAGCGGCCCGAACGAGCGTGCTTCTGAGTCACACGTGGTTGCGGCCGGTTGAAATTTTCCTGTCGAACGAACAACCAGCCCGCTCCAATGCGCCGTAAGCTGCGAAGGCCGTGTTGCCAGTTTCTGCTCTATTCGGTTAACCGTTGACCAACGCGGAGCCGGTGACGATAGTGAGGCGCACGGCTCGGCAATGCGGGCCGCCGGATCACCGGCAGCCAGCTGAAGCGAGGACGGCACGACAATGAGCGAGCATGGGCTGAATAATCCGAACAGGCGCAACGGCCGATCGGTGCCAGGCGCCGCGACCGCGGACCCCGCGACCGTGTTCACTGCGCTGGCCGAAATCATCTACCAGGGATGCGAGCCCTCTGAGGTGTACGCCGCGATCTGCATCGCCGCAACACTGGTCGTCTCGGGCTGCGACCACGCCAGTCTCCTGGTGCGCCGGGACAATAGCTATGTGACGGTGGCTGCCACCGACAAGATCGCCCAGCGTGTCGACGACTACGAGCGCAGCACCTGCGACGGCCCGTGTGTCGATGCGATCGAGGAGGAACACCCTCAGGTCGATACGGACATCACCACCAACTGTCAGTGGCCGCAGCTGGCTGCCCTGTTGATCGAAGACACTCCGGTGCGCGGTGTCATGGGCTTTCGGCTCCTCGTCAATCGCCGCAAGACCGGCGCGCTGAACCTGTTCAGCGACACCGCCAACGCCTTCAACGACGAGTCGGCCGGGCAGGCCGTCTTGCTGGCCGCTTTCGCCAGCGTCGCCATCAACGCCATCGCGCAGGGTGAAGACGCCGCCACCATGCGACGGGGCCTGACCAGCAACCGCGAGATCGGTAAGGCCCTCGGCATGCTCATGATGCTGCACGGTTACTCCGAGGACGAGGCGTTCGCCACCCTGCGCCGCCACTCCCAGCAGCTGAACATCAAGCTGGCCGAAGTCGCGCGGCAGGTCATCGAACAGCGCGGCCAACTCGGCGAGCTCGACGAACTGGTCTAAGGGGCGGGCTCAAAGAGACGCGACCAGCGCGGCCAGGGTGTCGGCCGACGAGTAATTCGGCCGCCAGCCCAGCTGCGTCTTCGCCCTGGTGGTGTCCATCACCACCGACGTCCGCCCGGCGTGCAGCCATTCTAGCGCCGACGGGACGTAGGGCAGCCGCGCAATCGCCTCCGAAGCCGCGGAAGCAGCCGCGGCCGGCACTCGAACCGGCCGACCGCCCAACGCCTTCGCCACATCTGACAAGGTGATCAAGCCGTCGCCGGCGATGTTGTAAGCCCCGGGCGGCGCCGGTGCGGTGGCAGCCAGCGCGATCGCGGACGCGACATCGTCGTGATGCACGAGCTGCATCGGGACGCCGGGATCAGGCACCACCGGCTTCAGCGCCGGGACGGCCTTGACCACCGCGCGCACCGGTGCAGGCAACTTGTTCCACGGCATCGCATCGGCCATCATCTGCGCTTTGGGCCCGGCGACGATGCACGGCCGCAGGATGAACACCTCCAGCTGGGAGCCTTCGGTGATCTCGGCCAGCGCCGCCTCACAAGAGGCCTTCTGCTCGGAGTAGTAGTGCTCAGCCGATCCGCGCGCCGGCACGTCTTCGGTCAGCGGTGTCGGGTTGTCCGGGTGATAGCCGTAAGCCGCGACCGACGAGGTGTACACCAGCCGCCGCGGCCGCTGCGCTGCCACCGTCGCCTCGAACACGTTCCGGGTGCCCTTCAAGTTGACGCGGGCGCTCTCCTGCCGGGAGCCCATGATGATGAACGCGAGGTGGACCACCACATCGACGTCGGCGACCAGCGCGTCGACCGCCTCGCGGTCGGTTATGTCGCCCTGCTGGTACACCGTCTTGGTCCAACCCAGTGTCGACGTGTCGAACGGCCGGCGAGCCATCCCGACGATCTTCTCCACCGCCGGTTCGTGCTCCAGAGCCGTCACGGCCGCTTTACCAATTTCGCCGGTCGGACCGGTGACAGCGAGGGTGAGTCCCATCTGGACAAGCTTCCCGCGATGCCGGGCGGCGAAACGTGCCCGCAACAAGTCAGGTGTGAGGCAGGCTGGGGTGGGATACAGACGGAGAGAGAACCTAGCACGGGAGAAGACTCATGGAGCTGATGCCACCGGCCGATTCGATGTTTCTGCTCGGCGAATCGCGGGAGCGGCCGATGCATGTCGGCGCCCTGCAGCTATACCAGCCGCCCGAGGACGCCGGGCCCGACTTTGTGCGCGAGTCCTACGAAGCGATGGTGGCCCAAACGGATGTCCAGCCGCTCTTCCGCAAGCATCCAGCATTCTTCGGTCCGCTGACCAATGTGGCGTGGTCGATCGAAAAGGATGTGGAGCTCGACTATCACTTCCGCCGGTCCGCTCTGCCCAGTCCCGGCCGGGTGCGTGACCTGCTGGAACTGACTTCAAGGCTGCACGGCAATCTGCTCGATCGCCATCGCCCGCTGTGGGAAGCGCATTTGATCGAAGGCCTGAACGACGGGCGTTATGCGGTCTACATGAAATTCCACCACTCGCTGCTCGACGGGGTGTCGGCGATGAAGATGCTGCAACGGGCGTTCACCACCGATCCTGACGACGACGAAGTCCGGGTGCCGTGGGCCCTCAAGCCCAAACAACACCACAAGAGCAGCGACGACGACCATAGTCCGTCCGCTGTGCAGAAAGTGACCAGCGCCGTAGGATCGGTGGCAGGCCTTGCGCCGTCGACCCTGTCGCTTGCGCGCGCGGCACTGATCGAACAACAGCTCACGTTGCCGTTCCGGGCGCCCAAGACGATGTTCAACGTCCGGATCGGCGGCGCCCGACGGGTCGCGGCGCAGTCCTACTCGCTGGACCGGATCAAGGCGGTCAAGAATGCCGCCGGCATCACCGTCAACGACGTTGTCCTGGCTATGTCGGCAGGCGCGCTGCGCGCCTACCTACTCGACCAGCACGCGCTGCCCGACACGCCGCTGATCGCCATGGTCCCGGTGAGCCTGCGCAAGGAGGACGGCGGCGGCGGAAACGCAGTGGGCGCGCTGTTGTGCAACTTGGGCACCCACATCGAAGACCCCGCGAAGCGACTACAGGTGGTCACCGAATCGATCAGCGACAACAAGAAGGTGTTCATCGACCTGCCCCAGGTACAGCAACTCGCAGTCTCGGCTACCGTCGTCGGCGGCCTGTTCCTCGGCATGATTCCGGGTTTCATCCGCACTGCCCCGCCGCCGTTTAACATCGTGATCTCCAACGTGCCGGGTGCTCAAGAACAGCTGTATTGGCGCGGTACGCCGCTGGTGGGCAACTACCCGCTGTCGGTCGCCCTGGACGGTCAGGCGGTCAACATCACGGTCGCCAACAACGCGGACAACCTCGACTTCGGCCTGGTCGCCGCCCGGGGCGATGTGCCGCACATGCAGCGCATGCTCGGGCATCTGGAAACGGCGCTAAAGGAGTTGGAGCGCGCCGTCGGGGTCTGACGGCCGCCCGCCTCTTACTCGGGCAGCCGCAGTTCAGGCTTCTCGACCTCTTCGATGTTGACGTCTTTGAACGTGATCACGCGTACCTGCTTGACGAATCGGGCGGGGCGGTACATGTCCCACACCCACGCGTCGGCCAGCCGCAACTCGAAGTACACCTCGCCGTCGGCGTTGCGCGGCACCATTTCGACACTGTTGGCCAGATAGAACCGGCGCTCCGTCTCCACGACGTAGCTGAACTGTCCCACGATGTCCTTGTATTCGCGGTACAGCGAGAGTTCCATCTCGGTCTCATACTTTTCGAGATCCTCGGCACTCATCTGCTCAGCCGTCCTCCTCGGCGATCCAATTGCTCCGGCTCCTCCTCATCACGTTGCGCGCTCTGCATCGTCGCCGGGACGGCACTTATCTTTCCCCACCCCTGTTCGCCGTCCTGATCCGGTGGGGCCGGTTGACACTCGGCCACCACGCGGGTGCCCGAGCCGGTTGCCACCCGCCGGACGTTGATGAACGAGTAGCGGTGCTGCGGAGATGGGCCGAGATCGGTGAGCGCCGCGGAATGCGCGGGTGTGCTGTAACCCTTGTGCTCGGCGAAGCCGTAGCCGGGGTGATCAGCGTCCATCGCCACCATCATCCGGTCCCGGCTCACCTTGGCAAGCACGCTCGCCGCGGCGATACAGGCGGCCGCCGCGTCGCCGCCGATGACCGGCAGCGACGGCATCGGCAATCCCGGAACCCGAAACCCGTCGCTGAGCACATACCCGGGACGTACCGACAGGCCCGCCACCGCGCGCCGCATACCTTCGATGTTGGCTACATGCACCCCGCGCCGGTCCACCTCGACGGACGGGATGAATACCACGTGGTAGGCGAGCGCATACCGGCGGATCAGCGGGAACAGCCTCTCGCGTGCTTTCTCGGTCAACTTCTTCGAGTCGTCCAATAACGCCAGACTCGACAACCGGCCCGGGCCCAACACACAGGCCGCCACCACCAACGGTCCCGCACAGGCGCCCCGGCCCACCTCGTCCACGCCGGCAACCGGACCCAAACCGCTGCGGTACAGCGCTGACTCCAGCGTGCGCAAGCCCGAAGCTTTGCGGATCACTGTCCGCGGCGGCCACGTCGCGACCACGGCTAATGGCCTTGTTGCGGATTCACCGATCCCACCCCACGCCAGCGTGTTGGCGGCCAGACGATGAGCCGCGCCTTGCCGATGACGTTGCCGACCGGCACTGTGCCCGCCGTCGGGTCGCCGGTGCACAGCAGGCCCTTGAGCGCGTCGTCGGGGATGCTGGTGCAGTGCGCGCGAGAATCCGCCGAATGGGTGCGATTGTCGCCCATCACCCACACTCGCCCTGCTGGGACGGCGACCGGACCGAACTCGGCGCCCAGGCAGGGATAGACCGCCGGGTCGGCCATCATCGTCGACTGATTCAGGTACGGCTCGGTCAACCGCTTGCCGTCCACGGTCAAACCGGTAGCAGCGCGACACTGCACCGTTTGGCCGCCCACCGCAATCACCCGTTTTACCAGGTCGTTTTCGTCCGGCGGCACAAAGCCGACAAAAGATAGCGCGTTCTGTACGGCACGCGCCGCGGCGTTGTGCGACCGAATCGATCTATATCCGATGTCCCAGGGTGGCGGACCCTTGAAGACGATGACGTCACCGGGCTGCGGCGAGGTGAAGCGGTAAGTGATCTTGTCGACCAGGATGCGGTCGCCGACGCACCCTGCGCATCCATGCAGCGTGGGCTCCATGGATTCCGACGGGATCAGATACGGCCGCGCCACGAAGGTCAACATCACGTAATAGAGCACAATCGCGATTGCAGCAAGGATCGCCGTTTCCCGGAGCGCGCCACGTTTCCTGTCCGGTGGCTCAGCTTCGGCGACGGCCTGGTCGGGACCGGCCGGCCGGCGGGTAGCGACGTGTGGCTCCGACGGACCTTCATCGGGTATGGGTTCAGGCGACGAGTCCGTGGTGTCAGTCACGAGCCAAGCGTAGCCACGCCCGGCGACGATGCAGAGCGCGCCTCAGCGATGAGGAGGAGCCGGGCAATCGGGCCACGCCCGGCGACGATGCAGAGCGCGCCTCAGCGATGAGGAGGAGCCGGGCAATCCGGCCACGCCCGGCGACGATGCAGAGCGCGCCTCAGCGCTTCTCTTTGATCTTGGCTTTCTTGCCACGCAGTTCGCGCAGGTAGTAGAGCTTCGCGCGGCGAACGTCACCGCGGGTCACCACCTCGAGGTGGTCGATGTTGGGCGAATGCACCGGGAAGGTCCGTTCGACGCCGACGCCGTAGCTCTCCTTGCGCACCGTGAATGTTTCGCGGACGCCTCCGCCCTGGCGGCGGATCACTACACCCTTGAAGACCTGGATGCGCTCTTTGGCGCCCTCGATGACCTTGACGTGCACGTTGACGGTGTCGCCGGGGCTGAAGGTCGGGATGTCATCGCGCAGCGACGCCTTATCGACGAAGTCCAACGTGTTCATCTTGGAAAGACACTTCCTCGCGGTCACGGCTGCAGGTAACGACTTACGCCACGGGCGCGAAGCGGTCACCCTGCCGATTGATTAGGGCATGTGGTGTATCCCGCAGCAGGCGGGCGGTAGGAGACAACTGCTCCATTGTGCCAGATACCGCTCAGGCAGCGAAATCACAGCAAATCGCCGCGCACTGATACCTGCCGATCAGCTCAGCGAATGGTTTCATATGACTGCACAAGCAGGGTCTCGGCCGCACGGTCCGCTGAGCCGCACTACCCTGATGCGACGGGCGGACAGCAGCGCAGCAAGCCCCGAATCTTTCACCGGCTACCAGCCTCAAGGAGGGGTTATGCCAGCGCGGCCGCCGACGCTGCTGGTCGCCACCGTAGCGGTGGCGACGATCCTGGTGGCCGCCTGCGAGGCGAAGGTCTATGGCGCGTCCAGCACCAAGTCGGTGCCGACGCGTTCCGCGGTGGTCACCCGGCTGGCGCAGGCGATCCTCCCGCCGGAGCCGACCCCCTCCGGATTGGCTGAGCTGCCCACCCGGATCCAGCAGGCGACCGCCCAGGCCGCGGCCGACGGCGCCACCCTTGCGGTGGCGGTGTTCGACCGGGTCACCAGCCAACTGGTGGCCAACGGCAACGAGCAGATCCCTGGGATCGCCTCGGTGGCCAAGCTGTTCATCGCCGACGAGCTGCTACTGCGGGAGGTGCAGGGCGCCACGCTGTCCGCGGACGATCACACCGCGCTGGACGGCATGCTGCGATCATCCGACGACGGTGCCGCCGAACAGTTCTGGGCTGAGCTGGGCGGCGACGCCATCATCACAGAAGTCGCGGGCCGGTACGGCTTGACCGACACGGCGGTGCCCAGCGACGGGCGGTGGTGGAATACCATCAGCACGCCCGCCGACCTCATCCGCTACTACCGGATGCTGCTGGACGGGTCCGGTGGTCTCCCGCCGGAGCGGGCGGCCACGATCATCAACGACCTCGCCCAGGCCACTAACAATGGAGCCGACGGATATCCGCAGCGCTTCGGTATTCCGGACGGCCTTTCCGCCGAGCCGGTCGCGGTCAAGCAGGGCTGGATGTGCTGTATCGGCGAGGACTGGATGCATCTGTCCACCGGAGTGATCGGCGCTGACCGGCGCTACATCATGGTCGTCGAGGCGTTGCAGCCCTCAGACGACGCGACCGCGCGTGCGACCATCACCAGGGCCGTCAAGACGATGTTCCCCGACGGCCGGATCTGAGCGCCCGGCGGGCAGCGCAGCTCGTGTTCAGGTGTTCACTCCGAGCAGAGGTCCGGACGACGCTCGCGGGTACGCTGCCGGGCGGCCTGCTCCCGCCAGGCGGCGACCCGAGCGTGGTCGCCGGAAAGCAGAACCTCAGGCACGTCGAGGCCGCGCCAGCTTGGTGGCCGGGTGTAGCTGGGCCCCTCCAGCAGCCCCGTCAGCCGAGAGGAGTGCGAATCCTCCTGCAGCGAAGCCGGATTCCCCAGCACACCGGGCAGCAGTCGGAGCACCGCCTCGATCATCACCACCGCCGCCGACTCCCCGCCGGGTAGCACGTAATCACCGATCGACACCTCCTCCACTCGCATCCGCCGGCGGGCGTCCTCGATGACGCGTTGGTCGATGCCCTCGTATCGCCCGCAGGCGAAGACCAGATGAGGCTCGCTGCTCCAGCGCTGGGCGTCGGCCTGGGCGAACAGCGCACCCGCGGGCGTCGGCACCACCAGAAGTGTCTGCTCAGAGCACAGTTCGTCGAGCGCTCCGCCCCACACCGGCGCCCGCATCACCATTCCGGGTCCGCCACCGTACGGCGCGTCGTCGACTGACCGGTGCACATCATGAGTCCAGCGCCGCAGATCATGCACGTGCAGCTCGACCAGGCCCGATTCGATTGCCTTGCCCGGCAACGACTGTCGCAGCGGATCCAGATAGGCCGGGAAGATGGAGACGACGTCGATTCGCATGGCAGTGCGCTACCGCCGGCCCAGATCGAGCAGGCCGTCGGGAGGATCGATCTCCACCGTGCCGTCCTCGAGCGACACCGCGGTCACGATCGCACTGACGAACGGCACCAGCAGTTCTTCCCGGCTGTCGTCGGCTTTGACCGCCAGCAGTTCACCGGCTGCGGTGTGCAGAACTTCGGCGACGGCGCCGATCTCCCGGCCCGAGGTGGTGCGCACCCGCAGGCCTTCCAACTGATGGTCGTAGTACTCGTCGGGGTCGTCGATCGGCGGCAGGTCCCCGGAGTCGATGACGAACAGAGTGCCCCGCAGCTCGTCGGCGCCGTCCCGGTCATTGATTCCGGCCAGCCGCAGCAGGAGCCGGTTGCCGTGATCGCGAACGGTCTCGACGACGTGATCGCGGCCGGGCCCGGATTCGCCAGACTGCTTCGTGCGCAACGTTATTCCGGGTGCAAAGCGACGGTCCGGATCGTCGGTGCGGACTTCGACGACAATCTCACCGGTGACGCCGTGCGCTCTGATCACGCGTCCGATTGTCAAGTCCATGGCAGCTCCACGGCCATGTTCGGCTACTGGTCGGTGTCCACCACGTCGACGCGGATGCCGCGACCGCCGATGCCGGCAACCAGGGTGCGCAACGCCGTGGCGGTGCGTCCCCCGCGACCGATCACCTTGCCGAGGTCTTCTGGATGAACGTGCACTTCGACGGTGCGACCGCGTCGACTGGTCACCATGTCGACCCGCACCTCGTCAGGATTGTCGACGATCCCGCGGACCAGATGCTCGACGGCGTCGACGACGACAGTACTCACCGGCCCGCTCAGCTCTCGGCCGCGGGCTCAGCCTGCGCACCGGCGGTCTGAGCGGCCTGGTCGGAGGCTTGGTCGGTGTCGGCCTTCTTAGCCGGAGCTTTCTTCGCCGGCGCCTTCTTCTTCGGTGTGGTCGCCTCGGCGCCGGGTGCACCGTCGGCGGCGGCCAGGGCGGCGTTGAACAGTTCGAGCTTGCTGGGCTTGGGCTCGGCCACCTTCAACCTGCCCTCGGTGCCGGGCAGGCCTTTGAACTTCTGCCAATCGCCGGTGATCTTCAGCAGCTTGAGCACCGGCTCAGTCGGCTGGGCTCCTACCGACAGCCAGTACTGCGCGCGTTCGGAATCGATCTCGATCAGACTCGGCTCTTCTTTAGGGTGGTAGCGGCCGATGACCTCGATGGAGCGGCCATCGCGGCGCGTGCGCGCGTCGGCGACGGCAATGCGGTACTGGGGATTGCGGATCTTGCCGAGCCGGGTGAGCTTGATTTTGACGGCCATGAGTGAGCAACTCTCCTGTAAATGTCACGCTGCAATTCAGCGGCCCAGACGGGGCGTCGGGGACCCGGTTTTGCCTCGCGTGTGTGACCGGCGGCGCGAGCACTCCGGCGGGAGCGGGTCGCGGGTCGGACAGCCGCCGATTTTGCCACAAGGCCACTGTGCAGTGAAAATCGGTCGATTACAGCGGGGCCGCTGCGCCGAACGTCACGCCAGCGTTGCGGCGGGCGCCGAACGTCACTTAAGGGTTACGCTCGGCGCGGCACGACGGCCTCAGCGATCGAAGCATCTGATTTCGGCGCGCCGGCTCATCCGCCAGCCCTCGGGTGTGCGGCGGAATTCGTCGTCGTACCACAAGCCCAGCAGCATCGTGGTCGGCTTCTCCGACGTAGAGGCCGCCGAGCGGGGGGTCTCAGCGCCGCCGAACACCATCGGGTTGAAGCAGAAGGTGCGTGCGGTGGCGCAATCATCGGCCAATCGGATCGCCGGCAAGCCGAGCATGTGCGCGTAGTTGGCGAATCTGGGCAGCACCTCAGCCAGCCAGGCCTTGACCTCGGGGTACCTGCCGTCGATGCCGCCCATGGCCCGGTAATCGATATACGCGTCCGGGACGAACACGTTGTCGAGGTCGTCGAACCGGCGCTGGTCGATCGCCGCGGAATAGTCCACCAGCAGCTGCTGAATCTCCAACCGGTCGGAGATCTCGTCGAGGCTCAACATGGATCGATTCAACACTTCGGTCCTGACCCGCGTCCTGCTGGGCTATTGTGACCGGCCATGCGAAACTTCGTCGCTGCATCGGCGGCCTACCTCGCCGCCGTCGCCTGCGCAATCGCGTTCAGTGCCGGCATGGCAGCGGCCGACACCGACGTGCAGCCGGTCGGCTCGGTGCCCATCCCCGACGGGCCGGCTCAGGCCTGGATCGTCGCCGACCTCGACAGTGGTCAGGTGCTGGCCGGCCGCGATCAGAGCGTGCCTCACCCGCCGGCCAGCACGATCAAGGTGTTGCTGGCCTTGGCCGCGCTCGATCACGTAGGTCTGGACGATACGGTCGTTGCCGACGGCGCCGACGCGGCAGTTGAGTGCAGCTGCGCCGGCGTCAAAGCGGGCCGCACCTACACCGCCCGTCAACTGCTCGAGGGCCTGCTGCTGGTGTCGGGGAACGACGCCGCCAACACCCTGGCACACCTGCTCGGTGGGCAGCAGGCAGCAGTGGCCGCAATGAACGCGAAGGCCGCGGCGCTGGGCGCGGCGAGCACGCACGCGGTGACACCGTCGGGTTTGGACGGACCCGGCGGCTCGGGCGCTTCCACCGCACACGATCTGGCCGTGATCTTCCGCGCAGCGATGGCCGATCCGGTGTTTGCGCAGATCACCGCCGAACCGTCGGCGTTGTTCCCCGGCGATGGTGCTGACCACCGGATTTTCAACCAGGACGAGCTGCTGCAGCGGTACCCCGGCGCCATTGGCGGCAAGACCGGCTACACCGACGCCGCGCGCAAGACCTTCGTCGGCGCCGCCGCGCGCGACGGTCGTCGCTTGGTGATCGCCATGATGTACGGGCTGGTGCGTGCGGGCGGCCCGACATACTGGGACCAGGCGGCCAGCCTGCTCGACTGGGGCTTTGCGCTCGGCCCGCAACCCGCCATCGGCACCCTGTAACATCTGCTTGCGAAGGATCCGCACGCGGTGGCGGTCTACCCGCCGAGTTAGGCTCTCACTGCCGTGGCATCCTGGCCCGCAATGGTCGAACACGGCTTACACGGATTCGTGTTGACGCCCGTCGACGCCCACCCCACGGGTTGAGCATCCAGCCCTCACCAAACCGCGCCGGTCTCCGCCGGAGACCGCTGAGCTGCGCGCGAGAAAGCCGAGGAACAGAGGGTCAACGAATGGCCGAGCATGACGAAGCCTCAGCGCGTTCTCATCTACAGCCACGCGACGGCGACTTCACCGTCGAGGAGTCGTGGGTCGATCGCCTGGTGGTGGTATCGGTAGGCGGAAGCGTCGACATGCTCAGCGCTCCGTGGCTGATCGACGCGATCGATGCGGCGCTGGCCAAGAAACCCGCCGGCATGATCATCGACTTGTCCCGAGTGGACTTCCTCGCGTCGGCGGGAATGAGCGTGCTGATGACGTCCCACAGCGACGCTGACCACTCGCGGAGCTTCGCGGTGGTCGCCGACGGCCCGGCCACCTACCGGCCGTTGACGCTGATGGGTCTCGACGAAGTCCTTCCGCTCTACCGCACGTTGGACGATGCGCTGACCAAGCTGCAAAACGGCTGAGCCTGCATGGTGCTGAGCAGAGCGCTCAGCAGCGCGATGCGCTGATCTTCGATGTCGGGTTGCGGCAACACCGTCCGCAACAAAGCAGCGCCGTCGAAAGTGTTGGCCAGCACCGCCACGATGACGGGAAACACGTCCCGGGGCACCTCGTCGACTCCCGGCAGTTCGCGCACCGCGTCAAGGATCTTCGTCCGGTACTGTTCCAGCACCTGGTGCAGGGTGGCCCGGAGCTTTTCGTCGGTGCGGGCCGCCACCATCAGTTCGTAGAGAACGGCATTGGTGGACGTGGCGGTGACGTCTCGCAGAATCGTCAGCACCGCCGCCAGCGCCGGCCGGTCGGGGGGTATCTCGCCGACCCGCTCGGTGAACACGTTCAACTGGCGGCGCAGCACCTCATGAGCGGTGGCTGCCATGAAGTCACCCATGGTCGGAAAGTGGCGAAACAGCGCACCTTCGGACACCTGGGCACGTTTGGTGATCACCGCGGCCGAGGCCCGGGCGTACCCGATCTCGACGATGGTGGCGATGCTGGCGTCCAGCAGCCGGGCGACGGTCTCTTCCCGACGCTGCTGTTGGGTCCGGGCCACGTCAGAGCCGCGCTGCGGCGTGGGACGCCCCGGCGTGTCCGGCTGCTCGCAGGAACCGGCCAGATTTCACTGTCTTGCCGTAGCCGTCGCGGAAAACCCCTGAGCGATAGACGATTTCGCCTCCGACGCCGGTGGCGACGACGGCAGCATCGTTGCGGTTGACCATCCGCCGCAGGCCGCCGTAGAAGGGCACTTCTTCCTCGTGATAGCCGTCCACCGACTCGTCGAGACCTGCCGGGTCGATGACCACGAAGTCGGCACGGCCACCTGCGTGCAGGGTGCCCGCGTCCAGGCCGAACCAGTCGGCCACTTCCGCGGTCAGCCGGTACACCGCACGCTCGACGCTGAGGAAGGGCCGGCCGGCCTTCTTGGCGTCCAGCACTCGTTTGAGCAGTCGTAGCGGGTAGTTGTAGAAAGCCATGTTGCGCAGGTGCGCACCGGCGTCAGAGAAACCCATGTGCACACTGGGCTCGGCCGCGAGCTTGTTCAGCTGCTCTGGACGGTGGTTGGCCACGACGGTGGTCCAGCGGACATTGCGCTCGCCGTTCTCGACCAGGACATCGAGGAACGCGTCCAATGGGTGCAGCTGCCGCTCGTCGGCGATCTCACCGAAGGTCTTGCCGACCAACGACTCGTCAGGGCATTCAACGATCACCGCGTCGTGAAAGTCGCGGTGCCACAACGACGGTCCGAGTTTGAGCCGGTCGAACTCTTGCCGGAACCTGCGCCGGTAACCGGGATCGGCCAGTAAATGGTTGCGCTGCAATTGATCTCGTAGATGCAGCGCCGCGGTCCCAGCGCCGAACTCTTCGAAGACGGGCAGGTCGATTCCGTCGGAGTACAGCTCGAAGGGGACGGGCAGATGCTGGAACCGGACTTGTGCGCCCAGGACGGCGTTGAGCAGCCGGGTGATCGGGCCGAATATCCGCGCGGCGCCCGGCATCGACTTGGCGTCCGCCGACACCAGCAGGCTCATCCGAACACCGGCGCGACGTCCGAAAATCCGGCTGCTGGACAGGAAAAACAGCAACCCGGACAGCGGGTTGGCGACGTCAGGGGCGCTCTGCAGAATCCGGTTGCGCTTCCGCAGCACCGCAATCAATTTGCGTCGCTCGCGCCACGTCGCGAACGTCGAGGGCAGCGCGCGCGAGCGGTATCGGTCCCCGTCGAGTTTGTCGATGGCGGCGTCCATGCCCGACAACCCGAGTAGGCCGGCGTCCAGGCTTTCCTGCAGCAGCGCCGCCATCCGGTCCAGTTCTGCATCGCTGGGCGACACGTCGTCGTCGGTGGCGCGCCCCAGTCCCAGCACCGCGGTGCGCAGGTCGGAATGACCGATCAGCGATGCCACGTTGGGCCCGAGCGGCAATTCGTCGAGTGCGCGCACGTACTGCGCGGCCGACGACCAGGTCTTCTTGGCTTCGAGCGCGTCCAGCACAAACTGCCGTGGCACCGCCTCGACCCTGCTGAACAGGTCCGCGGCGTCGGCGGCGTCGGCGTACACCGTTGACAGCGAACAGTTGCCCAGCAGCACCGTGGTGACGCCGTGGCGCACCGATTCACGCAGTCCGGGATCCAGTAACACTTCGGCGTCGTAATGAGTGTGCACATCGATGAACCCGGGCACGATCCACTTCCCCGCCGCGTCAATCACCTCACGACAACCGGTTTCGTCCAGCGACACCTCCGACACCTCGGTCACCCGACCGTCGCGGATGCCGACTGTGCGGATTTGCGGGACGCTGCCGGTGCCGTCGAACAGCAAACCGTCGCGGATGATCACGTCGTAGGCCACGGTGGTTCTCCCGTTTCGTCGATTCAGGTCATCGTAGCATAATAGTGAGCGCTCGCAATCTTTTTGTAGCGGCCGTTCACCGAGTTGGCGGTTCAGGCAAAATGACGCCCGGCGGCACGTCACCAATGCGCCCAGCCGTCGCCGGGATGACGATCTCGCCGCCCTTCTGACCACACTCGTCACTCTCGACGCTGACGGTCATGACGCCGTGCAGTGGTCCGTTGCCCTGCGGCTGCAGCGACAACACCTGCGTGGTGGTCTGTTTCGCGGTTGCGCCGGTCGGCCCGAGGCACGGGAACAGCACCGTCTCGGGACGAGACTGCCAAGCGCCGTCGCGGAAGTCCAGCACCAGCGGCCGGTCACCGCCCTGGGCGCTTGCGACGAGGTGATTGTTGCTGTCCAGCATGATCCCGGCAGCGACACAGCCGGTTGGCGTGCATCGCGAATGAAACGCCCACCAGGTGGTGACATTTGGCGGCTGCGGATCGGGGTTGCTGTTGAACGTCTGCTGTTCCCGGTTGACGTCGACCTGATAGGAGCCGTCGAGTTCTTGGCCCGGCGCGGGAGTCAAAGTGGCACGACTGGGCGCGGCAGCAGGCGGCAGGGTCGGCGCTGGACTGGCGGCTTGCGGCGGGCGGCGGGCCTCGTTGCGTTCAGCGGCGATGACCACGACGAGGACAGCACCGAGGAGGACCGCCGCGGCACCGCTGGCACCACCCAGCAGAAGCCACGGCCACCTGCGCTGTGACGCGCTCCGCGTTGCCGAGCCGGCCCGGGTCGCTCGTCGGCTCGACGCGTCATCCGCCGGCACAAGGTCGGTGTCGTCGGGATAGTCGACAATCCCCGGCGCAAGTACCGGACTGTATCCACCAATCCATCCACCGGTCCGCGTGATGAGCGCATCCGCGAACTGGCGACACGAACCGAATCGGTCGGCGGGCCGCCTGGCCAGTGCGGTGGCCAGCGCCCTATCTAACGCGGCCAGATCCGGACGCCGGTCGCTGAGTTTGGGCGGCGTACCGCTCAATGGGTGACCGCTGGAATTGTGTTGCGGCGGCGCGCCGGTGAAAAGCCGAAATGCCGTGGCGGCCAGCCCGTATTGATCGGCGCGCCCGTCTAGGTGGGCGCCCATCATCGACTGCTCTGGGGCGGCGTAACCGGTTGACTCCCCCGCGCCAGGGCCGCCTGTCGCAATACTGCGTTCACCTGGATTTCTGGTCAGGCCGAAATCGGTCAACAGGATTCGCTGCTCGCCTTGGGCGGCATCGGTGAGCAGGATGTGGTCGGGCTTGACGTCACGATGCAGCAGGCCCCGCTGATGGGCGTAGTCGAGTGCCTCGGCGACTGCGGTGACGATGGCCAGGGCGTCACCGGCCGGCATACCGGACGGATACCGTTCGGCGACCAGCTGGGCCGCGCTGGTCCCGGCTACGTATTCCGTTGCCACCCACAGGCGCCCGTCGTACTCGCCGCGGTCGTACATTTCCACGATGTTGGGGTGATGCAGCCGTGCGACGATGTCGGCTTCGCGAAGAAATCGCTGCCCGAATTCGCTGTCGGCGGTGAAAGTCGGGGGCAGGACCCGCAATGCGTCTTCCCGGTCCATCCTGGGATGCTGCGCGAGATACACCTCGCCCATCGCCCCGAAATCCAGAATCCGCAAAATGGTGTAGCCGGCGAAGGTCGTGCCGCTGGCCAGGGCCATGGGCGAAGTCTAACGGTCGGCAGTGACGGGTGCTGGGATCAGAACAGCTGTCCTCGCAGGATGACCCGATCCGGGTTGCTGAGTACCGCGGCGCCGCGGCGAGGATCGGCGGCGTAACACAACAAGTCGGCCGGCGCCCCGTGCTCCAGGCCCGGCCGGCCCAACCAGCGGCGAGCATCCCAGCACGCCGCGCCCAGCGCCTCGGTGTCGGTCATGCCGATGCCTTTGAGCGCGTCCACCTCGTGCGCGATGCGACCGTGGGCAATCATGCCGCCGGCGTCGGTGCCGGCGTACATCGGCACGCCGGCCTCGCGAGCCGCCGCCAGCCGTCGGGAACTGTTCGCGTACAGATCGCGCATGTGGTTGGCGTAGACGGGATACTTGGCGGCCGCGTCGGCGATGGCGGGGAAGTTCTCGATGTTGATCAATGTCGGTACCAGAGCGGTGCGATGTTCGAGCATCAGCTCGATGGTGTCGTCGGTGAGGCCGGTGCCGTGTTCAATGCAGTCGATTCCGGCACCGATCAGTCCAGGTAATGCGTCTTCGCCGAAGACGTGGGCGGTGACCCGAGCGCCGTGCACGTGCGCGGCGTCGATGGCGGCCTTGAGCACGTCGTCGGACCACAACGGACCCAGATCACCGATGGCGCGGTCGATCCAGTCACCGACGAGTTTGACCCAGCCATCGCCGCGGCGCGCCTGCTCCGCCACGGCCTCCGGCAGCTGTGACTCCTCTTCGATGTCGATCGGCAAGCCGGGTACGTATCGCTTCGGGCGGGCCAGATGTCGCCCGGCGCGGATGATCCGTGGTAGGTCGTCGCGGTCGTCGAAGCCGCGGGTGTCGATGGGTGACCCGGCGTCGCGGATCAGTAGGACGCCGGCGTCACGTTCGGTCTCAGCCTGCCGGGCCGCCTCGTCGAGGTCGACCGCACCGCCCGGACCTAATCCGACGTGACAGTGCGCGTCGACCAGACCAGAGATGATCCAGCCGCTGTCGAAAACGGTGTCCGCGCCGCTGACCGGCTCCGCGCTGACCCGCCCGTCGACGATCCACAGTTCAAGTTCCGCCTCGCCAGGCAGCCCGCGACCTCTCACGTGGAGTGGCGCGTGCAGTCGCACGTTCGGCTACTTCTTTCCCGGGAAGTTCAACTTGGACAAGTCGAAGTCGGCCAGTCCGGGAGGAAGTTCGTTCAGGCCGTCGGGCAGATGCGACAGGTCGGGGAAGCCCGCGGGCAGGGCCCCCATTCCAGGCGCGAGCGCGCCCCTGGCCTTCGGCGGTGTGGGCCCGCGCGCACCTTTTTTGCCTTTCTTGCCTTTACCTGCTCTGGCTTTGGCGGCCTTGCGCGTCGCGGACTTTCGTCCCAGACCCGGCATGCCGCCGAGCATCGACGACATCATCTTGCGGGCCTCGAAGAAACGGTCGACGAGCTGGTTGACTTCCGAGACCGTCACACCCGAGCCGTTGGCGATGCGCAGCCTGCGCGATGCGTTGATGATCTTCGGGTCGGCCCGTTCAGCCGGCGTCATACCGCGGATGATGGCTTGTAGCCGGTCGAGTTGCTTGTCGTCGACGGCGGCCAGCGCGTCTTTCATCTGACCGGCGCCGGGCAGCATGCCCAGCAGGTTGCCGATCGGGCCCATCTTGCGGATGGCCAGCATCTGCTCGAGGAAGTCCTCCAGCGTCAGCTCGCCGGACCCGATCTTGGCGGCGGCGGCTTCGGCTTGCTGGGCATCGAAGACCTGCTCGGCCTGCTCGATCAGGCTCAGCACATCGCCCATGCCGAGGATGCGGCTGGCCATCCGGTCCGGGTGGAAGACGTCGAAGTCCTCCAGCTTTTCGCCGCTGGACGCGAAGAGGATTGGCACCCCGGTGACTTCACGGACCGACAGCGCGGCGCCGCCGCGGGCGTCGCCGTCGAGCTTGGTCAATACGACACCGGTGAAACCGACACCGGCGCGGAACGCCTCGGCCGTGGTGACGGCGTCCTGGCCGATCATCGCGTCGAGGACGAACAGCACTTCGTCGGGGTTGACCGCGGTGCGGATCGCGGCGGCTTGTGCCATCAGCTCGTCGTCGATGCCCAGGCGGCCCGCGGTGTCGACGATGACCACGTCGAAGTGCCTGGCCTGCGCCTCGGCCAGGCCCGCTGAAGCGACGGCCACCGGGTCCCCGGGGCCGGCTTGCAGCGCTGAGTCGACGTCGGCCGTGGCGCCCGGGTGCGGGGCGAACACCGCGACGCCGGCGCGCTCCCCCACGATGCGCAGCTGGTTGACCGCGCCCGGGCGCTGCAGATCACAGGCCACCAGCAGCGGCGTGTGTCCCTGACTGCGCAGCCAGGCGGCCAGTTTCCCGGCCAGCGTCGTCTTCCCTGAGCCTTGCAGACCGGCCAGCATGATGACGGTCGGCGGCGTCTTGGCGAAGGCCAGCCGACGGGTCTCGCCACCGAGAATGCCGATGAGCTCCTCGTTGACGATCTTGACGACCTGTTGTGCGGGGTTGAGCGCGCCGGACACTTCGGCACCCTTGGCGCGCTCTTTGATGCGGCTGACGAACGCCCGCACCACCGGCAGCGAGACGTCGGCTTCGAGCAGCGCAAGCCGGATTTCGCGAGTCGTGACGTCGATATCGGCGTCGGTGAGCCGGCCCTTGCCACGCAGCCCCTGCAGGGCACCGGTCAACCGATCGGACAGCGATTCAAACACGACAGTCAGCCTAGGCGATCGCAAGCGCGGCGCAGCCGCGCGCAGCGGGTCGCCGTCACGGTTCTAGGCGATCGCAAGCGCGGCGCAGCCGCGCGCAGCGGGTCGCCGTCACGGTTCTAGGCGATCGCAAGCGCGGCGCAGCCGCGCGCAGCGGGTCGCCGTCACGGTTCTAGGCGATCGCAAGCGCGGCGCAGCCGCGCGCAGCGGGTCGCCGTCACGGTTCTAGGCGATCGCAAGCGCGGCGCAGCCGCGCGCAGCGGGTCGCCGTGAGTACATCTGCCCCGGGCGGCTCTGGCAGGACCTGCTTTGTGCCCACCTAGCAGCGACTTCCAACGTTATGTTCTTCGCCTGCCACATCCGAGTCGCGCAGAGGTGGGCACACAGACAAGCTCTCCGGCTCGAAACCATTGTGGCGAAAGTGAAAGACAAGGTTCGCCGCCGCGGAATCGGACATTCGACAATAAAAGCTCCGAACGGCAGCCGAGCACCGTGGTAGTCACCGACCTTTGTCAGATTCGTTCGGCCACAGCACAACTGGGCGGTGGGTGGAGCTGACGTCCCGGCGTGTAAACGCGTCGTTAACGGCGCCTCACAGTTAATTCCCCGCAACGAAATTGTTAGCGGCCCATTACGGTACCCGGGCCGCCGACGCCAAATTGTTACGGTCCGCACACGACCGTTAAAAGACAGTTACCGCCGCGTTCTTGTCGGCAAACCTCAGGGAACCTTAAGACCGTGCAACGGGGCGCCCCACGTCCGAAGGGGGCGACCCGGTTTTTTTGGATCAGCGGACCTTCGTGAGGAGAACTGCATGTCGTTCCTGACCGCACTGCCTGAAGCTCTGCAGGCAGCGGCCGCCCAGCTCCAGGGCCTCGGCTCGACCTTCGAAGCTCAGAGCTCTGCGATAGCGGCCCCGACCACTAGTATCGCTCCCGCGGCTGCGGACGAGGTGTCGGCTTTGCAATCGCAAATCTTCTCCACCTACGGCACTCTGTATCAGCAGATCAGCGCGCAGGCCACCGCAATTCAGCAGCAGATTGCTCAGAACCTCGGTCTCAGCGGCGGTTCCTATGGCCAAGCCGAGGCGACGAACGCGGCCGCCGCCGCGAGCCCTGGAAACGTCTGGGACGACCTCGTCTCGGTTTCCCAAACTCTTTTCGGCAATAACGGCACCTACGGCTTGTCCGGCAACCTGGCCAACGTCACCAACATCGGTGGGGGCAACTATGCGTCTGCCGCCTCCGACCTGCTCGGCCTGGCCGGTGGTGGCCTGTTGGATACCTCGAGCATGGGGATCGCGCCGGACGCTGCCGGCTTGGGCGCCGGCCTGGCCGGCTTCAACGGCGCAGCTTTGGACGGCGGTGCAATGGGTGCGGCTGGAGCGGGAAGCTTCGGTGGTCTTGGCGGAGCGCCGATCCTGGCAGGCGTCGGTGCGTCCAGTTCGGTCGGTCAGCTGTCAGTGCCGCCCGCGTGGGCGGCTGGCGAGGGTGCGGCGGTGGCGGGCGCTGGCCCAGTGCGGTTGGCAGGCTGGACCAGTCCCATACCGAGCGGTGCAGCACCGGCGGGTACGACGGTTCCGGCCGGCATGCCGGCGATGGCCACAGCCGGCAAGTCCGGTGGCCTAGGAGCACCTCGCTACGGCGTCAAGCCGAAGGTCATGCCCAAACCGACAACCGTTTAGAACCAGCTCGCAGCCACAGCAAAGCCGGAAGCAGCTTTTCACTCATACGATTAGAAAGCGACATCAAATGGTTTTCGACTATTCAGCGTTCCCTCCGGAGTGGAACTCCGGACGGATGTACGCAGGTGCCGGCGCTGGGCCGTTTATGGCCGCCGCTTCGTCGTGGGGCAGCTTGGGTGCCGAATTGCAGCAGGTGGCCGCGTCCTACGAGGCTATCGTGGCTAATTTGACCAGCGACGAGTGGACAGGTCCATCCTCACAGTCGATGGTCGCCGCGGTGACGCCGCTCATTTCATGGTTGCAGCAGACCGGCGCAGCCGCGGAACACGCCGCTACCCAGGCCACTGCCTCGGCGGCAGCATATGAGGCGGCTTTCGCGGCGACCGTGCCCCCGCCGGTGATCGCGGCGAACCGAGCGCTGCTGTCTGCGCTGGTCGCCACAAACTTTCTAGGTATCAACACCCCGGCGATCGCTGCCACCGAGGCGCACTACGCCGAGATGTGGGCGCAAGACGCCGGAGCCATGTACGGCTACCAGGCGGCGTCCGTACCGGCCTCGCAGTTGATTCCGATCAACCCGCCGGCCACCGCCACCACCGGCACCGCCGGGATCATGCAGGCCGCCGCAGCGCCGGCCGCCGCCACCGATCCACTGCAAACGTTGATCGGTGACCTGCAGGGCTTACTGGGCGGCCTGAACAGCACCGGCACCGGCTTGGGCGGCGCAACGAGCCCCATCGACGCTCTCAACAGCATCATCGGTATTCCGTCAATCGAAAACGCGTTCAACGGTGCGGTGAACACCTCGGCATGGTTCGTGATGAACGCCATCCCTACCGCCGTTTCGCTGGGACACACCCTCGGCGGTGTGGGCAGTGTCGCCGTCGCCTCCGACATCACCCCCTTGGGCGCAGGGTTGGGCACCGGCATGACGCTCGCCGGGTCAGTCGGCTCCTCTGGCGCTGCCGGCCTGGGTGGCGTGAGCATGGCGGCCGAAGCCCCGGCGGTGCTGGCAAGTGCGGGATCGGCGAATGCGGTGGGCGGCCTGTCGGTGCCGGCCGGCTGGTCGGGCGCCACTCCAGAGCCGGTCACTCTTGCCGGAACCGGATGGGCCGGCGGCACCGAAGGTCCAGCTCCGACGAATGCGGTGCCCGCCGGTATGCCGGCGATGGCCAACGCCGGTCGTGGCGGCCTCGGCTTCGGTGGCCCGCGCTACGGCACGAAGCCCATCGTCATGCCCAAGCCGGTCGGTGTCGGATAACCGCAGACAGCAGGCGAGACGGGGCCGGTGCCGCGGAGAAAATCCGCCGCACCGGCCCCGTGCTGTTGACTGCTCTCAGTTGACTCGATTGGCGTGTTCGTCGGCCACCGCGGCGTTGAGCACGGCGTACAGGTCGCGCTCGACGGACGCCCGTACGTCCGGCGGTGGCCTCAGCGGTCGGCAGCACGACGCAGAACACGTCGTCGACCGTCGAACCCAGCGTCGCGACCTTCGCCCAGACGATGTCGACCCCGGCGCGTTCGAGTGCGCCGGTGAGCAGCGCAAGCAGACCCGGCCGGTCCGGGGCGCGTAGCTCCACGATCATGCGCCCCGGCGCGTTGCCGTCGAACCACCGGATCCGCGGTGGCGCGGTCGAGGGATTGACCGGCACACCCTCCTGCATGGTCGACCCGAGGGGCGGTTCGGCCCGTGCGGCGTCGCGGCCGCGCTGCTCGAGCACGCTCAGCACGTCGACGTCACCGTCCAGCGCGGTGACAAGTTGCTGGCGCAGCAGCTTCTCGGCGGCAGGCGGCCCGAACTGCGGCGACACCATGAAATCGTTGATGACCGCCCCGTCGTGGACGTTGACCGATGCCGAGTGCACCCGCAGCGAGTTGAGCGCCAGCACGCCGGCGGCTTTGGACAACAGCCCGCGCTGGTCCGGAGCGATCATCACGGCGTGGTAGAGACGTCGACCGTTGGCCCGACGCAGCTGCACATGCACGCCGTGATCCGCGGCCAGCGAAACGTATTCGGGGTCAATGGGATCAGCCCGCGGCAACGGCTCGCCGGCCATTGCCAAGCGGCACCGGCGTACGAGATCGCCGACCAGCGACGCCTTCCAGTCACTCCACACGCCGGGCCCGGTAGCCAGTGAATCGGCCTCGGTCAGCGCATGCAGCACGTCGAGCACTACCGGGTCTCCGCCCAGCGCTGCGCAGACGGTGTTGATGGTCTTCGGGTCGTTGAGGTCATGGCGGGTCGCGACCTTCGACAACAACAGGTGCTGGCTCACCAACGTCGAAAGCATCGCGACGTCGGACGGCCACATACCGAGCCGGGTGCCGATCTGCTTGGCCAGCTGGGCACCGATCAGGCTGTGATCGGTGCCGCGGCCTTTACCGATGTCATGCAGCAGAGCCGCGAGCACCAGCAGATCCGGTCGCGCCACCCGAGTGGTGAAAATCCTTGCGCGCGCGACCGCTTCGACCAGATGACGGTCCACCGTCCAGATGTGGATGACGTCGTGAGGTGGCAGGTCGCGGATGGCGCTCCACTCCGGGAAGAGCCGGCCCCATAGTCCGGTGCGATCGAGCGCTTCGATGGTGGTCACGGTCGCCGGGCCGGCAGCGAGCAAGACGAGCAGATTCTCCAGCGCCTCACGTGGCCACGGGGTGCGCAACTCCGGCGCGGCGTCGGCCAATCGGCTCAGCGCCGAAGCCGCGATCGGCAGCCCGGTCACCGCAGACGCGGCCGCCACCCGCAGTACCAGCCCGGAATCGCTTGCCGGCCGGGCGTCCCGGGCCAGCGTGATCTCACCGCTTGATTCGACGACCCCCTCGTCCAGGGGTCGGCGCGGGCGTCGCCGTATCGCCGCCATGCCCCGCCGCGGTAACGCGTTCGCGGCGGTCCGCAATCCGGCGTCGACGCGGTAGCTGACGGTACGGGCCACATCGGACAGCGTGCGCGACAGGTCGTAGCGGTCACCCACATCTAGGGCGGCACTGATCTCGTCGGCATACTGGGCCAGCAACTGGTCGTGCCCCCGGCCCGAGACGCGATGAAGTTCGGTGCGCACGTTGAGCAGAATGCTATAAGCGCGGGTCAGCGATCCGACCTGCAGATCGGATTCCCCGGCGGTCGGGCGGTCGGTGAGCTGGGCGACGGCCAGGGCGTCGAGCAGTTGGACATCGCGCATGCCGCCGCGGCCGAGCTTGAGGTCCGGCTCAGCACGGTGAGCGATTTCGCCACTACGACGCCAGCGGGCTTGTGTCTCTTCGACCAGTCCGGCAAAGCGTGCCGGAATCGTGCTGCGCCACTGCCGACGCACTCCGTCGATGAGTAAGGCCGACAGCCTTCCGTTGCCGGCGATGTGGCGCGCCTCCAGCATGGCCAGCGCCGCCGACACTTCAGCGTCGGCGACCTGCAGCGTCTCACCCACCGTGCGCACGCTGTGGTCGAGTCGAATGTTGGCGTCCCACAACGGATACCACAGTTGACCGGCGACGGCGCTGACGGTGTCGGCGGGCAAATCGTCGTGCAGCAGCAGCAGATCGAGGTCGGAATACGGCAGCAGCTCGCGGCGGCCCAGTGAACCGGTCGCAACGATGGCGAAGCCGCTCTCCGCGGTGATGCCGATCTGCGCCGCCTTGGCGGTCAGCCAGAATTCGTGCAGCTCCTGCCAGGCCTGACGCAGCGCGCCCGCTTCCAGGTGATGTTGCGCGCCGTGCAGCAACTCCTCCCGGGCAGCCGCCAAATCAGTTGCCGGACATGCCGAATGCGTCGGCTGGTGGCCTGAGCTGTCCGGTTGTGAAGGCCCGGGTGGTTCGGGTCGGCGCTGTCCCATGCCCGTTCAGGACGATCCGTTCGGTCCGTTCAAGGTCTCTCGACGGGCCTCATACCGCATCGGCTCCGCGTTCGCCGGTGCGCACGCGCACGACGGTGTCCACCGAACTGACCCATACCTTGCCGTCGCCGATCTTGCCGGTGCGTGCGGCGCGGACGATGCTGTCCACCACCTTGTCCACCGCGAAGTCGTCGACCAGGACTTCTACCCGCACTTTGGGCACGAAGTCCACCGAGTACTCGGCGCCGCGGTAGACCTCAGTGTGCCCCTTCTGTCGACCGTAGCCCTGCACTTCGCTCACCGTCATCCCCAACAGGCCCGCCTGCTCCAGGCTCGTCTTGATGTCCTCGAGCGTAAACGGCTTCACGATCGCGGTGATCAGCTTCATATCTTCTTCCCTCCGCCGGGTGTGCTGGGTGTGCAGGAATCGAGGCGCCGACAGTTGCGAAGTCGTAACCGCTCTCAGCGTGCTGGGCTTCGTCGATGCCCGCGACTTCCTCCTCCGCGTTCACGCGCAGCCCGATGGTGTATTTCAGGGCTAGAGCCAAGATAAGCGTGCCGATGGCCGAATAGGTCAAAACGCTGGATGCACCGATGACCTGCCGGATCAGTTGGTCGAAGCCACCACCGTAGAACAATCCGGCCGAGGTGTGCCCGCCGCCACCGGCGATCGCAATAGACTGCGGTGCCGCGACGAGTCCCACCATCAGGGTTCCGGCGATGCCGCCGACCAGGTGGACGCCCACCACGTCCAACGAGTCGTCGAAGCCGAACCTGAACTTCAATCCGACCGCCAGCGCGCATAGCGCGCCGGCGACGAACCCGATCACCAGGGCGCCGATCACATTGACCGAGGAACACGACGGCGTGATCGCCACCAGGCCCGCCACGATGCCCGACGCCGCGCCCAGGGTCGTAGCGTGCCCGTCCCGGATTCGCTCGGTGAGCAGCCAGGACAGCATCGCTGCGGCGGTCGCCACGGTGGTGGTGATGAACGTCGACCCGGCGACACCGTTGGAGCTGGTCGCCGAACCGGCGTTGAAGCCGTACCAGCCGAACCACAGCAGGCCCGCACCCAGCATCACGAACGGCAGATTGTGCGGTCGAGTCGGATTGCTCGGCCAGCCTCTGCGCTTGCCCAGCACGATCGCCAGCACCAGCCCTGCCACACCGGCGTTGATGTGGACCGCGGTGCCGCCGGCGAAGTCGATGGCGTGCAATTTGTTCGCGATCCAGCCACCATGCGCTGCGGTCACCCCGTCAGCCGCGAACACCCAGTGCGCGACCGGGAAGTAGACGACGGTGGCCCACAGTCCGGCGAACACCGTCCAGGCACCGAATTTCATCCGGTCCGCGACTGCTCCTGAGATCAGTGCCACCGTGATGATGGCGAACATCAGCTGGAACGCCACGAAAACCGTCTGCGGCAGGGTTCCCGCCAAGGCGATCTTGGTTTCCGCGGTGCTTCCGCTGGCGGCAGCACCGTTGACCCCAATCAGACCTTTGAGCCCCAAGTACTGCGTCGGGTTGCCCGCGATGTTGCCGACGTCGTCACCGAACGCCAGCGAGTAGCCGTAGAGCACCCACAGCACCGTGACGACGCCCATCGCGATGATGCTCATCATGATCATGTTGAGCACGCTCTTGACGCGGACCATCCCGCCGTAGAAGAACGCCAGGCCCGGCGTCATCAACAGCACGAGCGCTGAGCTGGCCAGCATCCAGGCGGTATCGCCGGTGTCGGGAACACCCATGATCGGGAATTGATCCACTGCTCTTCACCTCCGGTTGGCGCCGCCGAGGCAGCCACGGGCATGACCGATTGACTGCGACGACAATGCAAAGTCGTTGTTTCGGCGTCAGTGCCGGCGTGTTTCGCCTGAGTAACGTCTCTGACGGCGCAGCGGATCGCCGCTATCAGCCGCGGCGAGCGCAAGCGCGGCGAAGCCGGGCGCGGCGGATCGCCGCCATCAGCCGCGGCGAGCGCAAGCGCGGCGAAGCCGGGCGCGGCGGATCGCCGCTATCAGCCCAGCAACGCGTCGACGAACGCGGCGGGCTCGAACGGGGCCAGATCGTCGGGCCCTTCGCCCAGCCCCACCAACTTCACCGGAACGCCCAGTTCCTGCTGGACACGGAACACGATGCCGCCTTTGGCCGTTCCGTCCAGTTTGGTCAGCACCGCGCCGGTGATGTCGACGACGTCGGCGAACACCCGGGCCTGCGCCAGCCCGTTCTGCCCGATCGTCGCGTCGAGCACCAGCAGCACCTCGTCGACCGCGGCGCGCCGGGTCACCACCCGTTTGACCTTGCCCAGTTCGTCCATCAGACCGGTCTTGGTGTGCAGCCGTCCGGCGGTATCGACGACGACGACGTCGGCACCCGCCGCTATCCCCTTGTCGACGGCGTCGAAAGCCACTGACGCCGGATCGGCGCCCTCGGCTCCGCGCACCACCTCTGCGCCCACCCGAGACGCCCAGGCCTGCAGCTGATCGGCCGCCGCGGCGCGGAAGGTGTCCGCGGCGCCCAGCACGACGCGCCGGCCGTCGGCGACCAACACCCGGGCCAGTTTGCCGACGGTGGTGGTCTTCCCGGTGCCGTTGACGCCGACGATCAGCAGTACCGAGGGATGATCGGCGTGCGGCAGGGCGCGAATCGAGCGGTCCAGGTCGGGTTGCAGCTCGGTGATCAGCACGTCGCGCAGGACGGCACGGGCGTCAGCTTCGGTGCGAACGGTGCCGCTGGCCAGCCGACTGCGCAGCCGGGTCACCACCGATGTGGTGGCCGTCGGGCCCAGGTCGGCGATGAGCAGGGTGTCCTCGACGTCCTGCCAGGAGTCCTCGTCCAGGTCGCCGCCGCCGAGCAGGCCGAGCATGCTGCGGCCCAGAGTGTTCTGTGAACGGGCCAGCCGGCCGCGCAGTCGTTCCAGCCGGCCCTCGGGCGGCGCGATCTCCTCGATTTCCGGGGATGCGGGCGCGAGCGGGGCTTCCGGGGCTGCCGGCGCGGGCGGGGCCGACGGAACCGGCGGTACGGTGGGCGCCTCCTCAACCGGCGCGGGTGCCGGTGCCGGTGCTGGTGGCTCCAGGAATTCGGGCTCGGGCAGCACCCGGTCGGGAACGGGCTCGGCAACCGGCTCGGCAGGAGCGGCTGATTCGTCGACCGAAATCGTCTGGCTGGACGTCTGGCTGAAAGTGATGCCCGACGACGTGGTGTAGCCGCCGGAGCGGTCCAGAGTGCCGGTCTGCGGACGGGTACTCAGGCTGATCCGCCGGCGCCGGTAGCGCGTCAGGCCGAGCACCAACGCCACGAGGACAATCAGAACCGCGGCGACCGCGAGGCCGATCCACACTGCGTCGGGCACGAATTACTCCTCGCTATCGAGAACTGCTGACCAGCTGATCCACCGGCTGACCACGCATCCGCTGGGATATCACCGCGGTGATGCCATCACCTTGCATGGTCACGCCGTAGAGGGCGTCAGCCACTTCCATGGTCGGCTTCTGGTGGGTGATGACGATCAGCTGGGAACGGGCGCGCAGCATTTCGAACAACCCCAGCAGGCGCCGCAAGTTCACGTCATCCAGCGCCGCCTCCACCTCGTCCATGATGTAGAACGGCGAGGGCCGGGCGCGGAAGATCGCCACCAGCATCGCCACGGCGGCCAGCGACTTCTCACCACCGGACAGCAGCGACAGCCGCTTGATTTTCTTGCCGGGTGGACGGGCTTCCACCTCGATGCCGGTGGTGAGCATGTCGTCGGGGTCGGTGAGCCTGAGCCGGCCCTCTCCGCCGGGGAACAGCGCTTCGAACACTGCGCGGAACTCGCGTTCCACGTCGACGAAAGCGTCGGTGAAAACCTGCAGGATCCGCGCGTCCACGTCGGCGACGACGCCCAGCAGGTCTTTGCGAGCGGCCTTGACGTCTTCGAGCTGGGTGGCAAGGAAGTTGTAGCGTTCCTCCAGCGCGGCGAACTCCTCGAGGGCCAACGGGTTGACCCTGCCGAGTTCGGCGAGTTCGCGTTCAGCGCGCTTGGCGCGGCGTTCCTGGGTCGGCCGGTCGAACGGCATCGGCGCCGGTGCGGTCACCTGCTCGCCGCGTTCCCGGGCCTGCTCGTATTCGGCGACCTCGAGCTCGCTCGGGGGCAGCAGGACCTGCGGACCGTATTCGGTGACGAGGTCGTCGGGCGCCATCCCGAACTGCTCGAGCACGGACTGCTCAAGCTGCTCGATGCGCAGTGCCGCCTGCGCTTTGGCCAGCTCATCGCGGTGTAGCGACTCGGTGAGCGCGTGCAACCGGGCTTCCAATGTGGTGACTTCGTCGCGCACTGCAACCATCGCCGCCGATCGCTGCCGGCGTTCCACGGCCAGGCCGTCGCGAATGCGCGCCGCCGCGCCGACCACCTCACTCAGCCGCTCAGCCAGCAACCGCCCGGAGTCGGCGACCGCTGCGGCCACCGCCGCGGCACGCTCGCGGGCGGCCCGAGCCTGCTGGGCGCGCAGCCGCGCCTCGCGTTCGGCAGCGGCTGCCCGGCGCAGTGAATCGGCCCGTCCGCGCACCGCGTTGGCGCGTTCTTCGGCGGTGCGTACCGCCAGCCTGGCCTCTACTTCAGCGGCGCGGGCAGCCTCGGCGGCGGCAGCGATCCGTTCGCGGTGCTCGGGCTGGACGCCGAATGCCGGCTGATCGTGTTCGGCGTTGTGCAACCGGGTTTCCAGTTCGCCGAGTTCCTCGACGGTGTGGGCGCGGCCCGCTTCGAGCTCAGCGCGCTGCCGCACCAGCCTGCGCCACTCCTCGTCACCGCTGCGGGCTTCTTGACCGAGCCGGCCCAGCTGCTCGTAGATCGCGGAGATGGCAGCGTCGGACTCGTTCAGCGCCGCCAATGCCTGTTCGGCAGCGTCCTGACGGGTGGCTTGCTCACTGAGCGCACCCGACAGGGCGGCGGTCAACTGGCCTACTTGCGTCTCGGCGGCGGCCAACTCGGCGCGAGCTTTCTCGATCTTCGAGGAGATCTCCAAGGTGCTGGGTTTGCGGTCCGAGCCGCCGCTGATCCAGCCCGCCCCAACCAGGTCACCGTCAAGGGTGACGGCGCGCAGCCGCGGACGCGCGGCGACCAGATCCAGGGCTTCGGCGAGATCCCCGACAACCGCAACGCCGGCGAGTATGGCGGTCATCGCTCCGCGCAGCTTCGCCGGCGCCTCGACGAGCTCGACCGCCCAGCGTGCGCCCGCGGGCAGTACTTCGGCGGGCGGATTGCCCTCGGCGGGCCAGTCACTGAGCACGATGGCTGCCCGGCCGCCGTCGGCCTGCTTGAGCGCGGACACCGCGGAGTGGGCCGCCTGGAAGCTGTCCGCGGCCAGCGCGTCGGCGGCCACTCCCAGCACCGCCGCCAATGCGGCCTCGTAGCCCGAGCGGACGGTCACCAAGTCAGCGACCGACCCCAGCAGTCCGGTGCCGCCAAGATTTTCGCTGAGCCAGGCGGCGCCGTCCTTTCGCTCCAGGCTCACCGACAGCGCGTCGATGCGGGCCCGCAGCGACGCCACCGCCCGTTCGGCGCCGCGCTCGGCAGCTTGCAGCTCCGCTACCCGTTCGTCGGCCAGCCGCAAGGCGGCGACGGTGCGGTCGTGGTGTTCGTCGAGGCCCACCTCTCCTTCGTCGAGCTCGCCCACCCGGCTCTGCACCGTCTCGAACTCCGCCTGCGCCTGCTGGGCACGCGCCGCGGCTTCTTCGATGCGCTCAGACAACTTGTTGACGCTGTCATCGGTCGACTCCACCCGCGCGCGCATCGTCTCGACCTGACCCGTCAGCCGGGCCAGCCCTTCCCGGCGATCCGCCTCTGCGCGGACGGCAGCCATATGGGCTTTCTCCGCCGCCACGACGCTGCGCTCGCGTTCGGTCAACTCTGCGCGGGCCGCTTCCAGCCGGCTGCGGGTTTCGGCCAATGCGCCGAGCAGCTGCTGCTCGGCGGCCGCCACCTGCTCGGCCTCGGCCTCCAGCGCGTCCGGGTCCGGACCGCCGGTGATTGCCGGCTCAACGTCGAGATGCTGTGCCCGCTCGCTGGCGATCCGCACCGTCGCGCTCACGCGTTCAGCCAGCGCCGACAACCGGAACCAGGTCTGCTGCGCTGACTCAGCCCGCTCCGAGAGCGCGCCGACCGCGGCTTCGTGGGCGGCCAACTCCTCGGCCGCCACCATCTTGCGGGCAAGGATCTCGTCGTGCTCACGGCGTAACTCGGCCTCCGCCGAGGATGTGTCGGCCAACTCCGCCTGCCGGTTGACCACGTCGTCGGCGGCGAGCCGCAGCCGGGCGTCACGCAGGTCGGCCTGAATGGTCTGCGCCCGGCGGGCCACTTCGGCCTGGCGACCCAGCGGTTTGAGCTGACGACGCAACTCGGTGGTGAGGTCGGTGAGCCGAGCCAGGTTTGCTGACATCGCGTCGAGCTTGCGGACGGCTTTCTCTTTGCGCTTGCGGTGCTTGAGCACTCCGGCGGCTTCTTCGATGAACGCCCGACGGTCCTCCGGTCGCGACTCCAATATCTCCGACAGCTTGCCTTGCCCGACGATGACGTGCATTTCCCGTCCGATGCCGGAGTCGCTGAGCAGTTCCTGGACGTCCATCAATCGGCAACTGCTGCCGTTGATTTCGTACTCGCTGGCGCCGTCGCGGAACATTCGGCGGGTTATCGACACCTCGGTGTACTCGATGGGCAGCGCGTTGTCGGAATTGTCGATGGTGACGGTGACCTCGGCGCGGCCCAGCGGTGCCCGCGAGGACGTGCCGGCGAAGATGACGTCTTCCATCTTGCCGCCGCGCAGCGTCTTGGCGCCCTGCTCCCCCATCACCCAGGCCAGCGCGTCGACCACATTCGATTTGCCCGAACCGTTGGGACCGACCACGGCGGTGATGCCCGGCTCGAAGCGCAGAGTCGTCGGCGAAGCAAAGGACTTGAAGCCCTTGAGCGTCAGACTCTTGAGGTACACGGCCTGCCAGACTACCGCTGTATTGCCCGATTCCTCAGCGCGCCATCCCGGCGCGCATCGTCATCGAGCTAGCGCTCTATTGCCTGATTCCTCAGCGCGCCATCCCGGCGCTTGACACGTCCCGAGGACGTGCCGAGCTAGCGCTCGCTGAAGCCGCTGATCGGTTCCCCCGCCGACGACCAGTCGGCGATCACGTTCTCCACCGCACCGGGAGTGGTGTCGCCTTGCAAGCGGTCCAACAACTGCTGGCACCTGTCACGCGGGCCCTGCGCGACGACCAGCACCCGGCCGTCCCGTTGGTTGGCGGCATAGCCGGTCAGACCGAGCTCCAGGGCCCGCGAGCGGGTCCACCAGCGGAATCCGACGCCCTGTACCCGCCCGTGCACCCACGCGGTGAGCCGAACGTCAGCCATGGTCAACGATGTCGAAGGTGACTTCGGTGCCCGACTTCAACGTGCGCCCGACGGTGCACACCTGGTCGACAGCCCGCTCGACTACCACCCGCAGCCGCTCGGCTTCGGCTTCGGTCAGGCCCGACAGATCCAGCTCGAGCGTTTCCTGCAGCAGCGGATAGCGCTCCTGTCCGCGGTCAGCCGCTCCCGATACTTTGACCGTCGCCTGGTAGTCATCGCCGAGACGACGGGCTAACGGCTGGTCGCTGGACATGCCGCTGCACGCGGCGAGCGCGATCTTGAGCAGCTCGCCGGGAGTGAACACGCCGTCGACGTCTTCGGAGCCGATCAGCACCTGCGCGCCCCGCGAGCTGTGTCCGGAGTAGCGGCGAGTGCCGGTGCGCTGCACCCACAGTTCCGTCATGAATTTCTTTCTACCGTGTGCCGGACATACTGATCTCATGCCTACCGTCGTCGCGTTCCACGCGCATCCGGACGACGAAGTGGTGCTTACCGGCGGCACGCTGGCCCGGGCAGCCGCGGCTGGGCACCGCGTCGTTGTCGTGGTCGCAACCGATGGGCGGGTGCATGATCACGACGACGGCGATCGCTTGGCTGAGTTGCGCTCGAGCGCCACGATCCTCGGAGTGCACCGAGTCGAATGCCTCGGATATGCCGACAGCGGCTATGGGCCGCAATTCTTCCCGGATCCGCCCGGACGGGTCAGATTCGGCCGAGCCGATCTCGACGAGGCGGCAGGACGGCTCTCCGAAGTGCTTCGCGACGAGAAAGCCGACTTGTTGCTGAGCTACCAAGGCAACGGCGGGTACGGCCACCGCGACCACATTCAGGTCCATCATGTCGGCAAACGTGCCGCTGCACTCGCTGCCACGCCGCGCGTGCTCGAGGTGACGATGCCTCGCGAACTTCTTGCAAAGGTAGGCGCTGTCGCACGACTGTTGGGGCTGCCCGAACCGTACGACCGTAAGGTCGTTCGCACCGCCTACGCGCCGCGGTCGACTATCACGCACCGCGTCAGTGTCTTCCGTTTTGCGCGGCAGAAGCGCGACGCTTTGGCCGCGCATCGCTCGCAGATTGGCAGCACCGGTACGGCCGCACGCATGTTCGCGTTACTGCTGCGACTGCCGCCGCAGGTGTTCGGCGCGTTGTTTGGCCGCGAGTGGTTCATCGACCCGGAACTGCCTCCAGGCGCGAGGCGCGGCAACATCTTCGACTGATGTCATGGTGTCCGCCGACTGTGTGGGTTAGGAACGCCCAAACCCGGGATTTGACGCAACAACCCACATAACCGGCGCCAGTCAGCGCCGCGGTCGAGGTTGGCACCTCGGACAATACGCCGATGAGCGGTTCATGAACCTCTCCCGGCGGATCACCGCACCACAGCGCCGGCAGGGTTTGCCTTCGCGGCCGTAGGCATCCAGCGACCGGTCGAAGTAGCCGGACTGCCCGTTGACGTTGACGTACAGCGAATCGAACGAGGTGCCACCCTGCGTCAACGCGTCGCGCATCACGTCGGCGGCCGCCTCGAGCACCGCCGTCAACTGTCGGCGGCTCAGCGCATCGGCGAGGCGAGCACCGTGCACCTTGGCCCGCCACAGCGCCTCGTCGGCGTAGATGTTGCCGATACCGGACACCACCGTCTGGTCCAAGAGCTGACGCTTGATCTCGGAGTGCTTGCGACGCAACACGTTGACGACGGCCTCGACGTCATAGCGCGGATCGAGCGGATCGCGTGCCAGATGAGCGACGGGGGCAGGGACGACGCTGCCGTCTACGGTCACCAGGTCCGCCAGCAGCCAGCCGCCGAACGTCCGTTGATCGACGAAACTCAGCGTTGTCCCGTCGTCGAGCAACGCCGCGATCCGCACGTGGTCGCTGCGCGGCACCTCACCGAGCAGCATCTGTCCGCTCATGCCCAGATGAACCACGAGCGCGACGTCGGAGTCATGCCCGTCGAGCGTTAGCCATAGGTACTTGCCCCGCCGGTCGGTGCCGGTGACGCGGGCGCCCAGCAGTCGCGCCGTGAGATCGGCGGGGCCGGCCTCGTGCCGGCGCACAGCGCGAGGGTGGTGCACCCGGATTGCAGTGATGATCTTGCCGGCCACCTCAGCCTGCAAACCGCGCCGCACCACCTCGACTTCGGGTAGTTCGGGCATCGTTCAGCCGCTGTCGGACGCGTCCAGTGCTGTCCAGGCAGCGGCCGCCGCCTGCTGCTCGGCTTCCTTTTTGGATCGGCCGACTCCGGACCCGTATTGGGTGTCGGTCACCATCGCCACGGCGCTGAACACCTTGTCGTGATCCGGACCGGTCGAGGAAACGACATACGACGGTGCGCCCAGGCCGCGCGCCGCCGTCAATTCCTGCAGGCTGGTCTTCCAGTCCAGTCCGGCGCCCAAGGTCGGCGCGGTGTCGAGCAGCGGACCGAACAGCCGCAGAATCACCCGGCGGGCGACGTCGATTCCGTGATGCAGGTACACCGCCCCCAGCAGCGATTCCATTCCGTCGGCCAGGATGCTGGATTTGTCGGCTCCCCCGGTGTTGACTTCACCTCGCCCAAGCAGCAGATGAGCGCCCAGGCCGTCGTCGGTGAGCCCTCGGGCGACGTCCGCCAGCGCTTGCGTGTTGACGACACTGGACCGCAATTTGGCCAGGTCCCCCTCTGACCGGTCCGGGTGGCGGTGGTACAGCTCGTCGGTGACGGTCAGTCCCAGCACCGCGTCGCCGAGGAACTCCAGCCTTTCGTTGGTGGGCAGCCCGCCGTGTTCGTAGGCGTAGCTGCGGTGGGTCAGCGCCAGGGACAGCAAGTCGTCGGGCAGGTCGGCACCGAGCGCGTCGAGCAGCAGTTGACGTGACGGGGTCATCGCCGGCTTTCCGGGCCGGTGTCGTCCTCCGACCCGGAATCCGCCAGTATGCCGGCCAGCTTGGCCCACCGCGGGTCGATCTGCTCGTGGTGATGTCCGGGCTCGGCGGTCGCCAGCTGCACACCGCAGTCTGGACACAGGCCCGGGCAATCCGGCCCGCACAGCGGTGCGAAAGGCAATTCCAGCCCGACCGCGTCGACGATGGGTTGCTCGATATTGACTGTGTTGTCGACCACCCGACCGACCTCGTCTTCTTCGGTCGTCGCTTCGGTGATGCTGTCCGGGTAGGCGAACAACTCTGTCAGGTGCACCTCGACATCGCTGGCAACCGGCGACAGGCAGCGGGCGCACTCACCGGTCGTCGGCGCCCGCACCGTCCCGGTCACCAGCACGCCTTCAGACACCGACTCGACTCGAAGATACAACTCCAGGGGAGCACCCGGCTGGATGGCGACCAGCTCGACTCCGATCCGGGCGGGGCTGGGCACCGTCTGGTGCATCTCGAACATCGACCCGGGGCGTCGTCCCAGCCGGGTGACACTGAGGGTCAGCGGCGAGGTCGAGGCGTGCTGTGCCGTGGAGCTGTTGTGCCTGGCCATAGCGCAATCCTACGGCGCAGGCTAGGTGCAGATGCCCAGTGTGAAGCCCAACGGCCGGCGTCAGCGCGTCGCGTAGTCGTGCGTGCCGGCCGCCGTGCGCAGCTGATGGCGGCCACGGCTCACGGAACGCAACGTTCCGTTGAGGTAGTCCTCGAACTCCGCCAGTTTGCCGTCGACGTAGATGTCGCATTCGCCGCGCAACCGGTCGGCTTCGGCGTGCGCGGAATCGATCAGTCGGGTCGCCTCGGCGGTGGCCGCCTGGACCACTTCGGTTTGCGACACCAGGCGCTGCTGCTCCTTGATGCCCTCCTGGACGGCTTTCTCGTAGGAGATGTTGCCGCTTTCGACCATCCGGTCGCACTCAGCCTTGGCGCGGCTGGTGCTCGCCTCGTACTCGCGTTTCGCCGAGGCGGCCAAGCGCATCGCCTCTTCACGCGCCTCGCCGACCATCCGCTCGCTGTGTTGGCGCGCTTCGCCGACCATCCGGTCGGCTTGCGCCTTCGCATCGGACAGAATCCGGTCCGCCTCGGCGCGGGCGTGATTGAGCAACGACTCGGATTCGGTCGTCGCCGAGGACACCATCGAATCGGCGTGCGCCTTTGCGTCGTGCAGCATCGAGTCGCGGGCATCGAGCACATCTTGGGCGTCATCCAGTTCGCCGGGGATGGCGTCTTTGATGTCGTCGATCAGTTCCAGAACATCGCCGCGGGGGACCACGCAGCCTGCCGTCATCGGCACGCCACGTGCTTCTTCGACTATGGCGCCCAGTTCGTCCAGCGCTTCGAACACTCGGTACACGGCAGCACCCTTCCGGCAGTTGTTGTTACCAGTGTGCCTGGCGTTGCCTCTGTGACTGCGCTGCTGGACCCGGTGTGTCGGGCTTTGGATCGACTATCGGAGCCCTACCGCGGCTGCAACACTGCCGACATTATGTCGAGCACCGGGATTGCGGCAAAACAAAGCCGCGCGCCAGCTTGCCTAGACTGGCAGATACCCCCGCCGGGTAGCAACGCCGAATGGGTCATCGACACCATGTAAGGCTGGAGCTTGGCCGGACGAGCAATCGAGTGGAGGATTTTTGTGGCGAGCACCGTGCTGGGTGCGATCGGCCGGGCCTTGGCCCTGGCTGGATCGATGACGTGGGAAATCCTATGGGCGCTGATTCTGGGCTTCGCGCTCTCCGCGATGATCCAGGCGGTGGTACGTCGCTCCACGATCGTCAGCGTGCTGGGCGATGACCGCCCTCGCACGCTGGCGGTCGCCGCCGGACTCGGCGCCGCGTCATCGTCGTGCTCATATGCCGCCGTGGCGCTGGCGCGGTCGCTGTTCCGTAAGGGCGCGAATTTCACCGCCGCCATGGCTTTCGAGATCGGCTCGACAAATCTGGTGGTGGAGCTGGGCATCATCGTGGCTTTGCTGCTGGGCTGGCAGTTCACCGCCGCCGAGTTCGTGGGCGGCCCGCTGATGATTGTGGTGCTCGCGGTGTTGTTCCGGCTCTTCGTGCGGTCCCGGTTGATCGATGAAGCACGCCGACAGGCTGACCTCGGACTCGCCGGCTCGATGGAAGGCCACGCCGCGATGGACATGTCCGTGCAGGGCGACGAATCGTTTGCGCGACGGCTGTTTTCCGGTCGAGGCTTCACCTCTGTGTCGCACGTGTTCATAATGGAAGTGACCGCAGTCCTGCGTGACCTCGTGTTGGGTTTGCTGATTGCGGGCGCGATCGCGGCTTGGGTGCCTCAAACATTGTGGCAGCACCTGTTTTTCACTGAGCACCCACACTTGTCTGCGCTTTGGGGCCCGATCGTGGGTCCGTTCGTGGCGATCGCGTCGTTTGTCTGCTCGATCGGGAATGTGCCGCTGGCCGCGGTGTTGTGGAACGGCGGCATCAGTTTCGGCGGGGTCGTCGCATTCATTTTCGCTGACCTGCTGATCATTCCGATCCTCAACATCTACCGCAAGTACTACGGCACGGCGATGACGCTGAGGCTGCTGGGTACCTTTTACGCCGCGATGGTATTGGCCGGGTATCTGGTCGAATTGCTCTTCGGGGCGGCGGGTTTGATTCCCACGACTCGCAATGCAACGGTGATGCACACCGGAATCTCGTGGAACTACACCACCTGGCTCAACATCATCTTTCTTGCCGTGGCCGCGGCGCTGGTCGTACGCTTCGTCACCACCGGCGGAATGCCGATGTTGCGCATGATGGGCGGTTCCCCCGACGCGGCTGACGAGCACGAGCACGAACATGGGCACCACTGCCACTAGTGGCGTCGAGTCGGGTTGAGCGCCAACGGCTCAGCGTCGCTCGCCTAGCTTTTCGGCGAGCCGGCGATTCACCGGTTCGGGCAGCAGCGCGCTGACATCGCCGCCAAGCAGGGCTACTTCTTTGGCCAGTGACGACGAGACGAACGAATAGCGTTCAGTGGTGGCGACGAAGAAGGTGTCGACACCGGCGATGTGCTTGTTCATCTGTGCCATCTGCAGTTCGTACTCGAAATCGGTGCCGGTGCGCAGACCTTTGACGATCGCGGTCAGGCCGTGCGCCCGCACAAAGTCCACTACCAGCCCCGAGCCGGACTCCACTCGCAGGTTGGGCAGGTGCGTCGTCGACTCATTGATCATCGCGATCCGCTCGTCGATGTCGAACATGCCCTGCTTCTTCGGGTTGACCAAGATCGCGACGATCACCTCGTCGAACTGAGCGGCGGCGCGTTCGAAGATGTCGACATGTCCCAGCGTCACCGGATCAAACGATCCTGGGCAAACGGCTCCGCTAGTCACGATCCATGACGGTAGCGCACCTGTCAGGCCAGGCCCCGCTTCAGTTCGGCGAACTCCAGGCGGGTGTCGCCGTAGACCCGCGGCTCCCACGGCGACCAACCGGCCGGCCAACCCAACAGCGCACCAGCGCGGGCCGCGTTCGACGACCACGACCGTGCCGACGCTCGCCCACCCGCGCCCGGACAACGCCGCCAGCACAGCCTCTACTTCGGCCGGCACAACGTCGTAGGGCGGGTCGGCGAACACCAGATCGACGGGCGCTTGGGCGCCCGCCGACACCACGGCCGCCACCGCGCCACGGCGCACCGTCGCACCCGGCAGGCCCAGGGTGTCGATATTGCGGGTCAGCACCGCCGCCACCCGCTGGTCCGATTCGACGAACAGCGCCGATGCGGCTCCCCGCGAAAGTGCCTCGAGCCCCAGTGCACCCGAGCCGGCGTACAGATCGAGCACTGCGATCCCGCCGAAGTCGATTCGTGTTGTCAGGATGTTGAACAACGACTCGCGGACCCGGTCGGTGGTCGGGCGGGTGCCGCGGGGCGGCACGACAAGACGGCGACCTCGGGCGGCCCCGGCAATGATTCGCGTCAACCGACCTCCCTCACCGACGACGGTATCAATCGGCAATCCGTGATGGCAGCACGCCGGCGTGCTTAACTCGGCCCATGAAGGCTCCCGCCATCCTGCAAAGACGTGGCCCGGCTGCGGTTCGGATCGGTGCCGTCGCGGCATTCGGAGTCAGCGCCGCAATTGTCGTCGGCATCACCGCGGGATGGCAGTACGCCCCGCCGGCGGGCTGGATCGCCGCCGCGATCGGCTATCTGTGGTCGACGTGGGCGCTGATCGGCCCGATGGATTCAGACGCAACGGCTGCCCTTGCGCTGCACGTCGATCCGACACGGCCGCTGGCTGATTCGGTCATCATGCTGGCCAGCTTCGGCAGCCTCGCCGGTGTCGGCTATCTGCTGATCGCCACAAAGGTGCACGACGTCGTGGCCGCTGTCGTCGGAATACTCAGCGTGGTCGCTTCGTGGTTGGTGGTGCACACCGTATTCACACTGCGCTATGCCGCGCAGTACTACACCGAGCCGGTCGGCGGTGTCGACTTCAATCAGGACGAAACACCCACCTTCGCCGACTTCGCCTACGTCGCTTTCACCATCGGCATGGCCTACGCCGTTTCCGACACCCGGTTGCAGAGCCGGGCGATCCGGATCACCGCCCTGCGCCAGGCACTGCTGTCTTATCTGCTGGGAGCGGTCATTTTGGCGATCACCGTCGGTTTGATCGGGGACTTGAACAACATCAACGGTTGATCGGCCGCTCGGCGCCAGGCGCTATATCAGCGTCGACCAGTAGTTCCAGAATCTGGTCAAGATCAGCAAGAACACCGCGGTGAACCACAGCGCGGCCAACGACCACCGCCACTGGTGCAGCGCACGAGAGGCTGCGTGGGCGTGGTTGTCCCCCGTCGGTTGCAGCGCGATCGAGGCAACGACAATTAGCAGCGACATGGTCAGCACCCAGACCACCATGCAGTAGGGGCACAACGCGCCAATCCGGTAGAGGCTCTGGTAGATCAGCCAGTGCACAAACCCCGCACCGAGCAGGGTCCCGGCCGCCACACCCAGCCAATACCACCGCGGCAGAACGACTTTGGCGACTGCCAGCACGCCGGTGACCGTGATCACCGTGAACGCGGCGACGCCGATCAGCGAGTTGGGGAAACCCAGCACCGACGCCTGCGGTGTGGCCATCACCGAGCCGCACGACAACACCGGATTGATGTTGCAGGACGGCGCGTACGACGAGTCGGTCAGCAGCCTGATCTTCTCCACCGTCAGCGTCACCGACGCGACCAAGCCGACCACCCCGGCGATCAGCACCCACCACGCGCTGAGCACCCGAACCACAACACCGGCCGCGGGTGCGGCGACGTCGGCGGTCGGCTCGTTGGGTTGCGCGGAGACGGGCGAGGTGAGGGTCATGGCGCAGGTGGCGCTGCGGCGGTGTCCAGGCCCGGGACATCACCGACGATCTGCTTGACCGCAGCGACCAGACCCTGCGGAGTGGAGGGGCGCCAATCTTTTCCGTTGATCCGGATCGTCGGAGTTCCGCGGATCTTCTGCGACGACGCCAAGCCGTCGACCAGCGGCAGATATTTGCCGCTGTTCACGCATTCCGGCACCTTGCCGGCAACCCCGGCCTCGCGAGCCAACTCGATCAAGCGAGCGTTGTCGGGGAACTTCGGGCCCTGCTCGTCGGGCTGAATGTCCTTGCTGTACAGCGCGCTGTGGAAGCGCCGGAATGCGTCCATCGACTCGTCGGCCACGCAGTAGGCGGCTGAAGCAGCGCGCGAGGAGTAGTCGTCGTTCTGGGCGTTGCTCAAAAACCCGAGCATGTAGTAGTCCCCGGCGATGGCACCGCTGTTGATCAGGTTGGACACAGTGGCGCCGAAGGTCCGCTCGAAGTTTCCACAAGCCGGGCACAAGAAGTCTTCGTAGAACGACACCACGGCCTTGGGATCTTTGCTGCCCTCTTTGGTGACCAATTTGCTCGAAGTCACCCGAACCGCGCGAGGTGCCGTGGAGGCCTTGCCGCCGTGCGTCGTCACGATGTAGAGCACCAAGCCCACCGCAAACAGCACGACGATCGCGGTGAGCCCCACCTGGATCAGTCGATTGCGCCGCCGGTCGGCGGCCTTCAAGTCGTAGCGCGCGGGGCGTTTCGGTTTATTGGCCACGGCTCGGCTGATCCTCTTTCGTGAAATTGTCGGCTTCGTTCCCCTGACGGCTCACTCAGCCTCCGGCGTGAAATTGTCGGCTTCGTTCCCCTGACGGCTCACTCAGCCTCCGGCGTGAAATTTCAGCTTCGTTCGCTGCTCAAGCGCCCAGAGTACCGGCGAAGCATTTCGGCGGGCCTCACACCCGACTGAGGTGAGCGCGCAGCGCCGAGATGAGTTCTGTCGTCGCGACGGCACTCCCACCACCCAGCGGGAACAAGTTCACAAAGCCGTGGGACAGCGACTTCATCGAGCGGAAGTCGACCTCGGTTCGGGCGGCGCGCAACGCGTCGGCATATTGCGCTCCCTCATCGCGCAACGGGTCGAAACCCGCCACGGTGATCAAGGCCGGCGGGAGTCCGGCGAGGCTCTCGGCCAGCAGAGGCGACACCCGCGGGTCGGAGGGCTCGCAATCCGAATCAGTCAAGTAGTTCGCATCGAACCAGTCGATGTCGTGTTTGGTCAGCAAGAACCCGTCGGCGAACAGCGTGAGGGATCGTGTGCGTGCCGTGCAGTCCGTGCGCGGGTAGATGAGCCACTGCAGCACCGGCGCCGGACCGCCGTCGGCACGAGTCAATTGCGACACCACCGTTGCCAGGTTGCCGCCGGCGCTATCGCCACCGACGGCAACCTTGCCGGGAGTCGCACCGAGTTCCGCGGCATGCTCATAGGCCCAGCGAAACGCCGCGTAGGCGTCGTCGAGCCCGGCCGGCGCCGGATGCTCCGGGGCCAACCGGTAATCGATCGCCAGGACGTGAATAGCCGCATCGCGGCAGATCAGCCGGCACAGCGCATCGTAGCTGTCCAGGTCGCCGATGACCCAGCCGCCGCCGTGAAAGAAGACCAGCAGCGGCGCCGGTCCGGAACTTGCCGGCCGGTAGTGGCGTGCCGGGATGTCGCCGGCTGGCCCGGGTATCGACAGGTCGCTGACACCGACGTGGATCTGCGGCCCACCGAACGCCCCGCACAATTTACGCAGCTGGCTGCGGGATCTGGCGACGTCGTCGCCGACACACAAGCCGTTGATGCCGAGCCTCCGCTGCCCGGCCAGCATCAGTTGCAGGGTGGGATCCAGTGTGTTGCCGTCGATCGTGATTGAACGCCCGCCGACGAGCACGCGCTTGACGCCGGTCGGCAGCCAGGGAATGGCTTTGAGGCCGAGCGCTGCGGCGGTGCTCTGCAGCCGCGGCGAGAATCGGATCGGAGCGCGCACCGCGCTGAGGCTGCGGTCAGGCGCGCCTGGCAGACTTCTCGTCATGGCTGCTCCCTTGATCCGATTGAACGACGGCAATGCGATTCCCGCGGTCGGGTTCGGTGTGTTCCAGATTGCACCCGAGGACGCCGAGCGTGCTGTCGGCGCTGCGCTGCAGGCCGGCTACCGGCACATCGACACCGCGGCGGCCTACCGAAACGAACGTGAGACCGGGCGAGCAGTGGCCGATTCCGGCATACCGCGCGACCAACTCTACGTGGTCACCAAATTGTGGAATTCCGACCAGGGCTACGACAGCACCCTTCAGGCATTCGACGCCAGCCTGAACAGGTTGGGCCTGGAGTATCTCGACCTATATCTGATCCACTGGCCGCTGCCGCAGCGCAACACGTTCGTCGACACGTTCAAAGCGTTCGCCCACTTGCGCGATCAAGGTCTGATCCGGTCCATCGGAGTGAGCAACTTCGAGCCCGAGCACCTCCAAGCGGTCATCGACGCCACTGGCATCGTGCCCGCGGTCAATCAGGTCGAGCTGCATCCGCAGTTCCCGCAGACCGAGCTGCGGAAGGTCCACGCGGAACTGGGCGTCGCCACCGAGGCGTGGGGGCCGTTGGGACAGGGTTCGCTGCTCGACAACCCCACCATCACCGCCGTCGCGGAAAATCGTGACCGGACACCCGCCCAAGTGTTGATCAGATGGCACCTGCAACTCGGTAATATCGTGATCCCCAAGTCGGGTAACCCGGACCGGATTGCGAGCAATTTCGACGTGTTCAATTTCGAGCTCAGCGCAGACGAAATGGCGTCGATTTCCTCGCTCGATGACGGAACACGTCTTGGTCCTGATCCACGAACCTTCGATTTCACAGGCAGGTGAATGACGTTGACCGGCGAGTCGGGCGCCAACTCCGTCCCAGTCCTAGCGCTCAATGACGAGAACACTGTGCCGGTCCTCGGCCTGGGTGTTGCAGAACTGAACGATGACGAAACCGAACGCGCGGTGGCGGCTGCACTCGAGGTGGGCATCCGGCTCATCGACACCGCCGCGGTATACGGCAACGAAGCCGCCGTCGGGCGCGCGATCGCAGCGTCGGGAATTCCCCGCGCCGAGTTGTTCGTCACGACCAAGCTGGCCACCGCCGACCAAGGTTTTCAAGGCTCCCAGGAGGCTTGCGAGGCCAGTTTGGAGCGACTCGGGCTGGACTACGTCGATCTGTATCTCATTCACTGGCCGGCGCCGCAGATCGGTAAGTATGTGGACTCGTTCGGCGGGCTCATCCAGGTGCGGGGGGAAGGACACGCCCGTTCCATCGGGGTGTCGAACTTCACCGAAGAACACTTGTCGACGGTCATCGACCTGAGCTTCGTCACGCCCGCGGTCAATCAGATAGAACTGCATCCGCTGCTCAATCAGGCTGAGCTACGCAAAGCCCATGCTTCCCACAATGTCGTCACGCAGGCCTACAGCCCGCTGGCGGTAGGGCGGCTGCTGGACAACCCGGCGGTGACCTCGATCGCCGGCGAGTACGGCAAGACGCCCGCTCAGGTGTTGATCCGGTGGAACATTCAGCTCGGCGACTCGGTCATTTTCCGGTCCGGCAAGCCCGAGCGAATCGCGAGCAACTTCGACGTTTTCGATTTCGAATTGGCGGCCGAGCACATGGACGCGTTGAACAGTCTGCACGACGGCACCCGGGTGCGGGAGGACCCGCTGACCTACACCGGCGTCTAGCTTTCGGCGCCGATCCGCTTCGTCGGCGGCCCTATCACGGCCCCGTCCAGGCAGGGGGCGCCATGTTCGTCAGCGAAGGTCAGCTCAGGAACGATTTCGACGGCCGGTGCCGTCGGCAGTTCGCCGGTGAGCCCCGCCACGATGCCCAACGACGCAGCGGATCCGCGCACGCCGTCGGCATACCGGGAGACATGACTCAGCGCTTTGGAGAGATTGACCATATGCGTGTTGGCGACCCGCAGGCGTTCCATCAGTTGGCGAGCGTTGTGGTACACCAGCTTCGCGCTGCCCTTGGATTGTTCGATGCTCTCCAGCAAGTCACCCGACAGCGAGGCCAGCCGCGCCGACCGGGCCAGGATCAAAAACCCGGTGGGGCCGACGAGATACACGTTGAGCCGCCGCAGTTCACCGAAGAGGCGGCTATCGGCGTCGAGAGCGGCAATGGCGATCGCGTCCAGCGGAACGAACACGACGGTGCCGCCGATGCCGTCGGCGCCGGACACGTAGTTCCGTGCGCTGACCTCCACGGCGTGCTCGCGCACCCGTCGGGCCAGAGCTGTCAACTGGCGCTCGCGTTCCCCGCGGTCTCGCGCCTCAGCGGCTTTCCAGTAGTTGTCGACCGCGCATTTCGCGTCGACCGGGATCAATCCGTTGTCCAGGGAAAGCACCAAATCGGGTCGCTTGCCGGACGCCAGCGTGGGTTGGATGTCGAAATGCACACCGTCTCTCAGCCCACAGGCTCGCGCCGCCTCGTAAAGCACCTCCTGCCCGAGTTCCCCGCGGTGCTGGATGGAAGCGAAGGTTTCGCGGTAGCGGCGCACGTCGCGGACCTCGTCCTCCCGAGCCGAAAGTTGCGCGCGCACTGCGCGGGACTCGGTTCGGTGGTGCACTGTCAGCGCCGTCAAAACGATGACAACGACGAGAAGGACGAGGATCAGCGGACTGCTCACGGAAAGTGTGTAGCACGCCGCACCGACAAATCGCCTCAGCCGACGCCCGGCCGCTCAGCTTGTCGGGCAACTGGCGGCGGCGCGTTGCAACACCGGCACCGACGACTCATCCACCGGCAACCGATAGCCCCGCACCACGGCGATGAACTGCATGGCGTACTGACAGTGAAAGGCGCTGTTGGGCGGCATCCACCGCGCGGGTTCGGAGTCTCCCTTGTCCTGGTTGGCCTGCCCATCCACCGCCAAGAGGTTGGCTGGATCGTTGGCGAAGCGCAGCCGCTGGGGTGCCGGCCAGTCGTATGCGCCCATGTCCCACGCCAGTGCCAGCGGCACGATGTGGTCGATCTGCACCGATTCACCGACCTTGGCGCCGCGCCGGAAGGCGACGGTAGTGCTGGTATACGGGTCGTGCAGGGTGCCGGTGGCCACCGCATCCGGGCAGCGCTTGATCGCCACATAGGTTTTGTCGACGAGATCGCGGTTCAAGATGTCGTCGCGAGTGTCGCAGCCGTTGTGGCCGCCCGGCGCATCGTTGTCGTCGCTCCACGCGTCGCCGAACGCAGCGCGCCGATAGTCATAACGATGAATTCGGGCCGGCAGCACAATGATGCCGGCAAGCACGTCGGTACCGGGCTGCACCGTCGGCACATCGCCACGGGCCTCGAACTGCCGTGACCGCTCACCCGCTGAGGAACTCACCACCTGGTAAGCGACGATCAAGGCCAGCAACGCGGCCACCGAAAGCCACAGCAAAACCTTGCGCTCAACAGCGCCACTTGTCACGACTTGTCCAGATACTCGACGCGGTCCGCACCGGTGAACGGCGCAGCCAGCAGCGCCAGACCTGGGTCTTCAGGATCTTTGTCGTACGCGAGCTCACAGAACTGCCGCGCCGCTTCGATGACGTGGCGGTGGTCGGCCAGTGACAACAGCTGCAAGGTGATGGCCCGGCCAGACTGATTTCGTCCCAACACATCTCCTTCCCGGCGCTCTTTGAGATCCAGGTCGGCCAGTGCGAAACCGTCGAGCGTTGCGGCGACGGCTTTCAATCGTCGACCTGCCCCGGAGTCCGGCGACACATAGCTCGCCATTAGACACACACTCGCATGCACACCGCGACCGATCCGTCCCCGCAGTTGGTGCAGCTGGCTGATGCCGAACCGGTCGGCGTCCATCACCAGCATCACCGTCGCGTTCGGGACATCGACACCGACCTCGATGACGGTGGTGCACACCAGCACTTGGATCTCGCCGTCCCGGAACGCCGCCATCACCGCGTCTTTCTGCTCGGCGGCCAGCCGTCCGTGCATGAGACCCAGACGCAGACCGGCCAGCTCCTGGTTGCTCAGCCTGGCGTAGAGCTCTTCGGCTGTGGCCGAGGGGCGTTGGCTTTCTTCGGTCCGCCCGTTCTTCTTGTCGTCGCCGTCGGTGTCGTCGATCCTCGGCGCCACCACATAGGCCTGGCGTCCCTCCGCCACTTCTTCGACGATGCGCTGCCAGGCGCGGTTCAACCAGGCGGGTTGAATCTTGACGAAGATCGCGGTGGTGCTGATCGGCTGCCGGCCGCGCGGAAGTTCGCGCAGTGTCGACGTTTCCAGGTCGCCGTAAACCGTGAGCGCGACAGTACGGGGAATCGGCGTCGCCGTCATCACCAGCAGATGAGGGGTGACACCGGCTGGAGCCTTAGCGCGCAACTGATCTCGCTGCTCGACGCCGAACCGGTGCTGCTCGTCGACCACAACCAGGCCCAGCTTGTGGAACTGCACAGCGTCATGCAGCAGCGCATGAGTTCCGACCACAATGCCGATCTGGCCGTCGGCGATCTCGGCACGGACCTGTTTCTTCTGCGCCGCCGACATCGATCCGGTGAGCAGAGCCACCCGGGTGGAGTAATCGAGGCCACCGAACTGGCCGCCCAGCGCCAGTGGACCCAGCACCGAACTGATCGATCGGACATGTTGTGCCGCAAGGACTTCAGTCGGAGCCAACAGGGCGCATTGGTAGCCGGCATCGACCATCTGCAGCATCGCCAACACAGCGACGATGGTCTTGCCCGAGCCTACTTCGCCCTGCAACAGCCGGTTCATCGGCCGGGTGGCGGCCAGTTCGGCGGAGAACACCTCGCGCACGTCTCGTTGACCGGCGGTCAGCTGAAACGGTAACGCCCGCAGTAAGTCTTGCACCAACCCGTCACCACGCAGCGGCGCCGCCGGCCCGGACTGCGAGAGTTCGCCGTGACGGCGCCGCACCAGCGCCCACTGCAAGCCGACGGCCTCGTCGAAGGTGAGCCGCTCGCGGGCACGACTGCGTTCGGTCGGGTCTTCGGCGAGATGGACGCCGCGCAGCGCCTGATCCTCGGAGACCAACCCGTGGTGCTCGAGGAGGCTCTGCGGCAACGGATCTGGCACCGGGTCCAGCACCTCGATCACCTGGCGCACGCACGCGAAGATGTCCCAGCTCTGCAGCTTGCTGCTGGCCGGGTAGATCGGATAGAAGCGTCGTTCGAACGCGTCGACCAGCACCTCCCCGCTGACGGCCTGCGAGGCGTCGGCAATGCTGCGCAGCGAATTGCTGCCGCGATTCTTGCCGTCAGGCGAATCGAGGATCAGGAACGCCGGATGCGTCAATTGCATGGCGCCGCGGAAGAACCCGACCTCTCCCGACAACATCACCTTGGTGCCTTCGGTCAGCCCTTTCTTGATGAAGCGCGGATTGAAGAAAGTGGCGGTGATCTGGCCGCGGCCGGACCCGACGGTCACGATCAGAATTTTGTCTTTGGGGCGTTTCTTGATCGGTCGTTCGACCACGCGGGTGATGGTGTCGACGACGGTGATGTGCTCACCTTCTTGGGGACGCTCGTCGGCTGCGCTCCGCACTGCCGCGCCCTCGGCGTAGCTGCGCGGGTAATGCCGCAGCAGATCGTCGACCGTCTGGATGCCGAACACCTCGTCGAGGGATTCGGCTGCTTTTGCGCCGATCAGGTAGGCGAGCCGGTCGCCGAGCGCCGCCACCGCTACTCGACCCCGATCAGCAGCGCGTCGCCGCGATGTTCGGTGTGGTAGGTGACCAGTTCGGTGCCCGGATGCCGGTCGTGCACATGGCGCCGCAGGACACTTTCGACGGGCGAGTCGGCGGGCGAATCGACCCCGGTTGCCTGCGCGCCGACCAGCACCGTCACCAACTCCCCACCGGCGGCCAGCAACAGGTCGACCAGGCCGATGGCGGCGGAAGCGACATCCGGGGCAACAATGACGACTTCGTCGCCGGCGATGCCCAGTCCGTCACCGGGCTGACAGGGCCCGGCGAAGGTCAGCGCCTGTTCGGTCGCGATTCGCACCGAGCCGTGCCGGGCGGCACCCGCGGCGCGGGCCATCGTGTAGCCGTCGTCGACGGCTTGCCGCCCCGGATCGTGCACCGCCAGCGCGGCCAGCCCTTGCACCATCGAACCGGTCGGCAACGGCACCACGTCGATACCCCACCCGATCGCGGCGGTGCAGCCCGCTACCAGCTCTTCGACGGCGACGTATCCGTTGGGCAACACCATCACCTGCGCTGCACCGGTGTCCACCACTGCGCGCAGCAGGTGCTGCGCGGTGACCGCCGTTGTCGGGTTGTCGGTTTCCGGATCCGGCCGCAGCACCGCGGCACCTTCCCCGGTGAACAGCGCTGCGGCACCGTCGCCGTCAGCGACGGCCAGCACGGCGCGCTCCCGGGTCCAGCTGCCCGGCGGTAGACCGGTGGTGCCGGCAGTGAGCGCAGAGATTTGTATGCGCCGCGGATTGCCGAAGCGCAGACCCGCCTCCACCGCGGCGCCGGCGTCGTCGGTGTGCACGTGCACCGAAAAGCCGCCGGCCGCACCCGCGGCTTGCGGAGAGCGCGCCGCGATCGCCACGGACTCACCGAGTTCCCCCAACCGGTCGCGCAGTGCGTCGGCGCACGCCACGTCGCAATCATCGAGCAGGTACATCACCTCGAACTGCGGAGCGGGGTGCCGTAGAGCGGTGTCTGCGGGCAGCTGAGGTGGCGCCGGCTCGTAGACGGTGCGCGCCGGCGAATGCCCGCTCAGGGTGGAGCGCAGCGCGTCAAGCAGAACCAGCAGTCCGCGGCCACCCGCGTCCACCACGCCGGCGTCGGCGAGCACGTCGAGCTGCTCGGGCGTTTTCTCCAGCGCGACCACCGCAGCGTCGGCGCCCGCGGTGACCGCTGCGGTCAGTCCCTCGCCGTCGACGGCGCACCGCTCGACGGCACCGGCGGCGGCCTGCAGTACTGAGACGATCGTCCCCTCAACCTCCTGGCCGCCCATCGAGGACACCACCAATGCGGCGCCGTGCCGTAACCCGGCGCCCAGCAACGCCGCGTCGACATCGCGCAGCTCGCCACCGCCGTCGGCCGCGGCCTGGGCGGTGACGTCGGCGACGCCCCGCAGAATCTGCGACAGGATCACCCCGGAGTTGCCCCGGGCACCGTTGAGGGCACCCGCCGACAGTGCGCCGGCGACTCGGGCGACGTCACCTTCGCCGGCTTCGGAACTTGCCTCGGCCAACGCAGATCGCATGGTGAACAGCATGTTGGTGCCGGTGTCGGAATCGGCGACCGGGAAGACGTTGAGGCGGTTGATCTCGTCGATATGGGCGATCAGGTCGCTCACCGCGGTGTGCGCCCAATCACGCAGCGCAGCCGCATCCAACAGGCGGTCCGCCGCACCTGTTTCGCGGCCTGCCTGGAAGCCCACTTGACTCTCACCTCCCGCTGCCGCCTCCGTGGGCGCCAGCCTATCCAGTGCCGACGACAACGCCGCCGCCGCGGCTGGCGGGTTGTGCACGCTTTGGGCGCTGCGGGCTGGTCGCCCTGCGCGCGTCACTCCGCTAAGTCGCCTCCGGCGGCCGGGCATGCTTTCTGCCCGGCTCTGAGCGACTCGCGAGCGTTGTCGCGTGTAGGTGGGCACCGAGACACACAAGGGCGACCGTTTCCCGCTAGATCGACGGCGACGACCCGCTGCGCCCGGCTTCGCCGCGCTTGCGATCGCCGCGGAAGACTGCCGAGACGGATGTGACGAGCCGGCCCGCGTGCGGTCGGACACTGGTTTTGGCACTCGTCGCCGACGGCGGCTATCCTGACCAGGTTGTCTGGTCACCCGTGACCCAGTCGGCGTCCGGCCCGAGAGCCCGGTGACCCAGTATGAGATTCGAGGAGCAGATCATGGCTGCCGTGTGCGACCTTTGCGGGAAGAGCCCCGGCTTCGGCAAGTCGGTGTCGCATTCGCACCGTCGGACCAATCGTCGCTGGAACCCGAACATCCAGACTGTGCATGCGGTGACGCGTCCCGGCGGAAACAAGCAGCGACTCAACGTGTGTGCGTCCTGCATCAAAGCCGGCCGGGTCACCCGCGGCTAGCAAACCACCTCAGGGCAGCCGCCAGTCGATTGGGTCGGCGCCCAGCTCTTTCAGTAGCTGATTGGCGCGGCTGAACGGGCGCGAGCCGAAGAACCCCCGCGACGCCGACAACGGCGAGGGGTGCGGGGACTCGATCGCGACGCAATCGCCGGCGGCCAGCAGCGGTTTCAGAGTGGACGCGTCCCTGCCCCACAGGATCGCGACGAGCGGTTGCCCGCGGTCCACCAGCGCCCGGATCGCGCACTCGGTGACGGCCTCCCAGCCCTTGCCGCGGTGCGACGCCGCTTTTCCCGGTTGCACGGTCAGCACTCTGTTCAGCAACAACACGCCGCGTTGAGCCCACGGCGTCAGGTCGCCGCAGGACGGCGCCGGGTAACCGAGATCACGAGCGTATTCAGCGAAGATGTTTTCCAGGCTGCGCGGCAACGGCCGCACGTCGGGCGCCACCGAGAAGCTCAGTCCGACGGCGTGTCCGGGCGTCGGATAGGGATCCTGGCCGACGATCAGGACGCGCACCTGGTCGAACGGGAAAGTGAACGCGCGCAACACGTTGGGCCCGGCGGGCAGATAGCGCCGGCCGGCGGCAATCTCGTCGCGCAAGAATTGGCCGAGCTGACTTACCTGGGGTTCCACTGGCTTGAGCGCTTGCGCCCAGCCGTCGTCGACCAAGTCGTGTAAGGGGCGTGCGGTCATAGCGGATCTAACATAGCGGCGATCGCGAGCGCGGCTGGAAGCCGGGCGAAGCGGGTCGCCGCCATCCAGCAGCGGCAGGTCACCGCGATCGGTCATGCGGACGGTCTACTCGAACGACTGCCAGCCGGGGTAACCGTGCCACGGCCGGCCGTCGACCAGTACGCGCGCCGGCCCATCCAGCACGTGCCCGATGATCCGCCACCCCGGCGGTACCGGCCCGGGGAACGCCGCCACCAGCGCGTGGTCTTCTCCTCCGCCCAGTACCCAGGACCAGGGGTCGACGCCGGCTGCTTCGCCCGCACCGGCCAGCGGCGGCAGCTCCGCCGCCAGCGCGTCGGTGGACAAGTCGAGGGTCACCGCGGACGCTTCGGCGACGTGGCGCAGATCAGCGACCAGGCCGTCGGAAACGTCGATCATCGCGTCCGCCCCGGCGTCGGCGGCGACTCGGCCCTGACCGTAGGGCGGCTGCGGAACCCGGTGGCGGAGCCGCAGGTCGTCAAATCCGTCGATGCCGCCGCTGCACAGAGCGAAGCCGGCCGCCGAGTGACCAAGTCGACCGGCGACGGCGATCCGCGCACCGGCCCGCGCACCGGACCGCAGGACCGCCGCGCGGCCGGCCAAGTCACCCAGCACGGTCACCGACACCGTCCACTGCGGGCAGCTGACCAGATCACCGCCGACGATGCCGGCGCCGATCGCCCCGGCTTCCGCCCACATGCCGTCGGCCAGCGCGCCGACCTGGTCGGCCGGGGTGTCGGCGGGCGCGCCCAGCGCCACCACGAACGCCGTCGCGCGCCCGCCCATCGCCTCGATGTCGGCGGCGTTCTGGGCAATCGCCTTGCGGCCGACCTGCTGTGGCGTCGACCAGTCCAAGCGGAAGTGCCGGTCCTGCACCAGCATGTCGGTCGAGACGAGCACACGGCCATCACCGGCGACCACTTCGGCCGCGTCGTCGCCGGGTCCGAGCGCCGTCGTGCCCGGCTGCCGGCGGTCCGCGATTAGCCGGTCGATCAGTGCGAACTCGCCCACTTGGCCCAAGGTGGGCTCGGCGCTGCTCACATCGCCACCTTCTGCCCGTCGAGTCCGGCAAGAACCGGTGCGGCCTGCGGTAGATTCGGTTTGCCGAATTCGCAGCGGACACGTGGAAGTGTAAGTGCCGCCGGTGACGATGCGGGCCGTGCGGCGGGCAGAAAAGGAGCCGGGCAATCGAGCCGGACGCCGTTGACCGCAGGCCGGACAACGACCTGGCGGCCGATCCCGACGGGCCGCCGCGCGTCGCGCTCATCGCCGCGTTGGTGATTGCGGTCGGCCTGGTGGTTGTCGTCCTGGCGATCGCCGCAACGCGACACGCTCCCCCCCAACCGGTCGCCATCCCGGCTGTTCCGGCGCCCCAAGCGCAAGGCGCGCCGTGTCGGGCGCTGGTGCGGGCGCTGCCGGAAAACCTCGGTGACTACCGGCGGGTTCCGGCCGCGCAACCGTCTCCGGCGGGTGCCGCGGCCTGGCGGGCCACCTCCGACGGCGAGCCGGTGGTGCTGCGCTGCGGGCTCGAGCGTCCTGCCGGGTTCGTGGTGGGCACCCCCGTCCAGGTCGTCGATAGGGTGCAGTGGTTCCAGGAGACCGGCCCGGGGTCTGGCAGCGAGGCCGGCCGCAGCACCTGGTACACCGTCGACCGGCCGGTTTACGTCGCGCTGACCCTGCCGCCCGGGTCAGGCCCGGCACCTATCCAGCAACTCTCCGAGCTGATCGACCACACCATGCCCGTCGTGCCGATCAGCCCGGCGCCGGTCGGCTGACGGCGGCGTCAGCGCAGGCCGACGCCGCGCGCCAACGCCGTTTCGACCATCGTCGCCAACAGGGTGGAATAGTCGACGCCGCTGGCCGCCCACATCCGCGGATACATCGAGATGGTGGTGAAGCCCGGCATCGTGTTGATCTCGTTGATCAGTGGTCCGTCGTCGGTGAGGAAGAAATCCACCCGGGCCAGACCCTGACCGTCGATCGCCCGGAACGCCGCGATCGCCAGTGCCCGCACCGCGTCGCTGACCTCGTCATCGACCTTCGCCGGCACGTCGAGTTCGGCGGCGTCCTCCAAGTATTTGGCCGCGAAGTCGTAGAACGGGTCCTCGCGACCCCGCACCCCGACTACCCGGATCTCGCCGAGCGCGCTGGCCCGCACCGTGCCGTCGGGAAATTCGAGCACGCCGCACTCCAGTTCCCGGCCCGCCACCGCCGCTTCGACGATCACCTTGGGGTCGTGGCGCCGGGCCTCGGCGATGGCGGCGGGCAGTTGCTCCCAGGTGGTCACCCGGCTGACACCGATCGAGGAGCCGCCGCGGGCGGGTTTGACGAACACCGGCAGCCCGAGTCGTTGACGCTGCTCCGGCGTCAACGTTTGCTGAACCGGCCGCAGCACCGCATGATCACCGACCGGGAGGCCTTCGGCGGCCAGCAGCTTTTTGGTGAACTCTTTGTCCATGCCCGCCGAACTGGCCAGCACCCCGGCACCGACATAGGGCACACCGGCGAGTTCCAGCAGCCCCTGAATGGTGCCGTCCTCGCCGTAGGGACCGTGCAATACGGGAAACACGACGTCGACGGAGGCGAGCACCTCCCCGGCGCCTCGCCCGGCGCCGACGTCCTGCGACAGCAGCTGGCCGCGCTGACGCGGGTCCTGCGCCAGCGTCAGCGGCGTACCCGACGTGTTGTGGACGGCCGGCAGCTTGCCGTCGGTGATCGCCAGGGTCTCCGGTCGGCCCTCGGTGAGCACCCAAGAACCTTCGGAGGTGATGCCGATGGGGATGACCTGGAAGCGGTGCGGGTCGAGGTTCCGCAGGATGCTGCCCGCCGACACACAGGAAATGGCGTGTTCGTTGCTGCGACCGCCGTACACCACGGCGACCCGGATGCGGTCGCCGGAACCAGGCGTCCCTCGGGCGTTCACAACCTAGAGAGGCTACCGGGTGTCGGTTCACCAGCCCGGTTGAGCGCAGCGCGGTGAGCTCCGGCGGTCCGGCCGGCCAATCACCCGAGGGCCTGTGCGAAGTCGGCCAGCAGGTCGTCGGTGTCTTCGATGCCCAGCGCTATGCGCGCGAATCCGGGCGGAACGGCGTCACCCCACCGGGCGCGGCGATCGACCGAGCTGTGCAGGCCGCCGAAGCTGGTCGCCGCGGTCAGCAGCTCGCTGCGCTCGACCAGCACATGCACCGCGGCGGCATCCGCCAACTCGACGGCGACCAGGCCACCGAACCGGCGCATCTGGGCGGTGGCCAGCGCGTACGCCGGATCTCCGGATAACCCCGGGTAGCGCGCGGCGCTCACCGCCGGATGATCACGCAGCATGCTGGCCAGAGCAAGGGCGTTGTCACATTGACGGCCGATCCGCAGCCCCGCGCTGCCCAGACTGCGCAGCGCCAACCACGCTTCGAAACCGCCCAGCACCGCACCGGAATACAGCCGCTCGCGTTCCACTGCGGCCATCAGGTCGGCCCGGTGACCCGCCACATAACCGGCGAGTAGGTCGCTGTGGCCGGACAGTGCTTTGGTGGCGCTGGCCACGGACAGGTCGGCGCCGAACGACAGCGGTTGCTGCCCGAACGGTGTGGCGGCGGTGTTGTCGACGAGCAGCCGCGCACCCCGCTGGCGGCACACCAGCGCCAACCGGTGCAAGTCGACCACATCCAGCCGTGGGTTGGTTGGCGTCTCGGCAAGCACCACATCGGCACCAGCAGCGGCGTCGTAGATGCCGGCACTGTCTGCCTCGACGACTGTCACGCCGAGCCGCGCAAGGCTTTGTCTCGCGTAGCCGCGCACCTGGTGGTAACCGTCGGCCGGCAGCACGAGCACCGAATCCGGCGTGGCGAGTGCGCGCAGTGCGCAGGTGATCGCGGCCATGCCCGAACCGAACACCAACGCCGATTCTGCGCCTTCCAGCCGCGCCAGCGCTGTTTCCAACTGGCGCCAGACGGGGTTGGCGTTACGACCATAGGTGTCCAACGGCGCGGCATCGTCCGCGGAGAGGTGATACGTCGAGGCCAGTACCGGAGACGGCGCCACCGGCAGTCCGGGAGTGGCAGGGCAGCTGACGGCTTGCACGCTGCGGGTCGAGTCGCCGTAGGGCTCGGATGTGGATTGCACAGTCGCGTCATTCCGGTTTGGTGGTGCGCCCCAGCAACAGGGCCACCGCCTGGTCAACGGAAAGCCCCTTGTGACAGACGCGATGCACGGCGTCGGTGAGCGGCATCTCGACGTCATAGCTGGACGCCAGGGCAAGCACCGACTCGCAGGACGTCACTCCTTCGACGACGTGGCCGTCCCGCGCCTGCAGCGCGGACTGCAGTGTCTCGCCCCTGCCCAGCGCTTCACCGAACGATCGGTTCCGCGAACGCGGCGAATTGCAGGTGGCCACCAGATCCCCGACTCCGGCCAGTCCGGCCAGAGTCGCACCCTTGGCGCCCAGCGCAATGCCGAGTCGCATGATCTCGGCGAGTCCGCGGGTGATGATGGCCGCCGCAGTGTTCTCACCCAGGCCCACCCCGGCGGCCATCCCGGACGCCAATGCGATGACGTTCTTGCACGCGCCGCCGATTTCGGTGCCGATCACGTCGGCATTGGTGTAGGGCCGGAAGTATCCGCTGTTCAAGGCGCGCTGCAAGGCGACGGCTCGCCCGGAGTCGCTGCACGCGACGACGGTAGCGGCGGGCTGGCCCATGGCTATCTCACTGGCCAGGTTCGGCCCGGACACCACCGCGACATGGGCCGGGTCCACACCGGTCACCGAGATGATGACTTGGCTCATCCGCATCAGCGTGTTCAGCTCGATGCCCTTGGCCAGGCTCACCAAAGTCGCGTTGTCGGCCAGCAACCCGGTCCACTGCTCGAGGCTGGCCCGCAGGGTCTGTGCCGGGACGCCGAGCAGCACCGTCGTCGCTCCGCTGAGCGCTTCGGCCGCATCGGCGGTGGCGTAGATGCCTTCAGGCAAACCCACGTTGGGTAAATAGTCGGCATTTGTTCGACTGGCGTTGATTTCGGCAGCCAGCTCAGGCCGTCGCGCCCACAAGGCGACGTTTCCGCCGGCGTCAACAAGCACCTTGGCCAGGGCGGTACCCCAGGCGCCGGCGCCCATCACCGCTGTCCGACCCGTCATCTGTGCCACCTCCTCAACCACGTTGTCGCTACGGCAACTGCGCGCGCTACACCTTAGCTCCGGCATGCGCCGGGGCCGCCCGGCCCGCGGCGATCGCGAGCGCGGCTGCAAACCGGGCGAAGCGGGTCACCGCCCGGCCCGCGGCGATCGCGAGCGCGGCTGCAAGCCGGGCGAAGCGGGTCACCGCCCGGCCCGCGGCGCTGGCAGGATGTTCGGCATGAGCGGCGCGCGGGCCGGCGGTCCCGGTGATGTCGGCGTCATCGTGGCCGTCAAGCGCCTGGCCGCCGCCAAGACCCGGCTGGCACCGGTGTTTTCGCCGTCAAGCCGGGTAGAGGTGGTGCTCGCCATGCTACTGGACACGCTGACCGCAGCTGTGAAAGCCGAGTGGGTGCACTCGATCACCGTCGTCACCGCCGACGACCTGGCCGCGGCCGCGGCGGAGCAGTTGGGCGCCAACGTCGTGCCCGACCCAACACCACCGGGCCACCCCGACCCGTTGAACAACGCGATTGCGGCTGCCGAGCGCGTCGTTGCCGAAGATGTCGCGAACCTTGTTGCCTTGCAAGGCGATTTACCGGCTCTTCAAACGCGGGAGTTGAGCGAGGCTATCTCGGCTGCGCGCTTTGCGCAGCGAAGCTTTGTGGCCGACCGGCTGAGCACCGGCACGGCCGCGCTGTTCGCTTTCGGCGTGGCACTCGACCCGCAATTCGGATCCGATTCGGCCGCGCGCCATCGTTATTCCGGCGGTGTCGAGCTGACCGGTGACTGGCCGGGCCTGCGCTGCGATATCGACACACCAACCGATCTCGCGATCGCCCGTCGCTTGGGAGTCGGTGCGGCGACCCGCGAAGTCCTCGGACGCCTAGCTCAACCAGGCGGTAGCCGCATCGGCGAAAGATAGGCAATGATCGGACTATGACCGAAACCCGGGCGACCGAAACCGAAGCGACCGAAACCTCCGCCGACGCCGACTTGCTGATAGACGATAGTGCGTGGCGTTCGGGTGACACAGCTCCGGCCGCACCGCCCGCAGCGACCGCTGCGGCCGCATCGATCGACGACGAACTCCCGGAGCATCGCTATTTAAACCGGGAACTGAGTTGGCTGGATTTCAACGCGCGGGTGCTGGCGCTGGCCGCCGACCCGTCGCTGCCGCTACTGGAGCGGGCCAAGTTTCTCGCGATCTTCGCGTCGAACCTCGACGAGTTCTACATGGTCCGGGTGGCCGGCCTCAAACGTCGCGACGAGATGGGCTTGTCCGTGCGCTCCGCAGATGGCCTGACACCGCGTGAACAACTACGTCACATCGGCGAACAGACACAGCAGATTGCCAGCCGGCACGCCCATGTGTTTCTCGACATGGTGCGGCCGGCGCTGGCTGAAGAATGCATACACGTCGTGACATGGGCGGATCTGGACGAAGGGGAACGTGAGCAACTTTCGGTGTACTTCCACGAGCAGGTGTTTCCGGTTTTGACACCGCTGGCCGTTGATCCCGCCCACCCGTTTCCGTTCGTCAGCGGGCTGAGCCTGAACCTCGCGGTCACCGTCAAGCGACCGGAAGACGGCGGGCAACACTTCGCCCGAGTCAAAGTGCCCGACAACGTCGATCGCTTCGTCGAGCTCGAGGTTCGCGAGGGCGCAGACGGTTCGGAAGGTCGGCCCGACGTGCGGTTCCTGCCGATGGAGGAGCTGATCGCCGCCTTCCTGCCGGTGCTGTTTCCGGGCTTGGAGATTGTCGAGCATCACGCATTCCGGATCACCCGCAACGCGGATTTCGAAGTTGAAGAAGATCGCGACGAAGATCTTCTGCAGGCGCTGGAAAGAGAATTGGCGCGGCGCAGATTTGGCTCGCCGGTCCGGCTCGAGGTCGCCGATGACATGACGGAGAACATGCTGCAGTTGCTGTTGCGGGAACTCGACGTGAATCCCGGCGACGTCATCGAGGTGCCCGGATTACTGGATTTGTCATCGCTGTGGCAGATCTACGACCTAGACCGTCCTGATCTCAAGGACCCGCCCTTCGTGCCGGCCACTCCGCCGGCCTTCGCCGAACGGGAGACGCCGAAAAGTATTTTCGCGACCCTGCGTGAAGGCGACGTGCTGGTGCATCACCCCTACGATTCGTTCTCCACGAGTGTGCAACGGTTTATCGAGCAGGCGGCGGCCGACCCGAATGTGCTGGCCATCAAGCAGACGCTGTATCGCACTTCGGGTGATTCACCTATTGTGCGGGCGCTGATCGGCGCGGCCGAAGCCGGCAAGCAAGTGGTGGCGTTGGTCGAGATCAAGGCGCGCTTCGACGAACAGGCGAACATCCGCTGGGCACGAGCGCTGGAACAGGCGGGCGTTCATGTGGCCTACGGCATGGTCGGCTTGAAGACGCACTGTAAAACCTGTTTGGTGGTGCGCCGGGAAGGTTCGACGATCCGGCGTTACTGCCATGTCGGAACCGGCAATTACAACAGCAAAACGGCGCGCCTGTATGAAGATATCGGGCTGCTGACGGCAGACCCCGACATCGGGAGTGACCTCACCGACCTGTTCAACTCGCTCACCGGATATTCGCGCAAGCTGTCCTACCGCAATCTGTTGGTCGCTCCGCACGGCATTCGCGCGGGCATCATCGAGCGAGTGGAGCGCGAGGTTGCCGCCCATCGGGACAGCGGAAACGGGCGCATCCGGATGAAGATGAACGCTCTGGTCGACGAGCAGGTCATCGATGCCCTCTACCACGCTTCACGGGCCGGGGTCCGGGTCGAAGTCGTGGTGCGCGGCATCTGCGCGCTGCGCCCGGGTACCGAAGGCTTCTCCGAAAACATTCTCGTGCGCTCGATTTTGGGCCGTTTTCTGGAACACTCGCGGATCATCCATTTCAGCGCCATCGACGAATTCTGGATCGGCAGTGCCGACATGATGCACCGAAACCTCGACCGGCGAGTGGAGGTGCTGGCTCAGGTCAAGGACGCGAGGTTGACTGCGCAACTCAATGATGTATTCGAGTCCGCGCTGGATCCGGCGACGCGCTGCTGGGAACTCGGAACGGACGGGCAGTGGACCGCCTTCCCGCAGGACGGCGAGACGGTACGCGACCACCAGGTGTCACTCATGGAGCGGCACCGTAGCCTTTAACCGCGCGTGACACGGCCGCGCATCGTGTTGACCGTCCGTCCCGGTTTGCCGGGGCCCGAATTGATCTGCAGGAGATGTGGTGCCGCCGAAAGCCTCATCATCTGGCCGTGGCTCAGCGGGCCGGACCGTTTACGCCGCCGGTGCGGTGGTCTGGCAGCCCGGACCGGACAGCACGGTTGAGATAGCGGTGATCCACCGCCCGCGTTACGACGACTGGTCGCTGCCCAAGGGCAAAGTCGATCGGGGTGAAACCGAGCCGCTGACCGCGGTGCGGGAGATCTTGGAAGAGACCGGTCACCGAGTACAGCTCGGCAGCCGGATCGCGGCAGTGAGCTATCCGGTCGATCAGGGCACCAAGAAGGTGAGGTACTGGGCGGCCCGCAGCATCGGCGGCGAGTTCGCGCCGAACAGCGAAGTCGACGATCTCATCTGGCTGCCGGTGTCGGAGGCCTTGAAGAAGGTGAAGTACGACCAGGATCGAAAAGTTCTGCGTCGGTTCGCCAAACGTCCGGCGGACACCCGGACGGTGCTGGTGATCCGGCACGGCACCGCAGGCAGTAAGTCACGGTTCTCCGGCGACGACACCAAGCGGCCGCTGGACAAGAAGGGCCGGGCGCAAGCCGAGGCATTGGTCGGACAGCTGCTGGCATTCGGTGCCACCGACGTCTACGCCGCCGACCGGGTGCGGTGTTACCAGACGGTGCAGCCACTGGCCGAAGAGCTCGGTGTCGACATTCGCGACGAGCCCGCGCTGAGTGAAGAGGCATACGCGAGAAACCCCAAACGCGCCCGACGCAGGATTTTGGAGATCGCCGCGGAAAACGGCACACCGGCGATCTGCACGCAGGGCAAGGTGATTCCAGACCTCATCGAGTGGTGGTGTGATCGCGACGGCGTGCGTCCGGACAAGTCGCGCAATCGCAAGGGCAGCATCTGGGTGCTATCCCTGTGCGAGGGGAAACTGGTGGCAGCCGATCACCTCGGCAGCGCACTCGCCACCAACGCCGTGCGGTAATGGCCAAGGCCCTCCGGTGGATGGCCACCGGAGGGCACCCGGAGATTTCCTGACGACTACTTACGGCCGCGACGTGCGGTAGTTTTCTTGGCCGGGGCCTTGCTGGCCGTCTTCTTAGCGGTGGTCTTCTTGGCCGGAGCCTTGGTAGCTGCCTTGCGCGCCGGAGCCTTTGCGGTGCTGGTCTTCCTGGCGGCGGATGTCGTCTTGGCCGTCGACTTTGTCGCAGTCGTCTTGCTGGCCGGCGCCCGCTTAGTCGTCGACTTGGTGGCCTTGGTGGCCGGCGCCTTCTTGGCGGTCGACTTCTTGGCCGGTGCCTTGGTGGCGGTCTTCTTCGCCGTCGACTTTGTCGCCTTGGCAGCTGACCTCTTCGCAGTTGTCTTCTTCGCGCCGCTGGCCACCGCGCCACGCTTCACCGCGGGTCCCTCTGACGGGAGACGCTGTGCGCCAGAGACAACCGCTTTGAATTGCGCACCAGGGCGGAATGCCGGGACAGACGTCGGCTTCACTTTCACCGTCTCGCCGGTGCGAGGATTGCGAGCCACGCGAGCCGCGCGGCGCCGCTGCTCGAACACACCGAACCCGGTGATGGTGACGCTGTCACCCTTGTGCACGGCACGGACAATGGTGTCGACGACATTCTCGACGGCCATTGTGGCCTGTCGACGGTCCGAGCCCAATTTCGCTGTCAGTACGTCGATGAGCTCTGCTTTGTTCATGCAAACCCTCCGAAACCAGTGGCCCTCGTTGGACCGACTAGTGGACACGGTAAACCCTCACCCGGTTGATTTCCAAGAGCCACGCGCAATTTCAAGCGCCTCTAGCTAACTTTTTAGGAATCCGGTTGCCGCGCTTGGGCGGTGGTTGAGTCTCTAAATCGACTCAACATGAACCGGCGAATGGAGCGGAATTCGGGCCGTCAGCCGGTGGGCACTGTTCGCGGTTTCCAGTCCGGCCGGCCCTTCTCGAAGGAGTTGATCTCGTCGAGTTTCCGCAGCGTAAGGGCTATATCGTCGAGTCCTTCGAGCAGCCGCCAGGCGGTGTAATCGTCAATCGTGAACGGCACCACCACCGTTCCCGCGGAGATAATCCGATCTTGAAGATTGGCAGTGATTTCCAGCCCCGGGCTCTGCTCGATCAGCTTCCAGAGCAGTTCAACATCATCTTGAGCGATTTCGGCCGCCAACAGGCCCGCCTTGCCGGCATTGCCCCGGAAAATGTCGCCGAACCGCGACGAGATAACCACCCGGAATCCGTAGTCCATCAGTGCCCAGACCGCATGTTCGCGGGAGGATCCGGTGCCGAAATCAGGTCCGGCGACCAGTATCGAACCCTTGTCGAATGGACTGAGATTGAGCACGAACGCCGGGTCAGAGCGCCAGGCCGCGAACAAGCCGTCCTCGAAACCCGTTCGTGTCACCCGCTTCAGATAGACCGCGGGGATGATCTGGTCGGTGTCCACATTGGACCGCCGCAGCGGCACGCCGATTCCGGTGTGGGTGCGAAAAGCTTCCATCGTCGTCTCCTCGATCGTCAGTTCAAATCGGCCGGAGCAGCCAGCGTGCCGCGCACGGCGGTAGCGGCAGCGACCGACGGCGAAACCAGATGCGTGCGACCGCCCTTGCCCTGCCGTCCTTCGAAGTTGCGGTTGGACGTCGCCGCGCACCGCTCCCCCGGCGCGAGCTGATCCGGATTCATCCCCAGGCACATCGAGCAGCCGGCTTGACGCCACTCGGCGCCCGCGGCGGTGAAGATCTCGCCGAGGCCTTCTGCTTCGGCTTGGGCGCGTACCCGCATGGAGCCGGGAACCACGAGCATCCGGACGCCGCGAGCCACCTGGCGGCCCCGCAGGATCTCGGCCACCGCACGCAGATCCTCGATGCGCCCGTTGGTGCACGATCCGACGAAGACGGCCTGCACTGCGATATCCCGCATCGGCGTTCCGGGTTGAAGGTCCATGTAGGCCAAGGCCTTCTCAGCGGCGAGCCGTTCAGCGTCATCAGTCATCAGCTCTGGGTCCGGCACGGCGGCCGCCAGCGCGACACCTTGCCCGGGATTAGTTCCCCAGGTGACGAACGGACTCAACGACGCAGCATCGAGGTACACCTCGGTGTCGAATTCCGCAGCAGTATCGGTGCTTAACTGCTCCCAATAGCGGAGCGCAGCGTCCCAGGCCGCGCCGGTGGGCGCATGCGGTCGGCCGGCCAGGAACTCGTAGGTGGTGCGGTCGGGAGCCACCATCCCGGCACGCGCGCCGGCTTCGATGCTCATATTGCAAACGGTCATCCGGCCCTCCATCGACAGCGATTCGATGGCGCTGCCCCGGTATTCGATGACGTAGCCCTGCCCGCCGCCGGTCCCGATTTTCGCGATCAACGCCAGAATGATGTCTTTGGCGGTGACGCCGGCGGGCAGTTGTCCGTCGACATTGACCGCCATCGTCTTGAACGGCCGCAGGGACAAGGTCTGGGTGGCCAGCACATGCTCGACCTCCGACGTCCCAATGCCCATTGCCAGCGCGCCGAACGCACCATGGGTGGAGGTATGACTGTCACCGCAGACGACGGTCATACCCGGCTGGGTGAGGCCCAACTGCGGCCCCACGACGTGCACGATCCCCTGATCGATGTCGCCCATCGGGTAAAGCCGGATACCGAACTCGGCACAGTTGCGGCGCAACGTCTCCACCTGAGTGCGCGACACCGGGTCGGCGATCGGCTTGTCGATGTCAGTGGTCGGCACGTTGTGATCTTCAGTGGCCAGGGTGAGATCGGGCCGTCGGACCGGACGGCCGGCCAACCGGAGGCCGTCGAACGCTTGCGGGCTGGTGACCTCGTGCACCAGGTGGAGGTCGATATAGATGAGATCCGGATTGCTGCCGCCGCCGGACACCACCACGTGGTCATCCCAAATCTTCTGCGCCAAAGTGCGCGGCCTGGTTGTCACATCAGCGTCAGGTGACATGTTCTTCTCGATTCCGGTCGTGCGGGCTCGCTACTTGATCTCACTATGCGAGACGCTAGTATCTCTCTGTGGGACAGGATAGCGGAATCGGCGTACTGGACAAAGCCGTGGTGATGTTGCACGCAATCGCAGAATCACCATGTGCTCTGGCCGAACTGAGCAGTCGCACCGGCTTGCCGAGAGCGACGGCGCACCGCTTGGCGATCGGGCTGGAAGCTCATCGATTGTTGGCCCGCAACGGCGATGGCCGCTGGCGGATCGGACCGGCGGTCAGCGAATTGGCCGCCCATGTCGATGATCCGCTGTTGGCGGCCAGTGCGGTGGTGCTGCCGCGGCTGCGTGAAGTCACCGGCGAGAGTGTGCAGCTGTACCGTGCCGAGGGCACCTCGCGGGTTTGCATCGCCGCAATGGAACCGCCTGCGGGCCTTCGGGACACCGTCCCAGTCGGCGCGAGGCTGCCGATGACGGCCGGTTCCGGCGCCAAGGTACTGCTGGCCTACAGCGATTCCGCTGTCCAGCAGGCGGTCTTGCCGAACGCCGAATTCACCGATCGCACGTTGGCCGATGTGCGCCGGCGCGGTTGGGCACAGAGTGTGGCCGAGCGAGAGCCCGGCGTCGCAAGTGTTTCGGCGCCGGTGCGCGATGCCCGCGCAGCGGTGGTGGCAGCCATATCGGTGTCCGGACCGGTCGATCGGATGGGTCGCCGCCCCGGCACGCGTTGGGCGGCCGATCTGTTGGCCGCCGCGGACGAGCTCACTCGTTTGATCTCGCCGTGAAGCGCACACCACGACCTGACACACTCACCTGATGGGAACCAATCAGCGCGCGCAGATCGTCATGTCCGACTCTGAGATCGCCGAGTTCGTCGCCAACAACCGAACCGGCACGCTGGCCACGGTCGGACCCGACGGGCAGCCCCATCTGACCGCGATGTGGTATGGCGTAGTCGACGGCCAGATCTGGTTGGAGACCAAAGCCAAGTCGCAGAAAGCCGTCAACCTCCGGCGGGACCCGCGGGTAAGTTTCCTGCTCGAGGACGGTCAGACGTACGACACGCTGCGCGGCGTGTCCTTTGAAGGTGTGGCCGAAATCGTCGACGATCCCGATGCCATCTTTCGGGTCGGGGTCAGTGTGTGGGAACGCTACACCGGGCCCTACAGCGACGACGTGAAGCCGTTCGTCGACCAGATGATGAACAAGCGGATCGCGGTGCGCATCGTCAGCAACCGCACCCGGTCATGGGACCACGGCAAGCTTGGATTGCCGCACATGCCGGTGGGCGGCTCGACTGCACCGGCTCCCGGACACTAACGCCCGGCATCAATCGAAAGTAGCCCCGATGGGATTCGAACCCACGCTACCGCCGTGAGAGGGCGGCGTCCTAGGCCGCTAGACGACGGGGCCGGAACCGATCCGAGCTGTCAGCATAGCCGACGGCGGCACGCGCGCCTAATTGCTTGTCGTGGACCGGTTTTGCTGGGGTACCAGGACTCGAACCTAGAATGGCTGAACCAGAATCAGCTGTGTTGCCAATTACACCATACCCCATTGGCCCGCTGAAACGGCTGGTCAGAGGGCTCCGTGCGCCTTATTCAGGTCACGCCGCCGCAGCTGCCCGCCGTCGAAGGGCCGACGAGCAGATTACCAAAGATCCGACCCACAATCCCATGCGGCTAGTTCTGCGTGAACCGGTCGTGGGCTGCGCGCAGACGGTGCAAAGTGCGCTCTCGGCCGAGTAATTCCAGCGATTCGAACAGCGGCGGGCTGATCAGTGTGCCCGTGGCTGCCACCCGGACCGGGCCGAACGCCTTGCGCGGTTTGAGCTCGAGTTCGTCAATGAGGGCCGTTTTGAGCGCGCCTTCAATGCTGGCCACCGTCCAGTCAGTCAGGCCGTACAGCACGGACACTGCGGCCTCGAGGACCGGTACCGCCGGGGCCCCCAGCTCTTTCGCGGCGGCCTTCGGGTCGATCACGTACTCGTCGTCGTTGAGAAATTTCAGCAGCTGCCAGGCGTCGCCCAGGACGACGATGCGGGTCTGCACCAGATCCGCGGCGACCGCGAAGTCGGCAGCGTCCAGCCCAGTGCGGTGACCATGGACCCGGAAATACTCGTCCAGTCGGCGCGCGAAGTCGTCGACGGCCAGCAGTCGGATGTGTTCGGCGTTGAGCGCGTCGGCCTTCTTCTGGTCGAATCGTGCCGGATTGGAGTTGACGTCTGCCACGTCGAAGGCAGTCACCATTTCCGCGAGGCTGAACAGGTCGCGGTCCTCGGCGATCGACCAGCCCAGTAACGCAAGGTAATTGAGCAAACCTTCGGGGATGAAGCCCCGGTCCCGGTGAGCGAACAGATTGGATTGCGGATCGCGCTTGGACAGTTTCTTGGTGCCTTCGCCCAAAACGGTTGGCAGATGCGCGAACTCAGGAACTCGCTCAGCCACCCCGATGCGGATCAGGGCCCGGTACAACGCGATTTGGCGAGGAGTCGAGGGCAGCAGATCCTCTCCGCGCAACACGTGCGTGATGCGCATCAACGCATCGTCCACCGGGTTCACCAAGGTGTACAACGGGTCTCCGCTGGCACGAGTCAGCGCGAAGTCCGGGATCGTGCCCGCCGCGAAAGTGGTCGGTCCGCGGACCAGGTCGTGCCAGCCGAGGTCTTCGTCTGGCATGCGCAGGCGCACCACCGGCTTGCGGCCCTCGATCCGATAGACCGAGCGCTGCTCGTCGGTCAGGTCGCGATCGAAGTTGTCGTAGCCGAGTTTGGGATTGCGACCGGCGGCAAGGTGGCGGGCCTCGACTTCTTCCGGTGTCGAGAACGCCTCGTAGGCTTCACCGGCGGCCAGCAGGGCCGCCACCACGTCACGATGGATGTGTTGCCGCTGCGACTGCCGATAGGGTTCGTACGGTCCGCCGATCTCGGGACCCTCATCCCAATTCAAGCCGAGCCAGCGCAGCGCGTCGAGCAGCGACAGATAACTTTCCTCGGTGTCGCGCAGCGGGTCGGTGTCCTCGACACGGAAGACGAAGGTACCGCCGGTGTGCCGGGCATATGCCCAGTTGAAAAGCGCTGTCCGGATGAGTCCGACGTGCGGAACTCCGGTGGGCGACGGACAGAACCGTACCCGCACGCCGGCCGCTGTGGTCACGCCTTTCCCTTGCGAATCACCGGGTTGGTCAACGTGCCGATGCCCTCGACCGTGACGCTGACGGTGTCGCCGTCCTCGATGGGACCGACACCTTCGGGTGTCCCCGTCAAGATGAGGTCGCCGGGTAACAAAGTCATGACCGCCGAGATCCATTCGACTATGGCTGCGACGTCGTGGATCATCAGCGATGTCCGGCTGTGCTGTTTGACCTGGCCGTTGACTTCGGTGCGCAGTTCCAGGTCGGCTGGGTCGACGTCGGTGGTAACCCAGGGTCCGACGGGGCAGAACGTGTCATGGCCCTTCGCGCGGGTCCACTGTCCGTCCGCCTGTTGCTGGTCGCGGGCCGACACATCGTTGCCGATTGTGTAGCCGAGAATGCTTTCCGCAACGCGGGCGGCCGGCACGTCCTTGCAGGGCCGACTGATGACGACGGCTAATTCGCCTTCAAAGTGCACGGGAGACGCGTTTGCCGGTAACCGGATTGGCACATTCGGCCCGATGATCGCGGTGTTGGGTTTGATGAAGATCACCGGGTCTGCGGGCGGCGCGGTGCCGCCCATCTCCGTGACGTGGGCCGCGTAGTTCTTTCCCACGCAGATGATTTTGCTGGCCAACATTGGGGCCAGCAGCCGCACGTCGGCCAGCGGCCAGGACCGGCCGGTGAAGCTTGGAGTGCCGAAAGGGTGTTCTGCTATCTCGCGCGCCGTCAATCCGTCAGGTTCATCGCCTTCAATGCTGACGAAGGCGACACCGTCCGGGCTGGCAATTCTCCCAAGGCGCATTCGTGACAGCCTAGCCCGCAGACGATGTGCGCCGAACGGCGCGCGGAGGAGGCGGGCAATCAAGCGAAGCCCGCAGACGATGTGCGCCGAACGGCGCGATGCCTCGCCCCCGACTGGACCACTCAAGTCACATCAGTCTCAGATCACCCGGGCATGGTCAGTGCCCACCTTCGAGCGACACCCAGCCAGAAGTCGCTCGAAGGTGGGCACACCAATACTCCGGACGAGAGGTGCTCTGCGACGGATGTGACGACCCGCCGACGTCTGGTTTGCGGCATCACCGGGCTGGAGGTGGCGCTGTGCAACCAAACGCGAGTTTGCTGACCATGACATAGGAAATTCATGTGACAGCATGGATTCGTGGCCAGAGAGTCGCTTAGCGCGCCCGCGCGCTGGCTTATGGTGGCGCTCTCGCTGGGTGTGACGGCAAGTGCGTTCATTTTCATCAACGGTGTCGCCTTCTTGATTCCCGCCCTAGAAGCCGAGCGGGGCACCCCGCTGGCCGAGGCCGGTCTGTTGTCCTCCATGCCCAGTTGGGGCATGGTGGCCACCCTGATCCTCTGGGGCTACGTGCTGGACCGCTTCGGGGAGCGGATCGTGCTCACGGTGGGCTCGGCGTTGACAGCAGCCGCCGCCTATGCCGCGGCATCGACGCATTCGCTGCTGGCCATCTCTGTGTTCTTGTTTCTTGGCGGCATGGCCGCCGCCAGCTGCAACTCCGCCGGTGGCCGGTTGGTGTCGGGCTGGTTTCCGCCGCACCAGCGCGGTTTGGCGATGGGCATCCGCCAGACCGCACAGCCGGTGGGCATCGCACTGGGCGCTTTGATCATTCCCGAGCTCTCCGAACACAGCGCAGGGGCGGGCTTGATGTTTCCGGCGGTGGCGTGCACGGTGTCGGCGGTAGCAGCCGCCCTCGGCGTGATCGATCCGCCGCGGAAGTCGCGGATGGCTGCCAGCGACGAGGAGCTGGCCAACCCGTACCGCCGCACACACGTGCTGCGCAGAATCCATGCGGTCTCGGCGCTGCTGATGATGCCGCAGACAGTAACGGTGACGTTCATGCTGGTCTGGCTGATCAACGCCCACGGCTGGTCCGTCGCATCGGCCGGGACACTGGTCACCGTCTCGCAACTGGTCGGTGCGTTGGGCCGTGTCGTCGCGGGCCGCTGGTCGGATCGCGTCGGTTCTCGGTTGCGGCCGCTCCGCACGGTCGCCATCGCTGGCGCTTTTGTCTTGATCGCATTAGCGTTCACCGACCAGCTGGGCTGGTCAGCTGCCGTGCCACTTATGGTCGCCGCGTCGGTGATCGCAGTGCTGGACAACGGGCTGGAGTCAACCGCGGTCACGGAATACGCCGGGCCGTTCTGGAGTGGACGCGCGTTGGGCCTCCAGAACACTTATCAGCGGTTGATGGCGGCCGGTGGCCCCCCTGCGTTCGGCGCCCTGATCGCCGCGACCGATTTTCCCTTGGCGTTCGCGGTGTGCAGCCTCTTTCCGCTGTTAGCGGCCCCAGTGGTGCCCACCGACGTGGTGCCGCCCGGACTGGAGATCAGAGCCCGCTGGCAATCCGTTCGCCGACTTCGCCGGTGGAGAGCTGTTCGTTCCCTCGACTGGCCAGAAAATCCGCTACAGCCCGATCAACGCGCGCGGCGGCGGCGTCTTCGCCGACGTGAGAAAGCAGCAACGCCACGGACATGATCGCCGCGGTCGGATCGGCGATGCCCTGCCCGGCGATGTCCGGCGCGCTGCCGTGTACCGGCTCGAACATAGACGGGTTGGTGCGGGTGGCGTCGATGTTGCCACTGGCGGCCAGACCGATACCGCCGCAAATTGCGGCGGCCAGGTCGGTGATGATGTCACCGAACAAATTGTCAGTGACAATGACGTCGAAGCGCCCGGGGTCGGTGACCAGGTGGATCGTCGCGGCGTCGACGTGCTGATAGGCGATCTCGACCTCGGGATACTGTTCGGCGACCTCCTGTACGGTTCGCCACCACAGCGCTCCGGCGAAGGCGAGCACGTTGGTCTTGTGCACCAGGGTGAGGTGGTTCCGGCGTTGTCGGGCCCGCCCGAACGCGTCGTGCACCACTCGTTGAACGCCGAAGGCGGTGTTGACACTGACCTCGGTGGCCACTTCGTGGACTGTGCCGACGCGGATAGCCCCGCCGTTGCCGGTGTAGGGGCCTTCGGTTCCTTCCCGCACCACCACGAAGTCGATGTGCGGATTGCCGGAGAGCGGGCCGGTGACCCCGGGATACAACCGGGCCGGCCGCAAGTTGACGTGATGGTCGAGTTCGAAGCGCAACCGCAGCAGCAGCCCGCGTTCCAGGATCCCGCTGGGCACGGAGGGATCGCCGATCGCGCCGAGCAGGATGGCGTCGTGGGCCCGTAACTCGTCGACGACCGTGTCGGGCAACACTTCACCGGTCGCGTGGTAGCGCCGCGCGCCCAGGTCGTAATCCGTCTTGCCCACGCCGGGTAGCACCGCGTCGAGAACACGCACGGCTTCCGTCATAACCTCGGGACCGATCCCGTCGCCGGCGATGACCGCCAACTTTAGGGTCACGACAGGTCAACCACTTCCAGCTTGTTCGCGTTGACGGCGCTGCTGATCTCGGCGCGCACTTCGGCAGGCACGTCCCGGTCGAGTCGCAACAGGATTGTGGCGGCCGGCCCTTCTGCGTCCTGGGACAGCTGGGCGGCGGAAATGTTCACCCCGGCCGTACCGAGCAACGTGCCGATCTTGCCGAGCGCGCCAGGCTGGTCGGTGTAATTGATGACGAGATTCGTGCCTTGCGCACGCAGATCGAAGTTGCGGCCGTTGATCTGCACGATCTTCTCGACCAGCTGCGGCCCGGACAGTGCGCCGGCGACGTTGACCGACGACCCGTCGGCCGCGACCGCCCGTACGTCCACCACGCTGCGGTGGTTGGGGCTCTCCGACGCGGTGCTGATCTCGGCGGCTACGCCGCGCTCCTCGGCGATCGCCGCGGCGTTGACGAACGTCACCTGGTCTTCGATGACCGCGGAGAACAATCCGCGCAGGGCCGAAAGCCGCAGCACCTCAACGTCTTCAGCGGCCAACTCACCGCGCACCTGCACCGACAGTGACACCGGCAACCGGTCGGACAACGCGCCGGCCAGCAGGCCGAGTTTGCGCACCAGGTCCAGCCACGGCGCGACCTCTTCGCTGACCGTTCCGCCGCCGACGTTGACCGCGTCGGGTACGAACTCGCCGGCAAGCGCAAGTTTCACGCTCTTCGCCACATCGGTGCCCGCACGGTCTTGGGCCTCGGCGGTGGAGGCCCCCAGGTGCGGTGTGACCACTATCTGGGGCAGGTCGAACAACGGGCTGTCGGTGCAGGGTTCGCTGGCGAACACGTCGATACCGGCGGCTCGCACCTGGCCGTTGCGCACGGCTTCAGCCAGCGCCGACTCGTCCACCAGGCCGCCGCGTGCGGCGTTGACGATGATGACACCCGGCTTGGTCTTGGCCAGCGCGTCTTTGTCGATGAGGCCGGCCGTCTCCGGCGTCTTGGGCAGGTGCACCGAGATGAAGTCGGCCCGGCCGAGCAACTCCTCGAGGGACAGCAGCTCGATCCCGAGTTGAGCGGCACGCGCCTGCGACACGTACGGGTCGTAGGCCAAGATGTGGGCACCGAAAGCGGCCAGGCGCTGAGCAACCAGTTGTCCGATGCGGCCCAGCCCGACGATCCCGACCGTCTTGTCGAAGATCTCCGTGCCGGAGAACGACGACCGCTTCCAGGTATGGGCCCGCAGCGATGCGTCGGCCTCGTTGATCTGACGAGATGCCGCCAACAGCAGCGCCACAGCGTGCTCGGCGGCGCTGTGGATATTCGACGTCGGCGCGTTGACGACGAGCACGCCGCGCTCGGTGGCGGCCTCGACGTCGACGTTGTCCAGCCCGACGCCGGCGCGGGCAACGATCTTCAGCTTCGGCGCCGCGGCCAGCACCTCGGCGTCAACGGTGGTAGCCGACCGGACCAGCAGCGCGTCGGCGTCGGGTACCGCCGCGAGCAGCTTTTCCCGGTCGGGACCGTCGACCCAGCGCACTTCGACCTGGTCACCCAGGGCGTCAACGGTCGATTCGGCGAGTTTGTCGGCGATGAGAACAACAGGCAGGCTCACCCGGCCAGCCTAAGCGGCGATCGCAAGCGCGGCGCAGCCGGGCGCAGCGGGTCGCCGCCACCAGCCAAGCGGCGATCGCAAGCGCGGCGCAGCCGGGCGCAGCGGGTCGCCGCCATCAGCCAAGCGGCGATCGCAAGCGCGGCGCAGCCGGGCGCACCGGGTCGGCTGTAGCGGGCTGGCGCGCCTTTTTGTCGGTGCTCGGGTGGATCCTGTCGTCAAGTTGTGACGACAGAAGGAGAGAGTCATATGTGCTGGATGTGCGATCACCCGGAGGCCACCGTGCAGGAGTGGCTGGAAGCAATTCGTGAGACGGTGCAAAAGCATGGTTGGGCGGTGCAGTTCGTCGAGAGCGACCGTACGCCCCATGCATACACGGTCGGTCTGCACGAGTGCGGCCTGCCCGAATTGTTGGTGACGGCCCTTCCACCGCAGTCGGCGACCGTACTGCTAAACACCGTTGCCGCGCACCTTATGGACGGCGGCAAGCTGGCGCCGGGCGACCAGATCTCGATCGTCGGCGGACTGGCAGCCGAAGTTATTCGGGTAGAGCACCCTGACGCGCACATGAAGGCGGCGATCACGTTCTACGGCAATAGTGTTCAAGCGCTGCAGCTGGTTTGGGCCGACAGCCTGGGCCGTAAGCCCTGGTCTTCTGCTTTCGCCAACGGTCGGATACGTCAGCCCGTCTTCGGTGTGCGAGCCGACGTGGCCTGAGCACCGGAGGCCGACGAACGTTTAATCGCTGCGAAATTTTTCCCCGACGACTTCGCAGTGAGTGCACGCTCGGCGGCGTCGAGTTCAGGCTGTTTCAGTGATCGGGCGGTCGACCCAGCTCATCAGGTCTCGCAGCTTCTTACCGGTGACCTCAATCGGGTGTTCGGCGTTCTCTTTGCGCAGCTGCTCGAGTTGCTTGTTGCCGCCCTCGACGTTAGCGACCAGCTTCTTGGTGAAGCTGCCGTCCTGGATGTCGCGGAGGATGGCCCGCATCCGCTCCTTGGTGTCGGCGTCGATGACCCGCGGACCGGACAGATACCCACCGAATTCGGCGGTGTCGGACACTGAGTAGTTCATCCGGGCAATGCCACCCTCGTACATCAAGTCGACGATCAGCTTCAGCTCGTGCAGGACCTCGAAGTAGGCCATCTCCGGCGGATAGCCCGCCTCGACCATCACGTCGAAGCCGACCTTCACCAATTCTTCGGTGCCACCGCACAATACGGCCTGCTCGCCGAACAGATCCGTCTCCGTCTCGTCCTTGAAGGTGGTCTTGATGACACCGGCCCGGGTGCCGCCGATGGCTTTGGCGTAGGACAGCGCCAGCGCCTCGCCGTTGCCGGTCGGGTCCTGGTCGACGGCGATCAGGGCCGGCACACCCTTGCCGTCGACGAACTGCCGCCGCACGAGGTGGCCGGGCCCCTTCGGAGCTACCATCGCGACGGTGACATCGGCAGGCGGCTTGATCAACCCGAAGTGAATGTTGAGCCCGTGACCGAAGAACAACGCATCGCCGTCTTCGAGATTCGGCTCAATTTCGTTTTTGAAGATGTCCGCCTGCGCAGTGTCGGGCGCCAGCAGCATGATCACGTCGGCCCACTTGGCCACCTCGGCGGGCGTGTCCACGTCGAGCCCCTGTTCGGTGACCTTGTCCCGGGATTTGGAGCCCTCTTTGAGGCCGACCCGCACTTGCACGCCGGAATCCCGCAAGCTCAGCGAGTGAGCGTGCCCCTGGCTGCCGTAACCGATCACGCCGACTTTGCGCCCCTGGATGATCGACAGATCTGCGTCGTCGTCGTAGAACAGCTGCAATTCCTCTGACGCCACGTCAGTTTTCTCCTTCTTGAAGATGCCCGGCTCGATTACTCATTTAGCAGCGCTGCCCATGCCGCGCGGACCGCGCGACAACGACACCACGCCGGATTGCACTATTTCGCGGACACCGAACGGCTCCAGCACCCGCAGCAGCGCCTCGAGTTTTGCCGGCGTCCCGGTGGCCTCGATGGTGAGCGACTCTGGTGAAACGTCAATGATGTTGGCGCGGAACAGGTTCACCGCCTCGATCACTTGACTGCGGGTGCCGGCGTCGGCGCGTACTTTGATCAACGCCAATTCGCGGGCGACCGAGTTGTCCTCGTCCTGCTCGACGATTTTGATGACGTTGATCAGTTTGTTGAGCTGTTTGGTGATCTGCTCCAGTGGCGTCTCCTCGGCGGACACCACGATCGTCATGCGCGACATGTCCTTCTGCTCGGTGGCACCCACAGCCAGCGACTCGATGTTGAATCCGCGCCGGGAAAACAGGGCTGCCACTCGGGCGAGCACGCCCGGCTTGTCCTCGACGAGAACCGAAAACGTGTGCGTCGGCGTGGTGGTCGCGCTCATCAGGCGTGGCCTTCGCTCTCGTCGTCGAACAGGGGCCGGATGCCGCGCGCGGCCTGGATCTCGTCGTTGCTGGTGCCGGCGGCCACCATCGGCCACACCTGTGCGTCGGCCCCGACGATGAAGTCGATCACCACCGGGCGGTCGTTGATCGCCCGGGCCTGGTTGATGACGTCGGCGACATCTTCTTCACGCTCACAACGCAATCCGACGCAGCCGAGCGCCTCGGCCAACTTGACGAAGTCGGGGATGCGGTGGGAGTGCGTCGCCAAATCGGTTTGCGAGTAGCGCTCTTCGTAAAACAGGGTTTGCCACTGGCGCACCATGCCCAGGTTGCCGTTGTTGATCAACGCGACCTTGATCGGAGCACCTTCGATGGCGCAGGTGGCCAGCTCCTGGTTGGTCATCTGAAAGCAGCCGTCGCCGTCGATGGCCCACACCTCGGCCTCGGGGCGGGCCAGCTTCGCGCCCATGGCCGCCGGCACGGCGTATCCCATGGTGCCCAAACCGCCGGAATTGAGCCAGGTGCGCGGCTTTTCGTAGCGGATGAACTGCGCTGCCCACATCTGGTGTTGACCCACTCCGGCGACGTACACGGCGTCGGGACCGGCGATGGCGCCCAGCGTGGAGATCACGAATTCCGGGCTCAGGCTGCCGTCACTTTGCGGGCCGTAGCTCAGCGGGTAGGTGGACTGGATGCCGTTGAGGTACTCCCACCATTCGGCGATGTTGTCCTGTCCGACGCTGCCGGGTGCTGCATCGTGGTGCAGAGCGGCGGTCAAGTCGGTGATCACGGCTTTGACGTCACCGACGATCGGCACGTCGGCGTGGCGGTTCTTGCCGATCTCGGCGGGGTCGATGTCGGCGTGGATGACTTTGGCCTCAGGCGCAAACGATTCCAGTTTCCCGGTGACCCGGTCATCGAACCGGGTGCCGAGCGCGATCAGCAGGTCACTGCGCTGCAGCGCCGCGACCGCCGCAACGGTGCCGTGCATGCCCGGCATGCCGAGGTTCTGCGGGTGGCTGTCCGGGAAGGCACCGCGGGCCATCAACGTGGTGACCACCGGAATGCCGGTCAGCTCGGCCAGTTCGAGGAGCTGCTCGGACGCGTCGCCGCGGATCACTCCCCCGCCGACGTAGAGCACCGGCTTGCTTGCGCCGGCGATCAGCTTGGCGGCTTCCCGGACCTGGCGGTTGTGCGGCTTGGTGTTCGGCTTGTATCCCGGCAGATCCATCCGCGGCGGCCAACTGAACGTGCACTGACCCTGCAGCACGTCTTTGGGGATATCAACGAGAACAGCCCCAGGACGTCCACTCGCCGCGATGTGGAAGGCTTCGGCGAGCACCTGCGGTATCTCGTCGCCGCTGCGGACCAAAAAATTGTGTTTGGTGATCGGCATGGTGATGCCGGAGATGTCGGCCTCCTGGAAGGCGTCGGTGCCGATCAGCGAACGCCCGACCTGCCCGGTGATCGCGACGACCGGGATCGAGTCCATCTGCGCGTCGGCAAGCGGCGTGACCAGGTTGGTGGCGCCAGGTCCGGAGGTGGCCATGCAGACCCCGACCTTGCCGGTGGCGTGCGCGTAGCCGCTGGCGGCGTGACCGGCGCCCTGCTCGTGGCGGACCAGAACGTGGCGCAGCTTCACCGAATCGAAGAGCGGATCGTAGACGGGCAAGACCGCGCCGCCGGGGATGCCGAAGATCACCTCGACGTCGAGTTCCTCCAACGACCGGATCACCGACTGCGCGCCGGTGAGTTGCTCCGAGGCAACGACTTTGCGTTGCGAGGCCGGCGACCGTTGCGACTCCGCCGCCACCGCCCGGGCCGCCTTGACCGACGGCGGCGCGCTGTTGCCCTGCTGCGGCGCGTCCGGTGCCGCCGACGGTTGTGGAGTAGTAGGTGCGCTCACTGTGTCCTCTTACTGCGTCGCGATGTGAAAGATGGTGGGCATCAAAAAACCCCCGTCAGCTCAGCTGCACGAGGGTTGCGCGTTGGTGGCTGGACCGCCTCAGATGCTGAGGGCCTGCTTCGGCTGGTCAGACACCAACGCGCCGACCAAGTACTACAAGCATTTTACGGGTTTCCACAGCGCTCGACGGTAGCCTCCGCACAGGTCAGCAGTCAAATCCTCCCCCGACCGACTACGCCGGGTAAGCCGTCGCCGACCGGGTGAAATGATGCCTGAGTGACAACCGAGTCATCGGAGCACCCTTCGGCGCCGCCGCCCGTCGTGTTGAGGATCTCACCGATAGCGCATTTAGCAGTCGGCTTCTTCACTCTCGGACTGCTCGTACCGGTGCTCACCTGGCCGCTGACCGCGCCGCTGCTGGTGCTGCCACTGCTGTTGTCGGCGTTGATCTTCCGGTTGCGCACCGTCGCTGGTGACCGCGGTGTGACGGTCCGCACGCTGTTCGGCAGCCGGACAGTGCGCTGGGACGACATGGACGGGCTGCGCTTCAGCAGAGGTTCCTGGGCGCGCGCGCACCTGGTCGACGGCGGAGAGATTCGGCTACCGGCCGTGACATTCGCGACACTGCCATTGCTGACTGAGGTCAGTGCAGGACGGGTGCCCAATCCCTACCGGTGACGGTCAGGCCACCGGGTTGGCACCGTTGAGCAGCACCCACACCGCAACGCCGCCGGCGATTCCCGCCAGCAGCGCCGCGATCGATCCGATGAACGGCCGACGCGCCCAGCCCCGACCGGCGTCGAAGCCGTACCGGCCCGGACCGACCAGGATGACCGCGATGGTGGCGATGATCAAGGTGAGTTCGTATTCGTGGCCGTTGGGCAGGAAGAACGGGAACGACCGCCGGTTCTGACCGGCCATACCGGCGATCAGACCGTTGATCAGGTAGGCCAGCGCGCCTGCGGCGGCCAGCGGAGTGAACAGGCCGAGCACCAGCAGCACACCGGCCCCGATCTCGCCGCCTGCCACGCAGTAGGTGAGGATGTCGGCGTGCTGGTAGCCGACATCCGACAGGGAGTTCCGGAGTCCGGTAAGTCCCTCGCCGCCCCACCAGCCGAACAACTTTTGCAGCCCGTGCGCGACCAGCACCACACCCAAGCCGACCCGCAAGAACAGCAGGCCGAGGTCCTGGGTCCCCCGACGACCGTCGGGCCGCGCCCGATCCTGCTCGAACTCTGGGTCGATATCGCCAGATCCGAAAATGGCGCCAGGGCGGTCAGCGGCCGACCGCGAATAAGGCAGCGGATCATGGACGTTTGCCACGCCGTATCCGGAATTGGCCGGCGACGCGGCCTCCGCCCGGGCTTTGTAATACGGGATGGTGGTCGTCTCGTAATCGCCTGCATAATTGGCTGACGGCACGTCGTCTTCCGGGTCGACCAGGCTTGCCCCGGCCGGGCGTACCGTGGTCGGCGCCGAGGACTCGTCCTGCCGCCGCCACTGAGCGTCATGAGTATGACTGGTCACGCGTGTCAGGGTAAGGGCATTTGCTGCGGAATCGGGGATTTGAGCGGCGCTTTTGCAGACTATTCCACGAGTCGCGCCTGATCCGTGACCCGAGTTGGAGTCCGGCGGCAGAACCGCGGACCACCCGTCGTCGGCAACCAGGCCGGAATATCCGTAATCTTGCGATCATGCTGTTGCGGTGGCGGGGTCGGCACGGGCTGGCTGCCCTGTGCGCGTTGCTGACGATCGCCACCGGCTGCGCGCGTTTTGACGACAACCAGTCGCAGCCGTTCACCACCCAGCCGGAACGGCAGCCGGCGCAGACATCCAAACCGCCGCCACCGCCGCCGCTGCCGTCGAATCCGTTTCCCAAGGAGTGCCCCGCTCCCGGCGTGATGCAAGGCTGCCTGGAAAGCACCAGCGGGCTGATCATGGGCCCGGACAGCAAGTCGGCGCTGGTGGCCGAGCGCATCACCGGCGCTGTCAAAGAGGTGTCGGTCAACGCCGAGCCGAAGGTCAAGATGATCATCCCGGTCGATCCGTCCGGCGACGGCGGACTGATGGATATCGTGCTGTCGCCGACCTACTCGCAGGACCAGCTGATGTACGCCTACGTCAGCACGCCTTCGGACAACCGGGTGATCCGCATCGCCGACGGCGATATTCCCAAAGACATCCTGACCGGCATCCCCAAGGGCGCCACCGGCAACACCGGCGCGTTGATCTTCACCAGCCCGACCACCCTGGAAGTCCTCACCGGCGACGCGGGCAACCCGGCCCTAGCAGCCGATCCGGCGTCACTGGCGGGCAAGGTACTGCGGATCGAACAGCCGACCACAATCAACCAGGCACCGCAGACCACCGCGCTGTCCGGGATCGGCGCCGGCGGCGGGATGTGCATCGATCCGGTCGACGGCTCGCTTTACCTCACCGACCGCGCGCCCGACGCGGATCGGCTGCAGCGCATCACCAAAGACTCGAAAGTGTCCACGGTGTGGACCTGGCCCAACCGCCCGGGCGTGGCGGGCTGTGCGGCGCTCGACGGCACCGTGCTGGTGAACCTGATCAACACCAAACAGACGGTGGCGGTGCGCTTGGCGCCGGCAACCGGGGCCGTCACCGGTGACCCCGACGTGGTGCGCCAAGACACCCATGCCCACGCCTGGGCGCTGCGGATGTCGCTGGACGGCAACGTATGGGGCGCAACGGTCAACAAAACGGCAGGCGACGCGGAGAAGCTCGACGACGTCGTGTTCCCGCTCTTCCCGCAGGGCGGCGGTTTCCCCCGCAACAACGACGACAAGACCTGACGCGGAATCTCGCGGCCGGCGGCGACGACAGCAAGAGAGTCGATTGCGACTCAGCTGCAGGCGGCAAGCACCAGTTCGCGCACCCGTGCGGCGTCGGCCTGACCCTTGGTCGCCTTCATCACCGCGCCCACGATGGCGCCTGCTGCCTGCACCTTGCCGCCGCGGATCTTCTGCGCCACGTCGGGATTGGCAGCCAGTGCTTCATCGACGGCAACCTGAATCAGTGAATCGTCGCGGACCACGGCCAATCCGCGCGCGTTCATCACCTGCTCGGGTTCGCCCTCACCCGCGAGCACGCCCTCAAACACCTGACGGGCCAACTTGTTCGATAATTTGCCCTCGTCGACGAGTGCCACCACCGCGGCGACCTGTTTGGGCGTGATGGCCAACTCGTCGAGTCCGACGCCGGCTTCTTTGGCCTTCTCCGTCAAGAAGTTGCCCCACCAGGCGCGCGCCGCATCACTCGAGGCACCCTGCGCCACGGTGGCCGTGACCAACTCAACCGCCCCGGCATTGACAAGGTCACGCATCACCTCGTCGGAGACGCCCCAGTCTTGCTGAATTCGCCTGCGCGCCAACCACGGCAACTCGGGAATGGACTGGCGCAGACGCTCGACAAGCTCTGCACTCGGCGCGACGGGCTCCAGGTCGGGCTCGGGAAAGTAGCGATAATCCTCGGCGGTTTCCTTGGTGCGGCCCGCACTGGTGTATCCGGCCTCGTGAAAGTGACGCGTTTCCTGGGTGATTCGGCCCCCGGACGACAACACAGCGCCCTGACGTTGCATCTCGTAGGACACCGCTACTTCGACACTTTTCAGCGAGTTGACGTTCTTGGTTTCGGTGCGGGTGCCGAACACCGCCGCACCGGTCGGCTTCAGCGACACGTTGGCATCGCAGCGCATCGAACCCTGGTCCATCCGCACGTCCGAAACACCTAGCTGGCGCAACAACTCTCGCAGAGCGGTCACGTATGCCCGCGCGATCTGCGGCGCCCGTGCCCCGGTTCCCACGATCGGCTTGGTGACGATCTCGATCAGCGGCACGCCCGACCTGTTGTAGTCGATCAACGACGTCGTCGCACCATGGATACGGCCCGTCTCGCTCCCCAGGTGGGTGAGCTTGCCGGTGTCCTCTTCCATGTGCGCCCGTTCGATGTCCACCCGCCAGGTGCCGCCGTCCTCCAGCGGCACGTCCAAATAGCCGTTGACGGCGATCGGCTCGTCGTACTGTGAAATCTGGTAATTCTTCGGCATGTCCGGGTAGAAGTAGTTCTTCCGGGCGAACCGGCACCACGGCACGATCTGGCAGTTCAACGCCAGACCGATCCGGATCGCGGATTCCACAGCTGCTTCGTTGAGCACCGGCAGTGAACCTGGCAGACCGAGGCAGACCGGGCAGACCTGGGTGTTGGGTTCGGCGCCGAATGCCGTAGGGCAGCCGCAGAACATCTTGGTGACCGTCGAGAGCTCGACGTGCACCTCGAGGCCCAGCACCGGGTCGTAGCGGGCGACCACCTCGTCATAATCAAGCAGCTGGGCCTCCGATGCCCTGGCGGCAACTGTCATGAAGCCGATCCTAGTTGCCAAACAGCCGCCGACTTCGCGCCACTCAGCCGACGGCTTACGCGGTCGCGTCGGTGCTGTCGTCCGGTGCGCTCGAGACCCGCCCGGGCGCGCTGAGCAGCAATCTGTCGAACACCGAGCGCGACGGGATGGCTCGTTCACTGACCGCACAGAAGTCTTCGGCGACCTGCTCGACAACCAGCCGCAGCTTGACATTGCTTTCCTGGGATAACCACTTGAGCAGGTTGAAGGCCGCGTTCTCGTCGATGCCGTACAGCATCATGAGCATGCCTTTGACTTGCTCGAGCTTGGCGCGCCGGTCGCCGGTCTTGACTGCCTTCACGCTGTGCAGCTGATCAAAGCCCCCGCTGACACATACGCCTATACCGGGCGTACAAGCCGGTGCCGGTTATCGCACCGTAAAACAGCGCCATACCCTAACGTTACAACTAACGGTATGCCCTAGGGCCATTTCCAGACCAACAGGTTCGCTTTCGCGCCGGAGACCGGTTCGAGCAGCGAGTGGCGGGAATCAGCCGAAGAACGCGGCCGCGTCGTCGTATCTGCTCTGCGGCACCAACTTGAGCTGACGCACCGCGTCGGCGAGGGGCACCCGGCCGATGTCTTGCCCGCGCAGCGCCACCATCATGCCGTACTCCCCGGTGTGGGCCGCATCGGCGGCGTTGACGCCGAACCGGGTGGCCAAAACCCGGTCGTGGGCCGTCGGCGTCCCGCCGCGTTGCACATGGCCCAGCACAGTGACCCGAACGTCCTTGTTGATGCGCTTTTCCACTTCAGCCGCCAGCTGCGCAGCGACACCGGTGAACCGCTCGTGACCGAACTCGTCGATTCCGCCCTCGGCGAGTTTCATGGACCCTTCCGCGGGTTTAGCGCCCTCGGCCACCACGCAGATGAAGTGCGAGTCGCCGCGTTGAAAACGTCGCTTGACCGACCGGCACACCTCGTCGATGTCGAAGGGCTGCTCGGGGATCAGCGTCATGTGCGCGCCGGAGGCCAACCCGGCGTTCAGGGCGATCCAGCCGGCATGCCGGCCCATCACTTCGACCAGCATGACCCGTTGGTGTGATTCGGCTGTGCTGTGCAACCGGTCGATGGCATCGGTGGCAACCGTCAATGCCGTGTCGTGCCCGAAAGTCACATCCGTGCAGTCGATGTCGTTGTCGATCGTCTTGGGCACGCCGACGACCGGGACGTTCTCTTCGGACAGCCAGTGCGCCGCGGTCAACGTTCCCTCACCACCGATCGGGATCAGCACGTCGATGCCGTTGTCGTCCAAGGTCTGCATGATCTGATCCAGGCCGGCCCGCAGCTTGTCGGGGTGGACGCGGGCGGTGCCCAGCATGGTCCCGCCTTTGGCGAGCAGCCGGTCGTTGCGGTCATCGTTATGCAGCTGGATGCGGCGGTTCTCCAGCAGCCCGCGCCAGCCGTCCTGGAACCCGACTACCGACGAGCCGTATCGGGAGCCGCAAGTGCGCACCACCGCTCGGATGACCGCGTTGAGCCCCGGGCAGTCGCCACCGCCGGTGAGAACTCCGATGCGCATACCCTCATCTTGCCCTCTGCGGAGCCGGGCGGCAGCGGATCCGTTCGGCGACGATGCGAGCGGGACGGCGCGAGGAGGAGCCGGGCTAGATCGCCGACGGCAATGGTCCCCGAGCGGCTTCGTAGGCGGCGCCCACGCGGTAGATGCGGTCGTCGGCAAGAGCGGGCGCCATGATCTGCAACCCGACCGGCAGGTTGTCGTCCGGCGACAATCCGGACGGCACTGACATGCCGCAGTGCCCGGCCAGGTTCAGCGGCAGTGTGCACAGGTCGAACAGATACATCGCCAGTGGATCGTCGACTTTTTCGCCCAGCCGGAACGCAGTTGTCGGCGTGGCCGGCGATATCAGCACGTCGACGTTTTGATAAGCCTGGTCGAGGTCGCGGGCGATCAGCGTGCGCACCTTCTGCGCCTGGTTGTAGTAAGCGTCGTAATAGCCCGCCGACAACGCGTAGGTGCCGATCATGATGCGGCGCTTGACTTCTGGCCCGAACCCGGCAGCGCGGGTCAATGCCATTACCTCCTCGGCGCTGTGCGTGCCGTCGTTGCCGACCCGCAGCCCGTAGCGCATCGCATCGAAGCGAGCCAGGTTGCTGGACACCTCGGACGGCAGAATCAGGTAATAGGCGGCCAGGGCGTAATCGAAGTGCGGGCAGTCGACTTCGGACACTTGGGCGCCCAACGCCGTCAGGCGCTCGACGGCGTCGTTGAACGACGCCAGCACCCCGGGCTGATAGCCCTCCCCCCTCAGCTGTTGGACCACACCGATGCGCACGCCGCGCAGATCGCCGTCCGCGCCGGCCCGTGCTGCACCGACCACATCGGCCACCGGAACGTCGACCGAAGTGGAGTCGCGGGGGTCGTGTCCGGCAATCACCTGATGCAGCAGTGCGGTGTCCAAAACCGTTCGGGCACAAGGACCGCCCTGGTCCAGCGACGACGCGCAGGCCACCAGGCCGTAGCGCGAAACCGTTCCGTAGGTTGGTTTGACCCCGACGGTGGCGGTCAGCGCGGCGGGCTGGCGAATCGAACCGCCAGTGTCGGTTCCAATGGCCAGCGGAGCCTGAAAGGCGGCCAGCGCTGCGGCGCTGCCGCCACCTGATCCGCCGGGCACCCGTTCCACATCCCACGGGTTACGGGTGGGGCCATAAGCGGAGTTCTCCGTCGAAGACCCCATCGCGAACTCGTCCATGTTGGTCTTGCCCAGAATCGGGATCCCCGCCGCGCGCAGCCGCGCCGTCAGGGTGGCGTCGTAGGGCGAACGCCAACCTTCGAGTATTTTCGATCCGCACGTCGTGGGCATGTCCACGGTGGTGAACACGTCTTTGAGCGCCAGCGGTACCCCGGCCAGCGGCGACGGCAGCGGTTGACCGGCAGCCAGGGTGTCGTCGACGACGCCCGCTGTCGCCAGCGCTTCGTCGGCGCCGATATGCAGGAACGCGTGGTAGCGATCGTCGGTCGCCGCGATCTGATCCAGGCAGGCCTGCGTGACCTCGGTGGCGGACACCTCCTTGGCGGCGATCTTGGTCGCCACGGTGGCGGCGTTCATCCGGACGATGTCGGTCACTGGCTTTCCCCGAGTATTTGCGGCACGGCGAAGCGTCCGTCGACGGCTTCGGGTGCCTGCGCCAGCGCCTCCTGCTGAGACAGGCAGGGAGTCACTGCGTCCGGCCGGGTGACGTTGACGTCTTTGAGCGGGTTGTCGGTCGGTTCGACGCCGGTGACGTCAACGGCCTGGATGGCGCTGACGTGGGTGAGGATGGCGTCGAGTTGTCCGGCGTAGCTGTCCAGTTCGGTGTCGGTCAACGCCAGCCGGGCCAGCCGCGCCAGGTGGGCCACCTCGTCGCGGGAGATCTGGGACACGAGGGACCAGCCTAACGAACCGCCAAAGCGACATTGGCGTCACATTCGGCGCCGACGGTGACACTGGCGTACGTTCGGCGCCGAAGAGCTGGTCGGCTGACCGTCGCCGACATGCCCGGCGGACGCCGCTGTGCGACAGTGTTGCCCGTGTCCTCTTATCTGCTGCGCGTCCAGTTGGTGGACCGGCCGGGCAGTCTGGGGTCGCTGGCGGTAGCGCTCGGTTCGGTCGGGGCCGACATCCTGTCGCTGGACGTGGTGGAACGGGCCTCCGGGTACGCCATCGACGACCTGGTCGTCGACCTCGCCCCGGGAGCGATGCCGGACAGCTTGATTACCGCGGCAGAGGCGCTGAATGGTGTACGGGTGGACAGCGTGCGGCCGCACACCGGTCTGCTGGAGGCTCATCGCGAGCTGGAACTCCTCGACCACGTCGCGGTGGCCGCCCGTAACACCAAACTGCAGGTGCTCGCCGACGAGGCGCCTCGGGTGCTGCGGGTCGGCTGGTGCACCGTCGTGCGCAGCGTCGCAGGCGGAATGCACAGCGTTGTAGGCAGCCTCGGCGCCCCGGAAACGCGGCTGCGCGCAACCCCGTGGATGCCGCTGGCGCAGGCGACTGCGCTGGACGCGACCGACGACTGGGTGCCGCAGGTCTGGCGCGATCTGGACACCACCCTGGTTGCCGCTCCGCTGGGCTCACCGGACCTGGCGGTGATGTTGGGCCGGCCCGGCGGCCCGGAGTTCCGGCCGTCCGAGGTGGCCCGACTGGGTTACCTGGCCGGAATCGTGGCGACGCTGCTGCAGTGAACGCCCCCGGGGTTATACCGGCACGCGGTCAACCAGGCCGTTGTAGATCGCGACGATTTTCTCCGTCTGCCGCGATTGCCGGGCGATGTCGCGGTGCGCGGAAACCAGTTGGGTCATCTGCTGCAGCCTGGCGCGGTCCTCGACAAGGGTGCGGATAGCCGCAGCCAGTGCGGCCGCGGACGGGTCCGCGGTCAGGAGGCCGCCGCCTTCCGGCACCGTTTCGCTCAGGGCGGGGTCACAGTAGATCGTGGGCAGTGACATGGCAGCCGCTTCCAGCAGCACCAGCCCTTCGGTGTCGAAATTGTAGGAGGTGAACAGCAGCACATCGCTTGATCGCATAGCAATCAGACATTCTTCACGATCGACCCGGCCGTGCAGACGAACCCGTCGGGAAAGCCCGGCATGCTCGATCCGTTTCCGGACGGCTGCCTCCATGTGGCCGTCACCGTAGACGTCCAGGGTGCAGTTATCGACCTGGGCAACGGCGTCCACAGCGGCGAGAATTCTCTTCTCCGATGACAGGCGCCCACACCAGATCAGTCGGAGCGGCTCGCTTTCGGAAGAGCTGACGGCTTTGGCTGCTCGAGCCCGGTCGATGACGCCGTCGTCGACACCGTTCGAGATAGCCGATATCGGCCGGGACACCCCGCGCCGGGCCAACAACTCCGCGAAGTGTCTCGTCGGTGTGATTTCGTAGTCCACCGCCTGCGCGTGGGCCACCATGAGGCGCCACGCCAGCCGTGAAGCCAGACCTTCTTGCACCGGAACCAGGGTGAAATTTTTCGAAATGTGGCGTTGCTGCATCTGGCCGAACAGCACCGCCAGCAGCAGTGGAGTAGCGGTGGCTTGCTCGAAGTACACGTCGAACCGGGTGTGTTTGGTCTGCACAACCGGGATGCCATGCCGGCGGGCCGCGTCGACCCCGGCTATCGCCACCCCGAGGTCACCGTGCGTGTGCACGATATCGATGCGCTCGCCGTCGACGAACGCCTTGTCGATGATGGCTTGGTTGGTCTTACCCGGCCAAATGAAGACGAAGTCGTCATGCCTGCCCAGTCGGCGCATGAGCGGAGCGATCACCGGCACTGGTCGCAACTCGACGACGCACGGATCGGGATCGACCTTCTTGGGTAGCGGCGCGGTGAACACCGTGACCTTGTGCCCGCACTGCTCAAGGGCGCGACGCTGAGTGGCGACCGAGACCTGCGTCCCCCCGAGACTGTCGGGGTGAAGATCGGTGAAAAGTGCGATATGCATCAAGAATCCCTTAACCGGTTGTGTCGGTGGCGGCGGCGATCGGCCTTTGGTCTACGGCGTCCGACCCACCCGGCCTGGCTCCCCCGCCGACAGCGGTCGAACAGTCGCTGCCGCAATCCTACTGAGACCGGACCCGGACTAACCCCGCGACGTCGACTCAGCGGTCAGTCCGCCCCGGTCCCCGGGCCTTTTGCCAGCAACTCCCGAAAGCCGTCCTCGTCGAGGATCGGCACCCCGAATTCGACGGCTTTGTCATACTTGGACCCCGGCGAGTCGCCGGCAACCAGGTAGGACGTCTTCTTCGATACTGAGCCGGCGGCTCTACCGCCACGAGTCACGATGGCCTCCTTGGCGTCGTCTCGGGAGAACCCGGTCAGCGACCCGGTGACCACGATGGTCAACCCCTCGCACGTGCGTGGCACGCTCGCGTCGCGCTCGTCGGCCAGCCGCATACCCGCCGCGCGCCACTTGTCGACGATCGCCCGATGCCAGTCGACGCTGAACCACTCGGTGACGGCCGCGGCGATCGTGGGCCCGACCCCTTCCACGGCGGCCAGTTGCTCGGTTGAAGCGGAGGTGATCGCGTCCAGGCTGCCGAACTCCGTTGCCAGCGCGCGGGCGGCAGTCGGCCCGACGTGGCGGATCGACAACGCCACCAGCACCCGCCACAGCGGCGCCGCCTTCGCTTGGTCGAGATTGTTCAGCAGGCGCCTGCCGTTGGCCGACAGGTCACCGGCCTTCGTCCGAAACAACTCGGTGCGCAGCAGGTCGTCTTCGGTGAGGCCGAACAGGTCACCCTCATCGCTGATCACGTTCGCCTTCAACAGGGCGATGCCCGCCTCGTAACCTAGCCCCTCGATGTCCAGGGCGCCCCGCCCGGCGACGTGGAACACCCGCTCGCGCAATTGCGCCGGGCAGGACCGGGCGTTGGGGCAGCGGATGTCGGCGTCACCCTCTCTGGCCGGTGCCAGCGGGGTGCCGCACTCCGGACACTCGGTGGGCATGATGAATTCGCGCTCGGATCCGTCGCGCAGGTCGACGACGGGTCCGAGCACCTCGGGGATCACGTCGCCGGCTTTGCGGACGACTACGGTGTCGCCGATCAACACCCCTTTGCGCCGGACCTCCGAGGCGTTGTGCAAGGTGGCCAGCCCTACGGTAGATCCGGCCACCTTCACCGGCGTCATAAACGCGAACGGGGTCACCCGCCCGGTGCGCCCGACGTTGACCCGAATGTCGAGCAGTTCGGTCTGCACCTCCTGCGGCGGGTATTTGTAGGCGATTGCCCACCGGGGTGCGCGGGAGGTGGATCCCAGCCGCCGCTGCAGCGCTACGTCGTCGATTTTGACCACCACGCCGTCGATCTCGTGGTCCACGTCGTGGCGGTGTTCACCCCAGTAGTGGATACGCTCCAGCGCCGCTGCCGCATCGGTCACCCGGCTGGTGTGATCGGAAACCGGTAGCCCCCAGGCGGCCAGCGCCAGGTAAGCGTCGTGCAGGGTCGGCGGCCGGAACCCCTCGAGATGGCCCAACCCGTGGCAGATCATCCGCAATCTGCGGCGGGCGGTGACCGCCGGGTCCTTCTGGCGCAGCGACCCGGCGGCGCTGTTGCGCGGATTGGCGAACGGAGTCTTGCCGTCTTCCACCAACGCGGCGTTGAGCGCCTCGAAATCAGCCAACCGGAAAAACACCTCGCCGCGTACCTCGAGAACTTCCGGCAGCGGGTAATCATCGGCGGCCGTCAGCCGCTCCGGCACATCGGCGATGGTGCGCGCGTTGAGGGTCACGTCCTCGCCGGTCCGGCCGTCGCCTCGGGTGGCCGCCCGAACCAGCCGGCCGTCGCGGTAAACCAGAGCCAGCGCGACACCATCGATTTTGAGCTCGCAGAGGAACGGCACATCGCTGCCGACCTCGGCGCGGATGCGGGCGGCCCAAGCGTCGAACTCCTCAGCGCTGAACACGTTGTCCAACGAGAGCATCCGCTCCAGGTGGTCAGCGGAGGTGAAGTCGGTGGCGAAGCCGGCACCGCCGACCAGCTGGGTCGGCGAGTCGGGTGTGCGCAGCTCGGGGTGCTGATCTTCGAGTGCGCCGAGCCGCCGCAACAGCTGGTCGAACTCGGCGTCGGTAATGATCGGCGCATCACGCACGTAGTAGCGGAACTGGTGTTCGCGCACCTCTTCGGCCAGTTCACGCCACTGCCGCCGCACCTCCGGCTCGACGGAATCGGCTTCGGGTGAACTCACCTTCGCAGGCTATCGGAGGCCGCCGACAGGCCCCCGACAAGCCGGTCACGACGAGCCGGCTAGATGGCCTCCGGGTCGTCGGTCAACGCTTCGGCGACATCGCGGGCGAGTCCGATCGCGGTGCGGGCCCACTGCGGCGTCGCACCTGCCAGGCCGCAGGCCGGTGCAATCCCGACGCGATCCCGCAGCGCGGTGCGGGCGAAACCGATTCGGTCGGTCACCGAGACGGCTGCGGCCGCCATCTCTTCCACCGACGGACGCCGCCCCGGGTCAGTCGCCGGCACCACACCCAGCATGACCGTGCGGCCGGACTCGACGAATTCGGCGATACCGTCGAGATCGGCGGCCTGCAGCAGGCTTACGTTTACCGACACGGCGCTGATCGTGCTCTGTTGCAACACTTTCCAGGGGGTCTCCGCAGCGCAGCTGTGCACGAGCACATCCGCGCCCACCGCCGCGACGCAGGTGTCGAGCAGTGCGGTGGCCAACGTCTCGTCAATCGCCTCGACCGGGCTCAACGTGGTCACCCCGGTCAGTCGGCCGGTCAACGCGGTCGCCAGTAACGGCTCGTCGAACTGCACTGCGACCGGCGTATCAAGCCGGCGGGCGACCGTCGCGCGGTGGGAAGCCACCCCTTCGGCCAGCGATGCACCGATGTCGCGGATCGCGCCGGCGTCGGTGATCGCCCGGTGGCCGTTGCTCAGCTCCAACTCGGCGGCCAGGGTCACCGGGCCGGGGGCCTGCACCTTCACCGGACGGTCCTGGCCGCCCAGACCGGCCTGTTCCCACGCCTCCTCCAAGGCGTCGATGTCCTCGTCGAGCAGGCTGACCGATCTGCGGTTGACTGCGCCCGGACGGGCCAAGACGCGGTAGCCACGCGGCACCGTGTCGATGGACATGTCCACCAGCAGCGCGCCTGCCCGCCCGATGATGTCGGCGCCCACACCCCGGCCCGGTAATTCGACGAGGTGGGCCAACGCGTCGGCGAGTTCGCCGACGACCACTTCGGCGGCTTGCCGCGGTGCGAAGCCCGGCCACGATCCGATACCACTGCCCGTCGCGAAAACGCTCACCCGTCAACCGTATTCGACCGGCGCTCAGCCCTCGGCCCGGGCCTGCGCTGAACGAGCGTGCGATGGCCGGCGCGGCTAAACTCAAGGCGAATCAGCATCCGCAGGGCGGGAATCTGAGCATGGCGCACCGGGCGAGAGGTACCCGAGGGCTGATGCTGTGTTGCGCCGCGATGCTCGCCGCGGGTTGCACCCGCGTCATCGACGGCGTCGCGGTGCCCGGATCGGGCGAATCGCCGCACCCGGGCGTGAACGTCGACGAAGTGCTGCTTGACCAGCCGGGGATGCGGGCCATCACCGGCGCCGGCGAGGATCTGACTGTCATTCCCTCGATGGACGGCACCAGCCCGGTGGACATCGACAGCCTCGCCGCCGAGGTGCCGCCGCAGTGCCGGTTCGTCTTCGCCGAGACGGCGACGTTCGGGTCGAACATTGAACAGTTCCACAAGATCACATTCCAGGACCCGCCGAGAAGCGCGCTGATCTCCGAAGGAGCCGGGGGTTACCGTGACGCCGACACCGCTGCGCAGACCTTCGATACCTTGGTCGCGACTGTCGACGGCTGCGCGGCCACTTCGAAGGGGTCGTTGCTGATCGGCGAGTGGAGCGTCGACGGCCAGACATTGCATACCCGTCCGGGCGATTGCGGGCGAGATTACCGGGTCAAGTCGACGGTGCTGCTGGAAGTCACCTTCTGCGGATTCCCGGCCTCGGTATCCGACATCGTGATGACCAACATCGCGGCGAAAGTACCGGGCTGAATTCTCGACGTGTCACGCGCCGAGCGTGCACTGGTTGCGACAATCTGGCCGAATTTCACTGTGGGTGCACGTTCGGCGAGCAGGGGAAGCTTCGCGAGCGCGGAGCGGTCACGCCGCCGCGGCGGCGATGGTCGCGCTGCCGATTACCTCGTCGCCGCCCGGGTCCGGGCGGTACAACACCAGGGTCTGGCCGCGCGCCACCCCACGCAGCGGGGTCCGCAACTGCACGTCGAGTCTGTCCCCGCGCAATTCCGCCACCGCCTCGACGGTTCCACCGTGCGCCCGCGCCTGAACGACACACTCGAGGGGACCTGCTGGCGATGCACCGGAGGTGAACACCGGAGAACGCCCGGTCAGCGTCCGCACCTCGAGGGCCGCCGCGTCACCGACATGTACGGTGCCGGTCTCCGCATCGATAGCGGTCACATACCGCGGCCGACCGTCCGGTCCCGGACCGGTAATGCCCAGCCCCTTGCGCTGACCGATGGTGAAGCCGTGTACCCCGTCGTGCTCGCCGAGGACGATGCCTTGCGCGTCGACCACCGCACCGCGGCGCACGCCGATACGGGCGCCCAGAAACGCCCGGGTATCGCCGGACGGGATGAAGCAGATGTCATGGCTGTCAGGCTTGTCGGCAACCGCCAGGCCGCGGCGGGCGGCCTCGGCGCGGATCTGCGACTTCGGGGTGTCACCGATCGGAAACGACGCGTGGCGCAACTGCTCAGCGGTGAGCACCGCCAATACGTAGGACTGGTCCTTGGCGTGATCGACGGCGCGACGCAGCCGTCCGCCGCGCAGCCGGGCATAGTGCCCGGTCACCACCGCGTCGAAGCCCAACGACAGGGCCCTGACCGACAGCGACGAGAACTTGATCCGCTGATTGCACCGCACACATGGGTTAGGTGTTTCGCCCCGGGCGTAGGACGACACGAAGTCGTCGATCACGTCTTCGGCGAAACGCTCGGCGAAGTCCCACACGTAGAACGGGATGTTGAGCACATCAGCGACCCGACGTGCATCGCCGGCGTCTTCCTTCGAACAGCAACCGCGCGACCCGGTGCGCAACGTCCCCGGCGCCGAGGACAACGCCAGGTGCACGCCGACCACGTCGTGTCCGGCATCGACCATGCGCGCCGCGGCCACCGATGAGTCGACTCCGCCGCTCATGGCGGCGAGCACCCTCACCGCGAGGCTCCCGCCGCGGCAAGGCTGGCCTGCCGCGCACGCGCCACCGCGGCCGGCAGCACCTGCAGGGCCGCATCGACGTCGGCTGCGACACTGGTGTGCCCCAACGACAACCGCAACGATCCGCGCGCACTTGCCGCGTCACTGCCCATTGCCATCAGCACGTGTGACGGCTGTGCAACACCTGCCGTGCAGGCGGACCCGGTGGAACACTCGATGCCGTTGGCGTCGAGCAGCATCAACAACGCGTCTCCTTCACAGCCGGCGAAGGAGAAGTGGGCGTTTCCGGGTAGCCGGAGCGCGTCAACGGCACCGTTGAGGTGAGCGTCGGGGATCTCGCGCAGCACGCCGGCGATCAGCCGGTCTCGCAGCTGACGCAGCCGCGCACTGTTGCCTTCCAGCCCGTCCACCGCGATCTGCGCCGCGGCGGCCATGCCCACCGCTCCGGCGACGTACGGTGTGCCCGAACGGATGTCGCGTTCCTGGCCGCCGCCGTGGGAGAGCGGCACACAGTCGACGTCGCGGCGCAGCAGCAACGCACCGACTCCGGGCGGGCCGCCGAACTTGTGCGCGGCCACACTGATGGCCGACAGGCCGCTGGCGGCGAAGTCGACCGGCAGCTGCCCCACTGCCTGCACCGCATCGCTGTGCATCGGCACACCGAATTCAGCTGCGATGACAGCCATTTCAGCGATCGGCAGGATAGTGCCGACCTCGTTGTTGGCCCACATCACCGAAACCAGCGCGACATCGTCGTGGCGGTCCAGTGCGTCGCGCAACGCCGCCGGCGACACCGATGCGTCCGCGCCGGTGGGCAGCCAGGTGATCTCAGCGCCTTCGTGTTCGGCGAGCCACATCACCGAGTCGAGCACCGCGTGGTGCTCGACCGCGGTCACCACGATGCGACGACGACGCGGCTGGGCGTCGCGGCGGGCCCAGAAGATGCCTTTGACGGCGAGGTTGTCGCTTTCGGTGCCACCTGCGGTGAAGATGACCTCCGAGGGCCGCGCGCCGAGCTTGGCCGCGATCAGCTCGCGGGACTCCTCCATCCGGCGCCGCGCCGCCCGGCCCGTGGTGTGCAGCGAAGAGGCGTTGCCGACCGTTGCCAGTGCAGCCGTCATCGCCTCGACGGCAGCGGGATGCATCGGGGTGGTGGCGGCGTGATCGAGGTAGACCATGACCCGCTCAGGATACCGGCGCCCGTTGCCGGCCATCCGGGCCGCTCTCAGCGGTCCGGGCGGGGCAGTCGCTCAGCTGCGGCCCGGTGGCAGTGCGCACCGCCATCTGGCAGCGGCGGGCGAACCGTCAGCCTTTGCGGCTCTTGACCGCCTCGGTGAGCTGCGGCGCGACCTTGAACAAGTCGCCGACCACGCCGTAGTCGGCGATTTCGAAGATCGGCGCTTCTTCGTCCTTGTTGACGGCCACGATGGTCTTCGACGTCTGCATGCCGGCGCGGTGCTGGATCGCACCGGAGATGCCCAGCGCGATGTAGAGCTGCGGCGACACCGTCTTGCCCGTCTGGCCTACCTGGAACTGACCCGGGTAGTAGCCGGAATCCACGGCGGCGCGCGACGCTCCCACCGCTCCGCCCAGCGAGTCGGCGAGGTCCTCGACCACGCTGAACTTCTCGGCGCTGCCCACCCCGCGACCACCGGAAACCACGATCGTGGCCTCGGTCAGTTCCGGGCGGTCGCCCGCGACGGCGGGCTGCCGGTCGGTGATCTTGGTGGCGTTCTCGGCAGGCTCGGGCACCTCGACGGTGACCTGCTCACCAGCGCCGTCAGCGGGCTCGGCGTCGATCGCCCCGGCGCGCACGGTGATCACCGGGGTGTCGCCGTTGGCTTGCGCCTCGACGGTGAACGCGCCACCGAAGATCGAGTGCACGCCCTTGCCGCCCTCCTGCACGTCGACGACGTCGACCAGCAGGCCCGAGCCGATCCGGGCGGCCAACCGGGCGGATACCTCTTTACCGGTGGCGTTGGAGGACAACAGGACCGCGGCCGGGCTGGCCGATTCGGACAGCGAAGCCAGCACGTCGACGAACGGGGTGACCAGATAGTTGTCCACGACGTCGGACTCGGCAATGTAGATCTTCTCCGCGCCAGCCGACTTCAGACTGTCGATCAGCGGCTCGGCCGTGCCGGGCGACCCGACGACGACAGCGGCCGGTTCGCCCAATTTGCGCGCAGCGGTAAGCAATTCAGTGGTGACCTTCTTCAGCGCGCCTTCGGCGTGCTCGACCAGTACCAGTACTTCAGCCATGGTTGTATTCGCGTCTTTCTCGAATGGGAGTAGATGTCAAAGATTTCCGGCGCTTTGAGTGTCAGATGAGCTTCTGGCCAACCAGATACTCGGCGATCTTGGAGCCGCCGTCGCCTTCGTCGGCGACCTTCTCACCGGCGGTCTTGGGCGGCTTGGGGGTGGCCGAAACCACCGTCGAGCCGGAGTTGGCCAGCCCCACCTCGTCGGCCTCGACACCGATGTCGGCGAGTGAGAGAGTGGTCACTTCCTTCTTCTTGGCGGCCATGATGCCCTTGAAGGACGGGAAGCGCGGCTCGTTGATCTTCTCGTTGACGCTCACCACCGCCGGCAGCGATGCCTCGAGGCTGTAAACGCCGTCGTCGGTCTCGCGCTCCCCGGAGATCTTCCCGCCTTCGACGGTCAGATTGCGCATGTGGGTGAGCTGCGGCAAGCCCAGGTACTCCGCGATCACCGCGGGCACGGCGCCGCCTGCTCCGTCGGTGGCCTCGTTACCGGCGATGACGAGCTCGGTGCCTTCGATGGTGCCCAGCGCGCGTGCCAGCGCCCAGCCGGTCTGCACCACGCAGGAGCCGTGCAGACCGTCGTCGAGCAGATGAACCGCCTTGTCGGCACCCATGGACAACGCCTTGCGGATCGCTTCGGTGGCGCGCTGAGGGCCCGCGGTCAACACCGTCACCGATCCCTCGGTGCCGTCGGTGGCTTCCTTCTCGCGGATCAGCAGCGCCTCTTCGACAGCGCGCTCGTTGATCTCGTCGAGTACCGCGTCCGCCGCCTCACGATCCAGGGTGTAGTCCCCGTCGGAGAGCTTGCGCTCCGACCAGGTGTCGGGAACCTGCTTGATCAGAACCACGATGTTCGTCATGGGATTGGTTTATCCTCCTCGAAGGAGTCCTGCCGACGGTCGGCGGCAGGACTTTTGGTACGACTCTCGCGTCCGCATACGCATGTTACTAGCCGGTAACTTAATACGGTTCGCTCCTTCACCATAGCTGGTCGAATGGGGTGATTGCCGCCTCGTCCCCCGCGGTGTTGCCAGGCCCACACCGGCTGCGACCGCAGCTCTCCGCCCGGCTGTGCGTTGACCCGTTCGCCTGCACGCCGCTTCGCCGATAGCCTGCTGACCAATGACCGCATTCTTGCCCGACGACCGTCCCGTCGACGACCCGCCCGGCGCCGATGCCGGGTTGATGCTGACCGGCGAGCGCACCGTGCCCGGCCTCGCGGTGGAGAACTACTGGTTCCGCCGCCACGAGGTCGTCTACCAGCGGTTGGCGCAGCGCTGCGCGGGCCGCGACGTGCTCGAGGCCGGTTGTGGGGAGGGCTACGGCGCTGATTTGATCGCGCGGGTCGCTCGCCGGGTCATCGCGGTGGATTACGACGCCGCCACGGTGGCGCACGTGCGCGCCCGCTATCCCTGCGTCGAGGTCACGCACGCTAACTTGACCCAGCTGCCGCTGGCCGACGGCTCGGTCGATGCTGTGGTCAACTTCCAGGTCATCGAACACCTGTGGGACCAGCCCGCGTTCATCCGCGAATGCGCCCGGGTGCTGCGGCCGTCCGGAGTGCTGATGGTGTCGACACCCAACCGGATCACCTTCTCCCCTGGTCGAGACACCCCGATCAACCCCTTCCACACCCGTGAACTGAACGCCGCGGAACTGATCGAACTGCTGGTCGACGGCGGCTTCGCGATGGACGGGGTGTACGGAGTTTTCCACGGGCCGCGATTGCAGGACATGGACGCTCGTCACGGCGGCTCGATCATCGATGCCCAGATCGGCCGGGCGATCGCCGACGCGCCCTGGTCCGGCGAACTGTTGACGGATGTGGCTTCGGTGACCGCGACTGACTTTGAGGTGGTGGAGGCCGGTGACCCGCAAGACAGCCGCCGCATAGACGACAGCCTCGATCTGGTCGCGATCGCGGTGCGGCAGTGACGGGCATGACCACCTCAGCTGAGCGGGTGCCGGGTCTTTTCACCCTGGTCCTGCACACTCACCTGCCGTGGCTGGCCCATCACGGCCGCTGGCCGGTCGGCGAAGAATGGCTCTACCAGTCCTGGTCGGCTGCCTACCTGCCGTTGCTGCGGGTGCTGCACACGCTGGCCGATGAAGAGCGCCACGGGGTGCTCACGCTGGGGATGACGCCGGTGGTGACGGCGCAACTCGACGACCCGTACTGCCTGGACGGCATGTACCACTGGCTGGCGAACTGGCAACTGCGGGCCGCAGAAGCCGCCAGCACCCGGCCCGCCGTCATCGCGGGCTCATCTTCGGTGCGCCCGCCGGAAACGCTGCGCGCGTTTGGTATTCGTGAGCATGCCGAAGCCGGTCAGGCGCTTGACGACTTCGCCACGCTGTGGCGACACGGCGCCAGCCCGCTGCTGCGCGGCATGATCGACGCCGGCACGGTGGAACTGCTCGGTGGCCCGCTGGCCCACCCGTTCCAACCGCTGCTGACGCCACGGCTGCGCGAGTTCGCGCTGCGCGAAGGCCTCGCCGACGCGCACCAGCGGCTGGCGCACACGCCGGCCGGCATCTGGGCGCCGGAGTGCGCCTATGCCCCGGGCATCGAACACGACTACGCCGCCGCCGGCGTCGGTCACTTCATGGTCGACGGACCGTCTTTGCACGGTGACACCGCGCTGGGCCGGCCGGTCGGTGACACCGATGTGGTGGCGTTCGGACGTGATCTGCAGGTCAGCTACCGGGTGTGGTCGCCGAAATCCGGCTACCCCGGACACGGCGCCTACCGCGACTTCCACACCTACGACCACCACACCGGCCTCAAACCGGCCCGGGTCACCGGCCGCAACGTGCCGTCGGACGTTAAGGCGCCCTACGATCCGGAACGCGCCGACCGGGCCGTCGACGCGCATGTCGCCGACTTCGTCGACGTGGTACGGCGCCGGTTGCTCGCCGAGTCCGAGCGGATCGGTCGACCCGCTCACGTGGTGGCGGCATTCGACACCGAGCTGTTCGGGCACTGGTGGTACGAGGGACCGGTATGGCTGCAGCGGGTACTGCGGGCGCTGCCCGCAGCCGGTGTGCAGGTGGGCACACTGCGCGACGCAGTCGCGCTCGGCTTCGTCGGCTCGCCGGTCGAGATACCGCCGAGCTCATGGGGTTCCGGGAAAGACTGGCAGGTGTGGTCCGGCGAGAAGGTGGCCGATCTGGTGCAGCTGAACATAGAGGTGGTCGACACGGCGCTGAGCACCGTCGATAAGGCGCTGGCGCAGCCCGCGTCGCTGGACGGGCCCATTCCCCGCGACCGGATAGCCGACCAGATACTGCGCGAGACGCTGCTGACGGTGTCCAGCGACTGGCCGTTCATGGTGAGTAAGGATTCCGCGGCCGACTACGCCCGCTACCGCGCGCACCTGCACGCGCACGCCACCCGGGAGATCGCCGGGGCGCTGGCGTCGGGCCGGCGGGACGCCGCACAGCGGCTCGCCGACGGCTGGAACCGGGCCGACGGGCTCTTCGGGGCGCTGGACGCGCGAAGACTGCCGCGATGACAACGACGAGACCTCCCGTCTGGCGTGAGCGTGCGTGTCGGTACACCGACACGCCGCTGCTCGCGGCATTTCGCGCACGGTGGCCGGGCGAGGCCCGGCGAACACCGCTGGAGACGGCTCGCCCGTGAAGGTCCTCATGATCTCGTGGGAATACCCGCCGGTGGTGATCGGCGGGCTCGGCCGGCACGTTCATCACCTGTCGACGGCGCTGGCGGAGGTCGGTCACGAGGTCGTCGTGTTGTCCCGCCGCCCGACCGGCACCGATCCGAGCACCCATCCGACGTCCGACGAGATCAGCGAAGGCGTGCGGGTGATCGCCGCTGCGCACGATCCGCACGAGTTCACCTTCGGCCGCGACATGATGGCCTGGACGCTCGCCATGGGCCACGCCATGACCCGCGCCGGGCTCTCGGTGAAGCACACCGGCGGACCTCGGGCCGGACGCACCTGGCGTCCGGACGTCGTGCACGCCCACGACTGGCTGGTGGCCCACCCGGCGATTGCGTTGTCCGAATTTCACGACGTGCCACTGGTTTCCACCATGCACGCCACCGAAGCGGGCCGGCATTCCGGCTGGGTGGCCGGCCCGATCAGCCGTCAGGTGCACGCCGTCGAATCCTGGCTGGCACGCGAATCCGACTCGCTGATCGCCTGTTCGGCGTCGATGCGCGACGAGATCACCGAGCTGTTCGGGCCCGGCCTGGCCGAAGTCACGGTGATCCGCAACGGTATCGAGGCGGCCCGCTGGCCGTTCGCGCTGCGCAGACGCCGCAGCGGGCCGGCGGAACTGTTGTTCGTCGGCCGGCTGGAATACGAGAAGGGCGTTCACGACGCCATCGCGGCCCTGCCACGGATCAGGCGCACCCATCCGGGGACAACGCTCACCATCGCCGGGGACGGCACCCAGCAAGACTGGCTCGTCGAACAGGCTGGTAAACATCGGGTGCGCAAAGCGACCAGGTTTGTCGGACGGGTCGACCACGAGCAGTTACTGACCCTGCTGCACCGGGCCGACGCCGCCGTGTTCCCCAGCCACTACGAACCTTTCGGTCTGGTCGCTCTGGAAGCCGCCGCGGCCGGCACCCCACTGGTGACCTCGAACACCGGCGGGCTGGGCGAGGCGGTGATCGACGGGCAGACCGGAACATCGTTTGCACCCCGCGACGTTGCGGGGTTGGCGACGGCGGTGCGCACGGTCCTCGACGACCCGGCGGCCGCGCAACGACGCGCGAGCGCCGCCCGGCAACGGTTGACCTCCGACTTCGACTGGCGCACCGTGGCCGAGCAGACCGCCCAGGTTTATCTGTCCGCCAAGCGCTCCGAGCGTCAGCCGCAGCCCCGGCTGCCCATCGAAGAGCACGCGTTGCCGGACCGCTGACGGCCACCTCTCACCTGTACCGTCAGGGCGATGAGCCTGCACTACGCCAGCGTGGTCGACGCGCCGCGCGACGAGGTGTTCGCCTGGCACGCCCGGCCGGGCGCCTTCACCCGGCTGTCGCCGCCGTGGTCGCCGATGCGGCTGCTTTCCGAAGCCGACTCACTCGCCGACGGTCAGGCCCGGCTGGCGTTTCCGGGCGGACTGCGCTGGGTCGCCGACCATCAGCCCGCCGACTACGACCCGCCGCGGCGTTTCGTCGACCAAGTCGGCTCCGACGGGCCGGCGTCGCTGCCGGTGCGGCTGGCCGTCCGCTGGCGGCACACGCACGACTTCGAAGAGGTGGGGGCCCACCGCACCCGGGTGATCGACCAGGTCGACACAACGGTGCCGGCGGCCGCGCTGCGGCCGATGTTCGTCTACCGGCACCAGCAGCTGGCCGACGATCTGGCCGCGCATCGCCGGGCCACCGAAAGCGGCCTGTCGCCGCAGACGATCGCCGTCACCGGAGCTTCGGGGCTGGTCGGTTCGGCGTTGACCGCCTTGTTGACCACCGGCGGGCACCGGGTCATCCGGCTGGTACGTCACGCCGCCACGACACCTGATGAGCGGCAATGGAACCCGGAAGAACCCGACCCGCAGCTGCTGGCCGGGGTCGATGCGGTGATCCACCTGGCCGGCGCCTCGATCGCCGGCCGGTTCAGCGACGCACACCGGCGGGCGATCCGGGACAGCCGAATCGCCCCGACCCGGCGACTGGCCGAGCTCATCGGGCGCGGCGACCACCGGCCGACGGTTCTGCTGTCCGCCTCAGCGATCGGGTTCTACGGCTACGACCGCGGCGACGAGCCGCTGACCGAGGACAGCGAGCACGGCGACGGTTTTCTCGCCGACGTGGTCGCCGAATGGGAAGATGCGACGACCCCGGCCGAGCAGGCCGGCGTTCGGGTGGTGCGGGTGCGCACCGGCATCGTGCAATCCCCACGCGGCGGCACCCTGCGGCTGCTGCGCCCGTTGTTCCGCGCCGGACTCGGCGGCCGAGTCGGCGACGGCCACCAGTGGCTGTCTTGGATCGGCATCGACGATCTCGTCGACATCTATCACCGCGGCCTGTGGGACACCGCACTGTCCGGACCGGTCAACGCGGTCGCCCCGCAACCGGCCCGCAACACCGACTACACCCGCACCCTCGCCCACGTCCTGCACCGACCGGCGGTGCTGCCGGTGCCGCCGCTGGGACCCCGGATACTGCTCGGCGAGCAGGGCGCCCGCGAACTGGCCTGCGCGAACCAAAACGTCGATCCCGCCCGATTGCGGCAGGCCGGCCACCGCTTCCGCCACCCGGACCTCGAACATGCGTTGCGCCACCTGCTCGGCCGCACGCACACCTGAACCGATTCACAGGCTTCGCCGCGCTCCGCGCACCGCCTCGACCGTCTTTGCGTCGGCGCCGAACTCGACGTCGGCGGCGTCGCGGCCCGCAACGAACAGCAGCAGCTCCTGCGGCTCGCCGGTCACGGTGACCACCTGACCGCGGCCCACAGCAGCGACCTGTTCACCGGCGGGTGTCCGCAGCACCACTTTGGCCGGCGCCTTGGCCAGCAGCAGCCGGCTCATCAAGCGCAGTGGCCGGCGAAGCGCTGCGACGACCGAATCGTCGAGCGCCCGCGGTCGCCAGCCCTGGACCGCACGGCGCACATCCTCGTGGTGGATGAACATCTCGCCGACGCTGGCCACCGCATCGAGCGCCTTGAACGGCGAGTACAGCGGCGGCCCGGCCGCGACGTGGTCGACCAGCTCGTCCCAGCTCTTGTCACGCGCCAGCTGATCTTGCACCTTGGCGGTGTATCCGGCCAGCGCCGGGATCAGAATCCCGGGCGTCGCGTCCAGACGTCGTTCCCGGATGACCAGGTGAGCGGCGAGGTCGCGGGTGGTCCAGCCGCCACAAAGGGTGGGTGCGTCCGGACCTACGGCGCGGAACGTTTCGACGAGCGCGCGGCGCTCCTGTTGAGCAGCGGTCATCGGCTCACGATATGCCCGAATCACCGAAGGGCCGCAAAAGAACGGCTATACAAAGCGATGTGGACAGTTCCCAGATTCGCTGGCCGGAACGGTTTGATCCGCGGCGAGCACCGGTTTTCGTCAGCAACGAACTTTCTGCCGCCGCGTCGGTGCAAAACGTCTGGGAGTGGCTGATCAAGGCGCCGCTGTGGCCGAGCTTCTACTCCAACTCCGCCGACGTCGTCCTCGACGGGGCAGCCGAACAGTTGGGCGAGGACACCGCGTTTCGCTGGAAGACCTTCGGGGTGAGGCTGCGCACCCGCGTCACCGAGTTCGAGCCGGTGCAGCGCATCGCCTGGTTGGCCGAAGGACGGGGCATCGAGGCCTACCACGCCTGGCTGCTCACTCCGACTCCGGACGGCGGCTGCCACATCCTCACCGAGGAGACGCAGCACGGGTGGTTGGCCCGTCTCGGCAAGGTGCTGATGCCCCGCCGCATGCACCGGCAGCACCAGCGCTGGCTGGAAGGACTGGCCGCGGTCGCGACAGCTCCGCCGCCGTCTGCCGGGGCGTGAAAGCCACACCGCCCTCCCGAGTATAGTTTCAAAAAGTTAACCATTAAACTTGTGAACGACAGTCGGTGCTCGCGCCGTCGTGTTTGCCAGTGTCGTCAGCGGGGGTATGACGGCACACGTTGAGCTGTTTTTGCCGGCGGGCACCAGAGCTTGTGAGAGGGGCGTCGGTGAGCGAGTCACGGGCTTTGACGCGGGCACTGTCATTGGTGCCGATCGCAGCGCACGAAGCGCTGACCAGCGAGTCCTGGGCTGATCCCGACAACTTCGACAGGTGGCGCGGCGACGTGCGCCGAACGGTGCTGCGGCGGGTCGCGGATTTCGTCGCGGAGCGGTGCGCCGCGGACTTGGCCGGGTCCGGCGTGGAGATTGCCGGCGACGTCTTGCTGGACTTCCTGTCCGGGGGCAAGTGCCTGCGTTCCACCTTTATGTACCTGGGTTGGCTGGGCGGTGCCATGCCCAGCGATGCGGCCTTGAGCGCGGCCGCCAGCTTGGAGTTGCTGCACGCCTTCGCCTTGGTGCAAGACGACGTGATGGACGGGTCGGCGTCCCGGCGCGGGCGGCCGGCAGCTCACATTCAATTCGCCCGCTGGCACCGCGAGCGGGGGCTGTCCGGCCGGGCCGGCAAATTCGGCGAATCGGCGGCCATCCTGCTGGGAGACCTGTGCCTGATCTGGGCGGAGCAGATGCTGCGGGAAAGCGGCGTCGATCGCCGTGCGCTGCGCGACGCCTGGCCGCGGTATGACGCCATGCGCACCGAACTGGCAGTAGGCCAGTTCGCCGATTTGGCCGGTGACGTACGCGACCTACCTCCGCTGGAGGCGGTGCTGGAGGTGGCCCGCCGCAAGTCGGGCAACTACACGGTGCGCCGGCCGTTGGAGATCGGTGCGGCGATGGCCGGCTGCGACGACCACACACTGTCCAAGCTCGGCCGCTACGGCACCGCGATCGGGGAAGCCTTCCAGTTGCGCGACGATGTGCTCGGCGTCTTGGGGTCGACGCCGGCCACCGGCAAGCCCAGCGGTGGCGACCTGGTCGAACGCAAGGCGACCAGCCTGGTGATGGCCGCACACCAGCTGGCCGATGCGCCGACGCGGGGTGAGCTCGCCGAGTTGATGCACAGCGACGAACTCGACGACGACGCGGTGCAGCGCTGGCGGGCGCTCATCGTCGAGACCGGGGCCGTCGAGTGGATCGAGGCGATGATCGCCGAACGCGTGGCTACGGCTTGCAATGAGTTGAGCGACATACCGATTGATGAGTCGGTGCGGGCAGCGCTGGCGAACATGGCCACGGTTTGCACGGAGCGCGCGCAATGACGCAGCTGATCCCGGTAACGTGCGCGTGATGCGCACCGTTACGGGAAGCACCGATCACGTAGTGGTCGTCGGCGCAGGTCTGGCGGGTTTGGCGGCGGCGCTGCATCTCGCCGGGCGGGGCCGGCAAGTCACCGTCGTCGAACGCGAACCGTGGCCCGGCGGGCGCGCGGGCCGGGCCGACATCGACGGCTACCGGTTGGACACCGGCCCGACGGTCCTGACGATGCCCGACATCATCGATGACCTGTTCGCCGCCGTCGGCGAGACACGGGCAGATCGCCTCACCCTGCTGCCGGTGGACCCGGCTTATCGGGCCAGCTTCGCCGACGGCAGCGCGTTGGACGTGCACGCGGACGCCGAACGGATGGCCAGTTCGATCGAGCAATTCGCCGGACCGCACGAGGCCGCCGGATACCGGCGGTTACGCGAGTGGCTGACCCGCTTGTACCGCACCGAATTCGACGGATTCATCGCGCAGAATTTCGACTCGCCGCTGTCGTTGCTGACGCCGAACCTGGTGCGACTGCTGATGATCGGCGGCTTCCGCAAGTGGGACACCATGGTGCGGCGTTACATCGCCGACGAGCGGTTGCGCCGGGTGTTCACCTTCCAGTCGCTGTATGCCGGTGTGGCACCGCAGGACGCGCTGGCGGCGTACGCGGTGATCGCCTACATGGACACGATTTCCGGTGTGTATTTCCCCGCCGGAGGGATGCGGGCACTACCCGACAGCCTCGCCGCGGCGGGCAGTGCCGCCGGCGTGCAGTTCCACTACGGCGAGAAGGTCACCGAACTGGAGCGCACCGGTGACCGCGTGACCGCCGTCCACACCGCCAAGGGCCGGCGCATCGCCGCAGACGCAGTGGTGCTGACCACCGAGCTACCGCAGACGTATTTGCTGCTGGGTCGGCGACCCCGGCGTGCCTTGGCGCTGCGGCCTTCGCCGTCGGCGGTGGTCGTGCACGTCGGTTGCCGCAGCGTCCCCGCCGGTACTGCACACCACACGATCTCCTTCGGCACCTCCTGGGACCAGACGTTCACCGACATCATCCGTGACGGAAAATTGATGAGTGATCCGTCGCTGCTGGTCACCAGACCGACAGCCGGTGACCCTGCGCTCGCCCCGGCCGGCCGCGATCTGCTGTTTGTGCTCGCACCGGCGCCCAATCTGCAGCACAGCGACATCGACTGGTCGGTTACCGGCGACGCGTACGCCGAACGGATCGTCGACACCGTCGCGGACCGCGTGCTGCCCGGCTTGCGCAGCGAAGCCCGCATCTTGCAGGTCACCACACCGCTCGACTGGGCCCGCCAGGACATGGCGTTCGGGACGCCGTTCGCACTTGCGCACACGTTCGGCCAGACCGGACCGTTCCGGCCGGCCAACACCGTGCGGGGTGTGCGCAACGCGGTGCTGGCCGGATCGTCGACGGTGCCCGGTGTCGGCGTGCCCACCGCGTTGATTTCCGGACGGCTTGCTGCCGACCGCATCACTGGACCGGTCGCCCGCGGCAGCCGGGCTCGGACCACCACTCAAGCAACCACTGAGAGGAAAGTGCAGCTGCCGTGATCCGCACCGAACTGGACGCCGCCGGCATCGACGACCCGGTGTTGCGCGGCGCCTACCGGCGATGCCGCGAGATCAACGCGCGCCATGGGCGGACGTTCTTCTTGGCCACCCGGCTATTGGCACCGGATCAACGCCCTGCTGTGCACGCGCTCTACGGTTTCGCGCGGCACGCCGACGACATTCTCGACGACTTGGACTCCGGACTGCCCCTCGACGTTCGGGCCGAGCGGTTACAGCAGTTGTCCGAACGCTTCTTCACCGGCGGCGACAACCGCGACGACCCGGTGCTCGCGGCCGTCACGCACACCGCCCGCCGCTACGGGATCGCCTCGGAATTGTTCGACGACTTCCTGTCCTCGATGCGGATGGACTTGACCATCACCGACTATCCGGACCGCGTCTCGCTGAACCGGTACATCAAAGGCTCGGCCGAAGCCATTGGCTTGCAACTGCTTCCGGTCCTCGGGACGGCCGGGTCCGCGGAAGAGGCCGCGCCGTACGCCGCGGCGCTGGGCACCGCCTTCCAGCTCACCAATTTCCTGCGCGATGTCGATGAAGACCTGGTTCGCGGGCGCGTGTACCTGCCCGCCGACGAATTGGCCGGCCACGGCGTCGACCGGGACCTGCTGATGTGGTGTCATGCCCACCGGTGCACCGACGCCCGGGTCCGTCGCGCGTTGACCGAGCAGCACGACGTCACCCGAGAGGTCTACCACTTCGCCGCTGCCGGAGTTCCGCTCCTGGCGCCGCGCAGCCGCCCTTGTGTGACAACGGCATTGACGCTGTACTCGGAGATCCTGGACCGAATCGAAGCCAGTGACTTCGCGGTGTTCAGCCACCGCGCCAGCGTCGGGATGACGCGCCGTCTACAGGTCGCCGGCGCCGGCCTGGTCCGCTCCTGGCGGGCCCGTTCCGGCGGCGAAGACAGACGCGGTGCCGCATGACCGACCGCTGGCAGTATTTGATCCTGCTCGCCGCATGCCTGGCGATCACCGCGCCGTTGGAGGCGTTCAAACCCGGCGTGTACCGCCGGCCAGGGCGGGTCGTCCGCGCGGTGCTGCCGGTCGCGGCAGTGTTTTTGGCGTGGGATGAACTGGCGGTCGCCGCACATGTGTGGACCTACAATCCCACGTACATCGTCGGCCGCTATCTGCCGGTGCGGGTGCCGATCGAGGAGGTGCTGTTCTTCCTGGTCATCCCGGTCTGTGGACTGCTGACCTACAACGCGGTGAACGCCATCACCGACCGGGTCGCTCGCCGGTGACCGGGCTGGGCTACACCGTGCCGGCCGTCCTGGCCGCGGTCGCCGTCTGCACTCTCGAGGTGGCCGTGCTGCGCACCGGCCTGTTCCGCCGGCGCGCCTACTGGTTGTCGATGCTGATCGTGTTCGGATTTCAAAGCCTCGTCGACGGCTGGCTGACCAAGCTGAGTGCGCCGGTGGTCATCTACGACAGCCGGCACATCACCGGCTTGCGGTTCCCCTTCGACATCCCGGTTGAAGATTTCCTGTTCGGCTTCGCCCTCGTCACCGCGGTACTGCTGGGATGGGAGCGCCAGCGTGAGCGTGGGTAACACCGGCCTGCCGCGCGGCGAGGTGCCGGCCGCTTTCGACGTCGGAGCCGCCGCATACGACCGGCTCGTCGGCGCCAACCCCGGCTATCACACACATCTGCGCCGCTCGGCGCGCCGCATGCAAATACCGGACCGCGGCGAGGGCTTACGACTGCTGGATGCCGGCTGCGGAACGGGCGCGTCGACGGCAGCACTGCTGACCGTCGCACCGGAAGCCCAGATCGTCGCCGTGGACGCGTCGCAGGGCATGCTGGACACCGCACTGGCCAAGTCATGGCCCCCGTCGGTGCAGTTTGTGCACTCCCCCATCGAGCAGCTCGCCGACCATGGTGTGGACGGCCCCTTCGACGCGATACTGGCCGCCTACCTGGTCCGCAACCTGGCTGATCCTGACGGTCAGTTGCAGACCTTCCGCACGCTGCTGCGCCCGGGCGGCACGCTGGCGGTGCACGACTATTCGGTGCAGGATTCGCGGGTGGCCACCGCGGTATGGCATGCGGTGTGCTGGGGCATCATCATTCCCTCCGGCTGGCGGGCCACCCGCGACACCACCCTCTACCGGCATTTGTGGCGCAGCGTGTTGTCCTTCGACGGCGCCGACCAGTTCCGCCGACGGCTATGCGACGCCGGATTCACCGCGGTGCACAGCGACACCATGCCGGGCTGGGAGAACAACATCGTGCACACCTTCCTCGGGACCGCGCCGCAATGACCGATCGGCGCCAGCAGCGGATCCCGGCGCCCGGCGGGCTGTCTGCCCCGGACGAATCGTCGTCGCGGCCTCGGGCCATCGTCGTCGGCGCCGGCATCGCAGGCCTGACCGCGGCGACCGGGCTGGCCGAGCGCGGCGTCAGCGTCGAGGTCGTGGAGCGCGAACCCTACCTGGGCGGCCGGGTGGGCGGCTGGACCGAGCGCGACGACGGCACCGACGGCACCGAATGGGCGATGAACCGCGGTTTCCACGCCTTCTTCCGCCAGTACTACAACCTGCGTGCTCTGCTGCGCCGCGTCGATCCACAGCTGTCCATGCTGAGGCCCGTCGACGATTACCCACTCATCGACGGCGCCGGCCGACGCGACACCTTCCGCGGGCTGCCCCGCACACCGCCGTGGAACGCCTTGCTCTTCGCCTTGCGCAGCCCCACCTTCCGGTTCAGCGACCTGGCCCGTATCAACGCTCGCGCGGCCGCGCCGCTGGGCGCGGTGTCAGTGCCGCAGATCTACCACGACCTCGACCACACCGACGCCGAAACCTTTTTGAAGGCGATCAACTTCCCCACTGCTGCAAGGCATCTCGCCTTCGAGGTGTTCTCCCGCAGCTTCTTCGCCGATCCCGGCCAGCTGTCGGCCGCCGAGCTGGCCACCATGTTCCACATCTATTTCCTGGGTTCCAGCGAGGGCCTGATCTTCGACGTCCCGAACGCCAACTACGATGTCGCGCTGTGGAATCCGCTCGCGACTATCTCGCCGAGCACGGCGTGCGCTTCCGGCTGGCTACCGAAGTGGCGAGCATCGCCACGACAAGCGACGGCACCGAATCGGCGAACCCTTTCCGGGTGCGCACTGCTGCCGGTGAGCACCTGGACGCCGATGCGGTGGTGCTGGCCACCGATATCGCCGGTCTGCAACAACTGGTGGACGCCTCGGCTGGTCTCGGCGACGAATCTTGGCGGATGAACGTCCGGCGGTTGCGCACCGCCCCGGCGTTCGCCGTGCACCGACTGTGGTTGGACCGACCGGTCGCCCCGCACCGGCCGGCGTTCCTGGGCACTGCCGGGCACGAGCCGCTCGACAACATCAGCGTCCTGGAGCGCTACGAGCACCAGGCCGCGCAGTGGGCGCGGCGTCATCACGGCTCGGTGGTCGAATTGCATTCCTACGCATTGCACCACGGGCTTCCCGATGCCGCTGCCGACGAAGCCGTGATCGGCCGGCTGCATGAGCTGTATCCGGAGACCAGGCAGGCGAAGGTGGTCCGGAAACGCGTCCTGCGCCGAAACGACTGTCCGTTGTTCGCGCCCGGAACCTACGCCCAGCGACCGCACGTCAGCACCGCTGTGTCCGGGCTGGTCCTGGCCGGCGACGGCGTCCGCGTCGACCTACCGGTTGCGCTCATGGAGCGCGCGGCGACCAGCGGCTGGGCCGCCGCCAACCACTTGTTGGCACAATGGGGGCTTGCGGGCCATCCGCTGAGCACCGTCGCCAACGAGGGCCGATCTCCGCTGCTGCGGTGGCTCGCCACCCGAGAAAGGCACCGCCGGCGATGAACCTCAACGACCGTATACGGCGGCGATGGCCCAAAGACTGGCCGCTGCAACTGCTGGCGCCGGCGAGCTGGGCCGGCCAGCGCCCGACCTACCGCGACGCGCAACCGGCGATCATCGATGCCGCATTGCAGCGCTCCCAGCGCAGAGCCACCGGCAACTGGTACGTGTTCGCCGACAGCCGTTCGGTGCGTGCCGATCGGCCGTTCGGCACACAAGTCGCCGGCGTCGAGATCGTCGCGTGGCGCGACCAGAACGACGAGCTGCGGGTCGGTCCGCGCAGTTGCCCCCACCTGGGCGCAGATTTGGCCACCGCCACCCTGCATTGCGGCGCCCTCATCTGCCGGTGGCACGGATTGACCATCGACGGTGACTTCCAAGGTTTCGGCTGGAAGACTTTTCCCAGCCACGACGACGGGGTGCTGAGCTGGGTGCGGTTGGACGCCGCGGGCGGTGAGCCGCCCCTGGATCAGCCGGTCTTTTCTGCCCGGCCGACCGGTGCCACACTGGCCGCGGCCACCCGCCTGGAAGGTGTCTGCGAGCCGTCGGACATCATCGCCAACCGGCTCGACCCGTGGCACGGCGCGTGGTTTCACCCGTACTCATTCACCCGGCTGGAAGTCCTCACCACGCCGACCGAAGAAAGCGACCGCTTCCTGGTCGCGGTGACCTTCCGCCTCGGCCGGCTCGGAGTGCCAGTCGTCGCGGAGTTCAGCAGCCCGCAGGCCCGCAGCATCGTCATGCGCATCGTAGACGGGGAGGGCGCCGGCTCTGTGGTTGAAACACACGCCACGCCACTGTTTTCCGGCTCCGACGGGCGTCCCCGCACCGCAGTGATCGAAGCCGTTGTGGCGCAGTCAGACCGTGCCGGCTTCCAACGGGCGCTGGGGGCGGCGCCGCTCATCGCACCGCTGATGCGCTACGCGGCCGGCAAACTGTGGCGTGACGACTTGGCCTACGCCGAGCGGCGTTACCGGTTGCGCGCCGGCAGGCCTTAGTCAACGAAACATGAGAACCAGATATGCCTTCGCCGTCGCGGTGACCGTCGGCGCACACTTCGGCTATCTGCTCTATCTGCCCAGCGGCGGATTCCTGGCGCTGCGCTGGCCGCGCAGCATCGCGCTGCACATTCCCGCCGTCGGCTGGGGTGTGTGTGTAGTGGCCTTCGGCTTACCGTGCCCGTTGACTCGGCTCGAGGAGTGGGCCCGGGTGCGAGCCGGAATGAATCCACTGCCGACGGCGGGGTTCACCGAGCGTTATGTCGCGGGTGTCTTCTACCCGTCTTACGCCACCCGCATCGCGCAGGCGCTGGCGTTTGCCGCTGCTGCGCTGTCTTGGATGTTGTTGGCGGTCAGACACCGTCACTCGGCGTCGCGACCGTCGCGGCTGCGGTCATAAGCGCGGGCGCGCAAATTTGCGAGCCAGCCCGGATACAGCTGCACGCCAGGGGCAGTGTGCAGCACCGGGTCGAATGCAACATCGCCGCCGTGCGGGGCGATGAGCAGTCCATGCAGCGTCAGGCGCGCCAATTCGTCGAATCCCGACGTGCCACGGGCCTGATCGAGAGTGATTTCGATGGTGCCTTTCTGCAGCTGCGTTCGGACACTGTTCAACGACACACCTGCGCCCGGGATTTCGGTGGCCAACCGTGCGCGCAACCACCAGTTGCCGCCTTCGTAGCGCAGCGGCATCAGAGTGCTCAGGGTGTGACCGGTCCACGAGGTGACCGGCCGCAACCCGACGGCCCGGCTCAGCACCCCGGAGCCGGCGGAAGCAAGCAGGATGTCCCATGCCGCCCCGTCGTCATCTTGCGGCGGGATCCGCAGAGCCAACCCGATGATGTCGGGCAAGGCACCTGGGATCCCCACTGCTTTGGACACTCGGGCGACGACGTCACACGACGGTATCGGCAGGCCCACCTCGGCGGACGCGGTCCGCTCGATCGAACCCTCAGCCAGTAGACCGTCCGGATGGAAAGCCCGGGCGTGTCGGAGAGCAGCACCCCAGCGGAACGGGGTGGCGGCCAGATCAGTGACACCCATCAACGGCGGGTTCCCGCTGTCTGTAGGGGGCAAACTGTGGCCCGTCCGTACACTCCAAACTGAATTGACCGGGCGGCAGTCGCTTAGCGGTGGTCGTGCGGGGAACACTGCTGCCATGAGTGACGGCATCATGCTCACTGTTGACCGGTTCATCGCGGCCCCACCAGAGGCGGCGTGGCGGCTGTTGGTCGATCTGGACGCCTGGCCGCGATGGGGTCCGCCGATCCGGCATGCCGAACTGGATCCCTCTTATCCGGAACTCGCCCTGCATGCGAAGGGCACCGTGTACACCGTGCTGCCGGCCGGTGTGCCGTTCGTTGTCACCGGATTCGACTCCGGCCGATTCTGGTCGTGGTCGGTGGCCGGCGTACCGGCGACCAGCCATCGGGTGGATCCGGTGAACGGCGGGGCACGCGTCACCATAGGTGTGCCCTGGTGGTCAGCTCCCTATTTGACGGTGTGCTCAATCGCGTTGCGCCGCATGGAAAAGATGTTAACCGGTTCGCAGTAGCTCGGCGGCGGTGCGGCGGCCGCTGACCAGCGCCCCTTGAAGGGACGCGGTGTCCCGGTGGTCGCCGCACAGCCAGATGCCGGTCGGCGTGTGCACTGGTCGGCGCACGCTCAACGGCGGCAACTGCGCCGGCAGCGCGTCCCGAATCACGTCTCGCTGCACCAGTTCCCACCGACCGGGGTGCACCCCGAGGATGTCGGCGGCATGTCGCCGCGTGACGTCCTCGGCCGGTGCCGTTCCGTCGCGGCCGGCCAAAGCCGACGCTGCGATTAAATGCCGGCCCGGCGGCGCATATGTCGCTGCCACTGCGCTCATCACCGCCACGTTGAGCACCGGTCCGTGCGCAGCGGCACGTCCGTCAATCCACAACATCTTCTCGTCAGTCGGCGGTTCGTCGCTGGCCCACCAGTCGGTGACGACACTGTGCATCCGCGGTGGCGCTTGGTTCGTCAACGCCGCCGCAGCAGCCGGATCGGCGGCGACCACCACGTGCCGCGCCCCTACCGCGTGATCACCGCTGCGGACCCGCCAGCCGGCAGCCTCGCGGTCGATACGATCAGCCTTCCGCTGCAACATGATTCGGTCGCCAAGCTGCGCGGCCAGCAGCAGCGGCAGCGCGTGCATGCCCTCTGCGGGCACAGCCGGCACCCCGAGAGCGAAGCTGCGCGCCAGCAACAGCGCGAATGCGTTGGAACTCGATCCGGTGTCGTCGAGCAGCACCCCAGCCAAGAAGCGGTCGATCACCCGGCGCACCTCCCCGCGCACGCCGGCCTGATCGAGCGCCTCGGCGAGGCTGAGGTCTGCGCGGTGCAGCGACTTGAGGGCTTGCGGCCGAAGCGCCGGCGCGGCCCAGCGGGTGACGGCCAGTAAGTCGCGTGGTCCGAGCGCCGCCTTGGCCAGCATGGGCAGCAGCCGACCCGGGTGGCGGAGCGGATGAACGTACGGCACAGTGCCGGTGTCGCGGCGCACGATGACACCGGCACCGAAGTTCTGCAAGTTCAGCGCTGAGACGTCCACTGCGCGTTTGAGTTCGGGATAGGCCGGGTTGAGCACTTGAAAGCCCCGGTCGCAGCGGAACCCGCCGATGACGTCGGTGCGGACCCGACCGCCGACCGTCTCACCGGCTTCCCACACGGTGACGTCACGGCCGGCCGCGGACAGCACGGCAGCGCATCGCAATCCGGCCAGCCCTGCGCCGATGACCAAAACTTCGGTGTCGTCCATTTCTGCTGGCCTGTGCCGTCAGATCAATTCCGGCCGCGGCCGGCCGAGGCCACCGGCACCGAACGAGAGCTGTTGCCAACACTTCGCGGGAACACCGGCAGGACCGCGTTACCGTTCTTCGCTGCGGCAACCAGAACCGGGTTGTCATGGACACGCAAGTCTCTGGTGAACAGTGCCATTGTGACCGCCATGTCAGCTCCTTCTCAGGTTCGGTCGGCGGATGCCGAACAATCGGCGTAACACTCTGCCGCGCAACCGGTTACGGCGGGCGGTTGCCGAGTTTCTGCTGCTGGGCGACCACTTCGTCGAGATCTTTGAGCCGCTGCATCCCGGACAGCGCGCGCGTCATCCGCCGGTTACCGGCGAGCCGTTCGGCGTTTCGCGCGAGGAAAGACCAATAGCCGGCGGTGAACGGGCAACCGTCTTCTCCGACGCGGCGGTTCGGGCGGTACCGGCACCGCCCGCAGTAATCACTCATGCGGTCGATGTAGGCGCCACCGGCGGCGTAGGGCTTCGTCGCCAGCAGTCCACCGTCAGCGTGCTGCGACATACCGATGACATTGCCGATCATCACCCAGTCGTACCCGTCAACGAAGCTGCGGTGAAACCAGTCCGCGACAGCTAACGGTTGCCAACCGCGTTGCAGCGCATAGTTCGACAGCACCATCAGCCTGGGAATGTGGTGCACCCAGCCGTGTTCTCGCACGTCTGCCAACACATCCTTCAGGCAACGTGCCGCGACGGCGTCGGCATCGAGGTCGTCGAACCATCGCGGCAACGGCGAACGGGCCGCCAGCGCGTTGCGGCGGCGGTATCCTTCACCGAAGTGCCAGTAGTTGTGCCAGATGTAGTCGCGCCAACCGACGATCTGCCGGATGTAGCCTTCGACGCTGCTGAGTGGAGCCTGTCCTTGGCAGTACGCGTCTTGAGCCGCATGCGCACAGTCCACCGGGTCGAGCAGACCGAGATTCATCGACGCAGACAACGCGCTGTGCGCCATCCAGGGGTCCGCTGACAGCATGGCGTCCTGTTTGGGACCGAAATGTGGCAGCCGATCGCGCACGAACACCTGAAACGCTTGCTGAGCTTCCGCGGTGGTCACGGCGAACTCTCGTGGGCCGTCCCGCCCGACGAACGACACCGCTCCGTCACGTTCCCAGCGGTCGAGATCGGCCCGGACTTCTTCGTCGATTTCGTCTTCTTCCGGCCACCACGGGCGCCGAACGTCCATCTGTGCGGTGTTTCTCGGCGGCGGCTCCCGGTTGTCGGCATCGAAGTTCCACCGGTTGGCGACAGGTTGATTTCCGTCCATCAGCAGGTCGAGGCGGCGCCGCGAATCGCGGTAGAAATTTTCCAACAGCAGGCTCCGCTGAATACCCGCCCAGTCTTCGAATGTCGCGCGATCGGTGCAGAACCCCCGCTCCGGCAATACTGTTACGGTCGGCAACGAATGCACGAAGCGTTGCGCCGCCCAAGAGGTGGGGCCGCACACACTGATCGGTTCATTGACCTGGCTCAGGGCCTCACGATAGGTGCCGGTCTGAAAGAACAACGCCTGATCACCGAGTTCGGCGGCGCGATGGCGCAACGCAGAAAGGACCAGATGCGCTTTGCGGCGGTGAAAACGTCGCCGCTCGAACACGGCGCGGGATTCGATCAACAACACGGGCTGGCCGGGATCGTCGAGAAAGTGTGGCCCCAGCTGATCGGCGAAGCACCACCGCCGGTCAACAGAAGTCATCGCCGCGTCCGCATGTCAGACATCGGAATGGACTGTATGGCCGGGTCCGTGAACTGCCGACAGGTTGCCCGGCGCCGGTTTGCTCGACTCTGCGGCGCCGCGCACGAAGCTGCGGGCGATACCACCGAAGACGGCATACCGTAATGGCGCCGCGGCACGCCACAACGATTCACCGCTGAGGCCATGCGGCTGAAACAGCACGCGTTGGCGCAGAACGGCACTCCGGTCGTTGCCGGCGTGCACTGACAGCTCCAGCCAAAGCCGGCCGGGCAGCGGCGTTTCCGCGCGCAACCGCAACAGATGCGGCGGATCGATCTGCTCGACACTCCACCCGCGCAGTGCCGTATCGGTCTGCAGCCGATGAGGTTGCCGCCCGCTGCGCAGTGTTTTGCCGGACAGCTGACCGGCCCACCCGCGCAGCGCCCACGCCAACGACGCCGCGGACCGGCCGCGGCCGGCGCCAATCGACTCGATGACGTTCGACTCGATTGCGCGCCAGAGCGATTCAGGGTCGCTCTGCATGCGGTGTTCGCGTACCTCCTCATACAGTGAGCCACCCGACCATTCCGGATCAGTGGGCAAGGGGCGCGACGGTGCTGCCTCATCGTCCGGCCGAGCCCAGCGAGTGCGGAGCTCCTCCTCGCGCGCACCGGCTAACGCCAACTCGACGGACTCCTCGTAAGGAGTGAGCCCACCCTCGGGATCGGGAATGTAGTCGGCGATGTCGTGTTCGGCGCAGACCACGTCGTTTTCCAGGGAATCCATCAGCGACGCCGCCAGTGCACGTGGAATCGGCGTGACGAAATTGACCCAGTGCGAAGACAACTTCGGGGTGAGCACCGGCACCGGAATCGCGATCCGGCGCGGCAGAGCCGCCACCGTCGCGTACTTTCGGCTCATCTCCGTGTAGCTGAACCTGTCCGGACCGCCGATGTCGAAGTGCCGGTTCACCTCCGGCGGTAGGCCGGCGGCGTGAACGAGGTAGTACAGCACGTCGCGTACCGCGATCGGCTGCACCGTGGTACGCAGCCAGCGTGGCGTGATCATCAAGGGCAGTCGTTCGGTCAGGTAACGCAGCATCTCGAAGCTGGCCGAGCCGGCTCCGATGATGACGGCCGCTCGCAGCTCAACGGTTGGGACGCCGGATTCCATCAGCAGCCGCCCCACTTCGGCGCGCGATGCGAGGTGGTCGGACAGCTTCTGGTCCTCGGCAATGATTCCGCCCATGTAGACGATGCGAGACAGCTTGGCGTCGGTAGCAGCGTGCGCGACGGTTCTGGCGGCGCGGGCGTCGGTGTCGACGAAGTCAGACTTGAGCATCGAGTGCACGAGGTAGTACAGAACCTCTCGGCCTTTCAGCGCTTCGCGCACCTGATCGGGATCGGTGACGTCGCCTTCGACGACTTCCACCTTGTCGTGCCACGGCACGTCATCGAGTTTGGCCGGCGTGCGGGCCATCACCCGAACTTCGTGGCCGGCTGAAAGCAGTTCGGGGACCAGGCGGGTACCGAGGTATCCGGTCGCACCGAAAACGACGCTGCGCATCGCTTCACTCCTCCGTCATAGCTGAGACAGCTATTTCACTAGGCTAATAATGCAGGTTTTGATGTCAACTGACGGTTGCTTACCCGCGCAGGGGGTAAACCATGTCCGATTGGCGTGAGATTGTCTGCTGCGCGAGAAGGGAAAGCAATGAGTGACAAAGACTTCAAAAAGGGCGACAAGGTGCAGTGGAAAAGTCACGGCCAGAACGTCAAAGGAACTGTCGAAGAGAAGATCACCACCGACAAGAAGGCCGGCGGGCGGCAGGTCCGTGCGTCCAAGGACGAACCGCAGTACCGGGTGGAAAGTGACAAGACCGGCGCCGACGCAGTGCACAAGCCAGATGCTCTGCGGCCCGAGAAGAAGTAACGACAACGCGATTGAACTGGGAGAGCGCCGATGCCTTCTGACGACGACAAGCACACCTGGGAAGAATTCCGCAACACCGTCAATATGACGGCCTCCGAACTCGAGAAGTGGCTCGACACCGACGAGTCCAAAGAAGTCGGCCAGAAATCCGGCAGTAAGGAATCTACCGGGCATGCCAGCGGACGCCATATCATCGCAATCTTGAAGTCAAAGAAGAGTGATCTGACCGACGACGACTACGCTCACATGCGCAAGGTCGTCGGCTATGCCAAGCGGCACCTCAAGCAGCGTCCCTCCGGCGATGTGCGAGACACCAAATGGCGTTATTCGCTGATGAATTGGGGGCACGACCCAGTCAAGAAATGACGGGGCGAAGGCGTTGCCTGCGCCGCCGCCGGCTCACGACCCGGCGCAGTCAGGCGTCCGGCGGAGCGGGTTGCGCCTCCGGATGTTGCTCCTGCCAATCCGCTTTCAGACCGCGAATCCGTCGGCGTTGAGCGTAGAGCCAACTCGACGCCACCACTGCCGCGACAACTGCCACACCGATGCTGATCTCGGCCCCTTTATAGTGCTGGTTTGCCAAGGCGGCCAAGGCGAGAACGAAGGCGATAACGGCGAATGCGACGAAGGCCAGACCCGGCATCGCCGCGGTGTTCTTCATGTTCTGACCGGCATGCGCACGTGTAGTGCGGTGATGATCGATCGGGTCTGCTGCATTATCACCCATGACTGATTTCTCCTGCCCAATAGGAATCGGACCGATTGCTCGCCAGACGGCACCTTGTGCTCCGCCGTCCGCCTGATGTGCGGTGGCGTTCAGCCTGCCCGTCTTCGGCGCCGGCGCTAGCGTCCAAGGTCCAGCCGGCGCAGGTGACGCTCGAACGCCGTTGTGGACGTTGTGGATCCTCGGACGACCATTTGGCCGTTGGATTGCACGAACTCACCCATGACGTGCGGATTACCCGGAACGCGGGCCCACCAACCGCTCTCGGCCGGTCAGCACGCGAGCCCGGAGAGTGATTTTGCTTTCATCAAAAATCGCCGACAGTCGTGGTCGAGTCACTCAGGGCGGTGGCGGCGCGGCGGGATCACCCGCCGGTGGAGGAGCAGGCGGCGGCACATTGCGGTTCACACCCGTACCGGGCCGGACATGCCGACCGCCGCATTTCGAACGTTGAGTGCACCCGCAGTTGAGGCCGATGACGCATCCTCCGCCACCGGCCGGACGCACCGAGATGACGCCGTCGGAAGCCCCGGGAAGTGGTTGCGGCGCCGGCGCGGGCGGTACCGCCGCAGCTTGCGACGAAGCGCTCGTCGCAATGAAAATCGTTCCGCTTCGCGACGGCTCCATGCCACTGCCCAGTGAACCCAGCCCGAAGGCGATCGCGGCCATCGCTGAACACCACGCGACTGCCGCTGCGCATCGCCTGCTCGTCACCATCTCAACCCTCGTAGGCTCATGTCCCCTAACTGACGTCATCACTCATCTTGTCATACACCAGGTGAATCCTTCGAACGAATTACGCTGCGTTGCTTGGCTGATCAATTCACCTGCACCTGCCGCGAGCCCGCTCGGCAGGCAATTCCAGGCCGTCCGCACATCAGCCGGTGCTGCGCCGAGCACTCGCCGGCTGTGCGCTGAATCGAGAGCAAATCACTGCAACGGTTGCTGCGCAACCACATTCAGCTCGCCGAGAAACACTGCCGGTTAACTGTTGATGTCAAGCTCCCGCTGTCCGGCCGATCGAAGCCCGACCATGCCACCACACAGCACGCGCTGTTGAGCGGTCGCGCGCGGTAAGTTGTTACATCGTCTTAACCGCCGCGGCCGTGTCCGTTGCGGTGGCCATTGGTCGATCCATTGCCCGAGCCGTTGGTGGAACCATTGCCCGAGCCGTTGGTGTGCTGGTGTTCCTTGAGGGCGGTGAGGGCCCGCTGCTCGCCGGAGTGGGCAGCGCGACGCAACGCGGCGTCTTCGCCGGCCGGGTCGGCGCGCAACAGGCTGCCGTAGCCGGGAGCGCCTGCCGAACCGAGCTTGTTCATTCGTTTGGGCAACGCGGCGGCCTGATAGGCCAGCGGTATGGGGTGCCCATGGTCGTCGACAGGACCCAGCGGCTGGTGCAGTTCGACGTAGGCGCCGTGCGGCAGGCGTTTGATGATGCCGGTTTCGATGCCGTGTTGAAGCACCTCGCGGTCACTGCGTTGCAAAGCGACGCACCAGCGGTAGGTCACGAAGTAGATCAACGGCGGCAGAACCACCATGCCGATACGCCCGACCCATGTGGTGGCGTTGAGCGAGACCTGGAACTTGTAGGCGATGATGTCGTTCATCGCACTGAAGGTCAGCACGATGTAGAGAGCAATAGCCATCGCTCCCACCGCCGTACGCACCGGCACGTCACGCGGTCGCTGCAGCAGGTTGTGGTGCGCGTCGTCCTTGGCGAATCGCTTCTCCAGGAACGGATACATCGTGAGCAGCCCCAGGATCACGCCCATGAGCAGCGCAACCCAAACCGACTGCGGAATCGTGTGATGACCGAAATAGATTTCCCAGGGCGGGAAGATTCGGATCAGTCCGTCGGTCCACATCATGTAGAAATCCGGCTGCGAGCCGGCCGAGACCTGCGACGGCTTGTATGGCCCGAGGTTCCAGATCGGATTGATCTGCAACAACCCGCCCATCAAGCCCAACACGGCCACGGTCAGCGCGAAGAACGCCCCAGATTTGACGGCGAACACCGGCATTACCCGCACCCCAACAACATTGGTCTCGGTGCGTCCGGGTCCGGGAAACTGAGTGTGCTTCTGGAACCAGACCATCGCCAGGTGCAGCCCGATCAGGGCCAGGATGATGCCGGGGAACAACAGAATGTGGATGGCATAGAGCCGCGGCATCAGCACAGTGCCCGGAAAATCACCACCGAACAGTGCCCAGTGCAGCCAGGTGCCGACCACCGGAATGCTCATGGTGATGCCCGACAGCGCCGCCCGGATCCCGGTGCCGGAGAGTAGGTCGTCGGGCAGCGAGTAACCGAAGAAGCCTTCAAACATCGCCAAGATCAACAGCAGTGACCCGATCACCCAGTTGGCCTCTCGCGGACGGCGGAACGCCCCGGTGAAGAACACCCGCGCGAGATGCACCATGATCGACGCCGCGAAGAGCAACGCCGCCCAGTGATGTACCTGACGGACGAACAGGCCGCCGCGTACCTCAAAGCTGATGTCCAGTGTCGACGCGTAGGCCTTCGACATCTCCACACCGCGCAACGGCTGGTAGACGCCGTTGTAAGTCACTTCAGTCATGGACGGGTCAAAGAACAGCGTCAGATATACGCCGGTGAGCAGCAACACGATGAAGCTGTACAGCGCAACTTCACCCAGCAGGAACGACCAGTGCGTCGGAAAAACTTTGTTCAACTGGCGCCGCACCGCCGCCGAGGGGTGATAGCGCGAGTCGATGTCATCGCCCTGACGCGCCAGCACCCGCCCGACCTCGACCTTCGGCGGACTCAATTTCATACTCATGCCTGCTCCGAAAACTCTGGCTCGTTCGACTCAATGAGCCGGCGAGCTATTTCGGCGACGGGTGTGTTGGTTTCCTGTGAGCGCCGTTTCAACAGTTGGAACGCGGCTTCGGCATCGATAGCGAATCGTTCCATCAAGACGCCCTTGGCCTGGCCGATCGTGTCCCGCGAGCTCAGCGCTTTACGGAACTGCTGGTCACGGCTCAACATGTTCCACGTCAGCGTGGTGTAAGCCGCGAACACCAAGCCCAGATGCGCGGCTACCTCACCGAAAGCATTGGCTTGCTCGGAGTAGACGTTCAGCGATGCTGAACTGGGCCGGTGAGCAAACAGTGGATACGACATCACCGACCGAATCGGCGTGTTCGCGACCGCTTCGCTGGCGTACCGCGGCCAGCGGTCCTCGAGTGTCAGGTCGTCGACCCGAACCGGATGCTGGCGTCGCGCCGCTGCCAGACAGGGTCCCTCGTTGTAATTGCGCTGAATGTCGTCAAGCAGCACCGGATACCGGTCGGTGGCAGCGACGGTTTCGATTGTTCCTGCCCGTTTGCTGACGGTGATGCCCGCGTGGGCAGCGCCGGGAAGGAGTTGAGCCGCATTGGAGGTCAGCTCACCGAGCGTCGAACCGAGGTTGAAGTCGCTGCCCGCCTGGCTCCCCAGGTCGCGCACCAGATCGTTCATCTGAAGCAGGATCGAATCACCGGAATGCAGTGAAGCTGCAAAGCCCTGGTCCACCACGCGTCCCTTCTCGCGGCGATGTGAGCGGTCGCGGCCGCCCTGATCGACGACCGCGGATGCTTCAACTCCGCCCCAGAGCTGAGGAACCCATAGCTTCCGCCTGCCCGCCTGTTCAGCGAACAATTTCAGGAAGTTAATAATTAAGAATATAGGCCGACGACGGTGATTGCAACGCCCAAACACCTGGTGACTTCTGTCACTGGGCTACCACCCGAAGGAGCCGGGCTCTCCCTTGAATGGTCCGGTGATCCAGCTGTTGACCCATCCGCCGTAGAAGCCGCCGGGTTGAGCAGTCACCTGCTCTCCGTTGACCGTGCAGCGATCGACCTTGCCGGCCATGACGGCTATTGCAGCCGCGATTTCGGCGAACCGCGGGTCCGGCCGCTGGTACGTCCAGGCGGCACCGGGCGCCTGCCGGTTTGCGGTCACCAGGTCGTAGTAGGAGGCCTGGCCTTTCCACTCACACCACGACGACCCGTCGGCGGGACGCAGGACACCGTCGGTGAACGCCTGCCTGGGCAGGTAGTAGGTAGGCGGGTGACTGGTTTCCAGGACGCGCCAGGCGCGGTTCGTTGACGCGATGATTTCGCCGCCCAGCTCAACGGTGATCGAACCGGCGAACTGCTCCAGCCGCGGCGGGCGAGGGTAGTCCCAGACCGACTCCTGCCCGGGGCCGGGCACGTCGGGCGTCGGCCACGGCGTCACGGATCCCGCCTCGACGCGCGGATGCGAATGGGCCCGCGCAACGGCATGTCCGGGTCGCGCACCACACCGCCTTGCAGGATTTGCACTTCTCCGGCTCGGGCCAGCCCGATCGCGAGGTCACGACTGCGAGAGGTCAACTCACGCCACCTGTCGCCGCCGACCGCCCGGGCGGCATCGGAGGGACAGATGGTGCTTGCCGGGGCGCGGTGCTGTGCCAGCGCCAAGATCGCCGCCCGCAGCCGCTCGAGTACCGGCCCGTCGCCGAGCGCGGTCCGCGCCGCGGTCGCCGCCGGCCCGCCGTCGCCGGCGACTCGAGTCAGTTCGGTATGTAGCGGCGCCGGCCCGGTTGGCATAGTGACAGGTTAGGCGGACGTTGGTCCGTCTGGCGCGCTTGCAGCGACGCGCCGACTCGGCTTCGTCAGGATGGACTCCATGCCCGCACACGACAACATCGGTCGGCACTTCCCGTACCACTACGACGCTCGACTGGTGCCGCTGTGGGCTCCGTTCCGGGCGTGGCCGGCCAGGCAGGGCGTGACGTTGACCGACGACGGTCGTTTCATCGCCGTCTACGGGCCGTTCCGGGTTGAGATGCCGTTGTCGGCGGTGCGCGATGCGCAGGTGACCGGTCCGTACCGATGGTGGACGGCAGTCGGCCCCCGACTGTCGTTCGTCGATGACGGCCTCACCTTCGGAACCAACACGCACGCCGGCGCGTGCATCCGCTTCGAGCCGCGCATCCATCGCGTCATCGGCTTTCGCGATCATTCAGCGCTGACTGTCACGGTCGCCGACCCAAGCGGACTGATTGCGGCAATAAAACCTTAACGGAACCCGTGATTTGCCTAGAATTTGTGGTCAGCCCGTGCCAGTTGACACTGGCCTGAATCGTGGTCGTGCATCGCTGAGAGGGATCGGTCAGGTGACCAAACGCGGCAAGAACCCACCGCTCGGCCGATCAGAGCTGGAAAAGATGTTGTCGGCCGATATGCGGGCGATAACGGCGCAGTCCGACCGCGTGGGTCGCTACTTCGCACGTCGGAACAGTGTAAGCGGCAACGACTTTCACGCGCTGTTACACATCATGGTGGCCGAATCGGGAGGCAGACCGCTGACGTTGGCTCAGCTGCGGGAACGGATGGACGTTTCACCTGCGGCGATCACCTATCTCGTCGACCGGATGATCGATGCCGGACACATCCGGCGGGAAGCTGATCCGGGTGACAGGCGAAAGTCGTTGCTTCGCTACGAGCTCAAGGGCATGGCGTTGGCGCAAGATTTCTTCAGCCCCCTCGGAGTTCACCTACGCCGGGCGCTGGCAGCTTCGGATGACCAAGATCTGGTTGCCGCTCACCGGGTGTTCACGGCGATGATCAGCGCGATGACAGACTTCGAGAGCGATTTGGTGAATCACCGAAGCGCGCCGACGAACGGTCCAGCCGACCCGGCATCGGATCAGCGGCCCACGGTCCCTTCCTGATCGCGAAAGCGATGGAACAAGAGGATTCACCGAATTCAGTCAGCCGCCAGCTCTCCTGGCGCACGGCAGAGTATGCGTTCTTCGATCAGATCTGCTCCGTGCGCAACCCCTCCGGTCGCGGCGAAACCGGCGGCCACCCGCCGGGCACCGTCGGTCATCGTCATCGCTTTACGCACCGAGTCGCGCAGCCGCAGCGCGGTGAGCTTCTTGGCCGGCAGCCGGGTGCCGCATCCAGCCACCTCCACGCGCCGCGCGACCTCGGCCTGATCGCGCGCGAACGGCACCACGCAGACCGGCACACCGCGATCGAGTGCTCTGACGGTGGTGCCCATGCCGCCGTGAGTGACGGCGCAGCTGGCGCGTTCCAGCAGCACGTCGTGCGGCACGAATCGGCACACTGTGGCGTTGGGTGACCGAGGCAGGCCCGGCGGGATGCCCGCGGGAAAGGTCGCGACGACATGAACCGGTTCACCGGCCAGGGCCTGCAAAGCTGTCAACCCCAGTACAGTGTCGGCCTGCTTGATCGAAGAGGTATTCACCAGCACGATGGGCCGTTCGATCGCCCGCACCCACGCCGGTGCCGGCGCCGGCGTGGGCGCAAACGTGCACGCACCGATCAGGTGCACGGCGTCACCCCAGCCGATATGCGGATACTCGAACGGTTCCCCACCGACTGCCAACAGCAGCGGCGGGCGCCGCATCAAATCGTCGACGCTACTGATGACGGGCACCCCGAGTCGAGCGCGAACAGCGTTCACCCGCGGCACTATCGGCCGATCGAAGAGATACCGCACGAACGGACGCACCGAGGCATCCCGGAGCTCGCCGACGAGACCCGGCAGCGGCCGCAGGCCCGGGCCGAACGGCGGAACACCCCGGGCCTGCAAGTAGGGACTGAACGGCGAAAACACCAACCACGGTATTTCGGCGGCCTCGGCGCAAGACATTGCGCCCCAACAGTTCGCGTCGATGATGAGAGCATCCGGCCGGACGTCGTCGACCGCGCCGCGAAGGTCGTCGACTTCGAGCACCGCCCGTCTGCACAGCACATCGATGGACATTTTGAGCACTCCCAGCGCACTGTTCGCCGTCCAGTCCCGCCCCGCGATCGCCTCGATGCGAGGGTCAACCGGCTCGGAGTGCAGCCCGGCGCGCCCCATCCGCGCGACCTCGGCGGCCATCGTGCGCAGGTGCACCTGGTGGCCGCGGTCAGCCAACTCCTGCAGGAGCGCACCAAGGGGCAGCACGTGCCCGAGCGCAGGCGAACCGTAAGCCAGTATCACTGCCACGTCTGAACTCCCCGCGGCTATCGGGACGGCTCGACGCCGACACGGCGCAAGGCAGCTAAATCTGTTGCACCGCAACCATGCAGGCAGATCCGCAGTTCCTCGATGAACCGCTGAAGCCATGCCGCGGCAGCATCAGCGGATTCCATTGCCGGAGCCAGCAGCGGCCGCGCGACCGCAACGACGTCGGCGCCCAACGCCAACGCCTTGGCGGCGTCCATGCCGGTTCGGATGCCGCCGGAAGCGACCAGCGGGATGGCGGGCAGCGCCGTGCGGACCTCAACGATTGCCCGCGCGGTGGGCACGCCCCAGTCCGCCAGATCCGGGTGGCGCAACTGCCCGTAACGAACGAACTGCTCGACCCGCGACCACGACGTCCCGCCTGCTCCCGCGACATCGATGGCAGCCACCGGCGACTCTCCCGACGGCTGAATCAGTTGCGCGATGGCGGCCGCACCGATCCCGTGCCCAACTTCCTTCAGCAGCACCGGGTAGGGCAGGTCTTCAGCGACGTCTCGCAGGCGCTCGAACGATCCGGAGAAGTCGGTGTCCCCGTTGTGCTGCACTGCTTCCTGCAGCGGATTGGTGTGCACCGCCAACGCGTCTGCACCCACGCGGTCAAGCGCCTTTTCGACGTCGGGGATGGCCGACTTCGTCAGTTGCGCCAACCCGATGTTGCCCAGCAGCAGCACATCGGGAGCCACGTCCCGAACAATGAAACTGTCCGCGGCTCGCTCGCCGAGCACGCTGTCCAGCATGATCCGCTGGGATCCGAGCATCATCCCGATGCCGAGCCGTTGTGCGGCAGCGGCCAGATTCCGGTTGATGGTGCCCGACATGTCCGCACCGCCGGTCATCGCGCCGATCAGGACTGGAGCTTCCAGGTGCGCTCCGAGAAAGTTTGTGGACAAGTCGATGTGCGCGAGGCTGGTCTGGGTCAACGCGTTGTAGGGCAGCCAGTACTGCTCCAGCCCAGTCGTCACTCCGCAGTAAGACACCGCGTCCTCGAGGCAAACGTCGATGTGGCGGCGCTTGCGCGTTTCGATTTCGGGCTGCTCAGGCGTCATGGGAGCATCGTTTCTGTTCTCCGGGTGCCGATGGGCCACATCGCGGCGGGGCAGCGGTGCACCGCAGCGCTAGCTTTGCGCGGCTTTGAGTTCATCTTGATAGCGCCGCATGGCGGTGATCAACGCGATGAATACCCGATGCCCCGCGGCCAAATCGTCGTCGTTCAGATCTGCCATCGCGGCCTTGCTGTGCATCCCGAGCGGTGTGAAGAAGGCGCGTGCGGTGTCGAACCCCGGTTCGGCGTAGCGCAGCACCACTTTCCGGCGGTCAGCCGGATGCGTCTCCCGACGCAGGTGACCCGAGTCGATCATCCGGTCCACCAGGTAGGTGATCGCCGCACCCGACAGACCCATGAGTTTGCGAAGGTCACCGGAAGTGATGGGCTCCCCGGCGGTTTCTGCCACCATCACGTGCAGCAGAGCCCGAAAGTCCGTAGAACGCACATCGTGTGCGGCGGCGAACAGCCGACCGATCTGATCGGACTCTGCGGACAGCACGCGGAGGTCAGCGGAGATCGTCGACTCCAGCGCGGCGCGGTCGGTTACGTACTCATCAGTGGTCATTTCGATATCAGCATATCGGCAAATCCCGTGGTCATTCAGTTGATTAATACTTAAAGAACTGAAATGCTAATCGGGTGGTCGATCGGGCAGATTCGCTGGACAAGAAAACGCTTTCCGCGACGACGCTGGCGGTCGGCGCAACCGCCGCTGTGGGCACCATCGCGAACCTCGGGCAACAACCCGACTGGTATGCGCGGTTGCGCAAGCCGTCCTACGTGCCGCCCGACTGGGTGTTCCCGCTGGCCTGGACTTCGCTCTACACCGACATCGCGGCCACCTCGGCGATCGCCATTGACCGGTTGCGAAGCACCGGCCAGCAGCGGGCACTGCGCCGCTACGTCGGCGCACTGAGCATAAATCTGTTACTGAACGCCGGTTGGAGTTGGCTGTTCTTCAAGTACCGCAAGCTCGGGTTGTCCGCCCTCGGCGCCGGCGCCTTGGCGGTGAGCACGGCAGATCTCAACCGTCAGACCGCCACGGCCGCGCCCCGGGCCGGCGTCGCGCTGCTCCCCTACCCGCTCTGGTGTGCGTTCGCATGCCTGCTGTCCGTTCGGATCTGGCGCCTGAACAGATGACCGCCGTTCTGTGGTTTCGTCGCGACCTGCGGTTGGGCGATCTGCCGGCATTGCAATCCGCCGCCGCCGACGGCGAGGAAGTGCTGGCCTGCTTCGTCCTCGACCCGAGACTGGAAGCCAGAGGCCCGCGCCGCATGCAGTTTCTCTGCGATTCGCTGCGCCGACTCGACGACGATTTGGACGGCCGGCTGCTGGTAACCCGTGGGGCGCCCGAACAGCTGATCCCGGCGATCGCCGCGCACGTCGAAGCGTCCGCTGTGCACGTGTCCGAAGACTTCGCGCCGTTCGGCCGGCGACGCGACGAGCAGGTGCGCGACAGGTTGGGTCAGGTGCCGCTGGTCGCGACGGGATCGCCCTACCTGGTGTCGCCGGGCCGAGTCACCAAAGACGACGGCACTCCCTACAAAGTGTTCACACCGTTCCTGCAGCGCTGGCGGAACACCGACTGGCGGGCACCGGCCAAGACCGGTCCGGAATCGGTGCAATGGGTCCACCCGGCGACGGTCAGGGCCAAGGGCGCCGACCGCGCTGACATCCCCGATCCCGGCGTCGAACTGGACCTCGAAGCCGGCGAGGCGGCAGCGCGGGAGCAGTGGGCGAAGTTCGTCGAGCACGGCATCGACCGCTACGCGAAGGACCGCAACCGGCCCGACCTGCCCGGCACCAGCCGGATGTCCGCCCACCTCAAGTTCGGCACCATCCATCCGCGAACCATGGTCGCCGAGTTGAATCTGCGTCGACAAGGGTCGCAGGCCTACCTGCGCGAACTGGCGTTCCGTGATTTCTACGCCGCTGTGCTTTATCACTGGCCGCATAGCGTCTGGTGGAACTGGAACAAGAGTTTCGACGCCATCGAAGTCGACACCACCGGTGAAGCCGAACGTCACTTCGAGGCCTGGAAAGCCGGCGAAACCGGTTTTCCGATCGTCGATGCCGGGATGCGTCAGCTGGCCGCAATCGGGTACATGCATAACCGGGTGCGGATGATCGTGGCGTCGTTTCTGGTCAAAGACCTGCACCTACCGTGGCAGTGGGGTGCGGGCTGGTTTTTAGAACAGCTGGTGGACGGTGACATGGCCAACAACCAGCACGGCTGGCAGTGGTGCGCGGGTTCCGGCACCGACGCGGCCCCGTACTTCCGGGTGTTCAACCCTACGACGCAGGGCGAGAAGTTCGATCCGTCCGGCGATTACATCCGCCGCTGGGTACCTGAGCTCTCCGATGTCCAGGACGTGCATTCGCTCAAGGGCGAGCGGCCGCCGAAGTATCCGGCGCCGATCGTAGATCACCGCGCCGAGCGGGCTGAAGCGCTGCGCCGCTACCAGCTCATCTGAGTCAGTGAGCGGCCTTTTTGCGTTCGATGTCGGCCAGGGCGGCAGCGAGTTCGGCGCGCTGGGCCGCCGAAGTCTCCCAGGCCAGCTGACGGTTTTTGACCACTTTGGCCGGTGCACCCACCGCGATTGAGTAGTCCGGTATGTCGCCCTTGACCACGGCGTGCGAGCCCAGCACACAGCCTCGCCCGACCGTGGTGCCACGCAGCACAGTCACCTTCGTCGCTATCCAGGTGTCCGGCCCGATCCGCACCGGGCTCTTGACGATGCCCTGGTCTTTGATCGGCAGCGTGATGTCGTCCATCCGGTGGTCGAAGTCGCAGATATAGCACCAATCGGCCATCAGCACCGAGTCGCCGAACTCCACATCGAGGTAGGTGTTGACGACGTTGTCGCGGCCCAAAACCACTTTGTCGCCGAACCGCAGTGAGCCCTCATGGGCTCGGATGGTGTTCTTGTCGCCGATGTGGACCCAGCGGCCGATCTCCAGTTGGGCGAGCTCCGGGGTGGCGTGGATCTCGACGCCTTTGCCGAGGAAGACCATGCCGCGGGTGATGATGTGCGGGTTGGCCAGCTTGAACTTCAGCAGCCGCCAGTAGCGGACGAGGTACCACGGGGTATAGGCCCGGTTGGCCAGCACCCACTTCAGCGACGCCAGGGTGAGGAACCTGGCCTGGCGCGGGTCACGCAGCTTCGATCCGCGCCAGCGACGGTGCAGCGGCGCGCCCCACATGCTCGTCATGGCCGGAAGCCTAGCCTGGCGACGATGCGGGACGCGAAGCGTCCCGAGGAGGAGTCAGGCGATAGTTCTAGCCTGGCGACGATGCGGGACGCGAAGCGTCCCGAGGAGGAGTCAGGCGATAGTTCTAGCCTGGCGACGATGCGGGACGCGAAGCGTCCCGAGGAGGAGTCAGGCCGGAAGCCTAGCCTGACGAGTCGGGCGGGTTAGTCTCACCTGTGCTGTTCTGGCGACTCGCCCGCTGTCGTCCGCCGACGGTGGGGATTATGAACGGAAATAGCGCGGACCGTTGCAAAAAGCCGCACACTCGGCGCGCGGCGGGCGCCGCGACGCTACGCCGTTCGACGTCGGTGCTTTCCGCGGCGGTGCTCACCGCCGTGCTCAGCAGCTGCGGCAATACCGACTCCTGGGTCAAGACCGCCGCTGCGCAGGGCTGGCCCGCCCAATACGGCGATGCGGCCAACAGCGGCTACACCACGACCGGCGGCGCGACGTCGCTGAACCTGCGGTGGACGCGCTCGGTCAAAGGCGACCTGGCCGCCGGAGCGGCGCTCAACGCGCGCGGCTGGCTGGCCCTCAACGCGCAGACGCCCGCCGGATGTTCGCTGATGGAGTGGGAAAACGACAACAACGGCAGGCAGCGCTGGTGTACCCGGCTTTATCAGGGCGGCGGCTTTTCCAGTCCGCTGTTCGACGGCTTCGACAATGTTTATGTCGGGCAGCCGGGAGCGATGCTGGCCTTCCCGCCCACGCAGTGGATCCGGTGGCGCCGGCCGGTGATCGGTATGCCGTTGACCCCGCGGATTCTCGACAACGGACAACTGCTGGTCCTCACCCATTTGGGGCAGGTCTTGGTGTTCGACGCCCAGCGCGGGACCGTGGTCGGCAGCCCCATGGACCTGGTCGACGCCGTGGACCCCACCGATTCGAGCCGCGGGTTGGCCGATTGCGTGCCGGCGGGTGCAGGCTGCCCGATCGCAGCCGCGCCGGCCTTCTCTGCCGCGAGCAACCTGGTGGTCACCAGTCTGTGGGAGCCCGGCGCCCAAGCCGCGGTGCTGGTGGCACTGAAGTACCACCCCGGTCAGCACCCGTTGCTCACCCGCGAATGGACCAGCGGTGCGGTCAGCGCCGGGGTGCTGGCCAGCCCGGTACTGTCGGCCGACGGTGCGACGATCTACGTCAACGGTCGAGACAACCGGCTCTGGGCACTGCACGCCGCTGACGGCAAACCCAAGTGGTCGGTGGAGCTGAAGTTCCTGGCACAGACGCCGCCGGCGGTGTTGCCGTCCGGAGAGGTCGTCTCCGGCGGTGGACCCGACACCAGGCTGGTCGCCTTCAAAGACGCCGGCGACCACGGGCAGCAGGCGTGGCGCCGCGACGACGTCAGCCCGCTGTCATCGACGAGCCTCGCCGGCAGCCATGCCGGCTACGCGGTCGTGGCCGGCGGTCCCGGACCGGGCTCGTCCGGGTTGTCGCTGCTGGTCTTCGACCCGGCTGACGGTCACACCATCAACGGCTACCCGCTGCCAGCGGCGTCGGGCTATCCGGTCGGGGTTTCGGTGGCAGCCGATCGCCGGGTGGTGGTCGCCACCAGCGTCGGTCAGGTGTACAGCTTTGCGCCGAAGTGACCGGCGCTAGGGCTGCACGGTCAACGGCGGCAGGGCGCTGCGCGGCACACGCGCCTGGCTGATACCGGCGGAGGTCGGCAACAGCTCACCTGGTGCGAAGTAGAAAATCACTGCTTCGTCGGTGATCGCGAAGTTCTGATAATGCGTGGGGTCGAGACCGGTACCGGGCGAAATAGTGGGGCCTGACCCGTTCTGACCGACCTCGCGCTGCACGACCGGATAGATCGCGTCCAGGGGTTTGCTCCCGGGCACGAACAAGTTGTCGAAAGTGAGGGGCTGGCCCCTGCCGAGGTCGTAGTTGAAGCCCTTGAACGACGTGGACGGCCGGGGGCCACCGAGGTCCTCGAAAACTTTGAGCATCACGCTCTGCGTGCCGTGCGGCGGTTGCCCGGACCGGAACTGATCGGCGGTCACCTCCATCTGGTAGGGCACGTCGCGGGAGCCGGACGTTTGCGCGACGTTGATGAATCCATCGCGGTTCTGCGACAAGAAATCGGTGAGCGCCTGCTCGTCGGCATAATCGGTGGGGTAGCTCAAATTGAGCGTGTAGTTAGCGGAGGAAGCCGATACATGACACGTCCGCCCGTCCGAGAGCGTCCCGCCCAGGTCGGCGCAGGACGGCGGCGCAGCGCCGGCCGGTGCAGGCGGGCCGGCTACGAGAACCACGGCTGCCAGCGCTGCGGCAGCCGTCGGAGTACGCATCGTCGGATTGTCCTCGCAAGATCACGACCGGGCGGGCGCCCGGGAGATATTTGCCGCCAGCCTACCTGGGTGCGGTCCCCAGCAACGACGAACTGACCGCGGGAGCTCAAAACGGAGTGCGCAGGTCGGTCAGCCACCCGGCGCTGCTAGCAGCCACAATGCCGCATCGGCTGTCATCGCGATGGTCGACAGATGAACGCGGTCGCGCCGGCGCCCAGCCGGGCGATCACCACCGTCAACGGTTCGCCGCCCCGGAGTCCGAGCCGGCGCCGTAGGGCGTCGGGGTCGACGTCTGCCCCCCGCACCAGGACTTCCAGCGAACCGCAGTTCGCCGCCGTCAGTGCCTGGCGCAACCGGCGCTCGTGGAAGGCCAACTGCTTGACGACTTCGAAGCCGCGCACACCCGCCGGCAACTGGTCCCCGGACAAATAGGCGAGGTGCAGGTCCAATTGCCAGAGCCCGTGTCGGGCAGCGTAGTGGCGAACCAGCCCGGCCCGGACTACCGCACCGTCAGGGTCGACGATCCACCGTCCGGCCGGCCGCACCGGGCAGTCGTCGGGATCGGCATCGGTGAGTTGTTCCTGACGGTCCAGGATGCTCGCCCGGCGGCGCACTCCCGGCTCGGCGAAACCGGCCGACCACAGACACGCTTCCCGAACCGACCCGCCGTAGGACGTCAGCTCGATCTCGCCGTCGAACCCCATCCGGCCGAGCTGCTCGAAATCAATTCCGGGCGCGCACTTCACGACGAATTGGCGATCTGAGTAGGTGCCCAGCAACTGATCGAGAGCGGGCTGGTAGTCGCGCGGATCGAACCGGCGCCGCCCACCGCCGCGCCGAGCCGGATCCGCCAGCACCACCGCCTTGCGGGTGACTGGCCGCAAAGCGTCAGCGCGGCACAGATCGGCGGTGTCGCCGAGGTTGTGCTGCGCCATCGCCAGCCGCACCGGATCAATGTCGCTGCCCACGACGCGAGCCGCCACACCGCGCAGCGCGGCCAGTTCGGTGCCGATCGAACAGGTGACATCGTGGACCGCGGCACCGGCGAGCCGCCGCGCTCGGTGCAGCGCGACCGGCGCCGCGCTGGCCTGCTGCAGCGCCTCGTCGGTGAACAGCCAGCTCGACGGGTCGCATAAGCCGCTGTATTTCGCCGCAGCGCGCCGCCGCAGCAAGACGGTCTCGACCAGCACCGAAGTGCGGTCGCCGAATTGCCCACGCAGCTGCGCAACCTCGGCGAGGCGGTCGGTCAAAGGCATCGCCTCAACCACTGCCAGCGCGGCGACGCCGGCCTCCGACGTCAGGTAGGCGACGTCGTCAAGCCCGTAATTCAGGACGGCTTGACCCCGGTGACCATGACGTTGTAGAACCAGCCTTTCGGCACCACCCGCCGCCAGACATTGGCGTCCACCCAGCTCAGCGTCTTCCAGCTGTTGAACGCGAAATGCGCCCAGCCCCAGCCGAGCCGTCCCGGCGGCACGGTCGATTCGAAGGTGCGGACCGGCCAACCAAGCATCGCCGCGGTGAATTCTTCGCTGGCGGTTCGCACCTGCTCCGCGCCGGCGTTGGTGGCCATTGTCTCCAGTTGTTGTGGCGTGAAGGTGTGCAAGTCGACCACCCATTCCAGGGCGGCTGCCCGCGAGTTCTCGTCGAGCTCTGCCTGGGGAAGTCGCCAACCGCCCAGGCCGGGCAACTTCACGGCCCGGATGGTCGCGTTCCAGGTCAGGTCCGCCAACGCCCGGGCGTAGCGGTTGCCGACGGTGGTCGGTTCGCCGGCGAACACGAACCGGCCGCCGGGCCGCAGCACCCGGATCACCTCCCGCAGCGACAGCTCGACGTCGGGGATGTGATGCAGTACCGCGTGCCCGACCACCAAGTCGAAGGTGTCGTCGTCGTAGGGGATGCCCTCAGCGTCGGCGACCCTGCCGTCGATGTCCAGGCCCAGCGACTGCCCATTGCGGGTGGCGACCTTGACCATGCCGGGCGACAGGTCGGTCACCGAACCGCGCCGCGCCACCCCGGATTGAATCAGATTGAGCAGGAAGAAACCGGTGCCGCAGCCCAGCTCGAGGGCCCGGTCGTAGGGCAGTTTGTGCAATTCGGTGTCCGGCACGATCGCATCGAACCGGCCGCGGGCGTAGTCGACGCAGCGCTGGTCGTAGGAGATCGACCATTTGTCGTCGTAGCTTTCGGCCTCCCAGTCGTGATAGAGCACCTGGGCGAGCTTGCTGTCGTGCCGGGCCGCTTCCACCTGCTCCGCGGTGGCATGCGGCTGCGGCGCCGGATTGGTAATGGTCATGGTGTGCCAGCCTATCGGCTGCGCCGGCAGTCGCCGGCCGGCCGGTTCAGAACGCGGCGAGGGCCAAGTTGGCCGCGGCGCCGGAAAGATCGGTGGTCAGCGCATTAGTGATGTCACCTATGACGGCGACGGGAAACTGCTCGGTCGCACTGAGGACCTGGCCAAGCCCCCCGTCGATCACGCTGATGACGTTCGCGGAGTCGCCGTTCAGCAGTGCGTCGTAGATGTTGTATGCCGCGAATTGCGGGGCCTCGACCAGGTTGCGCGCGTCGACGAACAGCTCCGTCGGCAAGCCCGGATCCTGCGGGACGGGTTGGCCGTCGAAGCTGACCAGCGTCCAGCCGTCCTGCGGATCGCCTGACACCACGACCTGGCCTCCGTTGGGCAAGAACTGGCCGGTTTTGAGCAACTCGTTGAGAATGACCCCAAAATCCGGGTTCTTGACGTTCATTAGCGTCCAGGCGGTGATCGCGCCTTCGCTGGAGAACGCCACGTCAGTGGGGTTGCTGCCACCGCTCGCGACGGTATTGTCATAGATCGTTTGAACGGCGTCACCGAAGCGTTCGTCGAACGCGATCCCATTGGGGTCGGTGGAGCCCGGGATCGGCACGAAGTCTGCTCCGAGTGTCCACGCAGCCGGGGTCAGTAAGTACAGGAGACCTTCAAGGCTGTACACCGGTGAGCCCTCGTAGATGCCGGCATTGATCTCGTTGAGCCCCGACAACATCTGCGGGATCTGCGGGGTCATGTGCGTCAGGTCTGCCAAGTACCCTGCTACGCCCGCGGCGGTCTCCTGCGTCCGGAACAGGTCCGAATCGTAGAGCCCGGCGAAGGGGCTCTGCGGCGCGAGCATGGCGCCGACGTTGGTCGCCTCGGTATAGCCGAGCGGAGTGAGTTCATCGCCGGGCGGCGTCGTCTCGATGATGCCCGCCGCGTTGGCTGCATCTTGCCCGTGCCGAACGAAGTCGATGACGATCGACTCCTCGGCCCAGGCGGTCGCCGACATAAACACCAACGGCACCGCCGCGAGCAGACCGATGACGGCGTACCGACCTCGCTTGGAAACGTGCATCACCACTCCCCCTGCAGGAGATGCTTGCGTTGGGCAACGCGTGGGTCAGCTTAAAACACGCCGACGCGCGTTCGGGGGCTATTCGTCGTCTGAGTCGGCGGGACGTTCAGCGCTGATAGCGAAGACTTCGACGTAGCGGCGCCGTTCTGCGGCAACTCGCTGCCCCGGTGTCTTCGCGTAGACGTCCTCGACACCGGCTTTGGCGGCGGCCAGCGCGTGCGCATGTCCGCCGACGAAGCGATTCGCCCAAGCCACCGCCGCCTCGTACACATGATCGGGAGCCACCATGTCGCCGACCACGCCGAGGGCCAACGCCTCTTCGGCGTCGAAGAACCGTCCGGTGTACACCAGCTCCTTGGCGCGGTCGGCGCCCACCACGTGCGTCAGCCGGGCCAGCCCGGCACCATCTGGAATCAGTCCGGCCAGGATCTCGGTCACCCCGAACTTCGCGTTGTCGCCGCTGACCCGCCAGTCGGCGGCCAGCGCCAGGCTCAGCCCGGCGCCCAGGGCGTAACCGGTGATCGCGGCAACGGTCGGCTTCGGGATGGTTGCCACGGCCTCGATGGCGGCCCCGCGGACGTCGACCCAGCTGCTCACTTCGTCCGTGGTCAGGCTGCGCAGCGCCGGCATGTCGTCGCCGGCGGAGAAGATCTCGTGTCCACCGAAGAGCACCACGGCGTCGATGTCGTCCCGCTCCCCCAAACGCGTTGCCGCCGCGGCGACCTCACGGTAGACCTGCCGAGTCAACGCGTTGGTGGGCGGGCGGGACAACACCAGTGTGGCGACGCCGGGTCGTTGCACGTCGGTGTGGATGCTGACGAATTCGCTTACATCCATCGCCGGCCGCGCGCCTGGTTGTAACGCTCGGAGTCGAAGAACTCGAGCGTCAAGTTCCCACCCTTGACCGCAAGGTCCGGCTGAACGGGCACGATTCGGCGCTCTTCGGCCAGCACGTCGCGAACTGACTTGCCGACCAGGGAATCCAGTTGCGACCAGGTAGGGGGCAGCAAAAAGGTCCGGCCGTCCGCGAACTCGTCGATGGCGGCCTGCGGCGTCGTCCAGCCCGCCTGGTCCGATTCGGTGTTCTCCCCGTCAGCCCGCTGGCCTCGGGGCAGCGCGCCCACGAAGAAGTAGGTGTCGTAGCGGCGGGTGCGCTCGGCTTCCGGCGTCACCCAGTTAGCCCACGGTCGCAGCAGATCGGCCCGTAGCACCAGGTTCTCGCGGCGCAGGAAATCCGCGAACGACAGGGTCCGGTCGGCCAGCGCGACGCGCGATTCGCTATACACCGACGCGTCACCGACGATGCCTTGTGAATCACCGGCGGGTCCGGCGAACAGCACCCCGGTTTCCTCGAACGTCTCTCGCGCGGCGGCGCAGACCAGTGCCTCGGCGAGATCGGCTTGCACGCCGAACCGCTCTGCCCACCATGCGGGGTCTGGTCCCGTCCAGGCTCCCAACCCGCCCAAATCGGCGTTACGGTCGCGGTCGTCGACGCCGCCGCCGGGAAACACCATCACCCCGGCGGCGAACTGCATCGCCGCGTGCCGCCGCATCAGGAAGACCGCGATCCCGTCGGCGGTGTCGCGGACCAGCATCACCGTGGCCGCCGGCCGGGGCGGCAGCGGGACGAACGGCTCCTCGTCCGGCGGGCTCATCCGCGCCTCCGGTGCGCGGCGCGCGACCGTATCCGGCGGGCGAAGTAACGCCCGTCGATGGCGTCCACCGCCATCGACTGCCCGAACGCGGTGGACAGGTTCTCGGCGGTCAGCACGTCGGGCAGCAGACCCGCGGCCACGATCTGACCTTCAGACAGCAGCATGCAGTGGCTGAAGCCGATCGGGATCTCCTCGACGTGATGGGTGACCAGCACAGTGGCAGGCGCGTCGGGGTCGGCGGCCAGATCGGTCAACAACGCCACCAATTCCTCCCGGCCACCGAGGTCCAGACCGGCGGCAGGTTCGTCGAGCAGCAGCAGTTCCGGGTCGGTCATCAAAGCGCGGGCGATCAGCACTCGCTTGCGCTCGCCTTCCGACAACGTCTCGTAGGTGCGGTCCGCCAGGTGCTCGGCGCCCAGACTTTCCAGCATGTCGACCGCTTGGTGGTAGTCGACGTCGTCGTAACTCTCGCGCCACCGGCCCAGCACCGCATAACCGGCTGACACGACGAGGTCGCGAACCACTTCGTTGCCCGGTATCCGCTGCGCCAGCGCCGACGAGCTCAGTCCGACCCGGGCGCGCAGCTCGCCCATGTCGACCCGGCCCAGCCGCTCCCCGAGCACATAGGCGATGCCCGACGAGGGATGCTCGGTGGCCGCTGCGATCCGCAGCAGCGAAGTCTTGCCCGCCCCGTTGGGTCCGAGGACCACCCAGCGTTCGTCGAGTTCAACGGCCCAGGTCAGCGGACCTACCAGGACGCGGCCACCGCGGCGCAGCGAAACGTCGTGGAAGTCGATGAGCAGGTCGGGGTCGACTGCCTCGCTGGTCTGGTCGGTTCCACCCGCGGATTTTGTCGAATCCTCGGGTTTCACCTCCGGCTTCCGCTCTCGGGCATCTGACTATCGTGCCGTACCGCGGGGCGGAAACGGCTTCGGGGTCACCCGCTCAGTTGGGTGGAATCTCGACGCGGCGCGAGATGCCGTCGACCGCGTCGGCGGCCTCGATCTCGCCGCGGGTAATGCCCAGCACGAACAGCACAGTGTCCAGGTAGGGATAGCTCAACGAAGCGTCGGCGATCTCGCGTAGTGCCGGCTTGGCGTTGAACGCCACACCGAGTCCGGCCGTGGTCAGCATGTCGATGTCGTTGGCGCCGTCCCCCACCGCAACGGTTTGCGCCAGCGGAACCCCCGCCTTCTCGGCAAAGTCGCGCAGCGCCCGGGCCTTGCCGGCGCGGTCGATGATCGTGCCGACCAGCCGGCCGGTGAGTCTGCCATCGACGATCTCGAGTTCGTTGGCGGCCACGAAGTCCAGCATCAATTCGTCCGCAAGTGGTTGGACCACCTGACGGAAGCCGCCGGAGACCACCCCGCAGTGATAGCCGAGCCGGCGCAAGGTGCGCAGCGTGGTCCGCGCGCCCGCGGTCAGCTCCAGCTGGTCGGCGACTTCTTCGAGCACCTTGGCGGGCAGGCCTGCCAAGGTTTGCACCCGTTGCTGCAGCGAGGCGGCGAAGTCGAGTTCGCCACGCATCGCCGCCTCGGTGATCGCGGCGACCTCCTCCTGAGCTCCGGCGCGCGCGGCCAGCATCTCGATGACCTCACCCTGGATCAGGGTGGAGTCGACGTCGAAGACGATCAGCCGTTTGGCCCGTCGCGACAAGCTGTAATCCTCCACCGCCACGTCGACGCGCTGCTCGGCGGCCACCCGGGTCAGCGCGGCCTGCAGCCGGGCCCCGACGCCCGGAGGCACGGACACCCGCAGCTCCAAACCGGTCACCGGGTAGTCCGAGACACCGCGGATGACGTCGATGTTGACGCTCAGCGCCGCGACCTCGCGGGCCACCGCACCGAACGCCTCGGCGGTGATCGGCCGGCCCAGCACCACGATGGTGTGCGTCGACGGTTCCCGGATGATCGGCACGTCGTCGCTGCGTTCGATCGTCACGTCGAGGCCCAACCCGTGGACGGCCGCCTCGACCTCGTCGCGCAGCGCCTTGTCCTCCTGTGCGTCCAGTCCCTCGGACACCAGCACGCCGAGGGTCAGCCGGCCCCGAATCACAACTTGCTCCACGTTCAGCAATTCGACGTTGTGACCCGAAAGCACTTCGAACAGCGCGGAAGTCACACCCGGCTTGTCGACACCGGTGACGGTGATCAGCACCGACACCTTGGGCATACTCACCTAGGAGTTCCGCCTCACCTATGACTTCTGCCTCATCGGTGAACCGCCGCGAGTCCGCGCATCAGCCGCGGTCGCGATCCGGCTCCGTCCGCGGCCCCATGCCCTCGCCGGACTCGCCGGCGGTCGGATGCCGACCGATGTGCGCTTCATTCCGCATTCGCTCGACCATGTGCGGGTAGTGCAACTCGAACGCCGGGCGCTCCGAGCGGATGCGGGGCAGCTCGGTGAAGTTGTGCCGAGGCGGCGGGCAGCTGGTGGCCCACTCCAGCGAGTTGCCGTAGCCCCACGGGTCGTCGACGGTGACCGGCTCGCCGTAGCGCCAGCTCTTGAAGACGTTCCACACGAACGGCAGCATCGACGCGCCCAGAATGAACGCCCCGACAGTGGAGAACACGTGCATCCAGGTGAAGTTGTCGCTGGGCAGGTAGTCGGCGTAGCGGCGCGGCATGCCCGCGTCCCCCAGCCAGTGTTGGATCAGGAACGTCGCGTGGAATCCGATGAAGGTCAACCAGAAGTGCAGCTTGCCCAGCCGCTCGTCGAGCAGCCGGCCGGTCATCTTGGGGAACCAGAAGTAGACACCGGCGTAGGTCGCGAACACGATGGTGCCGAACAACACGTAATGGAAGTGGGCGACCACGAAATAGCTGTCGGTGACGTGTAAGTCCAGTGGCGGGCTGGCCAGCAGCACACCGGTCAGGCCGCCCAGCAGGAAGGTCAGCAGGAAGCCGACGGAGAACAGCATCGGCGTCTCGAACGTCAACTGGCCCTTCCACATCGTGCCGATCCAGTTGAAAAACTTGATCCCGGTCGGCACCGCGATCAGGTAGGTCATGAACGAGAAGAACGGAAGAAGTACCGCGCCCGTCGCGAACATGTGGTGCGCCCAGACCGCCACCGACAGCGCCGCGATCGACAGGGTCGCGTAGACCAGCGTGGTGTAGCCGAAGATCGGTTTGCGGGAGAACACCGGCAAGATCTCGGTGACTATGCCGAAGAACGGCAACGCAACGATGTAAACCTCGGGATGGCCGAAGAACCAGAACAGATGCTGCCACAGCAGGACTCCGCCGTTGGCGGGGTCGTAGACGTGCGCGCCCAGGTGGCGGTCGGCGGCCAACCCGAACAACGCCGCGGTCAGCAGCGGGAACGCCAGCAGCACCAGGATGGACGTCACCAGAATGTTCCAGGTGAAGATCGGCATCCGGAACATCGTCATGCCCGGTGCACGCATGCAGACCACCGTCGTGATCATGTTGACCGCACCCAGGATGGTGCCCAGACCGGCGACCGCAAGCCCCATGATCCACAGGTCGGCGCCCGGCCCCGGGGAGCGAATCGCATCAGTCAGCGGAGTGTAAGCAGTCCAGCCGAAGTCCGCCGCCCCACCCGGAGTGATGAAACCCGCGGTCGCGATCAGGCCGCCGAACAAGAACAGCCAGAATGAAAACGCGTTCAGCCGGGGGAAAGCCACGTCGGGTGCACCGATCTGCAGCGGCATCACCAGGTTGGCGAACCCGAACACGATCGGTGTCGCATAGAACAGCAGCATGATGGTGCCGTGCATGGTGAACAGCTGGTTGTACTGCTCGTTTGACAGGAACTGCAGCCCTGGTGCGGCCAGCTCGGCTCGCATGAACAGGGCCATCAACCCGCCGATGAAAAAGAAGGCGAAGCAGGTGACGACGTACATGATGCCGATCAGCTTGTGATCGGTGGTCGTGACCAGCCGGTAGATCAGATTGCCCTTGGGGCCTAACCGCGCCGGGAATGGACGACTGGCCTCCAGTGGGCGTAGCGGCGGCGCTTCGGCGGTCAAGGGGTCCTCCAAACATCCACTATGGGCAAGGCAATCCCAAAGATCTTCAGACAAATCCTAGCCTTCGATCGCCGCCCTGTCGGCCCAGGTCCTACAAACCGTCGTAATTGATCGGTGTTAGCGTCGCAGCGTGCTGATCGGTGGCGACCCGCCGCGTCCCGGCGTGCTGCTGGCGGCGGCGGTGGTGGCGGCAGCGTCGGTCACGGTGTGCACCAGCTGTCGGCCCGCCCCGGCCGGCAATCAGCCGTCGACGGCTACGTCGGTGATCACCAGTACCACGACGATTGCCGGGGCCGGTGTGCTGGGCAATGCCCGCCGGCCCGACGAGTCGTGTGCACCGCAACCGGCCGCACCGGACCCCGGCCCGCCGACGCGGCCGGCACCCAACGCCGAGGGCATCAACCCGCCGACCGAGGATGTTCCCGCCGACCCGCAGCGCATCGTGGTGCTCTCCGGTGACCAACTCGACGCCTTGTGTGCGCTGGGGTTGCAGTCCCGCATCGTCGACGCCGCCCTGCCCGTCGGTTCGGAAAGCCAGCCGTCGTATCTGGGCACCGTCATCCATAAATTGCCGGGAATCGGGAGCCGCAACGCCCCCAACCTCCCTGCCATCGCGGCGGCCAAACCGGACCTGATCCTCGGCGCGGTGGGTGCAGGAGCTCAGTCACCGCAGGTGTATTCAGCGCTGGCCGCGATCGCCCCGACCGTATTCACCGGGGCGCCCGGTACCGGTTGGGAAGACAATCTGCGCGGTGTGGGCGCCGCAACCGGGCGCGCCGCGGCCGCTGATGCGATAGTCGACGACTTCAAAGCCCGCGCCGAGCAGACCGGCGCGGCGCACGACGCAGCCCACTATCAGGCCTCGATCGTCCAACTGACCGACAAGACGGTGCGGGTCTACGGCGCCAACAACTTTCCGGCCAGCGTCCTTCGGGCCGTCGGCGTCGACCGGCCCGGCGCGCAGCGGTTCACCGACAAGCCGTTCGTCGAATTCGCCGCGAGCGACAGCGAACTGGCGGGAGCAGCGGATTTCTCAGCGGCCGAGGGCGACGTCGTCTACGTATCCTTCGAATCCCCGGCCGCTAAAGACCACGCGCCGGCTGTACTGGACAGCAACGCCTGGCGGCGTTTGTCCGCCACCCGCGATAACCGGGTCTTCATCGTCAACAACGAGGTGTGGCAAACCGGGCAGGGCGTGGTCGCCGCCCGCGGGATCCTCGACGACCTGCACCTGATCAACGCGCCGATCAACTGAGCTTCTTCTTCACCGCGACACTGCGTCCAGTTACACGCCGGCCGAAGCGGATGTCCGCAGCTGCAGTCTGGGCGAAACACGCTCAGTCGGCACCGGTGTGTCTGAGATTACGGTGCCAGAGACCTTTAACTTAACTAAGCTTTTCGGTGATGACGACCGTTTCTGCGTACGCCGCGACCTCGCCAAGTGACCCCCTGACGAAGATCACCATCGACCGCCGCACGCCGGGCCCGCACGACGTCGCGATCCAGATCAAGTTCGCCGGAATCTGCCACTCCGACATTCACACCGTCAAGGCCGAGTGGGGCCAGCCGAACTACCCGGTTGTGCCGGGCCACGAGATCGCCGGCGTGGTGACCGAAGTCGGATCCGCCGTGACCAAGTTCAAGGTCGGCGACCATGCCGGCGTGGGCTGCATGGTCGACTCCTGCCGGGAATGCAGCAGTTGCCGGGCCGGCCTGGAGCAGTACTGCAAGCCGGGTGCCACATTCACCTATAACGCGGTCGGGCGAGACGGTGAACCTACTCAGGGCGGCTACAGCCAGGCGATTGTTGTCGACGAGAACTACGTCGTGCGCATTCCCGACTCGCTTCCGCTGGACAAGGCCGCGCCGCTGCTCTGTGCGGGCATCACGCTCTTCTCCCCGCTGCGGCACTGGAAAGCCGGCGAGAACACCCGGTTGGCGATCATCGGCTTGGGCGGCCTGGGTCACATGGGCGTCAAGCTCGGCGCGGCAATGGGCGCCGACGTGACGGTGCTGTCCCAGTCGCTGAAGAAGATGGAGGACGGCCTGCGCCTGGGTGCTGATCACTACTATGCGACATCGGAATCAGACACCTTCCGCAACCTACGCGGCAGCTTCGACCTCATTTTGAACACCGTGTCGGCGAATCTGAACCTCGGCGATTACCTCAACCTGCTTGACGTCGACGGCACGCTTGTCGAGCTGGGAATCCCCGAGCACCCTATGCAGGTGCCGGCGTTCCCGCTGGCGCTGGGACGGCGCAGCGTGTCTGGTTCGAACATCGGCGGCATCGCCGAAACCCAGGAGATGCTTGACTTCTGCGCCGCGCACGACGTCACGCCCGAGATCGAGCTGATCGAGCCGGACTACGTCAACGAGGCCTACGAGCGGGTGCTGGCCAGCGACGTGCGGTACCGGTTCGTCATCGACATCTCAACTCTGTGAGCTAGCCGCCTCGCCGTTAGCGGCGCTCGTTTCGGCGTTGTCGTCGGAAGCCCCCTGGATGCCCGCGAGCGGCCAGCCGGCGGCAGCCAAACGCGCCGCGACCCGGGCGATATTTTCCGGGCCCGCGTCGTAATGGGTCATGTCGGAGATGAAGTCGGCGATCACGTCGCGGTCGACTCTGCCGTTCGACAGATCCTCCTCGTCGATGGCGTCGACGACCTCGGTGATCTGCTCTTCGGTCAACGGAGTGCTGCGCAGCAACGCCAGCAGCGCGAGCCGGTCGGGTCCTGGAACGCCCTCGGGGTAGCCGACCTGCAGCCACCGCACCACTGACTTTAAGAACGCGACCGGAGAAGATGGGGAAATCGCCACCCCCTCAGTTTCCCGGCTGGGTGAGAGCAGCGCTACCGACGCGGTGCGCCAAGCGCACAATTCACGCTTCGTTCACAAGCCATACGTCGTGGTCGCGTGACACCGCGGGCATCTCATTGAGTTGGGCCCGCCTGCGGTGTCCCCTGCTACCGTCAGAAGGTCGATTGGGGATGCGAATGACTGTCGAGCCGGACTCCCGCGTACGCATCGTCTGCACAGGCAGCGATGCACTCGGTTTGCATGACACCCGAACGATCGGAGTGGCCGCCTGGCACGGCGGCTCTTCCGATCGCATTACCATTCACACTCCCACCGGAGGGACGCCAACAGAACTTGTCGGGCATGGCGACGACGTCTCCGCGTACGACCTAGAGTGCCCCGGATGTGCTGGCTCTGTTCGCCTCGACCTTGACCAGACCTGGCGGGAGCGGATCGTCGCGGCAGCAGACGACGTCAGCGGCGAATTGAATGTCTCTGAGTACGTCAAGCCGGGCGGCGTCGTCGCCGAGGTGCTCGAGCAAGCCGAAACTCAACGCGAGCAGTTGACACAGCGGGAAAAGTTCGAACAACGGCGAATCGGGGTTCTCGACGGCGTCAGCGAGGATGAGGCAGTGCAAGCCGTCCAACGCCAGATTTCCGATGCCGGCCTGGAATCCACCGAAGGCGAAGCCCGTCGCATCGTGCGCGATGCGCGGGCCAGTTCGCCCGAGTGACTAGAAGTTCCAGTCCTCGTCTTCGGTGACGACGGCTTTGCCGATCACATACGACGAGCCCGATCCGGAGAAGAAGTCGTGGTTCTCGTCGGCGTTCGGTGAGAGCGCCGACAGAATGGCCGGGTTGACGTCGGTCTCGTCGCGCGGGAACAACGCCTCATATCCCAGGTTCATCAGCGCCTTGTTGGCGTTGTAGCGCAGAAACTTCTTGACGTCTTCGGTCAGCCCGACCTCGTCGTAGAGGTCCTGGGTGTACTCCACCTCGTTGTCGTAGAGCTCGAAGAGCAACTCGTAGGTGTAGTCCTTGAGTTCGGCGCGCTTGAGCTCGTCTTCGAGCGCCAACCCGCGCTGAAATTTGTAACCGATGTAGTAGCCGTGCACGGCCTCGTCACGGATGATCAGCCTGATCATGTCAGCGGTGTTGGTCAGCTTGGCCCGGCTCGACCAGTACATCGGCAGGTAGAACCCGGAGTAGAACAGAAAGCTCTCCAGCAGCGTGGAGGCCACCTTGCGCTTGAGCGGCTCGTCACCGCGGTAGTACTCCATCACGATCTCAGCTTTACGCCGCAGGTTCGGGTTCTCCTCCGACCAGCGGAAGGCATCGTCGATTTCCGCGGTGGAACACAGCGTCGAAAAGATCGAGCTGTAGCTCTTGGCGTGCACCGACTCCATGAACGCGATGTTGGTGTAGACGGCCTGCTCGTGCGGCGTCAGCGCGTCCGGGATCAGGCTTACTGCTCCGACGGTGCCCTGGATGGTGTCGAGCAGCGTCAGCCCGGTGAAAACCCGCATGGTCAACTGCTTTTCGTGGGCGGTCAGGGTGCCCCAGGACGGAATGTCGTTGGACACCGGCACCTTCTCGGGTAGCCAGAAGTTGCCGGTCAGCCGCTCCCACACCTCGGCGTCCTTCTCGTCTTGCAGTCGGTTCCAGTTGATCGCCGAGGCCCGGTCGATCAGCTTCACTCTCTCGGTCACCAGAACCTCACTTCGCCGTGTGAACGCCATGTACTCAGCTCGCGGAAAGCTTGTGCGGCTTGCACTTGAACGCTACCCCTTGGGTCCGACGACAGCGGGGAGCACAAGGGATTGTGTTTCGTGTCGCTCAAGGCGTTAGGGCCCTCGCTGCCCGGCGGGCGGCTCGGTGGCTTCCAGGATCAGCCGGGCCGCATCGTGCGGTTGATCCCAGTGCGGAAAATGACCGCAGCCGGGGAACCAGTGCAGCGTCGCATCCGGGAAGAGCTCGCGAGCGCGCTGAGCCTGGCTGGGGGCGGTCACCCGATCGTTTCTGCCCCATCCGATGGCGACCCGGCCCTTGAGCGAGGCGGCCGGAGCGCCTTTCTGTTTGGGACCGTGAACCAAGGCGTGAAAGGCCGCATCGGTGCCCGGCGAACGCGCGATGCTGCGTAGCTCTCGCAGCACCAGGTCGGGTGGTAAGCGCCACGGCTTGGCAGAGAACTGCAATAGCAACGCAGTCCGGCCGGCTCGGCTGCGGCTGAGCGCCGGTAACAGTGGCTGGATACGGCGCACCAGCGCGATCGACGACCCGATTGTGGTGTGAAAGATCTTCAGCTGCCTGTCCGTCCAGAAGCCGCCAGGATCGAGCGCGACCACCGAACCGGCGTGGCCGCGGCGGGCCAACTCCAGCGCCATCCGTGCACCCATCGAGCTGCCGACGACATCGACCGCACCCAGGTTGTGCTCAACGATGAAGCCTTCGACCGCATCGGTGAGCGACGCGATGGTCACCTCGTCGCGCAAGGCCGGACTCTCCCCGAAACCAGGCAGGTCGACCGCGATCACATCGCGCTGGGCGGTCAGCATCGGCAGCACCGGTCCCCAGGTTCGCCGACTCGACCCCAACCCGTGAATGAGCAGCAGCGGCTTGCCCGACCCTTGACGGTCGAACCTCATCTGCTGGCTCATACGCGGCTCTACGTCGAGTTAGTGCGAGGAATTTGCGGCATCGTGCTCAACAACTCGACGCTCGGCGCCAGAGACGCCGAAAAAGTGGTATTCAGCCGGCCGCACGGAGCGGGTGCCCAGCCAGTACTGCCACGTGTAGCCGCCCCACAGCACCCTGTTGTTGCCGTGCTCGTCGAGGTACCAGCTGTTGCAGCCGCCGGTGTTCCACACCGAACGAGACAGCTTCTGCTGAAGCTCTTCGTTGAACCGGTCTTGCGCGCTGCGAGTGGGCGCCAGCGCCTGAACGCCGACCCGGTCACACGCCGAGATTGCTTCTGCCACATAGCGGATCTGCGACTCGATCATGAAAACCACCGAGTTGTGGCCCAGCCCGGTGTTGGGTCCCAGCAAGAAGAACAGGTTGGGCACGTCGGCGAAAGTGATGCCGCGGTGTGCGCCGAGACCTTCGCGGTTCCAGCGATCGACGAGGTCCTCGCCGTGCAATCCTTTGATCTGGACGTAGGTGTAGGAGTCGGTGACGTGGAAGCCGGTGGCGAACACGATCACGTCGGCGGCACGCTCCGTCCCGTCGACCGTGCGGATTCCGTCACTGGTGATCCGCTCGATGCGGTCAGTGATGAGTTCGGTTTTCGGGTCCGCCACCGCCCGGTAGTAGGTGGACGAATTCAGTATCCGTTTGCAGCCGATGCGGTAGTGCGGCACGAGTTTGCGGCGCAGCTCGCGGTCCTTCACCGAACGCCGGATGTTCCATTTCACAAGTGCCTCAGCCACTTTGAGCAGGTTCGGATGTTTCGTCATAGCGAAGGCGAGAGCTTCCTGAGCCCAGTAGATGCCCAATCGCAGCGCTGCACGCAGTCCGGGCACGTTGGTCAGCGCGCTTCGCAGGCCCTCCGGAACTTCTTCATTGGTTCGGGGCACCACCCACGCCGGAGTCCGTTGGTAGAGTTGCAATTCGGCGACTTTGCCGACGATCTCCGGCACAATCTGGATGGCGCTGGCGCCGGTTCCGATCACCGCGACCCGCTTGCCGGTCAACTCCACTCCGTGGTCCCATTCGGCGGAATGGAAAGCGGCGCCGCTGAAGTCGTCACGTCCCTCGATGTCCGGAGTGGACGGGATGTGCAGCGCACCGGCCCCGGAGATAAGGAACTGAGCAACGTATTCGCGGCCGTCGGCGGTGAACACGTGCCAGCGGTACTCGTCGTCGTCCCAATGCGCACGTTCGACGAGCGAACCGAATACGACGTAGCGACGCAGCCCGTATTTGTCGGTCACGCCTTTGAGGTAATCCCAGATCTCGTCCTGATAGGAGAACAGGTGCTTCCAGTCCGGCTTGGGCTCGAACGAGAACGAGTACAGATGCGACGGTATGTCGCAGGCGCACCCGGGATAGCTGTTGTCGCGCCAGGTGCCGCCGATGTCTTCGGCTTTCTCCAGGATGATGAAGTCGACACCTTGCTTCTGCAAAGCGATGGCCATCCCCAGACCGGAAAAGCCTGTGCCGATGATCAAGGCCCGGGTGTGGACCGGCGGCGCCTGCGACGCGGGCTGATGCGTCGACTGGGCAACAGTCATTACGGATCGTCTTTCTGTCGGATCGTCTCGCTCAATCTTCCCGCGCGGCCGCGTCGGCGCAAGTACCCGGTACCACGGGTATCGGATAGTGTGGTCGATCGGCCAGGCGATGTCAACGGCGCGGCTCAGCTGGCCGCGGGGTCTCGAGGTGCAGCGGCGTGGATGGGCAGATTGGGATCCATTTTGATGCCGAGCACCTCGGCGGTGCCGTTGATGACGCCCATCATGATTGTGGTCAGGTGGGCGACGAACTCGTCGCGCGGCATGCGCCGCGGGCTGTCAGGTGCGGGTCCCAGCCACCAGTCGGTGGTCGACTGGGCGGCGCCGAAAGCGGCGAACGCGGCGAGTTCGATCGCGGCACGGTCCAACCGAACTTCTCGCAGTTCGTTATCGAACATCTCGGCCATCGTCAAGGTGATCTCGCGGCCCTCGTTCAAGGTGCGCATCGTGGCCTCGGACTGCTCGGGAAAGCGTCCCTGAATGAAGAACCGCACCACGTTGGGATGCTGGTCGACGAGTTTGACGTACTCCTCGACGCTGCGGCCGATCACCTCACGCGCCGAATCGGTTTCGAAGTCGATCGCCGGGAAGATCGCCGCCCACAGCATGTCGCGGAGTCGTTCTCCGATCGCCTGGAACAGATCGGATTTGTCGGCGAAGTGACGGTAGATTTTCGGCTTGGCGGTACCGGCCTCCTCGGCGATCTCTCGCACGCTGACGTCTGGGCCTTGCCGGTCGATGGCACGAAAGGCCGCCTCGACGATTTCGCCCCGAACCTTCTTGCGGTGTTCGCGCCAGCGCTCGCTGCGTGCGTCGACCTTCACCACGGCGTCGGCGCCGGGTCTGGGTAAGACAACTCTGCGCACGCCACGCACTTTACCGCTTTGCGGCCACTGACCTGCGCAGACCGAGCCGGCTACGCCAAGTGAGTGTCCGCAGAACCGCCGTTGTGGTTCCGGGGATTGCTACAGCATGCAAGACACGCAGCCTTCGACCTCGGTACCCTCCAGCGCCATCTGGCGCAGCCGGATGTAGTACAGCGTCTTGATGCCCCTGCGCCAGGCGTAGATCTGCGCCTTGTTCACGTCGCGGGTGGTCGCGGTGTCTTTGAAGAACAGCGTGAGGGAAAGCCCTTGGTCCACGTGCTGCGTCGCGGCTGCGTAGGTGTCGATGATTTTCTCGTAGCCGATCTCGTAGGCATCCTGGTAGTACTCCAGGTTGTCGTTGGTCATGTAGGGCGCCGGGTAATAGACCCGCCCGATTTTGCCTTCCTTGCGGATCTCGACTTTGGACACGATCGGGTGGATCGACGACGTCGAGTGGTTGATGTAGGAGATCGACCCGGTGGGCGGCACCGCCTGCAGGTTCTGGTTGTAGATGCCGTGCGCTTGCACCGACTCCTTCAACCGCCGCCAGTCATCTTGGGTGGGGATGCGGATGCCGGCATCGGCGAAAAGTTCGCGCACCTTGGCGGTCTTGGGTTCCCACACCTGATCGGTGTATTTGTCGAAGAACTCACCGGACGCGTACTTGGACCGCTCGAAACCCTTGAAATGCGAGCCCCGTTCGATCGCGATGCGGTTCGAGGCCCGCAGGGCGTGGTAGAGCACCGTGTAGAAGTAGATGTTGGTGAAGTCAATGCCCTCTGCGGATCCGTATAGGACGCGTTCGCGGGCGAGGTAGCCGTGAAGATTCATCTGGCCGAGGCCAATGGCGTGAGAGTCGTTGTTGCCCTGCTCAATCGACGGCACCGACCAGATGTGGGTTTGATCCGACACCGCGGTGAGCGCTCGAATGGCCACCTCGATGCTCTGCGCGAAGTCCGGGGAGTCCATCGTCTTGGCGATGTTCAGCGAACCCAGGTTGCACGAAATGTCTTTGCCCACCTTGGCGTAGCTCAGGTCTTCGTTGAACAGCGACGGTGTGGACACCTGCAAGATCTCCGAGCACAGGTTGGAGTGCGTGATCTTGCCCTCGACCGGGTTGGCGCGGTTAACGGTGTCCTCGAACATGATGTACGGGTAACCTGACTCGAACTGCAGCTCGGCCAGCGTCTGGAAGAACTCGCGCGCCTTGATCTTGGTCTTGCGGATGCGGGCATCGTCGACCATCTCGTAGTACTTCTCGGTCACCGAGATGTCGGCGAACGGCAGGCCGTACACCCGCTCGACGTCGTACGGCGAGAACAGGTACATGTCGTCGTTGCGCTTGGCCAGCTCGAAGGTGATGTCGGGGATCACCACCCCCAGCGACAACGTCTTGATGCGGATCTTCTCGTCGGCGTTCTCCCGCTTGGTGTCTAAGAAGCGATAGATGTCGGGGTGGTGTGCCTGCAGGTAAACCGCTCCTGCCCCCTGGCGGGCGCCGAGCTGGTTGGCGTAGGAGAACGAGTCCTCGAGCAGCTTCATGATCGGAATGACACCGGACGACTGGTTCTCGATGTTTTTGATCGGCGCACCGTGCTCACGAATGTTGCTGAGCAGCAACGCAACTCCCCCGCCGCGCTTGGAAAGCTGCAGTGCGGAGTTGATCGATCGGCCGATCGACTCCATGTTGTCCTCGATGCGAAGGAGGAAACAAGACACCGGCTCACCACGCTGCTCCTTGCCGGAGTTGAGGAATGTCGGCGTCGCCGGCTGGAACCGGCCCTCGATGATCTCGTCGACCAGCTTCTCGGCCAGTGCCGTGTCACCGGCCGCCAGTGTGAGCGCCACCATGCATACCCGGTCCTCGAACCGCTCCAGATAGCGCTTGCCGTCGAACGTTTTCAGCGTGTAGGAGGTGTAGTACTTGAACGCGCCGAGGAAGGTCGGGAAGCGAAACTTCTTCGCGTAGGCCCGATCCAGCAAGGTTTTGACGAAGTTACGCGAGTACTGGTCGAGTACCTCGCGCTCGTAGTAGTTCTCGCGGATGAGGTAGTCGAGTTTCTCATCCTGGTTGTGGAAGAAGACGGTGTTCTGGTTGACGTGCTGCAGGAAGTACTGGTGGGCGGCTTCCCGGTCCTTATCGAACTGAATCCTGCCGTCCGCGTCGTACAGGTTCAGCATCGCGTTGAGCGCGTGGTAGTCCGTCTCTCCCGGAAGGGTGCCGTGCCCGGCGACCGTTACAGGCTCTGCAGTTGTGACGCTTGGTGGCACGTCTCGTCCTTCCAGAAGTCAGCCAGACCCATCCGGACGGCTTGCACGTCGTCCGGGGTTCCCATCAGTTCAAAGCGGTAGAGGTAGGGAACGCCGCACTTGCGGGACACGACGTTGCCCGCGTAGGCGAACTCGGCCCCGAAGTTGTTGTTGCCGGCGGCGATCACCCCGCGCAGCAGCGCTCGATTGTGTTCGTTGTTCAAGAAAGCGATGACCTGTTTAGGGACATAGCCCCCGTCGTTGACGTCGGGGGTGGCCCGACCGCCACCGTAGGTCGGCAGTACCAGCACGTAGGGCTCGTCGACCTCGATGCGGCCGTGCAGGGGTATGCGGGTAGCCGCAGCACCCAGCTTCTGCACGAAACGGTGGGTGTTCTCCGAGACGCTGGAGAAATACACCAGGTTGCCCACCGGGTCGTTCCGAGCCACTCGTCTTCCTCTACTACGCAGTCAGTGCGGCGCCGGCGAGCGCCTTGATGCGATCTGGCCGGAATCCCGACCAGTGCTCGTTTCCCGCCACTACGACCGGAGCCTGCAAATAGCCCAACGCCATGACGTAGTCGCGCGCCTCTGAGTCAAGACTGATATCGACTGTTTCGTAGGTGATGCCCTGCTTGTCCATCGCTTTGTAGGTGGCGTTGCACTGCACGCAGGCGGGCTTGGTGTAGACGGTGATGGTCATCGGCGGCACGACTCCTCTGGGCAATGTGGGACTTCGGGAACTGGACACAGGGACTGACTGGCAACTACTGAGGTATTGCGACCGCACTGCAGTTCAGCAGACCGTTGACCCGGGGAATTCCCGTCTTTGGAGTCGCATCACCCGGCACCGTGGTGCCGGGTGATGCGGCCCGGCGGACCAGGCGAACCTGGGTCTGTCGGTGTTCGAAACACTACACCTAGTGGGTGACATTGCGAAGAGATACAAGATGTTCTGAACAACATTCTTGAAATTCCCTGGTCGTAAGCCCGCGCCGGGAATATCGTCCGGCGTGTCGCGGCTCACACCGCGGGGTGGTGACGTCATAGGATCAGGTCTACCAGGCGGCACCGACAGGCACGCCGTCCAGCAAACGGCCTGCAGCGTTGGCGAGTCACCGCTTCTTCGTCGGCCCGAGGCCCTCAGCCGACCTCGGCGGCCAGCTTCCCGACGACGTCCCGCACGTTGGCGACCAGTTCGGCGTGCTCCCGAGGGTGCTGGCCGTTCAGCGATTTGAACGGCACCGACAGTTTGATCGCTTCGACGACCCGGGCGCCGGCAATACCGAACGACTTGCGGGTTTCGTCGTGCGCCCACACTCCGCCGTACTGCCCGAACGATCCGCCGATGACCGCCAGCGGCTTGCCTTTGAACGCCCCGTTGCCGAACGGCCGCGACAGCCAGTCGATCGCATTCTTGATCACACCGGGGATGCTGCCGTTGTATTCCGGGGTGATGACCAGTGCGGCGTCGGCGTCGGCAGCTGCGGCGCGCAGTGCGGCCACCGCCGCGGGAGTCGCGACGTCGACGCCCATCGCGGGATCGATGTCCTCGTTGTAGAACGGCAGGGCCCCTAAGCCGTCGAAGACGGTGACGCTGACATCCTCCGGTGCGGCGGTAACCGCCACTTCGGCCAACTGCCGGTTGATCGACGCGGCCCGTAAGCTGCCCACCAGCACCAAGACTTTGGTCTGCGCCATTTCCTGCATCCCTTCGCTGCCCATCTACATCCTTGCACGGTCAAAGCGGACCATAGTCCGGATTATTCCCGCCGCGCTACAGTGCAGTGATGAGCACTACCGACCGCCTGAGTGAGCTGTCGGTTTCGGCTCCGCCGGAGCGGAACGACGCGGCACGCAACCGCGCGCTGCTGCTTGACGCGGCGCGCCGCCTGATCACCGAGCGGGGCGCCGACACCGTCACGATGGATGACATTGCCGCCGCGGCGGGCGTGGGCAAAGGAACGGTGTTTCGCCGGTTCGGCAACCGGGCGGGCCTGATGATGGTGCTCCTCGATGAAGATGAACGGGCCAATCAACAGGCTTTCCTTTTTGGGCCGCCACCCTTGGGCCCGGACGCGCCGCCACTGGACCGGCTGCTCGCCTTCGGTCGCGAGCGGCTGCGCTTCGTGCAGACGCACCGCGTTCTGCTTTCAGAGGCCAACCGCGACCCGCACACCCGCCACAACGCGCCGGCGATGGTGATCCACACCCACATCCGCGTGCTGCTGGCCGCGGCCGAGACGACGGGCGACCTCGACGCCCAGACCGACGCGCTGCTCGCGCTGCTCGACCCCGACTACGTCGACCACCAGCTGCGCGACCGCGGATGCACCCTGCAGGCGTTGGCCGATCGCTGGGAGAGTGTGGCGCGCAAGCTGTGCGGGCGGTAACGCCAAGCGTGACCCGATGGATCCTGCACGTGGACCTCGACCAGTTCCTGGCGTCGGTCGAACTGCGGCGTCGCCCCGAATTGGCTGGGCTGCCAGTCATCGTCGGCGGCAACGGTGATCCGACCGAAGCTCGCAAGGTCGTCACTTGCGCGTCGTATCAAGCCCGCGAGTTCGGTGTACGGGCGGGCATGCCGCTGCGTGCTGCGGCCCGCCGCTGTCCCGACGCCACCTTCCTGGCATCCGATCCGGCGGCCTATGACGCAGCCTCCGAGGAGGTGATGGCGCTGCTGCGCGACCTGGGACACCCGGTGGAGGTGTGGGGCTGGGATGAGGCTTATATCGCGGTGGCCGACGGTCAGGAGCCGGTCGCGGTGGCCGAGCAGATCCGCGCGGTCATTGCCTCGGAGACCGGGCTCTCGTGTTCGGTCGGGATCAGCGACAACAAGCAGCGCGCCAAGGTGGCCACCGGGTTCGCCAAGCCGGCTGGCATCTTCTCCCTCACCGACGCCAACTGGATGACCGTGATGGGTGACCGCCCTGTCGACGAGCTGTGGGGAGTCGGTCCCAAAACCGCGCAGAAGCTCGCCGGACTGGGCGTCACGACCGTGCGGCAATTGGCCGGCACCGAAGCCGAACTGCTCACCGCGACCTTCGGCCCACGGACCGGGCTGTGGCTGCTGCTGCTCGCCAAGGGTGGCGGCGACTCGTCGGTAAGCGCCGAGCCCTGGGTGCCGCGCTCGCGAAGTCACGTCGTCACGTTTCCGCAAGATCTGACTGACCGCGACGAGATGGCGGCAGCCGTCGTCGCCCTGGCGCAGCGGACACTCAGCGACGCCATCGCGCAGGGGCGGATCGTCACCAGGGTGGCCGTCACCGTCCGGACCGCGACCTTTTTCACCCGGACCAAGATCCGCAAGCTGCCCGAGCCGACGACCGACTCCGGTCCGATCGTCGCCGCCGCGGTGCGCATCCTCGACCTGTTCGACCTGGACCGGCCGATCCGGCTGCTGGGGGTGCGGCTGGAACTCGCGCCCATCGAATCCCGGGACCCGGCGCGACACCTGCGAGCAGCTCAGCGCGATGGCGCAGCGGGCCGCAGCGCCCGGTAGAACACCCGGTTGGTCTGGCGCATGGCCACGCTGTAAGGCCACCACGCCAGGCGCTTGAACGCGTACAGCGCCCGGATATCGGCCGAGGTGTAGATGAGAAACCGGTTCTTCGCGACACCGGCCAAAATCTTCTCGGCGGCCCGCTCCGGTGTCACGGCGTGGCCGCTGAAGCGGTCCACCCAGCGGCGCACCCTGGGATCCTCGCGGTTGACCCCGGCGATCTCGACGGTGTTGACCAACGGGGTGTTCACCGCGCCGGGCACCACCACCGACACCCCGATGCGGTGTCGCGCCAGGTCGAAACGCAGCACTTCGGACAGGCCGCGCAGGCCGAACTTGCTGGCGCTGTAGGCGGCGTGCCAGGGCAGCGCGACCAGTCCGGCCGCTGAGGACACATTGACCAGATGCCCGCCCCGGCCGGCCGCCACCATGGCCGGCAAGAACGACTCGATCACGTGGATCGGACCCATCAGGTTGATGGCCACCATCTTGTTCCATTGCTCGTGCGAAAGCCGGTCGACGGTTCCCCATGCCGACACTCCGGCGATGTTCATCACCACATCCATGCTCGGGTGCCGGGCGTGGATGTCTTCGGCGAAGGCGGCCACCGCGTCGTAATCGGCGACGTCGAGCACGCGGTGTTCGGCCACCGTGGCGCCCAGCGCGCGCGCGTCGGCAACGGTCACCGCCAGGGCGTCGGCGTTGCGGTCCGTCAGGTAAAGCTGGGCGCCCTGGGCGGCGAGTCGTAGCGCAGTGGCGCGACCGATGCCGCTGGCCGCGCCGGTGAGAAAGGCCCGCTTACCCGCGAACGTCGTCTTGGCCATGGCGGTGACGATACCGGCGCGCCGGGTAGGTCCGGAGTGGGCCGATGCCGGCGACCCGCTATTTAGCACCGCCCCATAAGGCGTTGAGCCACAGCTGCTCCAGCACCCGCACTCCGCGCTGCACGTCGCCGTCCGGGCCCAGGAAGGTGGTGTCGCCGGAAAGCATCAGCGCGGTGGTCGCGGCCAGCGTGCGCACCAGCGCCGGAAGGTCGTCGGTGATGGGGTGCGCGGTGCCGGCGTTGATTTCGTCGCGGACGATGCCGATCACCTGCTCGATCACCGTCTCCACCTGCTGGTCGAGCAGCTCGCGGATTTCGGCGTCGGTGTGGCGGGCGACGTTGCACGCCGACATCACCGGATCGTTGTGCGCGTACACCACCGCAGCGCTGCCCACCATCCGTTTGGCGAAAGCCGCCGGTGACTCGTCCGGAGCCCTCGGCGCGAAGTACTGGGTCAGCTCCTCCAGCTCGTGTAATGCTTCGGCGAGGATCTGGGCCAGCGCCGCGTACTTGGAGTCGAAGTAGAAGTAGAAGCCGGACCGTGCGACGCCGGCCCGATCACTGATCGTGCTGACCGACAATTCCGCGAACGGTTTCTCCTCCAGCAGTTCTCGCACAGCCTGCAGGATCGCCTGCCGCTGCCGGTCGCCTCGCCGTTTGGGTAGCGACGCGGGACCCCGTTCGGCATGGTGGCCGGCGCTGGTCGACGGCTGGGGGCGGGTGCTCACGGTCCGAGGTTGTACCACGCTGCGGCGGAAAGGCAACTTGACAGCCGTCAAGTGGGATCCAAAAATGTTGACAGTGACGGTCGCCACAGTGGCGGACTGACGTGAGGGGACTCTATGGCCACCATCAGCACCCCGAACTATCTCCTTGACCAGGCCCGCCGCCGTTTCACCCCGTCGTTCAACAATTTCCCAGGCATGGGCGTCGTCGAACGCAAGCTGCTGCGCACCGACTTCGCAGAGCACACCCTCGCAGAGCCGCCGCCCGGCAGTGGGCTGAAGCCGGTCGCCGGCGACCGGGGTCTGCCGGTTGTCGGCCACCTCATCGAGATGCTGCGCGGTGGACCCGATTATCTGATGCACCTGTACGAGAAGAGGGGTCCGGTGGTTTTCGGGGATTCGCCAGTGCTGCCCGGTGTCGCGGCGCTGGGACCCGACGCCGCGCAGGTCATCTACTCCAACCGCAATAAGGATTACTCGCAGCAGGGTTGGGTGCCGGTTATCGGGCCGTTCTTCCATCGCGGCCTGATGTTGCTGGACTTCGAGGAGCACATGTTCCACCGGCGGATCATGCAGGAGGCGTTCGTTCGCTCCCGGCTGGTCGGATACGTCGAGCAGATGGACCGGGTCGTTTCGCAGGTGATCGCCAACGACTGGGTGGCGAACGACGCCCGGTTCCTGCTGTATCCGGCGATGAAGGAGCTGACCCTAGACATCGCCTCGATGGTATTCATGGGCCACGAACCGGGCACCGACCGCGAGTTGGTGACCAAGGTGAACAACGCATTCACTATCACGGTCCGGGCCGGCAACGCGATCATCCGCACCAGCGTGCCGCCGCTCAAGTGGTGGCGAGGCCTGAAGGCGCGGCACCTGCTGGAGAATTACTTCGCCGAGCGCGTCGCTGAGCGGCGCGGTAAGGCCGGCAACGACCTGCTGACGGTGTTGTGCCACACCGAGGACGAGGACGGCAACAAGTTCTCCGACTCCGACATCGTCAACCACATGATCTTCCTGATGATGGCGGCTCACGACACGTCCACCACGACCACCACAGCGATGGTTTACAACCTGGCCCGCCACCCCGAGTGGCAGGAACGCTGCCGTGACGAGTCCGACCGGCTCGGCGATGGGCCGTTGGACATCGAATCGCTCGAGAAGCTGGAGTCGCTTGACCTGGTGATGAACGAGTCCATCCGGATCGTCACCCCGGTGCAGTGGGCGATGCGCCAGACCGTGCGGGACACCGATCTGCTGGGGTATTTCATCCCGAAGGGCACGAACGTCGTCGCCTATCCGGGCATGAACCATCGGTTACCCGAACTGTGGACCGATCCCCTCACATTCGACCCGGACCGGTTCACCGAGCCGCGCAACGAGCACAAGAGGCACCGTTATGCGTTCACGCCGTTCGGCGGCGGCGCGCACAAGTGCATCGGGATGGCGTTCGGCCAGTTGGAGATCAAGACGATCATGCACCGATTGCTACGCCGGTACCGGTTCGAGCTTCCGCGGCCCGGCTACGAAGCGAAGTGGGATTACCAGAGCATTCCGGCACCGAAGGACGGCATGCCGATCCTGCTGCGCCCGCTCTAGCGGCTGCTTGCGCGGAGAACTCAGGCGGCTGACAACAGCAGGTTGGCGCAGGCTATGACCGCCCGCAGCGCCGACTCAGCCGGGTCAGCTGACCAGCCCATTCCCCAGGCGTTGCGCCGGCCGTCGCTGCCGCGGATGAAGGTCGCGGTGTCTTGGCTGTCGGGGCCGGTCGGCATCTGGTGGAAGCGCAGCATCTCCAACGGCACTCCGAGCTCGTGCAGCATTGCGGTCAGCGCGGCGACCGGACCGGTCGCGCTGGCAGTCGCGGTTTCGATGCGATCGCCGTAGCCGAGGGTGGCCCGGAAGTTGCGCGGCTGTGGTCCCAGCCGGGTGGCGGGCCGCTCAGGGTCGACGCACTCCCAGTGGCCCAGCCGCAGCGGCCCGGCGCTGGGTGCATAGGTCGTGATGAACGTGCTCCATGACATGGTTTCGGCGTCCTCCCGGAGGCCGCTCGGTAGCGGGACGCCACCAAAGCGAGCCGATAGCCGTTCGGGTGGGGCGGGCGCAATCTTTGCGCCTGACTGGATTGTCATGCGGGTCGTCATCTCTGGTCTCGAGGGAGCGACCGACAGGTAGTAGCTTCCGACCCACAGCGGGGGGTCGGTCTTGGATCAGACCCCGCTGCGGGTGCTGGCTACTACTACGAGATGACGCACGGTCGCGAGGTTAGCCGCTGATCGGGCCGCTGTGCAAGCCCACCTTTTGGTGGCGGCGTGTCACCTGATCAGCGGGTCACGCGGCATGCCGAGGATGCGCTCGGCGATCTGGTTGCGCGTCACCTCCGAGGTGCCGCCGGCTATCGCCATGCCCCGAGCACCCATCACCATCCGGCCGGCCAGCGCGCCCGGGCCATCGGCGAGCGCGGCATCTGGGCCGAGCAGTGCCGCCCAGATCGCGGCGCCCTCACCCATGTGCTCGGCGAGTTTCAGTTTGGTGATGTTGCCTTCGGGTCCGGGGCCGGCTCCCTCGACGCTGCGCGCCGCGCGGCGCAGGTTGAGCAGGCGCAGCGCCTGCTCCTCGGCCAGGAAGTTGCCGACGCGTATCTTTGCCCCGCTCAACCGTTTCTCGTCCTGTTCGACCAACCGCACGAGATGGTCGGCGACGCCCTGGTAGTAGGACCCACCACCGCCGATGCTCACCCGCTCGTTGCCCAACGTGGCACGGGCGACGGTCCATCCGGCGTTCGGTTCACCCACGACGTCTTCGTCAGGCACAAAGACGTCGTTGAAGAACACCTCGTTGAAATCCGAACCGCCGGTGATCTGCCGCAACGGACGCACTTCGACCCCGGGTGCCTTCATGTCGATGATCACCGCGGTGATGCCGGCGTGTTTGGGTGCGTCGGGATCGGTGCGCACGGTCGCCAACCCGCGCCGACAGTAGTGCGCGCCGCTGGTCCATACCTTCTGCCCGTTGATCTTCCAGCCCCCGTCGACCCGGGTGGCCCGCGTCTTGACCGCCGCCGCATCCGATCCCGCGTCGGGCTCGGAGAAAAGCTGGCACCAGACTTCGTCGCGGCGCAGCGCTGCCTGCACGAATCGCTCTATCTGCCAGTCGGTTCCGTGCTGGATCAAGGTGAGAATGACCCACCCGGTGATCGAATAGTCCGGCCGTTTGATCCCGGCGGCGCGGAATTCCTCTTCGATGACCAACTGCTCGACCGCGCCGGCACCGAGCCCCCACGGCTTGGGCCAGTGCGGCATGACGTAGCCGGTCTCGATCAGCTTGTCGAGTTGAGCCGCGCTGTCCAGCGCGGCGATGTCCCTGGCGTGCTCGCGGATGCGGGCGCGCAGTTCTTCGGCTTCGGCCGGCAGGTCGAGACTGCTGGCCCGGACCGTGCCTGCCACGGTGTAGGCGTACACGTCTTGCGCCGGTTGGTCACCACCGAACAGTGCGCGCACGGTGAGGGCGCGCCGCAAGTGCAGGTGCGCGTCGTGCTCCCAGGTGAATGCGATGCCGCCGTGCACCTGGATGTTGAGCTCGGCGTTGCGCGCATAGGCGGGAAACGCCAACGCGGCCGCGACCGCGGCGATGAGACGGAACTGCTGCTCGTCTTCACCGGACGCACGTGCGGCGTCCCACACCGCGGCGACCGCCGACTCGGTGCTCACCAACATGTTGGCGCAGTGATGTTTGACTGCCTGGAAGGTCGCGATGGTCCGGCCGAACTGCTGACGCACTTTGGCGTAGCCGACGGCCGCGTCGACGCAATCCGCCGCTCCCCCAACGGCTTCGGCGGCCAGCAGGGTCCGCGCGCGGGCCACGGCCGACTCGCGGGCACCCCCGAGTATGTCGTCGGCGCTGATGCTGACCTGGTCGAGGCGAACCCGGCCGGACCGCCGGGCTGGATCCAGGTTTTCCGGCACTTCCACCGATACACCGGCGCGGTCGCGGTCCAGCACCAGGATGTCGTCGCCCGCGGCGACCAGCAACAGCTCGGCGAGACCGGCGCCCAGGACGATCCCGGCATCACCGTCGGCGACACCGCCGTCAACTGTGACGTGACTGTCCAATCCGACTCCGGCGGCGGTCGTGCCGTCGATCAGCTTGGGCAACAGCCGTTCCTTCTGCGAGGCCGTGCCCGCGTCGGCGATCGCCGCCGAGGCGATCACCGTCGGCACGAATGGGCCCGGCGCCACGGCACGGCCGAGCTCCTCGATGACCACGACCAATTCCGGTAGCCCGAAGCCCGATCCGCCATATTCCTCGTCGATGTGCAGCCCGAGCCACCCGAGTTCGACGAGGTCATGCCAGAACGGCGGCCGGGATTCCTCCGCGGTGTCCAGCAGCGATCGCGCCGCCCAGCGGGCCTTCTGTGCGGTGAGGAATCCGCGCGCCACCTCGGCGAGTTCGCGATGGTCGTCGGTCAGTGCGATGCCCATACTGGGGCCCTCCTCGGGGACGGACGCCGCGGGCGGCGGTTAAAAAAGCGTACTCACATCGTTGGCCGGGCTACCCCTACTTGGGCGCGAAGCGTTGACCCGCGTCAAGTCGCAGGCATTGGCCGTTGAGCATCGGGTTGTCGACGATCGCCGCGACCAACTTGGCGTATTCCTCGGGCCGGCCCAGGCGCCGGGGAAACGCCGCGTCCTTGGTCAAGGCGGTGGCGAAGTCGTCGGGTATGCCCTTGGTCAGGCCGGTGGCGAACAGGCTCGGCGCGATCGCCAGTACCCGGATCCCCATGGACCCGAGGTCGCGCGCCATGGTCAGCGACATCCCGGCGATCCCGGCCTTTGCGGCGGTGTAGGCGACCTGCCCGATCTGCCCCTCGAACGCCGCGATCGATGCGGTGTTGATGATGACGCCGCGCTCGTCGTCCTCGGGTTCGTTGCGGCTCATGTGACTTGCCGCCAACCGGCTGATGTTGAAGGTCGCGATCAGGTTGAGATCCACCACGGAACGAAACGACTCCAGGTCGTGCGGCCCGGACTTCGACAGGGTCCTTTTGGCGATACCTCCGCCGGCCGTCGTGACGATCACGTGCAAGCCGCCGAGGCCGTCGACCGCGGTCTGCAACGTCTCTTCGGTGCCGGCGAAGTCGGTGACGTCGACGGGGTAGAACGCGCCGGCTCCACCCGCCAGGCCGGCGGCGACTTCCTTGCCGTCAGAACTCTCGCGGTCGAGCACCGCAACGCTCGCACCTCGTTCGGCGAGCAGCTCGGCGGTGGCACGGCCCATGCCGGAAGCGCCGCCGATGACGACCACCTTCTTGCCGCTGATCTCCACGCGAACCTCCTTCTGACTGCCCGACTCCTCCGCATCGCGCTACGCGCTCTGCATCGTCGTCAGGCGGCCCGGCTTTCCTTGCACGCTATCCCGGCTGCTCGCGGCTTGATCAGTCAGGCATGCCAAGCTGAATCGTGTTGCTCATTGACGTGGCCGCCACCTCCCGCCGAGTCGGTGACACCGCGGCACGCCGCGCCAAAGTGGCGAGTCTGGCCGAGCTGCTGACCCGCGCCGAGCCGGATCCCAAACTGATCGAAATCATCGTCTCGTGGTTATCCGGCGAGTTGCCACAGCGCCAGATCGGTGTCGGGTGGGCCGCGTTGCGGTCATTGCCGCCGGCGGCCACCGAGCCGTCGCTCACAATCGCCCAGGTCGACGCCATGTTCTCCGAGATCGGCGGAATCGTCGGCAAGGGTTCGCAGGCGCGCCGAACCGAGCGTGTCGCCGCGCTGTTCAGCGCCGCCACCGACATCGAGCAGACGTTTCTGCGACGTCTGCTCAGCGGTGAATTGCGCCAGGGTGCGCTGACGGGCGTCATGGCCGACGCCGTCGCGGCGGCCACCGGGATCACGCCGGCCGCGGTACGCCGGGCGGCGATGCTCGGCGGTGACCTCCCGGCGGTGGCTGCGGCTGGTCTGACCGGCGGCGCGGTGGCGCTGGACGCGTTCACCTTGCAGGTGGGCCGGCCGGTCGGGCCGATGCTTGCGCAGACCGCCACCAGCGTGGCCGACGCCCTGGAAAAGCTCGGCGGCACGGCCATTTTCGAAGCCAAGCTGGACGGCGCCCGGGTGCAGATCCATCGCGCCGGTGACGAGGTCACCGTGTACACACGCAGCCTCGACGACGTCACTGCACGGTTGCCCGAAGTGGCGGAGGCGACGCGCGCGCTACCGGTCACCGAGCTGATCGCCGACGGCGAGGTGATCGCCCTGACGCCGGACAACCGGCCGCAGCCCTTCCAGGACACCGCGTCGCGGTTCGGGCGGTCGGTCGACATTGCGGCGGCCCGCGCGGCGCAACCACTGTCGGTGTTCTTCTTCGACATCTTGCGTTGTGACGGCGTGAACCTGCTTGACGCGCCGACCACCGAACGCATCGTCGAACTCGACCGGCGGGTGCCGGCGCGGCACCGGGTGGATCGACTCATCACCGCGGACCCGGCCGCGGCCGCCGAATTCCTCGCAACGACGTTGGCGGCCGGCCATGAAGGAGTGATGGCCAAGTCTGTAACGGCGCCCTACGAAGCAGGCCGTCGTGGTGCCGGCTGGCTGAAGGTCAAACCGGTGCACACCCTTGACCTGGTAGTGCTCGCCGCGGAGTGGGGATCGGGGCGCCGTCGGGGCAAGTTGTCCAACATCCACCTCGGCGCGCGTGACCCGGCCGGCGGCTTCGTGATGCTCGGCAAAACCTTCAAAGGCATGACCGACGCGATGCTGGACTGGCAGACCAAGCGGTTTCTAAGCCTCGCCCTCGGCCCGACCGACGGTTCTGTCGTGCTGGTGCGGCCGGAGCAGGTGGTGGAAATCGCCTTTGACGGTGTGCAACGGTCGACGCGCTACCCCGGCGGCCTGGCCCTGCGATTCGCTCGGGTGGTGCGCTACCGCGACGACAAGGCGCCGGCCGAAGCGGACACCATCGAGACCGTGCGGGCGTTCTTCCCGCCTTAAGGCGACGGTGCCTGTGAATCTGCCGTTCCGCGAACCGCGGCTCACCCGGCGTTTGATCGACCGTTACCTGTGGTTATCTTGAGCTGACAACGTTCAGCGTTACCCCGACCACCGTTTCTGCGATCTCGACTCACAGATTGTTCTGGCAGGTTCAGCGTCGACTCGCGGTATCCGGCCCTCAGGTTTAGGCAGCATTTCCCGACTCAGGAGTCTGCTCTGGTGTCACTGACGACAGATCGAACCGTCGACGTCGACCGGGATCGGATTGACGGACCAGAACCGACTGGGCGGGAGCGTGGACTCACCTGGGCGCGTCGCGCCGCGATTCTCGGGTGGGCGCTCGTGGTGGGTTATCGCACCTGCACCGGCGGGCTGGCGTTCAACCGTGAGCTCCTGCTGGTCTACATCGCGACCGGCCTCATCGCCGCCAGCATCGGCCGGGGCCGCAAGACGTTGATGGTGGTCCGCGACTGGCTGCCGTTCGCCCTGGTCCTACTGCTGTACGACTTGAGCCGGCACGCCGCCACCTTTGTCGGGACACCAACGTTGTGGCGGCTGCAGCCGCAGGTAGAGCGCTGGATGTTCTTCGGGTCGATTCCCACCGTGTGGTTGCAGGAGCACTTGAAGCTGCCTCAGCCGCCCTGGTGGGAGGTGATCATCAGCACGGTCTACATGTCGTTTTTCATCGTCCCGTACGTGGTCGCCGGCTTGCTGTGGCTGCGCAACCGGGACGACTGGAAGGCGTTCGTCCGGCGCTTCGTAGCCCTGTCGTTCTCCGCGTTGATCGTCTACATCCTGCTTCCGGCCGCGCCGCCGTGGGCCGCAGCCCGCTGCACCGCCGCGGACGTCGCCGCCGGCCCGTCCAGCCCGTCGTGCATGTTCCGCAACTTCGCAGGCGCCCCGGACGGCGGCCTGCTCGGCGCCATGCACATGACTCAACCCGGCGCCAACAGGTTCATCGAGCGCATCTCGACGCGCGGCTGGGGCACCCTGCATCTGCAGTCGGCGGGTGTCCTGATCGACTCTGGGCAGGCCAGTGTCAACCTCGTTGCGGCGATCCCGTCGCTGCACGCCGCTCTGTCGGTGATGCTTGCGAGCTTTCTCTGGCGTCGCCTGCACCGCCGGTGGCGTCCGCTGCTGGTGGCCTACGTGCTGACAATGGCGTTCGCCCTGGTGTATTCGGCGGAGCACTACGTCGTCGACATCCTGGTGGGCTGGGCGTTCGCGGCGGTCGTGCTGCTGGCCATCGGCCGGTTGGAGCAGCGTCACAACCGGCGCCGGCACTCAGGCGTGCTGGGTCAACCCGCGGGCAATGGCGGCGGCGGCCTCACCGTAAAAGGTCCGGTAGACCTTGTCGGCGACGTAACCGATGTGCGGAGTGACGACGACATTGCGCAGCGACCGCAACGGATGGCGGTCGGGCAGCGGCTCGACGTCGAACACGTCGAGCCCTGCTGCGGTGATGCGGTGCGCGTGCAGCGCCTCGACCAGAGCCTGCTCGTCGACGATAGGTGCCCGAGAGGTGTTGACTAGCAGAGCCGTCGGCTTCATCAGCTGCAGCTGTTCAGCGCCCACCAGTCCGCGACTGCGCTCGCTCAGGACCAGGTGAACGGTCAGCACGTCGGCGCGGCTGAATAGTTCGTCCTTAAAGACGTACGTCACCCCGGCCTTTTCGGCGGCCTCGGGAGCCAGGTTCGTGCTCCAGGCGATGACTTCCATGCCGAAAGCCGCCCCTACCCGAGCCACTCGAGTACCGATCCGCCCCAGGCCAAGCACGCCGAGCGCGGCCGCGATGTCGATCGACGCATTGAACGGCCCGGTGGAAGCGATCATCCTGAGATTGCCGAGACGCTCGATGACGTTGCGAGGCAACGGGGTTCGCTCGCGCATGACGCACACCACCTGGAAAGGTCTGAGCCGGTCGACCACGGCGTCCGGGTCAGCGAGGTGGTCGTTGAACACCGTGATGTCGGCCCGGGCGGCGACTTGCGACCAGTTGGCCATGCGCAGCGCGACACCCTGAAGTCGTCGAGGATCGCAACTTTCATTGCTAAGTCTGCGCTCAGCGGACTAGCGGAAGCGGCCACGAGTTGTCCGTTCAGCCGAATCAAGCAGTTTTTCTTTGGGCTCTGAGGACTTGCCAAATTCGACCGCAGACAAACTCGTCCAGAATCCGTTGACCGTCGGTAACGTCGCCGACATGCTTTTCGCGGCATTACGCGATATGCAATGGCGAAAGCGCCGCTTCGTCATCGCAATCATCAGCACCGGGTTGGTCTTCGCGATGACGCTCGTTTTGACCGGCCTTGCCAACGGGTTTCGGGCGGAGGCCCAGCGAACCGTCGATTCCCTCGGCGTCGACGGATTCGTGGTCAGGTCCGGTGCGGCGGGGCCTTTTCTCGGTGCCACCCCGTTCGTTCCGCTCGACTTGGCTCGTATCGCCGGTGCGCCCGGCGTCAAGGCCGCAGCCCCGCTTGGCACCGCGGCGTCCATCATCAAAGACGGTGCGTCGACGCGAAACGCCACCGTATTCGGGGCGCCGGCACGCGGACCCGGCATGCCGTCCGTCGCCCAGGGCCGAGTTCCTTCGACCCCGGACGAGGTCGCCACGTCGAGCACGCTGGGCCGGCACGTCGGCGACGATCTGCAGGTCGGAACGCGCACATTGCGGATCGTTGGCATCGTGCCGAATTCCACGTCCCAGGCCAAGATGCCCAATATTTTCCTGACAACTGAGGGCCTGCAGAAACTGGTGTACAACAGCCAGCCCCTGGTCACGTCAATCGGGATCATCGGCACACCGCAACAGCTCCCGAGCGGCTACCAGGTCATCGACCGGGCGGCCGGTGTCGACGACTTGTTACGCCCATTGAGGGTTGCCGAAAGTGCGATAACAATCGTGGCTGTCTTGCTGTGGATCGTGGCGACGTTGATCGTCGGCTCAGTGGTCTACCTCTCAGCGCTCGAGCGCCTGCGCGACTTCGCGATATTCAAGGCGATCGGCGTGCCGACCCGAGCAATCCTGACGGGGCTCGCGCTGCAAGCGGTCATTCTCGCACTGCTCGCGGCGGCACTGGGCGTCATCTTCTGTCAGTTGCTGACGCCGATCTTCCCGATGAACGTGACGGTGCCGCGAGGTGCCTACGCAGCGCTTCCGGTGGTCGCGATCGTGGTCGGACTGCTGGCCAGCGGTGCCGGCTTACGGCGTGCGGTGGCGGTCGACCCGGCGCTTGCGTTCGGAGGTCAGTGAGGGTGGGCGATCTGACGATTCAGGACCTCGTCGTCGAGTACTCCAGCGGTGGCTACGCCGTCCGGCCCATTGACGGCTTGAGCCTCGACGTGGCGGCCGGGTCGCTGGTGATCCTGCTCGGCCCCAGCGGCTGCGGGAAGACAACACTGCTGTCGTGCCTTGGCGGCATCCTGCGCCCGAAATCCGGGACCATCAAGTTCGGCCAGATCGATGTGACGGCGCTGCACAGCAAACCCCTGGCGAGGTACCGGGCCGACTCGGTAGGCATCGTGTTCCAGGCATTCAACCTGGTGCCGAGCTTGAGCGCCTTGGAGAATGTCATGGTTCCGCTACGCGCAGCCGGGCGGCCACGTGCTGCTGCGCGTCAGCGTGCGGAAGACCTGCTCACGCAGGTGGGTCTGGCAGATCGGCTGAAACACCGCCCGGGAGATCTGAGCGGCGGACAGCAGCAACGTGTCGCCGTCGCACGCGCGGTAGCGCTGGACCCGCCGTTGATCCTCGCCGACGAGCCCACTGCGCACCTCGACTTCATCCAGGTGGAGGAGGTGTTGCGGCTGATCCGCTCGCTCGCGCAAGGCGAACGTGTGGTAGTGGTCGCGACCCACGACAGCCGGATGCTGCCGATGGCCGACCGCGTCGTCGAGCTGTTACCCAAAGTCGATCCGACGGACCGGCCACCCGAAACTGTGCAGCTCGATGCCGGCGAGGTGCTGTTCAAACAGGGGACGATGGGCGACTTGATCTACGTGGTGTCCGCAGGGGAGCTCGAGATCGTCCGTGAAATCGCCGGTGGCGGCGAAGATTTGGTGAAGGTAGCTCAGCCCGGGGACTACTTCGGCGAGATCGGAGTGCTGTTTCACATGCCGCGCTCGGCGACCGTGCGTGCCCGCACGCGCGCGACGGTCATCGGGTATGCGGTGCAAGCGTTTCGCAAGCGGGTAGGTGTGGCCGGTGTGCGCGACCTCATCGAGCACCCTGAGCTGTCCGACGACTGATCAACATCCAGACCGCGCGAACCAGTGGTGTGGCGATGGTTCGTCGCGATCACGTGGATTTTCGTTCACGTGCTGGACGCCAGTTTCGCGCCCAAAGTGCAGTCACCGCTGAAAGACTGACGGTTCGCCCGTCGACGGGCAAGACGATGCCCCCGAGCAGATCTCCACAGCGGGCAAGGAGGCTTCGGGCACCGGCAACATGAAATCCATGATCAATGGCGCTCGGACGATCGGCACACTCGACGGCGCCAACGTCGAGATGCGCGACGAGGTCGGGCCGGAAAACTTCTTCCTGTTCGGTTTGACCGAATCCGAGGTCGAGGCGGTCAAGGCAGACGGCTACCGGCCGGCGGACTACAAAGACGGCAATGACGAGCTGCGCGCGGTGCTGAATCTGATTGCGCAGGAAACGTTTTCCGGCGGTGACACCGAGGTGTTTCGACCGCTGATAGACAACCTTCGTCACAGCGACCCCTTTCTGGTGCTCGCCGACTACGCGGCCTACGTCGCGTGTCAAGAGCAGGTGAGCATTGTCTGGCAGGACAGGGACGCGTGGACGAAGATGTCGATTCTCAACACCGCACGCAGCGGCAAGTTCTCCTCGGACCGCGCGATCGCGGAGTACTGCGATGACATCTGGAAAGTGTGGCCGCTGACGGTCAACATCTGAGCACGCACCGATCATTGAGGTCGCCACGACCTCAACTCGTGACGGAGTAGTCCAGAACCGCTTAACGTTGACCGATGTCCGAGATCAGTCGAGGATGGCGAGGACAGAGCCGACCAGCTCGCGCGCCGGCTGGACACCATGAAGCGGCTGACGGTGATCGCTCAGCCGCTCAGGACAACCGCGAGCAGGCTCGCCACCACGGACCCGCTTAGCTTCACAGCCGTGGGTCAGCGCGCGGCCGTGGGCGGCGCCGGTTCCACGGTGGTCAGTTCGGACAGGCCGGTGATGGCGAAGACCCGGATCAGGCGGGGGTCGGCGATCACGTGAATTTGCTCAGCGTGGGTGAACAGCGCGTTGATGGCGGCACTGTCCAGGTAGTCGACCGCGCTGAGGTCGAGCGTGAGCGTCTCGCCGCGCTCGGCGGTCTCGGCGGTGGCAGCTGCGAGGGCTTCAGTGAAGGTATCGATGTTGCTCAGATCGATCTCCCCCGCCGCGGTAAGCACCAGCGCACCGTCATCGCGGGGGGCGGTGTCCACAGTCAGCGATGTCGGCATCAGGCGATCCTTGTGGATAGGTGGACTGTCGTTCCGGCCGGGTTTAGGTCGATGCTCACGTCCTGCATGAGCGCTTGCATCAGGGCGATGCCCCGGCCGCGCCGTAGGTCAGTGGACGGTTGCGGAGTCTTCCACGAGCCGGTGTCGGTAACGGTCAACTGGAGCTCGTCGACCAGTGCGGTCGCAGACAGGCTGACGGTTCCGTTCGGGCTGTGACGATGACCGTGCTCAATGGCGTTGGCAACGGCTTCTCCGGCGGCGATCAGGACGTCGTAAGCCTGATCTGAATTCACGTGACACCGAGTCAACCAACTGCGCAGCGCAGCGCGGACGCGGTCGAGCTGGCTGACGTGCGCCGGGAATTTCATGTCCAGCGGCGCGGGATGGCGGTAAAGCAGGAGGACGACGTCATCCTGATAGCCGCCGTCGGGCGCGAGACTGGACATGATCTGGTTCGCCAGATCATCGAGTGTGCAGTCACGACCGTCCTGGACGAGGGCGGAGACCCGAGCGATGCCGTCGTCCAGCGAACTGCGCCGGCGCTCGACGAGGCCGTCGGTATAAAGCAGCAGCGTCGCTCGCGCCGGCATCGACACCCGGGCCTCGGGGCGGGGCCGGTCGGGCCGCAGCCCCAGCGGAATGGTGTGCCCGTCTTCCAATTTCTGACTCGTGCCGTCTGGGTGAACCAGAATGGGCGGCAGATGCCCCGCACTGGAATACACCAATTCGCCGGTGGCAGAGTTCAGCACCGCACACACCGCTGTGGTGCATTCGGCGCCGGGTAGCCGTGCCGCGAAGCGGTCCAGCCCCGCCAGAGCCGACCGGGGGCTGGGATGGTCGAGCAACAATGCACGGCAAGCACTGCGCAGCTGTCCCATCACAGTGGCCGCGGCCAAACCGTGGCCGACACAGTCACCGACGACCAAGGCGATGCGCCCGTCCTCCAGGTCGACGATGTCGTACCAGTCCCCGCCCACTTGAAGCGGCCGGCTGGCGGCCTGGTAGCGCACCGCGAATCCGTGCGGCAGCTGAGCGGGACCCAGAATCGCATGCTGCAGGGCCAGTGCAGTCTCGCGCTGCTGATCAACCTGGTGCACCCGGTGCAATCCTTGGCCTAGGCGGCCGGCCAACACGGTCAGCAGAGTCTGGTCCTCGAGCGTGAACGGCCGCTGTTCGGTCAGGTCGATGCAGACGACGAGCACACCCTCCGGGTGCTGCAGGGCGATCCCCGCCGTCCCCGGTTTCGTGATGTACGGGGTCAGTAAGTCGCCCTGGCGCAACGAGCTGAGTAGCTGGCGGGTCTCCGATGGGAGGTCGTCCCAACGCGCGGGCTCGCCCACCGACACCAACTCCGGGGCGTTGGGTGTCTTTTCAGCGGCGATGTTGTGGGTCGGGAAGGTGACGGCCAGCACACGGCGGGCCCGCCAGAGCCGACGCAGTTCCTCAGCTGCGGCTTGCACGGCGTCATCGACGTTGTCGGCTTGTGCGAGTTGCTGGTTGAGCGCGTGTTCGCGGCCGGCCGTCAGCGCCAGTGCGATGGCAGCGTGCCGGGCGAAGTCGCTGACCAGTTGCAGATAATCGTTGCCGAATGGTGGTTGCTGTGGGTTGCGCGCAACCGCGATCACTCCGAGCACCGCGTCGTCTGCAATCAGCGGCATGACGATCGCCGAGCGTTCACCGACATCGGTGAACCCCTCGATCGGATACTGGAAGGAGTCGGTGATCAGCGGTATCCCGCGGCGTGCGACGCCACCGGTGGTCGAGCCGTCCATCGGAACCTGTCGGCCGATCACCTCCGAGGCGTACCGGCCCGCGGTCGCCGCGACGACGAGGGTGTTGACTTCGTCTGCGGGCAGATCGGGTTCGCTGGGCACCAGCAGGATGGCCTGTTCCGCGCCGGCCAAGTCCAGGGCCCGGTTGACGATCAACTGCAACGGCCCAGTCTGCGGGTTGCCAGACAACAGCGCGGTGGTGATTTCGCGACTGGCCTTGGTCCACTTCGCCGACTCACGTTCGCGCTCGAACAGCCGTGCGTTGTCGATCGCGACCGCCGCCGCAGAAGCCAGGGCCCGCACGGCGCTCTCTTCCGAGTCGGAGAACACCCGTCCGGGCCGATCGTCGGCGAGGTAAAGATTACCGAAGTCAGCCGCCCGGACGGTGATCGGAATACCGAGCAACGCGCGTATCTGCGGCTGTTGGCCGTGAAGCCCCGTGATCTTCGGATAAGCACTGAGATCATCGATGCGCAGACCTTCCACCAGTGGGAATTCGCCGAGCAGCCGCGCTGTGTCGTCGTCGAGGCCCGTACGGATAAAGGAGGCCAGACTGCCATCGGGTCCGCGTATGCCCAGCGCGCCGTAGCGCGCGCCGGTCAGTTCGATCGCTGCATGGACGATTCGGTGCAGTGTCAGGTCCAAATCCAGGTTCGAGCCAATCTCGACGATGACCTGAACCAGCTGCTCCATCTGGTCCCGAGCCGCCCGCAACTCATCAAGCTGCTCACGCATCATGAGTCACCAATCGCCTCCGGCTTGCGGTTACCCGGTCGATGCGCATGTTTCTGAGCCTATTCCGTCTGGTTAGGGTGAACTGCACGTTTCGTTTGGGAGGGTGGCTGAGCCACGAGAGGTCGGTCGTGAGCAGCGGCGCAGGTCTCGGCCGCTGCGTCGAAACGATGTCGACTGCGTGCGCCACGTTACTTGGTCATCGTGGTCGCACCTCAACTCACAGTCCGCGGATTACCATCTCGACCGCTGATGGAGGGCTGCCGTGCGTTGCTCGTCGGCGGAGCGATTCGGTTCAGTTAGTGCGCTCGGCCCAGCCCGCCGGCAGATCGTTGGGAGCAGTAGAGATGACGGTTTCGTCATCGACGCCGACGTACTCCAGCAGGGTAATCATGGCGAACTCAGGGACGACGTAGATGGGGTAGGTCGGGCCCTGGTCACGGTAAATGCGCATCTTCTCGAGGTAATCGTTTTGAAAGCAGACGGTGCGCTCTCCGTGCTCTCTGACCCAGCGCGGGAGAAGATGACCCCGTGCAAGCGCCTCTTGCCGGGCATCACGTTGACCGCGACCGAAGTGCCGGTGGGCTCGGTCCAGGAGATCTTGAAGCTGTCTTCATCAAGCTGGACGAGGTCGACCTGCTGGTCTTTGACCCAGCGGCCGCCGACCATGCCGGAGTGGATGCGGTAGTCGATGCTCCCGGCATTCTTTACGTACATCTCGTACCCCAGCCGTTGGCGTAGGTGTAAATGAAGCGGTGCCCGACGATACCCGAGAGGTTCTGTGCTGGAATGGGATTGGCCGCACTGATCATGGAGTTCTTCTTGATTGCTCGGACGCGTCTGAGGAGGGCGAACAGCCCGCTCATTTTGCAATAAAAATGTTTTGCTTGCAAAACCACTTGATATGCTCAGTTGATCGACAGCGCGACGGAGTTCGGCCGAGTGATCGGCCCCCTGCGTCGAGCCGTGCTGCGCACACGGCACGCAGAAGGTCTGCCAGATCTGTCCGAAGCCCAGATTGAACTGCTGCGCGCGTTACAAGAAGCCGGCACTACAACCCCACGTGAGGTCGCGGCACGAATGCGGGTCGCTCCGTGCACAGTCAGTAACCTCATCCGGGCAATGACCGCGGCGGGCCTGGTGCTACGCGCTCCGTCGGCCACAGACCTGCGCAACGTTCACCTGTCCCTCTCGCCGACTGCCCTGGACATGCTTGACCGCTACGACCGCGTCAGCACCGCCGCCTTGCGAGATGCGATCGACAGGCTCTCCCCGCAGCGCCGTAAGGCGCTGGAGCGGTCACTGCCCGCCTTGGCCGACCTGATCACCGCGCTAGCAGAGGGAACCACAGGACGGGCGCCCTAGTCGCTGATGCTTGCCGAAACCATTACCTGCGACCAATCGATCCCCCAGGCAATGACACCCACCACAGCGAAAGGGCCTTGGTGACCACGAAAGAGCCTCTGCTGCTCCTGCATGGCGTAACGATGTCCAGCGACGTATGGGCTGACGTTATTCCACTGCTGACCGATCACCATCGGGTCATTGCTCCCACCGCTGTCGGCCATCGCGGCGGCGCGCCGCCGATCGGCAAAATCAGCGTCAGTGCCCTCACCGACGAGACCGAACGCCTTCTAGACGCCGGAGAACTCGACCGTGTTCATATCGCCGGCAACTCCCTCGGTGGCTGGACGGCAATCGAGTTGGCCCGTCGGGGCCGCGCCCTCACCGTTTGCGCCCTGTCCCCGGCCGGCTTCTGGACACCTGGCGCCACCGATCAAACCCGTGCGGCCAAAAAGATTCGCCTCACCAGACGGCTGGCGCAGATCTCTCGACCTGTGGCGCCAGCTTTCCTCCGCTTTTCTGTGGTTCGCCGCCAGGCAATGCGGGACGTCGCCGAACGCGGTGAACGACTCACCGCGGCCCAGGCTGTCGGCGCGATGTTGGATCTAGTGGACTGCACCAGTACCGAGGACATGCTGGGAACCCGCGAAAGCACCGCACCGCTGACTCCGCTGCCCTGCCCCATCACCCTGGCATGGGCTGCTAACGACAGGATCTTCTTGCCGCACGTCAATGGTCGCACCGCCCGCCAACGGCTGCCTCAAGCCACCTTCGTGCTGCTGCCTGACGTCGGCCACGTACCGATGATCGACAACCCGCACCTGACTGCCGACACCATCCTCAAAACCACCGGGGCACTTCTCAGCGACTGAATTCCTTCCTGACCCGCGTCGCCGCGCGCAGTGACTCAGCTGATCTAAAACTCAAAGCCATGAGCGGACGCGGCGTCTGGCCCAGTCGGTGAGGCGGACCACCGCGACACTCCCCGTGTCGCTAGCTCATCAAGGTTCTTCGACGCGCGCGTTGACGCGGTCAACATCGACCTCGCAAAGGTTATTCGGTGAGATCAAACGCCGCACGCACTATTGAATCGGTGTCGATGCCGTGGTAGCGGTACACGTCGCCGAGATCACCGGATTGGCCAAAATTGGTGACTCCCAGGAATGCGCTGCGCACTCGGTGGATTGCGGACAGGAAGGACAACGTGTGCGGATGCCCGTCGAGGACCGTCACCATCGGTGCGGCCCTTACGGCCGGGAACACTTGGTCGAGGATCCACGACGGCGCCTCGGCAAGCCCGCCCCTCGCCTGTACCGCCGCGAATAACCGCCCCGGGCTGGTAACGCATACCACCTCGGCCGAAATACCTAGGTCCGCTAGTCGCTCTGCGGCTTGAAGTGTTTCGGTGATCATCGCGCCCATTCCGACAAGCGTGACCGCCGGCTGCTGCGAACTGCGCAGAACGTATGCGCCGGCCAACACTTGGCGGCGACGCCGATCGCGAGCGGCAGGGTCCGTCGGCACGGCGGCCAGGGCCTGGTTGACCGGGCGGGTAGAAAGCCGCAGATACGATGAAGTGCCGTTCGGGCGTCCCAATCGCGAGATGCTTTCCAGCAGAGTCCATTCCACTTCAATCGCAAACGCCGGCTCATAGCTGACACACCCGGGCTGCTCGAGTCCGATCGAGGGTGTTTTGATCGATTGATGTGCTCCCCCTTCGGGGGCGAGGCTGACGCCGGCGGGTGTGCCGACCAGGATTGATTGTCCACCCGCGTAGATTCCATAGGACCATGGCTCCAGCGCACGCTCGACGAAGGGGTCGTAAAGCACGCCTATGGGGAATAGTGCTTGGCCCCAACGACTCCAGGTCGCTCCCAGTTCTCCCATCAGCCCGACCAGGTTGACTTCGGCGATCCCGAGTTCCATGTGCTGGCCTGTCGGTTTTTCCCGCCAGTGCATGATCGTCTCGGCGTCGTCGGCGAACCAATCGTGTCGCTCCGCCGGCGACCACACGCCGACCTTGTTCAGCCATCCGGCCAGGTTGGTAGATGAGCTCACGTCGGGGCTGACCGTGACAACGCGCTTGGCGGCCTCCGGGGCTTCGCGTGTCAAATCGAGCAGCGCGCGACCGAGGGCGGCTTGCGTGGTCGACGTACCCGAAGGTGTGCGTCCAAAATCAACGGGTATTGATGGTGGCGCGGCGCAGGTGTGCTCGTCCCGGTGCAGACGAAACGCTGTCGCGGTACACAGCCGTCCCGCGGGGGTGGTGGAACCGAATCGTTGCCACGGGTATTCGGAGTCCATGCCAAGATGCGCGGCCAGCTCGTCGAATTGTTCAACCGTCAGCATCGACGAGTGGTTCTGCGGGTGCCCTTCGGTAGGTAGGCCGTAGCCTTTGATGGTGTAGGCGAATATCACCGTTGGGCGGGTGTCGTCGATCTGCTCATAAGCAGCTCGCAACGCGTCGAGGTCATGGCCGCCGAGGTTGCGGACCGCACGGATCAGGGTGTCGTCGTCGAGTTCGGTGATCAAGCCGACGATGGCATCCGCATGGCCTTCGGCTCCGGGCAGCCGGGCGCGCAGCTCGTCGGCGCCACACCGCAGAAGCCGCTGAAACTCCGGATTGGGCATCTGCAGAATCCGGGCACGCAGCGCTGCGCCTCCCGGGCGCGCGAATAGTGTCTCGAGCAATTTGCCGAACTTAACTGTGATGACTTGCCAGCCCGCGGCGGAAAACATTTTTCCCAGTCGGCCGGCGGCGATATTAGGTATCACCCGGTCGAGCGATTGCCGGTTCAGGTCGACGATCCACACGACCTCGCCCAGCTCGCCGACCGAAGTATCCAGAACCGCCTCCCACACCGCTCCCTCGTCTAACTCGGCGTCCCCAAGCAAAGAGTATTGCCGCCCTGAGCCGGTGTCGCTGATGGCTGCGTTGAGGTAGCGTCGGGCGAAAGCACCCCAGATCGGTGCTGTCGCACCAATTCCCACCGAGCCGGTGGAGTAGTCGACCGGATCGGGATCTTTGAACCGACTGGGGTAGGACTGCAGCCCGCCGAACGCACGCAAGGTGGTGAGGTACTTTTCGTCGAGTTGCCCCAACAAATAATTGATCGCGTGCAGCACGGGCGACGCGTGCGGTTTGACTGACACCCGATCACCGGACTGCAGCTGTTCGAACCACAGCGAGGTCATGATCGAAACCATCGACGCGGAAGACGCCTGATGACCACCAACTTTGAGTCCTGAAGGATTAGGCCGGACGCGGTTGGCGTGGTGAATTATTGCAGTCGACAGCCACAGCACGCGCTGTTCGATCTCGGTAAGTGGATCGACCAGGCCGCCGCACTCCTGGTGAGTGGTGGGTGGGGCGGAAAGCGATGCGCTGATGGTGGCCTCCCGGGTCGAAGTGATTAGTCGGCCTCACCGAAATCTGGGTTGGCCGTTTTCGTTCAGCAGTCGACCGAAATCGGCAATCTTGGCAGACAGTCGTCTCAGTCCATCACTTAGACCGCGAGCTGACAATCGCACCGCTAAAATTTAAGCAATCTGCACATGGTAAGCATTCGAACGGAAGACGAGGTGCCCAAAATGCCAAGCCGCACTACCGCTGACGCCATCGATGGCCGGTTGCTGCTAGCGCTTGCGGCCGATCCGCGAGCTGCCAGCGTTGCGCTGGCCACGCAAATAGGTGTGTCGCGCAACACTGTTCAGGCGCGGTTGGCTCGATGGGACGACAACGACGTGCTGACATCGTTCGAACGCACTATCACTCCGGAGTTCTTGGGGTACCCCTTGCGCGCTTTTGTCTTGACGAACGTCAAGCAACGATTACTCGGCGAAGTGGCCGCTGCGCTCACCAGAGTGCCGGAAGTCGCTGAGGTTCAGGGACTCAGCGGGGTGGCCGACTTACTGATCCAGGTGGTGGCGCGCGATGCCGACGACCTTTATCGCGTCGCGGGGCACATCCTGGGAATCAGGGGTGTCAAACGCACAAACACCGCACTGGTAATGCGCGACCTGGTCAATTTCCGGCTCACGCCCCTGATCGAGCGCGTCATTGATGACGCCCGAGCAACGTGACTGACGCAATCAGCGGCCACGCAAGGTTTGTGACGGCGTCTCGCCGAATTTGCGTTCGTAGTACTGAGCGAATCGGCCGAGGTGGTTGAAGCCCCATAAGTAGGCCACGTCGCTCACGGTGGACGTCTGATCGTTACTGATCAGATCGCTTCGCGCGCCGTCTAGGCGAACATTGCGCAGGTAGTGCGCCGGGCTCATGTCGAACTCGTCGGCGAACAGCTTCTCCAGTTGCCGTACCCCCACACCAGCGGCCTGGGCAAGCTGAGCGATCGTGTACTGAGCACCGGGGGCTTTTGCCACAAGGTCCACTACTTTGCGCACTGCGGTTGAGACTGGCACAACCGGACCGCGCTCGATCGCTTCGGTCATGGTGTGCGATTGGCTGGCTAGCAACCCAGCGATCAGCGCACGCTCCAGGTGACGGGTTTGTGTCGCTGTTGCGGCATCTGGACTCGCGCCCTGGCGGGTGATGGTGTCGAGCAGGATTTGGACTATCGATTTCCATCTCCTGCCCGCGGGTGCAGTCATGTCAAAACCGATGTTGAAGCTCACCCGCCGATCGACGGGCCGACCCAAAATGCACGCGAGTTCAGTTTCCAGCGCCGCTCGGTCGATCTTGATGCTGACCTGAGCGGCATCGGCACCCCAAGACCGGACATAGGTGTGCTCCCCCGGGCTGTACACCGCCGCACACTCCGGAGTGGCCACAACTTCCTGAGTGCCACAGCTGGTGACCACCGATCCAGACAACGGCAGGTCGATGTGATAACCACCCATATCGCCAGGGTCGATCAGCACTTCGGCGCCGAAATAGACGACTCCGAGGGTGAGATCGGTCAGCCGGAAGGCAGACATCCTGGCATTCGACAATCGAGCGCCGGGCTCCACCAGTTCGAGTCGCGCTGGGTAGTAGACACCGTTGACAGTGTCCCTATAGACCTCAAAGTCGTCGGTTGCGCACACGACCCTGCGCCGCTCCTCGCTCCGCGGATTCGTCGGCGAGGTGTTCAGCTCCGGTACCACAGACATTGCGACCTCGTTGTTCCAGCCTGTCGACCACATGGTACGGCCCGCGCGTCACCGCGTGCCGAAAATAGTAAACCGGCTACGAACTTGAGCCCAACAGCCCGGAATTGTTCGCAAAGTGGACAAGCGGTCTCGCAAAGCGGATTTCCTGCGTGCGCCATCGACCCTAACTTGACACAGCACGAATGTGATCTGACTACATTCGAATGGGCCGGCTAGCAAGCCGTTTTGCGGGGCGAAACTCGGTGGGGGCAACGCCAGCCGCGATAGAAAGAATGAAGAGATGACGGCGGTCGAAGCAATTGAATATTCTGACATTCCCGCAAGGGCAAAGCAGGTCCTGAAGGGATTCCTACCTCCCGAAGACCGAATTGCCGCCCGGGTCAGAGAACTCGGGCCCGTGGAGCCCCGACCGTTCGACCACGAAGGCGATCAGGAAGTCGTCGACGGAGTCACCTTCACACACCACTTCGTCGACGCACCTGGCGACGAAGAAACCGTCCGGTTCCACTACGTCGAGGCCGGGCAAGGCGAACCAATCGTGTTTCTTCACGGGATACCCGACGCGTGGTACCAGTGGCATCACCAGATGGCCGCCCTGTCCGCGACAAACCGCTGTCTCGCGTTCGACTTGAAGGGATACGGACAGTCCGACACCAAAGTAGGTGATTACCGCCACGAAGCAGCTGCAGATCAACTGCTCGAGGCGATCGATCTGGCCCACGTCGACACGTTCAACGTCGTATCCCACGACCGTGGCACGGTCCAAGCCGACTTCATTGCCGCAAAGCAGCCGGACCGGGTATTGCGCTACGGACGCGGTGAACAACATCTCTACCACTTCCATCCTGATCTGGCACCCCAAGGTCCGCTGTTCGCCAGTGCACCTCGGTCCGGACTAATGGATGATCCTGCCTACTTTGTGACTTGGGTATACACCTGGATTTGCAAATATCCCGTTCCAGATGACGAAATGCGGCGGACGATTCAGGAATTCGCCTATCCCGGGGTCAAGGAGGCGGTGCCGCGTTACTTCAATACGCAATCATTTACGCAGGAATGGCTTCGGCGTCGCAGGGACCTCATGCCCGCATGGGAATGCCCGGTTTTGATCATGCAGGGATACGACAGCAAGACCCAGCCGCGCGAGTTCTATGAGAACTCGCGGCAATACCTTCCCCGTGCGCGCAGCGTGGCCGTCGAGTACATCGATGCTGGGCACTTTTGGTCGATGGAGCGACCCGACGCCGTCACGGCTTCGATCAGAAAACTGCTGCAGATGTAAGAAGCGCATCGTTGAACCCTCGTCAGCAGAAAGTGGAACCCGGGGGCGCCAGGCTGCCGATCCTGCGAACCACTTCGAGGCTATTGTCGGCGGCCACGGCGCGTGAAGCCTTCAGGTGATTCCACGATCTCGGCCCGTTGGCAATACCGAAAGCGAATCGCCAGAAGCGACATCGAAACACGGGCACGTCCTGGCAGACAGCGTGTCTGTACGGCAGCGGATAACGGACTCTGCACGGCCACGGTCCGGTGGTCGGCGCGAACAGGACGGCCAGGCCCTCAGACGGCCACTCAAGGATTGGTCGCACACCGGACAAACCATCTCGCAAACCGGATTTTCGCCCGGCATGGATGACCGTAACGTCAGCCGCAATCACCCACGGAACCGGCGGACACTCGGGTGGCTTGAACTAAGTAAAGGACCACGACATTGCGCACCGTTCGATCGAATGGACTGCTTAGCGTGAATTCGATCTTCAAGGAAATACCGCAACGATTCCGCACGAGTTTGGCGCAGAAGGTTGTCCAAAATGTCCGCTAGGCCCAAGTTCGCCCACGTGGTCTTTCAGACCAGCCAGCAGAATCAGATGCGCGACTGGTACTGCGCGGTTCTCGACGGTCATGTTGTGTATGCGGATCAGCAACTGTGCTTCATCACCTTCGATGACGAGCACCACCGGGTGGCGCTGTTGACGCCACCAACGCCGCTTGAGCGAAAGAGCCCCACCGCAGCCTGCGCGCACCATGTTGCCTATACGTTCGACCACCTCGACGACTTGCTGGATCGATACACGCTGCTGCAAGAGCAAGGCATCTCGCCTGCAGTGTCGATCGCGCACGGAGTGACCACCTCGATGTACTACCGAGATCCCGACGGCAATTTCGTTGAAATGCAGATCGATAACTTTGCCGAACCCGACCAGGCCACCGACTACATGATGCACAGTCCCGAATACGCCGCCGACTCCAATGGTCCGGCGTTCGATCCCGAGGCAATGCTTGCCGCCCGCCGCGCGGGCGCCAGCGTCGAAGAACTCACTAGCAGGGCTTGGTCACTTCGGGCGGCGCTGCCTGACCCGATGGACGTGCTCATCGGCGCCCGCTGAAAGCGAAAGGTAACCCTCGTGAAGGTCAATCGCAGCATGAGAACGGCCGCCCGGCGCACAAGCGCCGGAATCGACCGTGAACGCGCCCTGCAGCTGATGGCTGGGATCTGCACGCCGGTGACGATCGTGACCACCACCGGCGCTCATCGCCATCCATACGGTGCCACGGTCAGCTCATTCGCCGGCCTGTCCCTGGAGCCGCCGCTGATCACAGTGGCGTTCGAGCGTGGATCCTCTCTGCTGCAGCGGATCCTGGACGCCGGCCGGTTCGGGGTCAACCTGCTCGGCCACGGACAGGACGAGCTGGCGATGCTGTTCGCCCGTCGCGGCGCCGACCGGTTCGCTGCCAGCAGTTGGCATTTCGACGCCGGGCTGCCTCGCATCGACGGTGCGGCCGGCTGGGCCGCCTGCGATCTGCACAACGCGGTCGACGGCGGCGACCACCTGCTGTTGCTGGGCTTGGTGACGCGCGCCCATTATGCGCAACTGCCACCGCTGGTATACGCCCACCGCACCTTTGGCACGCACTCCCGGCACGCCGAGCGGCCCCGGCGTCGCATCGTCGATTACCTCCTCGCGTGCTCCAACTGAGCACGTAACCCGAAAGGAACAACACGCCATGACGACCATCGACGCACCCGTCACCGTCCCCACCGCCGCCGAGCTTGTCGAGCGGATTCGCGCATTGCAGCCCATGCTGGCCAGGAATGCCGCCCAGGGCGAGGCGGACCGCCGGGTCGTCGAAGAGTCCATCACCGCGCTGACCGACGCCGGCGCCTTCAAGATCGCCCAGCCGCGACGCTACGGCGGCTATGAAACCTCCATGCGCACCATGCTCGACGTATCCTCGGCCGTCGCCGAGGCCGACGGCGGCACCTCCTGGGTGGTCACGCTATGCAACGTCTGCGCCTTTATGACCGGATTGTTCCCCGAACGCGCACAAAACGACGTGTGGGCCGACACACCCGAGGCGAAGGTCTCCGGGGTGCTGGCCCCGACCGCCGAGACTGTCAAGGTGGACGGCGGCTTCCGCGTGACCGGCCGTTGGTATTGGAATTCCGGCTCCTGGCACGCCAGCTGGGCGGTGCTCGGTATCCCGATCACCGATGAGTCCGGCGAGGCGATCGACCAGGGCTTGGCGCTCGTTCCCTATACAGACCTCGAGCTGGAGGACACGTGGTTTGTGGCGGGGATGAAATCGACGGGCTCCAATTGCCTGATTGCCACCGACGTCTTCGTTCCGGAACATCGAATCGTTTCGGTTCCAAAGACGATTGGCGGTAGCTACGCCACCGAGCACACCGAAGAGACGCTCTACCGGTCGGCGTTCGTACCGCTGCTGTCGCTGGTATTGGCCGGCCCCCAGCTCGGCATGGGCCGCAAGGCGCTGGAAATAGTCCGCGAGAAAGCTGCCAAGAAACCTATCTCTTACACGTTTTACACCACCCAGGCCGACTCGGTGGCGTTCCAATTGCAGCTCGCGCAGGCCGCGATGATGGTCGACACCGCGCATCTGCACGCCTACCGCGCCGCCGATGACATCGACACCGCAGCCGCTGCCGCAGCCTTCCCCGACGAGCTCACCCGGACCCGGGTGCGCGCCGACACCGGCTGGGTCCTCGAGCACATCACCAAAGCCATCGACATCCTGCTCAGCGCGCACGGCGCTGGCAGTTTTGCCGAAGTCAACCCGCTGCAACGCATTTGGCGCGATTCGAGCGTCGCCGCCCGGCACGCCGTAGTGGTGCCCACGGTCAGTTACGAGATTTACGGCAAGGCACTGCTGGGCCGCGACGATCAGATAACCCCACTGATCTGACACCAGAGCTCAACGAGAGAGGCGGCATATGTCTGACGCGGCGGCATCCGGGAATGGGTGCGCGGTGTGCGCAATGGAGAGGGTCGACGAGGCATCGGTGGTGTTCCGCGACGAGTTGTGGGCGGCCGAAATCATGCCGGGCGCTGAAGTGCCCGGCTGGATAGTATTGCGCGCCCGCCGTCACGCCGAACGGATCACCGGGCTCGACGACGCCGAGAGCGACTCATTCGGTCGGCGCGTCCGCGATCTGGCTTGCGCACTCACCGATGTCACCGGTGCGCCTACGTCGTACCTTCTGGTGTTCTGCGAGAACCACACGCACTTCCATGCATTGGTCACCGCACGGGGCGTGGACGTTCCCGAAGACCGGCGCCGAGGCGACATCATGAAACTCCTTGCGACCGAAGTTGATCCGGCACGGGCCGTCAGCTTGATTCCCGCCGTGCGCCACGCCTACCGTAACCGCCTGTCCGCGGCGTTCACTTGAGCGCTCGAATGGCACTCCAAGACCAGCACCGCGTTGATACGTCTACATTCGGACCTGACAACACGGAGGCCGCGTGACACCATCACAGTTCGGCGCCGGCACCCGAGTCGGTAAAACAACACTGGTCAATGTCCGAGTATTCGACGGCACCATGGTGACTGAGCCGACCACAGTTGTGATCGACGGCCCGGTGATCGGCAGCGATCCCGCCGGGGCCGAGATGATCGACGGGAACGCCGGAGTGCTGCTTCCGGGGCTCATCGATGCCCACGTCCACCTGCGCGACGCCGAGACCCTCGATCAACTGTGCGCCCATGGGGTGACCACCGCGTTGGATATGGCCTGCTGGCCACCGGCAAAGGTCAACTCTTTGCGTGATCATCTCGGGCGCACCGACATCCGTAGTGCGGGTACACCTGCGACCACCTCTGGTAGTACTCACAGCCACATTCCGGGTTTTCCGTCTACGGGTTTGGTCGACAGTTCGACTGCCGCAACTCAATTCGTCGCCGAGCGAATCAGCGACGGTTCGGATTACATCAAGATAATCGCCGACATTCCCGGACCCGACCAGCCAACGATGAACGCGCTGGTCGCTGCAGCCCACGACCAGGACTTGCTGACCGTTGTGCATGCGACCACCACAGTCACCTTCGCCATGGCGGTCGCTGCCAAGGCGGACATCATCACCCACGTGCCCATCGACAAGGTCCTCGATGAATCGGTCATCGATCAAATGGTCGCCGCAAGAACCATCGTCATTCCCACCTTGACGATGATGAAAGGGATTGTCGACACAATTGGAAGAGCGGCGGGGCTCGACTATTCAGCCGCCCACACGTCGGTGACCGAAATGTATCGAGCCGGTATCCCTATCCTCGCGGGAACCGACGCCAACGCCACACCCGGTGTCCCGTTTTCGCCCGCCCACGGTGAAAGCCTGCACCGGGAGTTGGAACTTCTCGTCGACGCAGGCCTTCCTGCGCTCGAAGCGCTTCGTGCCGCAACCTCGAAGCCCGCCCAACTTCTCGGCCTGCAGGACCGCGGTGTGATCGCACCCGGTCGCCGCGCGGACCTGGTCCTGCTCGACGGGAATCCGCTGACGGATATCCGCGACACAAGCAAGATTCAGCGTGTTTGGTGTGCCGGTGTCGAACCGGCGAGAATGCGCGCCTGATAGCCGAGAGGCGATCGATATGGACAACACTCGCATCGATGTACACACGCACTATCTTGGTGGCGCGGTAGCCAGCCTGTTCGAATCTGGGTTCACCCTCACTGGCGGCTATCGGATGTCGGTGCGGTGGACACCCTCGGCGGCCCTCGAGTTCATGGATCGCCACTCCATTGCCACCCAGATCCTCTCGGTCCCCTGGGCGTTCACCGGCCGCTCGGGCGATCCTGATTTTGCAGCGACGTTCTGCCGGCAGGTCAACGAGGAATATGCGACGCTGATCGATGAGCACCCCGGCCGGTTTGGCGCCTTCGCGGCCATTCCCGCCGGCAACCCAGATAGCACGCTGGCTGAAATCGAATATGCGCTGGATGTTCTCGACCTTGACGGTGTGCTGCTGTCCAGTAACGCCGCCGGGCACTATCTCGGCAGCGAATTCTATAGGCCCATACTCGCCGAGTTGGCGCGCCGGCAGGTGCCGGCGTTTGTGCATCCCGCGGAGTGCCCGCACATTGACGTCTTGGGGTTCGGCCGGCCCAGCTCGATTATCGAATTCCCCTGCGACACAGCGCGGACTGTCACCGATGCGATCTATTCCGGTGTCTTTCTGCGGCACCCGGGTCTTACTTTGATTCTCGCGCATTGCGGCGGAGTGCTGCCGACGCTCGGCTGGCGTATAGCTGAGCATTCGCAGATGGGGCGAGGACCCCAAGATGCTGACATTGAACCGAACCACGTCAGCGAGGTGCTTCGCGGGCTGTATTACGAGACGGCTTTGGCCGGAAGCCGTAACTCGCTGCTGCCGACGCTGGAAGTCGCTACGGCTGAACACATCTTGTTCGGCACCGATTGGCCTGCCGCGCCTGAACCCACAGTTCTACATAACATCGCCGACCTCACGCAATTCACCGGATGGGCCGACGGTGAGCTCGCACAGGTCGAGTGGACGAATGCCGGCAAGCTATTCAGCCGCTTTGCACCCGCAGCACAGGAATGACGATGGCGGCGATCTACTTTCGGGCCGGCGAGGTGGTGGCTGACACTGTGTCACTCCCGAAAAAATATTGCGCCGCGACTGCAGCGCCACTGACATAGACGACCAGTCCAGTCCTCATCGAAGCCCCAAAGGAACAGCACATGCAAAGTGTGACCGCAAAGGTCGGCGCAACGCTTGTCGCAGGCCGCTTCCACCAATCTGCGCACCCAGTACCTGACGCACCGTTGCTCGTCACACTGCACGGCGGTCTGTTCACCGGACGGTACTTCGAGGTCGCCGGTTCAGATACCGGCTCTTTCGTCGAGATTGCCAACCGGAACGGTTTCTGCGTGCTTGTCATCGACCGCCCGGGTTACGGGGACAGCGGCCAACCTCCGGACGACTACGACTATGCCTTCTCCGAACAGGGCCGCGTACTCGGTGCCGCCATCGACAAGCTGTTGGCTCAATTCGGCCGACCCTCAGTCGTACTGATCGCGCACTCCGTCGGCGGCATGATCGGATTTGAAATAGCTGCTGCACAGCCGACGTGGCATCTGATCGGTTTGTCAGCCACCGGGATGGGCGCACGGATCCCACGGGGCGGGGCCGCCGAACGACTCGGAGCGCTGCCAATGTCCGGCGTGGTCGATCTTCCGATCGACGAGCGTGAAAAGCTCTGGTACGGGCCAGACCACACCTTTACCGCCGCAGGTGTAGCGGCAGCACGCACCTCATACGCGCCGGCACCGATGATCGAGCTGACCGCGGCACCGAAATGGGCGGCCAACCGCCTCGACATCGTCGCGCCGGGTATTACCGTACCGATCTACCACGCGCTGGCGGAGTTCGACGCGCTCTGGGACGGTTCCCCCGCGGCCCGCCGGCTCTTCCTGTCGAAGTTCGCCACCACACAACGCGTTGATTCGGAGATCGTGCCAGGCGTCGGTCACTGCATCGAGCACCACCTGATCGGCGCTGCGATTCACTACAAACAGTTGGCTTTCGCCCACTCGTGCGTCTATTACCGACAGCCGAACGGCTCGCCTGGCCGACGTCACGCCCGCGCAACCCAAACCACTTGAAAGAACAGGAGTCTTTATGCGCCTCGCTAACCTCGACAATCGAGCAGCGCTGGTAATCGGCGAGGTCGGCGCTGAAAGAGCCGTCGATATCGCCACCGCGTCCGAGGGCCGTTTCGGCCCCGACCTTCCCGCCGTCTACTGGACCTGGAACCATGTCATCAGCTGGGCCGCCGAACTTGACGCGGCCGCGTTGAGCGACGCGGTGCCGATCCATCGCAACCAGCTTGGTGCGCCCTCGCCAACACCGCTACAGGTCTTCGCCATCGGCTTGAACTACCACTCCCATGCCGCCGAATCCGGATTCGATTCCCCTACCGACGCGCCGCCGGTATTCACCAAATATGTATCCAGCTTCACCGGGCCGGACACCGACGTCAGTATCCCGGCCGGCGGCAATGTGGACTGGGAAGTCGAATTGGTCGTCGTGCTCGGCCGCGAAGCCAGCCGCGTCGGTGAGGACGATGCCATGTCTTATATCGCCGGTTTCACCGTGGGTCAAGATATTTCGGAGCGCTTGACTCAAATGAGGGGGGCGGCTCCGCAGTTCGGGCTGGCAAAATCCTTCCCGGGCTTCTCTCCCCAAGGCCCATGGCTGGTCACACCCGACGAACTCAACGACCCCGATGACGTGGAACTTGGTTGCGCCGTCGACGGAGAGGAGGTGCAGAAGGGCCGTACCCGCGATCTGATCTTCCCGGTCAGGGCGTTGATCAGCGTATTGTCACAGAATGTCACGCTGTATCCCGGTGACGTGATCTTCACCGGCACACCTGCCGGTGTCGGCGTAGGCCGTCAACCCCAACGGTTCCTGCATCCCGGCGAGCGCCTCGACAGTTGGATCGAGGGCATCGGCGAACTGCATCAAACGTTCGTTGCCGGCGCCGGCAAACGGTAGAAGGCAGTTCGATCGTGGCTTTGCACCGTCTCAATTCCGTTACCGTCGGTGTGCCGAATGTGTCGGAAACAGTCGCTTATTACGTCGATTTCGGGCTGAGCCCGCGACCCGACGGATGGTTGACCACGCGTGATGGTGGCCCGCAGCTTCGTATCGTCCAGTCACCCACCCGTCGGCTGATCGAGCTGCGAATCGGTGCCGACGACGCGGACGACGTTAACCGGGTAGCTGCCAAACTGAACCGCCTGGGCGTCGCCGTCACCTGTGATGAGCACAGCGTCACCGCTTTCGAAGAAGCTGCCGGAGTGCGGGCCACCGTCGAGATTGTTGCGCGGTTGAATCAGCAAGTCACTCCCGCTACTCGTTACAACGGCCCCGGACGATTCGAGCGGCTCGACTGCCGAGCTCCCGGGGTCCTGCGCACCGAGCGAGTGGTGCCCCGCAAGCTCGGACACGCGGTGATCGGCACCACCGATCTGGCGGTGACGCAGTCCTTCTTCACCGACGGGGTAGGTTTCAAGGTCAGTGACCTGATCAAAAACGCCGGCGCTTTCCTGCGATGCTCTACCGACCACCACAATCTGCTTGTACTCCAGGCACCGCTGGCGTTTCTCCACCACACTTCTTGGCAAGTCGACGATATCGACGAGGTCGGTCGCGGTGCGACGGCGATGCTCCAGGGCCATCCGGAGCGACACGTTTGGGGGCTGGGCCGTCATCACGCCGGGTCGAACTTCTTCTGGTACCTCAAAGACCCGGCCGGCAACTTCAGTGAATACTACTCAGATATGGATTGCATTGTTGACGACCAGCTTTGGACGCCGGAAACCCTCGAAGGCGCCCGGGGACTGTTCAATTGGGGTGCGCCCCCGCCGCCGTCGTTTCTAATGCCCGACGACCTCGCTGCGCTGATGGCCGATGCCCACCGCGCCGGCTGATCTACTGCGCACAGACATATTGTCTGTGCCGACGGTAAGCCAGCAGCCGAAACAGTTGTCGTTGGCTGGATAGGAAGGAATTCCATTGCGAATTATCACCGTCGAGGAGCATTTCCATCATCCTCAGGCCGTTGCCCGCGTCTTGGAACTCGCGGAGCCCGCACCAATCGTTCCCGACGACGGCTTCGGCGCCTTCTTAAGGGAATTCATGCCCGACCAGGATTCAGCGGAGCGGCTCGGCGGGAACCGCCTAGCTCATATGGATCGTGTGGGTATCGATGTCCAGGTTGTCTCGCACGGTGCCAATAGTCCCGGCAATCTCGTCCATCCAGAGGCTGTAGAGTTATGCAAACGAGTGAACGACAATCTTGCTGAGCAGATTTCGGAGCATCCCACGCGTTTCCGGGGATTCGCGACCCTCCCGTTGCACGACCCCGCCGCGGCGGCCGACGAACTCAAGCGCTGCGTCAACGAGCTGGGCTTTGTGGGAGCTCTAATTGCCGGAACCTGCGGCGGGTTGTTCCTCGATGACGAGCGACTCGACGTGGTCCTGGCCACCGCCGAGACGGTTGACCTGCCCATCTATATCCACCCGGGCGTTCCGGAGAATCCGGTGTCAACGGCGTACTACGCCGGACACTGGCCGGCCGCGCTGCATTTCTTGTTCTCCGGGCCCGCCTTCGGTTGGCACGCCGAAGCCGGGATCCACATCCTGCGGCTCATCCTGTCGGGAGCGCTGGATCGCCACCCTCGTCTGAAGCTGCTGAGCGGCCACTGGGGCGAATTTGTCGCCGGTTGGCTCGACCGGCTCGACGAGGTCATCGGCTGGGGCGGAACCCACCTGGAACGGCAGGTCAGCGAGTATTACCGTGAGCAGGTCTGGGCCACGCCATCGGGCATGTACAGCCAGAACCAGCTGAACTTCATCGTCGCAGAAGTCGGCGCCGAACGGATCATCTACTCCGAAGACTTCCCCTATGTCGTTCGCGAGAACGTATCGGACTTCCTTGAGCAAGCTGACCTGACCGAAGACCAGCGAAACGCGATCGCCCACGGCAACGCAGAAAGCATCATGCCGATTTGAACCGCGCCGGTCTCTGGCAACACTCGATTGTCGCGGTTTCACAATCGAAATCCGGCGATGCCTTCGGTCGAGTGATCGCCGACTGTCAGGCCGTCCTACGCGGGTCCTCGGCGGCTGACACGATTCGGGCCACTACCCTGCCACCACGGGTGACCTCGATTGTCTCCCCCTCCGCTACCCGGTCGAAATAACGCCCCGCGCGTGTTCGCAGTTCGTCCAGTCCGATCCGGCCGCCAGGATCCCGCGTTACCATTCTCGCCGGCCGCGTGGAGGTCGCACCTGCCTCGGTGTCCCGGGTAGCCGATTCGATCCTGGCCGCCAATTCGCCGCGCCAGATGATGCAAATAGTTTCGCCAGCTTCAACCCGATCGAAATAGCGCGCCGCGCGCGTCCGCAACGCGTCAAGCCCGATGCGCCCGCCAGCGCCGTTGACCGCGACGAGATCGGGCAGCGCGCTCGGGACCGACCGATCACCAGCGGCCGAAACGATCCGCGCTACCAGCCTGCCGCGGCGGACAACCCCAATCGTCTCCCCCGCCAATACTCGCTCGAGATAGCCGCATGCATTGCTTCGGAGTTGGCCAATGCCGATCAGTTCTCCCACGCCGCTCCAATCTGAGTGTTCGGCTTGGTCTGCCCACGGTTAGTGCATCAAGGCGAATCACCGGTTTCAGCGCTCACGCTGCTCTTATGCTGCCGACACATCGCATTATCATGATGACTGTACGTGCGGTCAGTGTCAAGCGAGTCGCGCCCGAATTTCCCGTAAACGGGTCGTTGCTCCGTAAACCGGGCTTTGCAGCTCGAACCGGCTAAGAAAACCAAATGACCAGCACGACGGCTAGCCCGATCAGCACGACCACCGCACACCATAGCGCCCAGGCACTGTTGAACTTTCCCCTTTCACGCGTCGTCTGAGGGCTCATCGACGGCGCAACACCCCATTTTCCCGTCGGTGCCTTAGCCGGCATGTCAGGCGGTGGGGGATTCGGTTCCGTGCTCATGCCTGCGACGCATTGCCACTTGAAGGCCAGCTAAACATTGCGCATCGGTAAGGTTCAGCCGGCTGGCCCCAGCATCGCCTTCCACCCATCGTCTCCGGTTTCGCTCGAGTTCTGCACCGAGTACTTGACACCGTCGGGCCCTATCAGCTCACCGCTCTGAGGACTGTAAATCGCCCTGGGCGGACCGCTCGGCGTGTAGAAGCAGGGGTTGGGCTGTTGCCCATTGCACTGCACGGCACCCGATCCCGGCCGCGACAGCGGATCACTGACCGGAGGCGGACTCCCTGCGACCTTGTCTGCCGGCGCCGGGTTGAGGCCGTTGTTGACCGACGGTGCCGGTATCACGATGCCGGGACTCACGGGCTGATCGCAGCGCGCTCCGGGCGCCGGGCAGTTCCGAAGCTGGTTCGGATCGCCGTACCACGGGTTGGTGCCCAGCGGCACGTACGGTTTGGGATCGCGGCATTCCCGCGGCGTCGCCGCTCGCTTTCCGGGGACGTCGACGCACGGAATGTTGCGGGATCCACGCACCGCGTTGCCCTGGGCGTCTTTCGGGATCTTGCAATACGTTCCTGACGGCAACGGCGCCAGGCTGGTATCTGCCGGCGAGCGCCACTCTGAGGTCGGAATAAAACCGGTGAAACACGGCGGCGGAAAGTTTATCGCCAGCGCAAGGTCTTGGGCAGCCTGGTTCGGGTACGGCGCAGCCACCGTCTGAGCGATCGCGGCGGCTTGCGGCAGGAACACCAGCACCTGCTCGATGCCGGGATGGTAGCGCTTGAGCATGCTGGCAACGATTTCAAAGTTGGCAAGCGTCTGCGGCAGCGATTCGCGGACGTCACCGAATACCGCGGTGACTTGATCGGCAATCGGTGCCGCTTGAGACAGGACGCTTTTCAACGTCTGGTCCTTCTCTGCGGTCTGGGCGGCCAAAGTGCTCAGGTTGCGCGCCCAGCGCTCGATCCCAGTACTGGAATTGACCTGGCTGTCCAAGATCGGCGCGGAATTTTCGATGATGTCGTTGACATCGGTGATATTGGTCTTGAAGTCCCCGACGATGGCCTGGGTCGATTCGACCAGCCGCTGCAGGGCCGGCCCAAGCCCACCGACCGCTTGAGCTGTCTCGTCGAGCAACGCGCCGATCTTGTCCTTGGGCAGCGCCTCCAACCCGCGGTTGGCGGCGTCCAGCGCCGGCCCGATCTCAGCAGGCACCGTGCCCCTGGTGATGGTCTGCCCTGCCGAGAAGTGCTTGTCCGGATTGCCTGACGATGAGACAAGGTCCAGATACTGCTCACCGACCGCCGACACCGAGTGCACGTTCGCCGCCGCGTCGACGGGAATCTTGTAGCGGGTGGCGATGCTCATCGTCGCCTGGGCGCCCTGTTCTGTCGGCTCGACGTTGGTGACCTTGCCGATGGTGATGCCTCGATAGGTCACGTTGGCCGTGGGATACAGGCCGCCGGAGGCGGGCAGGTCCGCCTTCAGCGTGTACTGGCCGATACCGGCCAGGCTGGGGATGCGCAGGTAGTACCAGCCCAGCACTACCAGAGCGATCACCGTCAGGATGCTGAAGAGGATCAACTGGCGCCTCATCAAGCGGATCAGCATTGCCGATTCCCCCTCTCGACCAGCGGTCCGCCCGGCGCGTCGTTCGGGTTTGGCGTGTAGCGGACATCGGGGATCATGATCCCGGGATCGGTGCCAAACGACTGCTCGAGCGCACGCAGGGCTCCGGACAACCCGGTTCCCGTGAGGAAAGCGTTGTCGACGGACGCGTATGTCGTGTCGATTGTCGGCGAGAAGTTGATGTAGTCGCCGCGGATCGACTGTGGAATGCTGTCGATGTCGAACGGCAGGACGGCGGCGATTTTCAGCGCGCCGACCAGGTACGGAGCGGCGCGGCCCAGTTCCTTCAGCGGGCACTGCAGCAACTGCAGGTCATGATGGAAGGGACCCCGCGCTTCTGACAGATATTGGTTAGCGACGTCGCTTGCCCGGCCCACCGCGTCGATCGCATTGATCAGCAGGGCTTGCTTGTCCGCAAAATGCCTGATCAGCGGAGGGATTTCGGTAAGCGCCCGGTCCAGCACATCGGCCCGGCCCCCGACATAGGCCAACAGCCGATTGGTGGAGTCGATGGCGTGGGTGATGTCGTCGCGTTGTGAGTTGAGCTGCTGGATAAAGGTGTCGAGTTTGCCGAGAAAGGCCCGGATTTGCGGGCCTCGACCGGTCAGGATGTCGTTGACCTCTTCAACGATCACATCAAGGTTGGGAATGCCGCCCCCGCGCAACACGGTGGCGACGGTGGCCAGCGTCTGCTCGGTAGTGGGGAACGCTGACGAGTTCTTCAGCGGGATGGTGTCGCCGTCTTTCAGCAGCTGTGGCGACGGGTTATGTGGTGGTGCCAGCTCCACATGCTGGGAACCCAGCAGACTGGTCTGCCCGATCTTGGCGGTGGCGTTCTTCGGCAGCGTGACGTTCTTGTCCACACCCAGGGTTAACGTGGCAACCCAGTTGTCTAGCTTGATCGCGCGTATCGACCCGACAAAGACATCGGCGACCAAGACACGGCTGTTGCCGTTGATCGCCAGCGTATTCGGCACCTGAACGTAGACGGTGTAGGCGCCGGCGCCGGTACCGGGACCGCCGGGGATCGACACATTGGCGATACCGCGCCAGCCGCATGAGCTCAGCGTCAGAGCGGCCATCGCCAGAGCCAGCACCTGCCAGAGCTTGCGGCGGAGACGCGCCAGCACGATCATCGGTCACTCACTGCCCTGCTCCTGACTCAGCGGGCAATGGTGGTCCAGCCGGTTTCGGAGCCGGGCCACTTACCGGCGCAGGCGTCGGCGGCACCGGGCCCGGCACCACCTCCGGTCCAGGTGGCGGGGGCAGTATCGGCACCTGCGGCGGGTTGTGGCCGATTACTGGCGAGGGGTTCTCGTCGTAGGCATTCGGCGGCCCCGGCGGTGTCTGCAAATCTGACTGGACCGATTCGATGTCTGGAGCGCCCATCAACTCAGCCAGCGATTCCGGAGTCAGCAGGCCTGCCGTGGTGGCCCCTACCTTGACGCCCTGCATGCCCGGCGCGGTAATCCAGCCCGGTTGGGTGTTGCGGTGCGACGTCGGGGTGTCCGGCACCCAGATTCCAGGGACGGTGGTGTCCTTGTACCCTTTCGGCGGCTGCAACCGCGGCTCGGAATAGGCGACGTGCTTGGGCAGCGTCTCGGCGGTGCTGAACAGGTTCAAGCCGAACGGTAGATAGTTGAACTTGACCGCATCCAGGATCGGTGCCAGATACTGCGCACACAGCTCGGCGGATTCCTGGTAGCCGAGCCGGCTGCCGGCCTGAATTGAGCCGCAAATGAACTGCATCGGGTTGGTGAAGTTCGCGAATACCGGGATGGCGACGTTCGCGCCGTGCGACGGGTGGTAGAGCTGGGTGATGTTCGCCGCCGCCGTCGGCAGCACGTGCAAACCGGTTTCCAAACCGTTCAGCGATTCTGGTTGCACCAACGTAGTGGTGACCTCGGCGAGGTTGTCGATGTCACCGGTCAGCACTTCGCGGTTCTTTGCCAAGAACGGGTGCACCGCCTCGAAAAGAGCTTCGGTTTGTTGTAATGCGTTCGCCAGATCCCGGTCGGAGCCGGTCAAGCTGCCGGTGAACCGAGCCAGGTTGTTGTTCAGCGCAACGAACTGCTGGTCGTCGGAGTGCAGCGCGTTGACGAACAGCGCGAGGCTGCGCAGCACCGAGAAGAAGTCGCCGCGACCCCGGTTGAGCGCGGTCAGCGCCTGCGACAAGTTGTTGAACGTGGCGTTGATCTGCTGGCCTTTGCCGGCCAGCCCATCGGCGAACGATTCGATGACATTGCCAAAGGGCCCCCGGGGTTGTGCCGGTGTCGGGCCCAGTTTCAAGAGGAGGTTGGTGGTGCTGTTGCGCAACTGGTCCCACTCCACCGGCACCTGGGTGCGCTCGATTGGGATCACCGAATTATCGGCCAGCACCGGACCGCCTTTATACGACGGCTCTAACTGGATGTTTCGTGACGCCACCAAGGTGGGGTTGAGAATCACCGCCGACGCGTTTGCGGGCACCTTGTACTTGTTCATGTAGTGGAAGGTGACCTTCATCTTGTCGCCGGCCGGCTCGATCCTGTCGATGGCACCCACCCGCAACCCCATGATCTGGACCGCATCCCCGGAGTACAGCGCGTTGGCCTCCGGGAAGTAGGCGATGACGGTGTTGTCGGTCAGTTTTCTGTAAAGGTCGCGGCCGACGTACGCGGCGACCAGGGCCAGCACGACCACCAGCGATCCGATGATCACCGACGCCCGCGACAGCTTCGGCAGGCGCAGGTCGCGGATATCGAAGGCGGTGCTCAATTTCGGCTACCTCCGGTCGCTCCGCTGCCCGGCCGCAGGTTCTCCGTGCGGGCTCCCGGTGGTGCGTTGGGCGGCAGCGGCACCGGCGTGCCCGGCAAATCCGGTGGCGGATCGCCTGGCCGTCCGGCAATCGCGATGCCGGGGGTCGGCGGCAGCCCGTCGGGTTTGGCCGGCGACGTCAACACGTCGGGCATCCCCGAAACGGGACCCGCTAACGGACCGAACGGGCCTGCGCTCTGGTCCAGGCCCGCACACGGCAACGGGGTGCCGGGGCGCGGCAACAGTTCGGGCGGTGGGGCGTAGGAACACGGTGAACCTGGTGCCACTGCCGGTCCCGGATGGTCCGGGGTGCCCTCCAGCACCGGCGGGGCCGGCGGAGGAGCGCCGTTGGGGAAACGGGTGCCGTTGGGATCGGGAAACCGGAACGCCGGCAACCCGGCGCTGCGCCAGAAGTTCTCCGGGTCGATGCCGCGCTTCTTAAACGCCGCATCCACGTACGGCTGCAGGACAAAGAACGGCAGTAGGTTGGCGATATACGCCTTGAAGAACGGCCCTGACGCGACGGTCTCGTTCAACGATGCGCTGAATTTGCCGACCATCGTCAGCGCTTGTGCCAGGTCATTTTCGCGGTTGCGCAGGAGGTCACTGACTGTGCGCAGCTGCTCCAGTACATGGTTCAGGTTCGGGTTGTCGTTGATGAGGTTCTGCACCTGGGCTGAGAAGGCGGAAACGTTCCCCAGCAGCGCGCTGATAGCGCGGCTGCGTTCGTTGAACGCGACCAGCAGCGTCTTCGCATTCACCAATAGCCGATCGACCTTTTCGCTGCGGTCACCCAGCACGCTGGCCACCTGGTTGGCCTGCGTCAGCAGATGGGTGATTTGGTCGTCGCGTTTGCCGATGGTGTCGGAGAACTCGGCCACCCCTTCGAGGGCGGCACTAAGGTGCGGGTAGGTCTGATCAATGGTCTGCGACAGCACATTTAGCGATTGTTTGATCGTGTCGATGTTCCAGCCCTCGGCGGCCTTGGTGACATCGAAGAACGCGTCGTAAATCTGATAAGGGGTGGCGCTCTGACCCAGCGGCAACGTCGCGTTGGGGTGCAGCGCCTGATTGCCCCGCGGCTCGACCTCGAGCACTTTTTTTCCCAAGATGGTGTCGGTGCGAATCGTCAGTCGACTTTCAGAGCCGATGATGTTGCTGCCGGTCGAGAACTTCATGACGATGTGGTCGCCGTCGATCTTGAGCGCCTGGACGCGTCCGACATCCACACCGGCGATGCGCACTTTGTCGCCCTTGTTCATCCCGCCGGTGTCAGTGAACTGTCCGTAATAAGCCGGCGAAGCGAACAGCATGGGGACACTGGTCAGAGTTTGGCTCACGGCGACGGCGAGCACCGCCACTGCGATGCTCATCAGAGCGAGCCGCCGCCGGTTGGCGGGTTCGAGCGTTCTCATTGCGGCGTGCACCTTCCTGATGGCTGTTGCCAGATCTTGACTGTGCGGACCGGGCCGCCGGGCTGCAGGCCATTGGTCTTGAGCGTGAGATCGCAGATGTAGAAGTTCGCAAAATCTCCATACGTGCCGACAGCGCGCCCGATCATGTTCAATGCGGTCGGTATTCGGCGGAGCAGATCGTCAGCTTGAGCGCGCTGATCGATGAGCGGTTGCTGAAGAGCGTCCAGGTAGTTCACGGTGTTGTGCAGCAGGCCCCGGTTGTCGGCCAGCAGGTCAGCCACCGTCCCGGCGGCGTTGGAGATGTTTGCGGTGCCGCCGGCCAGCGGGTCGACGCGGTCCTTGAGCCCGGTGATCAGCACCTCGAAGTCGTTCACCGTCTGGTCGAACGCCTTGCGGTGCCGCACCGTGGTGTCCAGCACCGTGTTTAAATTCTTGACCACCTCGCCGATGGCCTGGTCACGCTCGGCAATGTGCGCGGTCAGTTGCGCGGTTTGATCGAGAATGTCGTCGATAGTGCCGCCTTGACCCTGGAACACGGTGACAATCGCCGACGCGATGTTGTTGACCTTTGCCGGATCGAGCGCCCGGAACAGCGGCTTGAAGCCACCGATCAGCGCGTCGAGATCCAGTGCCGGCGCGGTATGGGCCAGCGAGATGATTCCACCCGGCGGCAGGGCCCTGTCAGCGCCCTCACCCTCGCCGCGCTTCAATTCCAGGTAGCGGTCACCGATGAGGTTGAGATAGCGGATCTGTGCGGTCGTCGACTGATACAGCGACACTGAGCGGTTGATATCGAAGTCCACGTGTACTCGATGGCCGCCATCGACCAGCTTCACCTCTTGGACCTTGCCGATCTCCACCCCTGAGGCGCGGACGAATTGACCGGCCCGCAGGCCGCTGGCATTGCTGAAATCCGCGGAATAGCTGTTGGTCCGGTCAAAACGCAGCTGACCGAAAACCACGACGATCAACGCGGTGAAGAACAACAGCACCACGGAGAAGCTGCCGAGTTTGATGGCGGTACCGGTGATATTCATGGGTTGATCGTGTTATCCCCGACCTGACGGCCCCAGACATATTCGACCGCGTACGGTGAGCCGGTGTCTAAGTGGTTGTAGGGCGCGATGCTGGCGCCGGTGTCTTCCACCAGATATGGCGCCGGCCACAGGTCCCGGGTGATGGGTTGCCAGCAGCCCGGCGCACCCCCCGGCCCACCGCGGGCGTTGGTTCGCGGCAGATTTTCCGGATAAACATAGGGATTCGGCGCCCCGCCGACCAGTCCGGCCAGACCTCCGACTCCTGTGAGCAGGACGGGAAACACCAAGGGAGACAGGAAGAGTCCCGCCCCGGAGAGCAGCTTGGAGGTCTGTCGCAGCGAGTAGCCGTTGCTACCGCCCGCGAATGCGGCGATTTTTGGTTCGACATCGTGAAAGTTGCGGATAGAGCAGAACAGCTCGGGACTGTAGGTGTCGAGCAGTTGTGCGCTCGGCTGCAAGTCGGCGGCACCCTGAGCCAGATATGGTCCACCCCGCCGGAAGATGTCGTCGCCCTTATTGCCAAGCCCGGTGGCCGCCAACAATGCTGCATCCAGGTCGTCTTCCTGCTTGGTCAGCGTGCGCGCGGCAGGGATCGCATTGTCGAGAAAGTCGAGCAGGTCCGGCGCCGCGTTGGCGAAAGTGTCGCCCAGAGCCGCCAATCGCTGAATGTCATACCGAATCTGCGGCAGCTGCGGATTCACATCGTCGAGAATGGCGCTGCCGTTAGTGATCGAGGCGCCGAACTTGTCGCCCAACCCGGTCAACGCCTGCGCGGCTGCGCTCAGCGTCAGGTTCGCCTTGACCGGATCCACCTTTTCGGCGATCGAGGTGAGCGTCTGGAACACCGTGTTGATCTCCGTCGTAACCGACGTCGCGTCAATCACCTCTGCCGGTGTGATCCGTTTCGGAGACGGGTTTTTCGGCGACGTGAACGACACATACTTATTGCCGAACACGGTGGTCGCCGTAATCCTGGCCACCACATTGGCCGGAATGAGGTTGACGTATCTCGGATAGACATCCAAGAGGAACTTGGCTGCCGGCTGGCCGTCGCGCTCAACGCGCGAGATGTCGGTCACCCGGCCGATCTCGACCCCGTTATAGGTGACCTTTGCTCCCGGATCCATCACCAACCCGGCCCGCGAAGCCAGCATCGTCAAGTGCGTCTTCGGCGTGAAATCACCGCGAAATTGCATGTACACCAATGCAATGACCAGCGCAGCCACCGCCAGTAACGCCACACCTTCCAACTTGTACCGCGGCGTTCGCAGCTTGTTCTTCTTCACCGGCCTCGTCATGGGCGGCTAAACCGTGAGATTGAAGTTCGGGTTAACGCCGTAGAGCGCTAACGTGCCGAACAGGACCACGACCTGGACCATGATCAGCGAGAGGCGCATCGATCGCCCCACAGCCTCGCCGACGCCGACCGGGCCGCCGCTGGCGGTGTACCCGTAATAGCAGTGGGTGAGCACCACACACCCCGCGATGAGGATGGCCTCTACGAACGACCAGAAGACGTCGTTGGGACGCAGGAAGGTCCAGAAGTAGTGCTCGTACGTACCGGCCGACTGTCCATATAACACCGTCGTAACGATTTGCGGGGAGAAGAACGACATGATCAACGCCATGGCGTAGAGCGGGACGATAACCACCAGCCCGGCGATGATTCGGGTGGACGCCAAATAGGCAATCGATTGGATGCCCATCACCTCCAGGGCGTCTATTTCCTCGCTGATTCGCATCGCGCCCAGCTCGGCAGTCGCGCCGGCCCCGACCGTGGCGGCCAGCGCGATGCCGGTGACGACGGGGGCGGCGATTCGTACGTTGATCAATGCCGAGGCGAACCCGGTGAATGCCTGAACACCGATATTTCCCAGTGACGCGAACCCCTGGATGGCGATTAGCGAGCTGCCTGACAGCGTCACAAAACCGACGATTGTCGCGGTGCCGCCGATGACGGCCATCGCACCGGTGCCCATGCCGATCTGGGCGATCGTCCGCAGCAGCTCCTTGCGGTAGTGGCGCAGCGCCAAGCCGGTCTGTCCGATGCTGATGCGCGTGAACCAGGCCAACTGTCCGGCTTTGTCAAGTCCTCGGGCGGCGCTACCGACGTAGCGGTTTAGATTGGCGGTCGTCCGTGGGTAGCGGGCGCGCAGTACGGTGGCCGCTGAGATCTCGGCCACGTCAGCGCCCCGTTCCGAACCGCACACCGATCGCGGTCAGCACCACGTTGACCGCGAACAGCGCCACCACACACAGCACCACGGTCTCGTTGACCGCGGTGCCCAAGCCCTTGGCGCCACCGCCGACGGTCAACCCGCGGTAGCAGCCAACCAGCCCGGCGATCAAGCCGAACGTTGCCGCCTTGATCGTCGCGATGATCACCTCGGGCAGCCCGGTGAGCGTGGTCAGGGTTGCCACGTATGCACCGCCCGACACGTTTTGCAGATACACCCCGAAGACGTAGCCGCCGACCAGTCCGACGATGACAACCAGGCCGTTGAGCAGCGTGGAAACCAGGATTGCGGCCATCACCCGAGGAACCACTAGCCGGTGGATGGGGTCGATACCAAGCACTTCCATCGCGTCGATCTCCTCGCGGATTGTGCGGGCGCCCAGGTCGGCACAGATAGCCGTCGACCCGGCACCGGCCACTACCAGCACCGTGACCTGTGGGCCGAGTTGGGTGACTGCACCCAACGCGGCACCCGCCCCTGACAGGTCGGCGGCGCCGAACTGGGTCAGCAGGATGTTGAGCGTGAAGACGAGCAGCACGGTCAGCGGAATCGAGACCATCATGGTCGGCAGCAGTGCGACCTTCATGATGAACCAGCCCTGCAGAATGAACTCGCGTCGTTGGAACGGTGCGCGGAACAGCGCCCTACCGGTCAGCAGGCACATCCGGACGAATCCACCGATCAGATCGAGCGGGGTCCCCGCCCGCTCGCCGAAGTAGTCGGCGAGCCGCGGCTGCGTCGTCGTCATAGCTGCACCTCCGCGACAGGAAGACGAAATGCGCACGCGCGAAGGCGAATTCGAGATCCGGGCCGTCGATGACGATTCCGGAACCCTTCCCATCGGCATCCGGCGCAACGTTGCAGACGTTGTTTGCCACCCGGCACACCATCTCTATGGCGACGACGGTCGCCTCCCCGATGTCCGGGTGTGACTTTCTGAGTTCTCATCGTCGGGCCGTCCCTTTCTAGCACGCGCGACTGCAAACACTACCTTACCGACCATACGTACAGTCAAAAACGGCGAACCGAGGTGCCTTTTGGTTGCGCGCGGCACCGTCGCCGATCTGCGGCAGATCGAGAAAAGCCGTTGAACTGGAGTTTTGCTGTGCATTGGATCGCCGGTCTGCGTGCGTCCGTATCAGCGCTTGAGGTGGCGGCCACCCGTTTGCTGCCGGATGCTGACCGTTCGTACAGTCGGTTGATGGCATTGCAAAGTTATCGGTGACGCGCGCGAACGGCTGGCGATTACCGTCGATTCATGCTTGGAATCGGCGGATCCCGTCCGCCGGCAACGCCTCGCGCGTCGGCATCGTCTTTCCCGCTGGCGGGCGCACAGTCAGCGGGTCGTCATCAACGTGTGCTGCCGGCCACTGCGGCAACGCATTCGCGCACGACCATAGCGACCTGGCCGTGCGAATCCGCCCACTTGCTCAGCGCCAGGCGGTCGAGCAGCAATCCGCCGAGGAACACGTCGACGAAAGCAGCTCCGACCTGCTCGGGCGTTCGCGAATCGACGCGGTCGAACCACACCCACATCCACTGCACCGACCCCCACAGCTGTAACGCGGCCAGCTCAACGTCCACGTTTCGGAACACCCCGGCGTCGATTCCATTGCGAATCTCGCCCATGGTGAGCGCTTGCAGCTCACCGCGCAGCTTGCGCACTTCATGCATTGCCGGATCATCCGAAAGCTGAACGACCTCGCGCTGGCTGGCCACCGTAGCGTCTCGGGCGTGCACTTGTAGCATTGCGGACGTGTAAATGATTGCGGCGATGCGCTCCTGGGGCGTGGTCAGCCGTTCCCAGAGGATTCGCACCAAATCAAGCTCGCGAGCCAGGTGGGTTTCTTCGAGTTCGCGCAGCATCTGCGCTTTGGTTCCGAAGTGGTGGACGATGGTGCCCTTGGACAAGCCGAGCTCGTCCGCAATGTCACCCATATTCGTTCCGTCGTAGCCCCTCGCGGCGACGTGACGAATGAATGCGTCGAGAATCTCCGCACGCCTGCCGGCTGATCTGGCCACCTTGACCTCCACCCACCAGAACTAACCGTACGAACGGTCTATTAGTCACTTTTATAGCATGCTCCAACGCAGTGTTGCGACGGCCTCGCGGCCCAGATTCAGGCACGGTCGCCTACGACGACACAATTTGACGGTGGTGGCTTCGGTCGGCGACGTCCGCGGCGTCGGTGGATGAGTCGTACCTCGGCCCGCCGAACGACAGCGATTTAAGAAAACTCCCAGCGGCTACGCGGTTCGCCGTGCCGGCGCGACATCCGGCGCGTCCGATCCCAGGGCAACACCAGCGGTCGCCACGGACCCGGCACCGCAATCGGGGCCGCGGTCGCCGGGCTAGGGACACCCACGGTGGAAGTGCGTATGACCGCGGCGTCGGATGGCGAAAGCGGTTGTGCCAGTTTGGATCTATTATGCAGGTAGGCGCGCCGACGTTGGATAGTCAGGCCTGTCGAGGTCCTTCCCTTCCTGATGGCCGGAGCGCCATTCCTGTGTGTAAGCCCAGGTTGTGCAATTAGTTTCAGCTGCAGGCTCGGCAGTTGGGGCTGTCATGACATACCTACCCGTCCCAACCTCGCGTTTGATATCACCCTCGGTATGGAAGGTCATGAGCTCTCTGCCATCACGGTCCACAAAACATACATAGGTGTCGGTGTCAGAGTCATACTCAAAGCTGTCCCAAGCCAAAAGAAATGCCAAACAGTGCCCTTCGTGGTCCTTTATGGCGAGCTTGTGAACGCCGGACTGCCGCAACATCTTAGCGTCCTCTAAGCGCTCCCGAGCGGTCTGGTTGGTGTACATTTTTGTCCTCTCTTCGCCGCAGGGTATTTGCCAGTAGTTGTCGATCGAGATTTCGACGTGACGACCGGTATCGGGACGCTTCACCGAGTCCGTGTTCGGTTCTCTATTTGCACCCACTTAAGATTTCGACAGGCCCCAACTCCAGGCAAGCCGCGTCGTTGTGTCGCCATCGACAAAGCATCCGCTCGCGAGTCGTTACTCCGGCAAAACTCGGAAACGCTTGTGGCTGCAGCCTGATTACTCGGCGACCACACCAAAGTTCCAGTTGCGCATGACTGGCTACATTCTGTGTTAGCCAGATCACATCCATGATGTTGGCAACATTACGGTTCGCGGTTGACCCTTCAAATCCGCTTTGCGAGATGATCTGTCCGCTACGCGAAGTCGGGCCGCGACGGCCGGATCGTCTCATCTGTACGGTTCACCGGTGATCTGCCGATGCGAACGTTCTTGGCGGGCCTCGGGCGATTCCGGTCGCGACCCGAGATCAACCGGCGAACTCTCTGTTCTCACTCCGAGATGACGCAGTCATCCGCCGAATCTGGCTGGCGGACAGGATGTCGCAGCCTGTCGTGGTCAACTCCGCAACGGTAGGAGAACACCAGTAATCCGAGCCCGTCCCGCTCGGAGACCGCCGCGATAAGCGAATGGAATCCTGCACAGACCGAGACCGTGCTGAGGCCGGTGACGTCGAAGTTGGCGATACGCATGAAATAGTTCTGCTAAACCTGGGTGTTGCCGACTAGACCGAGGTCGTCGCCGACTTCGGGGTACGGGCAACGGTGGTTGTCGAGGTCATTGCGCGAACGCGGTCGCGGTACTGACCGATCAGCGCCGCGATGTCGTCGTTGGAGGCGAGGGCGCCGAAGACGTAGTGGTCGGGCCGGATGAGAACGCAGGTGATGCCGCGGGAGTCGAACCACTGCGCCCACAACTTCGTCGGGTCACGCAGATCGACCTCGCCATCGGCCGCGATGGTGCGGACCTGAACGCCGGCGTGCTCGAGTAACGCAGGATCCAGTTGCGGCGCTACGCGCTGGTCGCCGCTGTGGAGCAGCAACACAGCGCCGAATCCGGTGGCATCGTCGAACAGATCGAGACGTCCCTCGTGCAGTACCGGGAACTGCGGAGCGAGCGTTCCACGCAACGCGGCGACGTCGCCCGCGTCGGCGGTCACCCCCTCGCCGAGTACTGGCAGCACCGACACCGGCAGCACCCGGGCGGGGTCGGCGCCGCCAGCGATCATCCGCGCATCCCGCTCGGCGGCCTGCTGTTCGTCGAGCACACAAATGACCTGACCCAGCTCCACCGACATCGCGATCGCATGCTGAATGTGCACTTTGCGTTCAGAGGTGTAGGAGTCCAGCAGCGCGATATCCGACTCACCACGCAGCACCCGATCCAACTTCCAGGACAAATTGGCCGCGTCACGAAGTCCCGAGCACATCCCTTGGCCGGCGAACGGCGGCATCTGATGTGCGGCGTCGCCGGCGATCGCGAACCGGCCGCGATTCCAGGGGTCAGCCCACCGCGCGGCGAACGTGTAGACGGCGTGCCGCTCGAGCCGGGAGTTGTCCGGCGTGCGGCCCCACGCCTCCAGCAACTCCCATGCCTTGTCAGCGGTATTAAGCTCCTCCCGGCGCTCCCCGGGCAGCCGCATGAACTCCCACCGGCGTCGACCGGGACCGCCGGAAACCACCGTTGTTGGCCTCGCCGGATCGCACAACTGCCAATTTTGCGGGGACCAGTCCAGGTCATCGAGCGGGATGGTATCTACGATCAGCCAGTCGAAGAAGAATCCCTGGTCACGAATCGTCGCGCCCATCCGTTCTCGGACGATGCTATTGGCCCCGTCACAGCCGACCACAAACCGTCCGCGAGCGAGCTCGCGCTTGGCCTCGGCGTTGGTGAACGTCACCTCCACGCCGCTTGCGAACTCCTCCATTCCTATGACCTCCGCGCCCCGCCGCAGCGTGACATTCGGCATCTCGTCGACCGCTGCCGCGAGCACCTGTTCGAGCTGCGGCTGGGAGAAGAAGTTCGCAGTCGGCCAACCACACGGACCGGTACCTGACCAATCGATGCGCACCAGCGCTTCCCCTGCGGCGTTGCGCCACTCGTAGAAGTCAGGGACCGCCTCGGAGATTGCCTTGACCTCTTCGGTCAAACCTAAAGATTGAAAGACGCGACCGATCTCGTCGTCGAAGTGCACCGCCCTTGGCAACGGATACGGCTCCGGCCACCGTTCGAGTATCAACACCTCGCGCTCGCGCTGGCCAAGTATTCGGCCCAGCGCGAGACCGACGGGTCCGGCGCCGACGATGACTACGTCATGGAGATCGCCCGGCATAGCTCGCTTCCCCGCGTTCGAGTACACCTGGCCGACCCGTTCAATCAAGCCCGTCACCCTGTAGCAGCACATGGCGGGATTCACCATATTGCATAAAGTTCACCATTTTGCATACTGTGTGACCTGAGACTGAGGCGAACGATGCCATTTGTCAATAGATTCGACCTGATCGCCGCGCGTTCCGCGAGCGCAGGGGTGCTTTGTCACAGGGCCGCCCCGGTCCCTCCGGCCACAGTCGCAGAGCCGGTGAACGGTCCGTCGCAGAGGAGAAACAGATGACTGATCGGGCTCGAGCGCAGCATTGGATCGACGGCGAATGGGTCGACTCGGACCGGACGTCGGACAGCATCAACCCGGCCAATGGCGAAGTGATCGGGACCTACGCTGACGCCGATGCGCGAGTGGGCCATGCAGCCGTGGACGCCGCAGCGCGGAGCTTCGCTGCCGGCCCATGGCGGCTAGACCCCATGCTTCGCGCAACCGCACTGAGTCACCTCGCCGACGCTTACACCGATCGCATGGACGACGTCGTCGACTCGCTGTGCCGCGAAAACGGCAAGCTTCGGGGGGAAGCCGGCTATGAAGCGCATTTCATCCCGCGCGCGCTGCGGTTTGCCGCTGGGTTGGCGGTCCAACCCGGCGGCCGCGTGACCGACACTCAACCGGGGCTGCAAGCGATGTCGATCCGCCAGCCCGTAGGGGTGGCCGGCCTGATCGTGCCGTGGAACTCCCCTGCTTACCTCTCCATCCGGGCGCTGGCGCCGGCGTTGGCGGCGGGGTGCACGGCTGTGTTGAAGATGCCCGGTCAAGCTGCGCAGACTGCGGCGCTGATGAGCAAAATATTTGCGAGCGTTCCCGAGATCGCCGCAGGAGTCGTCAACATCGTCGTCGAATCCGGCTCGGATGTTGCACGCCTGTTGGTCGAGTCACCCCGCGTGCCGGTGATCAGCTTCACCGGTAGCACCCAAACCGGTCGGCTCGTCGCCCAGGCTGCGGCGGCCCGCTTCAAGCGGGTCGGACTCGAACTCGGCGGGAAAACTCCGCACCTTGTCTTCGCCGACGCCGACCTTGAACAGGCGCTGGCCACGGTCGTGCACTCGTCAACCGTCTTCGCCGGGCAATTCTGCATGACCGGCAGCCGAGTCTTGGTGCAGCGAGACATTGCTGACGAGTTCATCGAGGCACTGGCGGCGCAGCTGCAAAACGTACGCCCGGGCCCCGCCACGGACCCCGCCAGCGAGATCGGCCCGCTGATCGACATGGCGTCGGTGGCCCGCGTCAACGACGCCGTCGAAGCAGCGATCGCGGCAGGCGCCAAAGCGATAGTCCGCGGCGGGCCCAGCACGCTTCCGGCATTGTCCGGCGGGGCCTTCTACCACCCGACATTGCTGGCAGTGCCCGACTCATCGCTGCCGATCGTTCAAGACGAGACCTTCGGCCCGGTTCAGACGGTCCAGTTATTCGACAGCGAAGACGAGGCCGCCGCACTGGCCAACGACACCGAATACGGCCTCAGCGCCTGCATTTGGAGTCGCGACATCGATCTGCCCATCCGGCTTGCACGTCAACTCGACGCGGGTCTGATCTCCGTTAACAGCTGGGCCAACCTGACGATCGAATTCGAAGAAGGCGGGTTCAAGTCCAGCGGGATCGGACGATTGGGCGGTCTGGCCGGCATCGAGGACTTCCTCGAGTACAAACAGATCACCCAACGCTATTCTCCGCTCGGCAGGTAGCGCTGATGGTGCCTGCTCCAACACTTTCCTATAGTTCTCTGGTGGCAACCGAGCGCCGTACCAGCCCATCCATTGGCAACGGTGCCTCGTCGGGCCGGCAGGGCATTCAGTCGGTCGAGTTGGCGATGACCGTTATGCGGGCACTTGAAGAAGGCCGCTGTCCGATGAGCCTGACCCAGCTAGCTACTGCCAGCGGTATGACGCCGAGCAAGGTGCATCGCTACCTGGTCAGCTTGGGTCGGGTCGGCCTCGTCGCACGGTCACCAAGCACTGGGCTCTACGACATGGGACCCGCCCTGCGCCGGCTGGGAATCGAGTCCCTGCGTCGCATGGACGAGGTAGCGCTGGTCTCCGAGCACCTGCCCAGCTTGCGTGACCGCACCTCGCATGCGGTCAACCTCGCCGTCTGGTCGGATCACGGGCCAGTCATCGTGCGCTGGGATTACGGCTCCTATGAGCTCCCAATCACTGTCCGGGTCGGCGCCACCCTGCCGATCCTGACCAGCTCAGTCGGCAGAGTGTTCCTCGCATATTTGCCGAGTGCCCTGACGAGGCCGGTCGTGCGTCGCGAGTCCGCGGCCGGATCCAATTCGCCTTCTCCAGACGAGATCGCCAGCGTCAAGGCCGACGTGTTGAGGGGGGGTTTGGCGGTCACCTCCGGGGGCATCATTCCCGGCATTGCGTCCTTGGCGGCTCCCGTCTTTGCCGCCGGGGAGTCGCTGCCGCTCGTTGTCGCTGTGGTGTTGCCGTCCCGGGCCGCGAGCCGCGCCGTCATCGACTCGGTGTCAAAAGACTTACTTGCGCTGACCGCGTTCATGTCGAGCGAACTCGGTTCGTCCCCAGCCGACCGTTCCGCACGTTGACCAATCGCTTTCAGAGTAAAGACAAGTAGTCGACGCCGCGGGCCGTACCGAGGACCCCAAAGTGCACGTGGCACAAACGAAACGACGATGCCGACACGATTTCATCGAAGGTGGCACCGCCGATGTGATCGCACCGTTGGAAGGGAATTGTTGTGAGCTACCGAACCGGAGTCGTGCAGTCGGCGGATGGAACGCCGATAACACATCGCGTGATCGGCGAGCACGGGTCGCCGATTGTCCTCGTGCATGGGGGGCTCCAGGCTGCGCAGAATTTCCAGCGGCTCGCTGAGCACCTCAGCGCCCGTTTCACTGTCTATGTGCCGGATCGCCGCGGCCGCCGGCCCGGGGCGCCGGCCGGCGAGGGGTATGGGCTCGCGCGTGAAGTGCAGGACCTCGATGCGTTGCTCGGCGCGGTCGGAGCGCGCCGCCTGTTCGGTTTGAGCTCGGGAGCGACGATCGCGCTGCTTGCGGCACTTCAGTATCCGGAAGTCGAAAAGGTAGCCCTGTACGAGCCGCCGTTAACCATCGATGGCGCGGATCCGGCGTCGTGGGTTCCGAGATACCAGCACTCGCTGGACGCTGGGAATCGTGCATTGGCGATGGCAGAAATAATTAAGGGCACCGGCGACCGTGGACTCCTCACGCGCCTGCCGCGCTTGGTTCTCGTGCCCCTCCTGCGCTTGGTCATCGAGATAGACGCCAAGAGAGTTCGTGACGATGATATCGCCCTCAAAGACCTCATCCCAACCATGCGCCTCGATTCGATCGTCCAGCGCGAGTCGGTCGAGTTAGTTAACCCGCGACTCTCCGAGCTTCGTTCCGATGTCCTTCTCGTCGGCGGCGAGAAGAGCGCAGATGCACTTCATCGGGTGCTGGACGCGGTCGAAAAGCAGTTACCGAGCGTCAAGCGTGTCGAACTCAAAGGTGTAGGACACATCGCGGCCGACAATCGCGGTGCTCCGCACAAAGTGGCGCGGCTCCTCGGCGACTTCTTCGGTGCTTGAGCACCGACGGTTAAGACTGTCCGAGCGGCCGCAGTTCGCCTGATCGTTCGATGAGCCAGCACCTTCCGGCGGCGCAACCGACCTCTCGAGCTTGACACCGCCAGAAGCAGCCTTCATCATCGATAAATTCAATGCCTAATAGTGAATAGAGGATACGTGCGGACTATCGGGCTCGAAGAACACTTCCTCACTACGGAATTGGCGTCCTACAGCGCGAGCTCGGCCGCGATCACCACGCCAGGCAGATGGGCCGAGGCCCTGCGGCAGCTACTCGACGTAACCGATCAGCGGCTTGCCGAAATGGACGCCGCGCAACTCGACGTGCAGGTCCTTTCGCTGAGCGCTCCCGGGATTCAGGCTGAACCTGATGCTAGACAAGCGGTTTCAAGAGCTACTGCGGTCAACGATCTGCTCGCTGGCATGATTGAAACGCATCCGGAACGCTTTGCCGGCTTCGCCGCGCTGCCCCTGCAAGATCCGCAGGCAGCGGCCAAAGAGCTCGAGCGTGCGGTTAAGCAGCTCGGCCTCCGCGGCGCGCTGGTCAACGCCCACACCCAGGGCCGTTATCTCGATGACCCGTCGATGCGCGTGGTGTGGGAATGTGCCGAGGGTCTCGACGTCCCCCTCTACCTGCATCCCGCCAATGGCTTCGACACTCCGCACGTGCTGAGCGGCCATCCCGAGCTCATCGGTCCGATGTGGAGCTGGGGTCCCGACACCGCGGCGCACGTGCTGCGCTTGATATTCAGTGGGGTCTTTGACGACTTTCCTAACGCCAAGCTCCTAGTGGGACACATGGGTGAGGGCCTGCCGTTCGCCCTTTGGCGGCTGGACTCGCGCTGGGGCTTCCACCACCACCGTGGCATCGAACTTGAACGCGGGGAGCCATCGGAATACCTGCGCCAGAACCTTTTTGTGACCACTAGTGGTGTCTGTTCCACGCCTCCTTTGGTCTGCACCTTGAGCGCGCTCGGCGCCGATCATGTCCTGTTCGGCACCGACTACCCATTCGAGGACATGGCCACGGCAACCGACTTTCTGCGCACCACTCCGATCGATGAGGGGGACCGCGCCAAGATCGGCCACCTCAACGCCGAACGCCTGCTGCGCCTCTAAGCCCGGGTGCCGGCCCGTGCGGTCTCATCAAGGACGCGTCGCCGTAGTGACCGGCGCCGCAAGTGGTTTCGGGCAGGCAATCGCCGCTGAACTAGCCAGCCGCGGCGCAGACATCGTTGCGGTCGACCTCAACCCCGCCGACGAGACCGTCGCCGAGATAACAAGATTGGGCCGCACCGCACTGTACCTGCAAGCCGACGTCTCAAAGCCGGACCAGATTCGCGCCATCCGCCAGGACATGGCGAGCCTTGCCGGTCGGGTCGACATTCTCGTCAACAATGCCGGCGTGTTCCCATTCCGGGATTTCCTCGAGCTCGAATTCGATGAGTGGAAACGCACTCTGGAGATTAACCTGGACTCTCAATTTTTGATGACCAAGGCCGTCGTCAGCAGCATGCGCGAGCATGGGTGGGGCCGAATCGTCAACATCTCATCGAATTCACTGGGTCTCGCGGTGGCTGGCATGACCCACTACATGGCCAGCAAGGGTGGGGTCATCGGATTCACCCGCGCACTCGCCAGTGATCTTGCCCCGTACGGGATCACCGTCAACGCGATCGAACCCACGGCCTCGAGCACGCCTGGCGGCCGGCACAACATCGGCGACCAACGCCTCGCCGAAATCGCGCAGATGCAGGCGATCAAACGCGTCGGAACCGCTGAAGATATCACCGGCACCGTTTGTTTCCTCACCAGTGACGACAGCGCCTTCATCACGGGTCAGACCATCGTGGTCGACGGCGGAGTACATCGGGTTTAGCGGCAGCTCTCGCTACGTCGGATCACGCCGGGAACCAAACATACGGCGAAGGTGCGCTACAGGTCCGTGTTGTTCTTGAAGAATCTGGCAGCTGCGTGAATGGACTCTTCGGCTGGCTGGGGTTGCCAGCCGAGTTCGCGGGTGGCTTTACTGTGATCGAGCGGGGACATCAGTTCGGCCAGTCGCATCCCCGCAGCATGGTGTCTCGAAGATCACCAAATCAGGCGAAACTGATGAAGCCCGTCACCTAAGTGACTGGCGGGTCCGCACGCATGGGCTGACCTCAAGCGCCGTCAACTTCAGACATCGCTTTGGTGCAGCTGTCCTGCTGCTCGTCGATAGCCCGTCGCTGACCAGGAACCATCTAGAACGCTTTGACCTGCGGTTATAGGGTGGAGCTAAGGGGACTCGAACCCCTGACCCCCACACTGCCAGTGTGGTGCGCTACCAGCTGCGCCATAGCCCCAGACGTGCCCATCGAAATTACACCACCCCCAAGGGGCGTTCAAAGTGGCTGCTTCAGCAGCGGCGCGAACGGCCCGGGCCTGCCGAATGTGGCGTGCACACCGCGAGCGGCGAAAGTCACCCGATGACGTTACCCACCACCACCTGCGCCGCTTGTTGAACTCCGGCGAGATGCTCAGGTCCGCGGAACGACTCCGCGTAGATCTTGTACACATCTTCGGTGCCCGACGGCCGCGCGGCGAACCAAGCGTTGGCCGTCGTCACCTTCAGTCCGCCCAGCGGTGCACCGTTACCCGGTGCGTGCGTCAGCTTGGCGGTGATCGGCTCCCCTGCCAGCTCTGTGGCGGTGACCTGCTCGGCGGAGAGCTTGGCCAGCAGGGCCTTCTGCTCGCGGTCGGCGGGCGCATCGATCCGTGCATATACCGGTGCGCCGTACTGATCGGTCAACTGCGCGTAGCGCTGCGACGGCGTCGTACCGGTGACCGCCAGGATTTCCGAGGCCAGTAAGGCCAAGATGATGCCGTCCTTGTCGGTGGTCCACACCGATCCGTCGCGGCGCAAAAACGACGCGCCCGCCGACTCCTCACCGCCGAATCCGATGGTGCCACCGATCAACGGTTCGACGAACCACTTGAACCCGACCGGCACCTCCAGGAGCTTGCGGTCGATGCCGGCGACCACCCGGTCGATGATCGAGGAGCTGACCGCGGTCTTGCCCACCGCGACGCTGGTCGGCCAGGACGGCCGGTGGGTGTAGAGATAGTCGATGGCCACAGCCAGGTAGTGGTTCGGGTTGAGCAGCCCGGCGTCGGGTGTGACGATGCCGTGCCGGTCGGAGTCCGCATCGTTGCCGGTCGCGATCTGATAGCTGTCCGGGTTGCCGATGATGGTCCCAATAAGCCCGGCCATCGCATTCGGTGAACTGCAGTCCATCCGGATCTTGCCGTCGGTGTCCAGCGTCATGAACCGCCAGGTCGCATCGACGAGCGGGTTGACGACGGTCAGGTTCAGGCCGTGCCGTTCGGCGATCACCGCCCAATAGTCGACGCTGGCACCGCCGAGCGGATCGGCGCCGATCCGCACCTCGGCGTCGCGGATCGCGGTCATGTCCACCACGTTCGGCAGGTCGTCGATGTAGGCGTGCATATAGTCGTGGCGCTGCGCGATTTGCACCGCGCGGGCCAGCGGAATCCGCCGCACCGCCGATAGCCCATTTCGCAGAATCATATTGGCCCGGTTGGCGATCGCGTTGGTGGCGTCGCTACCGGCGGGGCCTCCGTGCGGCGGGTTGTATTTGAATCCCCCGTCCGACGGCGGGTTGTGCGACGGGGTGACGACGATCCCGTCGGCGAAGCCGTCGGTGCGGCCGCGGTTGTAGTTAAGAATTGCGTGGCTGACCGCCGGGGTGGGCGTGTAACGGTCGGCGGCGTCGATGACCGCCTCGACACCGTTGGCGCCGAGCACTTCCAGCGCGGACGCCCACGCCGGCTCGGACAGTCCATGCGTGTCGCGACCGATGAACAGCGGGCCGGTGGTGCCTTGGCACGCGCGGTATTCCGCGATGGCCTGAGTGATCGCCAGAATGTGGCCCTCGTTGAATGCGCCGTTCAGCGCCGAGCCGCGATGCCCCGAGGTGCCGAAGACGACCTGTTGAGCGACGTCCTCGGGGTCAGGCTCGACGGTGTAGTAGGTAGTCAGCAGGTGCGGCAGGTCGACGAGGTCCTCCGGCTGAGCCGGCTGACCGGCACGCGGGTTGGCCACCATGACAGCAATTCTGCCCCGAGGCCACCGGTGGCGCGCCGACGCAGGCAACGAACGAATCACGCGTGCGTTAAACCTGCACTACCTTGAGCTGACGCGAGCTGAACACCGTCTTCGCGGGCGGCTTGCAACGGAAAAGCCCCGCAGCGCAAGGTGCGCTGCGGGGCTTTTCACGATCGACGGCTAGACCTGCGGCGTTGTACCGCGGGTGATAGTTCCGGGTCCCGCCGTTCCTGGTCCAGCCGTAGCGCGACGTCCGCGCAGTCCGGCGAGCCCACCCAGGCCGAGCAAGCCCAACAGGCCCCACAGTCCGGTCTTGTCCGTCTTCTGGTGCTGGTCGTTGTCGGGCTGCGCTACCACTGTCGTGGTGGACGAGGGAATGGTCGAGCTCTCGACCGCAGCGTTCGCGATTCCGGCGCCACCGAATAACAGTGCGCCAGTGGACAAGACGACAGCAATGGTCTTACGCATGACATCCTCCAAATGAGTGAATTACGGGTGCCGGAAGTTCGATCGGACCGATGGGCTCTGGTCCTCCGGCGGGGCGCAACGTCCTGGCTAACCCGGACGTCGAACAAGCGAGGGTACCCTTGAAGACCAGTTCGCAAACACTCGCGCGTCTTTCCGCGAAGGCTGAGTGAAGGCGTTTAGCGCTGCCGCTTAGCCGGGTACCTGCCGGTACCGGGGCGCAGCCCATGCCCTCGAAACCAGCCCTTTCATACCGGAGGTTTTTCATGCCGGAGATGCTTGTCCAGACGCCGGACGAGGTAATTGCGTTTCTGAAAGCCCAGCACGACCTCATCGAGGAGATGTTCGACGAGGTGCTGTTGGCATCAGACCCGAAAGCGCGCGAGAAGCCGTTCCTTGAGTTGCGCCAACTGCTCGCCGTACATGAGACGGCGGAGGAGATGATCGTGCACCCGCGGGTGCGCCGGGAGATCGACGGTGGTGACGCGATCGTCGACGCCCGACTGGAAGAAGAGCACGCCTCCAAAGAGCAACTGTCGATGCTCGAGGGAATCGACGTCACCACACAGGAATTCGTCGACGAGTTCACCAAGTTGCGCGACGCGGTTCTGCACCATGCCGAGCAAGAGGAGACCGAGGAGTTTCCCAAACTGCAGCAGCAGCTCGACGAAGATGACCTCAAGCGGCTTGCCGTGGCAGTGCGGGCGGCCGAAGCCATTGCGCCCACCCGTCCCCACCCGGGAGTGGAGTCGGCGAAGCTGAATTTCGCTGTGGGACCGTTCGCATCGATGCTCGACCGCGCCCGCGACGCCATCAAACAAGCGCTCAGCTGAGCAACGGATACCACGGAGGACAGATGGGCAGCACTGAACCGACCCCGGCAGCAGACGACACGGCCACCCAGACGGATGCGGAGCAAAGCGACGACGACAGCATCGTCTCGCCGCCGTCCTATCCGGCTTACTCCACTCCCCCGCCGGAGGGCCTGCACACCGCCGAGGACGGTTGAGGAATCTCCGTACTGTGGACGGGGTGAGCGTCGCCCCGGAAACCACCTCGAAAACCGCCCCGGCCCTGCAGGATCATTTCGCCCGACAGCTGCCTGAGCTTGCTGTGCGCTGGCAGGCTGAGCCGCTGGCTGACGCGAAATTACTTGTCCTGAACGACAAGTTGGCTGAGCAGCTCAACCTCGACGCGGATTGGCTGCGCACTCCGGACGGGCTGCGCTTTCTGTCGGGCAACTCGATTCCGCACGGTGCCAACCCGGTGGCTCAGGCCTACGCCGGACATCAATTCGGCGGGTACGTGCCGCGGCTAGGCGATGGCCGGGCGTTGCTTCTCGGCGAGATCACGGATGCGGACGGTGGGCTGCGCGATATCCACCTCAAGGGCTCCGGTGCCACACCGTTCGCCCGCGGAGGTGACGGCCTGGCCGCCGTCGGACCGATGCTGCGCGAATACATCATCAGCGAGGCGATGCACGCCCTAGGAGTGCCCACCACCCGATCCTTGGCCGTCCTCAGTACCGGACGACCGGTGCAGCGCGACACGCTGCTCCCCGGCGCGGTGCTCACCCGGGTGGCCGGCAGTCACCTGCGAGTAGGCAGCTTTCAGTTCGCCGCGCAAGACGTTGACCTGTTGCGCCGCCTGGCCGACTTCGCCATCGCCCGCCACCATCCGGGCGCGGCGGAGGCGCAGCGCCCCTACCTGGCGCTGTTCGAAGCGGTGCTTGCGGCTCAGGCGACGCTGATCGCTCAGTGGATGTTGATCGGGTTCGTGCACGGAGTGATGAACACCGACAACATGACCATCTCCGGCGAGACCATCGACTACGGACCGTGCGCTTTCATGGAGGTGTATCACCCGGAAACGGTGTTCAGCTCGATCGACTTCTGGGGACGTTACGCTTACGGGAACCAGCCGGCCATTGCGGCGTGGAACCTCCTGCGCTTCGCCGAGGCGTTGCTGCCGCTTTTCTCCGAAAACACCGAAGAGGCAGTCGCTCTCGCTCAAGGGACTTTCGAACAGTTCCGTCCTCGCTACGAGCAAGCGTGGTTGTCGGGGATGCGCACCAAATTCGGCTTACCCCTGCACGCCGATGCCGACATCGTCACGCCGTTGGTCGACGATCTGCTGACCCTGTTGCAGGAGAACCACATTGACTACACCTCGTTCCTGCGCCACCTCGGTCAAGCAGCTCGCGGCGACTCCGAACCTGTGCGCGGGCTGTTCGTCGACCTCGCCGGGTTCGACGGCTGGCTATCGCGCTGGCAGGACTTGAAGCCGGACGCCGGTGAAATGGACCGGGTTAACCCGATCTACATCCCGCGTAATCATCTGGTCGAGGAGACGCTTACCGCCGCGACGGCGGGTGATGTGGCTCCGCTCCACCGGCTGCTGCGCGTGTTGGCCGCCCCGTACGACGAACGGGCCGGACTGGAGCGCTACGCCGCACCGGCGCCAGAAGATTTCGGCACCTACCGCACCTTCTGCGGCACCTGATCCATCCGCACGAGCTGCTGCTGGCCTAACAACAGACTCCTTTCACCAAATATCCGGCGCAGAAATCCTCAACGGTTGAGACTGGGGGGCTTGCGGGGGTCGGGCAAGTATCGCCGCTGGGTCGAAAAACGAAATGGAGGTCGCTAATTCGAGCCGGCCACCGTTTGCCGAATCCACCACCGCAGCGAATACCGGCACGGATTCCAAGTCGGGTATCGGGAACCAGTCGACGGCGCCGTCGTCGGCCACCAAGGCGATGGTGCGTCCGTCCCCTATCGGCGCGTAGCTGCACAACGCCACGAAACCATCTGTCCGACACGATGATTCGGTTGGCGTCGACGTCGTCGGGTCGAGCTCCGGCGCCGGCACGCCATCGCGTTCCCCCTATTCACAACCAAAAAACACTGCGTGGCCTGCATGACTCATCGCCGAGCGGGTAGTCGGAACGCATGGCGAAAATCGGTTACTTTCTGTCTTGCGAGCAGTACTCTCCCGCGGAACTCATTGACCAAGCCAAGCGCGCGGAAGCCGCCGGCTTCGAGTCGCTGTGGATCTCGGATCACTTTCACCCCTGGAACGACGAGCAGGGCCAAAGCCCGTTCGTGTGGGGAATCATCGGCGCCCTGTCCCAGGTCACCACACTTCCGGTCACGACCGCGGTGACATGCCCGACGATCCGCATCCACCCGGCAATCATCGCCCAAGCCGCCGCGACGGCGGCCGTGCAACTCGAAGGGCGTTTCGTGTTAGGTGTCGGAAGCGGCGAGGCCCTTAATGAGCACATTCTCGGCGATCCGTGGCCCTCAGTCGGTGTCCGGCAGCAGATGCTCGAAGAGGCGATCGACGTGATTCGGCTGCTGCACAAGGGCAAGGAGATCAGCCACCACGGCGAGTTCTATGAGGTGCAGGAAGCCCGCATTTACACACTTCCCGACAAGCCTGTGCCGATTTATGTGTCCGGCTTCGGGCCGCAAGGCGCCGAGTTGGCCGGCCGGATCGGCGACGGATTTTGCATCGTGACGCCAGAGGAAGACCTGGTCAAGGCGTTCCGTGAAGCGGGCGGCGGAGACAAGCCGGTGCAGGCCGGCACCAAGGTCAGCTACGACCGCGATGCCGACAACGCGTTGAAAGCGGCACACCGGCTCTGGCCCAATGACGCATTGCCGGGTCAGTCGGCCCAAATACTGCCGAGACCGAAAGATTTTGAGGCAGTGAGTTCCTTGGTGACCCTGGACCAGGTCGCGGAGGCGGTGGCCTCTGGACCAGACCCCGACACTCATGCCACCAAGATCCGCAAGTACCTCGACGCGGGTGTCGATGAAGTGTACGTGCAGCAGGTCGGGCCCGACATCGAAGGCTTCTTCTCGACCTACGAACGCGAGGTACTCCCGCAGCTACGGCAGTAACGTCGGTTAGGCGAGTTACTTGGTTATGACGTAGTCCGCGGTCGGGTGGTAATCGAAGACCGTCTCGCCGCTGCCGCTGGTGTCGATGTAGATCGGACCTTGCATGAAGGGTTCGGCACCGGTGTCGAAGTCACCGCTGGAGACAACCGTTGGGCTGTTCGTCGCTGTACGTCGTGTACTCGTAGAGCAGGGAATTCGGGTCTGCATTGGGACTGTCATAAACCTGGATCAATGTTCCGGCCGGTAGAGTGCCCGCGGAATCGGCCGTTACGTTGCTGCCGCTCAACGCGGATTCTGGGATGGATCCATACACTCCACCGGAATCGAAGTCCGTCGGGACCTCGACTGGTGTCTGGCCACCGATCGATACGTAGACGTCGTTGACGATCGGCGCGCCGTTGAGCGTAGTCACGGCGGTCCCTGTGTTGCTGCCGAAATCGATCGTCTTGCTCGCCTCGTCGATCAAGACACCTTGGTCCCCGCCCGGCAGAACGAAGTCCGGCCCGGGACCAGCTGAGTTCGGACCAAGACCCAGAATCCCGTCGCCGGTGCCACCAAGGAAGCTCTCGAAGTTCGTCGGGAACTCGAAGAGCGCGACGTCAACCGGTGTGTCCGTACTGACGCCGTCGATACTCACCGGCATATCGAACGTCAGGTAGAAGTAGTCCAGCCCACCGCTGTAAGAACCGAAGCCGAAATTGGTGGGCAAGCTCAACGTCTGCAATCCGACGTCTTGAATCGGAATGACCAGACCGTTGGACCCGGTATCGACAAGCACGGGCGTCGCCGCCCCGCCATTCACTGCAACATCCACGATCGGCTCAGTGCCTTGTTGGACTGTGATCGGGGCGGTTGCTGCGGCCGCACCGACGTCGTTCGACAGGAGGGGCATCGCAACACTGTTGAGGTCAAGCGCGTTGGAGATGCCGCCCAAATCAAGTGTGGAGTCCAACGTGCTCAGCAGACCCGGATCGAACGCGTTCACGGCTGTGCCGATCGCGTCGATCACCGGCTGAATGATCAATTCCTCGAGGTCGGCATGCGCTTGCGGCGCGGCGGCTGAGCTCATCCCCAGCGCCCATAACGCGCCGGCAGCCGAACCGGCGATGAGCACCCCACCGCCGTAGCGCCTGGCGCGCCCGTTGCGGGAACCACGGTTCTTCCCCACATCACATGACCGGCGTGGCATCAATAACCTCCCGATAAAGCGCCAGCATCGACAGACCCCGAAGTTCTCAGTGAACCTTAAGCTATCTGATCGATTTTCGCCGTGGGTGTGACCTGGGTCACCTTAAGCCCCGCGTCAGTCAGCCGTCTCTGCTCACCGTCGACTTTCGGGACCAAGGACGGCTGGATAACGGTGGCTGAACTCGTCAAACGGCGCTTGCTGGCCGCGAGAGCCCGGCGCGCGATCTTGTTAACATGCCTCATGCCTGCACGGAAGACAGCGGTTGCGCGTGCACCGTCCACACCAATTACGCAGGCAAGCAAGGCATTTGGCCGGGCTCTGACCGTTCTGATCGCGGTTTTGCTGTCGGCGTGCGGAGGGCACAACAACCCGACAGGCAAAAGCCCGAAAACAAGCGCGGCCCCGATGAAGGTGAGTTGTGGCGGCAAGCCGGCTTTGACGGCCAGTGGTTCGACAGCGCAAAAGAACGCGATGACCCTCTTCGTGGGAGCTTTCGCAGCGGCCTGCCCGGGACAGTCGTTGACGTACACGGCCAACGACTCCGGCGCGGGGATCAGCGACTTCCTCGGGAATCGGACCGACTTCGGCGGGTCAGATTCCTCGCTGAGCCGAGACGAGTCGAACAACCCGATCCTTGCATGCCGCCGTCAGAGTGGCGAAGCCTCAACCGCCTTCAAGACCGCAGGTTGTCCTCGGTAACTTCCCTGACGCGCCGAGGGCATTCGGCGTTGGTATTCCGGACATCAGGACGCAACCGGGGTGCGACGCCGAGCCACCGCGAGATCGGTCGTGCGCGGTTTACCTGGCGAGATTTATGGCCGTGAGTTCCAGTACTCGGGTCCGTTCATCTCAAGTATGCCGGCATGCGCGACGGGAAAGTACTTCTCGATGCGACGACGCACTGATTCAAGGAACTGAGCACTCGTCGGGAATTCGACCGGCGCTTTATCCTTCGTAATCTCTTCGAGCGGCACGCCTCGCCGAATGGCGAACCGAGGAAGGTATTGCCACTTGCCGGACCGGTCGTAGAGACCGAATACGTTTTCCGCTTCCAGTGGGGCAATCATGCAATTAATTTCTCCGCCGCGCGTAGAGTCGTAAACCTGGATTTTACAGTCCTCGGAACGAAAAAACGCGACGGATCCCCTTCGTCCGCCTTCGTCTACGCTGGCGGACTCCTCCAGATGGAAGCCGAGCTCGATCAACAGAGGCTCAACGATCAGCCGGACCTCTGCCAGGAAATCATCTGTCACTTAGGCCCACCCGTAACACGAACCCACGAGTTCCCTAATTGGTGGTAACCGTATGCCTCTGCGTTGCTTTTCAAGAACGCGATCTCCTTGGCGGAAAAAGAATCCGGCCTGAGCGCCAAAACCTCTTCAACGCTATTAAAGCCGTACGGCAAAGTGTACTCGATGCGGGACACGCCGTTCTCCATCTGGCCACGAAGAAATTGTTCATTCACTTGCCACGCGAGACCGTTAGCTTCGGGCTTGCTCAGCCCGTTGACGATCGCGTCCCAGATCGGATCGCCGGTGTCGAAGTAAATTCCGCCGTCGCCCCGAGATTCGCCGATGTAGCCGCCCTCCTGGCCGTCGAACTTGCCAAGGACCACTCGGTCGGGGTTGTCACCGATGTAGTGGGTTGACATGTCAGCGAGTTGTCGACCGAGATCTGCGGTGGGTCCCCCATGGCCGAACGCATGATTGAGATCCATTGCCGCCTGCTCTGCCCATGGGTTATAGGTCGGAAGGTGATCGAAGCCGATCGGTACGCGTGGAGAAGCCGCAGGCCCGGTCTCGAGTACGCCGGGGCCGATGTCGCCAAGTCCGGCTTCCGCGGCGGCTCCCTCCCCACCGAAGAGCAACCCGGGCAATGCGAAAGCGGCGTCGGCGGTTTTGCCGCCTAAAAAGTATGCCGGACTTGGTGATTCGAACGCGTCCTGAATTCCGCCGACGAACGCTCCGGCCGGGTTTTGAGCCGTCTCGACGGTGCCCTGAAGCATCTGCTCCCATGACTCCAGCACGCCGGGAGCTCCGGGCCCTCCCTGCCCGAGGAGGTTCTCGATTCCTTGTTCGGTGGCGCGCCAGCGATCACCGAATCCTTCGCCGAACCCCGGTGCGGGCGGCCGCTGCGGTTCTGGCGGAACGTAATCGGGCATACCGTTGTTGATCCACTGCTGGGTGCGGCCTACAACCTCGTTGAGGCGGGCTTCGATCTGATCCGGCGGGACACCGTCGCGAATCATGGTTTGGCGCGCCATCGCTTTGAAGCTGTCGACGTCGGCAGGGTTGAGTCGAGGCGGAGGTGCGCCGAGACCAACGGGTTGATGAAGCCGGCTCAGCAGGTCTGCAAGGCTGACAGGTGGCGGTTCTTGCTCGCCCGGCCCAGGAGATTGAGCCCTGCCGGTTAACAGATCCTGCAGTGAAGGTGGCTCGCCTCCGGAGCCTGCAGGAACGGGGGGCCCTGGAGCCGGCGGCCCCTTCAGCGAAGCTCCAACCGGCCCTGCAACCGCAGGGCCACCGGGCAACAGCATGTCTTGCCACGTCCGTGGATTGCCTGCGGGCGCGCTATTCGCCGGAACTTGCGTCGAAGGGGCACCACTGGGCAGTTGCGCGCCGGCACTCGGCGGGGTTTCGCCGACGGCGGAGCGGATGGCAGTCGCAAGCTCATGGTCGGCGCTATGGGCATGCACTTTGCAGGCATTGAGTTGCTCCTGCAACATTTGCTCCTCTGCCGCGGACCCGATGGGTTCGCGGCCAAGCGCTGAATCACCGACGTCGATCCGCCAGTCCGGCGTGACGGTCCAGCCGTTTGCTTCGGCGGCTTGCTCGATGTCGTCGAGCTTTGTTTTGCAGGCGCGAATATCAGCCTCGGCGTGCGATACACCCGCGGCTACCCGTTTGGACTCCTGACCGTCTGCCTCGATGTCGCGGCGAGCCTTACCCAGATCGACCCGAAAGGCATCCCCGGCCTCACCTTGCCACTCGCTGAGAAGGTCGTGGACTTGGCCGAGGTGATCGCCCAGCCGCTGCAAGCTATCCGCCCGGCTGTTAGCTGTCTGAAAAACCGAGTCAATAGCGCCGATATCCCAGCGCTTGACGTCAAAAGGAGTCAGCGACGCCAATCGCCACCGCCTACCCGCTCAGGGATCCCAGTATTTGCGCTGACCCGTCCTCGTTCGCCAGATAGCTGACCACGGCCTCAGCCACGTGCGATCCCAACCCACCGACCCGCAACTTGTGCTGGCTGTGCATGGTCCCCCACCGAGCCGCCAGCTCACCCAACGCCGAGTGCGAGGATCCGATCCAACCTGGCCCGGCGTTGGCCAGCCCATCCTCACAGCTGATGAAGTGGGAAGCGGCTTCACCGACCGCGTGGAACATGTTGTTGCTGCCGTGGTGAAGCGCGATGGGGTCGACGTTCAAGTCACTGACCACAAACCCTCCTCAGCGACGCTGCGCGGCGATCATAACCCGTTCACCGGACCTGCGCCCTTCACCTTGTTGGCGGCCGAATGCGTCGGTGCGAAGTTTGCTGGCTTCCGTTTTTGCGCTGGCTCAGCGGCGCATGATGCCGCTATAAAAAAGGCGAGACCCTTCGAGACGACCAGACCTTGGCCTCGGAACACGGATGGTATGCCGCACAACGGCTCGGGTTCCATATCAGTGCCTTCGCCGCCACAGCGATCACCGTCGTCTATTCACAGTGGTTGCGGTCGCGTTCGTTCGCCGCTTTCGCCCGGTGTGGGCGCTGATCGTGCCCATCATCGGTGAACTCGCTATCGGCGTATCACTCATTGTTGCAGGACATTTCGCGGACAAGGCCGCAAACTCAGCCACGTCAACCGCTGTGTCATCAAAGCAACAGTGGTTTCCGCCAACGGATTCAGCGCGAAGGCATAGTCATGCGTCTGCAGCGCGATGATCTCCGCTGGTTCGACTACCCAGTCGGCTGACCAACTCGAATTCTGAGGCATCGCTGGCTTCGTCACTCACCCCAGCCACACCACGTGACCTGATGCGCACCGCCGCGAACCAACTCAGCAACAGCAGTGCTGTGAGCAGGTATAGGGCGCCGAGCAAATGCTCGAAGGGGTTCCACAGCCGCTCTCGGTCATTGTCATTAGGCAAGAAGTGCCAGGGCGGCGTTAACGCGACCAAGGCAACAGCAGACCCGGCAACCAGATTGCGGATCCCGCCGATGGCCGACCAGCGAACCAGGAAATACACCAGCGTCGCCGACAGCCACACCCAGTGATGACCCCACGACACCGGCGAGCAGAGCAGACCGGTGAACGCGGCACACAACATGGCCGCCACCGTGTCTCCGGAACGCCAGCTGACCCGAATCGCAACGGTCGCGAGCGCCAAGATCAGTGCTGTCGCCACTCCCCAAACCACGGAATGCACGGAGTCCAGGGCAGGGATGCGCGCTATGACGCCTTGGAGCGACTGGTTCGAGGCAAACGTCAGTCTGCCGAATTTCCGGGGGTCGACGAGCATCCTCGTTACGAACCGGGTGGTATCCGAAGGGCACACAAGCCAGCTCAGTGCCATTGCCGACGCGGCGGTCGAGAAGGACACGGCGAGGGCTCGCCACTGACGGGTTACCAGGAAATAACCGACGAAGACGGCGGGCGTCAGCTTGATCGCTATTGTCAGGCCAATCAGCAGACCACGTGGCCATCGCACGCGGGGCACCAGTATGTCGAGCGCGACCGCGGCGGCCAGTATCAGGTTCACCTGGCCGAATTCGAACGTGGCTCGGACCGGCACGCTGAGCACGAAGACAACAACCGCGGCAACCACGACGACCGCGGTCTTGACCGATATTGGCGAGGTCAGCGAACGCCAACTCCGCAGCCGACCCCACTCGTTCAGCGTCGCGACAACAATTAATCCGAAGAAAGTGATGCAAGCTGCGGCGTTGAGAAGCAGCATCAACACTTTCGCCAGGCCTGCCGGCACGATGGCCATCGGGACGAAGAGCAGGGCCGAGAAGGGGGGATAGATGAATGCCAAGCCGAACGGCGAATGGTTGACCGCACCGAAGTCGTGCGCATACAGCGAGTGGCCCGTGAGAATCGCGTGGCCGGCAGCGCGGTACACCAGCAAGTCCTCGCAGCCCAGGTCATCACCGTGGATGCCGAGCAACTGGAAAAGGAAGAACGACGCGAACACCACGGTGGTCGCCGCTAGCGTCGCCAGAGTGATCCAGCGAGCCGAGCGAGCGTCCGCTGGGCTCCGCCGGCTCACTTGATGCCGACGACGCGAAGCCATGGGGCGAGGTTACCGACAGACGTGCCGGAACTTGGCGAAAGAGTAGGACATCAAGCCCAAGGACCTCGACGTAGTTGAGCTGTGGAGCCCGTTGCCGGAACGAGGGACCGTCGTCATGGATTACAAGCAATTCTCGCGTAAGGATGGTGTTCAGGGCATAAACACTGGCAGGTGGTCAGCGGCCGCGAAACCGTAGCTCCCGCTTCTCCACGAACGCCTGCGCCGCTTCTCTGTGGTCTTGTGTCAGGCCCGTATGGATGTGGTGTGTGACCTCGAGGTCCATGCATTCCTCGAGGTTGCCGTGGACCGCCCGGTTGAGGTTTTCTTTCATATAGCGGAAGGCAATTGACGGACCCTCGGCCAACTTGCGGGCCCGGTCCATCACCTCCTTTTTGAGCTCGCCGGCCGAGAAGACGGCGTTGACCATGCCCAGCTTCTCGGCCTGATCGGCCGTGAGCCGCTCCGAGAAGTAGTACAGCTCCTTGGCCTTCGCCGGGCCGACCAGTCTGGTCAAGAACCACGTTCCGCCATAGTCGCCGGCGAAGGCAACCCGAGCGAAGGCAGTGGTGAAGATGGCGATGTCGGCCGCGTACCTGAGATCGCAGGCCAAGGCGAGCGCCAGGCCGGCGCCGGCCGCCGGACCGGGAATCTGCGCGATGGTTGGTTTCGGCATTCGCCACAGCTTCCCGCTGGTCGCCTGCTGGTTCAGCCGCTGCCGGTGGACCGCCACGTCGACCGGCACCGAGGGCCCGGCTGAAGATCCCCGGTCGGCCATGGCTTTCACGTCGCCCCCCGCTGAAAAGGCGTCGCCCGCTCCAGTCAGCACCACGCACCCGACCTCATCGCTGAGTTCGACGTCGGTCAGGACGCGTCCCAACGCCGCGACCATGTCGCTCGAGAAGGCGTTGCGCCTAGACGGCCGGTTCATAGTAATCACAGCTACGCCGTCGGCCACCTCCGCCAACAGATCTTCGGTGCCGGTGTCGAGGGCCGTCATGGCGCACGCACTACGAAACGCACTCCGCCGATCTCGGCGACCGGGCCGTCGCGGTTCGGTAGACCCGGCAAGTCGGGTGTCAACCAGAGTTCGGTGATACCTTCGGCCCGGTCGTCGGCCGCCGAGACGAACCTCAACGATTGGCCGGCCGCGTCCAGGCGAACCAGGGCTGCCCCACCGTCCACCTCGACGTCGAGACCAAGAACCCGGGCCCATCGCTGAGCCGCCACGGCCGCGTCTTTCACCTCGACCGTTATGCCGGCGATGCCGCCCGACGGGTGATCGGGCGCTGTTCCGGTCCATGCCGGTCCCGCCCATCGCCACGAGTTGGTCGGCGACGCCCAGTCGAGGGACACGATCGCCCCCGGGATGTCCTTGGGGTGCAAGTGGGTGCCGGCGATGTCGTCAAGGTCGACCTTCCACACGACGCGCACACCAAGATCGGTCACTCGCCGTCGGGCTTCTTCGATTGAAGGCACCTGGAATATGGCCATGTAGCCGCTGTCGGATCCGCGGCGGGCGAGATAGCGCCCGGCGGTGGTATCGGGTTGCGCAGGAGAGACCACCTCCACGAAGGTGTCGCCCACTGGGAATACGGCGTTGGTCAGCCCGAACTCTCCGACCCCCGGGTCATGGAACGGGTCCGGCCAGCCAAACGTCTCCTGGAGAGCGGTCGCAATCTTTTCGCAGTCGTGAGCGACCAGCGCCACCTGGCGTAGACGAGGACTAGGCAACGGGTCTGGCATAAGCACCCCCATGGCAACGACCTACGCCCACCGTACCTTGGCTTAAACGGCTAGTGCCCGCGGAATTCGTCCATGGAGTTGTACACGCCGACGCGCCGAAGGTATGCGTCGCGCCACCGGACCGGCAGCACAGCGGAGAACACCTTGTTCATCTTCGACGTCCACGGTATGACCACGAACGGCTTCCCCTTCAGCATCGCCGCCCACACCTTCTCGACAACGTCCTCCTGTTCGAGCATCGGGGTGAAGAGGATGCCCTTCGCGCCGTCGAACATGCCGGTGTTGATGTAGGTCGGGCACACGGTGGTGACCTTGACCTGCTGATGTCCGGCTTGTTCAAGCTCCAGCCGCACGGAGTCGGAAAAGCCGATCGCCGCCCACTTGGAGGCGGCGTACGCGGCCATCCGGGGGATGGCGTTCAGCCCGGCTGAGGATGCGATGTTGATGAGGCGACACTGCGTGCCGGACTCAATCATCGCCGGCAGGAACTCCCGGGCCACCAGCATGGGGCCGATGGAGTTGACTTCCATGGTGAGCATGAAGTCGCGCGGCTCGTTCTCCCAGAAGTAGCCGTTGCCGCGCACGATGCCGGCGTTGTTGAAAACGACATGAATCGTGCCGACGCTGGCGCGGATCTGCTCGGCGGCCTCGGCCACCCGGGGCTGCGAGGTGACGTCGACGGTTTCGTAATGGATCGTGATCCCGGCCGCTTCCAACTCCGCGGCGGTCTCCTTCAGCGCCGCCTCGTTGGCGTCCCAAAGGACGACCGCGGCTGCCCCCTCCTTAACGGCCCGGCTGGCGAACAGCTTGCCCAGCCCCATGGCGGCCCCGGTGACTAAGACGTTGAGCCCGCTGACAGACTGCATAACAGCGCTCCTCGAGGCGTATTCGGTGAACCGACGGTGCCTTCCGTTCTATCGCAACCGCTGCGGCGTAACCACGACAAGGTTCACCCAGCCCACACATCCTCGACGTAGTGGTCCGATTCGACCAGGCCGTTCAGCCAGTCGCGGGCCCGACCGTCGTCAGCGTCCGTCCGTGCCCGATAGATGTCGAGGAAGGATCCGCGCACCGCCGGCGCCATCCGTGCGCCATCGCCGCACACGTAGACGTGGGTGTCCTTGGCCGGGTCGCTCAGCAGGTTCCACACCTCGTCGGCATCGGCAGCGATCCGGTCCTGCACGTAGCGGACCCCGTCCTGCGGCGCGCGGGAGAAGGCCGGGCGCATCTGCACGATACCGATGGCTTCGGCCTGCTCGAACCGGTCTCGGAAGATGTAATCGACCTCCGGGTCACGCACCCCGAAGAAGCACAGCGCAGGCTCCACCGGCGCCCCGGCGCGTTGTGCGGCAAGACGGTCACCGAGGAAACCGAGGAACGGTGCGACGCCGGTACCGGCGCTGACCAGGATCACTTTCTTGGCCGGATCGGCACCGGCCCGGAACGCCTGGCGGGCCGGGTCCACGCGTGCCCGGATCACTTGTCCAGGTTGGGCTGTCGCGAGGTAGTTGGACGCGACACCTTTGAATAGACCGTGACCGGATCGGGCTGGCGCATCGAGCACACTGACGACCAGTCCGACCGTGCGCGGTGACAGCATTGACGATGACGCGATCGAATAGTGCCTGGGCACCATAGGATCGAGTAGTTCGAGGAGTCCGGCACCGGTGAGAACGCAAGCCGGGTATTCGTCGAGGCATTCCAGCACGCTGAGCGGGCAGCCGTCTGGGGCCTCGGCCAGTTCGGTGAGCCGCTGGCGCTCCGCAGGACTGCTGTTGGCCGCCGCAAGACTGCGTAACTGACTGCTAGTCACCGGTTTCCGCAATTCGACGAAGTGCGTGAGCAGTTCTCGTGCGCTGACCTCTCGGTCCAGCGCGATGAGCCGCCGAGAGCTGCGCCGAGGATTAATCGCTAGCCTCAGTCCAGGATCGATGCCGAGTTGGGCCAGAACTGCGTCGACTACCTCGGGTGGGTTGTCGGCCATCACCGTGAGGTGGTCGCCCGTTTGGTAATCGATGCCGTCCGGAAGATCCACGCGCACATTAGTTTTGGCTTGACCCAGCCCAAAGCTGACCAGTTGGGTGTTCTCGACGATGGTCATTGGGATCACCGACGACCGCGCGTCCATCGCCGCCGTCACCGGTCCGACGATCTGGCGCAACTCGTAAAGGGGTTCGGTCGCATCCGTCAGCGGCGCGGCGTCGGGGTCTCCGAAGCGTTCGGCCAACGATGACCACAGCGCAGCTGCGAACTCCTCGATCGTGCCGACCATATCGCCCGAGGTGTCGGCCGCTGCCCGGGGGACCAATCGGTTGGCTTCCAGCTCGCCGAGGCGCTCGTCGATGCGCTGCGGGACCGCCTGATAGGTGTCCGCCCAATTATGGTCACCCACACCGATAACGGCGACATTGGGAGCCGGATCCAGCGTGGTATTCGCGTCGAGCAGCCAACTGACGAAGGCGCGCGCGTCGTCGGTCGGCTGTCCGTTGTAAGAGGACGCGATGATCACGATGGCCTCGGCTTCGGGGAAACCGCCCGCAGCGTCGTCGAGGGGCGCCACCGTCACCGTGCAGCCCAGTGCCGCGGCGTCGTCGGCGAATTGGCGGGCGAGCGCACGGCAGGTGCCAAGGTTAGAGCCGTGAAAGATGGCCAGCCTGGTGCCGGCCGTGATCGCCGTTGGATGCTGCGCTGCGTTCTGCGCGGCGGCGCCCTCAACGCCAGATGTGTCGGTCTGGCGATCCTGCGGAGTGCGCCGGAGGACATCGAGCCGGAATCCGACGGGTCGACGACTGGTTGGGGTTTCCCATTGCGGCACGTAGTGGTAGGCGTCGATGAGGCGATAGCGATGTACCAGTCGAGCCAGTGCCAAGGCCGCCTCGTGCAGCGCGAACTGCCGCCCGATGCATGATCGTGCGCCGGTTCCGAAGGGTTTGAACAGCGCGGCAGGCCGAGCCGCCGAGCGTTCGGGAGCGAAGCGGCTGGGGTCGAAGAGTTCGACATTGTCGCCCCACCCCGGCTGGCGGTGCAACGCGCCGGTGAGTACCGTGACCGCCTCGCCACGTTTGATCGGATACTTACCGCCGATCATGGTGTCTTCCAGCGCCATTCGATCGAAATGCAGCACTGGTGGGGACAGTCTCAAGGTTTCATCGATGACCTGCCGCAGATAGGCCAACTTGCCTATGTCGTCGTAGGCGGGCAGGTAGTCGTCTTCTGCTCCGAATACGGTGTCCACCTCCGCCTGCACCCGATGCAGCACCGCCGGGTCGCTGACGATGTTGTACAACGCGTTGGGCATCAACTCCGACGTGGTGAGTTGACCAGCGATCAGGAAGGTCATGATCTGGTTGCGGATGTTCTCCGTTTCCAGCACAGGTTTGCCGTCCGAATCCTGTTGCAGCATCAACGCCAACAGGTCCTCGAACTCGCGGTCACCGGATCGGTGCTCCGCTATCAGCCCGTCGATGAACGAGTGCAAAGTGGCCATTTCGTCGTTGAAGACGGGCGTCGGCGCTCCAGTGCCCAACTCCCCGATAGCCGTTGTGAAGCTCTGTGGGATCGGAGCCAGGCCGGGACTCTCGAAAGAGTCGAAGCGCGAACCGAATCCGGCGAGCGCGACGGTGTCCATCGCCAGCTTCTGCAAGTCGGTCGACACATCCACCGGTCCGACTCCGGCACTGGCGTCCCATCGGTCGATGAGTTTGCAGTTGATGTCGAGCATCGCATAGTGATAAGCGCGCAAGCCCGCGTAACTGAACCCCGGTAAAAGGACATCGTGGGCTTGCTGCCAGTTCGGTTCGCCGTGATAGGCCGTGAACAGGCCGTCGCCGGCCAACGGCCTGACTCGGGCGAGGGTTGCCGTGAGATTCTTGGCGAAGCGGCTTTCGTCGCAAAGCTCGGTAACGAGCTCCACCGAGCACGCGTATAGCTTCCTGAAGCCGCCGTTGAAGTCGGCGTAGAACAGCGGACCGTGCAATTCGCCGAGCAGGTCCACGGCCAACGCGCGGGGGCGGCCGACCAATTGATCCGGGCCGGGCAGGGGCCCCTCGGCCGATGGGACGCCGGGAAGATCCGGCGGCGGC
>CAWFTT010000001.1:0-10329 GCA_963818785.1 uncultured Actinomycetota bacterium | reverse complement strand
TCGAAGAGTACAGCTCGCCTTTGCAGGTACTGGACCCGCCGGCCAGCTAGCTCGGCGACGATGCAGAGCGCGCAGCGCGATGAGGAGGGGCCGGGCAATCAGACCCAGCCCGACGACGATGCAGAGCGCGCAGCGCGATGAGGAGGGGCCGGGCAATCAGACCCAGCCCGACGACGATGCAGAGCGGGCAGCGCGATGAGGAGGAGCCGGGCAATCAGACCCAGCTTCGCGTTTCAGCTCTTGCTTCCCCCGCCCGGCCGGGGGAACTGCGAGCTCACGAATCGGTCCCACATTCGGTCGGTCACCCAGCGGTGTACGCCGATCATTACGTGGGCTGACGGTGTCACTCGTATCCGGGTCGGTGGCCGACGTGCGGTGACAGCTTTTTCCACCGCCTTGGCGACCGTGTCCGGCTCTCCGCCGAGCCGGGCCAGCGGGCCTTTGGCGTACGCCGCTTCGGTGGCCTCCCCCACGGCTGCGTTGAACTCTGCATACGGACCGTCATGCTCAGCTAGTTCATTCGCGGCGGTCGCCGCGAAGTGGGTTCGGATCAGCCCGGGTTGTACCACGACGACATCGACACCGAAGCCCTGCACTTCGAAGCGCAGCGCATCGCTGAGTGCCTCAACGGCGTACTTGGTGCCGTGGTAAGCCCCAGCGCCAGGGAAGGTGAAATTGCCGCCCATCGAGCTGATGTTCACGATTCGGCCCCACCGTTGGTCCCGCATCCCGGGCAGCACAAGCTGGCACATGCGCACCAGGCCGAACACATTGGTCTCGAATTGCCGACGCAGATCGGTCATGGGTAAGGTCTCCAGCGCCCCCGACTGCGAGTATCCGGCGTTGTTCACCAGCACGCCCACCGCGCCCTGTTCGGCCACGACGCGTTCGACCGCCGCCGCCATAGACGCCTCGTCGTTGACGTCGAGGGCCAACGTCTTGGCACCGGCCTGCGTGAGGTCGGCGATCGAGTCTTGCCGCCTGGCGGTCGCATAAACCTTGTGGCCCGCGCGGGCCAACCGGAGGGCTGTGGCGCGGCCGATCCCAGTGGAGCAACCGGTGATCAGAATGGCTTTGGACGGAGCGGGCATGGGTGTCACGTTAGACGATGAGCACCAGCCGTAACCCTGGCTGAAGCGATCAGAAGATCAGCCGCGGGCGTCCTGTAGCGCAGCGTTGAAAGTCTTACTCGGCCGCATCACCGCGGTCGTCAACTCGGGGTCAGGTGCGTAGTAGCCGCCGATGTCGACCGGTTCGCCTTGCGCCTCACTGAGTTCGGCGACGATGACGTCTTCGTTCTCGCCCAACACGTCGGCCAGCGCTGCAAAGTGTTTCCGCAATTCTTCGTCGTCGGTCTGCGTGGCCAATTCCTGCGACCAGTACAGCGCGAGATAGAACTGGCTGCCCCGGTTGTCGAGTTCACCGGTTTTGCGCGACGGGCTCTTGTCGTTGTCGAGCAGTTTGCCGATCGCAGCGTCCAGCGTCTTGCCCAAGATCTTGGCCCGCTCGTTGCCGGTTTTGATCCCGATGTCCTCGAAACAGGCGCCCAGCGCGAGGAACTCACCGAGGGAATCCCAGCGCAGATGGTTCTCCTCGACCAGTTGGTGCACGTGTTTGGGCGCTGAGCCGCCCGCCCCGGTCTCGTACATTCCGCCACCGGCCATCAGCGGCACGATGGACAACATCTTGGCGCTGGTGCCCAGTTCGAGGATCGGGAACAAGTCGGTGAGATAGTCGCGCAAGATGTTGCCGGTCGCGGCGATGGTGTCCAGGCCGCGGACGAGGCGCTCGAGGGTGTACCGCATGGACCGCACCTGGGACATGATCTGGATGTCGAGGCCGTCCGTGTCGTGGTCGGCCAGGTAGGTCCTGACCTTCTTGATCAATTCGTTTTCGTGCGGCCGGTACGGGTCCAGCCAGAACAGCACCGGCATGCCGGAGTGGCGCGCACGGGTGACCGCCAGCTTGACCCAGTCCCGAATGGGCTCGTCCCGGACGATCGGCATGCGCCAGATGTCACCGGTTTCCACGTTCTGCGTCAACAGCACTTCGTCGGTTTCGAGGTCAACGATGTTGGCCACGCCGTCCTCGGGGATCTCGAAAGTCTTGTCGTGCGAACCGTATTCCTCGGCCTGCTGCGCCATCAGACCGACGTTGGGCACAGTGCCCATCGTCGTCGGATCGAACTGGCCGTTGGTCTTGCAGAAGTTGATGACTTCCTGATAGATGCGGGAGAAGGTGGATTCCGGGTTGACGGCCTTGGTGTCCTTCTGCCGCCCGTCGGCCCCATACATCTTGCCGCCCGCTCGGATCATCGCGGGCATCGACGCGTCGACGATGACGTCGCTGGGTGAATGAAAGTTGGTGATCCCCTTCGCGGAATCGACCATCGCCAGCTCTGGACGATGCTCGTGGCAGGCGTGCAGGTCACGAATTATCTCGTCGTGCTGCGATGCCGGCAGCGCCTCGATCTTATTGTAAAGATCAACCATTCCGTTGTTGACGTTGACGCCGAGCTCGTCGAACAACTGCTGATGCTTGGCGAACGCGTTTTTGTAGAAGACCTTGACGGCATGGCCGAAAACGATGGGGTGGGACACCTTCATCATCGTCGCCTTGACGTGCAGCGAAAACATCACACCGGTCTCGTAGGCGTCTTGCATCTGCTCTTCGTAGAACTCGCACAGGGCTTTTTTGCTCATGAACATGCTATCGATGACGTCACCTTCGAGCAGCGACACTTCCGGCTTGAGCACCAGCGTTTCACCGCTCTTAGTCTCGAGCACCATCTTCACGTCGCGCGCGCGGTCCAGCGTCATCGACTTCTCGCCGTGATAGAAATCGCCGCGTCGCATCGTCGCCACATGGGTGCGCGACGCCATTGACCATTTGCCCATACTGTGCGGGTGTCTGCGGGCGTACTCCTTGACCGCCTTCGGTGCGCGCCGATCGGAATTACCTTGTCGCAGAATAGGATTGACCGCACTGCCCAGGCACTTGGCATAGCGGTCCCGAATCTGCTTCTCCTCGTCGGTTTTCGGGCTCTGTGGGAAATCCGGAACCTTGAATCCCTTGCCCTGCAACTCCCTGATCGCGGCCACCAGCTGGGGCACTGAGGCGCTGATGTTCGGCAGCTTGATGATGTTGGTGTCGGGCAGCTGCGTCAGCCGGCCCAGCTCGGCCAGGTTGTCCGGCACCCGCTGCTCGTCGGTCAAGTGGTCGGGGAACTCGGCCAGGATGCGTGTCGCCAATGAGATGTCGCTGGTCTTGATTTTGATTCCGGCCGGCTCGGCGAAGGCGCGCACGACGGGAAGAAAGGAGTAGGTCGCCAGCAGCGGCGCCTCGTCGGTCAGCGTGTAGATGATGGTCGGCTGTTCGGCGCACACGGTCTTTCTCCCGGCGTCAGTTTTCGGTCGTTTCTTGTCGTTTTCTTGGTCGCTTTTTCAGTCGTTTTTTCAAGGCCCCATGTTTGTATCCGTCGCTGCCACGTTATCAAGGGCTGACGCCCTGAGCCCGGCCTCGACGTCGGAGTCCGCCCCCCGAGTACCCCGCAATCATGCGTTTGATCGCCGTGGCGATCGCCAGCGCGGCGAAGCCGGGCGCAGCGGGTCGCCACAGATCACCGTGGCGATCGCCAGCGCGGCGAAGCCGGGCGCAGCGGGTCGCCACAGATCACCGTCGCGATCGCCAGCGCGGCGAAGCCGGGCGCAGCGGGTCGCCACAGATCACCTACACGGCACCCGAGTCACCGGTGGCCGGGCGTCAGTGCTGTGCGATAGGCTGCAGTTCGGTCATGAGCGCCAGCGCGAAGCCCCGGCTTGCTGGCCGGCAACCCTCCAACCGCGGTGGGGTGCCCCGGGTGATGACCAGGTTGAGTAGCCGTGTACCGGCTACGCGGCAAGCGCGGGTCCGCCGTGTCGGGCCCCCGAGTAGACAGGGACACCTGATGCGCACCCTAGTTCTGGCGGTCTCATGAGCGCCGACCACGACTCGCAAGACACCGACAACGATCCGACCGCGCACTGGTCGTTCGAGACCAGACAAATTCACGCCGGTCAGCACCCCGACCCGGCCACCAAAGCGCGGGCGTTGCCGATCTACCAGACCACGTCTTACACCTTCGACGACACCAGCCACGCCGCGGCGCTGTTCGGGCTGGAGATACCGGGCAACATCTACACCCGAATCGGCAACCCCACCACCGACGTTGTCGAGCAGCGCATCGCCGCCCTGGAAGGCGGGGTAGGCGCACTGTTCTTGTCGTCCGGGCAGGCAGCAGAGACGTTTGCGATCCTGAACCTGGCCGCCACCGGTGACCACATCGTGTCCAGCCCGCGGCTCTACGGCGGCACCTACAACCTGTTCCACTACTCGCTACCCAAGCTGGGTATCGAGGTCAGTTTCGTCGATGACCCCGACGACTTGGAGTCGTGGCGGGCGGCGGTGCGGCCGAACACCAAGGCGTTCTTCGCCGAGACCATCTCCAACCCGCAGATCGACGTATTGAACACCCCCGGTGTCGCCGACGTCGCGCACGACAGCGGAGTGCCGCTGATCGTCGACAACACCATCGCAACGCCGTACCTGATCCAGCCGCTGGCGCAAGGCGCCGACATCGTGGTGCATTCGGCCACCAAGTACCTGGGTGGGCACGGCTCTGCGATCGCCGGTGTCATCGTCGACGGCGGCGCCTTCGACTGGAACCAGGGCCGGTTCCCCGGCTTCACCACTCCCGACCCGAGCTACCACGGCGTGGTCTACGCCGAATTGGGGCCGCCCGCCTACATCACCAAGGCGCGGGTGCAGCTGCTGCGGGACTACGGCTCGGCGGCCGCGCCCTTCAACGCGTTTTTGGTAGCCCAGGGCCTGGAAACGCTGAGTTTGCGCGTCGAGCGACATGTGGCCAACGCTCAGCGGGTCGCCGAGTTCCTCGCCGCACGCGGGGACGTCCTATCGGTGAATTACGCGGGCTTGCCCGGTTCGCCGTGGCACGAGCTCGGGAAGAAGCTGGCGCCGAAGGGAACCGGCGCGGTGCTGGCTTTCGAACTCGCCGGCGGGGTGGAGGCCGGCAAGGCCTTCGTCAACGCGCTCAAGCTGCACAGCCATGTCGCCAATATCGGCGATGTGCGTTCGCTGGTCATTCATCCGGCGTCGACCACGCACGCTCAGCTGACCCCTGCGGAGCAGATGACGACCGGTGTCAGTCCAGGGCTCGTGCGGTTGGCAGTCGGCCTGGAAGGCATCGACGACATCCTGGCCGATTTGGAGTTGGGCTTCGCCGCCGCCGCTGAGTTCGGCGGGGCCGGCGCGGCGCACGCCGAGGGTGGCGAACCGCACAGCGACCCGCAAGCCGTGGCTGCGTTCTAAAGGGGCGACGTGACCATTTCTGACGTGCCCACGCAGACGCTGCCGGCCGAAGGCGAGGTCGGCGTCGTCGACATCGGTTCGCTGAAGCTGGAAAGCGGTGCGGTGCTGGACGACGTCGCCATCGCGGTACAGCGATGGGGCGAGTTGTCGCCGGCGCGCGACAACGTCGTGGTCATCCTGCATGCGCTGACCGGCGACTCGCACGTCACCGGACCGGCTGGTCCTGCTCACCCGACGTCGGGCTGGTGGGACGGCGTGGCCGGGCCGGGCGCACCGATCGACACCACCCGCTGGTGTGCGGTGGCAACCAACGTGCTCGGCGGCTGCCGCGGGTCAACCGGACCGAGCTCGCCGGGCCGCGACGGAAGAGCGCTGGGCGCGAAGTTCCCGCTGATCACCGTCCGGGACCAGGTGGAGGCGGACGTCGCCGCCCTCGCCGCCCTCGGCATCACCGACGTGGCCGCCGTGGTGGGCGGGTCGATGGGCGGCGCCCGCGCGCTGGAATGGGTGGTCAGCCACCCCGACCAGGTGGGTGCGGCGCTGTTGCTCGCCGTGGGCGCACGCGCCACCGCCGACCAGATCGGCACCCAATCCACGCAGGTCGCGGCGATCAAGGCGGACCCGGACTGGCAAGGCGGTGACTACTATGGCAGCGGGCGCGCACCTGACGCTGGGCTGGACATCGCCCGTCGCGTCGCGCACCTGACCTACCGCGGCGAGATCGAACTGGACACCAGGTTCGCCAACAGGGCGCAGGGTGCGGAAGACCCAGTAGACCCGACATCAGGCGGCCGTTACGCGGTGCAGAGCTACCTGGAGCACCAGGGCGCCAAGCTGGTGTCCCGGTTCGACGCCGGAAGCTACGTGGTGTTGACCGAGGCGCTGTCGCGACACGACGTCGGCCGCGGCCGCGGTGGGGTGGCTGCCGCGTTGCGCCGGTGCCCGGTGCCGGTGGTGGTCGCCGGCATCACCTCCGATCGGCTTTATCCGCTGCGGCTGCAACAAGAACTCGCCAACTTGCTGCCCGGCTGCAGCAGGTTGCAGGTGGTCGACTCGATTTACGGGCATGACGGCTTCCTGTTGGAGACCCAAGCCGTGGGCACTTTGGTGCGGCAGACCCTCGCAATGGCCGGAGGTGAAAATCCCCGGTGAGCGGCCCCCGACACGCCCGTTCGCTGTCCTTCGGACCACAAGCAGCTGCATACGAGCGTGGCCGGCCGTCCTACCCACCGGAGGCCATAGACTGGTTGCTGCCGAGCGGCGCCCGCGATGTGCTCGACCTCGGCGCCGGAACCGGCAAGCTGACCACCCGGCTGGTGGAGCGCGGGCTCGATGTGGTCGCGGTGGATCCGTTGGCCGAAATGCTGGAAGTCCTGCGGCACTCGCTGCCGGACACGCCGGCTTTGCTGGGCACTGCCGAAGAGATCCCGTTGGACGACGACAGCGTCGACACGGTGCTGGTCGCGCAGGCCTGGCACTGGTTCAACCCGGAGCGGGCGCTTCCGGAGGTGGCCCGGGTGCTGCGGCCCGGCGGCCGGCTTGGCCTGGTGTGGAACACCCGCGACGAGCGGCTTGGCTGGGTGCGGGAACTGGGTCGCATCATCGGCCGCGACGACGACCCGGTGCGCAACAAGGTGACGCTGCCTGAGCCGTTCACCGGGCTGGAGCGTCACCAAGTCGAGTGGACCAGCTATCTGACGCCGCAGGCGCTGATCGACCTGGTGGCCTCCCGGAGCTACTGCATCACTTCGCCGACCGAAGTGCGCACCAAAACCCTCGACCAAGTCCGCGCACTGCTGGCCACCCACCCGGCGCTGGCGAACACCGAAGGCCTTGCCCTGCCTTACATCACCGTCTGTGTGCGGGCGACATTTACCAACTAGCAGCTACTGCTCAGTAAGGTACGGTTACTCCATGACTTCGGAGCATTTCGACGTCGTCATCGTCGGGGCGGGCTTCGGCGGCATCGGTGCGGCCATCCAGCTCAAACGGCTCGGATTCGACGATTTCGTCATCCTCGAGCGGGAGGACGATCTGGGCGGCACGTGGCACGTCAACCGTTACCCCGGCCTGGCCGTCGACATCCCGTCGACCACCTACTCGTACTGGTTCGAGCCCAACCCCGGCTGGTCGCGGTTGTTCGCACCCGGTGCGGAACTCAAGCAGTACGCCGAACGGGTGGCCGACAAGTACCATGTCCGCCGCTACATGCGGTTCAACACGACGGTCGAAGGTGCCCGCTGGGACGAGGACGCGAAGGTGTGGCGGCTGGCGCTGGCGGGCAACAGCGGCGGGGAAACGGTGAGCGCACGGTTCCTGATCACCGCGACCGGATTTCTTTCGCAGCCGCACGCTCCGGACATCCCCGGGATCACGAGCTTCGACGGCAAGGTCATCCACACCACGGCCTGGGACGACGACTACGACCCCGCGGGACGCCGCGTCGCAGTGATCGGCACCGGTGCCACGGCGGTGCAGCTGGTGCCGGAGCTGGCCAAGCAGGTCGCCGAGCTGACCGTGTACCAGCGCACACCGATCTACGTGGTGCCCAAGATGGACTTCGCTATTCCGGACTGGCTGCGCTGGTTGTTCACCCGATTACCGCTGGTGCACCGCGCGTTCCGCTTTGTCACCGACACTGCCTTCGAGCTCGGGATGGTGACCGCTGTCTTGCACTACCGCGGCTTCCGGCGGCTGAACATCGCCGCGGCCGACTTCGCCAAGATCGGCCGCTTCATCGCGGTGCGCGATAAGGAGTTGCGCGAAAAGCTCACCCCCGATTACGATTTCGGCTGCAAGCGGCCCACCTGGTCCAATTCCTACTATCGCGCGTTCACCAAGGCGCACGTGCATTTGGAGACCAACAGCATCGAGCGGGTCGAGCCGGACGGCATCGTCACCACCGACGGGCACAAGACCACCATCGACACGTTGGTGCTGGCCACCGGTTTCGATCTGTGGGAAGCCAACTTCCCCGCCATCGAGGTGATCGGCCGGGAGGGACGCAACCTTGGAAAGTGGTGGCGAGACAACGGGTTTCAGGCTTACGAAGGGGTCTCAATCCCGCAGTTCCCCAACTACCTCAGCCTGGCCAGCCCATTCGCCTTCTCCGGACTGTCCTTCTTCAACACGATGGAATACCAGATGCGCCACATGGACCGGCTGTTCGGTGAGTTACGACGCCGGGGCGCAGCGACGTTCGAGGTCACCGAAGACGCCAACGCCCGCTTCCTGGGCCGGATGAATGAGCATCTGCAGAAGACGGTGTTCTACGCCGGTGATTGCGCGACGGCGAACTCCTACTACTTCGACCAACGCGGTGAAGCGACGCTGCTGCGCCCCACCTCCACCCGCAACGCGGTGCGCGAACAGCTGCAGTTTCCGTTGGCCGACTACTCGTTCAGCTGACCTGCTCCGCGGCTACTTGGTTCCCAAGGGGTCGATCGTCCACGCGATGTAGAACATGGTGGCCGCGACGGTAGCCGTCGCCAAAAAATCGCTGCCCTTGCTGCGCACCACCAGAAGCCCGGCGCGCTCGTCGGACAACACCAACCGCAGCACCGCGGCCACCGAGACGCCGATCCCGATCATCAGTGCGCCGCGACGCCAGAAATTGGCCGCCGCCAACGCGAACGCCACCACGAAGACGACGACGACCAGCACCACCGGCCACTGCGCGGCGAAGACCCGACGGGTCGTCTCCCGGATCTTCACCCGTGCGCTCCGAGCTGGGCCTCGGCCAGTTCCACAACGTTGGTCAGCAGGAAAGCCCGGGTAAGGGGGCCGACGCCGCCCGGGTTCGGCGAGACGTACCCGGCCACGTCCCACACGCGCGGATGCACGTCCCCGACCAATCCGGCCTCGGTGCGGCTGACGCCGACGTCGACCACCGCCGCACCCGGTCGCACCATGTCGGCGGTGAGCAGGTGCGGCACACCGACGCCGGCCACGATGATGTCCGCCTGCCGGGTCAGCGCTGGTAGGTCGCGGGTGCCGGTGTGGCACAACGTCACCGTGGCGTTCTCCGAGCGGCGAGTCAGCAGCAGCCCCAGCGGGCGACCCACCGTGACACCGCGGCCGATGACGACGACATGCGCGCCGGCGATTTCAACGCCGTAGCGCCGCAGCAGGTGCACAATGCCGCGCGGCGTGCATGGCAGCGGCGCTGGGTTGTTGAGCACCAACCGGCCCAGGTTGGTGGGGTGTAGCCCGTCGGCGTCCTTGACCGGGTCGACGCGCTCAAGCGCGGCGTTTTCGTCGAGGTGTCTGGGTAGTGGCAACTGCACGATGTAGCCGGTGCACTCCGGGTTGGCGTTGAGTTCGTCGATGGTTTCGTTCAGCTTGGCGGTGCTGATGTCGGCGGGCAGGTCCCGGCGAATCGACGTGATGCCCACCTTGGCGCAGTCGGCGTGCTTTCCGCGGACGTAGGCCTGGGAGCCGGGGTCGTCGCCGACCAGGATCGTGCCCAGCCCGGGCGTGCGGCCCGATGCGGTCAGAGCGGCCACCCGATTCTTGATGTCGACGAAGATCTCGTCGCGGGTGGCTTTGCCGTCCAAAGTGATTGCAGGCACGGCTAAAGTTTCGCACGCTTGCGCATGACACCGATCATGCCGACCCGCCGCGCCCGGCTCCGCCGCGCCTGCGATCGGCACTACACCGACCATGCCGACCCGCTGCGCCCGGCTCCGCCGCGCCTGCGATCGGCACTACACCGACCATGCCGACCCGCTGCGCCCGGCTCCGCCGCGCCTGCGATCGGCACTACACCGACCATGCCGACCCGCTGCGCCCGGCTCCGCCGCGCCTGCGATCGGCACTACACCGACCATGCCGACCCGCTGCGCCCGGCTCCGCCGCGCTTGCGATCGGCACTACACCGACCATGCCGACCCGCTGCGCCCGGCTCCGCCGCGCTTGCGATCGGCATTAAGCTCCCGGGTATGGTCGCCGCCCGGGACGTGT